>NZ_JBPZPT010000005.1:0-444858 GCF_056156565.1 Bradyrhizobium sp. JHI2711
ACCCTGAAAGCACTGGAGCCGACGCTGCAGCAGGATCTCAATGGCGACGGCACGATCGGAGTGCCGATTGCCAGCCCCGTCACGATCGAGGCGTTGGGATCGACCAGCGTGGTGGTGTCCGGCGGCAATTACTATCTGACCAACATCTCGACCGGCGTCGGCCCAACGCTGAAATACCAAGGCAATGTGGTGGACACGGCCAATTACACGACGTGGTCCGTCATTGCTGCCGAGCAGGTGTCCAGTGGCGGCTACGACGTGGTCTGGAAGAATTCGGCGAACGCCCATTATTCCGTCTGGAGCACGGACGCGAACGGCAACTTCCTGACCACCCTTGCCGCGGCTCCGGAAGTGCTCGGGTCCGATCCGTCTCTGAAAGCGTTGGAGCCGACGCTCCAGCAGGACCTCAACGGCGACGGCACGGTGGGCGCTGCGCCGACATCCGGCGATGGTTTCGCGTTCGATTTCACCCAAAGCGGGGCGTCGCTGACTGCTCCATCCGAGCCGCCGGACTTTATCCCGGCACCAGCCGATCCGTGGACCGCGTCGGATCAGTGGACTCCACCGGCGGACAGTCACGGCACGGCTGCAATCGACATTCTGGCCGACTTTCTCCAGGCCCGTCACGATTTCGATTTCCAGCTGACCTGAAGGCGATGTCGTTTCCGCGAGGCTTCTCCGGCAAACATCTCTGTCTTGATTCGCCGATGTCCCATCCTGGCGACTAAATTGCAGCTATCCGCAGTGACGGGAATGGCCCGCGAGCGGGATCAGGCGATTTCGAGCGAGTGCTTGAAGTAAGCGATCGTCTCCTTCAGCCCGTCTTCGAGCGCAACCTTCGGCTCCCAGTTCAGCACGGCCTTCGCCTTGGCGAGGTCGGGCTGGCGCTGACGCGGGTCGTCCTGCGGCAGCGGCTTGAACTCGAGCTTGGAGCGCGAGCCGGTGAGCTCGATGACCTTTTCGGCAAGCTCGCGAATCGTGAACTCGGAATTGTTGCCGAGATTGATCGGGCCGGTGACGTCTTCCCCAGTCACCATCAACCGCATGATGGCCTCGACGAGATCGTCGACATAGCAGAACGAGCGGGTCTGGCCGCCGTCGCCGAACACGCTGATCGGCTCGCCCTTCAGCGCCTGGACGATGAAGGACGAGACCACGCGACCGTCATTTGGCTGCATGCGCGGGCCGTAGGTGTTGAAGATGCGCGCGACCTTGATCGGCAGGCTGTGCTGGCGCCAGTAGTCGAAGAACAGCGTTTCGGCGCAGCGCTTGCCCTCGTCGTAGCAGGAACGGATGCCGATCGGGTTGACGTTGCCCCAGTAATCCTCGGTCTGCGGGTGGATCAGCGGATCGCCATAGACCTCGCTGGTCGAAGCCTGGAAGATGCGCGCCTTGAGGCGCTTGGCGAGTCCCAGCATGTTGATGGCGCCGTGCACCGATGTCTTGGTGGTCTGCACGGGATCGCGCTGGTAGTGGATCGGTGAGGCCGGACAGGCCAGGTTGAAGATCGCATCGACCTCGATGTAGAGCGGGAAGGTGACGTCGTGCCGGACCGCCTCGAACAGCGGATTTGCGATCAGATGGGCGATGTTGCGTCGGCTGCCGGTGAAATAATTGTCCGCGGACACCACCTCGGCGCCGGCATCCAGCAGCCGCTCGCAGAGGTGCGAACCGATGAACCCGGCGCCCCCGGTCACGAGGATGCGGCTGTTCCTGTAGTTTTCAAACGGCATGATCGGTTCCAGATTGTCCGCGGGGAGCAGGCTGAGTGGTATCGGCAACGGCCGGACTCGCCAATAGCCAAATGGGTTTGGATGGAGGTGTTAAAGTACCCCTACTGTGCATGGGGTTGTTTTGGCACTTTTTTCAGTTGGATCCCGCCATACGTCTAGAACTCCCGCCGCTTCAGCCAGGCCCGCGCCCCCCAATGGGCAAAGCACCAGGCCGACCGGGGCAAGGAGAGCTGCTCGACATTGCGATAGATCTGCCAGACCCATTTGGCCGAGCGCAGCGGGCGACTGGAGACCGAGGAGCCTCTGACCCGGTAACGGGCCAGATCCTCGTTGAGGCCGTGTGCGGTATGGCCGCGCTTGAGGATCGAGAGCCACAGGCAGAAATCGTCGTAGCCCTCGTTCTTCATAGCGACGGGACCTGCGATCTCGCGGTCGACCATCGCGGTCAGCGTCGCGATCGCAGTGTTCTTCAGGAGCTGCCCATAGGCGAGCGAGGCCGGCACCTCGATCAGCCGGCCAGTCACCGTGTTGGTGTCGTTGATGCGGCGAAAGGCGGTGTAGCTGAGTGCGGCCTGCTTTGCCTTTGCGAAGGCGAGCTGCCGCTCGAGCTTCTCGGGCAGCCACAGATCGTCGCTGTCGAGGAAGGCGAGATAGCGGCCCTTCGCCTGGTCGATCGCGGCCTGTCGCGCCAGCGCCGGGCCGCCATTCTTCGCCTGCCGGATCAGCTTGACGCGCGGATCGCGCTCGCCGATGCCGGCGATGATCTGCGGGGTCTTGTCCGTCGAGCAGTCGTCGGCGATCAAGAGCTCCCAATCTGTGAATGTCTGGCTCTGCACCGAGCGGATCGTCTCCTCGATCAGGCCTTCGACGTTCCAGGATGGAGTGATGATCGAAACGAGCGGCATGACGGGTCCGTTCAGTTCGCGCGGTCAGGCGCGGCGATTGCGGTACGCAAGGAGGCCGCAAAGGTGTCGAGCAGCTTGGTGTCGCTGACATAGAGCTCGCCCGGATAAGACCGTCGCCAGGCCGACTCGAAATAGGGCGCGCCCTTGGCGGGATCGAACGGCCCGGCGGCGAGCGCCGCGCGCAACCGTGCGGGTACGTCGGCCAGACGATCGACCGCATAGACCAGCGGACAGGAGCGGTAGAATGCGTCGCCCATCACCACCACCGGCTTGCCGAGCAGCAGCGCTTCGGCGCCCGACTTGCTGTTGACGGAGACGACGGCAGCGGCGCGATCGAGCACCGTGTAATTGTTGGTCTGCGGCGGCAACAGCACGAAATTGTCGAACCGGTGCGCGAGCTCGAACAGGCGGGCGGCCGAGATTGCCCCGATCTGGGCAGGATGCTCCTTCACCACCAGCACATGCGAATCCGGGATCGTGCGCAGCAGGAAGTCGACGGTCGCGACCTGGTCGAGATAGTCCGGCGAGCGAAGCGTCAGCGCCATATCTGCCGGAACGTGGAACGGATAGTAGACGAAGGGCGTTTGGCGAAGCGGCTGGTAGAGCTTGCGCAACCGCGTCGCGTTAAGCGCCATCGCGGCATGCACCTGAGCGTGACGCAGATTGTGCCCGAATTCCTGGTGCTTGCCGAGCGCGAACTGGTCCCAGAGCTTTTCGACGAGACGATTGGCGTTGCGCAAATTGACGACCTTCTTGAAGGCCGCCGAATAATGATGCTGGTCCTTCTTGGGAATGACGATCGCGCGCTGCGTCAGCGTGTCGTCGAGATATGCGCGGACCTCTGATGAAACCGTGTCCGCCGGCGTCGGCATCACGTCGGGCGCGCCGAGCGTGTCGGGCGTGAAATACATGCGGCCGCGAAAGAACGACGGCTCGATGAACCAGTTGCGGATGTTGCGGCGCCTTGCGGCGTAGAAGCTCGCGATCACCGAGAGAAAGCCGCCGAGCTCCTGCACCAGCTCCGCGTGCTTGCCTTGCCGCTCCAGCCGGTCGAGCACCGTCTCCATCGCGTTGGCGTAGATCATGAAGCGGCGGCGCAAGGCGGCGCTATCGCGGATCCCGAAGGTGAAGCGCTCATGGCTGAACAGGAAGTTCGTTCCGTCCAACCCGTAAGATGCGACGCGCGTATCGAAGGCGCCGCGATCGTCGGGCGACGGGCCGGCCTTGAGGCCTTCGCGATACATGTTTGTGACCGGCACGCCCTCGGCTACCGACATCTCGGCACTGCGATCGTCGAAGGCAAGCAGCTCCACGTCATGGCCTGCCGCGCGCAAGCGTTGCGCCACCGGAATCCAGAACCGCGTCTGGTATTCGGCAAGCGTGGTGATGAGAATGGTCTTCGCAGATGCTGTCATGGCTCTATTGGGCGTGTTCGATCGCAATGCTCGCGAGCGGCAAGCCCGTCATCGCGCAATGTGCGCGCCTTGCCGTATATTGCGACGGGCTCGCCTGATCGTGCGCGGCAATGCGCTGAAGCAGGGGCTGGACGATGGACGGTGCGATCCGCTTGTCGCGACGGGCCGGATTGAATTGGCTGCGAAGCCGCTCGGTGACGGCCGAGCCGAGCGCGGCGCTGGCGGCGCCCTTGATGATCTGGCCGATGCTCGGCTTGTCGCGCGTGCCCTTCATGGTGGCAAGCAGCGATACGTAGGGCCGGCGCGCGTTCAGCGCGCGCGTCAGGACGTCGGCGACGCGTTCGGCGGCTTGCCCGTCGTTCAGGTGAAAGAATGCCTCGATATCGGCGGCGTGAACGCGGGCGAAATCGAAGGCCTCGGTCTCGCGCTCGATATGGTCGATGGCGCTAAGCAGCTCGTCGAACGAGGCGACCGGCCGGCTCACGCGTGCGGGCAGCGCGGCATGGCCGGCGGTCGTTGGCGTGTTCAGGTATTCGAGCTGGAGCGGGAGCTTGCCGAGCAGGACCGATTCCACGGCCGTTCCACAATTGAGATGAATGACGGCGGCCGCATTGCGGATGCGGTCGAGCACGCTGCCGGTGCCGTCGATCAGGACGTTGGCGTGGCGCGAGAGCGCGCTGCGGTAGACGTCTTCGCTCTCGAAGGGGTGCGGTCGCACGAGAATGTTGCGGTCGGGGCGCGCTGCGGCAAGCCGGTCGATCTCGCCGAGATAGCTCGCGAAGACCTGCTTCAGGTCCGCGATGAAGCGATCGACATAGGTGCCGTCCCAGCCGGCCCGCACCATCGCTTCGCGCTCGCCGCCCGGCCTGCCGGTGAAGCGTGAATTGACCAGCGGAAAGTTGGCGTTGACGAGCAGGTAGCCGCGCGGCTCGCCGTCGAGCAGCGTGCGCCAGCGTGGGGCTGCAAAGTCGAAGCGCGGGCATCCGGTGAGGTGAAGCTGCTCCGGCTTCATCGTTTCGGCGGCGAGAAAGGCGTCGTGCAGCCGGCTGCCCCAGAAGAAATAGCCCGTCAGGATGTCCGCGTAGCCGCTGCCCTTGATGTGGGCCGCCATAGCCGGTGGCGAATTGCCGCCTTTCTCCGCGAGCACGCCGCCCTCGGTATCGAGCACGTAAAGCGCGAGGCCCGCCTTGGCGAAGCTGCGCATCAGGTCGAGATTGACGGCACGCGCGTAGTTGACGACCAGTGCGTCCAGCCCGAGCCGTGGGACATCGACGGCCTGCTCGTACATCGGCACCAGCACGACCGAGACCCCGCGTCGCGCGAGTTGATAACCGAGCATGACCGCCCCCGGCAAGTCACGCTTGGGGTGATCGACCACCAGGCCTATGCGCAAGATGTGACTCCCGGCCGGCCGCGTCAGAGCCGCATTACTGCGCGCTCGAGCTCCGTCAGCGCGCCGGCCGCTCGGAAGCGCGGCGGCGGCTCGGGGAAGATGCGCGGCTGTTGGATGTAGGTTGCCGTGTAGAGGAGGCGGTTGTGATCCGACTGAATTCGGCTTCCCATGTGCAGGCAGCGGGCCGTGTTCACAATGAAGGAAGACAGGCGCGTCGCGATCATTTCCTTGACCGCGTCAGGACCGGTCTTGGCGAACACCTGTGCGTCGCTCATGTGGCTCTTCAGCGTGTTGCGGAAAGGCCTCGACGGGCCGGCCGGGATGAACGTGAACGGACCGTCGGCCGTGTCCCTTACATCGGTGAGATAGATGAAGAGCTTGCACACGCGCTTGTCGTCGTGATCCAGATGCCACAGCTGAGAGTAACTCAGTGCTTGGTTCGGAGTGGGTTGCGACAGCGTCAGCAATACGTCCGACAATTGTGGCAGATCGTGCATGAAGTCGCCGATGATGCGCAGTGCAGCCGGTTGTAGGGCGTAGCGCACGAAAGGATGGTCGGTCGCGAATGCGCCGTTGACGAGGTCTTCGTCCAGCAGACTGACCCAGAAGGACTTATGCCCGAGCTGCTGCTTGCCGGTAAGGTCGTTCAGCCGGCTCACCTTGGCCTCGCCCACCGCAGCGACCGCTTCAGCGAGGCTGCGGTCCACGAGCTCGGACACGTCGACATACCCGTCCGCCGCCAGCTTGCGGCTCGCCTCGGACCATTCGGGCTTCGAGGGAAGCCGATTGAGGAGCTCGATGCGTTTGGCGCGCGCTGGCAACTGCAAGGTGGTCAGAGCTGCCTTTATCGCCCATCCAAGATCAGTGCGATTGACATGCCACAGGAGGCGACGGAATTGGCTGACCTTTGGCTTGCTCGGGGCGGGCCGATCAGTCGTCGTGTCGATGGCTGTCATGTGGGCTCCCAGCAATACAAAAAACCATCATTGTGGATCGTCGGCGCGAACGGCATTCGTTCGCGCGCCAGGACGCGGAGGCGGCCCTGCCGCTCGTAATCGTCGAGCGTCGAGAACAGCTGCGTCTGGTAGTCGACCGAACGGATGTAGAGGAAGCTGACGATATCTCGGGGGCTCGAGAGATTCAGTAGCTCCGTCGTCGGCTCGATGTTGATGACGCGCTTTGGCCTCGCAGCAATGATGTTGTCCACCACCTTGCGCACGTCATAAGGGATTTGCTCGATGCAGAAGTACGTGAAGACGACCTGATCCTTGATGGCGGGATAGTTCGGGTCGTTGCTGTCGGTCAGGTCGATTTTGTCGAGCGATATCCGGTCCGAAAGGCCAAAATGTGCTGCGATCTCCCGGCCCGCAGCAATGCCGTTCGGCGCGATGTCGAACCCGCGGAGCCTCCAGTCGGGATGACTGAGGTGAAGCGACAGCAGATTGATGCCGCAGCCCGCGCCGAGTTCGATGACCTCCGTGGCGCCACCAGTATGCCGTGCCAGCAGGTCGGCGAGGGCTCTGGCGCGATAGCGATAGTAGTCGTCAGCCGCGGTCCTGCAAATCTGATTGTCCACCTTGCGAAGACCCAGCGCGGGGTTCTTCTGTATCAGGAACTCGTCGACGTTGGCAGCCTTGGTCCATTTCTTTTCTGACAGCATCCGCTGCCAATGCGTCAGATTATACTCGGAATCGACGATGTCGGCCGTGCGCTTCACGCGGCGCAAGGCAAGACGGCCAATGCTCCTTGCTGCGTCGATAGCATAGCTCATGGCCTTGTCCGACAAAGACGCCGGAGCGAACCCTGGAGTGACCGCTTTCGTATCTGTCGCGTGGATGTTCATTCAACTGCTTTTGGATGTCAGTCCCATCAATTGCCCGACGGCGGGAAATACACTCCGGTGCCGCTTCTCCAGCACCAGGAAGTATTGGAGCACCCAGGTCACCAGACAGAAAACCATGGAACCGAGCGCGAGCTTTAGCACGCTGTCGAACCGAATGTAACCTGCAATTGTTGCTAGAAAAACGCTTGCCAGGAGGAGGATTGCGAACTGGGTTCCGATCATCTTCGCGAACTGATTGCGATCGAGCTCGAGTGCACTGCGCAACTCTCTCAACTGCAAGGGAAGCACGGCGATACTGCCGATGACCTGGCCAAGTATCAGGGCGCGTTCCGCGAACAAATGCAGTGTCGCGGCGGAGATCGCCGCCCAGATCAGAAGCTGAACGGCCACCAGCCGATTGAGCTTGGCCTGCACCTCGGGCCGCGTCAGGAAGATCAGGCTGCCGGTTGCCACATATTGCGCGCAGATCGGAACCAGGAAGCTGAGGCCCATCCAGAACGCGTAGGGCGCAAGAAGCGGGCCGATCCAGACCTCCATGATTTGAGGCGAAAGGATAGCGGTGCTGGCGAGCGGCGGTACGACGAACATCGGCATCATGACGACGCCGAGGTCGCCGAGGCGCTGGAACGACGCGGCGCTGCCGCGCTCGTCGAGCCGACTGGCAACCGGAAGCAGAGCGGAAGTCAGGAGACTGACCACAACCTTGGAGAGCCGCGACAATCGTACCAGCGCGTCGTAGGTGCCGACGGCCCTGGGGCCGAACAGCAATCCGATCAGGAACGGTTGAAACGGTCCGGAAATGCCGCCCATCAGCTTGCCTTGCAGCAGCAGCAGGCAACGATGCAGAATGTCCTTTCGGATGTCCCGGGTCCAGGGCAGCAATCGCACGTGCTTGTGCCGCAGGGCGACGAAGGCGGCAATACCGATGACGACGGCGCGGGCCACCAGGGTGGCGAGATAGATGTAGGCGACCACCTCGAAGCCTGCCGCCGCCCACGATGCTGCGAATGTCAGGCCGACATAGGCCGCCGTCGACGTGACCTCGGCGGCGCGGAGCAGGTTGTAGCGCTCGAAGCCTTTGACAATGCCTTCCCACACCAGCGCCGGAACGAAGATCAGATTCGCGAGGGCCGTGTAATGCATGATGCGGGCGAACGTATCGAGGTGTGCGGCGTCAACTTTCATCGCGATGACGAACAGCGGCGTCGCGAGCCAGATCGCGGCGCTGAGGATCAAGGCAAGAGCGATGGAGGCCGCGCCCAGGAAGGCGATCTGGCGGCTGGCCTGGGTCCAGTTACGGTGCTCGCGCGCGCGCGCGACGACCTGGGTGGCGACTTCGGACAGGCCGAGGTCCAGCACCGCCATCATGCCGCTGGGAAGCAGAAGCCGCGAAATGACGATGAGACCGAACTCTGTCACGCCCCAGGTTCCGATGATCAGCGGAATGACTGCGAGGCCCAGCAAGGCGGCCACGCCGAAGGCAAACGCCGAAATCACCGTGTTCTGGATCAGGCGCTTGATCATTGGTGTTTCGTTACCAGGCGCTCAATCCGCCATCGACGGCGATGTTCTGCCCCGTCACGTAGGAGGCCGCGTCGGACACCAGGAACAGCATGGTCCCCACCATCTCATCCGCCCGCGCCATGCGGCCAAGCGGGACGCGAGCACCGTAGCGCGCCTTGAAGGTCTCGTTCTGGCCGCTCTCCACCCCGCCCGGGGTCAGCGTGTTGACCCGAACACCCTTCGCCGCCCAATAAGTCGCAAGGTGCTTGGTCAGGCCGATGACCCCGGCTTTGGACGCCGTATAGACGGCCGGCGTGTTGATGGCGCGGCCGAGATATTCGGAGCCCTCGTAGATGCGCTGGTCGGGCGCCATCAGGCCGTAGATCGAGGCGGTCTGCACGATGGCGCCGTAGCCGCGCTCCGCCATCCGGCCGCCGAACACTTGCGCGACGGTGAACATGCCGTCGAGATTGACCGACATGATCTCGCGCCAGGTATCCTGCGAGAACGCCTCGACCGGAGCGAAGAAGGCGTCCACATCGCGGGTCTTGCTGGCGGCGTTGTTGAGCAGGATCGAGACCGCGCCAAGGTCGGATTCGATCGCATCGGCCGTCTTGCGCACCGCATCGGGATTGGTGATGTCGCAACCGTAGCCCCTGGCCCGGACGGCATGGCGTGAGGCGACCTCGGCCGCCGCGGCGTCGGTCGCGGCCTGATCGAGATCCACGATCGCGACATTGGCGCCGAACTCGGCAAGCCCCTCGGCAAATCGACGTCCGAGAATGCCGCAGCCGCCGGTGACGACGGCCGTACGCCCGGTCAGATCGAACAGAGCCTTGAAGCTCGTGGTCATCGCTTGCGCCTCCTCAGGCCGGCACTCGTTGGCGGAGCAACAGTTCCACCAGCGCAAAATCGAGATCCGAATCGATGTCGATCGAACGCTCTTCCGGCATCTCGAACAGGCGCGTATCCGGATAGAACACCGCGGGGTGCTCCAGGAACGGTGCGACGCGCCAGACATAGATCGACGCGTTCATGTCGAAGCAGCGCGGGGCATCCTGCCGTCGGGTGATCGGCGGATTGGCGGATTTCGAGAGGCCGACGCTGCCGTCGGTGCGCTGCTCGACGAGGTTGAAATACGGCGAGCGCCGCGCCGGCGCACCGGTGATGACATTGCGCGCGCCGCTCTCGCGCAGCAACGCCACTGCACCGGTGATGTCCGAGGCCAGCCTGAGCGGGGAAGTGACGTCGAGATCGACGAAAATTTCCGGCGTCCGACCCATTTGCGCTATGGCCTGCTCGAGGCAGTGCCGGATCGCCGGCAGCTTCGGCGCGGTGTCGGTCGCCATCTCGTCGGGGCGTTTGACCGCGATATCGGCGCCGGCCTTCACCGCCGCATCGAGCAAGGCGTCCGAATCGCTGCTGAAGGCGATCGCGTCGAACAGGCCGGTCTCGCGCGCCTGCTCGATGCTCCACGCGAGCACGGGCCTACCCAGGAGATCGCGCGCGTTCTTGCCGACGACACCTTTCGAGCCGCCTCGCGCGCAGATGGTACAGACAAGGCTCATGGCGACACCCAGGTCTTGCTGCGCAACGCGCGCTCGCTGGCGTCGATCAGATGCATGACGCCGAGGGCCTCCGGCAGGGAGCAGGCCGGACTGGCGCCTTGCATCGCGGCGACATGCATGTCGCGGTAGGTCTGGTCGCGCTCGCTGGGAATCTCCCTTGCCTTGCCGTTGACGGCGAGGCGGCCGCCGACGAGATCGGCCTCGATGGTGTCGTCCTCGACATTGACGCGAATGCGGCGGACGCCCTGACGGTCGAGATAGTCCATGTGGACGTGGACGGACGGCGCCCGCTGCATATCGAGCAGCAGGTCAAGGTGGTCGTCGACGTCGATGTCGCGCGCACCGGAGGCGCCGCCAAGCGCAGCGACGCGATGCCATGGCCCGAACAGCCAGAGCAGATAGTCCAGCTCGTGGCTGAGATCCCGCAGCACGCCGCCCCCGGCATCAGCCGTGGCGGAGGCGGTTGTGCGGTGATCGCGGTCCGGTCGCCAGTCCCTGATGTCCTGGCCGACATAGGCGCCGACCGTGATCACGTCGCGTCCGCGCAGCATGTCCGCCAGCGCCGTCATCACTGGGTCAAAGCGCAGATTGTATCCGACGCTGACATGGGCAAACGGATATTTCGGGGCCGGTGCCGGCGTTGCGAAAAGCGGCTTTTCGACGAGGACATTGCCACGGAAGCCGGTTTGCGCCAGCTCTTGCAGATTGTCCGCATGGCGCGCCGTCTCGGTGGCAATCACCACGTAGTCCGGATGCGCCGCCGCAACGGCCTGCGCGATCGAACCGTAGTCGCCACCTTCGCGCCGGCTGACCGTTGCGACCCGAAGGCCGAGCTCGCGCAGGACGCGCGCATGCCTTGTGCCGATCGAGCCGAGGCCAACCACGACGGCTGTTGTCGAGATCACGGGAAGACCTCGTGAAACTCCGCATGCGCCTGCTCGAAATCCTCCAGCCGGCCGATGTCGAGCCAGTACTCGCGAATTGGATAGACCGCGACGCGTCCCTTGTCGGCGATCACGCGCTCGAGCACGGTCGGCATATCGATGCTGACGCCCCGCGTGACGTGGCGGAAGACCGACCTGCCGATCACATAGATGCCCGCACTGACGAACCAGCTCTCGGTCGGCTTCTCGCGAATGGTCTGGAGAAATCCGTCCGTGGTGGACACCACCCCATAGGGGACGTGCACCTTGTGCTCGCGGACAGCCATCGTCGCTTCTGCCGGCGCTCCGTTGTGGAAGTCGAGAAGCGCTCCGTAGTTGATCGTGGTGAGGATGTCGCCGTTGGTGACGATCATCGGCAGATCCGGCGGTGTTGCAAACAGCCCGAGCGCACCGGCAGTGCCGAGGCGCTCGGTCTCGTGCACGTACTGGATGTTGGCGCCAAAGGCGACGCCATCGGCAAAGTAATCCTTGATCGTCTGGGCCTTGTAGTTCACCGAAATGAAGATGTTGCCGAAGCCTTGCTGGACGACGTTGCGGACGATCGTCTCGAGCAGCGGGCGGCCGCCGACATTGAGCATCGGCTTCGGAACGTCGCGCGTCAGCGCACCCAGGCGCTCGCCGAGGCCGCCGGCCATGATCAGCACCGGATTCTGATACTGGCGCGGCTCGAGCAGCTCATCGAGCGTCTCGACCACGACGAGATGGCCGCCCTCGTCGACGAGCGGGAGCTGCTTGATCGACCTCTGCCGCATCAAATGCAGGCGATCCTCACGGGGCAAGGTCGCAGGGGCCGACACCGGCGTCCGGTTCATGATGTCGGTCGCAAGCCCGGTGAGGGCGATGCCGCGCAGCAGTCCGCGTCTGACGTCGCCGTCGGTGACCACGCCGAGCAGCCGGTTCTGGTCGTCGAGCACCAGCGCAATCTGGATGCTTCCGCTCTCGATCGCGGCAATGGCCTCGCCCACACTGGCCTGGGTACCGACGATGGCCTTGCGCCAGGATTTCATGGCAATTCTGCCTCGTACACGCCGGATTTGTGGGCAGCCCACGGCTGAGCCTGCTATATCGCGGCTGCGAGAGGCGGCGTCAACCCCGTCAGGGGACCCGGGCTTGTCCTTGTTAATTCAAGCGTTTTCAGGCGCAATCGGTCGGTTTGAAGCGCCCGGGCCCGGCCGCTAAGATCGGTGCAGCTCAGGGGAATCGCGATGGACGATCTGATCATCATCGGCGGCGGCGAACATGCCTTCATGGTCTACGAGGCAGCGCTTCTGTCGGGCCAGTTCAACGTCATCGGTTTCCTCGATCGCCAGCCGGGAACGTTGGGCGATGCGCGCTATCTCGGAACCGATGATGTTGCGCCGAACTATCCCGATGCCGCCTTCGTGGTCGGGGTCGGAACGATGCAGGCGGGGCCCGCGCGCCGGCAGATGATCGGCCGGCTGCAGCTGACGCGCTGGGCGTCGGTGATCCATCCGCGCGCGTTCGTCTCGCCGTCGGCAACGATCGGTCTGGGCTGCGTCATCATGCCGGGCGCGATCGTCAATGCGCGAAGCATGATCGGCCATCACTGCATCATCAATTCGGGCGCGGTCGTCGAGCACGACGTGCGCATTGGACACTACACCCATCTCTCGCCGGGAACGGTGGTCGGCGGTGGCGCCGAGATCGGCGACAATTGCTTCGTCGGGCTCGGCAGCCGTGTCCGCGATCACATTTCCATCGGCAACGATACGCTGGTCGCGATGGGCTCTGTCGTCACCGGCTCATGGCCGTCCGGCTCGGTGCTGCGCGGGGTTCCTGCCAAGCCTCGCCGCTAGACCGGATCATCCGGCTCGAGCGCCCGCGGTGCCGCGGTCCCGATCAGGGACCAGTACTCGATCGGCGACCGCCCCGTGCCCGGCCGCTTGGCGGTGATGTCGGCCGGGCCGATGATCTCGCCGGCCTTCAGTGCGCGTGCCGCCACGATGCTCTTGCGCGCGACCGGCACATTGCCGACCTCGGACTCCCTCGGTGCCTTAACGCCGTCGCCGAGCGCGGCCTCAACATTGCGGATGGCGCCGACCATCCGCTTGAAATCATCAGGTTCGAGCGAGGCCGCGTGGTCGGGACCGGGCGCGCTGCGATCCAGCGTCAGGTGCTTCTCGATGACCGCCGCGCCGAGCGCGACCGCGGCGACCGAAACCTCGAAACCGTCAGTGTGATCGGAATAGCCGACCGGAAGCTGGAACGCCGACCGCATCGTCGCCATCGCAGCGAGGTTCACATCGGCGATGGGGCAGGGATATTCGGTCGTGCAATGGAGCAGGCTGACGTGCCGCGCCAGCGCGGCGCGCGCTGCCGGATCGCGCCACGCCGCGCGGAAAGATGCGAGGCCCGCAGCATCGTTGCGCTGCGCGTAGCCGTGCGCCAATACGCCGAGGGCTTCCTCGATCTCGCTGAGCGTCGCCATGCCGGTCGAGAGGATCAGCGTCGCACCGGCCCTCGCTGCAGCGTGCAGCAGCGGGGCATTGGTGAGATCGCCCGATCCGATCTTGATGCGCGGCAGTTCGAGCGACAGCAGAAAGGCGAGTGAAGCGTCGTCGAAGGGTGTCGACAGGAACTCGATACCGCGCTCCTCGGCGCGCGCGATCAGTGTGTGATGTGCAGCCTGCGGCAGCTCGAGACGTTCCAGCATGGCGAGCTGGCTCTCGGCGGCGTCCGTCGTGCGCTGCTGGTAGCCGGCCTTCTTCGCCGCTCCGCCCGCCAGCGCCTTTGCATTGAAGGTCTGGAACTTGACGATGTCGGCACCGGCATCGGCCGCAGCATCGACGAGGGCCAGTGCCTTGTCCAGGCTGCCGTCGTGATTGACGCCGGCCTCCGCGATGATCAGCGTGTGTCTCGTCATGGCCGCGCTCCGTTTGCGGGAGCTTCGTAGAAGCCCTTCTTCAGGAGCTGGCCGAAATCCGGGATGGCCGCGATGATGTCGGCAAAGCGCCGGCTGGAATCGCCGTCGCCATAGGGATTGACGGTGTCCTTGCGGCCCCGCTCAAGCGCTTGCGAGATCGCCGCGGCGATCGCGCCGCGCTCGGGCGTGGCGTGAAATACCGAGTCGGCGCGCTCGCGCCCCTTCTGACGGTCGCCGATATCCACCGTCGGAACACCGAATGACGGCGCTTCGAGGATGCCGCTCGACGAATTGCCGATCACGACGTCCACCTGGCTCATCAGGCTGAGATAGCGGAGCTGCCCGAGCGACGCGACCGCGATCGTGTTCGGCCGGCCGGCCGCGAAGGCCTTGGTCCGGTCGTTCAGCGCGCGCCCTTCGGCATCGGCATTGGCGAGCGTGAAGATGAGGCGAAAGCCGGGATCGAGCCTCGACAGCGCCGCGAACAGCTCATCCAGCTCGGCCGCCGAGCGTCCGGCCTCGACCGTCACCGGATGGAACGTCACGAGCGCATTGCGCTCGCCGAGCGGCATCCCGATCGCGTTGCCGATGTCGTCGCGGTTCATCAGATCGAGATGCTTGATGGCGTCGATGCCGACCGAGCCGATGGTGTGGACACGGGTTGGGTGCTCGCCAAGCTGCATCAAGCGCCGCGTCGAGTCCTGATTGCTGGTGAAATGCAGATGCGACATCTTGCTGATGGCGTGGCGGACGGATTCGTCGACCGCGCCTTCGGTGACGTCGCCGCCGAACAGATGCGCCATCGGCAGCCGCATGAACATCGCGGCCTGGGCGGCCGCAAACATCTCGAAGCGGTCGCCGAGCACGACGACGAGATCCGGTTGCAGCCGCGTGAACGCGTCGGCAAAGCCGATCACGCCGAGCCCGACCGATTTTGCAACGCCCGCGCCGGTGTCGCTGGCAAGCAGCGTCTCGACGCGCTCGTCGACCTCGAAGCCCTCGTCGCGGATGGCGTTGAAGGTGTAGCCGAACTCGGGCGCGAGATGCATACCGGTGGCGATGAGCTGGAGCCTCAAGCCTGACGTCTCGCGGATCGCGCGCATCGGCCAGACCAGCAGCCCGAAATCGGCCCGGCTGCCGGTGACGAAGCAGATCTTTCGCGTGCCGCTATTCATCGCGGGCTCTGATGCTGGCGCTGCTCGGCAGGTTGATCAGGCGGCGCTCGATCGACTCGGCGGTGGCGAGATCGCCGCGCGGGCTGTCCGAGAACATCGGCAGGCGGTGCATCAGGGTCCAGGCCGGTCGCGCGCCGAAGCCGGCTTCGTTCAGCGCCGTCAGCAGGTCGTCCCGCCGTCCGGCATGGGCCTCGTCGAGCAGGATCGCGTTCAGCCAGTAATTGCTCGTGGTGCCCTCGGGCTCGCGCGAGAAGCTCACGCCAGGAACGTCCGCAAAGACGCGCTCATAGGCCGCAGCCAGCCGGCGCTTGCTTGCCAGGAAACCGTCGAGCTGCTCGAGCTGGGCGCAGCCGAGCGCGGCATTCAGGTTGGGCAGGCGGTAGTTGAAGCCGATCTCGTCGTGCACGAAGGCCCATTTGTGCGGCAGCTTCGCGGTGGTGGTGAGATGCTTGGCGCGGCGTCCGAGCTCCTCGTCGTTGGTGAGGATGGCGCCGCCGCCGCCTGTGGTGACGATCTTGTTGCCGTTGAAACTCAGCGCCGCGAGCCGCGCCTGCGATCCGACGGCGTGACCCTTGTAGGTCGAGCCCAAGGATTCCGCGGCGTCCTCCACCAGTGCGATGCCCCAGTCGCGGGCGATCGCGGCGATCTCGTCGAGCTCGACGGGATGCCCGAACGTGTGCATCGGCGAGATCGCAGCTATGCGGTGCCCGGTCTCGCGATTGACCGCGCCCTTTGGCGTTCGCTCGGCAATCCTCTCGAGCCGCGCGGCGAGGGCGCGCGGGTCCATGCCGAGCGTGGCGAAGGAGCTGTCGACGAAATGCGGCACCGCCCCGCAATAGGCGATCGCGTTCGTGGTCGCGATGAAGGTCAGCGCCGGCGAGATGACCTCGTCGCCAGGCTCGACGCCGGCGAGGCGGAAGCAGGCGTGCAATGCCGCCGTGCCGTTGACGACGGCGACCGCGCGTTTGGCGCCCGTCACCTCCTCCAGCATCCGCTCGAAGCGGTCGACGAACGGGCCGACCGAGGAGACGAAAGTGCTCTTGATGCATTCTTCGAGATAGGCGACCTCGTTGCCGGCAAACACCGGCTCGTGCAGGCCGAGGATGCCGTTGGGCGTGCCTGCGGCGCGCCGGACGGCATCGACCACGGCCTTCGGATCGAAGGTGCGCGTAGAGAGGTCGGATCTGGTCGCGGCCGTTCCCACAATTGCCTCAGACATTGTAGACGTCCGCCTTGTAGCGGCCGAGATTTACGGGATTGGTGAACCAGTTCACCGTCTTCACGATGCCCTGGCGCATGCCTTCGATCCCACCGAATTCCGGGGCCCAGCCGAGCTGCTGGCGCGCCTTGGAATTGTCGGCCCAGAGGCGCTCGACCTCGCTATTGGCGGGGCGCAGCCGCGCCTCGTCGGTCTCGATCTCGATCGTGGTCCCCATCACGTCGGCGATCATCTGCGCGGTGGCGCCGACCGAGATCTCGAAGCCGCTGCCGAGATTGATGGTCTGGCCGACGGTCTGCTCGGCCGGAGCGGTGAGTCCTGCGATCAGGCCGCGCGCGGTGTCGGTGACGAAGGAGAAGTCACGGGTCGGGCTGACGGCGCCGAGACGGATCCTGCGCTTGCCGGTCGCGATCTGGCTGATGATGGTAGGGATCACCGCGCGCGCCGATTGCCGCGGTCCATAGGTGTTGAACGGCCTGATCACCACGACCGGCAGGTCGAACGAGGCGTGGAACGATAGCGCCATCTGATCGGAGGCGATCTTCGAGGCCGAGTAGGGCGACTGGCCGACCAGCGGATGGCCCTCCTTGATCGGAACGGTCTGCGCCGTGCCATAGACCTCGCTGGTCGAGGTCTGCACGAAGCGCCGCACGCCGGCCATGCGCGCGGCCTGGAGCACGTTCACGGTGCCGCGCACATTGGTCTCGACATAGGAATCGGGCGCGACATAGGAGAAGGGAATCGCGATCAGCGCCGCCAGGTGCAGCACGTCGGTGCAGCCGCTTGCGGCTGCGATCATGAAATGCGGATCGCGGATGTCGCCGGCGACCACCTCCACGCACTTCATGATGTCGGCAGGAACGGTGTCCAGCCAGCCCCACGAGTTGAAGGAGTTGTAATAGACGATCGCCTTGACGCAGGCCCCGGCTTTCACCAGCTCCTCGACGACATGCGAACCGATGAAGCCATCGCTGCCGGTAACGAGGACGCGGGCGTCCCTCAGATCTGCCATGCCGGACCCCAAAAGGCGATTAAGCCAGTCTTCGCAACAAGATGGCGCTATAGCATACTGGCGGTCGCGCGCAACATAGCAGCGGTGCGAAAGCTGACAAATGCCCGGGAATGCAGCAGTTTTTGACGCGCCATCTAAGTGTTGCCGGCCGCGTTCAGGCGCGCTCTTACGAACGACTCGAGATTGCCGCCCTGGAACAAATGGCCGGGAAGTCCGGCAGCCTGCGCGGCCTCGAGGTCGCTCGGCTTGTCGCCGATCACCATGCTGCGCGCCATGTCGATGGGGAAACGCTGCGCCAGGTCGGCGATCATGCCCGGCGCCGGCTTGCGACGGTCGCTGACGCGGCAATAGCGGGCCACGGTTCCCTCGGGATGATCGGGGCAATATTCGAAGGCGTCGATATGCGCGCCGACGAGTGCCATCTGGTCCGCCATCCAGCGGTGCAGAGTGACGACGTGATGCTCCTCGTAATAGCCGCGCGCGACGCCGGATTGATTGGTGATGACGAAGGCGAAATGGCCGGCGTCGTTGACGGCCTTCACGGCCTCGCGTGCCCCGTCGATCCATTCGAGCTTGTGCGTCTCGAATGTGTAGCCGGAATCATGGTTGAGCACGCCGTCACGGTCGAAGAACACGGCGGGACGCCGCAGCTTCTCGCGCAGCTCGCGGTCGGCGCGCGCGAAATCGTCGGGGATGCCGATGTCGATGAAATAGCCGCGATAGGCGGTGCCGCGCAGCTCGCCGCGCGCGGCAAGGCCGGGAAACACGTCCTGTTCGAGGGAGGCGGGAAGCTTCGCGATATCGGCGAGAACGGACTTCTTGACGACGTAGATCCCGGCATTGACCGGCCCCGTGGCGCCCGCACCCGGGGCGATGAAATCGCGCACCACGCTGCCCTCGAGCGCGACGCGCCCGTAGCGGTCCCCGACGACGCCGTCGCGCAATGCCATGTGAATCCGACCGTCCCGCGCACGCGCGATCAGATCAAGCAGGTTGAAGTCGAACAGCGAGTCGCCGTTGAGCAGCAGGAAACGGTCGTGCAGCAGATCGCGCGCGTTCACGAGCGCGCCGCCGGTACCGAGCGGCTCGGTTTCGCGCGACACGACGATCTTTGCCCGGCCCCGCGCCGCTCCGGCGTAGTGGCTCTCGACGATGTCGGCCTTGTGGCCGGCAAGCAACAGGATCTCATCGAAGGCCTGATAGCGGGCGAGTTCATCGATCAGCGTGTCGAGAAACGGCCGGCCGCCGATCTCGAGCATCGGCTTCGGCACGGATTTGGTGCGTTCGCCAAGGCGGGTGCCGAGCCCACCGACGAGGATGACGGCTTGTCTCAGCATGATTTGTCCCTCCGATGGCATGAGTGATGCAACACGACGCGCATCAGAGGGGCGATCAGGCTGCAAGTATCTGCAAGCCGCTGATCTCCTTCGGCCGGCTGCAGAGTCGTGCGTACGACCGATTTTGCACCTGTTGCGATCATTTCGTTCACGGTGTCCAGACTGGAGAACAGATGGGCGGCCGGCGCGCCGTTGGTCGCCCGGACGATGCCGATCGTATACGGGTCCGAGAGGATGTAGGTTCTGGCGGAGCCAACTGTGCCGAGCTGGATCAGGAAGAACAGCAAGGTCAGGGCAAATGTGATCGTCCACATCGCGAGATCTCTTGGATGGGGCCCGTCGCAGCAGCCGAGAATTGGCGATCTTCAATTTCCTTTCGGCAGGTCAGTCGGGCGGCCAACGATCAGGGAGCCTAGCGTGAACAGATCCTCCGGAGAGAAATTTCGAAAGCGCGGTGCCAACCGTTCCAGGATCTGCTGCTCAGGTGGCCGGCGGTCTGGTTGGTCGCTGAGAAGTTCAAACCCGGCCTCTCTGAACAGCTGCAGATATTCGCTATGGCGCAAACGATTGACGTATTGGAAGCGAGACTGGAAGGGCGCCCAATCCTCGTCGGAATAGGTCAGGAAATTGAATGAGCTGATGGACGGATCGAAGCCTTTGAAGTGATCGCCGTAATCGATTTGCATGAGGATAAGCCCGTCAGGGCGCATGATGCGTCGCAACTCCTTCAGGATCGCCGCGATGTCGCTCTTGGGAATGTGCTCGAGCGTTTCGACCGAGACCGCGCAGTCGATCGAACCGGCTGGCAGGCCTGTCGTTCGGGCATCGGCCGGTGCGCGGTAGTCGATGTGCCAGTAACGTTCGAGGTCCTCTACGGACTTCAAGTCGGGGTGGTCGGTCCCGCTCAGTCGAGAAATCACGGCTGCGTTGGCGCGGATCAGTTCCAGCTTGGCCAAGCGCTCGATGTCGACGGTGATGAAACGTCGCGCCCCATGTGCACTGAAGGCGAGAGGAATGATCAGATCCCGCCCGGCGCCGAACTCGTAAAAAGTCGAATCCCGTAACGGTCGGATGCTGTACCTGTCGTGGACGCCCAGCAGCCGCTGCGCAAGCGTATAGATGGACCTGACCTGTCGTTCGGGGCGCGGCAGCCGTCGTGTGACGTAGCGCTGCAGGGCGTAATGCAGGTCTTCGCCCCAGGGAATGTTCGACAATACGGAGAACGCCCGCGCCTTTGTTTGCCAGCGCACGTCAGCATTTCCTCGCCGGAATGGCCACGATCGGAGTGATGCTGACGAGCGGTGGTTGAAGCACGGTGTAGGTCCAAGAAAGGCCGATGTTCTGCCTGTTTGATGCAGATACCAACTCACATAGCTAGTTTCGGTCATACGGGAGCCGCAGCCCCAATGCAAGGACTGGAGCACAGAGATGGCGGCACTCGTTCCGGTAGCAAGAGCGCCCTCATGTCCAGCGGCCGCTTGGGCGACCAAGGCTTGAGCCTGACGAAAGTCGCGGGTCACCTTTGGTGGATCAGACGGCAGGACGGACCGAGGGCGGCCAGGGCCACAATGGTTCCTCGAGAATTTGGCACAGGAGCCGATTAATCAACCATAGATTGCTTAGTATGATGTCGACCGGGCGCCCCATTCACGGTATTGAGCTTTCCGTTCATATTGTGTCCGGGACAAGAGTACATGCCCATGATCGAGCGTGCGCCCCAAGCTTCAGTTCGTCCGCAGCTTGCGAGGTGGTCCGATGTCGCTATCCGAACAGTACGGAAGCATTGGGTTCTTTCGCTCGCCATCGGAGCCATGTTGTTGGCTGCTCTCGGTTCCCTGGACGTCGGCCGAAAGGTGGAATCCTGGACCGCAAGCGCGACGATTGCACTTGGTACAATGCCCAGCCTTGACGGCCTTCTCGGCCGGTCTGCGATGACCGTCGAACGCGTAGAGAGTGCCCGTGAGCTGGTGACACGGATCGGAGGGATTCAGTTCCAAGACAGCGTACTTGCCGATGCTCGCAAGGCACTTCACGACCGCCGGGGGGCGTTCGCCGGAGCTTCGTTGCGCGGGATCGTCATAGACGATTCCATCATCCGTCTGGAGGCAAGTTCCGCCTCGAAGGAGGAGGCGCTGATCCTGCTTCAACAGGCCGTTGCCGCAATCCAAGCCGTTCATCAGAAATTGCTTGAACCCAGAATGGAATTGTTGCGTTCCGTGCGCGACAGCCTTCAAGATGCAAAGGTGCGCCTGAGCGATTCGCTCAAGAAGGGCGACATATACGTTACGCCGGCTCGGCCGGATGGCACGGCCTTGATGTCGAGCCCCGGGGGCTCAGTTGATGGAATTCTCAACGTCGAAACGCGCATTGCGTTACTGACCTATAGCGAGCGCACCGTGAGGATGACAGGCCTGCAGGATGGATCATCTCCTGTGATGGAAGGCCCCAGGGAGGTCAATCTCGTGCAAAGAGCCATTCTGGCGGGCTTGGGCATCGTCCTCTTCATTGGCCTTTTGACTTTCCTTCTGAAGCGATCGGTCCGCGTCGGGTAGAGCTGGCCATGACCCTTTTGGCTGGTGTCTCGATACTGCTCTTCATCGTTTGGTTGTTGCGCTTCAGATCGACAATTTTCCTGTGCCTCGCCTTTCTTTTGTTTACCTTCGTGTGGCGGACGATCTCCTCGTTCTACATCGATCTCTCGGGGCCAATCCTTTCGTCCCAGCTTCAGATGTTCATTGGTCCCGGCGTCATGACTGTGTTCCAGTCGATCGCCTATTTTCTGACGCTTCTTCCATTCCTCTGGGTTTTCAATGCGCAGGCGCTGGATGATTGGGCTCGGTCGGCTCCAGTTCCCGAGCCGCATCCGAGCCAATCTCAACTGACTCTGTCGGACGTCACATTCTACGTGTCGGTCCTTTTCTTGATCCTGCTTTTCGGCGCTCTGATCCAGGGGGGCGTCATTCCACTGTTCGCCAAGATCGAGCGTTGGACCTTCAACGAGCAGGCCAATTTTCTTCATCGCTTTGTGATCGAGCGAGGCGACATGGTCTGCTTCTGGTGGGGGACCATGTTCGTCGCTGAGTGGTTGCGACGGCGGCGATACGATTATCGCTTTCTGGTTTTGCTGGCTGCAATGATCTTCTACATGTTTCTCGTAGGCGGGCGCTTCTCGCCCTTCTACCGATATTGTGGATTCTTTATCATACCGTTCTCGGCGGCTTTGCTCGTTCAGGCGCGAGGCTTTGCAGGCGGACGTTCGTTAAGCTTGCTGCCTCGGATCGCCGATCGCCGCATCGTGCTGGCGGGCACCGGCATCATAGCGGCGACGGTCGCGATGATTGCATTCGCGCTCTACTGGAATCTGACCAGGGTCAGAGGATACGAAGGAGAGGCCGCGCGGGGCGCTTTCGTGGAGCGCGCTCTCGTGCAGCCGTCAGAGATAGGATGGGCGTCCTATCAGCGTGTTCTGGTCAACGGAGATTGGGATGCACGCCGTGCCTTCGATGCCCTGTTCGCGCGTCCCATCGTTGCGGGACGAAACACGACACCGCAGTTCCTGATGTCCGAAACGATCGGTGAGCCACGGACGACGGAGCACATCACGGGCGGGTTTCAATTCGCAGGTGGATTTCCTGAAATCTTTTTCGAGCTGTTTGGTCCCTATTTGAGCTGGTTCTTTCTGCTGGGAGCCGGCTGGCTCACGGCGCTCATTTCCGCGATCATGATCCGCTCAATCGTTGCCGGGCGATATCTGACGGCAATGCTGTCGTTCTATGTGCTGTATGGCTTCTACGTCATGTACATCGGGGGCATGCTGAACTTTGCGGCGACGCCGACATATTGGATCAAAATTGCCGCGCTGTTCGCCGCGATCATTCTGGAGGAGCGTTGGCAGATGTTGGGCCGTCCCGTTCTCCCGTGGGTGCTCGCCGACAAAACTCGCTTGTTTCGCCGCTCTGCGGTTTCCAAAGTTTAGGAGCTACGTCCGGCGAGCAGCGCAGAGCGGTGTCGCTCTCGTCGTGAGCGGCGCGCCGCGGCTACCACACGCTTCGACCGCCATCCATCACCAGGTTCTGCCCGGTCATGTAGCTCGAGGCATCCGAGCACAGGAACTGCACCGCGGCGCGGTACTCGTCGACCTCGGCCATGCGGCCCATCGGGATCAGGCGCGTCAGTCGCTCGACGAAGGCCGGATCCTGGTTGTTGAAGACCCCGCCCGGCGAGATCGCGTTGACGCGGACGCCGTGATCGGCCCAGTACGTCGCCAGATATTTCGTCAGCCCGATCAAGCCGTGCTTGATCACGGAGTAGGTCACCGGCTTCACCGGCTGCTCCTCCTCGCGCGTCACCTGCGGTTGGCGATAGAGCCGCTGGTCCGGCGCGATCACGCCGAGATCGGAGGCGATGTTGAGGATCACACCGCGGCCCCGCGATGCCATCGCGCCGCCGAACACCTGCGCGCACAGCATCGCGCCGGTGAGGCCCACGGCGATCTCGGTCTGCCATTGCGGTACCGGAAACGCCTCGAAGCGGGAGGAATGCATCACGCCGGGTGCGGAGGTCACCTTGGGATCGATGGCCGCGTTGTTGACGAGGATGTCGACGGAGACGCCGCGGCCGGAAAGCTGCTCGTGCGCAGCGCGCACCGAATCGAGTGTGGTGACGTCGATCGCAAGCGCGATCAGGTCGGCGGACGGCGCATTCTGCTTGAGTGCGGCAACGGCGGCTTCGGCCTGCGCAAGTCCGACGTCGGTGACGACGACGCGCGCGCCGGCCTCGGAGAGCGCGGCGACATGCTGCCGGCCGAGCAGGCCGCCTGCACCGGTCACGAGAGCGGTGCGGCCGGTCAGGTCATAGCGTGAGGACGGGCTTGCCATCGGGAGCTCCTGTTCAGCCGCGCAATTGGCCGCCGTCGGCGACCATGACGCTGCCGGTAATGAACGCCGCGCGTGGCGAGGCGAGGAATGCGACGAGGTCGGCGACCTCTTCCGGCTTGCCGAGCCGGCGCAGCGCCACCTCGCGCACAAGCATGTCCTCGACCGCGGCCCTGTTCTCGGCGAGCTTGCGCGCCCAGGTGCCGTCGGCGGCGAGGATGTTGCCGGGCGCGACCGCATTGATGCGGATGCCCTCGAGCGCCAGCGGGCGCGCCAGCCCGCGCACGGTGGCGTTCAGCGCCGCCTTCGCGGCATAGTAGGTGACGGGCGCGCCCAGCGCCGCCATGCCGGCGATGGAGGAGATGCAGACAATCGACCGGTCGCCGCTGCCGCGCGCCATCAGCGGCCGTGCGGCCTCGATCATGTTGGTCGTGGCGAAGAAATTGAGATCCATCACCCGCGACCATTCCGCCGCATTCTCCTGCCCGGGCGGCACGGAAGCGCCGCTGCCGACGTTGCAGACGAGGATGTCGAGGCGCCCCCACTGCCGTTCGACCTCGTTCAGCAGCCTCGCTGCCGCAGCCGGATCGGTGACATCGGCCACGTGAACCGATGTGCTGCCGCCGACCGTAGCCCGCGCGGCATCGAGCGCATCTGCGCCGCGCGCCGCGAGCGCGACTCTGGCGCCTTCTGCGGCGAGCGTCGTCGCGATCGCGAGCCCGATGCCGCGGCTGGCGCCGGTGACGAGCGCGACGCGATCATCCAGCTCGAGCTTCATCGCGCGGCATCCTCGATCCAGCGAACCGTCATGTCGCGATATGTCGCCAGCGCGCCGGCGTGATCGCCGTCGCCGGCCCGCGCGGTTTGCAGGATGTATTGTCCCCTATAGCCGGAGCGCTCGATCAGCCGGATCGTCTTCGCGAGATCAGCGTTGCCGGTGCCGAGCGGCACGGTGGTGCCGCCGCGCACGCGGTCCTTGACATGAACGTTGAGAATGCGGGGCGCGTAGGCCTCGATCTCCTCGGCGCTGTCGTAGCCCAGCGAGGCGCTGTTGCCGCTGTCGTAGTTGATGCCGAAGACCTCCGCCGGAAACGCCTCCATGAAGCGGGCGAGGTCGCGCGGCGGCAGATCGGACTCGAAGACGATCTTGACGTTCTGTCTTATGAGCTGCTCGCGGCGGGCGATCAGCACCCGCTTGAGCGTGTCGCTCTCGCTCTCGCGCTCGATCTTGCCGTTGTCGACCAGCGGGACCACGATGAACGCGATGCCGATGCGGCTGCAGGCGGCAATCAGGAGATCGAAATCGTTGACGAGGGCATCGCGCACGACCGCATCGACCTTCCAGAACGGCGCTTGCATGAAGCAATCGCCGGTCAGGCTCGGGATGCGCACGCCATTTTCGCGTGCCAGCGTCAGAATCTCCTGTTGTCCCGGCTCGGTCATCAGCGGGTTCTCGCGCAGCCGCTCCTGGTCGATGGTCCATTCCATCCGCGTCAGGCCGAGCGCCTTGGCGCGGGGAAATTCCTCGCGCCATTCGTTCCACGGGAACGCCTGGATCTTGCCGTCGACCAGGGCCGACAGGCGTCCCTGCATGAAGCCGATGCGTTCGAGCGTTGCGGTCACGATGTGCTATCCGAACTGATGGCGAGGCCCTTGGCGATCCAGCCGCCGTCGACAAAGATCTCCTGGCCGGTCACATAGGCGGAGGCTTCCGACGCGAGAAAGACGGCGGCACCCACCATGTCGGCGGGGTGCCCCCAGCGGCCGAGCATGGTGTGGCGGCGCCGATCCTCGTGCATGACGGGGTCGGCATAGCTCTTCGCGGTCATCTCGGTCGCGACGTAGCCCGGCGCAAGTGCGTTGACGCGGATGCCGTCCGGTGCGTAGTCGGCGGCGAGTGCGCGCGTCAGCCCGGCAAGCCCCGCCTTTGCCGCGACGTAGCCGGGATTGCCGGGGAAGCCGCGCACAGAATTGATGCTGGTGACGTTGACGATCGCCGCCGAGCCCGCGTTCTTCAGGAGCGGATAGGCGGCGAGGATGGTGGCGTAGACGCCGGTGAGATCGGTTGCGACCGTGGCGCGGAAGCGCGCGAGCTCGCTTTCGCCGCCTTCGGCTGGAAGACTGATGCCGGCGGCGTTCACGAGTGCGTCGATCCGATTGCCTTTTGCCGCGATGCTGCGGAATGCGCCTTCGATCGCGCCGTCATCGGAGAGGTCGCAGGCAATGGCGGTGACGCCCTGCGGCGCGGTTCCGGACCGGCTGAGGCCGAACACGGTGGCTCCGGCATCCTTGAGGCCGCTCGCGATCGCCGCGCCAATGCCGCGCGAGGCGCCGGTGACAACCGCGATCTTGCCTGCGAGCGAGAAGGCGCTGAGATCAGGCATAGCCGTAACTGCGCATGATGGCGGCGCAAAGCTTGACGTCCTCGGGGCGGTCGATCTGGAACATCTTGTGACGATCCATGACGTGGAAGCCGATCTTGCCGCCGAGACGATTGTTCTGCTCGCGCAGGAGGGATGGGATCAGGACGTAGAACGAGCCGTTCTCGAGGTAGCGCTTCTCGATCTGCTGGCGCATGCGGCGGTTGCGATAGTCGTAATTGATCGGCTCCGGGCCGTTCGCGCCGATCCGCCAGTTGAAGTAGTCCTCGACCTCGCAGACCGACAGCAGGCTGTCGAGATGGTCGCGATCGAAGGTCTCAAGTGCGTTCTCGATGTCGCCGGGCTCGCGGATCGGCGATGTGGCCTGAAGCGCGACCACGCGCTCGAACCGGCCCAGTCGCGCCTCGGTCGCATCGAGGGCATGCAGCCAGGCGGATTCGGAGGAGGCGAGGTCGCCCGAAATGTCGTCCGGGCGCCGCACGCCGACCGCGCCGGCGGTCTCGGCCGCGGCGAGGATCGCCTCGCTGTCCGACGAGACGGCTACCACGTCGACGCCGCGCGCCGCGCGGGCCTGTTCGACCGTCCAGGCGATCAGGGGCTTGCCGCAGAGATCGAGCAGGTTCTTGTGCGGGATGCCCTTGGAGCCGCCGCGCGCGGCGATCACGGCCAGCGTCTTGCGCGCCATCAGATGTGTCCCTCCAGACGCTCGAGCGCGGTCCAGAAGCCTTCGCCCATGTTCTTGTGACCCTGCCATATTTCGGGAATGAACGAGGCCGTCGGTGCATGCTTGCGCAACACCTGTCCGATCTCGTCGAAATCGATCTCGCCTTCGCCGATCTGAAGACCTTCGCCGTCGAGGCCCTTGGCGTCGCCGAAATGCAGATGCGCGGTGTGCGGCCCGAGCTGGGCGAGGCCCTGCGCGAAGTCGAAGCCGAAATGATTGGCGGCGAGCTTGGTGTGGGAGATATCGACGCACATGCGCAAATCATGCTTGGCGCAGAACGCGGCCGATTCCTCCGGGAAGATGAAGATGTTCTGGTGGCGCTGGCCGCCGAAATGCCAGGGAAACGGCGCCATGGTCTGCGGCGTCAGCTCGACACCCTCCATGTCGAGCTCGGTCAAGCTCTGCGCAAAGATGCGGTAGCGCTCGGCTTTCTCCTCCGGCGGCAGCGGCTCGTCCATGGTGAAGCCGCCGATATTGGCGACGATGGGCGGACGCTTGGTCTTGGGGAAGAATTTCTTCAGGCCGCGGGTGATGTCGATCACCGCCTGGGTCTGCTCCAGCGAGTAGCGCCGCAGCGCCTCGTCGGGCGTTGCGAGGTCCATCAGCTTGGAGCCGGCAAACAGCTCCGGCGCATGCACCACGAAACCGAGATCATAGGTGCCCGACAGATAGGCCGCCGGATCGCGCTCCATGTCGCTGTAGCTGAGATGGAATTCGATGATGTCGGGCTCGCAGATTTCCAAGAAGCGTTCGGTATCGTGATAGCGTACCGGCACGCCCCAGGGGCGGTCGAAGCGGTAGCGCCGCGCCTTCGCGGCGCCTTCATTGAGGTCGCTCTGGAAGAAATAGTCGTCGGCCGCCATCGTTCGCGTCAGCTTGCGGCCGAGCAGCGCCGGCATCTTCAGCGGCGACAGGCCCTGTCCCGGGCTCTTCACGGCGATGTCGCTTTCGGAGATCACGGTGCCGGCCGACAGGTCGCGCGCGGCCACCAGGCTCTTGGCGAGGTTTTCGCGGTTGATCAGCTCACCCTGGCTCAGCGCGCGCTCGGCGAGCTTCTCGCCGCGGGCCGCTTCCACCTCGCGAATGCCGGAGACGAGTGCCTTGAATTCCTCCGGCTCGAGACTTGCGGCATGGTCGGGACCTTCCATCTCGCGATCGAGCGTGATGTGGCGTTCGATGACGACGGCGCCGAGCGCGACGGCGGCCGTCGAAACGGCAATGCCGCGCTCGTGGCCGGAATAGCCGACGACCGGATGGATCTCGCGCAGCGTTTCCATGAAACGCAAATGAATGTTGTGGAGCGCGGCCGGGTAGGTGCTCTGGCAATGCAGCAGCACGTAGCTGGCATTCCGGTCGTCGAGGAACTTCGCCGCGGCCTTGATCTCGTCCGTCGTGCTCATGCCGGTCGAGACGATCAACGTCTTGCCGGTGGCGGTGAGGCGGGCGAGCAGCGGCAGATTGGTGAGGTCGGCGGACGCGACCTTGTAGGCCTCCACGCCGAAGCCTTCGAGCACGGCGACGCTCTTGGCGTCCCAGGGCGTGCAGAGGTACTCGATGCCCTTGGCTGCGCAATATTCGGCGATCTTCTTCTGCTGTGCGGTCGGCAGCTCGAAGCGGCGCAGAAGATCGAGCGTATATTCGACGGCGAGGTCGTCGTCTTTCCCGGACAGGCTCGAGGCGCGATAGACCTCGTCGAGCTTGCGCATCTGGAATTTGGCGCAATCAGCTCCGGCGGCGACCGCGGCATCGACCAGCGCAATGGCGCGGTCGAAGTCGCCATTATGGTTGTTGCCGATCTCGGCGATGACGTAGCAGGGTTCGCCATCGCCCAGAAGACGGTTGCCGATGCGGACCGGAGCAGGCTGTTTGGGCGATGTCATCAACATTCTCGTCTCATATGCGTCATGCTAGCTGGGCGGGAACACGGGACTTCCACGTCCGCAGCCCGTTCTCCTCGAACATGATGCGCGAACAGCTGTGCCCCTGCTGTTCCAGCGCCGCGATCAGCTGATAGCGCTCGAACGGGCGGACGAAGAACATGAAGTAACCGCCGCCGCCCGCGCCAAGCAACTTGCCGCCGACCGCGCCATGCTGCTTGGCAAAATCATAGATCGCGTCGATCGCGTCCGACGAGATCTTGGAGCTCAGCTTCCGCTTGGCGTGCCAGGCCTCGTCGATCAGCCGGCCGCATTCCAGCAGTTGACCGCGCAGCAGATGCCGCCTGATGTCGCGCGTCACTTCCTTCTGCTTGGCAGCTGCGGCCACCGCGTCGCTGGTCTCGTGCTGAGCCTTCTGGTCGCGATGAATGGCGCCGGAATCGCGCCCCGAGCCGACGTAGCAGAGCACCAGGCTCTCCTCGAGCTCGGCGATGATGTTGGGATCGAGGCGAAGCGGCACGATGGTGTTCTGGTCGGAGAAGAATTCCATGTGATTGAATCCGCCGAACACGGTGGCGTACTGATCCTGCCAGCCGCCGGGGATGTTGAGCATCAGCCGCTCGGCCTGGAAGGCCATCTCCGCGATCTCGTGGCGGTCCCACTGGTCGCTGCGAAATTCGTTGAAGCAGCCGATGATCGCCGACGAAACCACCGCGGAGCCGCCGAGGCCGGAACCGACCGGGAAGTCGGCGGACACTTCGAGCTCGAAGCCGTAAGTCGGCTTGATCAGGCGCACGACCGACTTGATCAGTGCGAGATCTCCGCCCGTTCCGAGCTCGGTGAGATTGTCGGCCGCGACCGTGCGGCGGAAGTCGTGCGAGTAGATACGGATGCTGGGATCGCTCCGGCGCCGCAACGTCGCGTGAGCGTACATCTTGATCGTGGCGCTGATGACCGCGCCGCCGTCATTCGCCACGAAGTAGTGCGTCAGGTCGGTGCCGCCGCCGGAGAAGCTGATCCGCACCGGCGAGCGGGCGCGCGCGAACACCTCGCTCTCTTCCGACAGGTTGAACAGTTCGCGGCTGAACACGTCGACCAGCCGTCCCTCGCCATCGAGGATCGGCACGACGTGGACGCGCTGGTCGAGCAGCTTGAGGATCTGCTCGCGTGGCCCGCCGGTCGGTGCCCAGACGAATTTGCGGTTGATGCAGGACACAACCCGGTCTTGGATCGTGATACCGGTGAGCATGCGCCTGCGGATGTCGCCGTCCGTTACGGCGCCGACGATTCGCCCACTCGCGTCTTGCGCGAACAGGATGCCGAGCATGTTCGCGTTCAGGCGCCGGAAGGCTTCCTCAATGGTCTCCGTCTCGGCGATCGTGACGAGGGTTCGGTCAAGCACGTTTGGGGTCCAGAAAGGGCCGATTCCGGCCATATCGCAGCGTGGTCTGGTAATACGGGAGCAGCCCGGACGATGCAAGGTTCCTGCGCCCGGCGGCATCGCAGCCATGGCCCGAAGGTCGGGCTCTACGCTCGTCATCTTCGTCGTGCCGCGAGTTCGTTCCGCGCTCCCGCATTCGCGGAGGGATGTGCTCAGCCCCGGCAATGACCTGCTGTCGAAATCGAGCTGAGGTTAGCGCTCGTCCACGATGATCTTGCCGTCATTCGGCAGCGTGCCGGGACCGACCAGCTCGACGGCTCCTCCGAGCTTCGTTATCGCGCGCAAGCTGGCCGCGATGTCGTCGCGTAGCGAGTCGCTAGGGGGCGCAGCTTCCGCTCTCAACGTCATGGCGTCGGTCTCGCCTTGGCGCGTGACGATGAGGCGAAGTCTTCCGAGCCCCGCGTGGCGCTTGCCGATCTCGGCGATCTGCTCGGGACGGACGAACATGCCCTTGATCTTGGTGGTCTGGTCGGCGCGGCCCATCCAGCCCTTGATGCGCATGTTGGTGCGCCCGCACGGGCTCGTGCCGGGCAGGGCCGCGGTGAGGTCGCCGAGCGCGAGCCGGATCCAGGGATGGTGCGGGTCGAGCGAAGTCACGACAATCTCGCCGACGTCACCTGGTGCGACCGGATCGCCAGTGCCGGGCTTGACGATCTCCAGGATCAGGTCCTCGTTCACGACCATGCCTTCGCGGGCCTCGGTCTCGAAGGCGATGAGGCCGAGATCGGCGGTGCCGAAGGCCTGGTAGGCATCGATGCCGCGCCCCTTGATCTCGGCCTGGAGCGAGGGCGGAAACGCTGCGCCCGAGACCAGCGCGCGCTTGATCGAGGAAACGTCACGCCCCGAGCTTGCGGCGGCATCGAGCAGGATCTTCAAGAAGTCCGGCGTGCCGCTGTAGCCGACCGGCCGGTAGGCCTCGATCAGCTCGAACTGCTGCTCTGTGTTGCCGGGGCCGGCGGGGATCACCGCGCACCCTAGCGCCCGCGCCGACGCATCGAAGATGAATCCCCCGGGGGTGAGATGGTAGCTGAAGGTATTGAGGACGATGTCGTCGGGGCGGAACCCGGCTGCGAACAGCGCCCTTGCGCCGCGCCAGGGATCGGCTTGTCGCCCTTCCGGCTCGAAGATCGGACCGGGGGAGGTGAACAGGCGGGCGAACGAGCCAGGCGCCGCCGCCACGAAGCCTCCGAAGGGCGCGGAGGCCTTGTGCAGGGCGGGCAGTTCCGACTTGCGCAACACCGGCAAATCCGCCAGAGCCGCCCTGGAGGTCACGGCGGCGGGATCGAAGCCTTTCAGCCGCTCGGCATAGGCCGGGGCGGCCATCGCGGCTCGCAGCACCTCCGGCAGGCGGGCGAACAGGTCGGCCTCGCGCGCGGCTTGCTCACGCGTCTCGCGGGCGTCGTAATGGGCGGTCATGGCTGTTCTTTCCGTGTTGGCATCCGTTGCGCGCCGCCACCGGCATGGCTATCAGACCGCCAGTGGCGAGGCTTGAAAGGGACCCGATGGCGGACGAAGGAATCATTGCGGCGGACGAGGCGTCGAACGTCGTCGCACGCCTGAAGCGCCGTATGATCGACGAGGCGCTGCCGCTGTGGTCGACGGTCGGCTGGGATCACGCTGCGGGCGGCTTCATCGACCGGCTGCACCGCGACGGTGCGGCGGATGCCGCCGCGCCCCGGCGCGTGTTCGTGCAGGCCCGCCAGATCTGGTGCTACGCCAAGGCGGCACAGATGGGCTGGTATCCCGAGGGGCGCGCGATTGCGCTGAAGGGGCTGGAGCACCTGCTGGCCAAAGCGAAGGCGCCCGATGGCCGGCCCGGCTATGTGCACCGGCTGACGCCGGACGGTTCGGTGCTGGATGCCCGGCGTGATGCCTATGACCACGCCTTCATCCTGTTTGCGCTCGCCAGCGTCTATGCGCTCGACCAGGATGCGCAGGTCCGCGCCGAGATCGATGCGCTGCTTGCCTTCCTCGACGGCCACCTGCGCTCGCCGCATGGCGGCGTTCACGAAGGCCTTCCGGTCTCGCTGCCGCGCCGGCAGAACCCGCATATGCATCTGTTCGAGGCGATGATCGCGTGCTTCGAGGCGACCCACGATCTGTCGTTCCAGAACCGTGCCGGAGAATTCTTCGCATTGTTCCTCGCCAACCTCTACGACAAGCAGAGGCACGTATTGTCGGAATATTTCGAGGAGGACTGGTCGAAGATCGAGCCGGTCAGCGTCGAGCCGGGTCACCAGGCGGAATGGGTCTGGCTGCTGAAGAGTTTTGAACGCATCACGGGATGCCCGACCAGCCAGCGGCGTGCGGAATTGCTGGAGACCTCGCTGCGCTATCGTGACGAGGCGACGGGCTGCCTCGTCGACGAGGGCGATGCAAGCGGCAGCATCCGCCGCAGCACGCGCCGGCTGTGGCCGCAAACCGAGATCGCGAAGGCGTGGATCGCGCAGGCCGAATCCGGCGAGGCGGGTGCGGCGGACGAGGCGCGCGCGGCGCTGGTGCGGCTCGAACGGCATTATCTCAGCCATCCCGTCAAGGGCGGCTGGTACGACCAGTTCGATCGCGACGGCAAATCGCTGATCGACACCATTCCTGCGTCGTCGTTCTATCATGTTCTCTGCGCGGTCACGGAAGCCGAGCAGGTGCTCGGCTAGGCTCCTTGTGGATCACAGCCAGCGCTTGCGCCGCTTGAAGCTCTTGAGGTTCTTGAAGCTCTTGCGCTGGTCGCCGGCGCCGCCGAGGTAGAATTCCTTGACGTCCTCATTGTCACGCAATGCGTCGGCGCTGCCGTCGAGCACGACCTTGCCCTGCTCCATGATGTAGCCGTGGCTCGCCACGGAGAGCGCAGCGCGTGCATTCTGCTCGACCAGCAGGATGGTGACGCCGAGATCGCGGTTGATCTTCTGGATGATCGAGAACACCTCTTTCACCAGCAGCGGCGAGAGGCCCATCGAAGGCTCGTCCATCAGGATCATCTTCGGGCGCGCCATCAGCGCGCGGCCGATTGCGAGCATCTGCTGCTCTCCGCCGGAGAGATAACCGGCAAGGCCGGTGCGCTCCTTCAAGCGCGGGAAATAGCTGAAGACCATGTCGAGGTCGGCGTCGACCTCGCGGTCCCGGCGCGTGAAGGCGCCGAGCTTGAGATTCTCGAGCGAGGTCATGTCGGCGACGATGCGCCGGCCCTCCATCACCTGGAAGATGCCGCGGCGGACGATCTTGTCGGGATCGATGCCGTTGATCCGCTCGCCCTCGAACAGGATCTCGCCGCGCGTCACCTCGCCGTCCTCGGTCTTGAGCAGCCCCGAGATTGCCTTGAGCGTCGTCGACTTGCCGGCGCCGTTGGCCCCGAGCAGCGCTACGATCGCGCCCTTGGGCACGTCGAGGCTGAGGCCGCGCAGCACCAGGATCACATCGTCATAGACGACCTCGATGTTGCGCACGGCGAGGAGGGGAGCGGACTCCACGGCGGTTGGCTTGGCGCGGGATGCTTCGAGGGTGTCGGTCATGCTTCAAAACTCCGCTGTCATCGCCCGGCTTGACCGGGCGACCCAGTATTCCAGAGGCGCCTGAGATTCATCGAGAAGCCGCAGCGTACTGGATCCCCCGCCCGGGTGCGCAATTGCGCACAACGCGAGGGATGACAGTGTTCGCGTGGTGAAAGCCGGGCTCACCACCCCAGCCATTCCGGCTTGCGCGGCAGCTCGACGGTCTTGACCTTCTCGAGCTTGATCGTGCCGTTGGCCATCAGGTCGTTCAGGTCGGCATTGGTCGAACCGGAGACCTTGGTGCGATAGAGATCGACCTTGAGGGTGCCGCGATGGTCCTTGTTGGTCCAGGTCGAGGGATTGCAGACGCCGTCCATGCCGGCCGGCACCCAGTCCTTCTTCTGGTAGAAGCCCTTGGCGACGTTCTCACCGGTGGCACCTCCGTTCTTGGCGGCCCAGTCGAGCGCTTCCCTGGCGTAGAGAGCGCTACAGACGCCTGCGATATAGTGCACCGGTCGATAGGCCTTGCCGCTTGCATCCGATATTTTCGAGATTTCCATCACCGTCTTCATGCCTGGCGCGTTGCCGCCCCAGGTTACGGCCGTGCGTAGCGGGAAGACGACGCCGTCGGCGGCGTCAGCCGCGGTCTTGGCGGCGTTCTCGTCCATGCCCCAGACATTGCCGAGGAACTGCACGTCCACGCCGGCGGTCTTGCAGGCCTTGAGCACGGAGATGTTCGAGGCTGCGGTGTTGCCGAGATAGGCGTAGTTGGCGCCGGAGCTCTTCAGGCTGAGGCATTGCGCGGAGTAATCGCCGGGCGTCAGCGCGAACACGATCGGCGGCAGCACTTCGAAGCCGAGCTCATTGGCGATCGCCTCGCCGGCGGCCTTCGGCGCGTTCGGGTACGGATGATTGCCGCCCATATGGACGAATTTCGGCTTACCGCTCTTGCCCTTGGCCTTCCAGTCTTCCGCCGCCCAGGTCACCAATGCCCGCATCGCGTCCGAATAGCTCGGGCCGTAGAAGAAGTTGTAGGGCGCGGGTTTGGCCTTGCCGCTCACGCCTTCCGGATCGGTCAGCGCCGCCGCGTAGGAGGCGGAGATATAGGGAATCTTGTCCTGCGCAACAAAGCCGGTCAGCGCTTCGGTATCTGCGGTACCCCAGCCCATGATCGTTGCAACCTTGCCATCCGGCGCCGACCACTTCTTGTAGAGCGCGATCGCGCGCGGCACCTGATAGCCGTAGTCGTTGGTATCGAGGTTGACCTGCTTGCCGCTGATACCGCCGTTCTTGTTGATCCAGGCAAAGGTGTCGGCGACGGCCTGGCCGTAGGGCGTGCCAACGTCCGACGTCGCACCGGAGTAGTCGGCGAGATGGCCGACGGCGATCTGGGCCTGCGCACTGGCCGCAAAACCAGCGATCGCAAACGCGAGCGACGCGGTGCTTAAAAGCGATTTGGTCTTCATGGGTTGGTTCCTCCTGTTATCGTTTAAGTGAAGTAGCCGTGCTCAATGCGAGAACGGGTAGAGTTTCCAATACGCCTTGATCTGTCGCCAGCGATGCGCGAGCCCATCGGGCTCGAACATCAGGAATGCGATGATGATCACCCCGATCGCGATCTCGCGCAGAAAGGTGATGTTGGTGTTGAGCGAGAGCGCCTTGTCGATCGCGCCGCCCTTCAAATGATGGCTGATGAACTCCATCGCCTCGGGCAGCAGCACCACGAAGGCGGTGCCCATCAGCGTGCCCATGATCGAGCCGGTGCCGCCGATGATGATCATGGCCAGGAACAGTATTGAGCGCTCGATGCCGAAGCCTTCCTGGGAGACCACGAGCTGATAGTGCGCGTAGAGCGCGCCCGCGATGCCGGCGAAGAAGGCGGCGAGACCGAACGACAGCGTGCGGTACCTGGTGAGGTTGATGCCCATGATCTCGGCGGAGAGATAATGGTCGCGGATCGCCACCAGCGCGCGGCCATCGCGCGTGCGCATCAGGTTGGTGACGAGGATGTAGCTCAAGAGCACATAGGCCAGCACGACGTAGAAATATTGCCGGTCGCCCCGCAGCGTGTAGCCGAAGATCGAGAACGGCTCGGCGCTCGCCGGCACCGAGCCGCCGGAGAACCACTCGGCGCGCGAGAAGAAGTCGAGCAGGATGTATTGCGCGGCCAGCGTTGCAATGACGAGGTAGAGTCCCTTCAGCCGCGCCGCGGGGATGCCGAAGATCAACCCAACCAGCGCCGTCACGAGTCCCGCGAGCGGGATCGCGAAGAACACCGGGATCGGCGCATTATTGGAGATGTAGGCCGAGGTGAAGGCGCCGAGCAGGAAGAAGGCCGCGTGTCCGATCGAGATCTGGCCGGTGAAGCCGACCAGGATATTGAGGCCGAGCGCCGCGATCGAGAAGATGCCGATCTGGATCAAAATGCTGAGCCAGTAGCCGCTGAAGAGTTGCGGCGCGAGGCAGAGCAGCGCGACGCCCAGAATCGCGAAGTTGCGGCTGGTGGTGGTCGGGAAGATCGTGGTGTCCGCGGCGTAAGTGGTGCGGAAATCACCAGCGGGAATGAGGGCAGGGCCGGCCATGGATCAGATCCGCTCGATGTCGTGGGTGCCGAACAGGCCGTAGGGCTTGATCATCAGCACGATGATGAGAACGTAGAACGGCGCGATCTCGTAGAGATTGCCCCAGTGCAGATACTCGCTGTCGACATATTGGGCGACGTTCTCCAAAAGCCCGATGATGATGCCGCCGAGCACCGCGCCGCCGACGGAATCGAGCCCGCCGAGGATCGCCGCCGGAAACACCTTGATGCCGTAGGCAGCAAGGCCCGAGGACACGCCATTGACGACGGCGACGACGACGCCGGCGACCGCCGAGACGGTCGCCGAGATCGCCCAGGCCATCGCGAACACGCTCTTGACGGAAATGCCGAGCGACTGCGCCACCTGCTGGTTGAACGCGGTGGCGCGCATCGCAAGGCCGTACTTCGACGCGCGGAAGAACCAGGCCATGCCGATCATCATCGCGACCGACACCACGAGGCTCATGACGTAGACGGTCTGGATCTGCAGTCCGAACAGGTCGACCGACTGGCTCTCGAACACGCGCGGGAACGGCTGCGGATTGACGCCGAACATCCATTTCAGCGTCGCCTGCAGCACGGTGGAGAGGCCGATCGTCACCATGATCACCGAGATGATGGGCTCGCCGATCATCGGCCGCAGGATCAGCACCTGCACCGCGATGCCGAACACGAACATGAACACCAGCGTGATCGGCATGCCGATCCAGAACGGCACCTGGTATTTCGCCAGCAAGGCCCAGCACACCCAGGCGCCGACCAGCAGCAATTCACCTTGCGCGAAGTTGACGACCTGCGTCGCCTTGTAGATCAGCACGAACGACATCGCGACTACGCCATAGAGCGTGCCGACCACGAGGCCGTTGACCAGGAGCTGGATGAGGAAGGCGGTGTTCATGTTGGGTGACTCAGCCCGTCATTGCCGGGCTTGACCCGGCAATCCATCGATGAGGAAGGAAGACTGTTCGGAAGAGGATGGATGTGCGGGTCAAGCCCGCGCATGACGAGGATCTGTATCACTCCGCAGCCTCCGCCATGTGCCCGTGCCCGCCGAGGTCCACCACGCGCAGCGTCGTTCGCACCCGCTGCGTGGTGCCGTCCTGGAAGCGGATCACGGTGTCGACGGGGATGTCGGAATCGCCGCGGTAGATGGCATCGATGATGCCGGCGTATTTCTCGTTGATGACGCCGCGGCGCACCTTTCGCGTCCGGGTGAGCTCGCCGTCGTCGGCGTCGAGCTCCTTGTAGAGCAGCAGGAAGCGCGAGATGCGCTGGGCCGGCGGCAGCGTGGCGTTGACGGTCTCGACCTCCTTCTGCAGCAGCGCGTAGACCTCCGGCCGTGAGGCGAGGTCGCTGTAGGTCGTGAAGGAGAGGCGGTTCTTTTCCGCCCATTTCGAGATGATGGAGTAGCGGATGCAGATCATTGCCGCGAGCGCGTCGCGGCCGGCCCCAAGCACCACGGCTTCGGCGATATAGGGCGAGAATTTCAGCTTGTTCTCGATGAATTGCGGCGAGAAGCGCTCGCCGCGGGAGGTCTCGGCGAGATCCTTGATGCGGTCGATCACGACGAGCTGGTGGTTGGCGTTGAAATAGCCGGCGTCGCCCGAGCACATCCAGCCGTCCTTGATGTCGGCGACGCTGGCCTCGGGGTTCTTGTAGTAGCCGAGGAACATGTTGGGGTGCCGCACGACGATCTCGCCGACGCCGTGGACGTCGGCATTGTCGATACGGATCTCGACATTGTCGGCCATCGGTACGCCGGTGGTATCAGGATCGACCTTGCCCTCGGGATGCAGCGTGTAGGCCCCGAGCAGCTCGGTCTGACCGTAGAGCGTGCGCAGCGGCACGCCCATGGCCTGGAAGAACTTGAAGGTGTCAGGCCCGAGCGCCGCGCCGCCGGTCGCGGCCGAGCGCAACCGGGTGAAGCCGAGGCGATCGCGCAGCGCGCGAAACAGGATCGCATCGGCAAAGCCGGAGCGTTTGCCCTGTTCCAGCGCGGCGAGTCCCGACTTCATGCCGATGTCGAACAGGCGCTGCTTGAAGGGCGTTGCGTCCATCACCCTGGCACGGACGTCCGCGGCAATGGATTCCCAGACCCGAGGGGCGAACAGTACGAAGGTCGGTGCGATCTCGCGCAGATCATTCATCATCGTGTCGGGCTCTTCGACGAAATTGATCTTCATCCGGCAGAGCAGACCTTTGCCGAGCACGTAGACCTGTTCCATGATCCAGGGCAGCGGCAGCACCGAGACATATTCGTCGTCGGGACCCTTGGGGTCGAAGGCGAGATAGGTCGCGCAATGGCCGAGCACGCGGCCGGCGGCGAGCATCGCGAGTTTCGGATGCGAGGTGGTGCCGGACGTGGTGCAGAGGATCGCGACGTCCTCGCCCTGGGTGGCATCGACCAGCTTGTCGTAGAGCTCCGGCTCGCGCGCGGCGCGGGCACGGCCAAGCGCGGCAAACTTCTCCGCCGACATCAGACGCGGGTCGTCGTATTTTCGCATCCCGCGCGGATCGGAATAGATGATGTGCTTCAGCTTCGGCACGCGCTCGGCGAGGATGAGCAGCTTGTCGACTTGCTCCTCGTCCTCGGCGAAGACTAGCTGCGCCTCGCCATAGTTGAGGAGATAGGAGGCTTCCTCGTCCAGCACGTCGCGATAGAGCCCGAGGCTGAGGCCGCCAATGGCGTGTGTCGCCACTTCCGCCGCGATCCAGTCTGGCCGATTGTCGCCGATAATGCCGATGACATCGCCGCGGCCGAGCCCGAGTTCGACGAGCCCGAGCGCGAAATCCCGCACGCGGGCCTGATAGTCGTTCCAGGTGAAGATGCGCCAGAGCCCGAGATCCTTCTCGCGCATTGCGATCTCGTTGCCGTGCTCCCTGGCATTGAGCCGGAGCATCTTCGGATAGGTGTCGGCCTGCGCGACGCGGCCCGCATAATCCATCATGCCGCGCTCTCCTGCGCCGGAGAGGCATCATCGGGATCGACAAGCACCTCGTCCTCTTCGCCGAGATAGGCACGCCTGACGTGCGGATCGGCGAGCACTTTCGCCGGATCGCCCTCGGCGATCTTCTTGCCGAAATCCAGCACCATGACGCGATGCGAGATATCCATCACCACGCCCATGTCGTGCTCGATCATCACCACCGTCATCCCGAACTCCTCGTTGAGATCGACGATGTAGCGGGCCATGTCTTCCTTCTCCTCGAAATTCATGCCGGCCATCGGTTCGTCGAGGAGGATCAGGCGCGGCTCCAGCGCCATAGCGCGGGCGAGCTCCACGCGCTTGCGCAGGCCGTAGGGGAGGGTGCCGGCGGTGGCCTTGCGCACCGGCTGCAGATCGAGGAAGTCGATGATCTCTTCCACCTTGCGACGGTGCTCGAGCTCCTCCTTGCGCGCGCCGGTGAGCCAGTACAGCGAGCCCGTGAGGAAATTGTTCTTCAAGAGGTGATGGCGGCCGACCATGATGTTGTCGAGCACGCTCATGTGGTGGAATAGCGCGAGATTCTGGAAGGTGCGGCCGACGCCGAGTGAGGCGCGGGCATTCGGCGTCAAGCCGGTGATGTCGCGGTCCTGATAGAACAGCTGGCCTTCGGTCGGCTTATAGCGACCGGAAATACAGTTCACGATCGAGGTCTTGCCGGCGCCGTTGGGGCCGATGATCGAGAACAGCTCGCCTTCCCTGATGGCGAAGCTGACGTCGGTCAGCGCGCGGACGCCGCCGAATCGTAAGGACACGCCGCGCACTTCGAGACTGGTAGCCACCAAACGAATCCCTCCCGGTGATGGCGCTTGATTGGCGCTCTTCCGTTCCTGTCAGGCGATCCTAGTACGGTCGTGCCGGCCAGACCATGCAGCTATTGGTCTCGACCGCACCAGCGCCACCTTCGTTCCCGTGAGGGATCAAAAGCCGCATCGCCCGAGGTGGTCCTCAATAGGGGAAAGCGCTATTTTGAAATGTCTCCGGCCTGACAATTCTGCGACAAAGTTGTCGGGCCGAGCGGGTCTTCATCTTTCGTCGGATGGATGGCCGAAGCGATTCTGTTGCAGTGCAACAGGAGCATGGGGTGACTGAACGGTGCGGCTGGCTTCGAGATCATGATTTCAGAGGATCATCTGAAGCGCATTGCCGCCTGGTCGCGTGAGCTCACACCAGCCGAGATCGAGGTCGCGCGCGCCGGAATTACGGAACGGTCCTACGGCACCGGCGAGAGCGTGTTCATGCGCGGTGATATTTTTGCCTATTGGGCCGGCATGGTGGGCGGCCTTGCCCGTATGGGCGGGGTCTCGCGCGACGGCAAGGAGACCAGCCTTGCCGGGCTGACGGCAGGGGCCTGGTTCGGCGAGGGCAGCGTGCTCAAGAACGAGCCGCGCCGCTACGACGTGGTCGCGCTGCGCGACAGCCGCATCGCGCTGATGGAACGCAGCGCCTTCATGTGGCTGTTCGAGAACAGCGTCGGCTTCAACCGCTTCCTGGTGCGCCAGCTCAACGAGCGGCTGGGCCAGTTCATCGGCATGCTCGAGGTCAACCGCACGCTCGATGCCACCGCGCGCCTCGCCCGCAGCATCGCCTCGCTGTTCAACCCGATCCTCTATCCGGAATCGACCGCGCATCTGGAGATCACCCAGGAGGAGATCGGCGCGCTCTCCGGCATGTCCCGCCAGAACGCCAACCGCGCGCTGAACCGGCTGGAGAAGGAGGGGCTGCTGCGGCTGGAATATGGCGGGGTCACGATCCTCGATATCGCGCGGCTCGGGAGCTACGGGGAGGAGCGATGATCTGCGCATTCCCGGTGCTTCCGTGCTCATAGAGTTCGACCATCGCGCGTCGGACTCGCCTTACGTCGAGCGGGTATGGCGCAGCCGGAGCCGGCGTGGCGGCTCGTTCCTGTCGATGGCCGAGGGAAATATCGAGCTTGTGGTCACCAGGCTCCCGGAGCTTCTGGCGGTGACGCTCCGAGGGCCGGTCACCCGCGGGACACTCGTCGAATGTCCCGCGAGCGGCGAATGGCTCGCGATCCGGTTTCGGCTGGGAACCTACCTGCCGGAGATACCGACGAGCGCACTGATCGACCATCAAAACATGCAGTTGCCGGTGCTGCCCAACGGCCGTTTTCTGTTTTCGGGTCTGAGCTGGGACATTCCAGGCTATGACGATGCGGAAAGTCTCGTCGCTCGCATGGCGCGCGCGGGTGTCATCGCACGCAGCCACGCGACCGATGCTGCGATCGACGGCGACGTCGACTGGATGAGCCGGCGTTCGGTTCAGCGCCACTTTCGCCGCGTTACGGGCATGACGTTCAGCAGCCATCAGCAGATCGAGCGGGCGCGTCGCGCCGCGGTCTTGCTGGTGAGCGGCAGCTCCGTTCTCGACGCGACATCGGGCGCCGGCTATTTCGATCAGGCCCATCTTACCCGCTCGGTCAGGCAACTGATCGGCATGACGCCTGCGCGCCTCTCGCGCGAGCGGCCGCAATTGTCGTTTTCATACAAGACGACTACGTCCTGATCGCAATATGCCTGGATCGCTCCGGCCGCGCTGGTGGAGCAAACATCGGAGGAGCGCTGCGGTGAGTTTTAAGGCCTATCTCGACAATATCCAGGCCAAGACCGGCAAGAGCCCGGACCAGTTTCGCAAATGGGGCAAGGACCGGGGTTTTTCGACCGGGGCGGGATTGGCCGCCGGCGTGAAAGCGGGTGCCATCGTGGCCGCGCTCAAGGACGAGTTCGGCCTTGGCCATGGCCATGCGATGGCCATCGTCGCGCTTCTCAAGGGGAAGGCGTCGTAGGTGATGACGATGTCCAAGTCGAGACATGTGGCCGGCTCCGTCATGAGCGGGCTCGTGATTGCCTTCATGCTGTTTGATGCCGGGATGAAGCTCGTCCCGCTGGACGTCGTGATCAACGCGACCGCCGAGCTCGGCTATCCCCCGTCGGCCGATCTGGCCCGCGCGCTGGGCGTGGTGGCGCTGGCCTGCACCGCGCTCTACGGCCTCCCGCGAACGGCCGTGCTCGGTGCGATCCTGCTGACCGCCTATATGGGCGGCACGGTGGCTGTTCACTTGCGGGTCGGCAACCCGCTCTTCAGCCATATGCTGTTCGGCGTCTATCTTGCTGGTCTTGCCTGGGGCGGTCTCTATTTGCGCGATTCGCGGGTGGCGGCGTTGCTTCCTCTGAGATCGCCGCCGGTGGAGGTCTGACGTCGTTACGGGGACGCCGTCATCGCGCATTGGCCGGCGCGTGCGCCGGCCACAGATCGGCGCGCCAGCGGATCGCGATTGCCACCATCGCGACGAATCCTGCGCCGGCATAAAGCGAGCCCGTCGCGGAATAGCCGATGACGTCGATCAGGCTGCCGGCCGCGAGCAGTCCGATCGGCAAGCCATAGATCACCATCATGCGCACGCCCATGACACGGCCGCGCAGGTGTGCGCTCGCGGTGCGCATCAGGATGACGGCAGCCGAGATCATCGACATGCTCTGGGCAATACCGGCGAGGACGAGGCAGGCCATCGCCACCGGCATCGTCCTGACCTCGACGAACACCAGCAGCATGGCGTACCAGGCCAGCGTTGCGCCGATCAGGAGCCGGGCAATGCGTACGCCACTGACCAGGCTGAGCGTGATGGAGCCGATTAGCGAGCCGACGGCGAAGCTCGCCGAGAGATATCCTAGGCCGGTCTGATCAGTGTGAAAGATCTCCCGCGCGATGTAGGGCAACAATCCGCCCGTGAAAGGAAATGCGGTGAGATTCGCCAGAAAAGCGACGCACAGCGCCGCGCGCATTGCCGGCCCGTTCCAGGCATAGACGATCCCCTCTTTGAGGTCGCCAAGCAGCCGCGAAACGGTGTGGCTGCTTGCGGGAAGATCGCTCGTGGTGACGGTCCTTTTCGGCCGGGTCAGGCAGAGCATGAGAAGCGCCGCCGTGAAGTAAAGGCAGGCGATCGCCACATAAACGAGGCCGATACCGAGCACGGCGAACAGCCCGGCCCCCGTCAACGCTCCGGCAATGCGCGCGCTGTCCTGGGTCGTGCGCGCAACACTGATGGCGCCCACCAGCTGCTCGGCCGGCATGATATCGGCGAGCAGCGCGCCGCGAACGCCGAGATCGGAGGGGCGGATCAAGCCCATGATCGTGACGATGATCATGACGCTCAGCGGCGACAGATGACCGCTCAGCGCCAGGACCATGATGGTCGACGACAGCGCCGCATAGGCAAGGCGCATGACGACCAGGAGATCGCGATGGCCGATCCGGTCGCCGATCATGCCGAACACGGGCGCGACCAATGTTCCGACGAACTGGAGTGAAGCCAGCAGCGTGAGCAGCAGCACCGAGCCGGTCTCGACGATGACGTACCAGCCGAGCACCAGCGTCTCGACCTCGAAGGCCCAGGAGGTGAGCAGATCGGACGGCCACTGGAAGCGGTAGTTGCGGATGCGGAATGGCGCGAGCGCCGAAGGTCGTGCAGTGGCGCTCACGACGCGATGACGCGTGTCACGGCGATTTCCTTAACCTTGTTGTTTCTTCTTGCTGTGGCGCAACCTAACGCTGGCGATGCCGGTGTCAATCGCAGTCGCCGCAGGCCGCCCCCGCGCTCGGCTCTTACCTCGCCGCGCTGGCCGCTTTCCTGTCGGCCAACGCACTTGCCATGGCCGAGATCAGAGGACGCATGAAATAGGCTTCGTCGGCGGGCGAGACGTCCGCGCGCAAGCCATGCGCTGCTAGCTCGCCGGAAACGGCCGGGCCGACCGATGCGATCAGCGTGCGTTCGAGACCTGCGCGCAGCTTCGTCTCGCTGCCGCGCGCCTTGGCAACCTCGATCAGCCGGCGGACCTGGCCGAGATTGGTCAGGGCGATCGAGTCGATGCGTCCCTCTGCCATGTCGTCAATGGCGGCGACGATGTTGGCATCGGCAGCCTTGGAATCGTAGACGTAGGGCAGCACCGTATCGACGTCGGCGCCTTGCGCGGCCAGCGCGCCGGTCAGCGCGCTATGATCCTTGTCGGGATAGAGCTGCAGACCGAGGCGCCGCCCCTTCAGGTCGAGTCTGGCCAGCATCTCGATCACGCCTTCGGTAGTCGGCTTCTCCGTGGTCTGCTGCGCCTCGAGGCCGATCTCGCGCAGTGCCTTGCCCGGCTTCGGGCCGCGGGTGAATTTTTGCGCTTTGGCGAGCACCGCGACAAGGGCGGCGTCGAGGCCGCGGGCACGGGCGAGCTTCATGATGCGGCGCAGGCCTTCGCCGGTCATCAGCACGAGATCGTCGAAGGGCTTGTCGATGGCGCGGCGGATCCAGGCCTCGACTGGAGCCGGGTCCGGCGCATCATGGATGGTGAACATCGGGCATTGCACGACCTCGGCGCCTTGCTCGGCCAGAAGCTTGGAAAACTGCGCCTCCTCGCGCGTTTCCAGGATCAGGATGCGGTAGCCGTTCAAGCGGTCGGCCATGGGTATGCTCCGTTGAGAATTCGCAATTGTCCGTTCATCCTGACTCCGCGGTTGGGATTGGCGCAAGGGCGGGTCGGTGCTAGAGCAGGGCGCAATCCGCTGGATCGTTCCGCTGCACAAACCTTCATCAAGAGCCGAGCCTTGCCCGACCATCAATACGTCCTGACCCTGTCCTGTCCGGATCGCCCAGGCATCGTCTCGGCGGTCTCGACGTTTCTCGCTCATAACGGACAGAACATCCTCGACGCCCAGCAGTTCGACGACGTCGAGACCAAGAAGTTCTTCATGCGGGTGGTTTTCACAGCGGCCGATCTTGCCGTGGAACTCGCGGCACTGCAGACCGGCTTCGCCGCGATCGCCGAGCGTTTCGGCATGGAATGGCAGATGCGCGACCGCGCTGCGCATCGCAAGGTGATGCTGCTGGTGTCGAAGTCCGATCACTGCCTGGTCGACATCCTCTATCGCTGGCGAACCGGCGAATTGCCGATGATTCCGACCGCGATCGTCTCCAACCACCCGCGCGAGGTCTATGCCGGGCTCGATTTCGGCGGCATCCCCTTCCACCATTTGCCCGTCACCAAGGAGACCAAGCGCGAGCAGGAGACACAGATCATGGACCTCGTCGGCAAGACGAAGACCGATCTGGTGGTGCTCGCCCGTTACATGCAGATCCTGTCCGACGATCTCTCGGCAAAGCTGTCGGGGCGCTGCATCAACATCCACCACTCATTCCTGCCGGGCTTCAAGGGTGCCAAGCCCTATCACCAGGCCCATGAGCGCGGCGTCAAGCTGATCGGCGCCACCGCGCATTACGTCACGCGCGACCTCGACGAGGGCCCGATCATCGACCAGGACGTCGAGCGCATCAGCCATCGCGACACGCCGGAAGATCTGGTCCGCAAAGGCCGTGACATCGAGCGCCGCGTGTTGGCCCGGGCCATCCGCTACCATCTCGACGACCGCGTCATCCTCAACGGCCGCAAGACCGTGGTGTTCGTGGATTAGCGAATGGGGGACGAATGGTGAGTGCAGGGGGAGCGCGCCCTATTCGCTACTCCCTGTTCGCCATCCGCTTCCTCAGCGCCCCGCGCCAGCCGACGTCGTCCCCGTCGCGCCCTTCTGGGCCTGTTCTTCCTTCTCGCGATCGGTCGCCGGCATCAGCCGCTTGCGCTCGCGCTCCTTCATGTAGGCATCGTATTGCGGCGTGCCGGGCCGCGGCGGCGCATCAGCGGGCAGGCCGCCGGCCCATTGCGGGACGTAGTCGCCCATCCCGGCGGAGAGCTTCTCGTTGACCGTCCCGCAGCCTGCGAGATTGAGCAGGGCGAGTGCGGCGGCGATCGAAAGCGAGCGAGAACGCATGAATATCTCTGGTCGTGCCCCCGACGGGGCGCGGATGGTGGAGCGCCATAGGCGTTAGCGGCAACCATATCTCTCAATAGGTAAAATTGGCCTATTCGAGGGAGGGCAAAGCTGTATACAAAGAAGGTATTATAATAGGCATATTTTGTACTTGATGGGGTCGCCGCTGTTGGTACGGTATACACCGGGTATTTGTCATTGGACGGATCGTAGGACGGGGCATGCCACGGACGCACTTAAGATGTCCGGATTCTGCAAATGAGAGACTGAATCCTCCATCCCCGGTGTGGTGCGGCCCTCGTAGGGTGGCAAAGCCATCGCCCTCCGGCCCAGTGTCACAGGGCTTTTTCGTTGACAGGACCATTTCATTTGTACAATCGTACAAATAGCTCTCCGCCGTTGTTGAGGCAGATTGCGCGGCTTGCGCCTAATGGTCGCCCAACGTTCGATTGACAACGGGGTTACAGAGGACGCCATGTGGCCGCACGGCATGGCTTGTCCGTGAGTGAAGCGCGGCAAGGACCGGGTACTCGGTCCGCCGCACAAGAGGTGAGGAATGAAGGGGAGGGACATCTGATGTTCGAACGCAGGATTTTTTTACGCACCGCAGCGGTCGTTGCGATCGCGGGCCTCGCGGCCGTCGCGCCTGCCAAGGCGCAAGACACGGTCAAGATCGGGCTGATCCTGCCGATGACCGGCGGCCAGGCCTCGACCGGCAAGCAGATCGAGAACGCGATCAAGCTCTACATGCAGCAGAAGGGCGACACCGTCGCCGGCAAGAAGATCGAAATCATCGTCAAGGACGACGCGGCGATCCCGGATAAGACCAAGACTGCCGCGCAGGAGCTGATCGTCAACGACAAGGTCAACTTCATCGCCGGCTTCGGCGTGACGCCGGCCGCGCTCGCCGCCGCGCCGCTGGCTACCCAGGCCAAGATTCCTGAAGTCGTGATGGCGGCCGGCACCTCCATTATCACCGAACGTTCGCCCTATATCGTGCGCACCAGCTTCACGCTGGCGCAGTCCTCGACCATCATCGGCGATTGGGCGGTGAAGAACGGCATCAAGAAGGTCGCGACGCTGACCTCGGACTACGCGCCGGGCAATGACGCCCTCAACTTCTTCAAGCAGCATTTCACGGCCGGCGGCGGTGAGGTGGTCGAAGAAGTCAAGGTGCCGCTGCAGAACCCCGACTTCGCTCCGTTCCTGCAGCGCATGAAGGACGCAAAGCCGGACGCGATCTTCGTGTTCGTGCCGGCGGGCCAGGGCGGCAACTTCATGAAGCAATATGCCGAGCGTGGCCTCGACAAGGCCGGCATCAAGGTGATCGGGCCGGGCGACGTCACCGACGACGATCTGCTCAACAACATGGGCGACGCCGTGCTCGGCACGGTCACCGCGCATCTCTATTCCGCGGCGCACCCCTCGCAGATGAACAAGGATTTCGTCGCGGCCTACAAGAAGGCCTTCGGCAACCGTCCGGGCTTCATGGCCGTGGGCGGCTATGACGGCATCCACCTGATCTACGAGGCGCTGAAGAAGACAGGTGGCGACACCAACGGCGACAAGCTGATCGAGGCCATGAAGGGCCAGAAGTGGGAGAGCCCGCGCGGTCCGATCTCGATCGACCCCGAGACCCGCGACATCGTGCAGAACATCTACATCCGCAAGGTCGAGAAAGTGGATGGCGAACTCTACAATGTCGAATTCGCGACCTTCGAGGCGGTCAAGGATCTCGGCAAGACCAAGAAGTGACGCGCGAAAGCGCGTCATCCCGGGGCTCTCCTCACCTCTCCCGCCTGCCCTGCGGGAGAGGTCGACGCGGAGCGCCGGGTGAGGGTTCTCTCGTCGTCGTGAATCCTCCAAGTGGAAAGACCCTCTCCCCAACCCTCTCCCGCAAGCGGGAGAGGGAGTGCAGCACGGCCCTTGGCCACACTTGAGATGACCCTCGACTGCTGATGACCGCAATCCTCACCAACCTGTTCGATGGCGTCGCTTACGGCATGCTGCTGTTCGTGCTCGCCTGCGGGCTCGCGGTCACGCTGGGCCTGATGAACTTCGTCAATCTCGCCCACGGCGCCTTCGCGATGGCGGGGGGCTATATCTGCATGGTGCTGGTCAACCGGATGGGTTGGCCGTTCTTCGCCGCTTTGCCGCTCGCTTTCGTCTCCTCGGCTGCGATCGGCATCGCGCTCGAACGGACGCTGTACCGTCATCTCTACGCCCGCAGCCATCTCGACCAGGTGCTGTTCACGATCGGCCTGACCTTCATGTCGGTGGCAGCCGTCGATTACATCCAGGGATCCTCGCGGGTCTTCATCAATTTGCCCGCCGCGCTCCAAGGCCAGTTCGATCTGTTCGGCGTCGGTATCGGCCGCTACCGGCTGATGATCATCGTGATCTGCGGCCTGCTGACCATCGCGCTTCAAATGGTGCTGGCGAAGACACGTTTCGGCAGCCGCCTGCGGGCGGCGGTCGATGACCCCCGCGCCGCGAGCGGTCTCGGCATCAACGTGCCGCAGGTATTCGCCTTCACTTTTGCCTTCGGTTGCGGGCTCGCCGGCCTCGGCGGCGCGCTCAGCGCCGAGATCCTCGGCCTCGATCCGTATTTCCCGCTGAAGTTCATGATCTACTTCCTGATCGTGGTCACCGTCGGCGGCTCCTCCTCGATAACGGGCCCGTTCCTCGCCTCGCTGCTGCTCGGCATCGGCGACGTCGCCGGCAAATATTACGTGCCGAAGATGGGCCCCTTCGTGATCTACACCATCATGATCGTGATCCTGATCTGGCGTCCGAACGGCCTGTTCGGCCGCACGGCCGCGCGTTGAGTTCACCGATGAGCGCTGCTTCCGACGTCGGCTACCATGCCCAGCGCCAGGCGCGCTGGCACTACGGCGAAATCGCCTTCTGGCTGATCGTGCTGGCCTGCGGCTTCGCATTTCCGTCGCGCTATCTGATCATGACCGACATCCTGCGCCTCGCGCTGTTCGCGATGTCGCTCGATCTCATCCTCGGCTATGCCGGCATCGTTTCGCTGGGCCATGCCGCCTTCTTCGGCGTCGGCGCCTATGCCGCGGGGCTGCTGGCGCTGCACGGCATCGTCAAGGAGCCCGTGCTGGCGCTGATCGTCGCCGGCCTTGCCGCCATGGTGCTCGGCTTTGCCACCAGCTTCCTGGTGATCCGCGGCGTCGACCTGACGCGCCTGATGGTGACGCTCGGCATTGCGCTGCTGCTGGAAGCGCTCGCCGAGCGCTTCTCCAATATCACCGGCGGGACCGACGGCCTGCAGGGCATCGAGATGCAGCCGATCTTCGGCCAGATCCCGTTCGACATGTTCGGCAAGGCCGGCTTCTTCTATTCGCTCGCCGTGTTGTTCCTGCTGTTCCTGTTCGCCCGCCGCGTCGTGCATTCCCCGTTCGGCCTGTCGCTGCGCGCCATCAAGAACAATCCGCTCCGTGCCGCCGCCATTGGCATTCCGGTCAACCGTCGCCTGATCGCGATCTATACGCTGGCTGCGTTCTATGCCGGCATTGCCGGGGCGCTGTTCACCCAGACGACCGCGATAGCCTCGCTGGACGTGTTTTCCATGGAGCGCTCCGCGGACCTGATGCTGGTGCTCGTGATCGGCGGCACCGGCTATCTCTACGGCGGGCTGATCGGCGCGGTGATCTTCCGCATGCTCCAGGAATTGTTCTCGACCATCACGCCGCAATATTGGCAGTTCTGGATCGGGCTCGTGCTGGTCGTGATCGTGCTGGTCGGCCGCCAGCGCCTGCATCGCTGGGTGCTGTATGTGCCGAACCTGATCATCAGGCGGATTGCGGGGCGCAAGGCGATCGTTGCCGTGCCGGAGAGCGATTCATGACTATCGCGCTCGAAACCCAGAATCTCGAAAAGCAGTTCGGCGGCCTGCGCGTCACCCGCGATCTGTCCTTGAAGGTCGAGCAGGGCGCCCGCCACGCGCTGATCGGTCCGAACGGTGCCGGCAAGACCACGGTCATCAACCAGCTCACGGGCGTGCTGAAGCCGAACTCGGGCCGCATCCTGCTCGAAGGCCAGGACATCACCGATCTGCCGGTGCACAAGCGCGTGCTGCGCGGGTTGTCGCGCACGTTCCAGATCAACCAGCTCTACCCGGACCTGACTCCCCTGGAGACCATCGGGCTCGCGGTCTCCGAGCGCCTCGGCCATGGCGGCGACTGGTGGCGACGGATGGGCACGCGCAGTGACGTCAATGGCGAGACCGCCGATCTGCTCTCCCGCTTCCATCTGCTCGACGTCATGAACGAAGAGACCGTGACGCTGCCCTACGGTAAGCAGCGCCTGCTCGAGATCGCGGTGGCCATTGCGGCCAAGCCGCGCGTGCTGCTGCTCGACGAGCCCGCCGCCGGCGTGCCCGAGAGCGAGCGCCACGACATTCTCGCCGTCGTGGGCAGCCTGCCGCGGGACGTCACCGTGCTCCTGATCGAGCACGACATGGACCTTGTGTTCTCCTTTGCTGATCGCATCTCGGTGCTGGTCTCGGGCGCGCTGCTGACCGAAGGCCCGCCCGAAGAGGTCGCGCGCGATCCGCAGGTGAAGGCGGTCTATCTCGGCGAGGAGGCGGTCGATGTCTGACCTGCTCGCGATCGATTCGCTTCGCGCCGGCTACGGCGAGGCGGTGGTGCTGCCGAAGATGACGCTCCGCCTCGCCGAAGGACAGGTGCTGGCGCTGCTCGGGCGCAACGGCACCGGCAAGACCACGCTGATCAACTCCATCGTCGGCGTCACGCGCCGCTTCGCAGGCTCCATTGCGCTGGCCGGCACCGATGTGACGGCGATGCGGCCCGACCAGCGGGCGCGCGCCGGCATCGGCTGGGTGCCGCAGGAGCGCAACATCTTCCGCTCGCTAACGGTGGAAGAGAACATGACCGCCGTAGCGCAGCCCGGTCCCTGGACGGTCGAGAAGGTGTACGAGATGTTCCCGCGGCTGAAGGAGCGGCGGAGCAATTTCGGCAACCAGCTCTCCGGCGGCGAGCAGCAGATGCTGGCGATCGGTCGCGCACTTACCCTCAATCCGAAAGTCCTGCTGCTGGACGAGCCGATGGAGGGCCTTGCGCCCATCATCGTCGAGGAACTCTTGAAGGCGATCGGGACCATCACCCGGTCCGGAGGTATCTGCTCGATCATCGTAGAGCAGAATGCCCAAAAGATTCTGGGGCTCGCCGATCGCGTTGTGATATTGGAGCGCGGAACGATCGTCCACGACGCTCCGAGCGCCGCGCTGAAGACCGACCCCTCTGTCCTGGAGCGCCATCTCGGCGTCGCCGGGGCGGCGGCCCACTAAGATGTCCAGGGAGTAACACATGCAGCGAACCACAGCCCCCTTCCGCGCCGACGAGGTCGGCAGCCTCCTGCGTCCGCTCAAGATCAAGGAAGCCCGTAGCCGGCTGGAGAAGGGCGAGATCTCGGCCGACGATCTGCGCAAGATCGAGGACATGGAGATCGAGAAGGTCGTGCACAAGCAGGCCTCGATCGGGCTGAAGCTCGCGACCGACGGCGAATTCCGCCGCTCCTGGTGGCATTTCGACTTCCTGGCCAAGCTCACCGGCTGCGAGCTGTTTCACCCCGACACCGGCATCCAGTTCACGGGCGTGCAGACCCGTCACGATGCGGTCCGCGTCATCGGCAAGCTCGACTTTCCAGACAGCCACCCGATGCTGGACCACTTCCGCTTCCTGAAGAAGGTCGCCGACCAGGCTCACGTCACCGCCAAGATGACGATCCCTTCGCCGGCAGTGCTCCACTTCCGCGGCGGACGCAAGTCGATCTCCAAGGACGTCTATCCCGATCTCGACGCCTTCTACGAAGATCTCGGCAAGACCTACCGCAAGGCCGTGAAGGCGTTCTACGACGCCGGCTGCCGCTATCTCCAGTTCGACGACACCGTCTGGGCCTATCTCTGCTCGCAGGACGAATTGCAGAAGGCACGCGAGCGCGGCGATAATCCGGATGGGCTGCAACAGATCTATGCGCGCATCATCAACTACGCGCTGGCGGAGAAGCCGGCCGACATGGTGGTGACGACCCACGTCTGCCGCGGTAATTTCCGCTCGACCTGGATTTCCTCGGGTGGCTACGAGCCGGTGGCCGAGACCATGCTCGCCGGCACCAATTACGACGGCTACTTCCTGGAGTACGACAGCGACCGCGCCGGCGGTTTCGAGCCGCTGCGCTTCCTGCCCAAGGGCAACAAGGTCGTCGTGGTCGGCGTCATCACCTCGAAGTTCGGCGAGCTCGAGAAGAAGGACGACATCAAGCGCCGCCTGGAAGAAGCCGCCAAGTTCGCGCCCTTGGAGCAGCTCGCGCTGTCGCCGCAATGTGGCTTTGCCTCGACGGAAGAGGGCAACATCCTCTCCGAGGAGGAGCAGTGGGCCAAGCTCAGCCTCGCGGTCGAGATCGCGAAGGAAGTGTGGGGGCAGTAAGGCTCCGCCGTTAAGGCTCACCCGTGTCCCGGACGCGCAGCAACGCTCCAGCGTTGCTGCGCAGAGCCGGGACCCATGCTGCTCGACTTGCTGCGCGGAGCTATAGGCCTCAGCTCTGCAGCGCACCGCTGAAAAGCGCTGCGCTGCGTCGGGGCACGAGTCACTTCTCCGCCAGATAGACCCCCACAGAGAGGAGTTCGACCATGGGCACGTGCTTGTTCTTCGGGGTCGAGATCACCTTGCCGCGCCTGGCTTTGCCGCGATTGAGCTCGTGCCGCTCGGCGGGCCGTGCCCCTGCACCTCCCATGCGATGATTCCTTCGCAGGCATTGATCATCTTGTCTGCCGGCGTCGTGTCCGCCGTGCAGCTCGGCTCGAGCTGATTGCGCGTGCCTGCGCGACCGCGGGCGGACCACAGGAGCGCGGCGAGCAGGGCGACCGGGCAGGCGCGCACGGTAAGGAGGCGATCAGAGGAGAAGCGCCAGTTGTTGCTCGGCGGGGCCAGAGTGGGGCGCGGCTCGCGGCCGGAGCAAACTATGAAGGAGGCGCTTGGATCCGCTATTCCCTCAGTGGGCAGATTTTGCTAGGAGATTGGTCCCAATCCGTCTGCCCACCGATTTCCCACTCATGAAGAACGACGAAATCCTGAGCCAGATCACCGACTTCTGCCGCAAGGCGGACATGGCGGAATCGACGTTCGGCCGGCGCGCGGTGAACGATGGGAAGCTGGTGCACCGCCTGCGCGAGGGAAAGCGCATCACCATCGACACGCTGGAGCGGATCCAGGCCTATATGGCGGCGTCGATGGCCGGCGGCGTGCCGCCGCCGCGGGGACTTCAGGTACCGCCCGAGAAGCGCGATCCACGAGGCAATTTCCGCTTCTTCGAGAACCGCCAGAAATACCTGCTGTTCGTCCACACCTGCAGCGAAAAGCGGGTGATCGCGGACCGCGTCGCGCTGGAGCTTGCCTCGATCCATCCGCGCCCGCCGGCGCTGCGCCTGTTCGACGCCGGCGTCGGCGACGGAACGGTGCTGGCGCGGGTGCTGCGCGCCACGCACCAGCGCTTTCCGCACATGCCGTTCTACGTCGCGGGCAAGGAGCTCAGCCTGGAGGATTTGCGCCTGACGCTGGAGAAGGTGCCGGACCGCATTTTCGAGCACCCGGCATCGGTGTTTGTGTTCACCAACATGTTCTACGCGGAGGCGCCCTGGCTGACGCCAGCGTCGCCCGCCGCGGCGGCCGCCACCGTCTGGCACGAGGTGCCGCTCCGCGGCGCTTCGTCGGGCGAGTTCGAGCAGCAGATCGCGGAGCTGAGGCCGTTTCTGGAGCAGAACTGGCGCGCTGCGATCAGCCCGCGCACGGCCATGCCGCTCTACGAGCGGCCGGTCGTCCTCGTGCTCTATCGCGAGGACCACAGGTTCCTGCTGGATTCGACCATTCCGCGGCCAGGCCAGACTGAGGCCAATTTCGACCTCGTCATCGCATCCCAGCCGTACCGGGCCCTGTCATCGGTCAATTTCCGGGCCAAGCGGATCATTGCACCTCTGGCGCGGGCGCTGCGGCCGGGCGGCAGGCTGATCGGTATCCACTCCCATGGGCAGGATCCGGGCATGGAAATGATCCAGGCGATCTGGCCGGGAGAAAATCCTTTCTCAGTCAGCCGTCATGAGCTACTGCGTGCCGTTAAGTATGAACTTGGATCGGTGGGCCGCGACTTAAATTTTAATGCATACGCGGACAATCGTTCGATCTTCAGGTATGATATGGAAGCTCTGCCCAACGAGGTCACCGGCACCATCGGAACCTCGACGGCCTTTGCAGCGTGGAATGCGGCGGTGTATGTCGCTCAGATTGAGGACGACCGATTGACAGAAATGACTCAAAACGGCCGCACTCTGGATGCCGCCAGGGATGTGCTGCGGAAGTACAACGGGCTCTGGTTTCTCGACGAATCCTACGTCATCTCGCGCCGGCGTGATTGACATCATCAAAAGTAAACATCGCAAACGCCCGCCGGCTAGCGGCGGAACAAGGGGTTACTGATGCGCGCGTCCTATCTCTTCACCAGCGAGTCCGTGTCCGAGGGCCATCCGGACAAGGTCTGTGACCGGATCTCCGATGAGATCGTCGACCTGTTCTACCGTGAAGGGCCTAAGGCGGGCATCGACCCCTGGCAGATCCGCGCCGCCTGCGAGACGCTCGCGACCACCAACAAGGTGGTGATCGCCGGCGAGACCCGCGGCCCGAAGTCGGTGACCAACGAGCAGATCGAGGGCGTCGTGCGCGGCGCGATCAAGGACATCGGCTATGAGCAGGAAGGCTTCCACTGGAAGACCTGCGACATCGAGATCCTCCTGCACCCGCAATCGGCCGACATCGCCCAGGGCGTCGATGCGCTGCAGCCGGGCGAGGTCAAGGAAGAAGGCGCGGGCGACCAGGGCATCATGTTCGGCTACGCCACCAACGAGACGCCCGATCTGATGCCGGCGCCGATCTTCTACGCCCACAAGATCCTGCGCCTGATCTCGGAAGCCCGCCACTCCGGCAAGGAGAAGGTGCTGGGTCCGGACTCCAAGAGCCAGGTCACCGTGCAGTACGAGAACGGCAAGCCGGTCGGCGTGCGCGAGATCGTCGTGTCGCACCAGCATCTGGTTCCCGACCTCAGCTCGAACCAGGTTCGCGAGATCGTCGAGCCCTATGTGCGCGAGGCGCTGCCGAAGGACTGGATCACCGCGAAGACGATCTGGCACATCAACCCCACCGGCAAGTTCTACATCGGCGGTCCCGACGGCGATTCCGGCCTGACCGGCCGCAAGATCATCGTCGACACCTATGGCGGTGCGGCCCCGCACGGCGGCGGCGCGTTCTCCGGCAAGGATCCGACCAAGGTCGACCGCTCCGCGGCCTATGCTGCGCGCTACGTCGCCAAGAACATCGTCGCCGCCGGTCTTGCCGACCGCTGCACCCTGCAGCTCGCCTACGCCATCGGCGTGGCGCGCCCGCTGTCGATCTACATTGACACCCACGGCACCGGTAAGGTTTCGGAAGACCAGCTCGAGAAGGCCGCCGCCAAGGCGATGGACCTCACCCCGCGCGGCATCCGCACTCATCTCGATCTCAACCGGCCGATCTACGCGCGCACCTCGGCCTACGGCCATTTCGGCCGCACGCCCGACAATGAGGGCGGCTTCTCCTGGGAGAAGACCGACCTCGTCGAGCAGCTCAAGCGCGCGCTCTAGTTCTCTTGCGTCATTCCGGGGCGCCGCGACGGCGGCGAATCCGGAATCTCGAACCTCCGAATTCCGGGTTCGCTCGTGTCACGAGCGCCCCGGAATGACGGGCCAAACAAACAGGAACCTCTCATGAACGCGAAGCCCGGCTTCACCGATTACATCGTCAAGGACATTTCGCTCGCCGATTTCGGCCGCAAGGAGCTCTCGCTGGCCGAGACCGAGATGCCTGGCCTGATGGCCACCCGCGAGGAGTACGGCCCGAAGCAGCCGCTGAAGGGCGCGCGCATCGCCGGCTCGCTGCACATGACGATCCAGACCGGCGTGTTGATCGAGACGCTCGCCGCGCTCGGCGCCGACATCCGCTGGGTCTCCTGCAACATCTATTCGACGCAGGATCACGCTGCCGCTGCGATCGCCGCCGCCGGCATTCCCGTCTTCGCCGTCAAAGGCGAGACGCTGACCGAGTACTGGGACTACACCGCCAAGCTGTTCGACTGGCACGGCGGCGGTCACCCGAACATGATCCTCGATGACGGCGGTGACGCCACCATGTATGTCCATCTCGGTCTGCGCGCCGAGAACGGCGACACCGCTTTCCTCGACAAGCCCGGCTCCGAGGAAGAGGAAGTGTTCTTCGCGCTTCTGAAGAAGCAGCTCAAGGAAAAGCCGAAGGGCTACTTCGCCGGGATCGCCAACAGCATCAAGGGCGTTTCCGAGGAGACCACGACGGGCGTGCATCGTCTCTATGACATGCAGAAGGCAGGCACGCTGCTGTGGCCGGCCATCAACGTCAACGACAGCGTCACCAAGTCGAAGTTCGACAACCTCTATGGCTGCCGTGAATCGCTGGTCGACGGCATCCGCCGCGGCACCGACGTGATGCTGTCGGGCAAGGTCGCGATGGTCGCCGGCTTCGGCGACGTCGGCAAGGGCTCGGCCGCCTCGCTGCGCCAGGCCGGCTGCCGCGTCATGGTCTCCGAGGTTGATCCGATCTGCGCGCTGCAGGCGGCGATGGAAGGCTACGAGGTCGTGACCATGGAAGACGCCGCGCCGCGGGCCGACATCTTCGTCACCGCCACCGGCAACAAGGACATCATCACCATCGAGCACATGCGCGCGATGAAGGATCGCGCCATCGTCTGCAACATCGGCCACTTTGACAACGAGATCCAGATCGCGTCTCTGCGCAATCTGAAGTGGACCAACATCAAGCCGCAGGTCGACGAGATCGAGTTCCCCGACAAGCACCGCATCATCCTGCTGTCGGAGGGCCGCCTCGTGAACCTCGGCAACGCGATGGGCCATCCGTCCTTCGTGATGTCGGCGTCCTTCACCAACCAGACGCTGGCGCAGATCGAGCTGTTCGCCAACAACAAGGACGGCAAGTACGAGAAGAAGGTCTACGTGCTGCCCAAGACGCTCGACGAGAAGGTCGCCCGCCTGCACCTCTCCAAGATCGGCGTCAAGCTCACCGAGCTCCGCAAGGACCAGGCCGACTATATCGGCGTGAAGCAGGAAGGCCCGTACAAATCGGACCACTACCGCTACTGAGCCACCGGTTCGACCAACCATCGACGCAAAGCCCCGGAGCGATCCGGGGCTTTGTTGTTTCGGGGCATGGAATTCAATTCGCTTTGCAGTTGCGGCACGTTGATTGCCGATTGACGGCCAGCAGCGGCAGGCGGACAATCCGCCCCGGCGGAGGAAACCATGCAACAAGAACATTTCGACGTGCTGATCGTCGGCGCCGGGCTATCAGGCATCGGCGCCGGCTATCATCTGCAGACCAAGTGTCCGGCCAAGAGCTACGTCATCCTCGAGGGACGCGATTGCATCGGCGGCACCTGGGACCTCTTCCGCTATCCCGGCATCCGCTCTGACAGCGACATGTTCACCCTCGGCTATTCGTTCAAGCCGTGGACCGATCCGAAGGCGATCGCCGACGGGCCGCAGATCCTGAACTACGTGCGCGAGACTGCTAGCGAGAACGGCATCGACAAGCACATCCGCTTCCACCACCGCGTCAAGCGCGCGGCGTGGTCGACGCCGGATGCGCGCTGGACCGTCGAGGCCGAGCGCATCACGGGCGAGGGCGCGACCGAGCTGGTGCGCTTCACCTGCAACTTTCTATTCATGTGCTCAGGCTATTACAAATACGAAGCGGGCTATACGCCGGAGTTCAAGGGCGTCGCTGATTTCGCCGGCCGCATCGTGCATCCGCAGAAATGGACCGAGGACATCGACTACGCGGGCAAGCGTGTCGTCGTGATCGGCTCGGGCGCGACAGCGGTAACGCTGGTGCCGGAGCTCGCCAAGCAGGCGGAGCAGGTCACCATGCTGCAGCGCTCGCCGACCTATGTGGTGTCGCGGCCGGCGCAGGATCCCGTCGCCAACAAGCTGCGCCGCAACCTGCCGGCGAAGTTCGCCTATCACCTGATCCGCTGGCGCAACGTGATGTGGGGGATGTTCTTCTTCCAGCTCAGCCGGCGCAGGCCGGCGAAGGTGAAGGATCTCATCCTCAAGGGCGTGAGGATCGCGCTCGGCCCGGACTACGACGTCGCGACCCACTTCACGCCGCGCTACAATCCCTGGGACCAGCGGCTGTGCCTCGTGCCCGACGGCGACCTCTTCAAAGCGATCCGCGAGCAGCGCGCCAGCGTCGTCACCAGCGAGATCGACACCTTCACGCATGACGGCATCCGCCTGAAGGACGGCCGCGAGCTGGCGGCCGACATCATCGTGACGGCGACCGGGCTGGTGCTCCAGGTCGCCGGTGGCCTCGAGGTCAGCGTCGACGGCCGCTCCGTCGATTTCGCCAACACGCTGACCTACAAGGGCATGATGTATGCCGAGGTGCCGAACATGGCCTCGGCCTTCGGCTACACCAGCGCGTCCTGGACGCTGAAATGCGACCTCACCTGCGAATATGTCTGCCGCCTCATCAATTACATGGACCGGCACAATTTCCGCCAGTGCATGCCGCACAACGATGATCCCACCATCACCGCGCAGCCTTCGCTCGATTTCACCTCGGGCTACGTGCAGCGCTCGATCGCCAAAATGCCGAAGCAGGGCTCGAAGCGGCCCTGGCGGCTCCACCAGAACTACGCGCTCGACATCGTCTCGTTGCGCTTCGGTCGGATCGACGATGGCGTGATGCAGTATTCCTGATCTTGCTACGTAGGATACCGGGATAGCCTCGCGTTCGCTTGAGACGAATCGCGACTTGCGGTAGTATTTTTTGCGCTGCAAGAAGTTTATTTCCGGCAACGTCTGAGTTCCGCGTCGTTGCCATCTAAGGGGAGCGCAGGACATGCACGTCCTTGCCCTGGTCACGCAAAAAGGCGGAAGCGGCAAGAGTACGCTGTCCGTTGGACTGGTGGTGGCAGCAATGCAGCGCGCTGAGCGCGTCGCTCTCATTGAGGCGGACGCGCAAGGTACGATCTCGAAATGGAAAGAGCGCCGCGATCATCCCTATCCCCGCGTCGAGCGCGTTGCCGATCCTGCCGAGATCGAACCGTTGATCGCGCGGCTGAAGGCCGAAGGCGTCTGGCTTGCCATCGTCGACACAGCTGCCACGACCAACAGCCTGGCGCCGCGCGTCATCGCCTGCGCGGATCTCTGTCTCATCCCGGCGCGCCCGAGCCCGGCCGACATCGAAGCCGCAATTCCTACACTGATCGCCATTCGCAGGCTCAACCGCCGATTTGCCTTCATCCTCAATCAGACACCGACGCGAGGGTGCCGGCTGAGCGAAGCTGCCACATCACTAAGCTCGCTCGGCGTGCTTGCACTCCCGTTTATTGCGCAGCGTAACGATCACCAGGATGCACTCGGAGCGGGATTGGGCGTGACGGAGTTCGCACCGGCGGGCAAAGCTTCGGACGAAATTGTAAGTTTGTGGGGTTGGATCGCGGCGCACTTGGCCGAGGAGTCGGACGATTATGGGAAAGGCGCGCTCAAAGCTGCCTGCTGACGTTGCACGCACCGGGCGTCGCTCGCTGCTGGAACTGGCCGCGGAAGTGAGCCGTGCGGTCGACGAGGGCTTGGCCATGCCGCCGGGCCCAGTCGTCGTCTTCCCGCACGATGCGCCGCAGATCGCGCAAGAAGCACCTGCTCCGATGACTGTTCCGGTACAAGAAGCTACCAGCGTCATCGTTGCAACACCTGAACCTCCGAGCAGCACCACCACTGATCTCATCGTGGACATGGTCAAGGAGTATCAAGCCCGCGCTTTGGACGGCATGAGCACTACGCTCAACTACGCCAACGACCTCGCAAAGTCACGGCTGGCCAGTGTGAGTTCAGAGGCCAATGAAGCCGTCGTCGTGGAAAGCGATCTCATCGACGCGATTGGGACGGCAGCCGAGTGTCGCACCGTCGTGCTCGAACTGATGAAGGTCAATGCAGGCGCGACCTTGGAGTATGCGCGGGAGCTAGGGCGTGCAAAGACTCTGGCAGAGTTGGTTGAGCTGTCGGGCACGCATGCGCGAAAGCAATGCGAGTTGGTCCTGAAGCAAACCGAGTTGCTGAGGTCGCTCGCTCAAAGCATGACAAAGCCCAGTGCCAGGTGATGCAGCTCGCCTGCGCGAAGGGCGGGACCAAAACCCGAGCGGTCGCCGAGATGGCCGGTGACGAGCGGGCTGACGATCGTGCCGAGGTCATGTCATCCTCTTGCGCGCGACGGCGTGCAGATCATCCTGCCTGGGCGGCGCGGTGACGGCGGAATTCCTGCACGGGCAGGCCGCCCCAGCCCCAATTGTCGGTGTCGACCTCCTCGATCACGACGAAGGTGGACTCGAGCGGCTTGCCGAGCACGTCGCGCAGCAGCTCGCTCGAGCCCTTGATCAGTGCGGCCTTCTCCTCCGCCGTGAGCGACGCCGCAACCGGCGCCGTTCCCTCGCGGGTCACTTGAATGGTGACGATGGGCATTGTCGTTCTCCTCGCTCAGTGGCCGGCGCTCTGGCCGCCGTCGACATGCAGAATTTCGCCGGTGACAAAGGAGGCGCCCTCGAGATAGAGCACGGCATCGACGATGTCAGACATCTCCCCCATATGGCCGACCGGGTGCAATGCGTCGAGCTGGGCATGCGTCGCGACCGGGTGCATCGGCGACTTGATGATGCCGGGCGACACCGCATTCACGCGGATGCCGCGCCTGGCGTATTCGATCGCGAGCGACTTGGTCGCGGCGTTCAGCCCGCCCTTGCTCAGCGAGGCCAGCACCGAGGGCACATTCGAATTGGCCTGATCGACCAGCGTCGTCGTGATTTGGACGACGTGGCCAGACCCCTGCTTCTCCATTTCGGCGATGGCAAGCTGCGTGATGTTGAAGAAGCCCGCGACATTGGTGCCCATAACTGCGGCATAGTCCTCGGCCGTGTACTGGGTAAACGGTTTTGCGACGAAGATGCCCGCGTTGTTGACCAGCGTGTCGACTCGGCCGAAGCGGGCGATCGCTTGCGACACCACGCGCTCTGCGGTGGACCGCTCGGCGATGTCGCCTGCAACGGCGAGGACGTCGTCGTCACCCGACGGCTTGATGGAGCGCGCCGTTGCGACGACGCGATAGTTGCGATCGCGAAAACCCTGGACCAGGGCGGCGCCGATACCCTGCGATGCACCGGTGATGATGGCGACCTTCTGCTCGATACCCATGACGGGCTCCTGTTGTTGGCTTGAAAACCTGCGCCAGCGGCGGCTGGCTTGGGCGTTGAGGTACGCTGCGGCGGCTTGCTTGCGAATATCCGCTGCCCGGCAGACACTCTTTCGCGACGCGAACGAATGCCGGATCGATCCTTGCGGAGGTTGTCGCAGCCGGCGCAAACGCCTAGCTTTCAGCCGAAATCTCAGGGGGCTGCGGCGAGCGCATGGATCGTCTGGACGCGATGAAGGTGTTTGTCCTTGCGGTGGACGAGGGCAGCTTGGCTGCCGCAGGACGCAAGCTCGGCCGATCGCCGGCTGCGGTGAGCCGCGCCATCGCCTTTCTGGAGCAGCGGGTCGGCGCCGAGCTGCTGCACCGGACGACACGCTCGATCAAGCTGAGCGAGGAAGGCGAGCGTTATGTCGCGATCTGCCGCCGCGTGCTCACCGATCTGGAGGAGGCCGAGGACATCGCGGCCGGACCGCGCACGGCTCCGCGTGGTCTGCTCACGATCACCGCTCCGGTGGTCTCCGGCGAGATGGTACTGCGGCCGATCCTCGACGCGTTTCTCGACGCCTATCCGACCGTATCGGCAAAACTCCTGCTGTTCGACCGTGCGGTCAATCTGATCGAGGAAGGCGTCGATATCGCGCTTCGCATCGGTCCGCTGGCGGATTCGGCGATGTTGGCGATGCGGGTCGGCGGGATCAGCCGCGTCGTGGTGGCAGCTCCCCGCTACCTGAAACAACATCCGCGCATCACCGAGCCGGGCGATCTCGCCAAACACCAGATCGTCGCGATGGCGCATCTGCCCAATTCCTGGACCTTTGCGCCGCAGCCGGGCTCATCGGCGCCGCGCACCGTGCAGTTCACCCCGCGGCTCGTCGTCAACAGCACCTATGCGGCAGTGGCCTCCACTGTGGCCGGGCGCGGCGTGGCGCGGATGTATTCGTACCAAGTGGCCGAGCAGGTCTCGCGCCGCGAGCTCGAGATCGTGCTGGCGGACGACGAGGATCCGGAGATGCCAGCGCATCTGATCTGCCCGCAGGGCCGGCTTTCGGTGCCCAAGGTGCGCGCCTTCACCGACTTCGCCGTGCCCCGGCTGAAGAAGCAGTTTGCGCTGCTGAAGCAGAGCACCAAGGCGCGTTGAGCCGCTTCATGCCCGCGCAATGCGCGTTTTCGCGTATACGGCGGGGCGGCTGAATCGGCGATGGTTCCTGAACGGTTAACGCCGATTTAACGGATGAGTCCTAGCCTGTCTCGGCCGGGGTTACGCGCAAGGCCGAGGTGAACCCAATGGAAGCCCAGAGAATAGCGGTCGACGCCGTCGTCGCGCTGACCGATTGCGACCGCGATGCCGTCATCGCCTTCATCCGCCGCCTCTACCTCGCCGGCGTCACCGACCCCAAACGCCTGACCTTCAAGGGCCTGCAGGCGCTGTCGCGGGCCTGATTCGGCTCGTTTCGGCCGGTTTTGACCCCAGTTTCAACCCTTGCTCTCCCCGGCGTGATTGCAACCCACCGGCGAATATCTTGCCGCTCCGGCCGGGTCGAGCTACACGACACCCCGGCTGGGTCACTTGGGGGGTTGGGGAAATGTTGAAACAGCTTTTTGCGCCGCAGCTCGTCATTTTGTACGTGCTTGCGGCTTCGACGATTTACGTCCACTTCCGCGGCAAGCAGCGGCTGCGCTTCGCGCGCCAGCTCGGCGATCACTCGACCTATCTCGCACCTTACAATGTGCTGATGTATGCGGGCTCGGCGGTGCCGAACAAGCCGGTGATCTCGGTCGATCAGTTTCCGGAGCTGAAGCCCCTCCGCGAGAACTGGGAGACCATCCGCGACGAAGCCGTGCGCCTGTTCGATGAAGGTTTTATCCGCGCGGCGGCGAAGAACAACGATTGGGGCTTCTACTCGTTCTTCAAGAGCGGCTGGAAGCGGTTCTACCTGAAATGGTACGACGACTTCCTGCCGTCGGCGAACACGCTGTGCCCGACGACGGTGGAGCTACTCAAATCGATACCGAGCGTGCATGGCGCGATGTTCGCGATGCTGCCGCCCGGCGGCAAGCTCGGCGCTCACCGTGATCCCTTCGCCGGCTCTCTGCGCTATCACCTCGGCCTGGTCACGCCGAACTCGAACAAGTGCCGGATCCTCGTCGATGGCGTCGAATGCGTCTGGCGTGATGGCGAGGCCTTCATGTTCGACGAGACCTTCATCCACAGCGCCGAGAATGCGACCGACGTCAACCGCATCATCCTGTTCTGCGATGTCGAGCGCCCGATGAAGTACGGCTTCATGACCGCGATCAACCGCTGGGTCAGCCATCACATCGTCAAGGCGTCGGCGACCCAGAATGTCGACGGTGAGCACGTCGGCGTGCTCAACAAGGTGTTCGGCAAGCTCTACGAGATCCACCTCGCCAGCCGCAAGGTGAAGGAGTGGAACCGCAACGTCTACTACACGCTGAAATACGCGCTGGCGGCGCTGATCCTCGGCCTCATCGTGTATTCGGCACTGAACTGAGGCAAATGCGCGGGGCGGATCAGCGAAGCTTGGTCGGCCGTTGCCTCATCTCGATCCGCCCTAGCGCGATCGTCTGATCTCGGTCGGCATTGTCTAGTGATGGTGCTTGTGCTTGTGCCCTGCGGAGCCGTCGGGACGCTGATAGCCCCGTAACTCTGCATATCGCTGCATCTGGCTCTGATCGAGCACGGCAGCGGTTGAGAGGTGGTATTTGAGGTGGCTCTCGCGGAGCTGCCCCTGAGTTTCGGCAATGGCGCCAATGCTGGTCTTGAGCGCTTCCGATGTGACCCTGCGGGAAGAGAAGAGGTCTTCCAGCGCTCTCTCTTGCTCGACGAGCTTGTTACCCAGCGGAACGGCTTCCTGTTTCATGGCATCGAACAGCCGTTGAACCTCGGCGCGCTGATCGGCGGTCAGGCCGAGACGATCACTGAGCTCGAGGACGTGGCTGGGACCGGGATATCCATTGAGCTCCGCAGCGAGAGCCAGGCCCATACCGCGTCCGGCGCGGAGATCGTCGATCTGTTGCTGTGACAGCGCCTTGATGGGGCGCTTCTCAAGGCCGGCATAGGGTTGACTGGACTGCGCGCCGGCTGTGCTGCCCGTGAGGAGGAGGGAGGCTGCAAGCAGAAGGACGCGGTTCATGAATCTGGCTCCCACAAAATGGAGCCGGCCGATGTCGAAGCATCGAACCCGGCTGTGACGTGACACCTGTCGCGATCGAGTGATCCCGGAGCACAAATCTTGCTGGATCGTCCGGCCCATGGCAACAAAGATCGCCGTGATTGAGTTGCCGAATGTGGAGCAGGTGATGGCCTCTTTGCCGACCGCGAATACTGAGATCACGCAGTTCTTCCGCCGATGGCTGGACACCTTCGCGGGTTATGTCCGAGAGGTCGATTACGCCTCGGCGCGGCCGCTCTTCGATCCGGACGTGCTCGCCTTCGGCACCCATAGCGACGTCATCCCCGGCCTCGATCAATGGGTCAAAACCCAATGGGACAATGTCTGGCCGAAGACGACCGACTTCCGTTTCGTCCTCGATCAGACCTCCGTTCTGGCATCACCGGACGGTATGATGGCAACCGTCGTCGCGCCGTGGACGAGCACGGGCTATCATCCCGATGGCAGCACGTTCGCGCGCCCAGGCCGCGCGACGATGGTGTTTTCGAGGAACGGCGATGGCTGGCTGTGCGTGCATTCGCACATGTCGCTCAATCGCGGTGTGCCGCAGGCGAGCCACGCCAATCGGCCGGTAAAGGCCTGGTAGCTCGACCGCGTGCACGATCGACATGCAAAAGGCCCCATTCCGGGGCCTTTTGAGTTCGAGCTGCAGCGAGCCTTATTCCGGCTGGCCGATGCTGACCTTCAGCGTGCCGATGCCGTCGACGCCGCATTCGAGCTTGTCGCCAGGCTGGAGCTGCGACACGCCGGCGGGCGTGCCGGTCATGATGATGTCGCCGGCGGCGAGCTTCACCTGCTGGGAGAGCTGCCAGATGATCTCGGGCACGTTCCAAATCAACTCGGTGAGGTCGCCCTTCTGCGCTTCCTTGCCGTTGACCGTCAGCCAGATCTTGCCCTTGGAGGGATGGCCGATCTTCGAGGCCGGCTGCAGCGCGGAGCAGGGCGCCGAATAGTCGAACGACTTGCCGATCTCCCACGGGCGCTCCTTCTTGCGCGATGCGATCTGGAGATCGCGCCGGGTGAGGTCGATGCCGACAGCGTAGCCGTAGACGTGGTCCAGAGCCTTGTCGGCGGGAATGTTCAGTCCACCGCTCTTCATCGCGACGACCAGCTCGACCTCGTGATGCAGATCCTTGGTCAGAGGCGGATAGGGAATGGTGGCGCCGTCGGGCACCAGCATGTCGGCATGCTTGGCGAAGAAGAACGGCGGTGCGCGCTCGTCATTGCCCATCTCGCGGATGTGCTCGAGATAGTTGCGGCCGACGCACCAGATGCGGCGTACCGGATAACGGCCGCTCTCGCCGACGACGGGAAGCGAAGCCTGGGGCGGAAGCGGGATGACGTAGGAGGCGGCGTTCATGCGGGTCTCGCTGCTCTTGAGGTGGAACGAACTCTATGCGGTTGCGCTGATCGGCGCCAGAGCGCCGGCGTCGTGATGCTGCAGGCGGAAGAACGAGGCATAGCGGCCGCCGCGACGGAGCAGCTCGTCATGGCGGCCCTGCTCGACGATCTCGCCGCCTTCGACAACCAGGATGCTGTCTGCGTGCATGATGGTGTGCAGGCGGTGCGCGATCACGATGGTGGTGCGGTTCTGGCAGAGATGCTCGATCGCCTCCTGCACCTGCCGCTCGGATTCGGAATCGAGCGCGGCAGTGGCTTCGTCCAGGAGGATGATCGGCGCGTTCTTGAGCAGCGCGCGCGCGACCGCAATGCGCTGGCGCTGTCCGCCCGAGAGCTGGGTGCCGTGCTCGCCGACGGGCGTGTCGTAGCCGAGCGGAAAGCCCGTGATGAAGTCGTGCGCGCAGGCCGCCTTCGCCGCCTCGACGATCTCGTCCTCGCTGGCGTCCGGCTTGCCGAAGGCGATGTTGTTGCGAATGGTGTCGCGGAACAGATAGACGTCCTGGCCGACATAGGCGGTCTGGGCGCGCAGTGATTTGCGCGAGACCGACGAGATCGGCTGGCCGTCGATCACGATGTCGCCCTGCGTCACCTCGTAGAAGCGCAGGAGCAGGCCCAGCACGGTCGACTTGCCGCCGCCGGAGGGGCCGACCAGCGCAGTCACCTTGCCGGGCTCCGCGACGAAGCTCATCCGGTTGAGCACCGTCTCGCCCGAGCGATAGGAGAAACTGACATCGCGCAGCTCGATACGGGCATCTGTCAGCTTCAGCGCCGGCTTGTCATCGTCGGACTGCTCGCTCGCGGGGCTGTCGACGACCTCGAGCAGCATACGGGCGCCGACGAGCTGGCTGTTGAGATCGATGTTGAGCCGGGCCAGCCGCTTGGCCGGCTCGGTCGCCATCAGGAATGCGGTCATGAAGGAGAAGAACGCGCCGGGCGTGGCGTTCAGCGCGACCACGGCATAGCCGCCATACATCAGGCAGCCCGCGACGGCGAAGCCGCCCAGCATCTCCATCAGCGGGTTGGAGCGGTTGGCGACGCGGGCCATCTTGTTGGCGTTGCGTTCGACGACCGCGATGTTCTCGTCGATGCGCCTCTGCATGGTCTCTTCGAGCGTGAACGCCTTGACGGTGCGGATGCCCTGAAGCGATTCCTGCATCGTCTCCATGATGTCGGCGGTGCCGGTGAACTGGTTGAAGGCGAGGCCCTTGATGCGCTTGACCAGCTTGCGCAGCACCAGCATCGCCGGGGGCACTGCGACGAGGCCGATGAACGACATCAGCGGATCCTGCCACACCATCACGCCGATCATGGCGAGCAGCATCAGGAGGTCGCGCCCGACGGCGTTGACCAGCATGTTGAGGACGTCGGTGATCGACTTGGCGCCGGCGGTCAGCCGCGCCAGGAATTCGGAGGAGTGCCGCTCGGAAAAGAAGCCGACGCTCTCGCGCATCAGCTTGGCGAACAGCTGGCGCTGGTTGGTGGCGAGGATGGCGTTGCTGATCTTGGTCAGGATCACCATGTGGCCGTAGGTCGCCACGCCTTTGATGAAGAGCAGAACGACCGTGATCCCCGAAAACATCGCGATGCCCGGGATGTTCTTGTCGACATAGGCCTGGTTGATGACCTGGCCGAGCACGTAGGTCGCGCCTGCGGTCGCACCGGCCGCCAGCGCCATCAGCGCGAAGGCCACGAGGTAGCGCCGCCAGTAGATGATTCCCTGTTCCGTGATCAGGCGGCGAATCAGGACCGCTGCCGCGTAGGGATCGTCGGTGATTTTCTTTGGAAACTGGGCCATCCGGTGTCCATTGACGGCGCAGGACAAAAGCCTGCCCGCGCGTCAGGGATCGATGGGCCTCTGTGCCCGCTCAAGCCGGGTTTTTCAAGCCCAATTAAGGGCTTGCGCTTGGGATGATTCTAGGCGGAGGCGGCGTGGCGGAGCTCGCCGTGGCGCTCGCGGAACAACTTGTCCTCCCAGGCCAGCGCATGGGCTGCGATGGTCTCGAGGTCGTCGTATTGCGGCCGCCAGTCGAGCAGGCTGCGGATGCGGCTGGTGTCGGCGACCATGGTCATGATGTCGCCGGGCCGGCGCGGGGCGTATTGCACGGCGAAGCTGCGGCCCGAAACCCGGCGCACCGCGTCGATGGTCTCCAGCACCGAATAGCCGCGGCCATAGCCGCAATTGAGCGTGGACGAGGCGCCGCCATTGCGCAGATAAGCGAGTGCCGAGCGATGGGCCTGCGACAGGTCCGTGACGTGGATGAAGTCGCGGATGCAGCTGCCGTCCGGGGTCGGATAGTCGGTGCCGAACACGTCGATCTTGGCGCGCTGGCCGGTGGCGGCTTCCACCGCGATCTTGAGCAGGTGCGTGGCGCCGACGGTGGCTAGCCCAATGCGCGCCTGCGGATCGGCGCCGGCGACGTTGAAGTAACGCAAGGTCACGTATTGCATGCCGTAGGCGGCTGCAACGTCGTGCAGCATGATCTCGGTCATCAGCTTCGAGGAGCCGTAAGGCGACAGCGGCCGCGTCGGCGCGTGCTCGGGCACCGGCACCTGGTCCGGATTGCCGTAGACCGCAGCGGTCGAGGAAAAGATGAAACGGCCAATGCCGCGCTTGACCGCGACGTTGAGCAGGTTGCGCGCGGTGGTGAAGTTGTTGCGGTAATAGCCGAGCGGATCGCGCATCGAATCCGGCACGACCACCGAGCCTGCGAAATGGATGATGCTCTCGATGTCGTGCTGGGCGATCACGCCTTCGAGCAGGTTCTCGTCGCCGGCATCGCCGATGAACAGCGGCACGCCTTCGGGAAGGTAGGCCGAGAAACCGGTGGAGAGATCGTCGATCACGACGACGTCCTCGCCGGCTTCCGCCAGCGCCAGGACCGTATGACTTCCAATATAGCCGGCGCCGCCGGTGACTAGCACAGTCATGATCTCACCCGTCTTCGATCAACGCGCAAGGCTAGCGCTTGCGTGGTGAAGAGGGGGTATCGGAGCGGCTGAACTGGTCACTATGCTTAATGTTGCGTATAGGGACTTTGCGAAATGGAGTGTGACGTGGCGGGTTTCCCCGGCGATCTCGAATTGATCGTGCCAAATCTGCACAGGCGCTATTCCGGGGTCACCGCGACCAACCGGATGGTGGCGCCGCGGCTGGCAAAGCTGTACCGCGCCGCCTGGTTCGGCTCGGACGCGCCGGCGGGGATCGCGCGCCTGAGCATCGGAGATCTCCTCAAGCTCTGGCGCCGCAAGCGGCCTGTGATCTGGCATGCGCGCCGCAACAACGAGATGATCGCGGGCGTTGGCTTGCGCGCGCTCGGCTGGCCGCTCAAGCTCGTGTTCACCTCGGCGGCGCAGCGGCACCATAGCTGGATCACGCGCTGGCTGATCCGACAGATGGATGCGATCATCGCGACGAGCGACATCTCGGCCTCGTTCCTGAAGGTGACGGCGACGGTGATCCCGCACGGCGTCGACACCGACGTCTATGCGCCGCCCCAGGACCGCGCTGCGGCCTTTGCCGAAAGCGGCCTGCCGGGCCGCTACGCCATCGGCTGTTTCGGCCGCGTGCGGGCGCAGAAGGGCACCGACCTGTTCGTCGATGCGATGTGCCGGCTGCTGCCGCGCTATCCGGATTTCACCGCTGTCATCGTCGGGCAGGTGACGGCCGAGCAGACGCCCTTTGCCAACGACCTGAAGAAGCGCATCGAGGCAGCAAACCTGCAGTCGCGCATCGTCATCACCGGCGAGCTGCCGATCGAAGCAGTGCAGCGCTGGTATCAGCGCCTGACCATCTACGCCTTCACTTCGCGCAACGAAGGCTTTGGTCTGACGCTGATCGAGGCGATGGCGGCCGGCAGCGCGCTCGTGGCCGCACGCGCCGGCGCGGCGGAGCTCGTCGTCGAGGATGGTGTCACCGGCGTGCTGATCCCGACGGGAGATGCCGACGCGCTCGCTGCGGCGCTCGAGCCGCTGATGCGTGATGTGGCTGCGGCGACCGCGATGGGTGAGCGCGGGCGGGCGCGGGTGCTCGAGAAGTTCAGCCTCGATGCCGAGGCGGCGCGGATCGGCGCGGTCTATCGGCCGCTGCTCTGAGGCCGTTTTCGTCTGTCGCAAACAAAACCGCGAAAACAACCCCATGCACAGTAGCCGGGGTCAGCAAAATCAAGGAGTTGGCGGAGAGTTCGAGAGATTGCGGATTTTTCGAACGAATTTTGACTCGTCGGGCAAAACAGTGGCAGGATGTCATCATCGGCCCGAGCCACGATCGCCTCAGTTCGTCACCCGCTTCCCGCTTCCCCCAGCACCCTCTCCGCAATCCCCACCACCTCGCTTGCCGCAATATTCCGCATGCAGCGGTGGTCGTTCACCTTGCAGACCGTGCTCTGGCAGGGCTGGCAGGACAGCTTTTCCTTGTCCTGCACCAGTGTCGCGGCGAGGCCGTTCAGCGGGGCCCAGAGATAGGGGCTGGTGGGACCGAAGATGCCCATGGTCGGCGTGCCCAGGGCGGCTGCGATGTGCATCAGGCCGGAATCGTTGGAGATGGCAACGCCGGCGGCGGCCATGGCGAGGATGCCGTTGCGCAAGTCCGAGCCGGTGAGATCGCGGACGCCCGGGCCGCCGGCGGCGACGATCTCCTGGGCGAGCTCCTTTTCGGCGGGACCGCCGACCACCCAGACCTCGAGGCCGCGCTCGACCAGCAGGCGGGCGGCTTCGGGATAAGAGGTCCAGCGCTTGGAGACGCCGACCGAGCCCGGGGCGAGTGCCACCGCAGCGCCGGCACCGAGACCATTGGCCTCGCGCCACCGGGCGATCTCCTCGGCCGGGACGCGCAGTTGCGGTACCGGCCATTCCGCGGGCAGGGGCGCGCCGTCGGGCTGGGCGAGGGCGGCGTTCTTGTCGATGAAGCGGGGCAGCTTCTTCTCACCCCAGCGCCAGCGGTTGAGCAGGCCGAACCGGAACTCGCCGACGAAGCCGATCCGTTCAGGAATACCGGCGAGTGCCGGCGCGATGGCCGCTTTCCAGGTCCGGGGCAGCACCAGGGCAGTGCCGTAATTCTGTTTCCGCAGCAGCCCTGCCAAGCCGAACTGGCGTGCGACGGCCAGCCGGCTGCGCGGCATATCCCAGACGATGCCGGCGCGCACCCCGGGCATGTAGTCCACCAGCGGGGCGCACAGGGAGGTGGTGAGGAGATCGACCGGCCGGTTCGGCCAGCGCTCCTTCAGGACCCGCACGACGGTGTGATTCCGCACGAAATCGCCGATCCACATGTAGGGGACGATCAGGATCGGGCGTGTGTCGCTCCGATCTGCATCACTACCAAGTTGCGAATCAATATTCATTCGTTATGAGGGCCGACCACGTGCCGATATGGCGGCTCGGTTAGCCGCTCCGGGCCGGCAGGTAAAGGCGGCAGAAGAGCAATCCCAAAACAGCTTACACTTTGGCGGATCATGCGCTAGGGCAGGATCGGGCACCTAAAATCGGGCAGGTAGGTGGAATGTTGCTGGTGACCGGCGGGGCCGGTTTTATCGGATCGAATGTCGTGGCCGCGCTGAACGAGGCCGGTCGCAGCGACGTCGTGATCTGCGATCTCCTCGGAACCGAAGGCAAATGGCGCAATCTCGCCAAGCGGCAGCTTGTGGATATCGTTCCCCCGACCGAGCTGATGGACTGGCTGAAGGGCCGCAAGCTGGAGGCCATGATCCATCTCGGGGCGATTTCCGCGACCACGGCGACCGACGGTGATCTCGTCGTCGAGACCAATTTCCGCCTGTCGATGCGCCTGCTGGACTGGTGCACGATGAATGCCGTGCCGTTCATCTACGCGTCCTCGGCGGCGACCTATGGCGACGGCACGGAAGGCTTCGACGACGATTCCTCGCTGCCGGCGCTGAAGAAGTTGCGGCCTATGAATCTCTACGGCTGGAGCAAGCACCTGTTCGATCTCGCTGTCGCCGAACGTGTGGCGCGCGGCGATCGGCTCCCGCCGCAATGGGCCGGCCTGAAATTCTTCAACGTGTTCGGGCCGAACGAATATCACAAAGGCTCGATGATGAGCGTGCTGGCGCGGCGCTTCGACGACGTCAGGGCAGGCCGCGTCGTGCAGCTGTTCAAGTCGCATCGCGAGGGCATCGCCGACGGCGATCAGCGTCGCGATTTCATCTATGTCGACGATGTCGCGCGCGTGGTTCTTTGGCTGCTCGCGACGCCGTCGGTGTCCGGCCTGTTCAACGTCGGCACCGGCAAGGCGCGCAGCTTCAAGGACCTCATGCTGGCTGCCTATGCGGCGCTCGGCACCAGTCCCAACATCGAATACATCGACATGCCCGAGCAGATCCGCGGCGCTTACCAGTATTTCACCCAGAGCGAGGTCGATCGTCTGCTCCGCGCCGGCTATAACGGCGGCTTCACGACGCTCGAGGACGCGGTGAAGGCCTATGTCGGGGATTATCTCGACCGGCCCGACCGCTTTCGCTGAGGCCCTTTCGACCATGCCGACGCCCATTCTCGATTTCGATGCCCTCGCGCAAGCCATCTCAGGCCGTACGGTGCTGTGCATCGGCGACATCATGCTGGACGAGTTCGTCTACGGCGAGGTGTCGCGGATCTCGCCGGAAGCGCCGGCGCCCGTCATCGCCGCCCAGCGCAGCGAGATCCACGTCGGCGGCGCCGGCAACGTCGCGCGCAACGTCGCTTCGCTCGGCGCGCGCTGCATCTTCGTCGGTCTCATCGGCGAGGACGAGGCCGGCACGCGGCTCGAGGCCGCGCTCAATGATCAAGCCGGCATCGAGAGCGTGCTGGTGCGCGACGCCTGGCGGCCGACCACGCGAAAAGTCCGCTTCGTCTCCGAACATTTTTCCACGCACATGCTGCGCGCGGATTGGGAGCAGGCGCTGGCTGCGTCCGACGAGATCGAAACGAAGTTGATCGACGCGATCCTGCCGCAGATCGCGCGCGCCGACATCGTGCTGCTGTCCGACTATGCCAAGGGCGTGCTGACGGCTCGCGTGATCCGCCACACCATCGATGCCGCGCGCAAGCTCGGCAAGCCCGTCATCGTCGATCCCAAGAGCCTGAACTGGGCGATCTATCGCGGCGCCACGCTGCTCACGCCCAACCGCAAGGAATTCTCGGAAGCGACCCGCAGCCGCGCCGACACGGTGCAGAGCATCGTCGAGGCCAGCGAGGACGTGATGCGGCTCGCCGATTGCGAGGCGATCCTGGTCACCCAGGGCGAGCACGGCATGACCTTGGTGCCGCGGAATGGCGGGGCCGTCCACGTGCCGGCCGTCCCGGTGAAGGTGCGCGACGTCTCGGGCGCCGGTGACACCGTCGCCGCTGCGGTTGCGGTGTCGCTCGCGGCCGGCGCGGACTGGGACACGGCACTGCGCATGGCCAACGCCGCCGCCGCCGTCGCGGTCGGCAAGCAGGGCACCGCCAGTGTCAGCGCGGCCGAGCTGCGACGCAAGATCCTGCCGCATGCCACGCTCGCGGCCGAAGAGAAGATCGTGCTCGACCCGGCAGCACTCGACGCGCAGCTCGCCGAATGGAAAAGGCAGGGCCTGCGCGTCGGCTTCACCAACGGCTGTTTCGACATCCTTCATCCCGGCCACGTCAAGGTGCTGACCGCGGCGCGCGCCGCCTGCGACCGCCTGATCGTGGGGCTCAACAGCGACGCCTCGGTGCGGCGGCTGAAAGGTGCCGATCGTCCGGTCCAGGACGAGCGCGCGCGTGCCGAGGTGCTCGCCGCACTGGAGGCCGTCGATCTCGTCGTCATCTTCACGGAAGACACGCCGATCGACCTGATCACCAGGATCAACCCCGGCGTGCTGGTGAAGGGCGGCGATTACACACGCGAACAGGTCGTCGGCCATGAGGTGGTCGAGGCCGCGGGCGGGGCGGTCGTGCTGGTCGACATCCTCCAGGGCTTCAGCACGACGGCGCTGGTTCATCGCGCCCGGGGAGGGGGCAAGTGACGGCGCTCGCACGCGAGACCCCCGGCCAGATGTTGCGGCGGCGCCTGCGCAGTCCGGCGGCCTGGCGTGAAACAGTCGATCTGTTTGCGATCCTGACTGCGGCCTCGCTGCCCTGGTCGACATCGCTTGCGGGGATCTTCAACGCGCTGATGCTGATCTGCATGGTGCCGTTCCTCGATCTACGCGACTTCCTGCAGTCCTTGAAGCGTCCGATCTGCATTGCGCCGATCGCGCTGGTCGTTCTCGCGCTGCTGGGGACGCTGTGGTCGGACGCGGCCTGGGGTGCGCGCTTCTACGCGGTCAATCCGACCGTCAAGCTGCTCGTGCTGCCGGTCCTGCTCTATCATTTCGAGCGCTCGCCGCGTGGCCACTGGATATTCATCGCCTTCCTGGTGTCCTGCGCCTTGCTGTCGGTGATGTCCTGGCTGGTCGCCTTCTACCCGAACCTCGCGCTCAAGACCGATCCGCCCGAGCGCGGCATCTTCGTCAAGAACTACATTGACCAGAGCCAGGAATTCGCGCTTTGCGCGGTGGCGCTCGCCTATCCGATCGTGATGCTGTTGCGCGAGAAGCGATACTGGTTCGCCGCGTTGCTGACGGCGCTGGCGCTTAGCTTCTTCATCAATATGACCTTCGTGGTGGTGTCGCGCACCGCGCTCGTCACCATTCCGATCATGTTCGGCGTGTTTGCACTGCTTCACCTCAAATGGCGCAGCATCGCGATCATCTCCGGCGCGCTGCTCGTCGGCGCCGTTCTCGCCTGGCAGGCCTCGCCGCAATTGCGCCACACCGCCGAGAGGTTTACCACCGATTACACCGGCTATGTGGAACGGGGCGAGGCAACCTCCATGGGCATGCGGCTCGAGTTCTGGCGGAAGTCGCTCGGCTTCTTCGCGGAGGCGCCGATCCTGGGGCACGGCACCGGTTCGACCCGCGGGTTGTTCGAACGCGTCGCGACGCCCGCCGGTCAGCGGCGGGCGTCAGCCGAGGTGATCGGCAACCCGCACAACCAGACGCTGAACGTTGCGGTGCAATGGGGCGCGATCGGCGTCGCCATTCTCTACGCGATCTGGATATTGCATCTGCGGTTGTTTCGCGGCGACGGGATTGCCAATTGGATCGGACTCCTAGTCGTGGTGCAGAACGTCTTTACCTCGCTGTTCAACTCGCATCTGTTCGACTTCCACGAGGGCTGGATGTACGTCATCGGAGTCGGCGTTGCCGGAGGCATGGTGATCCGGGCACAACAGGTTCGGACCAAGACGGCGGAAGCGGGTTCCTGAGCGGTCGCGCGGCTGGCAAGTCTTGTCGAGATGGGCTATCAGCGCGGTCAGGTTGCATCTAACTGGGTTTTCATCGGTCGGCGGATGACGCGACTTACGCATCTCACCTCGCGCAATTTCCTGATCGCGCTCCACGACCTGCTGGCGACCACGGCAGCGCTTTTTGCCGCCTTCTATCTGCGATTCGAGGGTGGCGACGATTTCTACGCTCGATTGCCGCTGCTGTTCCAGATCCTGCCCTACTTCCTCGCCTTCAGCGTGGTCGTGTTCTTCTTCTGCAATCTGACCACGACGAAATGGCGTTTCATCTCGCTGCCTGACGCGCTGAACATCATTCGCGCGGCGACCGTGCTCACGGTTGCGCTGCTCGTGCTCGACTACATCCTCGTTGCCCCCAACGTTCGCGGCGCCTTCTTTCTCGGCAAGGTGACGATCGTCCTTTACTGGTTTCTCGAGATCTTCTTCCTCAGCGCGCTGCGCATGGCGTACCGCTACTTCCGCTATACGCGGGTGCGGCGTCACGCGAGGGGCGGGGAGGCCGCGCCGACGCTGCTGATCGGCCGCGCCGCGGATGCCGAAGTGCTGCTGCGCGGCATTGAGAGCGGAGCGATCAAGCGCATCTGGCCGATCGGCGTCTTGTCACCATCGCCTGCCGATCGGGGCCAGCTCATTCGCAACGTGCCGGTGCTGGGCGGCATCGACGACGTCGAGGATGTGATCTCGGATTTCGCCAAGCGCGACAAGCCCATCGCGCGCCTCATCATGACACCATCGGCTTTCGAGCCGGAGTCGCATCCGGAATCGATCCTGATGCGGGCGCGCAAACTGGGTGTGATCGTGAGCCGGATGCCCTCGCTGGAGAGCGGCGATACGCCAAGGCTCACGGCGGTTGCGGTCGAGGACCTCCTGCTGCGTCCGAGCGAGAAGATCGACTATGCTCGCCTGGAGGCCTTGATCAGGAGCAAGGCCGTGATCGTCACCGGCGGCGGCGGCTCGATCGGATCCGAGATCTGCGAGCGTGTGGTCGCCTTCGGCGCGGCACGTCTCTTGATCGTGGAAAATTCCGAGCCGGCTCTCTACGCGGTCACCGAGGCGCTGGCCGCGCGTGGTGCCACCGCACAGATCGAAGGCCGGATTGCCGACATTCGCGACCGCGAGCGCGTCATGCGCCTGATGGCCGAGTTCAAGCCCGACATCGTCTTCCATGCCGCGGCGCTCAAGCACGTGCCGATCCTCGAGCGCGATTGGAGTGAGGGCGTCAAAACCAACATCTTCGGTTCCATCAACGTCGCGGACGCCGCCGTTGCCGCCGGCGCCGAGGCGATGGTGATGATCTCTACCGACAAGGCAATCGAGCCGGTGTCGATGCTCGGCCTCACCAAGCGCTTTGCCGAAATGTACTGCCAGGCGCTCGATCGCGACCTCGCAGCCGGAGCGAACGGCAGCAAGCCGCCGATGCGGCTGATCTCGGTCCGGTTTGGCAACGTGCTGGCCTCGAACGGGTCGGTGGTGCCGAAGTTCAAGGCCCAGATCGAGGCCGGCGGGCCGGTGACGGTAACTCATCCCGACATGGTCCGTTACTTCATGACCATCCGCGAGGCCTGCGATCTCGTCATCACCGCGGCGACGCATGCGCTTGGGACGCAGCGTCCCGACGTCTCGGTCTACGTGCTCAACATGGGCCAGCCGGTGAAGATCGTCGATCTCGCCGAGCGCATGATCCGCCTGTCCGGGCTGCAGCCGGGCTACGACATCGAGATCGTGTTCACCGGCATGCGGCCGGGCGAGCGCCTGCACGAGATCCTGTTTGCCTCGGAGGAGCCGACCCGCGAGATCGGCGTGCCCGGCATCATGGCCGCGCAGCCGAACGAGCCGCCGATGCAGACGCTGCGCAAATGGAATGCGGCGCTTGAGCAGGCGATCGCGCGCGACGATCGCGCCACCATCAGGACCATCCTGAAGGATGCCGTGCCGGAATTTGGATCCACGGCGGCCTGACCATTGTTGCGCAATCCAGCGCTCGGGGAGCGACGATGAGCGAACGCAAACCGGTCGTGCTGGTGACAGGAGCGAGCGGCTTCATCGGCCGTCACCTCGGGCAGGCGCTGGTGCGCAAGGGATGGTCGGTCCGCCCCGTCGTCCGCAAGCGGCAGGGCATCGACGGCGAGGTCGTGATCGAATCGATCGGCCGCGACACCGACTGGCAGGCCGCGCTCGAGGGGGTGGAGGCGGTGGTTCACCTTGCCGCGCGCGTGCATCACAGGCGCGAGGAGCATGCAGCCCAGCTCTACCAGGACGTCAACACCGCCGGCACGGTGCACCTGGCGCGCTGCGCGGCGAGGGCGGGCGTGCGCCATTTCATCTTCATCAGCACCGTGCTGGTGCATGGCCGCAGCAACGAGGGCAGGGCCCCGTTCAGCGAGAACGACGTCCCGACGCCGCGCGGCCTCTACGGGACGTCCAAGGCGGCGGCCGAGGCAGGCCTGAGGACGCTCGCGGGCGAGAGCGACATGAAGATCTCCGTGATCAGGCCGCCCATGGTCTATGGCGCGAGCGCCAAGGGAAGTTTCGCTCTGTTGACGCGCGCGATGAACCTTGGGGTGCCGTTGCCGTTCGCCGCGATCCGCAATCGCCGCGCCTTCCTTGCCGTGCACAACCTATCGTCCTTCATCCTGCACCGGCTCGCTCATCCAGATGCGGCCGGCCATTTCGAGATATTCCTGCTCGCCGACAGCGAGCAGTTCTCGACGCCCGAATTCATCGCGCGTCTGGCTAAGGCCTCCGGCAAGCGCCCGCGACTGTTCGGCGTGCCGCCGGGCCTGCTCAGCGCGCTTTTCCGAATGATCGGCCGGCAGGACATGCATGACAGCCTGATCGGCTCGCTTGAGCTCGACGTCTCCAAGGCGCTCGCGACCGGCTGGCGGCCGGAGGTTTCGCTCGATGAGGGGCTGCGGCTCGCCGTGTCGGCTCAGGACGCCTGAGGGCGGGAGAAGCGGCGCAGCAGGAGGGCGACCGCGATCGCGCCGGCGATCAGCGCGGGCAGCGTGACGGCCACCGTCGCGGCGCGAACGGCGAGGATCGCCAGCCCTGCGAGCACGAGGTTAAGCAGGAAGACTTCGCCGCTCACCCGGGACACCGAGAAACCGTTGTCGGTCGCGCGCTGATAGAAATGCGAACGGTGCGCCGACCAGAACGGCTCGCGGCGCGCGATGCGCCGAAACAGCGTGGTGGTGGCATCGGCGAGGTAGTAGGCCGGCAGCAGCAGCGCCGCAGCCGCTTGTCCGTGCCAGGCGAGCTCGAGCAGGCACCAGCCGAGCAGGAGGCCGATCGGCAGGCTGCCGACATCGCCCAGGAAGACTTTTGCGACAGGACGGTTGAACGGCGCAAAGCCGAGCATGGCGCCGCACAGCGCGGTGGCGATCAGCACGGCCGGCCATGGGAGATCCCCGAGCATTCCCAGCAGCAGCAGCGCAGCGGTGATCGGAACGACTTCCGCCACCGTCATCAGGTCGAGCCCGTCCATGAAGTTGACGAGGTTCACGAACCAGACGCCGGCAAGGACGATGAGGCCGCGCTCCAGCGCGAGCGGCAGCGCCGGCACGATGCGCGCGGTGTCGGGGGCGGTGAACACCACGGCGCCGACGCAGGCGGCCTGCAGCACCAGGCGCACCAGCACGGGCAGCGATACGATGTCGTCGACGAAGCCGACCAGCGCGATCACGATTGTCGCAGCGACCAGCGCCGGCGGGATCGCGACATTGGCGGAGACCCCCCACAGCGAGGCAACGATCAGCGTCGCGGCGATCACCGCGATGCCGGCGCCCTGCGGGGTCGGGACGCGATGGGAGGACCGCGCATTCGGCCGCGCCAGCGCGTAGCGCTGCAGCAGGGGGCGGCTGGTCCAGGTCACGAGCGCCGAGATCAGCGCGGCCGCCGCAACGGCAAGCAGCAGGGCCGCGCCGGCGAGCGCATCGGCAGCCGAATTCACTCCGGCACTCCGATCGGGGCCGACCCTTGCGCGGCTTTCTCGGCGCTGAGGATCCAGACCAGGCCGCCGACTGCCCCGACCAGGAAGAACACGGCGCCGAACAGCAGCGAGACGTTGACGCCCTCGTTGGCGGAAAGTCCCGCGAAACCGAACGCAAGGCTCATCGTGGCCTCACGCACGCCCCAGCCGGCGATCGAGATCGGCATCATCGTGATCAGCATCACCGGCGGCACGAGCAGAAAGACGTCGCTGAAGCGAACCGGGGCCCCAATCGACTGCACGACGCACCAGGCGATGACGACGGCGAGCACGTGAACGAGGACCGACAGGATCGCGACGACGGGGCCGCGGGTGCCGCTGAAGATCACGCGATTGGCGATGACGGCGCAGGCGTGGATGTGATGCGTTGCCCACCAGGTCTTCAGCCAGCGCCATTTCAGCGCGCCGAAGATCATGAAGCCGAGGCCGCCGGCGAGCGCCAGGAGGTCGACGAGCAGCAGTGCCGAGCGACCGTGCGGATCGGTGATGAGGGTGTAGCTCCAGGGCAGGCTGGCGACGATCAAGATCGCGAGCGCGACTAGGCCAATGGCGCGGTCGACAAAGATCGAGTAGGTCGCCGTGCGCCAGCCCGCGCCGGCGCGGGCGACCAGCCACAGGCGCACCGCATCGCCGCCGATCGCCGACGGCAGCGTCTGGTTGAAGAACGAGCCGATCACGTTGTATCGCATGGCGCGGCCGAGCTCGAGCGGCGCGCCGCAGGCGGCGCTGATCTCGCGCCAGCGCAGCACGCCGACGAAGATCTGCAGGAACGTGACCGCGATCGCCACACCGAGCCAGAACAGGCTGGTCAGGGTGAATCGGGAAAACAGCTCGGACAGGTCGACCTTGCGCAGCGCCAGATAGAGCAGCGCCGCGGAAATCAGGATCTTGGCCGTCGACAACAGGATTCGGCGCATCTCGTCCGCATGAACAGGGTTTGCTAAGATTTGGAGGCAACCCGACGCGAGGCGCCGAATTCGGCCGCTTTGGTATGGTTTTGGCGCCGATCTTGCAATAGCCGTCGTTAAGGAGGCGTCGTTAAGGAGGCGTCGTTAAGGAGGCGTCGTTGAGGAGCCGTCGTTAAGGACGCCGTGAGGAGATCGCGTGAAGGAGCGGGGAGCCTATTGCGACCCCGTCGAGGTGGCGGCTAGACAGGATCGGGCGAGGGATCACCCAGGGAACAGGATGACGGATCAGGCGATTTTGGTCACGGGTGCGGCCGGCTTCATCGGCTTCCACGTCGCCCGGCAGCTCCTGGGCGAAGGTCGCGCCGTCGTCGGGCTCGACAATCTCAACAGCTATTACGATCCGGCGCTGAAGAAAGCGCGCCTTGCTCTGCTCCGGGACCAGCCGCGCTTCTCGTTCATCGAGGCCGATCTCGCCGACCGCGAGACCATGGCGGCGCTGTTCGCGCAACATCGTTTTGCCAAAGTCGTGCATCTGGCCGCGCAGGCCGGCGTGCGCTACTCGATCGAGCAGCCGCAGACCTACGCCGATTCCAATCTCGTCGGCTTTCTCAACGTGCTGGAGGGCTGCCGCAACAAAGGCTGCGGTCATCTGGTCTACGCCTCGTCATCCTCCGTTTACGGCGCCAACACAAAACTGCCATTTGCGGTTGCGGACCGCACCGACCATCCGGTCAGCTTCTACGCCGCGACCAAGAAGGCGAACGAGGTGATGGCGCAGTCCTACAGCCATCTTTATCGCCTGCCGGTCACGGGGCTGCGGTTCTTCACCATCTACGGGCCATGGGGCCGCCCCGACATGGCCATGTTTCTGTTCGCGAGCGCCATCATGGCCGGCAAGCCGATCCGGCTCTTCAACCATGGCAAAATGCGCCGCGATTTCACCTATATCGACGATGTGACGCGCGTCGTGTCCAAGCTGATCGATCTCGTGCCTGCGGACGATCCGGCTGCCGCAAATGCGCCGTCAAAGCTCTACAATGTCGGCAATCATCATCCGGAGGAACTGATGCACGTCGTCGGTCTTCTGGAGCGGGAGCTGGGCCGGACGGCGATCAAAGAATTGCTGCCGATGCAGCCGGGAGATGTGCTGGAAACGTTCGCGGATGTCGAGGATCTCTCGCGCGACACCGGCTTTGCACCGTCAACGCCGATCGAGCATGGGGTTCATAACTTCGTCACCTGGTATCGGGACCATTTCAAGGTTTGAGATCACGATGGACAAACGCATAATCCCCCTGATCATGTGCGGCGGTGCCGGCACGCGGCTGTGGCCCGCTTCGCGCGAGGTTCGGCCCAAGCAGTTCCTGCCGCTGTTCGGCACGCGCTCGACGTTCCAGGACACGCTGCTGCGCGTGTCCGATCCCTCTTTGTTCGACCGGCCGATCGTCATCACCAACGCCTCCTATCGCTTCATGGTGCTGGAGCAGCTCGCCGAGATCGGCATCGAGGCCGACGTGATCCTCGAGCCGATGCGGCGCGATTCCGGCCCTGCCATCGCGGCCGGCGCGGTGTTCGCGCAGAACCGCGCCAGCGAGGCGATCGTGCTCGCGCTCGCCGCCGATCACGTCGTGCAGAATAATGCCGCCTTCGTCGCCGCCTGTCGCGAGGGCCTCACCGCCGCGAATGCCGGGCGCATCGTCACCTTCGGCGTCAAGCCGGAGCGGCCGGCCACCGAATACGGCTACATCAATCCGGGCGAGGTGATCTCGGGCGAGGTGCAGGCGGTTGCGCGCTTCGTCGAGAAGCCGGATGCGGTGAAGGCCTCCGACTACGTCAATTCGGGCTATCTCTGGAACAGCGGCAACTTCATGTTCCCGGCGAGCGTGCTGCTCGACGAATATCGCAGGGTCGATGCGGCAAGCGTCGAGGCCGTCACCAATGCCGTCAACAATGCCGGCCGCGATCTCGGCTTCGTCACGCTGGAGCCCGAGGCGTTCGGCGCGGCCAAGGCGATCTCAATCGACTATGCGGTGATGGAGAAGACCTCGCGCGCCGCCGTCGTGCCGGTGTCGTGCGGCTGGTCCGACGTCGGCTCATGGCATGCGGTGTGGGAGCTGTCGGAGAAGGACGCGCAAGGCAATGCCGCGCACGGCACCGCCGTGTTCGAGGATTCCCGCAATTGCAACGTCACCACGGATTCCGCGCTGGTCGCGCTCGAAGGCGTCGACGATCTCGTCGTCGTCGCGACCGCGGACGCGGTGCTGGTCTCGCGGCAGAAGGATGCCAACGGGCTGAAGCGCCTCGTGACGAAATTGAAGTCGGTCGCGCCGAAAGTCACCGAAGAGCATCTCAAGGTGCACCGGCCCTGGGGCAGCTATCAATCCGTCGACAATGGCGAGCGCCACCAGGTCAAGCGCATCGTGGTGAAGCCGGGCGGGCGGCTGTCGCTGCAAAAGCACCATCATCGTGCCGAGCACTGGATCGTGGTCCGCGGCACGGCGCAGGTCACCGTCAACGAGACCGTGAAGACGGTGCACGAGAATGAGTCGATCTACATCCCGATGGGCGCCGTCCACCGGATGGAGAATCCCGGCAAGATCCAGCTGGAGCTGATCGAGGTCCAGACTGGAAGCTATCTGGGGGAAGACGACATCATCCGGATTGAAGACGACTATCAAAGGTCGTAACCAGCAAACTCCGAATCACGCGACCCGGGCCGAGAAGCGGTATCTCTTTCGGCCTAAGGCCCGGGGAACGTGTAACTTTTTGAATCAAATCGTGTCCGGCCCGCCAGGGCGGCATTCGCCACAAATGTGGCGTCCGTGCTAGAAGCGGCCCGGGGATTTGCGTTGAATCGGGGTTTGCTCAGATGACTTCCAGGGGATCTGCACCGGCAAAGGCCGGCTTGCGCGTCGGTGTCATTGGCGCGGGCGTGATGGGCAGCAACCATGCGCGCGTGCTCAGCGGCCTGCCCGGCGTCAGCCTCGTCGGCGTCGTCGATCCCTCGCCGGCGCATCGTGCGCGGGCCACGGAGCTCGCCAATTGCGAAAGCTTCGAGACGCTTGACCAGCTGTTCGCCGAAGGCGTCGATGCCGTCACCATCGCGGCACCGACCCATCTGCATCACGAGGTCGCGCTCGCATGCATCGCCAAGAACATCCATGTGCTGGTCGAAAAGCCGATCGCATCCACGGTGGAAGAGGGCCGCGAGATCGTCGCCGCCGCGCACAAGGCGGGCGTCACGCTGATGATCGGCCATGTCGAGCGCTTCAATCCGGCGGTCGCCGCGGTCAAGCAGGCGATCGCGGGCGAGGACATTCTCTCCATCGCGATCACCCGCGTCGGCCCGTTCCCGCCGCGCATGTCCAATGTCGGCGTCGTCATCGATCTTGCCGTGCACGACATCGATTTGATCCGCTGGTTCACCGAATCCGACATCGTCGAGGTGCAGCCGCAATTGTCGAGCGCGGTCGCCGAGCGCGAGGACATCGCGCTCTTGCAGTTCCGCACCGAGAGCGGCGTGCTCGCCCACATCAACACCAACTGGCTGACGCCGTTCAAGGCGCGCAGCGTCACGGTCGCAACGCGCGGCAAATACGTGATGGGCGATCTCTTGACGCGCCAGGTCACCGAATGCTTCGGCTTCAAGCCGGACGGCAGCTACTCGATGCGGCATCTGCCGGTCGGCCATGACGAGCCGCTTCGCGCCGAGCTGATCGCGTTCTTGAAGGCAGTACGCAACGGCGAGACGCCGGCGGTGACGGGCGACGAGGGCGTCGCCAGCCTCGAGATCGCCACGCAATGCCTGGAGAGGCCCTCGCGTCCTGCGGCGACGTCACCCGCGCGCAAGGGGCCGCGCCGCGTCGCCGGCTGATCCCTTCCATGTCGACCGCTCAAACGTCACAAGGCGTCATGAACCAGCACTTGCGTTCCGAACCCATTCCCTTCATCGACGTCGCCTCGCAGCGCCGCCGGCTCGGCGCCTCGCTCGATGCGGCCGTGAAGCGCGTGATGGACCATTGCCAGTTCGTCAACGGGCCGGAGGTCTTCGAGCTCGAGAAGCAGCTTGCGGCCTACTCAGGCGCCAAGCACGTGATCGGCTGCGCCAGCGGCACCGACGCCATCCTGATGGTGATGATGGCCAGGAATGTCGGGCCCGGCGATGCCGTGCTGTGTCCGTCCTTTACCTTCATCGCGACCGCCTCGCCGGTGGCGCGGACCGGCGCGACGCCGGTCTATGTCGACGTCGACGAGACCACCTTCAACATGAGCCCGGAATCGCTCAAGCGCGGCATCGCCACCGCTCGCAAGGCCGGTCTCAAGCCCGTCGCGGTGATTCCGGTCGATTTGTTCGGCCAGCCCGCCGATCACGATGCCATCGCCGAGATCGCCAGGGCCGAGGGCCTGTTCGTGCTCGACGACGCCGCGCAAGGCTTTGGCGCGAGCTACAAGGGGCGCAAGCTCGGCACCCTCGGCCACGCCACTGCGACCAGCTTCTTCCCGGCAAAGCCGCTCGGCTGCTTCGGCGACGGCGGCGCCATCTTCACCGATGACGACGAGCTCGCCGCCACCTTGCGCAGCATCCGCGTGCACGGGCAGGGCGTCGACAAATACGACAACGTCCGCCTCGGCCTGACCGGCCGGCTCGACACTATGCAGGCCGCGGTCCTCATCGAGAAGCTGAAGATTTTTGACGACGAGATCGCCGCCCGCAACAGGGTCGCGGAGCGCTATGCGCGTGGCCTGTCCAACGTGGTCACCGTGCCGCGCATCGCGCCGGGCAATACCTCAGTCTGGGCGCAGTACACCATTCGTCTTCCCAAGGGTATCGACCGCGACGGCTTCGCTGCCGCGCTGAAAGCCCAGGGAGTGCCGACCGCGATCTATTACGGCAAGTCGATGCACCAGCAGACCGCCTACAAACAGTACCCGGTCGCCGAGGGCGGATTGCTCGGTTGCGAGAGCCTGTCGCAGGACGTCATCAGCCTGCCGATGCATGCCTACCTGACCGAGGCCGATCAGGAGCGAATCATCGCCGCTATCAGCGGCGCGCTGGCGGGCTAATTTCTTATCCTCTCCCCTTGCGGGAGAGGTTGGCTTCGCGAAGCGAAGCCGGGTGAGGGGTCTCTCTCCGTACGGCATGCGCTGAGAGATACCCCTCACCCGATTGAGTCTGTATCTGCCTGCGGTGCTGCCCTCTCCCGCAAGGGGAGAGGGCGCAGTAATGCGCATCGCAAGATGCATCGACCTCCGTCCGATAAGTCTCTACAACAATCCGCATGCTCGGACGCATCTTCACGGTCGGTGGTTACACGCTGCTGTCGCGGCTGACGGGGTTTGCCCGCGACATCATGCTCGCGGCGATCCTCGGTGCCGGGCCGGTGGCCGACGCCTTTTTCGTGGCGCTGCGGCTTCCCAACCATTTCCGCGCGATCTTCGCCGAGGGCGCCTTCAACGCCGCCTGGGTGCCGGCCTATGCCCATGTCCATGGCGAGAAGGGGGAGGCGGCGGCAAAGCTATTCGCCGACCGCATCTTCACGCTGCTCCTGGCCTCGCAGGTGGTGCTGCTGATCGCCGCCTGGCTGTTCATGCCGCAGGCCATGAGCATCCTGGCGCCAGGCTTTGGTGAGGATGCCGAGCAGCGCAAGCTCGCGATCGAGTTGACCCGCATCACCTTTCCCTATCTGCTCTTGATCACGCTGGTGACGCTCTATGGCGGCATGCTCAACGTGATGCAGCGCTTTGCCAGCGCCGCGGCCGCTTCGATCTTCCTCAACGTCGCGATGATGATGACGCTGGCGGTTGCCGTCTGGTTTCCGACCGCAGGCCATGCCGCGGCCTGGGGCGTGCTGATCTCCGGCTTCCTGCAATATTTCCTGCTCGCGGGCGATCTCGCCCGCCATGGCGGCCTGCCGCGCTTTGCGCCCTTGAAGCTTGATGAGGACGTTCGCGGCTTCTTCAAAGCGCTCGGACCTGCGACGCTGGGCTCGATGGGCACGCAGCTCGCGCTGTTCGCCGACACCATCATTGCGACGTTCCTGCCCGCCGGTGCGCTGTCGGCGCTCTATTATGCCGACCGGCTCAACCAGCTGCCGATCGGCGTCATCGGCATCGCCATCGGCACGGTGCTGCTGCCGGAGATGTCGCGGCGGATCACCGCAAACGACCACGACGGTGCGCTGAGCGCGCAGCGCCGTGCCTTCGATTTCACGCTGCTGTTCTCGATCCCGTTCGTCGCGGCCTTCCTCACCGTGCCCGATGCGATCATGCGCGCACTGTTCGCCCGCGGTGCGTTCTCCAAGGCCGATGCCGCCGCCGCCGGTGCGACGCTCGCGGCCTATGCCATCGGCCTCATCCCGTTCGTGCTGATCCGCAGTGCGGTCGCGACCTTCTATGCCCGCAAGGATACCGCAACGCCGGTCCGCGCGTCGCTGACCGGCATCGCCGTCAACGTCGCGCTGAAGGTTGCCTTGATGGGATCGCTCGCCCAGATCGGTCTCGCGCTGGCGACCGCCGTCGGCGTCTGGACCAATCTCTTGCTGGTGCTGTTCTTCGCTGTGCGGCGCGGCTTTCTCGTGCTCGACCGCGCCTGGCTGCTGTCGCTCGCCAAGTTCTTGCTAAGCGGCCTCATCCTCGCCGCCGCGTTCTGGCTGATTGCACGTTTCAGCGGCCCCTGGTTGGGCGCGATGCACTTCCGGGATGAGTTGATGCTGGTCCTGCTCGCCGTCGGCGGCACGATCGTCTACGCGCTCGCGATCCTCGTGCTGTTCGGCCGCAAGTGGCTGGTCTCGCTGCTGCGTGGCTAGAGAGCACGGCATTCGCCTCCAGGCTGCAGCCAACATCGGCACATCTCTTGATTTTGCGCGATTGCGGTGGTAGGAGTCGCTCATGATCAAATGCTCGCGCAAAGTCTCCAGCAATCACATCACCCGCTTCGGCTGGGCGGTGGGAGGAGTCGTGCGCTAGGATTTCGACGACATCTTTTCCACCAGGCCCCGCCGGCATCGGACGGGGCCTTTTGTTTGGCCACGCTCCCTGCCGGCTCAACAGCAGGAGCGTCCGATGCCACCACAACTGACCAGCATTTCATCCGAGGCCGAGCACGATGCCGCAGTGCTTCGCCTCGATCGATCCATTGCGCTCGCGAAGCAGGCCATGGACGAGGTTCTGGCGGCAGCGGCTCGTCTCAACGTGTCCGTTGCAACGCCGGGCCAAGCCTTGTCGGGGAGAGAAGCTGCCGCAGCCGCGCCGGCGCAAAGCCTCCTGGGCCTGCTCAAGCGATATTGGTCTGCTCTTGGGAAGTGGCGCCTGCACCCGCGGTGCAGTTTGCTGGATCTGAGCGACAGGGAGCTGATGGACATCGGCCTGACGCGCGCCGAGATCAACTATCTCGCACCTGGGCGGGAGATCGATGCGCTCAGAGATAGTACGAGGTATCTGTTGAGCCGCGGGATGTGAGTAATCGACGATCCTCACGCCGGCATATGACCTGCCGCGCGCGGGTTGAACTCGGCAAGGTCTGGCTCAATCCAGCCGTGCCGGGCCTCCCGCGAGAACAGCGCTTCGCGGCTCCAGAAACGTAAGAGTACATCCTTTTCGGTTGCCGGGGACGCCAGCACCGCGTTGCAGGCGGCGACAATGTCGCGGCGGCCGACCTCCGCAAGAATTCCTTCGATGATCATCAAGAAAGCCATCGTAATCGTGTGGTGATAGCCACGCACATCGTCGTTCACGCCGCCAGCGGCAACATTGTAGGCGCGGATCATCTCGGGGAGTTCGACCCGCCAGTCCCGAGCCGGATCAGTGGCGAGCAAGTAGCTCGTCACGATCAGATGTTCACGATGGCTGAAACGTGCCCCCGGAAGTGTACGCGCGAGGAAGCCCTCGCTCAGTTCGGCGACCTCTGCAGCATCCGTGCAGCTACGTCTGTTGCTCATGGTGGCGTCCCATGTTACCGTGGTACCAAGGTAACATTCTAGAACGGAAAAGGCAAATTGGGATCGGTCAACTCGGCCGCCCAGGCTCTGCCTCTGTGACAACAATCGTTCCTCGGTCAGAGCGTCGACCCCCGCAGGCGTCCGAACGAATCCAAGATTCACCTGGTCTCTGAGGACGTGAGTTGCAGGGCTGGAGACCGATGCCCGAGCAAGTCCGGCAATGGCATGATGCGACTAAACCCCCGTCTTCCGATCGAGGTCACACATTATGAACTCAGAAGCTCACAAACATTCAGTCCAACGCGTACAGACGGGAGTTCGGATCGAGAAGCGCATTCTCAAGGTCGCGAAGGGCCTCGCCGAATACCTGGATATGAGCCTCGGTGATTTGCTGGAGGGCGTTCTCCTGCATTCGTTCGAAGGCAAGACTCCGTTCGAGCCTGCGACGCTGCAACGCATTTCGACGCTGAAAGATTTGTACGGGCTGACGCTCACGGCCTCCGATGCTCATCAGCTATTTGAAGCTCGGGGTGAGCACGAGAACAGCTAAGTGGGAGCGCTTGGCTCTCGCCGTCAACGTCACACGATCACGCTGGGACCTTGCCGAGCATTCCCGTGAGGCACGCGTGGCGCGATTGAACCTGCGACCCCTGCGCCCGCCTAAACCCGTTTGCCTTGCCAGTTTTTCCACGGCAATATGCCCACAAAACAACCATGAGAACGGGAAGATAAAATGGCGGCTCCCATCAAGTTCGGCGTTGGCCAAAGCGTGCTGCGCAAGGAGGATGACGCGCTCATCCGCGGCAAGGGCCGCTATACCGACGATTACGCGCCGCAGGCCGCGCTCCGCTGCCTGGTGCTGCGCTCGCCGCATGCGCATGCCAAATACAGCATCGATGCGAGCCGCGCGCTCGGCCTGCCGGGCGTTGCGCTGATCCTGACGGCCGACGACGTCGGGGATCTCGGCAATCTGCCCTGCCTGTTCAACCTCGAGACCGATCCGTTCACCGGCCCGCCTTACCCGATCCTGGCCAAGGACGAGGTGCGCCATGTCGGCGACGCCATCGCCTTCGTGGTCGCCGAGACCATCGACCAGGCTCGCGACGCGATCGAGGCGATCGAGGTCAAATGGTCGCCGCTGCCCGCGGTGACCGGCGTCGTCAACGCCGTGAAGAAAGGCGCAGCCTTGGTCTGGCCGGACAAGCCGGGCAACGTGCTGTTCGACGTCTCGATCGGCGACAAAGCGGCGACGGAAGCTGCCTTCGCGAAAGCGCATGCGGTCGCCGAGATCTCCATCGTCAATCCGCGCGTGGTTGCAAGCTTCTTGGAGACCCGCGCTGCCGTCTGCGAATACGATTCCAAGCGCGACCATCTGACGCTAACGGTCGGCAGCCAGGGCAGCCACCGCCTGCGCGACATCCTCTGCCAGAACGTGCTCAACATCCCCACCGACAAGATGCGGGTGATCTGCCCCGACGTCGGCGGCGGGTTCGGCACAAAGCTGTTTCCGTATCGGGAATATGCCCTGATGGCGGTCGCCGCACGAAAGCTGAAGAAGGCGGTGAAGTGGGCGGCCGATCGCTCCGAGCATTTCATGGGCGATGCGCAGGGCCGCGACAACGTCACCACCGCCAAGATGGCTCTGGCCGAGGACGGCAAGTTCCTCGCGATGGATTGCGACCTCATGGGCGACATGGGCGCGTATCTGTCAACCTTCGGGCCCTACATCCCGCATGGCGGCGCCGGCATGCTGCCGGGCCTCTACGACATCCAGGCCTTCCATTGCCGGGTCCGCACGATCTTCACCCACAGCGTGCCGGTCGACGCCTATCGCGGCGCGGGCCGGCCCGAAGCTGCCTATGTCATCGAGCGCCTCGTCGATGCCTGCGCGCGGAAGCTCGACATGACGCCGGATGCGATCCGCCGCAAGAATTTCATCCCGCCGAAAGCGCTGCCCTACAAGACCGCGACCGGCAAGGTCTACGATTCCGGCGACTTCGCCGCGCACCTGAAGCGCGCGATGGAGATAGCGGAATGGAAGGAATTCCCCAAGCGCGCCAAGGCGGCCAAGAAGGGCGGCCTGATCCGCGGCATCGGGCTTGCGAGCTATGTCGAGATTTGCGGCGTGATGGGTGAAGAGACGGCCAACGTCCGCCTCGATGCCAATGGCGACGTCACCGTGCTGATCGGCACGCAATCGAGCGGGCAGGGCCATCAGACCGCCTATGCGCAGATCGTCGCCGAACAGTTCGGCGTGGCGCCCGAGCGCGTGCATGTCCGGCAGGGCGACACCGACGAGATCGCAACCGGCCTCGGCACCGGCGGCTCGGCCTCGATCCCCTCCGGCGGCGTCAGTGTCGAACGTGCCACGCGCGAGCTCGGTTCGAGGCTGAAGGAGATCGCGGCGCAGGCGCTGGAAGCCAGCGCGGGCGACCTCGAAATCTCCGAAGGCGTGGTGCGGATCGCCGGCACCGACCGCTCGATCTCGTTTGCCGATCTCGCCAAGCGGCCCGGGGCCGATCCGTCGAAGCTGAACGGCAGCGCGACCTTTGCCAGCGCCGACGGCACTTATCCCAACGGCACCCATGTTGCCGAGGTCGAGATCGATCCGGCGACCGGCATCATCAAAATCGTCAACTACGTGATCGTCGACGATTTCGGCAAGACGCTCAATCCGCTGCTCTTGGCCGGCCAGGTGCATGGCGGCGCCATGCAGGGCATCGGCCAGGCCTTGATGGAGCAGGTGGTGTATGGACCGACCGACGGGCAGCTCATCACCGCGACCTTCATGGACTATGCGCTGCCGCGCGCGGCGGACGGGCCGGCCTTCGTGTTCGAGACCCACAACGTGCCCTGCAAGACCAATCCGATGGGCGTGAAGGGGGCCGGCGAGGCCGGCGCGATCGGCTCCTGTCCGGCCGTGGTCAACGCCATCGTCGATGCGCTCTGGCGCGAGTACAAGATCGACCACATCGACATGCCGGCAACGCCCGAGCGGGTGTGGGTTGCGATCAGCGAGCATCACCGCCGTCACAGCTTGTGAAGCCGCGCTTCCCGCGCGCACGGGAATAAACCCGCCGCGCGGGGTTCTACCCATGATGGGTCCCGGCTTCGCGCGAAGCCGGTGACAGTCTCATTCCCCGAACGTCTCGAGAGCCGGAGAAACGAACCAATGAAACGGACGATGATTGTCGCGGGCGCCCTCGTGCTGGGCGCGGGCGCCGTCATGGCGCAACAGGAGATTGCCGTCCAGCAGGACAATCTGATGCGGGCAATCGCCAAGAATCAGTATGGCGTGCTTCAGAAGATGAGCAAGGGCGATATTCCCTTCGACAAGAAGGCTGCCGATGAGGCCATCGCCAGCATCGAGGCCGATGTTGCCAAGATCGCCAAGACCTTCGAGATCAATCCCAAGCAGGATGTCGTCAACGCGACCTATGGTTCCTCGCCGAAGGTCTGGCAGAACAAGGCCGATTTCGATGCCAAGATCCCGCCGGTGCAGAAGGCGATCGCCGACGCCAAAGGCAAGATCACCAATGTCGCGGGCCTGAAGGCGGCCTACACGGCGATCAACGACCGCTGCAATGATTGTCACGAAACCTATCGCGTGAAATTGAAATAGCGGGCGCAGTTAACGGGCTACCAAGGACTTCAGAAGGGCGGTTGCGAAAGCAACCGCCTTTTTCTTGACCGCGGCCCGCAGGAACTTCCGTCCGCAAGGCCTGACGGATTGCCGCGAGAGCGGCTATCCTTGCGCCAACGGCCGTGCGCTCACACGAGTCTCCTCCCGGCATCCTCACGTCGGGATTCCCAGCGCGCGGCGAGCACCTCGATCAACAGCGAGACAGGCCATGGCAAAACCGTTCCCCTCCAAGACCCATATCGGCAATCATATGCTGCATCCGGAAACCCTGATGCTGACCTATGGCTATGATCCGCAATTGTCCGAGGGCGCCATCAAGCCGCCGGTGTTCCTGACCTCCACCTTCGTGTTCAAGACCGCCGAGGATGGCCAGGACTTCTTCGACTACGTCGCCGGACGGCGCGAGCCGCCGGAAGGCATGGGCGCCGGCCTGGTCTATTCGCGCTTCAATCATCCCAATAGCGAGATCGTCGAGGACAGGCTCGCGATCTACGAGCGCACGGAGAGTTGCGCGCTGTTCTCGTCCGGCATGGCGGCCATCGCAACCACGATTCTGGCCTTTGTTCGCCCGGGCGATGTCATCCTGCACTCGCAGCCGCTCTATGGCGGGACGGAGACGCTGCTGACGAACACGCTTGCGCGCCTGTCGATCGGCGCCGTCGGCTTTGCCGACGGCATCGACGAGACGGCGGTCAAGCAGGCCTCGGAGGAGGCCATGGGCAAGGGGCGGGTTTCGATGATCCTGATCGAGACGCCGGCCAATCCGACCAACGGCCTCGTCGACATCGCAATGATCCGCCGCATCGCCGATTCCATCGGCAAGGCCCAGGGACATACGCCGGTCATCGCCTGCGACAACACGCTGCTCGGGCCGGTGTTTCAGCGGCCGATCGAGCACGGCGCGGATCTGTCGCTGTATTCGCTGACAAAGTATGTCGGCGGTCATTCCGACCTGATCGCGGGCGCCGCGCTCGGATCGAAGGCGATCATGAAAGGCATCAAGGCGCTGCGCGGCGCCATCGGCACCCAGCTCGATCCGCATTCGTGCTGGATGATCAACCGCTCGCTCGAGACGCTCAGCCTGCGGATGGAGAAGGCCGATGCGAATGCGCGGCTCGTGGCAGACTTCCTGCGCGACCATCCGAAGGTCGCCAGGGTGCACTACCTCGGTCACCACGAGCAGGGCTCGCTGTCCGGCCGTGTGTTCGCGCGGCAATGCCTGGGCGCGGGCTCGACGTTCTCGTTCGACATCGTCGGCGGCAAGGAGGCGGCGGTGAAATTCCTCAACGCGCTGCAGATCCTCAAGCTGGCGGTGAGCCTTGGCGGCACGGAATCGCTCGCAAGCCTGCCGGCGACGATGACCCATTCCGGCGTTCCCGCCGACATCCGCCAAAAGATCGGCGTGCTCGATTCCACGATCCGGCTGTCGATCGGCATCGAGAACCCGTCGGACCTGATCGCCGACCTCGCGCAGGCGCTGAACGCGGCTTGAGCACGGTCAGAGTCGTAGCGTCGTAGCCCGGATGGGGCGCAGCGAAATCCGGGGACCTGTCCGCAACGCGCAGGGCTCCCGGATTGCACCAACGGGCGGCGCTTCGCGCCGACCGTTGGCTCCATCCGGGCTACGAAGTTGCTTGGAATCGAAAAGGCCGGACGCTCCCTCCTTGCGTCCGGCCTTTCCGCGACGAAGCCCGCGTTTTCGCTTTACTTCGTCACCTGACCGCGGATCTCGCCGGCCGGGTTCGCCGCGGTATGGATGTTGATGTAGTACTTGCCGCCGAGCAGATCGGCGGCCTGCGCGTCGGTGAGCGTGGCTTCGCCCTTGACCGGGCTCGAGGCTGCATTCGGGATCGGGACCGCGACGCCGGCGTTCTTGCCGGCTTCGGCAGGCCCGTGGAAATGCGCGGCGGTGGCGGGGCCCGAGAGGCCGGAATAGGTGACGGTCCAGGACAGCTTCTTGCTGGCAGCGTCGTAGTCCAGATCGGCCGTTCCGGTCGCGCTGCTGGTGTTGGCGGGGACTTCGGATTTGCCGTCCAGCGTCGCCTTCAGTTTCTCCGCGCTGGCCGGGGCGGCGAACGCAACGGCGGCTCCGAGTACCAGTGTGGCAAAAACGGCTTTGGTCATGGCTTTCTCCTGTTGACGCCTGATTGCTTTTCAAACAGTGCGTCATGCGGTTTATTCCGGCATTACATCCGGGCCGTCTAAAATATTCGTGGTTGGATCGAGCGCGGCATGACCCTTAAGTTCGCGCGTTCACGATGGAATGATCGAATGTTGCGACGAACGCTCCTTGCCGCCCTGATCGCCGCCGCCGCGGCGTTCGCACTCTATTGGTGGTTGACCGCCCCGGCCGTGCTGGCCTTGCCGGCGCCGACACGCAACCCCGATCTCGCCAACGGGCAGGAGCTGTTCAACGCCGGCGGCTGCTCGTCCTGTCATGCCACCCCCAATCAGCCCGATCGCCTGCGGCTCGGCGGCGGGCTGGCGCTGGGCTCGCCGTTCGGGACGTTCTACGTCCCCAATATTTCCCCCGATCCCGCCTACGGGATCGGCCGCTGGAGCGAGGCCGATTTCGTCAACGCCGTGATGCGCGGCATCTCGCCCACGGGCACGCACTATTTCCCCGCCTTTCCCTACACGTCCTATCATCTGGCCAGTGTCGACGACGTCCGCGATCTCTTTGCCTATCTGAAGACGCTTCCGTCGGTGTCCGGCACAGTGGGCGACCACGCGCTGCCGTTTCCGTTCAACATCCGCCGCAATGTCGGCATCTGGAAGCTGCTGTTCATGGACACCGCGCCGTTCGTCGCGGACGCCGCGCGCTCGCCGCAATGGAATCGCGGAGCCTATCTCGTGAACGCTTTCGGCCATTGCGCCGAATGCCACAGCCCGCGCAATGCGCTCGGCGGCATCATCGCCAGCCAGCGCTTTGCCGGTGGGCCCAATCCCGAAGGGGAGGGCTGGGTGCCCAACATCACGCAGCAGGGCATCGGCAACTGGAGCGAGAAGGATATCGCGGATTTTCTCGAGACCGGCGACCTGCCCGAGGGCGACAGCGCTTCGGGCGCGATGCGGGCGGTGATCAAGAATCTGGCGCAACTTACCGCGGAAGACCGCGCCGCGATGGCCGCCTATCTGAAGTCGCTGCCGCCGGTGCAGGGACCGACACCGCCCAAGCGCAAGGAGGGCGGCTAGCGCTGCCGGCGCTTCGGCCGTTGTTTTGCGCGTGATCTAAAGCGCGATGAGATTGGGATGAATCATCATCGCGCTTTAGGTTGTTGTTTACGCATGATCTTTCCGGAAAACCGCTTCGCACTTTTCCGGATCATGCTTTAGCCGGTGCCGAACGCCTTGAAGGTGATGATGGTGAGAGTGTCCTGGATGCCCGGCAGCACCTGCACCTTCTCATTCACGAAGTGGCCGATGTCGGTATCCTTGTCGACGTAGAACTTCACCAGGAGGTCGTATTGGCCGGCCGTGGAGTAGATCTCGGAGGCGATCTCGGCTTCGGCAAGCGCATTGGCCACCGTATAGGACTGGCCGAGCTTGCACTTGATCTGAACGAAAAAAGGAACCATCGCGGGCACTCCGAAAGCGTATTCTTCCGGCTAATAGGCCAAAACCGGCTGGATTTAGCAAGCGAACTTGCTGGATCATCCGAGGTGCATTCGGGCGCGATGCTAGGATGGGACCACTGCGGCGGCCAATGCATCCCTCAGGCGCTGGGCGAGCTCGACCTTGCGGTAGGGCTTGGTCAGCACGACCGCTCGCGCCTGCGCGCGGCCCTGCTCGACCAAGGTCTCCAGCGCGTAGCCCGAGGTGAACAGGACCGGCAGGCCGGGACGCACCCGCCGCGCCTGATCGGCGAGCTCCCAGCCGCTCATGCCGCCGGGCATCACGATATCGGTGAACAGCAAGTCGATGCCGGGATCGCTCTGCAGCTGCTGCAAGGCATCCTTGCCGTTGACCGCGGCGACGACGCGATATCCGAGCGCTTCCACCCTGCGAATGACGGAGGAGCGGACGAACGGATCGTCCTCGACGATCAGGACCGTCTCGTAGCCTCGCGGCGCCGTGTCCTCGCCGTCGGGAAGATCGGCTTGCGACCTACCGGTGCTCGCGCGCGGCAGGTAGATCCTGGCCGTGGTCCCAAGGCCAGCCTCGCTGTAGATCGAGACATGGCCGCCTGATTGCTTGGCAAAGCCATAGACCATGCTGAGGCCGAGGCCCGAGCCCTTGCCGACCTCCTTGGTGGTGAAGAACGGCTCGAACGCGCGAGCGGCGACCTCGGGCGTCATGCCTTCGCCGTCATCGGTAACCGCGATCAGGACGTAGCTGCCGGGTGCGACCTCCCGGTGAACGGCACCGTCATCATCCTCGATCGTGATCAGCTCCGTGGCAAGCGTGAGGTGGCCTCCCGATGGCATGGCATCCTGCGCGTTGAGCGCGAGATTGAGCACGGCGGATTCGAGCTGGGCGCGGTCGGCAAAGGCCAGGATCGTGCCGGGCCCGGAGGTCGTCCTGATCTCGATGTCTTCGCGCAAGGTGCGCTTGAGCAGCTTGAACATGGAATCGAGCAGGCTCCGGCAATCGATCGTCTGAGGCCGCAGCAATTGGCGGCGGCTGAAGGCGAGCAGGCGCTGCGTCAGCTCGGCACCCCGTTCGCCCGATTGGCAGATGTCGTCGGCAAAGCGCCCGAGGTCGGGCCTCGCCTTTAGCTGCTCGCTCAGGTGCTCGGCATTGCCGATGATGACGGTCAGCAGATTGTTGAAGTCATGCGCGATGCCGCCGGAGAGCTGACCGACCGTCTCCATCTTCTGCGCCTGCTGAAGCTGCTGCTCGGTCAGCTTGCGCGCGGTGAGGTCGTGGACGATGCCGACGAAGATCAATTCGCCGTCCTGCCGCGCCTGGCCGACCGACAGCTCCATCGGAAACGTCGTGCCGTCCTTGCGCAGGCCGACGGCCTCGCCGCTGGTCGCGAAATGCCGCACCTGGCGCTCGGATCCTGCATCCGCCTCGGGCATCAGCATGCCGACGTTGCGGTTCATCACCTCGTCGGCACGGTAGCCGAACAAGCGCTCGCAGGCCGGATTGAACAGCAGGATGCGGTCCTGCGCATCGAGCAGGATGACGCCGTCGACCGCGGTCTCGACGATCGCGGTGAGGCGCGCCACGCTCTCGCGCATCGCGCGCTGGGCGTCGCGGACCTGCTGCAGCAGCAGCGTGGCGTCGCGGCTCTTGATTTCCTCCTCCTCGAGCGCGGCCTGGACCTGTCGCAGCTCGAACGGCGAGGGGATCGTGAGGATCTTCGGCAGCAGCGGCCAGAGCGCGGCGGCGGTGAAGACCGACGCGACCGCCGTGGCGGCCTTGAGCATGCCCTCGATGCCGTAGATCGGAACCCAGAGCGTATAGATCGACAGCACGTGGGTCAGGCCGCACGCCATGATGAAGATCGCGAACGCCCAGTAGACCCAGCCGAACTTGAGGTCGCGCCGCTTGGTGACGAGAATAGCGAGGGCGAACGGGATCGAGAAATAGGCAGCGGCAATGCTGGCGTCGGAAACGACGTGAAGCCAGATCAGCTGAGGCTCCCACAACAGGCAGATGCCGTGCGGCGACAGCATGGACGAGTCGAGGAGACGTTCGAAGAAGGCCCACATCGTTCCACCCCAAGGAGTCTTGTTCAGGTGGCTTGCGGGGCCGGCGGCCCGCAACATGGGGGCGCTGGACGGTTCCACCACCTGACGTCTCGCGTAACCGGCGAAGCACGCTAAGGTACGCGACTATAGCAAGGGTCCGGCGCCGTTGCATTTTCAAGCCCCCATCATTTCGGGCCTTGGTCCGCGCGGTGTCCGACTGATTCGCAAGGCGCGCAATCGGTTCGCGAATCACGCCTGGCGGCGGCCCGGCGCGCTTGCTGACGTTCCACGGTCGCGCTACGAGAGGCCATGGCGGCCTCCTCAAGCACATGTCTCCCGCGATGACGACCCCGGTCGCACTCACCATCGCCGGTTCCGATTCGAGCGGCGGCGCCGGCATCCAGGCGGACCTGAAGACCTTTGCCGCGCTCGGCGTCTATGGCGCCTCCGTGATCACGGCGTTGACGGCGCAGAACACGCGCGGCGTGACCGGCATTCACGCGGTGCCGGCCGGGTTCGTCACCGAGCAGATCGACGCGGTGTTCTCCGACCTCGACATCGGTGCGGTGAAGATCGGCATGGTGGCCCAGGCCGCCAGCATCGATGCCATCGCGGCCGCGCTGTCGCGCTGGTCGCCGCGGCATGTCGTGCTCGATCCCGTCATGGTGGCGACCTCCGGCGACCGCCTGCTCGCCGCTGAAGCCGTCGACGCCCTGCGCGCCAGGCTGATGCCGTTGGCTGCCGTGATCACGCCGAACCTGCCGGAAGCTGCGGCCCTGCTCGATGCACCGGTGGCGGCGAGCGAGGCCGAGATCGAAAGCCAGGGACGCCGCCTGCTGGCGCTGGGCTGCCGCGCCGTCCTGATCAAGGGCGGGCACGGGGAGGGCGCCGAGAGCACCGACTATCTCGTCACTGCCGAGACCGCGATCGCGCTCGCCGCGCCGCGTGTGGCCACCCGTAACACCCATGGCACCGGCTGCTCGCTGTCCTCCGCCATCGCGGCCGGGCTGGCCAGGGGCGAGGACCTCGAGGCCGCCGTGCGCAACGCCAAGGCCTGGATCAGCGCCGCGATCGCCGCCGCCGACCGCTTCAGCGTCGGCCACGGCCACGGGCCGATCCATCATTTCCACAAGTTCTACTGAGGCGGGCACCTGAACGCGCGCCCCATCCTTCGAGACGACCGCTTCCAGCGGTCTCCTCAGGATGAGGCTAAGCAGCACTGTGCCCGTTGAAGCTAGGGCCGCACACTCGGTCCTCATCCTGAGGGCCCGCCAAGGGCGGGCGTCTCGAAGGATGTGCCGCGGGGAGGTTTGCCTCAGAGAAGAGCGGGGGCTTGCGCCCCTGCGGCGCCATGTCGCCTGATTGTCGCATGCGACTGATATTCGCGGGGAGGGCGAGGCAAGGCGTGATTCGTATTTGAAGGTGCCTCAAGGGTTCAATCGGTCATCCCCCTGTCACGGGACATTGTTACAGGCTGGCGCATGGGAAGTTACGATGTGAGTGACGAGAGCCCGGAGCGGCGCTTTCGCACGTTGTTCATCTCCGACGTCCATCTCGGGGCCCGCGGTTCACAAGCCGATCTTCTGCTCGACTTCCTGCGCTACCATGATGCCGATACGATCTATCTCGTCGGCGACATCGTCGACGGCTGGGCGCTGAAATCGAGCTGGCACTGGCCGCAATCGCATAACGACCTCGTCCAGAAGCTTTTGCGCAAGGCGCGCAAGGGCGCCAAGGTCATCTACATTCCCGGCAATCACGACGAGTTCCTGCGCAACTATTACGGTACGCATTTCGGCGGCATCGACGTGGTCGAGAACACGGTTCACACCGGCGCCGACGGCAAGCGCTATCTCGTCATTCACGGCGACATCTTCGATCTCGTGGTGCAGAACGCGCGCTGGCTCGCCCATCTCGGCGACAAGGCCTACGACTTCGCGATCCAGATGAACCGCCTGGTCAACTTCTTCCGCCGCCTGTTCGGCGTGCCCTATTGGTCGCTGTCGCAATGGGCCAAGCAGAAGGTCAAGAACGCCGTCAACTATATCGGCGCGTTCGAGCAGGCGCTCGCCGCCGAGGCGCGGCGTCACCAGGCCGACGGCGTGATCTGCGGCCACATCCACTACGCCGTGATCCGCGACGAGGCCGGCATCCGCTACATGAATTGCGGCGACTGGGTGGAGAGCTGCACCGCCCTGGTCGAGCATGACGACGGCCATTTCGAGATCATCACCTGGGCGGATCAGTTGCGGAAGCCGGAGCAGGTGCCACAGGTCGCAGCTAGAGCTGCATAACAAGGACCACTTGATGCGCATCCTGGTCGCGACCGACGCCTGGCACCCGCAAGTCAACGGTGTGGTTCGGACGCTGACCAAGCTCTCTGACGCTGCAAAAGCGCTCGGCGTCGAGTTCACGTTCCTGACGCCGCAATCGTTCCGCACCTTCGCGATGCCGAGCTATCGCGACGTGCGCCTCGCCATGCCGCGCCCGGCCCGGATCGCAAGGCTGATCGAGGAGGCACGTCCCGACAGCATCCACATCGCGACCGAAGGGCCGATCGGCCTGATGGTCCGCCGCTATTGCCGCCAGCGCAAGCTGCCGTTCACGACCAGCTTCCATACCCGCTTTCCCGAATATGTCCGCGCCCGCGTGCCAGTGCCGGGCTCGCTGATCTGGCGGGCGCTGCGGCGCTTCCACAGCGCCAGTCGCGCCGTGATGGCGGCGACGCCGGCGCTCGCGCGCGAACTGACCGAGCGCGGCTTCGACAATGTCGTGCTGTGGCCGCGCGGCGTGGACACCACGTTATTCCACCCGCGAGTCATCGATCTCTGCCTGCCGGCACCCGTGTTCCTGTCGGTCGGCCGCGTCGCAGTCGAGAAGAATCTCGAGGCGTTCCTCGACCTCGACCTACCCGGCACCAAGGTGGTCGTCGGCGACGGCCCGGCGCGCGCCTCGCTGGAAGAGGCCTACCCCGATGCGATCTTCCTCGGCGAGAAGCACGGCGACGAACTGGCGGATATCTACGCGGCCGCCGACGTGTTCGTGTTCCCGAGCAAGACCGACACTTTCGGCCTGGTCCTGCTGGAGGCGCTCGCGAGCGGCCTGCCGGTCGCGGCCTTCCCCGTGAAGGGTCCCCGCGACGTGATTGGCGATGCGCCGGTGGGCGCGCTCGATCACGATCTGCGCAATGCCTGCTTCGCCGCGCTCGATATCTCCCGGCAGGACTGCGTCGCGTTCGCCGCCAATTACACCTGGGAGGCCTCTGCAACGGTCTTTATCGACAGCATTTTGGCGGTCGGGGCGGTGCTGCCCGGTCGGAACGCCGCGGAACAGCCGCGTTTCGTGGCTTGAGGCAAGAAATCCTCTCGCGGAGGTGTCTTGCCCGGGCCTGATCGGCCGCGATAGCATTCCGCCATGACCGAACAGGCCCTTCCGGTCGGCCCTGCCGACATCGATGCCGCAGCGCGCGTGATCGCGCCTTACGCCATCCGCACCCCGCTGTTGTCCTTCCCCGTGCTCAACGAGCGCGTCGGTGCGAAAGTGTTCCTGAAGCCGGAGATGCTTCAGCGCACCGGCTCGTTCAAGTTCCGCGGCGCCTTCAACAAGGTGTTCTCGATCCCGCAGGACAAGCGCGCCGGCGGCGTCGTTGCGTTCTCCTCCGGCAACCACGCCCAGGGCGTGGCGGCGGCGGCAAAGATCCTCGACATGCAGGCCACCATCGTGATGCCAGCGGATGCGCCGCTGTCGAAGCGCGAGCGCACCAAATCCTACGGCGCCGAGGTCGTGCTGTACGACCGCGACAAGGACGACCGCGAGGCGATCTCGCGCGGCATTGCCGAGAAGCGCGGCGCGACGCTGGTCAAACCCTACGACGATCCGTTCGTGATCGCAGGGCAGGGCACCGCCGGCCGCGAGATCGCCGAGGACATGGCAACGCTCGGCCTCGGCCCCGACATCGTGGTGGCGCCGGCCTCCGGCGGCGGCTTGATCGCGGGTGTCGCGACCGCCGTGAAGGCGCGCTATCCGCAAGCCGAGATCGTGGTCGCCGAGCCCGAGGCCTTCGACGATCACGGCATTTCACTCAGCGCAGGCCATCGCGAGCCGCATCCGCCGGCCGGCCGCACCATCTGCGATGCGCTGATGGCCCTGATGCCGGGCGAGATGACGTTTGCGATCAACAGCAAGCTCTTGGCGCGCGGCGTCACGGCGTCGGACAAGGAAGTCGGCGCGGCGGTCGCCTTTGCCTATCGCGAGCTGAAGCTGGTGGTGGAGCCCGGCGGCGCGGTGGGGCTTGCTGCGCTACTCGCGGGCCGCCTTGATGTGGCCGGCAAGAACGTCGTCATCGTGCTGTCAGGCGGCAATGTCGATGCGGAACTGTTCGCGGAGCTGGTGGCCTGATCGTCATTCCGGGGCTCGCGCAGCGAGAGCTATGATGCGCAATTGCGCATCTGAGAATCCATAACCACGATCGGGAGTATGGATTCCGGGCCTGCGCCTTACGGCGCATCCCGGAATGACCAAGAACAGACATGAAGAAGGGGCAGAGCGTTTCCGCTCTGCCCCTCTGTCGTCTCGCTCGCCGCAATCAGTGCGTGAAACCGCCGCGACGGTTGCCGCCATTGTTCATGCTCGGCGCTTGGTTCATCGACTGCCGGAAGTTGTTGTTGCTGCTGACCATGCGGCTCGGCATCGTGTTGAGCTGCGGGCGGGTGTTCTGCACGTTGGTCTGCACCTGCACCTTCTTCACCGGGTTATTGTTGAGCTTGACGATGCCGGTGTTGCCGTTGTTGAGCCGGATCGGGCGGTTCGGAGTCTGCACGTTGACCGGCTTCGACTCGATGTTCGGGCCACCCTTGCCGACATTCACCGGCATGGTCACGATCTTGCCCGGCTTGATGGTGCCGCCATTCGGCATGGTGCTGGTCGCAGGCAGGGTCACGATCTTGCCGATGCCGACCTTGCCGTTGACCGTGTTGGTCGGCGCAGGCAGCGTGACGATCTTGCTCGGGGTCTGCGGCGGCGTGCCGTTCTGCGGGTTCGGCTGGTTGTTGCCGGCAGGCAGGGTGACGATCTGGCCGCCATTGCCGAGCTTGCCGACGACATTGCCGTCGAGCGGCTTCTGCACGACCGGCAGATTGCCGTTCACCTGCGCGCCATTGCCCTGCTGCATCAGCGGCATGTATTTGGGCTGGCCGAGATTGCCGATCTTGATCGCCGGAGCAATGGTCTGCGGCGCCAGGAACTTGGTCGCCTGCATCAGGGGGATCTGCTTCGGCTGCACCTGCAGCTTCAGCGCGACCTGCGCATAGGGACTGTTGCCGTAGCTGTCATAGAAGCTCTTGTAGGCGAGCGGCGAGTTGGCGAGCACCGCCTTGTGCCAGGCCTGCGAGATCAGGATGTTGTTGAGCAGCCAGCGGATGTGGTCGCACAGCGGGTCGTGCGGGTACATCCGGATGAACTCCTGATAGTACTCCGGACGGCCCTCGGACACGACGTAGTCATAGGCCTGGCGGGTGGAGCGGCTCGGCAAATTGGAGGCCATCTGCACGACCGGCGCTTTCACCGGCGCGCGGTTGGCGGCAACGGCGGTGTCACCAAAGAAGGTGAAGTCGCTCGTCAATGACGAGCTCTCCCACGGAATCTGCGCGCCGCTGGTGGTCTGGTTGACCTGCAGGCGCACGCGCTTGAACAGCTGCTCGATCGGCACGTTGGGCTCGCGCGCGACGTTCAGGAACGCCTGTGTGTACGGGCTGTGGCCATTGGTGCCGTCGAGCGCCTCGGCACCTGGCGCGGTCGAGTAGCCGACGATCGAGCCGTTCGGCGCATCGACGATTGCCAAGCCTCGGCCGGCGTCGTTGATTTCAGGGAAAGGGTTGTTGCGGCAGGCATCGAGGATGACGATGCGCATGCGGCTCGGGATCGTCTCCAGCGTCGACATCACGTCGACGAGGCGCAGCGAATTGTTGACCAGTTCGGTCGGGCTGGAGACCTTGGCGTCGACCGGAACGAGATAGTTCTCGCCGGCGAGCTGCACGCCGTGACCGGCGTAATAGACCATCGCCACCGTGTTCGGACCGCGCGAGGCGACCTTGGCGGAGAAGTCCTGGACGACGCGGAGCATGTCGTTCTGGGTCAAGTCGGTCGCGGCGACCACTTCGAACCCGGCGGAGTTCAGGAACTGCGCCATCGACTGGGCGTCATCGTCGGGATTCGCAAGCTGCGGCGCGTTCTGGTAGTTGGCATTGCCGATCACCAGCGCCACCCGCTGCTCCGGGCCTTGCAGCGCGGTGGGGGCAGGCTGCACGGGGGCGACTTGCGCGGAAACGGGCCCGCAGGCGAAGCCGAACAGGCTTCCCAGCAGGCTCGCCGTCATGAAAAAGGGCTTTAGGCGGAACATGGCGTGCTCCTTTGGCACTCATCTCGATGCGAGATTGGTTGCGCGCAAGCTTGGCCGCGTTCGACCCTTGCGGTCCGTGATCCCTGTCACCATGCTGGCCTCCGTGATCTGAATCACGCTCGGAACCTGTTATGGTTAGCGATCGATTGGGAGGACGTCCGCCACATGCTGAAATCGATCGATCCGATCCTCACCCCCGATTTGCTCTGGCTGCTCGCCGCGATGGGCCATGGCGACGACCTCGTGTTCGTCGACGCCAATCACCCCGCCACCCGGATCGCGCAGAGCACCTCGTCGCAGCGCCTGATCCAATTGCCGGGCATGACGATGGAAACTGCCATCCGGGCCATCATGTCGGTCTATCCGCTCGACGATTTCGATCCCGATCCGGTGCGTGTGATGATGCCGGTCGACGATCCCGACCGCGTGCCCGAGGTGCAGCGCGCCGTGCTCGCGGAGATCGCACGTGCGGCTGGCCGGCCGGTCACGCCCGGCAAGCTCGCGCGTCCCGATTTCTATCGCGCGGCAGCGGCAGGCTTTGGCGTCGTGCAGGTCGGTGACAGCAGGGGCTATGGCTGCTTCCTGATCAGGAAGGGCGTGATCGGTTAGGAATATCATGAAGCATCCATCCTCACTGATCGTGTTCGGCGGCCTTCCAGGTACCGGTAAGACGACGATCGCTCGCGAACTCACCGCCAGGCTGGCGGCAACCTATCTTCGTATCGATGCGATCGAGCAGCCGTTGCGGGACGCAGGTTTCATCGTCGGCGCAGCCGGCTATGCCGTTGCCAACACGCTCGCCGCCGAAAACCTCAAGCTCGGGCGCATCGTCATCGCGGACTGCGTCAATCCCGTGCTGGCAAGCCGCGCCGGATGGCGGCAGACTGCCTTGCGAACCGGCGCAGGCATCGTCGAGATTGAAGTGATTTGCAGCGAACCGGCGTTACACCGGCAGCGCGTGGAAAACCGGCTGCCCGACATTGACGGTCACAGGGTTCCAACCTGGGATGACGTCGTGAGCCTGACTTACGAGCCGTGGGATCGGGAGCACTTGGTGCTCGATACGGCCGAGAGTTCGCTCGAACATGTCCTGGACCGCGTTGAAGCGCATGTGCGCGAGAAGATCGGCTAGTCGTCTTACTGGCGTTTGCTGGGACGAAACGCCTCGCACTCGAATTTGAGTGGCCTTCTCGCATCCGCCTGTCTATCGTCGATTCATGTCTCGCCTTCTGTGTCTCTTCGTTGCTGTCGTCCTGTCGCTGCTGCCCGCTGTGGCACCGGCCGAGCCCGTGCAAAAGCGCCCCAAGCCGGTCTGGAAGGGCTACGGCTTCCTGCCGGGCTATCGGCAGCCGCTCAGCAACAGCATCCCGCTCTACAAGCAGAAAGACGCCATGCGCCGCCTGTCGCGCGCCGACCGGCGCCATTGGTACATCGACCCGGTTCCACAATATTATCGCTGGGACGGCGAGTGGCACTATTTCGGTCGCCCCGGATTCAACGGCGGCCGCTACAACGGCGGCAGCTATGGCCCGTGCTGGACGCGCACGCCGATCGGTCCGATCTGGAATTGCGGGTGAGGCGCTGACAGTCAGGGAAAGCTGCGGACGACCTCGATCAAGCCGACGATTGCGGCATTGAACGCATCGAGGTCCTCGGCCGGAATCCAGTACTCCAGATGTGAGCGTCCGCCCGCTTCCTGCGCATCGTATTTTTCGATGAAGCTGCGCTTGACTGCAAAACGGGTCACGAAGCCCGATCCGCTCGCCGGGACATTCCAGTCCCGCGCGATCTTGATGGCGTAGTCTTCGGTCAGCACCGGATAGAAGATCGGCTGGTCGGGCAGGCGCGGCGGAAACGCGCGCATGCCGGATTGCTGGATCAACTCCAGCTCTTTTGGACCGACGGGCCGCCAGAGAGTGAGGGCATCTTCGGTGGGGGACATGGGCGTGAGGTCCAAGATCGACCGTCGTCGTTGCGAGCGCAGCGAAGCAATCCAGAATCCTCCGCGGAGACAGCCTGGATCGCTTCGCTGCGCTCGCAATGACGGTGTGGGGGGAGTGCGCGCCCCTTACGAAAAGAACGCGATCTTCTCGGCCTGGGTCATGCGGCGGATCGGGGCGAGCGGGTCGTTGGCCGGTGCGCGGGGTTTTTGCAAGATGCCGCTGGCGAGGATGGTGGCGCCGAGCGAGGCGTCGGACATGGACGCGGACATGGACGCGGGCAGGGGCGAGGGCATCGGCAGCGTCGCGGTCGGGGCTGCCGCCAATGATGCTGCGGCCGCCACGGCGGGCGCCTGCTGCTCCATCACTTCGGCGGCGGCTTCCGCGATGGCGTCGGTGAGGCGCGCGAGCGAGTCCAGCGCGATCGGCGCGTCCGCGGCGGGCTCTTCGGCGATGGCTGCGAGGACAGGCTCGGCTGCGACCGGCTCCGGCTGTTCGGTGGCAATAGGCGCCACGACATCCGAGAGCGCCGGCTCCGGCGTCGCGGCTGCCATCTCCACCGGCTCGATGATCTCGTCAAACTCGGGATCGGGCGCGGCCATCTCCATCGCGATGGCCTCGAGGATGGCTTCGTCCTCGGCCTCGGCTGCGGCGTCGAGCGAGAACTCCTCGCTTGCTTCCGTCAAGACCTCCGGCTGAGCGGCCGGCTCTTCAAACGCGACGGCTTCGAGCTCGGCATCATCAGGCGCGAGGTTTTCGAGCGCCGCGCTTTCGGCAGGGATTTGGCTTTCGGCCGCGATCCCCTGTGCGGCAGCCGCGTCCATGGCCTGCTCGGCGATGGCGGAGGTTTCAGCGACGGCCGCTGCTTCGACGGCCGCATCGAGTTCCGGAGCTGCCGCGATCTCTTCGCGCGTCTCCGTAAAAGCCACGGATGCATCGCCCGCCATCGCCGCCATCTCGACGGGCGAGGCTGCTGCGACTGATGACGGCGCCTCCTGCGTCGGAGCCGGAGCGGCCTGTGGCGTTGCGTCGCCGTCGAGCTGCTCGACGCGGTCCTTCAGCAGATCGAACGCAGCCTTGAGCTCGATCCGGGGATCGAGGGTCGAGATCTGCCCGCAGGCGGCCTCGATCGAGGCGAGCTGCGAATCAATGAGGTCGCAGATTCGCCCGTCGGCGCCGATCTCGCGCCAGCGCCAGGAGATCTCCTTGATGATGCGCACCCCGCGCGGGATCGGCGCGAGACTCGCCTCGATCGCGCCGGGATCGAACGCGGCGAGCGCGATCGTCTCGGCCTCGCGGATGGCGCGGCGGATCTCGACCAGCGCCTCGGGCAGGCGGTCTTCGACGACTGGTTGCCGCTGTGCCGCAAGGGTTTCCTCGATTTTGGCGACCGCATCCAGCACCATGCGCGTGTCGGCATTGCGGTTGCGCTTGGCATATTCGCCGAGGAACCAGCGGCCGCGCGCGGTCTCCATGAAGGCTTCGCGGATCGCGTCGTAATCCTGCTCGTTCGGCGCGGCCGCGCGGGCAGACATGGGCGAGAGGGCGAATGCTTCGTTGGCCATGACAATCTCGTCGCGCAAATCAGTGCGCGTTACTGTAACGATCACCACGATATCGACCGAATCGCAATTGGTTTGATGCAGTCCGAATCACAAATCCCCATCGCGGCAGCGACGAAGCGGCGATTCGCCGTGGGCCTCGCCGTGTTCTATTCGGCCTTCTTTGCGGTCCTGGGCACGCATGTGCCGTTCTTCCCGGTCTGGCTGAAGGCGATCGGCATTGACGCTGTCTGGATCGGCATCATCGCCGCGCTGCCGGCGATCACGCGCTTCACCACGCTGCCGCAAGTGACCGCCTTTGCCGAAAAGCGGCAGGCCATTCGCGCCGCCATCATGGTGTCGGCGCTGGCCACCGCGATCGGATTTACGATGGTCGGCCTGCAGCAGCAGCCGCTGGCGCTGTTCCTGGTCTACGCGCTGACCTGCATGGTGTGGACGCCGACGATGCCGCTGACCGATGCCTATGCGTTGCGCGGTGTCGCCCGCTACGGGCTCGATTACGGACCCCTGCGGCTGTGGGGGTCGGCGGCGTTTGCCGCCGGCTCGCTCGCCTGCGGCTATCTCGTCGACGTCGTCGCTCCGCGCGACCTGATCTGGGTCATCGTCGCCTGGGCCGTCGTCGCGGTTCTCGCCAGCCTGCTGCTGCAGCCGCTCGACGATCTCAGGCGGAGGACGCCGGAGCGGCATGCCGGCAAGCCGCTGCTGCGCGATGCAGCCTTCTGGGCCGTGATCGCGTCGGCGGCGCTGATCCAGAGCAGTCACATCGCCTTCTACACCTTCTCGGCCATCAACTGGCAGCTCCAAGGCATCAGCGGGCTGACCATCGCGGTGCTGTGGACGCTGGGCATCATGGCAGAGATCGTCGTGTTCGCGCTGTCGCCGCGCTTCTCGCTGCAGCCGTCCACGCTGATAGCCATCGGCGGCGTGATCGCCGTGCTGCGCTGGATCGTCACCGCGAGCGAGCCGCCGCTCGTGCTGCTCGCGATCGCCCAGCTCGGCCACGGCTTCAGCTTCGGCCTGACCATCGTCGGCACCATGAACCTTTTGGTGCAGCGCGTGCCTTCGCATCAGATCGCGCGCGGGCAGGGCTATTACGCCGCCTGCAACGGGCTCCTGGGGGCGGCGACGTCGATCGCATCAGGCGCGATCTACGCCCGCATCGGCGACAATGTCTATTACGTCATGGCCGCGATGGCCGCTGCCGGCGCCATTCTGATCTGGTCGGCGCGGCATCGCCTCACGGCTCAGCCCCAGAGCGAAACATCCGGCGGGTAGACCAGGCTGCCGTCATAACGCAGGCCGTGGTCGCGGTCGCGCGCCAGCAGCAAGGGGCCGTCGAGATCGACGAAGCGCGCCTGGGGCGTCACCAGCATCGCCGGCGCCATCGACAGCGAGCTCGCGACCATGCAGCCGATCATGATCTCGAAGCCGAGCGCCCGGGCAGCATCGGCCATGGCCAGCGCCTCGGTGAGGCCGCCCGTCTTGTCGAGCTTGATGTTTACGGCGTCGTAGCGTTCGCGCAAGGGCGCAAGCGAAGAGCGGTCATGCACGCTCTCGTCGCCGCAGACGGCGAGGGGGCGCTTGATGCGCGCCAGCGCTTCGTCGCGGCCTGCCGGCAGCGGCTGCTCCACCAGGGTGACGCCCGAAGCGGCGCAGGCGGCGAGATTGGCTTCGAGATTGGCCTCGGTCCAGGCCTCATTGGCATCGACGATCAGCTCGGCCTCAGGGGCGGCCTTGCGCACGGCCGCGATGCGTTCCGGATCGCCGTCGCCGCCGAGCTTGATCTTGAGCAGCGGACGGTGCGCCGCTTTGGCGGTCGCGGCTGCCATGGCCTCTGGGGTCGCTAACGAGATCGTGTAAGCCGTGGTGCGCTCTTCCGGGGCCGGGCGGCCCAGCAGGTTCCAGGCGCGCAAGCCCGCCGCCTTCGCCTCGAGGTCGATCAGGGCGCAATCCAGGGCGTTGCGGGCCGCACCTGATGGCATTGCGGCCTGGAGGGTCTCTCGCGTCAGCCCGCCCGCGACGGCCTCCTGCATGGCCTGGATCGCGGCCAGCGTCGCCTCCGGCGTCTCGCCGTAGCGGGGATAGGGCACGCATTCGCCGCGGCCGGTCAGGCCGCCCCGGCTGACCTCCGCCACGACCGTGACGGCCTCGGTTTTGGCGCCCCGACTGATGGTAAAACTGCCGGCGATCGGGAAGCGCTCGATTCGCGCCGCCAAAGCTGCAAATTTCATGGAAGTCATTTTGAACTCTGGCGAAATCTGAACCTGCTAGTTACCTCTAGCAACTAACATTAACCCTTGGGGATACCTTCTCTGGGTAAGGGCGCGTGCGCAACCATCTGATTTTCTCCGCCCCGGCACGGGAGCGGACATGAGTGGCGATCCGAAGCTGGAACGGATTGCCAAGGGCAACGCCCTGGCACTGTGCGCCACCGGCACCTGGACCGCGAGCTTTGCGCCGGTCCTGGAGCGGATGGTCGCCGACGCCGAGAAGCTTGCAGACACCCCGCAAAGCATCTTCATCGACGTCTCCGAGGTCGCCAAGCTCGACACGTTCGGCGCCTGGCTGATCGAGCGGCTGCGCCGCAGCCTGACCAAGGGACCCGTCGAGGCCCAGATCGCGGGCCTCTCCGCCAATTATTCCAGCCTCGTGGACGAGGTGCGGCGGGTCAGGGGGGCGGCGGTGGTCGACAGCGACCCGATCACCATCTCCGGCATGCTGGAGCAGATCGGACGGGCCGTGGCCGGCGTCGCCGGCACGGTGGCGGGCCTCGTCGACATGCTGGGCGCCGTGCTCGCGGCGTGGTTTCGCGTCCTGATCCATCCGCGCTCGTTCCGCCTGACCTCGACCGTGCACCACATGGAGCAGGTCTGCTGGCGCGCGGTGCCGATCATCGTACTGATCACCTTCCTGATCGGCTGCATCATCGCGCAGCAAGGCATTTTCCATTTCCGCAGGTTCGGTGCCGACATCTTCGTCGTCGACATGCTCGGCGTGCTGGTGCTGCGCGAGATCGGCGTGCTCCTGGTCGCGATCATGGTCGCGGGCCGTTCGGGCAGCGCCTACACCGCCGAGCTCGGCTCGATGAAGATGCGCGAGGAGATCGACGCGCTGCGCACCATGGGGTTCGATCCGATCGAGGTCCTGGTGCTGCCGCGCATGATGGCGCTGGTGCTGGCGCTGCCGATCCTCGCATTCCTCGGCGCCATGGCCGCGCTCTATGGCGGCGGTCTGGTGGCCTGGCTCTATGGCGGCGTCCAGCCCGAGGCCTTCCTGCTGCGCCTGCGCGACGCCATCTCGATCGACCATTTCATCGTCGGCATCGTCAAGGCGCCGGTGATGGCCGCCGTGATCGGCATCGTCGCCTGCGTCGAAGGGCTCGCCGTGCAGGGCAGCGCGGAATCGCTGGGTCAGCACACCACCGCGTCGGTGGTGAAGGGCATCTTCTTCGTCATCGTCATGGACGGCATCTTCGCCATCTTCTTCGCCTCGATCGGGATGTGACGATGGCAAGAGAAACTCAAAGCGAGATCCAGGACCCGATCATCCGCGTCCGCGGCATCACCGTGCAGTTCGGCGCCACGCGCGTGCTGGACGGGCTCAACCTCGACGTCAAGCGCGGCGAGATTTTGGGATTTGTCGGCCCCTCGGGCGCGGGCAAGTCGGTGCTGACGCGCACCATCATCGGCCTCGTGCCGAAGGTCGCGGGCTCCATCGAAGTGTTCGGCGTTGATCTCGATTCCTCGAGCACGACGCAGCGGCGCGACGTCGAGCGGCGCTGGGGCGTCCTGTTCCAGCAGGGCGCGCTGTTCTCATCGCTGACCGTGCGGCAGAACATCCAGTTTCCGATGCGCGAATATCTGCGCGTCTCGCAGCGGCTGATGGACGAGATCACCATGGCCAAGCTCACCATGGTCGGCCTCAAGCCCGAGGTCGCCGAGCGTTTCCCGTCCGAACTCTCCGGCGGCATGATCAAGCGCGTGGCGCTGGCGCGTGCGTTGTCGCTCGATCCCGACCTCGTCTTTCTGGACGAGCCGACCTCCGGCCTCGATCCGATCGGCGCGGGCGACTTCGACGAGCTGGTTCGGACCCTGCAGCGCACTTTGGGGCTGACGGTTTTCATGGTAACCCACGACCTCGACAGCCTATACACAGCATGTGACCGCATCGCCGTTTTAGGGAACGGTAAGATCATTGCGGCAGGGTCGATCGCCGACATGCAGGCCTCGCAGCATCCCTGGCTGAGGCAGTATTTTCATGGCAAGCGCGCCCGCGCGGTCATGGGTTGAGAGCTGGGTTGAGTAGCCGGAGCACCTGATGGAAACGCGGGCGAACTACATTTTGATCGGCTCGTTCACGCTGGCGGTGATCGCCGCCGCGATCGGCTTCGTGCTGTGGTTTCAGTCGCTGCACACGACCAAGCAGCGCAGCCCCTTGCGCGTCGTGTTCGAGGGCCCGGCGGCGGGCCTGCGCAACGGCGGCAGCGTCAATTTCAACGGTATCAGGGTGGGCGAGGTGGTCTCGGTGAAGCTGGACAACCCGCGGCGGGTTGTCGCACTCGCCATGATCGAGAATAACGCCCCGATCCGCAAGGACACCCTGGTCGGCCTCGAATTCCAGGGTCTCACCGGCGTTGCGGCGATCTCGCTGAAGGGCGGCGAGGAGGCCGCGCCGGCTCCGCCGCTCGACCAGGACGGCATCCCGACGCTCACGGCCGACCCCAACAAGCTCCAGGATGTCACCGAGGCGATCCGCGCCACGCTGCAGAACGTCAACAAGATCGTCGCCGACAATCAGGAATCGGTGAAGAACTCGCTGAAGAACCTCGAGACCTTTACCAACTCGCTGGCGCGCAATTCCGAAAAGATCGACGCCGTGATGGCCAAGGTCGACGGCGTCATGCTCAAGGCCGACAATCTCATGCTCGGCCTCAACACGCTGGCCGGCGGCAAGGACGGCGGCGAGCTGTTCCAGGCGGTGAAGTCGATCCGCGAGCTAGCCGAAGATTTCGACAAGCGCTCGGGCGCTCTGATGGCCGACGGCCGCCGCACCCTCGGCGACATTAGCCGCGCCGTGAACAACTTCGACCGCAACCCGACCCGCGTCCTGTTCGGCGCCAGCAACTCGTCGCAGCCCGCCCCGCCGCCCGAGCCGCCGAAGCCTGCGGCAGCGCCGAGGCGGTAGGCGGTAGGAAAGCGCGAATGGGGAGTGGCGAATAGCGAGTAGCGTATACAGCCTTCCTCACGGATCGATCCCAAACAAAAACGGAGCCCGCGAGGGCTCCGTTTTCATTCGCTATTCGCTATTCGCAATTCGCCATTGGCGAGCTTCCGCTCACCCCAGCCGGCCCGCCGCGTGCGCGAGCAGGGTGTAGACCAGGCCCGTTTCCGAGATCAGGTGGCTGCGCAGCTCCTGCGGGCCGCGGCCGTCGCGGGCGACTTCGTCGAGGAGGCGCTCGAACTCGGCGACGTAGCGGTCGACCGTGCCCTTGAAGTTGCGGTCGGCGCGGTACTTGCGGGCGACCTCGTCGAAGGCCTTCTGGCCGGCGGGCGTGTACAGGCGCTTGGTGAAGGCCTTGTTCTCGCCGCGCTGGTAGCGGTCCCACATCTCGGCGGCGAGGTTGCGGTCCATCAGCCGGCCGATGTCGAGCGACAGCGATTCCAGCGGATTGCTGCTTGCCTGCGGCGCCTGCGGCTGCGGCGCGGGTGCCGCGCGGCCACGCGGAGCCTGACCGGCCGGTGCGCCCTGATTGGCGTCGGTGCGGTTGAGCAGGTCCGACAGCCAGCCGTCACGGCCCTGGTCGTTGCCACCGGGCGCGACCGGCGGCGCTTCGGTGCGGCGCCCGGCCGGCATGCCGAGGTCCGGCGGCGGCAGCGTCGAGGCGCTGCCGATGTCGCGCATGCGGGTCTCGGGAGCCCGGCCGCCGACGGCGGCCAGCACCGGCTCTTCCTGGCGTTGCACGCTGGCGCGGCCCGCCGTGGTGACGTCGAGCCCGCGGCCGTGCTGGGCCACGATGCGGTTGAGCTCGGCGAGCGCCTCGATCTGGTCGACGATCACCTTGCGCATCTGCGCCGTGCTCTCGGCGGCCTCCTGCGGCATCTCGAGTACGCCGCGGCGCAGCTCGTTGCGGGTGGCTTCGAGCTCGTTGTGCATCTCCAAAGCCATCTGCTTCATGCTGGCGACGAGGTTGGTGAACTTCTCGGTCGACTGCTTGAACATCGTATCCGCCTCGTCCGTGGTCTGGCGGTAGATGTCGTGCATGGCCTCGATGGTCTGCCGGTGCTCCTCTTCAGACGCCGCGCGCACCGCCTCGAACTGGCGGGTGATCGCGGCCGAGCCGGCGCCGGCGGTCTCGGCGACGACGCGGGCGATGTCGCGGGCGCGCTCTTCGGCCGCGGCAAGCGATTCATCGAGCAGGCCGGTGAAGCGCGACAGCCGCTGGTCGAGATCGGCCGTGCGCAGGTCGATCGTGGTGACGAGCGATTCCAGTGCCTGCTTGCGTTCGGCGAGCGAGGCAGTGGTGTTCTTGTTGCTCTGCTCGACGACCTGCGCGGCCTCGACCAGCGCCTGGCCATGCTTGTCGAACTGGGTCGACAGCTCGCCGAGATCCTGCAGCGCCTTCGTGGTCTTGCTGTTGAAGACGTTGAGCTGCTCTTCCAGGTTCTGCGTCGCCGCGCCGTTGCGCGAGGTGACGTCGTTCATCGCCGAGACGAAGTCGGCGACGCGGGTCACCAGCGCCCGCTCGAGCGAGTTGAGGTTGTCGTGCGCACCGGTCAGCACCTCCTGGAGCAGGATGTTGCCTTCGCGCAGGCGCTCGAACAGGGCGACCGTGTCGGTGCGCAGGATCTTGCTGGTCTCCTGCATCTCCGTGACGGCCGCGATCGAGACCTGGCGCGACTGGTCGATCGCGGAACGCGAGGCCTGCTCGAGGTCCTTGAGCGACTTGCCGACGGCGCTGGTGGCGACCTCGCTCGCCGCGTTGATGGTGCGGGCGACTTCCGAGCCGTTGCCCATCATGGTCTGCGAGAAGGCCTGGCCGCGCGTCTCGATCGACTTCAGCGCGTCGGAGGTGACGCGGTCGATGTCGAGCGTGAGCTGGCTGGTCTTGGAGCCAATCGCGTCGACCAGTGCGCCGCGCTTGGCGTCGATCATGTTCGACAGGCGGTCGGCCTGCTGCTGCACGTAGGTGACGATCTCGTCGGTCTTGCCGGTCATGGCCTGACCGAAGCTGGAGCTGGCGGCGAGCACCGAGCGCTCGACGTCGGCCGAGCTCGACTTGACGCGCGAGCTCGCCTCGTTGGAGGCGGAGATCAGCGCGTTCTGGGCGTTGAGCGCGCTGGTCTGGATGTCGTTGGTCGCGTTGGCGGCGGCCGCGCTCAGCGTACGCTCGATCTCGGTCGAGATCGTGCGGATCTGGCTCGCGGCGTCGGCCGAGGTAGAGGTCAGCGAGATCTGGGCTTCACGCGCGCTGTTGAGGATGGTCGAGGCGGTGTCGGCGCCGACCGCGGTCAGCGTGCGCTCGATGTCCGTCGTCAGCGACTTGATCTGGCCCGCCGCATCGGTCGAGGCGGAGATCAGCGTACCCTGGGCCTCGCGCACGCCGCTGGTGAGCGCCTCGATGGTGGCGCCGCCGGCGGTCGCCAGCGCGCGCTGCATCTCGGCCGCAAGCGAACGGACCTGGCTGGTTTGTTCTGCGGAGACAGCAAGAAGGGTGCTCTGGGCGTCGCGGGCGCTGGTGGTGATCGTCTCGGCAGTGGTCTGGCCGACCTGCGAGAGCGAGCGATGCACTTCGGCTGCGAGCGACTTGACCTGGCTCGCCGCGTCCGAGGACGCCGTCACCAGCGTGCTCTGGGCCTCGCGGGCGCCGCTCATGATGGTCTCGGCCGTCGAGGTGCCCGCCATCGTCAGCGAGCGCTGCACGTCCGAGGACAGCGCCTTGATCTGGTTTGCGGTCTCGGTCGAGGCTGCGATCAGCGTGCTCTGCGCATCGCGGGCGCCGGCGGTGATCGACTCCGCCGTGGCGGTGCCGGCCATCGACAGCGAGCGCTGCACGTCGGCGGTGAGGGTCTTGACCTGGCTCGCCGCATCCGAGGACGCGGTGACGAGGGTGGTCTGCACCTCGCGGGCGCCGGCCAGGATCGAGGCTGCGGTGGCGGAGCCCGCCGCCGACAGCGTGCGCTCGACGTCGGCCGCGAGCCCCTTGATCTGGGTGGAGGCTTCGCCCGAGGCCGCGACCAGCGTCGACTGCGCTTCGCGCGCGCTGGTCAGGATCGAGTTCGCCGCACCGGTGCCGACTGCGGTCAGCGCCTGCTCGACCTCGGCGGAGGTCATCTTGAGCTGGGCGTTGACATCGGAGGAGACCGTCAGCAGCGACTGCTGGGCGGTGCGCGCGCCGGTCTGGATGGTCTCGCTGGTGTTGACGACGAGGTTGGTGAGCGAGCGCTCGGCGTCCTCGACATGCGAGCGGATTGCGGTCGAGATCATCTCGGCGCGGGACATCATGTCCTCGCTGGCCTGACGTCCGCTGCTTTCGATGCGGCCGGCGACGGCCTCGACGCGGGAGCCGAGCAGGTCCTCGAACTGAGCCACGCGCACGTCGATGTCGCTGGCGACCGAGCCGACCTTGGTCTCGATGGCCTGCTGGATCTCCTGGAAGCGTGCCGTGACCGTGTCGGTCAGATGCGTGCTGCGGCCGTCGATGATCTCGGTGACGCCGGTGATGCGGCGGTCGACCGCCTCGATCGCCTGCGCGGTGCCGTCGGTGAGCGTCGAGGTCAGCAGCGTCAGGCGCGTGTCGATCGACTGCACGGCCTGCGATGCGCCGTTGGTCACGGCGGTGGTCAGGTAGGTGAGGCGGGAGTCGATGGATTCGAGCGCCTGCGTCGCGCCACCCGTGAGCGTGGTCGTGAGGTGGGTCAGGCGGGTGTCGATCGACTGGATGGTCTGCGATGCGCCGTCGGTCAGCGAGCTCGTGAGGTGGTTGAGGCGCGCATCGATGGTTTCAATGGCCTGCGAGGCACCGTCGGTAAGCGAGCTCGTGAGGTGATTGAGCCGTGCATCGATTGTTTCGATGGCCTGCGACGCCCCGCCGGTCAGCGACGTCGTGAGGTAGGTGAGGCGGGAGTCGATAGACTGGATCGCCTGCGCGGCACCGTCGCTCAGCGACGTCGCCAGCGTGTTGATGCGTCCGTCGATGGTCTCGGTCATCGACTTCGCGCGGCTGTCGAACGACAGCTCGAGCGCGGCGACGCGGCCGACGAGCTGCTCGTCGAAGGTCCTGATGTGGCCTTGGATGGTGCCGTCGAGGCTGGCGATCTTGCCGTTCAGCGAGGCGTCGATATTGCCGACGCGTTCGCCGATCGTGGTCTCGAACTGCACGAGGCGCTGGTCGAGCACCGCCGTGATCTGGCCGCCGTTCGACGTGAAGCGGGTGTCGAAATCGTCGACATAGGTCTTCAGCGTCTCGGCGATGTCCTGCGTGCGCTGGCCCATGCGCTCGACGATCTCGCCGCCGAAGGTCTTCACGGTGCGGTCGAACTCGGAGATGTGGCGGGTGATCAGCGCGCCCAGCGTGCCGGAATCGCGGGCGAACTTCTCGACCAGCTCGGTGCCCTGGTTCCTCACCAGCTCGTCGAACGCGCTCATCTGCAGCGACAGCGAATCGTGCGCGGTCTCGGTCTGGCTGACGACCTTGGCGACCAGGGCGTTGACGGTGGCGTCGAGCGCCTCGCTGGCCTTGTCACCGCTCGTCATGATCTGGCCGGCGAGGCGATTGCCGGCGTCGTCGATCTTGGCGGAGATGTCGTTGGACCGCAGCTCGAGCTCGAGCAGCAGCGAGTCCGACGAGTTCTTCAAGGAATCGTGCACCTGCTCGGTACGCTCGGAGATGCCGTCGACGATCGCGGCGGAACGCTGCTCGAACTCGCCGGTGATGCGGTCGATGCGCTCGTTCAGCATCTCGTGGACGCGGTCGGCGAGGTCGACGAACTCGTCGTGGACGTGGCCGGTCTTGAAGTTGAGGCTCGTGGTCAGCCGCTCGCTGGCGTCGAGCACGGCGCGCGTGGTCTCGTTGCTGGCCTCCTCGAGACGGTCGAGCAGGTCGCCGCCGCGCTCACCGAGCGCCAGGATCATGTTGTCGCCGGCATTGCTCAGCGCCTGGGTGATGTGGGCGCCGCGCTCTTCCAGAGCGCCGGTGATCGACTTGGCCACCTCGTCGACGCGGGAGGCGATCGCGTCCGAGATCAGCGCGATGTCGTGGCGCAGGTCGATCTGCACGCCGGAAATGGCGCTGCGAACCTGCTCGGCCTGGCCGACCAGGTTGTCGCGCTGATGCGCGATGTCCTGGAGCAAAGCGCGGATGCGCACCTCGTTGTCGGAATAGGCGCGTTCGAGCGCGGCGACCTCATTGGCGACCAGCGTCTCGAGCTCACCGGCGCGCGCGATCGCACGCTCGATGCCGTCGCCCATCGCCGCGACCTCGCGGCGGATGGCCTGGCCCACGGTGACCATGGAATCGGAGGCCGAGCCTTCCGGCTCGGAGAAGCGGATCGCGACCTGCGCCATCGCCTGCGCGATCATGCGCATTTCCTGGCCGCGCCAGACGAGGCTCGCGAGGAAGTAGAACAGCATGACCGGCGCGAAGAACATCGCGACGAGGCCAGCGATCACGAGCACGCCGCCGCTCTGGCCCATGGCGGCCTGGATCGAGGGCAGGAAGCCGACGGTCAGCGCGGCGCAGGCGGCGAGCCAGATGCCGGCGAAGATGGTGGCGAAGGTGTAGACGCTGCGGGCAGGGCGGCCCTTCTGCAGCGCCTGGAGCAGCTGGCCGATGGTCTCGCGATCGTCGTTGGCGGCGCGGCGCGCGGTGCGCGGCTCCTCGACCGGGTCGAACACGGTCGAGCGCTCGTTGGCGGCGGGGCGCGGCTCGAAGCTCGGCTCGTCGAAGACCGGAGGCGCGGCCGGCGGCACCGGGGGCGCCGTTTCGTTGCGCATTGCGGCGTTGCGGCTGGTATCGGCCGCGGTGTCGCTGATGTTCAGAGCTTCCTGGATTGCAGAAAGCGCAACTTCTGTAGGGTCTTTGACCTTTTTCGGAGTGTTCGCCATGTTCAGTCCGAGCCCTCGTTACTTGTACGCGTCCCCCCGCGAGCCCTGCGCGCGACGCAAGCCCACAGACCGGATCATGCCGCTTGCGCGGATCTCCGAGCCGTCCCCACCCGGACGGCTTGTCCGCCAATTTCTGCAACATCCTATTGGCAGAGCGTCGCGAATGAAATGCCCGCAATTAAGACATTCTTAATCATCGTTAACAGGATCGCGCCGTAACGCCTTAGCAATCAACGCAATTCTCAACCAGACTCGGCCAATTGCGGCAACTTTTCGTCAATAAACCGGCGGATCTGCGTCAAATCCCCCAAACATTTCGTTAACCATTTCCATGCTTGGGTGAGGGGAATCTGACCGCCGGACCGGCGGCCGTCGCGCGAAGCCGGGGCCTGCGCCATGACGCCTGAACTGCAAGGGATGGACTGGATGCCTTCGCCCCCGCTTGCGCCCATCGACAGCCCGCTCGACCTCGATCACCTCTCTCGAATGACGCTCGGCGACGCTGAGCTGGAGCAGGAAGTGCTGGCCATGTTCGCGGAGCAGGCGGCCCGTCTGCTCGCGGCGATGACCGCATTGCCGGCCGAGACCGGCGCTCTCGCGCACAAGCTCAAGGGCTCGGCGCGCGGGATCGGCGCCTTCGCGGTGGCCGATGCCGCTGCCAGCCTGGAGACTGCGATCCGGACCGGCCATGGCCGGCCCCACGCCTTCGCCGCGCTGAAAGAGGCGGTGGCCGAGGCCCGCGCTGCCATCGCGGCGATGCTGAAGCGTTGAGCCGATGCGGCCGGAGCTGGGTTCTAGTCGCTTGTTTTGACGCGTTTTCTTCCCGCAAAGCGGGAATCATTTGGCTTCAAAACGCTATGGCGCCGGGCTGACCGACCCGTTATAGGACAGCCGGGACCCTCCTTCATTCAAAGCACCGCGGCAGCACGAGCACACATGGCCAAGATTCACTTTGTCGACCACAAGGGCGAAACCCGCACGGTGGAAATCGAGAACGGCGCAACCGTGATGGAAGCTGCGATCCGCAATAGCATTCCCGGCATCGAGGCCGAATGCGGCGGCGCCTGCGCCTGCGCAACCTGCCATGTCTATGTCGACGAAGCCTGGCGCGAGAAGGTCGGCAGCCCGACGCCGATGGAAGAGGACATGCTCGACTTCGGCTTCGACGTGCGCCCGAATTCGCGCCTGTCTTGCCAGATCAAGGTCTCCGACGAGCTCGACGGCCTCGTCGTGGCGACGCCCGAGCGCCAGGCCTGATCCGTCTCCAAGCAGACTGTCCAAGTCGACTAGGTGCTCGGCGGCGCGACCTCGATGCCGCGCTTGTGCCAGGGTCTGAGCTTCTCGATCACCTCTGCGGTCAGCGGCGCCGGTCGCCGCGTCGCCTCGTCGAGCAGGACGCCGACCGACGTCGCCGACGCAATGCACGTGCCGTTCGAGAACACGACCTGCTCGAATGTCACCGACGTTCGCCCGAGCTTGACCACGCCGAGGCCGAGCTCGATCGAGCCGGGCCAGTGCAGCTCGGCGCGAAAATGCATGTCGAGCCGCACCATGATCCAGGCGAGCCCCGGCGGGGTCAGCCCGTATTCGGGAAGCTTCATCAGCGTGACACGGCCGGTCTCGAAATATGTGGCATAGACCGCGTTGTTGACGTGCTGGTTCGGGTCTAGGTCGCCGAACCGGACGTTGTCGCTGAGGCGAAACGGAAAGTCCTCAAGGCGCGGGGTCGTGTCGAGGCGGGCTGGTGCGTTCACCGATTGATCTCCGTCATATCCATCCTCGTTACAGCCCAGTTATTTTGGCCCGGCAAGTGGGCGCGGCTGCGGGGCGATCCCGCTTTTATGCCTTTCCTGTTCCATCCCCGTTGGCTAGACAGGCAGGGTCACCTCTGCCCAACGGGCGCCGTCCAACCGATAACGATCGATAAAGAGACGACATGAGCGACGTGATCAAAACCGATGTGCTGATTATTGGGGCCGGGCCGTGTGGTCTGTTCGCCGCCTTCGAGCTCGGCCTTCTCGACATGAAGGCGCATTTCGTCGACATCCTCGACAAGGTCGGCGGCCAGTGTGCCGAGCTCTATCCGGAAAAGCCGATTTACGACATTCCCGGCATTCCCCAGGTTTCGGGGCAGGGGCTGACCGACGCGCTGATGGAGCAGATCAAGCCATTTCATCCGACCTTCCATCTCGGCGAGATGGTCGAGACCGTGGAGAAGATCGGCGATCCCTTGTTTCGCTGCACCACGGATGCCGGCAAGGTGTTCGAATGCAAGGTGGTGGTGATCGCGGCCGGCGGCGGCTCGTTCCAGCCCAAGCGCCCGCCTGTGCCCGGTATCGAGGCCTATGAAGGCACCTCGGTGCATTACGCCGTGCGCAAGATGGAGACGTTCCGCGACAAGAGCGTGCTGATCGTCGGCGGCGGCGATTCCGCGCTCGACTGGACGCTCAATCTGCATCCGATTGCGAAGCGCATCACGCTGCTGCATCGGCGCGACGAGTTTCGCGCCGCGCCCCATAGTGTCGAGCAGATGCGCGCGCTGGTTGCCGGCGGCAAGATGGATCTGCGGCTCGGCCAGGTCACCGCGCTCTCCGGCGCTGACGGAAAGCTCACCGGCGCCACCGTCAAGGGCAACGACAACAGCGTCACCGAAATCGCTTGCGACACCATGCTGCCGTTCTTCGGGCTGACCATGAAGCTCGGCCCGGTCGCGAATTGGGGCATCGCGCTGGAGAACAATCTGGTGCCTGTCGAGACGTCGGCGTTCGAGACCAATGTGCCGGGCATCTTCGCGATCGGCGACATCAACACCTATCCCGGCAAGATCAAGTTGATCCTGTGCGGCTTCCACGAGGGCGCGCTGATGTCGCAAAAAGCCCATCGCTATGTCTATCCGGAGAAGCGGCTCGTGTTCCAGTACACGACCTCGTCCTCCAGCCTGCAAAAGAAGCTCGGTGTCAACTGACGGAAGCGTTCGGGGCGGCGATGCCCCATGTTTCTGGTGCTGGAACCGTTCGTGAAATCGCCGTAGTCTGCGGCCATTCCGGTCATAGGCTTGGCCAGGTTTTTGGCTTAGCACAGTTTGGCTCTGCGAAGTCTTGGCTCAGCAAAGGTGATTGGCTCAGCAAGGTGATCATAATGCGGACTCTCATTTCCAGCTTTCGGCTGCCCTCCTTCCTGGCGCTCGCATTGTCGCTCGCGATCGTGACGCCGTGCGCGGCGCAGACCGCCGAGCCCACTGCGGCGGGCCTTTGGCAGAAGGTCGAAGACGGCAGGACGGTCGGATGGTTCCTCTTCGTAGATCGCAACGGCGTCTTCGAAGGTGTGATCGCCAAGACCTTCCCGCGGCCAACCGACGACCCGAATGAGGTCTGCTCCAAGTGCACCGACGATCGCAAGAACGCTCGGGTGCTCGGCATCTCCTTCGTCCGCGACATGAAGCGCGAAGGATTGAAGTACGAGGGCGGCAACGTGCTCAATCCGCGCGACGGCCAGATCTGGAAGGCCAACATGCGGGTCAGCCCCGACGGTCAGACCCTGACGTTGCGCGGCTATCTCGGCATCGCGCTGCTCGGCAAGGACGAGACCTGGACGCGCCTGCCCGATGCCAACATCGCGCAGGTCGATCCGGCCATCGTCGCAAAATACTTGCCCGCGCAGGCTGCAGCCGCCAAGCAACCGGCGCCCGCGGCGAAGAAGGGCGGCGCGATGATGGCGCCGGCAAAGCAGTAAGGGCGCAAGCCGCGCGCTGCGCGGTCTCAATGGCCCGGTCTCCAGCCTGTGCGGCCACCTTCGCCGAAGGGCGAACGTGCCTCGGGCGCCCTCCAGTAGTTCCCCGGAATGCGCGCTGGCGCTGGATTTGCATAGCTGTCGGCAAAGCTGCTGGGGGAGCGAGTCGCCGTCTCCACGCCTGCCGCGCACCATGCGGAAGGCGGACGGCAGCGTTTGCCCCGCGGTGATCACTTCGACCGCGGAGACCACATGAAACGTGCAAGACAGTGTGCCGCCGTGCTGCTGGGGCTGGCGGTTCTGACGCATGCGGCGCTGGCGCGCGACGACGGCCGCTTCGCCAACTCGCCCCTGAAACCCTGGTTCGAGAGTCTGCGTAGCGAGTTCGGGCTATGCTGCTCGGATGCCGACGGCTACGTCATCGCCGACGTCGATTGGGAGTCCGATCGCGGTCGCTACCGCGTGCGCATCGACGACGAGTGGGTCGTGGTGCCTGACGGCGCCGTGATCACCGTCCCGAACAAGATCGGCCGCACCATGGTGTGGAAGCACTATATCGACGGCCATCCGCGCGTGCGCTGCTTCATGCCGGGCAGCATGACGTAGAGGCGCGTGGCCATTCCGGCCGGCGCGGAGCGCCGAGCCGGAACGACAACGCCAAGCTTAGCGCGCCTGGTTGTTCGAACCCGCGCTCGCGAGCTGCTTGATCCGCGGCGACAGCACGGCGACCTGCACGGGCGAGGCCGGCATGCCGGCGACGATCATCGCGGGGCTCGCAGACTGCTCCTGGACGCCGGCGCCGCCGAGCACCTGCACTTGCGTTGTCGTGATCGGAAACGACGTCACTTCGTAGGAGGGAAGCTCGCTGGCGAACGCGGCGGCTGAGCTCGCAATCATGGCGCCGGCAACGGCAATCATCGAGAGAACACGCATTGGAAAATCTCCGTGGAAGATGTCAATCGGAGGTTTGGTCGCCGCGATGGCAGAACAGGTTCGCCCGCGCGCGAACATTCCCGTTGTCTTCGGCGCAGATATTGATTGCGTGATGCGAAGGGACGAAACGCGGAAGACGTTTTCCGCGCCAATGTTTCCGGACGGTTTCGCGAAAAGCGCCGATGCGCCCGCTCAATGCTCTTGCAGATCGAACTGCGCAGATCTCGCCGGCGCGGCGGCCGCGGCAAAGCGCAGGCGCATCGTCGTGCCGTAGCCGGGCGCGGAAGCGACGACCAGCTCCCCGCCATGCGCCGCCATGATCTCGCGGACGATCGACAGGCCGAGACCGGCGCCTGCACCTGCGGCGTTGCCGGTCTGAAACGGCTCGGTCAGCCTGTGTTCGGCGCCGTCGGGCAGGCCCGCGCCATCATCGTGAATAGCCACGCCATCGCAGCCGATCGTGGCGACGATGCGCCGCGCGCCATGGGCGTGGATGAGCGCGTTGCCGACGAGATTGGCAAGTGCACTTCGGATCGCAGCGTCTACGCCCTGCACCACGAAGGGACCTCTTCCCTCGTGCTCGAGCGCAAGCTCGATGCCGGCGTCCAGCGCCGACGGGCTGAAATCGGCCAGCACGTCCAGCGTGATCTGGGCAAGATCGATCGGCCGCTTCTCGATCGCATGATTTTGCAATCGCGCCAGGTCCAGCATCGCGGAGACCAGCGAGGTCAGCCGGCGGACGTCGCGCACCAGCTCGGCCTTCAGGGCCGGCTCGGGCACGTCCTCGATCTTGGCGCGCAGCAGCGTCAGCGGCGTGCGAAGCTGATGGGCGGCATTGCCGAGGAAGCGGCGCTGCATCCTGATATAGGCGTCGATCTCGCCGAAAGCGCGGTTCAGCGCCTCGACCAGCGGCTTCAACTCGCGAGGGACCTCGGACAGCGATATCAAACCTTGCGGCGCCGAGGGGTCGATCGCGAGCGCGCGACGCGCCACCCGCTCGATGCTACGAGAGACGAAACGTGCGGCAAGCGCTGAACCGATGGCGACGGTCGCGGCAAAGGCCAGCGCCACCAAGGCGATCGAAAAGACCCTGCGGAGGAGAAAAGTCCTTGCAATCCGGCCAAAGCGAACCTGAGGCTCGCCGACCATCATCGCGAGCCGCAACGGGCCCCGTTGTACGGCGGAAAGACAGAAGGTGCTCTTCTGGTCGAGCGTGCTGAAAACGGACGAGCCGATGGGCCCGTGGTAGGGCAGCACGAAGGGAAGGGGAGGCCGGTGTTCGCTGCCGTACTCGCTGAGCAGGTCGCCCGCGGACACCACGTACCAGAGGTTTGGGCTGTCCAGCTTCAATTCCTCGAGCGCAGGAGTCGAGCGTATTATCAGTCTTTGCCCTTCGATCACCGTCGCGCGATCGAGAACGGCCGCTACGACCTGGCACGCCCTGAACTCGCGCTCCTCCGTCGGGTAACGCCATATGAAGAGGCCAAGCATGATCAGGAAGATCGTGGTGGCGGCGATACCGAGCGAGAACGCAAAGGTTCGGGCGATTGACTTCATCGCGGCGTTGCCAGCCGCAGGATGTAGCCGATGCCCCGCATGCTGCGGATCTCGACGTCGCCGCCGAGTTCGGCCAGTTTCTTGCGCAAGCGCGAGACCTGCGCCTCGAGCGTGTTGGACTCGATCTCGTCGTCGAAGCCGTAGATCTCCTCGATCAGGGCGGCGCGGGTGATGACGCGGTCGCGCCGCATCAGCAGCGCCCCCAGGATCAGCGCCTCGCGCCGGCGCAGCAGGATCCTGGTGTCGGCGACTACCGCCTCGTTGCTGCCGAGGTGCAACTCGACGTTGCCGAGCGACAGCACCGATGGGGCCAGCAGCCGAGGCCGGCGCAGCACCGCGCGCACGCGCGCAAGCAGCTCCTGCGGCTCGAACGGCTTGCCGAGATAATCGTCGGCCCCGCCGTTGAGCCCTTCGACGACATCCTCCTTGGCGTCCTTGGACGTCAGCATGATAATTGCGGGCCGCTCCGCCGATTGGCTCAGCGCCGTGACCACCTGGAGCGCATCTCCGTCGGGTAGCATCCGGTCGACGATCGCCAGATCATACTTGAAATTGTTCAGTGCCTGGCGGGCATCGGCGATCGAGCCGACGAGGTCGACGATGCCGTGCAATTGCCCGAGCAGCCGGCTCACATAGGCGCCGATCTGTGGTTCGTCTTCGATCACGAGGGAGCGCACGCGGGTCGTCCTTGACTCTGCTGGGGCAACAACACCCTGACCGTGACGCTCCCTGGCCGAATTCTGGCGTTTCGGCTCGTGCGCGAGGGTTCCCTTAAAGGCAGCGAGCTTGGCGAATAAAAGGCAGGACCGGGTGAGCGCGCGGGCACGGCCCGTCACGTTTTTGAGGGCGTGATCGCGGTGGTGCAATGTTGGGGCAATGTTGATCCGGCGGGCGTGCCTGCCAGCGGCGGACATGGCCCTGGGGAGCATCCGATCGCACCTTGCAATCTTGGGGCAATTTTGCCGGACCAGATGCTGTGGCTCCTAACCACAACAGTCGACTCGGCCTGCAAAGGCCGGTCCGGGGCCCCGCAATGAATGATTTCGAAGAAGCCGCTCTCCGCCTCACGGCGATTGTGCGGCGGACGACCGCCTGTCTCGCCGCACTCGGTGCGATCATGGCGACTGCGCCATCAGTCTCGGCGCAGACCGCCTTCACGCTGCCAGCGCCGCCATTGGAGCTGCCGATGCTGCCCTCGCCGTCGGGCAACTGGACCGTCATGGTCGGCATCGGCGGCGAATACAAGCCCGAGTTCGTCGGATCGAACAACGGAAGGTTTGCTCCGGTCCCGATCTTCTCCATCCGCCGCGCCGGATCAGTCGACCAGTTTCGCGGACCGCGCGACAGCACCAGCATCGCGCTGCTCGACATCGGCCATTTTCGCGCCGGCCCCGCGTTCAAATACGTCGCCTCAAGGAAGGCCGACAAATATGCCGAGCTGACCGGCCTTGGCAATGTCGACGCCGCCTATGAGCTCGGCGGCTTCGTGGAGTATTATCCGGTCGACTGGCTGCGCCTGCGCAGCGAGTTGCGCCAGGGCATGGGCGGCCATACCGGCACCGTCGCGGATGTATCTGCCGACGTCATCGTGCCGCTGATTCAAAGGCTGACGATCTCGGCCGGCCCGCGCTTCACCTGGAAGAGCACCAATGCCACTGCGCCGTATTTCGGCGTCGATGCCGTGCAGGCGCTGGCATCGGGGCTTCCAAGATACGATGCCAGAGGCGGTGCGCACTCGGTCGGTTTCGGCAGCCAGATCTCCTACCGCATCAACCCGCAGTGGGAGGTCCACGCCTATGTCGAGTACCAGAAGCTGCTCGGCGATGTCGCGGACAGCCCGCTGGTGAAGCTGCGGGGATCCTCGAACCAGACCACCGTCGGTCTCGGTGCGTCCTATTCATTCGATTTCAGGATCCGATAGACCATGCGCGGTAAGATCATCCTAACTCTCGCTTGCGCGATCGCTAGCGTCGCGCTCGGCGCTGCCGCGGCGTTCGAGACGCGTGCCAGCCGGCTCCAGGCGATCAAGACCGTCGGCATCATCTCGGCGATCGGCGAGGAGATCAGCCTGACGCGAGCCGGCCTGACCGGGCTCGACAACGCCGCGCAGACCGCCTCGATCGGCGCATGGGGGCTGGACGAGCTGATCGTCCAGCAGGCGACGAAGCTGCTGAGCGGACGGTTTCATGTGCAGCCGGTGAGCTACCGGCGCGCGGCCTTCGCCGCAATCAGGGATTCGGCGGTCGCGCCGGTCAATCTGCTGCGGAGCGACCCGTTCAAGGAGCTGGTTCGCAGCGATGTCACGCCGCAGGGACTGGACGCATATATCGTCATCACCCGGGCGAGATCGAAGCTTGGAAACGGCCGCAACGTCGAGGGCGTCGGGTTCGCCGAATATCGGACGCTGCTTGCGGATTACGGACTGATCCACGCCTTGTACGAGGTTCGCATCATCGAGGGCAAGTCGTTCGACGTGATCGAGAAGAGGGCGGCCGCGCCGCTCGACAACACTGGAACGGTACGGATCGCCGGCCCGAGCGGACCGATCGAAGCGACGTTCGAGGACGCGGGTTCGAGCGAACGGCTGCGTGCGGCGATCGCGAACCTCATCGTCCGAAGCCTGCCGCTCACGCTGGGCGACATGCACTTGATCGAGGGACAGTGACGGTTCTGTTTTGACGCGTTTTCTTGACGCGAACCGGGACCCACTTCGCTCGGAAACGCTTTAGGTCACCGGCGCGGGATTGAACAGCGTGAGGTCGTTGTGGATGCCCCAGCGGTCCGACCAGGGTTTGGTTCGGCCGCTGGCGACGTCGAGGATCAGGCGGAACAGGTCCCAGCCGGTCTCCTCGATGGTCTTCTCGCCGGTTGCGATCTTGCCGGCGTCGAAGTCGATCAGGTCTTTCCAGCGCCGCGCGAGCTCGCTGCGCGTCGCGACCTTGATCACCGGTGCTGCCGCAAGGCCATAGGGCGTGCCACGGCCGGTGGTGAAAACTTGCAACGTCATGCCCGAGGCGAGCTGCAGCGTGCCGCAGATGAAGTCGGAGGCCGGCGTCGCGGCGAACAGCATGCCCTTCTGCGTCGCCTTCTCGCCGGGCGAGAGCACGCCGGTGATCGCGCTCGAGCCGGACTTGACGATCGAGCCGAGCGATTTCTCCACGATGTTGGCAAGGCCGCCCTTCTTGTTGCCGGGCGTGGTGTTGGCGCTGCGGTCGGCGCCGCCGCGGGCGAGATAGGAATCGTACCAGGCCATCTCGCGCACCAGCGCGCGGCCGACGTCCTCGTTGATGGCGCGGCGGGTGAGCAGCTGGATCGCGTCGCGCACTTCAGTCACTTCCGAGAACATCACGGTCGCGCCGGCGCGCACCAGGAGGTCCGCGGCGAAGCCGACGGCGGGATTGGCAGTGACGCCAGAGAAGGCATCGCTGCCGCCGCATTGCAGCCCGATGACAAGATCAGATGCCGGGCAGGTCTCGCGCTTGCGCGTGTTGAGCACCTTCAGCCGCGCCTCGGCCTGGATCATGATCGCCTCAACGATGGCGCCGAAGCCGTCGAAAGCCTCGTCCTGCATTCGCACGATGGCGTCACCGACGCCTTCCGGCACCAGGCGTTCGGGCGCGAGCTTCTCGCAGCCGAGGCCGACAACGAGGATCTCGCCGCCGAAATTCGGGTTGAGCGCGAGGTTCTGCAGGGTGCGGATCGGCACCACCGCGTCGGGCGCGGTGATGGCGACGCCGCAGCCATAGGCGTGCGTCAGCGGCACGACGTCATCCACGTTCGGATATTTCGGCAGCAGCTCGGCGCGGATGCGCTTCACCGCATATTCCATCGTGCCCTTGACGCATTGCACGGAGGAGGAGATGCCGAGGATGTTCTTGGTGCCGACCGAACCATCCGGATTGCGGTAGCCCTCGAAGGTGAAGCCTTCGAGCGGCGGCAGCGGTGCGGGGACGGCGGTCGAGATTTCGAGCTTGTCGAGGGCAGGGGCCTCCGGCATGCGGATGCGCGCCTCGTCCACCCATTCGCCGGCCAGGATCGGCGACAGCGCGTAGCCGATGATCTCGCCATAGCGGACGATCGGTTCGCCTTCCGCGATGTCGACCAGCGCGGTCTTGTGTCCCTGCGGCACGAAGGCGCGCAACGTCAGGCCGCTGGCAAAGCGCGCGCCGGCGGGGAGCCCGAAATCATTGACCACGATCGCGACATTGTCGCGCTCGTTGAGCTTGATGTAGCGGGGCTGCTCTTTCGCTGCGACGTCCTGGTCCATCTGCGCTGCCTCAGAAGTCGTAGGGTGGGCAAAGGCGCAACGCGCCGTGCCCACCGTCCTCACACCGAGCGTAAGTGGTGGGCACGCTTCGCTTTGCCCACCCTACGATATCTCAGCCCGGGAACGTGTAAGCCGTCTTCACCGTGGTGTAGAACTCGCGCGCGTAGGAGCCCTGCTCACGGGCGCCGTAGCTCGAGCCCTTGCGGCCGCCGAACGGCACGTGATAGTCGACGCCGGCGGTCGGCAGATTGACCATCACCATGCCGGACTCGCTGTTGCGCTTATAGTGCGAGGCGTATTTCAGGCTGGTGGTGCAGATGCCGGAGGCGAGGCCGAACTCGGTATCGTTGGAGATGGCGAGCGCCTCTTCGTAATTCTTCGCACGAATGACGGCGGCGACCGGGCCAAAAATCTCCTCACGCGCGATGCGCATGTTGTTGTTGGCTTCGGTGAACAGCGCCGGCTGGAGATAGTGGCCGGGATTCTCGCGCTTTAGCAGCTCGCCGCCGAAGGCGAGCTTGGCGCCTTCGTCCTGGCCGATCTTGATGTAGCGGAGGTCCTGATCGAGCTGGTTCTGATCGACCACCGGGCCGATATGCACGCCGGCCTTGAGCGCATCGTCCACGGACAGGCTGTTCAGGCGCTCGGCCATGGCGGCGACGAAGCGGTCGTGGATGCCCTCGGTGACGATCAGGCGGGACGAGGCGGTGCAGCGCTGGCCGGTCGAGAAATAAGCGCCGTTGACGGCGACCTCGACGGCAGTCTTGAGGTCGGCGTCGTCGAGCACGACCAGCGGGTTCTTGCCGCCCATCTCGAGCTGGAACTTCTTCATGGGGTTCGAGAGCACGCAGGCCTGCGCGATCTTGCGTCCCGTCTGCACCGAGCCGGTGAAGGAGATCGCGGCGACGTCCGGATGCTCGAGCAGGGTCTGGCCGACCACCGAGCCGGAGCCGACGACGAGGTTGAACACGCCCGCGGGAATGCCGGAGCGGGTGATGATCTCGGACAGCGCATGCGCCGAGCCGGGCACCAGCTCGGCCGGCTTGAACACCACGGTGTTGCCGTAGCAGAGCGCAGGCGCGATCTTCCAGGCGGGGATCGCGATCGGGAAATTCCAGGGCGTGATCATGCCGACGACGCCGACCGGCTCACGGGTGAGCTCGACGTCGAGGCCGGGACGCACCGAGGCGCCCTTCTCGCCGATCAGGCGCAGCGCTTCGCCGGCGAAGAACGCGAAGATCTGGCCGGCGCGGGCGACCTCGCCGATGCCTTCGGGGAGGGTCTTGCCTTCCTCGCGCGCGAGTAGGCGGCCGAGCTCTTCCTTACGGGCGAGGATTTCAGTCGAGATCTTGTTGAGCGCGTCGTAGCGCGCCTGCGGGGTCGACTGCGCCCAGGCGGGGAAGGCGGCCTTCGCGGCGGCGATCGCCTTCTCGGTCTGCGCCTTGTCGGCCTTGGCGTATTCGCCGACGAGATCGTTGGTGTTGGAGGGATTGATGTTCCTGGTGACGCCGGAGCCGTCGACCCATTCGCCGCCGATGAAGTTCTTCAGGATCGCTGTCATCTTTTTCCTCCAGGGGAACGTTTCTAACGCACGAGGCAGGGACGCTTGTCGTCAAACGTCCAGCCGGGGATCAAGTCCTGCATGGCCATAGCGTCATCCCGCCCCCCAAGTCCATGCTTCTTGTAGAGCTCGTGCGCGGCCTCGATGGCGGGGCGGTCGATCTCGATGCCGAGGCCCGGGCGGTCCGGGACGGCGATCTTGCCACCCTTGATCTGGAGCGGTTCCTTCGTCAGCGCTTGACCGTCCTGCCAGATCCAGTGGGTGTCGATCGCGGTGACCTTGCCGGGGGCGGCGGCGCCGACATGGGTGAACATGGCAAGCGAAATGTCGAAATGGTTGTTGGAGTGCGAGCCCCAGGTCAGGCCGTTGTCACGGCAGGTCTGGGCCACGCGCACCGAGCCTTGCATGGTCCAGAAATGGGGATCGGCCAAAGGGATGTCCACGGCCCCGAGCCGCAGCGCATGGGAGAGCTGCCGCCAGTCCGTGGCGATCATGTTGGTGGCGGTCGGCAGGCCGGTGGCGCGGCGGAACTCGGCCATGATCTCGCGGCCGGAGAAGCCGGCCTCGGCGCCGCAGGGGTCCTCGGCATAAGCGAGGATGCCATGCATGCCCTTGCAGAGGCTGATCGCCTCATCGAGCGACCAGGCGCCGTTGGGGTCCAGCGTGACGCGCGCGCTGGGGAAGCGTTTTGCGATTGCGGTAACCGCCTCGATCTCCTGCTCGCCGCGGAGCACGCCGCCCTTGAGCTTGAAGTCGGCGAAGCCGTAATGGTCGTGGGTCGCCTCCGCAAGCCGCACCACGGCCTCTGGCGTCATCGCCTCCTGGTGGCGGAGGTTGAACCAGTCGGGCTTGGCGGTCTCGCCAGTGACGTAGTCGAGCTTCGACTTACGGCGGTCGCCAACGAAGAAGAGATAGCCGAGCGTCTCGACGCTGGTGCGCTGCTGGCCTTCGCCAAGCAGTGCTGCGACGGGCAGTCCGAGATGCTGGCCGAGCAGGTCGAGCAGCGCGGATTCGATCGCGGTGACCGCATGGATCATCACGCGAAGATCAAAGGTCTGCTTGCCGCGTCCGCCGACGTCGCGGTCGGCGAAGGCGGTACGGATATCGGCGAGGATGTTGTTCATCGCGCCGACCGTCTTTCCGATCACGAGGTCGCGCGCGTCCTGGAGCGTCTGCCAGATCTTCTGCCCGCCCGGCACCTCGCCGACGCCGGTGTGGCCGGCATTGTCGGTGAGGATGACGATGTTGCGGGTGAAGAACGGCGCATGCGCGCCGCTGAGGTTGAGGAGCATGCTGTCGCGGCCCGCGACCGGGATCACCTGCATCGCCGTGATAACAGGTGCGCCGGAAATCTCAGTCTGGGCCATCGCAGGCTCCTCCCTGTCGTCTTGCTATTCTGCAGCCTGTTGTGACGATCGTGCGGCGGGCAGCTTCTGCACCAGTGCGGTCAGCTCCGCCATCTCCTGCTCGGTGAGATCAGTCAGCGGCGGACGGACGGGGCCGGAATCGCGGCCGATCACCTTCATGCCGGCCTTGATGATCGAGACCGCGTAACCCTTCTTGCGGTTGCGGATCGCGATCAGCGGCAGGATGAAATCTTTCAGGCCGGCCTGGATCGTGGCGTGGTCGCGCTTGCGCACCGCGGCGTAGAAGTTGGTGGCGAATTCCGGCACGAAGTTGAACACGGCCGAGGAATAGGTCGTCACGCCCATGTCGAGATAGGGCAGCGCGAAGGTCTCGGCGGTCGGCAGGCCGCCGACATAGGTGAGGCGGTCGCCGAGCTTGGTGTAGACGCGGGTCATCAGCTCGATGTCGCCGATGCCGTCCTTGTAGCCGACGAGGTTCGGGCAGCGCTCGGCAAGGCGCGCGAGCGTGTCGGGCTGCAGGATGGCGTTGTCACGGTTGTAGACGATGACGCCGATCTTCACGGCGGCGCAGACCGCCTCGACATGGGCGGCAAGGCCTTCCTGCTCGGAATGGGTGAGATAGGGCGGCAGCAGCAGGAGGCCGTCGGCGCCGGCCTTTTCCGCACCGATCGCGATCTCGCGGGCGATCGCGGTGCCGTAGCCGGTGCCGGCGAGCACGGGCACGCGGCCCTTGGTCTCGTCGACGGCGACCTTCACGACCTGCGGAACTTCTGATGGCGTCAGCGAGAAGAACTCGCCGGTGCCGCCCGCGGCGAACAGGCCTGCGACGTCAAAACCGCAGAGCCAGTCCATGTTGGCGCGATAGGTCGCCTCGTCGAAGGAGTAGTCCGCCCTGAACGGCGTGACGGGGAAGGACAGGAGGCCCGATCCGATCTTCTGGGCCATTTCCTGCGGGGTCATCTTGCTCATGGGCGCTCCCTTCTCGTGTTGCGGAGGACGCAAGCAGAGGCCGCACGTCCATGCGCCGTGGTTTAGGAGACCGTTCGATGCGCGTCCAAGCCAAAGCCTATATCGACCGATGCGGATTGAGCATCAATCCTCCGCCAGCTCCGCGGAGGATAATTCGCCGGCGATCTTGACCAGCGCCGACAGCAGCGGGTTCTCGTCCTCGCGCCGCCACACCATGAACAGCTCGACCGGAACGCGCGTGCGCAGCTTCAGCGGACGCAGGCGGACGTCGGAGATCTTCAGGCTCGCCGCTGCCGCCGGTACGATGGCGAGGCCGAGTCCGGCGCGCACCATCGCGAGGATCGAGTGGATCTGGCTGAGATGCTGGACGTAGCGCGGCAGCACGTCGGCACGGGTGAACAGCGCCACCAGGAGGTCGTGGAAGTAGCGGCTCTCATAGGGCGAATACATCACGAACGGCTGGTCGTCGAAATCCTTGATGGTGATGCCGTCGGCATTCGCCAGCGGATGCTTCTTCGGGATCGCCGCGAGCAGCGGCTCGGCGACGACGCGGCGGCTGGCAAGCTCGGGCCGCGCGATCGGCGGCCGCAGCAGGCCGGCATCGATCTGGCCAGAAGTCAGAGCCTCGAACTGGTCGCCCGATACCATCTCCTTCAGCGAGAAGTCGACCTCCGGCAGCTTGGCGCGACAGGCGGCGATGAGTTCGGGCAGGAAGCCATAGGCCGCGGCCGCGGTGAAGCCGACCTTCAGCGAGCCGGTCTTGCCCAGCGCGATGCGGCGGGCCACCTGCGAAGCGCTTTCGGCAAGCTTGAGGATGCGCCGCGCCTCCGGCAGGAAGCTGCGCCCGGCCGGGGTGAGGCGCACCGAGCGGCTGGTGCGCTCCAAGAGCGGCGCGTCGATGATGTGCTCGAGCACCTGGATCTGCCGGGACAGCGGCGGCTGCGTCATGTTGAGCCGCACGGCGGCGCGGCCGAAGTGCAATTCCTCCGCCACCGTGACGAAACAGCGGAGCTGGTTGAGGTCGAACATCGATACATGCCTTAGATGAATAAGGCGTTTCCCCGGCACTTCTAGCATCGATCACCCCCAAAACAAAGACGGCGGCCTTGTGGGCCGCCGTTGAGTTGCCTGGTCAAGCTCCCATGGGAGCCCTCAGGAGGAACAGGCTGATGCGAGACCGCCTCACGTCCGCTGCGGACGCCACTGCGCTCATCACGCGCCTCTCTCAGGCCTCGGCCGTTTGCCCGACACGAGTCCTAGAGGTGTGCGCGGCGAAGTGTCCAAGTTCAAGGCAGTATCGATCGATGCTGTTTTTGGATCGATGGAACGGCAGGTTGGGGAAGGATGCTGGCGCGAAAGAATCTGCGAGCGACGGTGATGCCGCTCGCACCGCTGTCATCCCCGCGAAGGCGACGAATCCAGTACGCCGCGGCTTCTCGATTCAATACTGCTGTCACGGAGTACTGGATCGCCCGGTCAAGCCGGGCGATGACGGTGAGTGTGTGGAGACAGCGCGCGCTATTGCTGCGCGCTGGGCAACAGCTGTGGCAATAGTCCGCGCGTCACGTTCGGCGGCACGGCGTCGAGACCGAGCACGGCGCTCGCCGCCGGCAGCGCCGCGTCGGCCATCGCGGCATGGCCCTCGGCGCTCGGATGCACCGCGCCGCCATAGACGGCGGAGAGCACGCCCCAGGCCGCATCGTGGATGTCGGTCGGCTGGCTCGCCGCCGGCAGGCCCTGCGGATAGGTCATCGCGGCGAAATAGCTGTCATTGGCGTCGCGGACCCAGCGCGCGCGGGGCAGGTAGGCGCGGTACTCCGAGGCGCCGCGGCCGCACAGCATCGGCTGGCTCGCCGCGCTGACGATGTCGGGATCGAAGCTCTGGCCGTTCGCGGCAAAGCAGCTGCGGTCGAATTCGGGATCGTTGCCGGAACGGGCGCAGAAGCCGTGCTCGGCGAACGCGGCCTGGTGCGCATCGACGAAGGTCATGCGGTCGGCTTCGGGATCGCGGCACAGCGCACCGCGGGTGCAGGTGGCGAGCCCCTTCAGCTGCGGCAGGAATTCGCTGTCGACGAAGGCGGAGACGCGGGAAAGGCGCTGCGGATCGGCATTGAAGGACGGGTGGATGTCAAAGCCGGCCCGGCCGCCGCGGCAGGGCGCGCCGCCGTCGGCGAGCGCAGGGTTGGCATAGGAGACATAGACCACGTGCGAGAGGTCGCCGCCGACCAGCGGCTTCAGCGCCTCGCGCAGCTTGACGAAATTCTGCGGCAGCTCGCGCTGGAGCGCATCGCGGGAATCGTCGACGCTCGCCAACACGCCGGAGCGGCGGAACAGCGCGCGCTCGGTCGCGGTTTCGACGATGACGTCGGCGACGAGGCCGGAGAAATAGACGTCGTTGGCACCGACCGAGAGCAGCACGAGATCGAGCGTGCGATCGGGCTGGCGCTTCTTCGCCGCGGTGACGGCTTCCCGCAGCTCGGCGACCTGCGCGTTCACGCTGGTGTTGCAGACGCCGGTCTTGCCGGGCGGGCATTCGCGGGCGCGCTGCGAGCCGAGCAGCCCGTCGCCGATGCTCGCGCCGCTGCAGGCGAGCGGCAGGAAGGTCACGGCGATGTGGGTGTAGCGCACCGCGAGCGCCAGCGCGGTGCGCGCCTGATAGCTGTAGAGCGATCGATGGCACGGCGCATTGAACCAGAGCGCGCTGTAGCGCTGCCAGTTGGCGAGCGTATCCGGCGCCTCGCAGGCGCGGCCGCCCTTGAAGCCGTGGCGGCTCGGCCGGTAGTACTGCGCGCCGGCGGCGCCGAGATAGGAGCGGAAGCAAAAGCCTTCGTCCGACAGCGCCAGCGGCCGGTCCGGGTTGCCTTCGCCGGAGGCGATGCTGTCGCCGAGACCTGCGATGAAGATGTCGCGGACCTGAATCTCGGTCTGGACCCGCTGGGTCGGATCGGAGCCGGCCGAGACATCGACGGTCGCAACCGTCGGCTTGCCGTAGCGGACGCGCAAATTGATCGGCTCGGCGCAGTCGAAGGTCGAGCTCTGCGGCCCGTCGCCGTCATCGAACGACCAGGCGCAGGTGGCGCCGACCGGCACCGCGCCGGTCAGGCGCACCGTCACGGGATGGTCGATCGGCGTGATGTAGTTCTCTTTGACATTGTCGCGGGTGCAGGGCTGGTTGACCCGGCCCTGCAGGTCGATGCAGAGCCGGTTGACCATGTTGCGGGCCCAGCCGCGGCCCTCGCTCTGGAGCTCCAGGGACTGTTCGGCGGCCAGAATGCTGCGGTTGCGCGCGTTCTCGACATGGAGCAGGAAGTCGCGCTCCTCGCGGAATAGCCGGAAGCGGTTACGCACCTCCCAGCTGATCTGCATGCTGCCGGCGTCCTGCGCGGCGGCGCGCTCGGGCGCAGCGAGAAGGCCGGCAAGCAGCACGGCGCCTGCCGAGAGGGTGCGAAGGAATACGGAAATCATGGCCCGCGTTTTCAACGGCAAAGTTGAGGCGGAAATAAGAGAGGATTGCGCGCCTGCCCGCAACTTTTGCCTGATGATTCCGAGGGGCCTTGATTGCCGGCGGCGGCTTGATTGCCGGCGGCGCCTTGGGCGGCTCAGCGCTTGCCGGCCTGCCGCAGCAGCCGTTCGCGCTCCATCGGCGTCACCTCCTTGGGCAGGTTGGCCTGCGCGCAGGCTTCCGCCAGCCGCCGCCGCTCCTGCCACGGCGCGACCACATTCGTCCAAAGCTCGCGCGTGCCCATGATGGAGATGGCAAGGCCGAACGGGATCACGAAATAGAGAATACGGAACACCAGCAGCGTGGCCAGAAGCTCCTCGCGGCCGAACTGGGGCAGCGCCACGAGCATGGCGGCATCGAACACGCCGATCGAGCCCGGCGCGTGGCTGGCAAAGCCGATCAGGGTCGCCAGGATGAACACGACCGCGAGCGACATGAAGTCGATCGGCGGGTTGGCCGGCATCAAGAGGTACATTGCCGTGGCGCAGAAGCCGAGATCGACGACGCCGATCAGGATCTGCACCAAGGTCAGCGGCGCCGAGGGCAGCACCACCTTCCAGCCCTTCTGGCCGAGCTCACGGCGCTTCTCGCCCATGCAGAGCCAGACCAGATACGCGCCGATCGATGCGAGACCGCCGAGGGCGATCAACCGGTTGAGCGAGGAGGGCAGCTGATCCATCGAGGAGGCCGCGTCCGGATGGATGGCCATGCCGATCGAGAGCACGAAGATGTTACCGAGCCAGAAGGTCAGGCCGGACAGGAAGCAGATCTTCGCGACGTCGATCGCGTTCAGTCCGTAGTCCGAATAAATCCGGAAACGGATCGCGCCGCCGGTGAAGACCGTGGCGCCGATGTTGTGCCCGATCGAATAGGACGTGAAGCTGGACAGCGCCGCGATGCGATAGGGCACGTGCTTCTTGCCGATCGTTCGCAGCGCAAAATAGTCGTAGAAGGTCAGCGTACAGAACGCGAAGAAGACGCAGATCGCCGCCAGCCCGATGTTGCCGCGGGGAATCTCCGTCAACGCGGTCAGGATGACCCCGGTATCGATGCCCTTGAGCGTCCGCACCAGCGTGGTGATCGCAAACGCGATGATGAAGATGCTCGCGGCGACGCCGAGCCGTCGCCAGCCGATCCATCTATTGAAGCCGCGTTTCAACGCGGGCAGCAGTCCGTGCATTCATCCTCCCGGCGGGGGGCAAGACCGACCGGGCCAGACATTGGCCGGTCGGGTGCGATCACGGCCAAAAGGCAGGCATCGATCGCTAGGCATGATCCAGCTCATTTAAGGCAAAATCAGCGGCTTGTGCAGCCCTTGACAACAATAGGTTCTGCGTTCGGCGGGCAACTTTGTCATACGCGGTTCATATCGGCGGCGCGTTAAGCATATGAGTCGCGAAACCAGGCTCCATCCGCGCGCTCACCGTGCCGATACGATCTCAGATCCCGGCGCCGTCCGCATTGTTCCAACGCAGAGCCGTATCGGCGTTTTTGGAACGTCGATGCCGCGTGGTCGTTAGCCTCCATCAACAATCGAACATGGCGGAATACGCGGCTTTTTCGCGCAAGCCGGCGCCTCCGTGTTCCCAAGACCCGAGAGGATCGGAACGATGGGACTGTTCACAAAAGACATCAAGACCATGAACGACCTGTTCGTACATCAGCTCCAGGACATCTATTACGCCGAGCAGCAGCTCACCAAGGCGCTGCCGAAGATGGCGACCAAGGCCACTGATCCGCAGCTGAAACAGGGCTTTTTGACGCACCTCGAGGAAACCAAGCAGCACGTTGCGCGGCTCGAGGAGGTCTTCAAGATGCACGGCGTCCCCGTGAAGGCGGTCGACTGCCCGGCCATCGACGGCATCATCGAGGAAGCCGACGAGACCGCCGGCGAAGTCGCCGATAAGGCGGTGCTCGACGCGGCCCTGATCAATGCGGCGCAGGCCGCGGAGCATTACGAGATCGTCCGCTACGGCAGCCTGATCGCCTGGGCCAAGCAGCTCGGCCGCAACGATTGTGCGGCGGTGCTCGCCAAGACGCTCGAGGAGGAGAAGGCGACCGACCAGAAGCTGACGACACTCGCCGAGAGCAAGGTGAATCTGCGCGCGGCGAGCTGAGTAGAGGAAACTGCGAGCGCCGCGCGACGGTCCGCGCGGCGCTTGTGCTTGTTCGCTTCCCGCTGCCGTGGTGCTGCTTCGGTGCGCCGTCGCGAGGATCAGCAATGTGAGCGAACTCGCTCATCTTCCATTCACCACTTCCGGAGCAGGTTTGTAGCTGGTTACCGATCGTCCACCACTGTCGGCTCAAGTGCGGGTCGATAGGGGCCGGCAATGTATCAAGTTCTCTACTGTCTCACCGACGAGCATGACTGGCGACTGGTGGCCCTTGGGGGCGCGGTGTGCCTGCTCGCCAGCGCCGCGGCGATCAGCCTGTTTCAGCGCGCACGCGCGACGCACGGAGCCGGGCGCCTGGCCTGGATCGCCCTGGATGCGGCCGTGAGCGGATGCGGCATCTGGGCGACGCATTTCATCGCGATGCTAGCCTACGGCCCGGGAAGCGCCGGCGCCTACAACATCCCGGTGACAATTCTGTCGCTGATGCTTGCGATCTCCTTGACCTTCGTGGGCCTCAGCATCGCCGTGGCGTCCTCGCGCCCGGTGTGGATCGTCGTCGGCGGCGCCATCGTCGGCCTTGGTGTCGCGGCGATGCATTACACCGGCATGGTGGCGCTGGAGATGCCGGCACGGCTGGATTGGATCCGGAGCACGGTTGCCGCCTCGGTGCTGTTCGGAATCGTCTTCGCAGCGCTCGCGCTGTTCGTCGCCGCGCGAGGTGACGGCATTCGACATGCGCTGAGCGCGACTGCTCTGTTGACGCTCGCGATCGTTGCCCATCATTTCACCGCGATGGGCGCGGTGCTGCTGACGCCGGACCCGACGATCGCGATCAGCGGGCTCTCGGTCCCGCCGGCCTCGCTGTCGTTCCTGACTGCCGGCGCCGCCGTCGCGATCATCGCGATTGCGCTCGTGGCCGCGCTGCTCGACCGCCGCGCCAAGGGCGAACTGGGCCGCCAGCAGATCGTGCTCGACAGCGCGCTGGAGAACATGTCGCAGGGGCTGTGCATGTTCGACGCCGACGGCAAGATCATCCTGTTCAACGAGCGCTATGCCGCGATGCTCCGTCGAACCGACGTGCCGCTCACCGGCCGATTGCTGGTCGACGTGCTCAGGGAAGAGCAGGCGAAGGGCCAATGGCAGGGCGACGCCGATGAATTCTTCGCCCGCCTCGTCGCCGACGCGCGCGAGGGCCGCACCACGACCGACGTCGTCAACCGGTTCGGCCGCTCCATCCGGGTCGTCAACCAGCCGATGCAGGGCGGCGGCTGGGTCGCGACCTTCGAGGACATCACCGAATGGCTGGAGGCGCAGGCCAAGATCTCGCACATGGCGCGACATGACGCGCTGACCAGCCTGCCGAACCGCGTGCTGTTCCACGAACAGCTCGAGCAGGGACTGCGCCAGACCAAGTCGGGCGACCAGCTCGCGGTGCTTTGCCTCGATCTCGATCACTTCAAGGACATCAACGACTCGCTCGGCCATCCCATCGGCGATGCGCTGCTCAAGGAGGTCGGCCGCCGGCTCGAGGCCACCGTCGGCGAACAGGACACCGTGGCGCGGCTCGGCGGCGACGAGTTCGCGGTGGTCCAGATCGGACGCTCCGAGGAGATCGCCGCGCGATCGCTTGCCGGACGCCTCGTCGAGGTGATCTCGGCGCCTTACCAGATCGACGACCATCAGATCGTGATCGGCGTCTCGATCGGCATCTCGCTGTCGCCGCAGGACGGCAGCAATCCGGACGAGCTGCTCAAGAACGCGGATCTTGCGCTCTATCGCGCCAAGGCGGATGGCCGCGGCACCTACCGCTTCTTCGAGACCGGCATGGATGCGCGTGCGCAGGCGCGGCGCCTTCTGGAAATGGATCTGCGCGCGGCGCTGCAACGCGACGAGTTTGAGGTCTATTACCAGCCGATCCGCGAGGTCGCCAGCGGTCGCGTCGTCGCCTTCGAGGCGCTGCTGCGCTGGAACCATCCGCAACGCGGGCTGATCGCGCCGATCAGCTTCATCCCGCTGGCCGAGGAGACCGGGCTCATCGTTCAGCTTGGTGAGTTCGTGCTGCGCTCCGCCTGTGCCGACGCGGCCACCTGGCCCGACGATGTCGACGTCGCCGTCAATTTGTCGCCGGTGCAGTTCAAGAGCCCGAACCTGATCGCGGCGGTGACAGAGGCGTTGGCCATATCGGGACTCGGTGCGCGGCGCCTCGAGCTCGAGATCACCGAATCCGTCCTGCTCCAGAACAGCGAGGCGACGCTGACGACCTTGCACGAGCTGCGTGCCATGGGCGTGCGGATCTCGCTCGACGATTTCGGCACCGGCTATTCGTCGCTGAGCTATCTACGCAGCTTCCCGTTTGACAAGATCAAGATCGACCGCTCCTTCGTGTCGGAGCTGGCGACGCGCGAGGATTCCATGGCGATCATTCGCGCCGTGACCGGCCTCGGCCGCAGCCTCGGCATCGTCACCACGGCAGAGGGCGTCGAGAACGACGCGCAGCTCGAGCTGCTCCGGCGCGAGGGCTGCACCCAGGCGCAAGGCTATCTGTTCAGCAAGCCGCGGCCCGCCTCGGATGTCGCGATCATGCTGGAACGGCCGCGGCTGCGCGCGTCGGCTTGAGAGGTCAGCTTCGGCGCAGCGCGAAATGCGCGCCGCAGAACGCCATCACGGCGCCGAGACACAGGGCGGCAAGCCCGGCGAGCACGCCCGAGACGGTCGGGATCGGGCTCGGCGCCGACGCCGCCTGACCCGCTCCCGCAAGCAGCAGCACGCCGACCGCGATCAGGAATTGCCGCATCCGCTGCGGGATCTGTCCGGAGACGGCGCTCTGCATCAGGCTCGCCGTGAAATAGCCGCCGGAGAAGCCGACGGTGGCGATCAGCCACCAGGCGATGGCGGCGCCCGCCGGAATGAACTCATGCGTGTCGGAGCGCCAGAGGCGGCCGAGATCGAGACCGTAGCGCGCGCCCAGCATGTGCACCGCGAGCGCCAGTAACACACCGGAGATCATCGCGGCGCCGAGAATCAGGCGGCGCGGAAAAAAGGTCGTCTCAGCCATGCCTCGCTTGTAGGATGGCCGGGGGCGATCCCGCAAGCCGATCGCCCAAGCGATCGCCCATGGGTTCGTTGACGACATGCCGGGAGCGGAAGCGGGTTCGACCACGAGCTATGCCTACAAGGCCTCGCTGATTGGCTCGGCGCATCGCTTCGAGTTGACGGAGCAGGGGCTGTCCTGGCACATCGCCGGCCGCTCCGGCCTGTGGCGCTATGACGAGATTTCGGCGATCCGGCTGTCGTTCCGCCCGGTGTCGATGCAGCAGCACCGCTTCCGCGCCGATATCAGCCGCGCCGGCGGCGGCCGCATCGCGATCCTGTCGACGAGCTGGCAGACCGCGGCGCTGATGGCGCCGCAGGACAACGGTTTTCGCGATTTCCTGATCGAGCTGCATGCGCGGATGGCCAAAGCCGGCAGCCGCGCCGAATTGACCGCGGGCCTCGGCCGCAAAACCTATGCGGCGGTGCTGGCGTTCCTGGCCGTGCTCGCCGTGGCAATGGCGGGGCTGTTGATCCGCGCGCTTCTGACCGGCGAGCTCGCGGGCGTGCTGTTCATCCTCGGCTTCGCCGCGCTGTTCGCCTGGCAGGTCGGCGGCTTCGTGCGGCGCAACCGGCCGCAGAGCTACAGTTTCGATCGCGTGCCGAAGGCCCTGCTGCCCTAAAGCGTTTGCGAGCGAAGTGGGTCCGGTTCGCGTGAAGAAAACGCGTCAGATGAGAGCCCTACTCCGTCGAATCGAAATCGTCCTCCTTGGTGCCGAGCAGCGAGACGATGGTGCGCAGGCCGGAATCGAGCTGCTCGGGCGACGGCGGGGCGAGCGCGAGCCGCACCGCGTTCGGCGCATGACCGTGCGCGATCGCGAAGGTCGAGGATGGCGTCAGCGCGATGCCGCGCCTTGCTGCTGCGGCGACGAAGGTCTGCGAGCGCCAGTGCGGTGGCAGCGTCAGCCAGAGATGATACGAGCGCGGATCGGCGGCGAGCTGGTAGCCGGAAAGCAGCCGTGCGGCGGTCTGCTGTCGGCGCGCGGCATCGATGCGTTTCAGCCGGGTCAGCTCGGCGACGGTGCCGTCGGCCATCAGCCGCTGCCCGGCCGCGAGCGCATGGCCGGAGGCGATCCAGCCGCCGGTCCGCACCGCGCTCATCAAACTCTCGCGCAAGTGAGGCGGCGCGACGAGGATGCCGAGCGCGAGCCCCGGCGCGACCTTCTTGGACAGGCTGTCGAGCACGATGCAGCGGTGGGGCCCGAGCGCCGCCAGTGGCGTGTCGTCGGCGAGGAAGCCGTAGACGGCGTCCTCGATGATGGTGAGATCGAGCTTCTCGGCGACGCGCATGATGTCGGCGCGCCGCGTCGCGTTCATGGTGACGCCGAGCGGGTTCTGGATGATGGGCTGCAGATACAGCGCCGACAGATGCGCCTCGCGATGGGCCTTCTGGATGGCGTCGGGCCGCGCGCCGACCTCGTCCATGGGGATCGGGACCAGCGTCACACCGAGCCGCGCGGCGATGCTCTTGACGTAGGGATAGGTCAGCGCCTCGACGCCGCAGCGGCCGCCGGTGGGCACCAGCGCGGCAAGCGCGGCCGCGAGCGATTGCTTGCCGTTGGCGGTGAAGAAGATCTGCTCGGGCTGCGGCGAAAAATCCTTGCGTGCGAGATAGGCAGCGGCGGCAACGCGGGCGCTCTTGGTGCCGGTGCTGGTCGAAACGCGCAGCGCGGATTCCAGCGCGTCGATGCGCTCGAGCCCCGCGAGGCTCTTGGCGATCATCGCCCATTGCTGCGGCAATAGCGGGTAATTGACCTCGAGATTGATGCGCGCGTCGGCCGGCTCGCGCATGGTCTCGACGTCACGCCTGACGTCGCCGGAGATGAACGTGCCGCGCCCGACCTCGCCGACCACGAGGCCGCGGCGGAGCAATTCCGTATAAACCCGGCTCGCGGTCGAGACCGCGATGCCGCGGTCATAGGCAAAATTGCGCTGCGGCGGCAGCCGGTCGCCGGGCCTTAACGTGCCGTTAGTGATATCGGCCGCAATGGCATCGGCGAGCTTCACGTACTCGAACTTGGACATATTGCACCGAGAGCAATGTTTTGCTTGCTCCGAGGAGTGTACTGGAGCATTTAAGTTCCATCAAGTTCCGCGATTGGGCCGAGGAGAGCGAGAGCAATCCGACGGCAAATGAGGTGCAGGCGCCCGCAAGCGTCCGCGCCAACGGCACCTGCTTCGCCGCGCGGGACGTTAGGCCGGAGAAGAAGAATGACCACGATCTCGCAAACTGCCGGGCGGACTTTACGCCCATCCTCATCGGGCGGATTTTTCAGTGCCCTAGCCCTGCGCCTCACCGCGCTGTTCGACCGCCTGGAGCGCCGCTCCGCCGTCAAGACCCTGAACGAGCTCGACGACCGCGCCCTGCGCGACATCGGCATCACACGCAGCCAGATCGAGGATGCCGTGTACGGGCAGTTCAAGACCGAGCTGTCGCGGTATCTGTGATACTCGCCTGTCCCGGACGCGCTGCAGCGGGAAACGCTGCTGCGCAGAGCCGGGACCCAGCGGATCGCACTCGCTGACGCATGGGCCCCGGCTCTGCAGCGCATCACTTCGTGCTGCGCAGCGTCCGGGGCACGGAAGCGCGAGTGTGGCACGCAGCTGCCTCTACGTCATTGCGAGCGCAGCGAAGCAATCCAGGCTGTTGCCGCGGAAAGACTCTGGATTGCTTCGCTTCGCTCGCAATGACGGAGTCTGCTGCCCTTCAATGCCTCACCACCAGCACCGAGCACTTGGCGTAGCGCACGACGTGGCCGGCGTTGGAGCCGAGGAAATAGGTGCGCATCGCCGGGCGATGCGAGGTCATCACGATCAAGTCGGCCTTTATGTGCGCGGCTTCCTCCAGGATCTCGTGATAGATGCCGCCCTGGCGCACCACGCTGGAGATGCGGGACGGCTCGATGCCGGATTCGCGCGCGACGATGGCAAGCGCCTCTTCCGAGGTCTGGCGCTGCTGCTCGTCGAAATCGGCCGGGACGTACTCGGCCAGCATCACCGGCGTCATCGGCAGCACGTTGAGCAGGCGCACGGTGCCGCTCCAGGTCTGCGACAAAGTCGCCGCGGTCGCGATCGCCGGCTTGGCGAGATCGGTGTCGGCGAGGTCGATGGGCACGAGGATGGACTTGAACATCTGCGCCTCCCTGTGAACCAGGCTGAACCAACCGGTCGAGACGGCGCCCGCGCGTCTAGCCCGATCGAAGCAGCTTGGGGCTGACGAACAGCACCAGCTTGCCGCGGCGGTAGGCCACGTCATCCCAATCCTTGACGTCAAAGTCGAAGATCGCAAGCCCCGCTGTGGGCAGGTTGTCGCCGAGGGTCTTGGCGCCATCGGGATCGCCGCCGCCGATCAGCATGAGCGCGACCTCGTGCATGCCGGGATTGTGGCCGATCAGCAGCAGCCGCTTCGGATCGGCCGGGGCGGTTGCGGTGCGAATGGTGTCCAGGATCTGCGCGGGATCGGCGCCATAGAGTTCCGGCAGGACCTCGACCTGCGGCGCCGGGACGCGGTCCTTCATCGCCTCCCAGGCGATGTCCCAGGTCTGACGGGCCCGCACGGCGTGGGAGACCAATACGGTATCGGGGAAGGGCGGATGGGCCGCGATCCAGTCTCCCATCCGCGCGGCATCCTTGTGGCCGCGGTCGTCGAGCCGGCGGTCCTGGTCACGGCCGCTCGGTGCGTCGGTCTCGGTCTTGGCGTGACGCAGCAGCATCAAACGGCGCATGGCATTCTCGAATCGTTCCACGTCCAGGATAATCTACAGGCGCCGGTTGAGGACAAGGTGACAAGGGCCCGCACAGTCCTCTAAGAAAACTGCATGAGCGAGACTTTCACAAGCGTGTCCCAGGAAGAAGCCGGCTTTCGCGACCGCGTGCGGCTGTCGTTCGATCTCGATGCCGACATTTGTGTGATCGGGGCGGGCCTGGCCGGGCTTACCGTGGCGCTGGAGGCGGCCCGGCTCGGGGCCAGCGTCGCGGTGCTCGAGGGCCGGCATATCGGCTGGAACGCCTCCGGCAACCAGCTCGGCACCGTGATGCCGGGCTTTGCGCTGCCGCTCACGGACCTGATCGAGCGCATCGGCTTGGAGGACGCCCGCGAATTGTGGACCCTGTCGAAGCAGGGCGCCGAGTTCGTCCGGGCCAACGCCAGCGAAGAGAGCATGCCGGGGATCGGCGTCAGCGACGGCGTGCTGGAGGTCTCCAACGTCGATGCCGGCGACCGGCTGATCAGCCGGCTGCAGATGCTGAACGAGGATTTCGATACCGAGGTCGAAGGCTGGCAGGTCGACCGCGTGCGCGAGGCGCTCAAGTCCGATCATTACTTCCACGGCGTGTATTATCCGAAAGCGTTCCAGGTCGACGGCCGGAAATACGTGCACGGCCTTGCGGCGCTGGCACGGCGGGCAGGCGCCCGCATCTTCGAGGACACGCCGGTCGTCAGCATCGATCATTCCGGCATCCGCAAGCGCATCGTCACGCCCTCGGCGCGGCTGCGGGCGAGCCACATCGTGCTCGCCGGCAACATTCATCTCGGCGCCCCCTCCAAGCGCCTGTCGGAGACGTTGCTGCCGGTCTGGCGCTATGCCGGCGTGACCGCGCCGCTCGGCGAGCGCCTGCACGAGATCATCGCCTTCAAGGGATCGGTGATGGATTCCGACGGTGTCGATCATTTCCGGCTTGTCGACGGCGACCGGCTGATGTGGGAGAGCCCGGAGACCACCTGGGCCGCGCGTCCGCAGCGCTTCGCCGGCGCCATCAAGCGGCGGATCCGAACGATCTTTCCCGAGCTCGGCAATGTCGAGATCACCGACATCTTCGGCGGCGCCACCGGCCAGACCGTGCACGGCATGCCGCAGATCGGCCAGCTGCGCAAAGGCTTGTGGGTGGCGAGCGGGTTCGGCCGCCAGGGCATGAACACCTCCGCCATGGCCGGACAGATGATCGCGCGCAGCATTTTGCGGGGCGATGAGCGCTGGAAGCTGTTCTCGCCGTTCGAACTGGTCTGGGCGGGCGGCGCCACGGGGCGCGTCGCCGGCCAGCTGGTCGGGATCTGGGGCAGGGCGAGCTCCGCCGCCGCAGGTGCGCTCGCCCGCTATCGCGAGCGCGCGAGGGTCAAGGACAGGCAACGCGAGGCCCGCCTCGCCGAAGCCAACCGCGCCGCCGGCACCGGTCCGCGCCGAGCGCCGCCCGGCGTGCGACCCCGACCGGCGCCACCGCCGAAAGCCGCGGTCGGCGCTGCGGAACCGGTCGTGCACGAGGATCGCGTCTCGCAATAAGTTGAGCGAAATTCCGCTCCGACGTGTAACTTCGGCCGGCAGAAGCCCGTATCTCAGGGCGTGGACTTCCCGCGCACGGAGAATGACATGCTTGACCGCCGCATCCTGCTCACGACTGTCGCCGGCCTGTTCGGCCTTTCGGCCTTGCGCTGGCTGAGAGGAACACCTGCCGAGGCCGGCGAGAAGGCCGCGCAAAAGTTCGAGATCACGAAGACGGAAGCCGAATGGCGCGCCCAGCTCACGCCGCAGCAATATGAGATCCTGCGCAATCACGGCACCGAGCGGCCCGGCTCCAGCCCGCTGCTGAAGGAGAAGCGCAAGGGCATCTTCGCCTGCGCCGGCTGCGACCTGCCGCTGTTTACGTCGGAGACCAAGTTCGAGAGCGGCACGGGCTGGCCGAGCTTCTATGCGCCGATCGAAGGCAATGTCGGCAAGACCGAGGACCGCAGCTACGGCATGGTCCGCACCGAGGTGCATTGCCGGCGCTGCGGCGGCCATCTCGGCCATGTCTTCGACGACGGCCCGAAGCCAACCGGATTGCGCTATTGCATCGACGGTTTCGGCTTGGTCTTCCACCCCGCGGCGGCGTCGGCGACGTAGGTTTCGCGGGAGTCATTCCGGTCCTGCGGACCGCTCCGGAACGACAGGATGCCCCGGCAATTGTTGCCGGTCCCGGCAAATGTGCCCCGGTCGTCAGACCGGGGCTTTTTCATTAAGTCATTGATTTCCTGAAGATACCCGCATTGGCATAGGCCTTGCGACGTCTCTTTCCGATTGCGGCCATGGTCGACCGGCCGCCGAGATCGGATTTGGAGACAAAGTTATGGGTATCTTCGATGCAATGAACACCTCGGTGGGTGGCCTGCAGGCGCAGTCCTTCGCGCTGCAGAACATTTCCGGCAACATCGCGAACTCATCCACCACCGGTTACAAGGGCATCGGCACCAGCTTCGTCGACCTCATTCCGGACTCCTCGGTTCCGAGCAAGCAGGTGGCAGGCGGCGTGCAGGCCAACGCCAAGGCCACCATCACGACGCAGGGCACGATCTCGTCCTCCAGCGTCGCCACCAACATGGCGATCACCGGCGACGGCTTCTTCTCGATCCAGAAGGCGAGCGGCGTCGTTGACAACGTGCCTGTCTTCACCGGGGTGACCTACTATACGCGGCGCGGCGACTTCCAGCTCAATGCCAACGGCAACCTGGTCAACGGCGCCGGCTATTATTTGATGGGCGTCACGGTCGACCCGAAGACCGGCAACCCGACCGGCAGCGTGGCAAACGTCCTGCAATTCCAGAACAACTTCATTCCGGCGCAGGCGACCACCTCGATCCAGTACGCAGCGAACCTGCCGACCCAACCGAACACGGTGGCAAAAACCACGGCATCGACCGGCACCTTGCTCGCCGCCGGCGGCCTGAACCCGTCCGATTTCGCCGCCAATCCGCTGCCGGTCGGCACGCCGCCGGCGCCCTATGCCAATGCGACCGTGTCAGGCGCGGCCGCAACCGGCAACATCCGGTCGGCCTATTCTTCGACGACGGCCACCGGCACGGTTGCGCTCCAGAACAATTCGTCCGCGGTCGCCTCGACGACCACGTCGCTCGACAATACCGCCGGCACGCATCTCGCCTCCAGCATTCTGACCGCGTTGAGCGGCCAGACGTTGACCATCAACGGCAACACCATCACCTTCAACGGCGGCACCACGGTCTCGACCGTCGGCAGCAACACCACGATCGGTCTCGGTGCGGGTACGACGGCGACTGTGGCCGACATCCTGAACGCGATCCAGACGGCCGGCGGCGCCGGCGTCACCGCTTCGCTCTCGGTCAGCGGCAATATCCAGATCGCGACCGGCACCGGCACCGACGTCGCGATCGGCAGCGGCACGGCCGCCACCGCGCTCGGCATCAGCAGCGTGACGCGTGGCGGCAACGTGCTGTCCTCGCCTGCAATCTCCGGCGCGACGGTGCTGAGCGGCTCGGCCACCGCCGGCGGTGCCCAGGTGCTCACGTCGGGCTTTTCCCCCGGCGACACCATCACCGTCAACGGCCAGACGCTGACCTTCATGGCCTCGGGCGCCTCGGGTGCGAACCAGATCAACGTCACCGACAACATCACGACCCTGCTCGGCAAGATCGACGCGCTCTCCGGCGCCTCGGGGTCGTCGGTCAGCAGCGGCGGCGTGATCACGCTCAACACCGGCACCGTCTCCAACCTGACGGTCTCCAGCTCCAACAGCGCGGCCTTCTCCGCGCTCGGCTTCACCTCGACCATCACCCGGAATCGCGAAGGTGGCGGCACGGCCGGCACCGGCGGCGTGATCGGCAACGACATCGCCACCTTCACCAAGGAATCGATCAGCGGCGGCGCGGTGACCGCCTACAACGCCGCCGGTACGCCGGTGAACCTGCAATTGCGCTGGGCCAAGACCGACAGCGCCTCGCTGGGCGCGGGTCATTCCGACAGCTGGAACCTGTTCTACCAGACCGACCCGAACGCGACCGGCACGACGGTCGGATGGGTCAATACCGGCCAGACCTTCACCTTTGCCGCCGACGGCTCGCTGACCTCGCCGAGCGGCTCGGGCATCACCATCAACAACGTCACCGTCAGCGGCCAGTCGCTCGGCTCCGTCGCCTTCAACATCTCCTCCGGAGGCCTGACGCAATATGCCAGCACCAGCGGCGCGGTGACGATCAACACCATCACCCAGAACGGCTACGCCGCCGGTCAGCTCCGATCGGTCGCCGTCAACAACAACGGCGTGGTGGTCGGCACCTTCTCCAACGGCCAGAACCTCAACCTCGCGCAGGTGCAGCTGTCGCATTTCAACGGCACCAATTATCTGAAGGCGATGGACGGCGGCGCCTATGCCGCGACCGAACAATCGGGTGACGCCATCGACGGCGCTTCGGGCACCATCAGCGGCTCGTCGCTGGAGGGATCCAACACCGACATCGCCGACGAATTCACCAAGCTGATCGTGACCCAGCAGGCCTATTCGGCCAACACCAAGGTGATCACGACGGCAAACTCGATGGTGCAGGATCTCCTCAACGTGTTGCGCTGATCGGCGCGTGACGTAACAAAGGCGGGCCAGTGATATGGGTTTGAGTTCAGCCCTCGCCAGTGCGATGAGCGGTCTGCGTGCCAACCAGGCCGCGCTCTCGATCGTCTCCTCGAACGTCGCCAATGCGCAGACCCCGGGTTACGTCGTCCAGACGCCGAACCAGATCGAGGTCACCACCGGCGAGTTCGGCGCGACGGCGATGACGACCGGCGTCAGCCGCCTGCTCGACACCTATGTGCAGAACCAGCTACGGACCGAGACCGGCGGCGGCGGCTACGCCGACCAGATGGCCAACATCCTGAAGCAGCTTCAGAATGTCTACGGCACGCCCGGCAATTCCGGCACGCTCGAAAGCGCGCTGAACAAGTTCACCACGGCGCTGCAGGCGCTGTCGACCAGCTCGGGTGCGTCGTCGGCGCAGACCGTCGCGCTCGGCGCGGCCCAGGCGCTCGCGACGCAGCTCAACGTCACTACCAAGGGCATCCAGTCGCTGCGCTCCAACGTCGAACAGAATCTCAGCAATTCGGCGCAGGCCGCCAATGCGGCCATGAAGCAGATCGCCGACATCAACACCAGGCTCCAGGGCCTGTCGGCCAACGATCCCTCGGCCGCAACACTGATGGACCAGCGCGACCAAGCCATCAACACGCTGTCGAAATATGTCGACGTCCGTGTCACCACCGACAACTCGAACCAGGCCAACATCTACACCACGACCGGCATCCAGCTGGTCGGCGCCGGGCTCGCCTCGGAATTCTCCTTTGCCTCCGCCGGCGCGCTGTCGGCAACGTCGCTCTACAACATCGACCCTGCCAAGTCCGGCGTCGGCGCGTTCAACATCAAGCTGCCGAACGGCTCGCAAGTCGACGTCGTCGCCAACAACGTGGTGTCGTCCGGCCAGATCGCGGCCGACCTGAAGCTGCGCGACGACATTTTGGTGCAAGCGCAGAACCAGATCGACCAGCTCGCCGCCACGATGGCGAGCGCGCTGTCCGATAAGACCACGACGGGCAGCACGGTCACCGGCCCGCCGGCCGGCTTCGATCTCGAGCTCGCCGGTGCGCTGCCGGGCAACACGGTCAACATCACCTATACGGACACGGCGACCAACACGCAGCGCCAGATCACGCTCGTCAACGTGACCGACCCCGCCGCGCTGCCGCTCCAGAACGCGACCAACGCCAACCCGATGCGGATCGGCGTCGACTTCGCCGGCGGCATGGGCGCGATCGCCTCTGCGCTGAACACCGCGCTGTCGGGCACGCATCTGTCGTTCTCCGCCGCCCCGTCGCCGGCGACCGCCACGACGCTGCGGGTGACCGACGACAACACCGGGCTTGCCAAGGTCGGTTCGGCCTCGACCACCAAGACGATCTCGTCGCTGACCTCGGGCAATCCGCAGCTGCCGCTGTTCACCGACGGCGGGCAGGCGCTCTACACCGGCGCAATCACGGCGTCGGGCTCGCAGATGACCGGTCTTGCCGCGCGCATCGCCGTGAACACGCAGCTCGTGACCGATCCGACCCGGATGTCGGTCTACAATACCTCGCCGGTGACGCCCGCAGGCGACACCACGCGTTCGGACTATCTCTACTCGCAGCTCACCAGTGCAGTGTTTTCCTATTCGCCGCAGAGCGGCCTCGGCTCGGCGAGCCAGCCTTTCACCGGCAGCGTCTCGAACTTCCTCCAGCAGTTCTTGAGCGTGCAGGCCAACGCCGCGACCCAGGCGACCCAGCTCCAGCAAGGCCAGAGCGTCGTGGTCTCGACGCTCCAGGCCAAGTTCGACTCGACCTCCAAGGTCAACCTGGATTCGGAGATGTCGAACCTGATCCAGCTTCAGAATGCCTATGCCGCCAACGCCCATGTCATGTCGGTGGTGCAGACCATGATGAACACGTTGATCCAGGCTCAATTGTAAACAGTAACAGGGCTCCGAAAGATGGCGATCAGCAGCATCAACTATTCTTCGTCGATCCTCGGCGCGCAGATCCGCAACATCAATCAGCAGCTCACCGACCTCTCGACGCAGCTCTCGACCGGCAAGCTGTCGCAGAACTATGCCGGCATGGGGACGAACGAGGGCTTTGCGATCGCCGGGCGCGCGCAGCTCTCCAACATCGCCGGCTATACCGACACGATCACCAACGTCAACGTCAGCATCAACCTCGCCAACACCGCGCTGCAATCGCTGACCAAGATCCGCAGCACGGTGCAGACCGGCTCGGCCTCTACCGCGCAGGACCTCAACGTCAACGGCCAGACGATTGCCCAGAACACCGCCGCCGCCCAGTTCGGCTCGATGGTCGGTGTCCTCAACACGCAGACCGGCAGCCGCTATCTGTTCTCCGGAACGGCAGTCAATACCCAGTCGGTCGCCGATGCCGGCGACATCATTAACGGCACCACGACACAGGCCGGTTTCAAGACCGTCATGGCCGAGCGCCAGGCCGCGGACCTAGGGACCAGCGGCATGGGCCGCCTGGTGCAGACGCAGCCGACGGCAAGCTCCGTGCAGGTGTCGGAGGACGTCGCCGGATCGCCGTTCGGCCTCAAGATCAAGGCGGTGTCCTCGACGCTGACAGGCGCGACCGTCACCGGCCCGAGCGGCTCGCCGGTGTCGTTCTCGGTCGATCTCAACGGCGTCAATCCGAACAACGGCGACAAGCTCAGCATTCAGTTCACCCTGCCGGACGGCACGACCGAGCAGATCGACCTGACGGCGTCCTCGGCAACGCCGACGCCGCTCGGCAGCTTCGCGATCGATGCGAGCACGCCCGTCAACCCGAACAATACTGCTGCGAATCTCAACACGGCGCTGAACACCGCGATTCAGAAGCTCGCCAACACCTCGCTGGTGGCGGCATCGGCGATCGTTGCGGGCGACAACTTCTTCAACACCGCGAGCTCTGCGATCGGCACCCCCGTCAACAACCAGACGGCGCCGGCGGCCCCGGTCACCGGCGCGACGGCGCTATCGGGCGCGAGCCCCTCGGACTCGATCTCGCCGGGCTTCGTCGCAGGCGATACCATCACCGTCAACGGGACCACGCTGACCTTCGTGGCCTCGGGCGCGACCGGCAACCAGCTCAATGTCACCGACAGCATCCAGACCCTGCTGAGCAAGGTCGACGCGATCACCGGGACCTCGAAGCCTTCGACGGTCCATGGCGGCTCGATCACGATCAACACCGACGATGCGGCGAGCCTCAACATCACGACGTCGAACACCGGCGCGCTGAGCGCGCTCGGGTTCAGCTCGACGCCGGTGACCGCCACGCAGCCGCCGCTGCGCGTCGGCTCCTCGCCTGCGAGCTCGGCGACCACGCTGGTGAACGGCTCGGCCAATACGGTGAAATGGTATTTGGGCAATGACGGGCCCGGCTCGGCGCGCTCGACCGCGATGGCGCGGGTCGACGATGCCGTGACGGTGCAGTACGGCGCCCAGGCGAATGAGGATGCGATCCGCCGGCAATTGCAGGCGATCGCGGTGTTCGGCACCTTCTCGACCTCGCCGACGGGGCAATATTCGGGCGGGCAGGTCTCGGCGCTGAGCCTGCGCACGACCCAGGCGCTGACCCAGCAGCCCGGACAGCAGCGCATCGAGGACATCCAGACCGACATCGCGATGGCCCAGAACACGATGAAGGACGCGAGCACGCGCCAGACCCAGGCCAAGGCGCAGCTCCAGACCATCATTGACCAGGCGGAATCGGCTTCGCCCGACCAGGTCGCGAGCGAGATCCTGGCGCTGCAGAACGCCCTGCAGGCGTCCTACCAGGTGACCTCGAACCTGGCGCAGCTCTCGCTCGTCAAGTTCCTGTAATGAAGCGTTAAGACGCCGTTAACCATGCCTGTTTACCTCTTGGTGAGGATTGCAAGCGGGGGCGGAGCGGTTGATGTCGGACAAGATGCAGCTGGTTGTGGCGACGCCTTGCTTCGGCGGGCAGGTGTCGAGCATCTATGCGAGCTCGATCTTCGCGCTGCAGCGGGCCGTGCACGGCATGTCCAATCTTGAGCTCAAGGTGCTCCTGCGCGACGGCGACGCGCTGATCACCCGTGCGCGGGCCAACCTGGCCGCGATGTTCCTGGACGATCCGAAGGCGACGCATTTCCTGTTCATCGATGCCGATATCGGCTTCAAGCCGGAGCAGGTGTTCCGCCTGATCGAATGCGGCGCGGACGTCGTCGCCGGCTGCTATCCGATCAAGCGGGTCAACTGGGACAAGGCCGCGCGGGCGATCCAGTCGGGTCGGGCCGACGTGCCGGCCGCCTCGCTCGACTACGTGCTCGAGATCGAGGATCCCGACCGCATCGTGGTGGTCAACGGATTCACCCGCGTGCGCTATGCCGGCACCGGCTTCCTGATGATCCGGCGTCACGTGCTGGAGGCGATGTGCCGCCACCCCGACTACGCGAACCTCCAGTTCTTCCGCGAGCATTCCCATGATGCGCTGGCGGCGAGCCGGAACCGGTTCGCGCTGTTCGAATGCATGATCGATCCGGCGACCGGCACCTATCTGTCCGAGGACTTCGCCTTCTGCAAGCGCTGGACCGATATCGGCGGCGAGATCTGGGCCGACATCCAGAGCCCGCTCGACCACGTCGGGCCGTCGGTGTTCCATGGCGACATCGCCTCGCAATTCGCAGCTGCGCCTGCGGCGGCCGATGCCGCGGCGTGAGCCTTTCGGGATGAGCGGCGGCCCATCCCCTCGGCCCGAGATGCAACGCGCCGCCGACGGCGGCTCGCGATATCGCCTGCGCAACCTCTTCACGCCGCTCGACACGCTGCTCGTTTCCGGCGGAGATCCGCGCCTGGCGCTCGATCCCACCGGCCGCGCCAACGCCTATGGCTGCCCGGCTTCGCCGGAGCCGGAGGTGTGGAATTTCGCCTCGTCGACCGCGTCGACGATCTCGCAGGCGGCCTATGACCGCGCCGTGCTGGCGCGTGAAGAGCTGATGCACAAGTGCCTGCTCGACGAGGTCGAGCTCGCTTTCGATGCACGCTGCGAGGACATGCGCCACGAGCTGCGCGGTCATCTCCAGCTCTCGCCGCGCGTCGACGTGGTGTTCTCGCCGTCCGGCACGGACTCCCAGCTCCACGCTCTGTTCCTGGCGCGCACGATGCTCGGCGCGCGGCCGGTGACGATCGTGGTCGGCGCCGACCAGACCGGCAGCGGCACGGCCCATACCGCGCGTGGACATCATTTCAGCACCCTGACGGCGAGCGGCTTTGCGGTTCGCAAGGACGCCGCGGTCGCGGGGCTGGCCGGCGCCGGCATCTCGCTGCCGTTGCGCGCGCCGGGGGCCGGGATCGCGATGCGCACGGATGCCGATGAAGCGGTGCTGCATGCGGTCGAGGCCACGATCGCGCAAGGCGCGCCCGTGCTGCTCCAGATCATGGATTCCTCGAAGCTCGGATGGCGTGCGCCGAGCGCGGCCTGCCTCGACGAGATCGCGCGGCGCTGGCCGCGCAAGGTCCAGATCGTCGTCGACGCCTGCCAGGCCCGGCTCGGCCGCCGGCGGCTGCGCTCCTATCTCGACCGCGGCTATATGGTGCTGATCACCGGCTCCAAATTCTTCGGCGGACCTGCCTTCAGCGGTGCACTGCTGGTGCCGAAAGGCCTGTCGCGGTCGCTCGATCGCGTCGAGGGGATCGCATCTGGAATCCTTGATTACGCCGGACGCTGCGATTGGCCGATGGCCTGGACGGTGCTGCGTTCGCGCTTCGAGCGCCGTCCGAATTTCGGTCAATGGCTGCGCTGGGAGGCGGCGCTGACCGAGATCGGCAGCTACTATGGCGTGCCCGGGGCCTTCCGCGCCGGGATGCTCGCCGAACTCGCTGCCGGCATCGACAGCATGATCGCATTGTCGCCGTCGTTGCGCGCTGTTTCGGCCGCGACCCACGCGGCCGGCATCGACGACGAGGAATTCGTGCAGCCGACCATCTTTCCGTTCACGCTGCTGCGCGACGGCAAGCCGGTTTGTGTTGCCGAGACCGCTTCTGTTCATCGCGCGTTGGCGCGTGATGTCAGCCAAGAGATCAACGGCAGCACGGAGGACCGTCAGGTCGCCGCGCAGCGCTGCCTGATTGGCCAGCCGGTGCGGCTGGAGTGGCAGGACGAGACGCCGCAGGCCGTGCTGCGCCTCTGCGTCGGCGCGCGGCTCGTGGCTGAGGCCTGGTCGCCGGACAGGGCGGAGGCGCAGCGCAACGTGCAGCACCTTCTCGACCAGATCGCCCACGTCCTGGTGAAGATCGAGCTGCTGCTCGCCGGTGGCGCAGCGGCCGTGCCGGTAAAGTCCGCGTTCGAGGTGTGAGATGCAGCATCCGGTTTCCCCGCCGATCGGCCTGACCGCGGCGAACTATGCCGACCGCATCGGCTTTGCGCAGCTGACGCGCCGGGCCTTCGAAGGCGGCGATCTGCATCCGTTGCGCGATCAGCTCGTCGCGCGCATCGCGGCGGGGACCGCGCTGGCGGGCGAGGGGCTGGACCTGTCGTTGATCACCCAGCTGCTGGGTGACAAGGATCGGGGGCTTGCGATCCAGTCCGAGGTGCTGGCCTTCCATCAATTGTTCCGAACGCCCAGCGCAGCTCCGAAGTCGGGCCTGCGCCTGCTCGCGCTTGCAGCCGACATCGACATGGGCGGCAACACGCCGATCGATTTCCTGCTCGAAGGCTCCGATGTCGAGCTGTTGACGCTCTATGTGATCAAGGGCATCGGTTTGCCCGAGACCTTGCCGGAGCACGACGTGGCCATCGTGGTCGCGTCCGATTCCGAGGAATGCCGTGAGGCGCTCGCGCTGATCGAAAAGGCCGCGCCGCACTGGCCGCGGCCGCTGCTCAATCGCCCCGATCGCATCGGCAATCTCGATCGAGACAAGCTGTACCGGCTGCTGACCGACGTGCCCGGCCTCGACATTCCCGCGACCATCCACGCAACGCGCGCGCAATTGTCGGACCTCGCGCAGGGGCGGATAGCAAGCGAAGGCATCGCAAGCGAATTGCACTTTCCGATGATCGCGCGGCCGCGCGGCTCGCATGCCGGCGTCGGGCTCGCGAAGCTCGACGATGCGGCGGCTCTGGCGGCCTATCTCGCCGAACGGAAAGAGCAGGACTTCTTCGTCGCACGCTTCGTCGATTATGTGAGCCCCGACGGGCTCTACCGCAAGTATCGCCTCGCCATGGTCGACGGCAAGCCGTACGCGTGCCACATGGCGATCGCCGACCGTTGGGACATCTGGTATCTCAACGCCTACATGGCCTTCAGCGAGGAGAAGCGGGCCGAGGAAGCCGTCTTCATGCGCGACTTCGATCATGCTTTCGGCGAGCGCCACAGAAACGCGATCGAAGAGATGAGCCGGCGCGTCGGCCTCGATTATTTCATCGTCGATTGCGCCGAGAACGCGAACGGCGAGCTTCTTGTGTTCGAGGCCGACAACACCGCCGTCGTGCACAACATGGATTCGCCGGTCGTGTTTCCGTACAAGCCGCCGCAGATGCGCAAGATCTTTTCCGCGTTCACGGCGATGCTGTTGCGGCATGCGAAGACGGGCGCGGAGAGCGCAGCATGAACGAGATCATCCGCAATACGCAAAGCTCCGTCGCGAATACCCCGCTAGATCCGCAGGACTGGAGCGAGTTTCGCGCGCTGGCCCACCGCATGCTGGACGAGACGATCGACGGCATTGCCAACGTTCGGGCGCGCCCCGTCTGGCGGCCGATTCCCGATGACGTGCGCGCGGCCTTCAGGGCGGACGTGCCGCGCGAGGCGAGCGACCTCGCGGAGGTCTATCGCGAATTCTCCGAGCATGTTGCGCCCTATGCGACCGGCAACGTCCATCCCGGCTTCATGGGCTGGGTGCATGGCGGCGGCACCGCCGTCGGCATGCTCGCAGAGATGCTCGCCGCCGGCCTCAACGCCAATCTCGGCGGACGCGACCACATGCCGATCGAGGTGGAGCGCCAGATCGTCGAGTGGATGCGCCGCCTGTTCCTCTTTCCCGAGAGCGCGAGCGGCATCTTCGTCACCGGCACGTCGATGGCCAATCTGATGGCCGTGCTGGTGGCGCGCACCACCGCGCTCGGCACGCTGGCGCGGCAGCACGGCATCGGCAATGATGGTGCGCTGCTCACGGCCTATACGTCGCAGGCAGCGCATGGCTGCATCTCGAGGGCGATGGACATTGCCGGGCTCGGCACCGATGCGCTGCGCAAGATCGCCGTCGATGCCGATCATCGCATCGACGTTGCCGCATTGCGCGCACAGATTGCCGTCGATCGCGATGTCGGCTTCAAGCCTTTCCTGGTGGTCGCATCCGCCGGCACGGTCGATATCGGGGCGATCGACGACCTCAGGGCGATCGCTGCGTTGTGCCGCGAGGAAGGAATCTGGTTTCACGTCGACGGCGCTTTCGGTGCGCTCGCAATCCTGTCGCCGGAGCTTGCGCCGCTGCTCGGCGGCATCGAGCTTGCGGATTCAATCGCACTCGACTTCCACAAATGGGGGCAGGTGCCGTATGACGCTGGCTTCCTGCTGGTGCGCGACGGCGAGCAGCATCGGCAGGCCTTCGCGCAGCCGGCGGCCTATCTGAGCCGCGAGGCGAGGGGGCTTGCGGCGGGCGCGGTCTGGCCCTGCGATCTCGGCCCCGATCTGTCGCGCGGCTTTCGTGCGCTGAAGACGTGGTTCACGCTGAAGACGTTCGGCACCGACCGGCTGGGCCGGGCAATCGCACGAAGCTGCGCGCTCGCCAAATACCTGGAGGCGCGTGTGCTGGCCGAACCGCGGCTGGAATTGCTGGCACCGGTCAATCTCAACATCGTCTGCTTCCGCTATCGCAGCGGCGATGCGGTCAATCGCGAGATCGTCGCCGACGTCCAGGAGTCCGGCATCGCCGCGCCATCGAGCACGACACTGGACGGAAAGTTCGCGATCCGCGCCGCGATCGTCAATCACCGCACCGAGGAGGCGGACATCGATGCGCTGGTCGCAGCCGTGCTGCAGTTCGGTGGACAGCGGAGCGGCGGAGTGATCGAAGTCGACGCGCCACCGCTCGTAGCGCAATAACTGACGAACGTCTGAAACGACAACGGCCCCGGAGGCGATCCGGGGCCGTTGTCGGTGCTGCGAACGGTGTATCAGGCGGCGGTGCTGACGTCGTCCTTGTCGGCTGCCGCCTTGGGATGAGTGGCCTCGAACTGGTTGCGCAGCTTCTCCTCATAGGCGATCAGCTTGCGGGCTTCCTTCAGCGCTCGGTAGAGGTCGCCGTTCAAGATGTTGTTGTTGATGCCTTCGATGATCGGCCAGGAGCTCGGCACCGCGGTGACGATGTCCCGCACCAGGTTGAAATAGGTGCCGTGCTGGGTCTGCGGATCCGGGGAGATGTACATGAGCTGGACCGCCAGATAGACGAGCTTGGCGGGTGTGTCGGCGGTCTCCGGCGTGAGGATGTCGCGCTCGCGCAGGATCGGCACGTTCTCGCCATCGATCAGGAGGCGGGCCCGCTGGTCCGTGTTGGTGATCACGGAATTGCCGACGATGATGCGTTCGTGCGGTTTGAGCTCGACCTTGAGGGCCATTCCTGTTCTCCATCAACGCTTTCGTAACCGAGCGTTCGTTGCGGCCTATCAGGACGTGATTCTCGCTCGCAACTAGTTAACGAGCTGTAAATTTGAGCCATGCCCGCCAAAAAGCTCAATGCTTTCAAGGACAGGATTGGCGCGGTGGTGCTGCTAGGCGCGTCGCTTCCGAGGCCGAATCACGTGTGACCGGGCAAAAGCGCGGGTTTCATTTCATGTTTCGTTAGAGGTCTCGGCGGCACGGTCCGCCGTCGCTGGGTCCATCGCGATCCAAGCAGACGTGTAACAGTAGCGTCGTTTACCAGAAAGGTAACAGAGTCATGTCAGGCATCGTCCTCTCCGCATCGGTTCGTCAGAACCTGCTCTCCCTCCAGTCCACCGCTGATCTTCTCGCCACCACCCAGAACCGTCTGTCGACCGGCAAGAGCGTCAACTCGGCCCTGGACAATCCCACCAACTTCTTCACGGCCCAGTCGCTCGACAACCGCGCCAGCGACATCAACAACCTGCTCGACGGCATCGCCAACGGCGTGCAGGTGCTGCAGGCTGCCAACACCGGCATCACCTCGCTGCAGAAGCTGATCGACTCTGCGAAGTCGATCGCCAACCAGGCGCTGCAGACCACGGTCGGCTATTCCACCAAGTCCAACGTCTCCGCCACCATCTCCGGTGCGACGGCGGCCGACCTGCGTGGCACGACCTCCTACGCCAGCGCGACGGCGAACAGCAACGTCGTGTATAGCGGTGCGGCCGGCGGCACCACCGCGGCGACCGGCACGACCACGCTCGGCGCCACCATCGGCGTCTTCGCCAGCACGGGCGCAACGGCCGGCGACGGCACCACGGCGCTGACCGGCACGATGACCCTGATCGCCACCAACGGCACGACCGCGACCGGCCTCGCCGGCAACGCCCAGCCTGCCGACGGCGACACGCTGACCGTGAACGGCAAGACCATCACCTTCCGCAGCGGCTCGGCTCCGGGTGCGACCGGCGTTCCGACCGGCTCGGGCGTCAGCGGCAATATCGTCACCGACGGCAACGGCAACAGCACCGTCTATCTCGGCACCAACGGCACGCCGGCAGCGACCGTCAACGACCTGTTGAGCGCGATCGATCTCGCCAGCGGCGTCAAGACGGTCTCGATCACCTCGGGTGCGGCGACGATCGCCACGAGCAACGGCCAGACCGCTTCGACCGTCGCTGCGGGCGCTGTCACGCTGAGGAGCTCGACAGGTGCGGATCTGAGCGTCACCGGCAAGGCCGACCTGCTCAAGGCTCTCGCCCTGACCACGTCGGTGGGCGGCGGCAACGCCACCGTCAACGTCAACCGGACCACCAGCGCGGCCTCGCTGGGTGCGACGATCACGGACGGGTCGACGTTGAACGTCAACGGTAAAGTCATCACCTTCAAGAATGCGCCGATCCCGGGCTCGACCGGTGCGCCGAGCATTCCGACCGGCTATGGTGCGAACGGTAACGTCCTCACCGACGGCGCCGGCAACTCGACCGTCTATCTGCAGGGCGGCACGCTCAACGACGTCTTGAAGGCGATCGACCTTGCCACCGGCGTGCAGACCGCGACCATCAGCGCCGCCGGCGCTGCCACGCTTGCGACGGCCTCCGGCCAGACCAACTCGTCGATCAACGCCTCGGGCCAGCTGAAGCTGTCCACTGGCGTCAATGCCGACCTGTCGATCACCGGCACGGGCAACGCGCTGAACGCGCTCGGCCTTGCCGGCAACACCGGAACGGCGACCGCCTTCACCGCGGCGCGCACCTCCGGCATCGGCGGCATCAGCGGCAAGACCTTGACCTTCACCTCCTTCAACGGCGGCACGGCGGTCAACGTCACCTTCGGCGACGGCACCAACGGCACGGTCAAGACGCTCGATCAGCTCAACACCAAGCTGCAGGCCAACAACCTGTCGGCGACGATCGACGCCAACGGCCTGCTGACGATCTCGACCACCAACGACTACGCGTCCTCGACCATCGGTTCGAGCGCCGCGGGTGGTGCGATCGGCGGCACGCTGACCTCGTCGCTGACGTTCTCGACGGCTTCCAGCCCCGTCCAGGACGTCGTCGCGCAGACCTCGCGTGCCAACCTGGTGTCTCAGTTCAACAACATCCTGAACCAGATCGACACGACCGCGCAGGACTCCTCGTTCAACGGCGTCAACCTCTTGAACGGCGACCAGCTCAAGCTGGTGTTCGACGAGACCGGCAAGTCGAACCTCAGCATCACCGGCGTGACCTACAACTCCAAGGGTCTGGGCCTCGCCTCGCTGACCAGCGGTGTCGACTTCATCGATAACGCTGCCACCAACAAGGTGCTGACCAACCTCAACGCCGCCTCGAGCACGCTGCGCTCGCAGGCCTCGAGCCTCGGCTCGAATCTCTCGGTGGTGCAGGTCCGTCAGGACTTCAACAAGAGCCTGATCAACGTGCTGCAGACCGGTTCGTCCAACCTGACCCTGGCCGACACCAATGTTGAGGCGGCCAACAGCCAGGCGCTGTCGACCCGCCAGTCGATCGCGGTCTCCGCGCTGTCGCTGGCCAACCAGTCGCAGCAGAGCGTGCTGCAGCTGCTCCGCTAAGTCGCGGACGATATCGCAAGCAAGATCCGGCGGCGGGGCTTCGGCCCCGCCGCTTTCTTTTTGGGCCGGCGTGCGAGTGCTGCCCGGCAAGGTCGCAGCGGTGCATTCGATGCAGCCAATTGCTCACTCTCAGTTATGGTTGACAAGTCGCAAATGCCTCATCGGTGCACGGAAAAGCACCGTCCTATCATGACGATATGGGTGAGAACGCTGAGGCTCCGGATGCGCACATGGTGAATCGGTGGAGGGCCTGGCGCGACTCGCTTCATGCTTTGTTAGCCCACAACGTTCACCGTCCCGGCCATCGATTAATCCTAATCGAAGTTTTGTTGCGTTGCGTACCAGAAGGGTAACACTCAATGTCCGGTATCGTTCTCTCCGCGTCGGTTCGCCAGAACCTGCTCTCCCTCCAGTCCACCGCCGATCTTCTCGCCACCACCCAGAGCCGTCTGTCGACCGGCAAGAGCGTCAACTCGGCCCTGGACAATCCCACCAACTTCTTCACGGCCCAGTCGCTCGACAACCGCGCCAGCGACATCAACAACCTGCTCGACGGCATCGCCAACGGCGTGCAGGTGCTGCAGGCTGCCAACACCGGCATCACCTCGCTGCAGAAGCTGATCGACTCTGCGAAGTCGATCGCCAACCAGGCGCTGCAGACCACGGTCGGCTACTCCACCAAGTCCAACGTCTCGACCACCATCTCCGGTGCGACGGCGGCCGACCTGCGCGGCACGACCTCCTACGCCAGCGCGACGGCGAACAGCAACGTCGTGTATAGCGGTGCGGCCGGCGGCACCACCGCGGCGACCGGCACAACCACGCTCGGCGCCACCATCGGCGTCTTCGCCAGCACGGGCGCAACGGCCGGCGACGGCACCACGGCGCTGACCGGCACGATGACCCTGATCGCCACCAACGGCACGACCGCGACCGGCCTCGCCGGCAACGCCCAGCCTGCCGACGGCGACACGCTGACCGTGAACGGCAAGACCATCACCTTCCGCAGCGGCTCGGCTCCGGGTGCGACCGGCGTTCCGACCGGCTCGGGCGTCAGCGGCAATATCGTCACCGACGGCAATGGCAACAGCACCGTCTATCTCGGCACCAACGGCACGCCGGCAGCGACCGTCAACGACCTGTTGAGCGCGATCGATCTCGCCAGCGGCGTCAAGACGGTCTCGATCACCTCGGGTGCGGCGACGATCGCCACGAGCAACGGCCAGACCGCTTCGACCGTCGCTGCGGGCGCTGTCACGCTGAGGAGCTCGACAGGTGCGGATCTGAGCGTCACCGGCAAGGCCGACCTGCTCAAGGCTCTCGCCCTGACCACGTCGGTGGGCGGCGGCAACGCCACCGTCAACGTCAACCGGACCACCAGCGCGGCCTCGCTGGGTGCGACGATCACCGACGGGTCGACGTTGAACGTCAACGGTAAAGTCATCACCTTCAAGAATGCGCCGATCCCGGGCTCGACCGGTGCGCCGAGCATTCCGACCGGCTATGGTGCGAACGGTAACGTCCTCACCGACGGCGCCGGCAACTCGACCGTCTATCTGCAGGGCGGCACGCTCAACGACGTCTTGAAGGCGATCGACCTTGCCACCGGCGTGCAGACCGCGACCATCAGCGCCGCCGGCGCTGCCACGCTTGCGACGGCCTCCGGCCAGACCAACTCGTCGATCAACGCCTCGGGCCAGCTGAAGCTGTCCACTGGCGTCAATGCCGACCTGTCGATCACCGGCACGGGCAACGCGCTGAACGCGCTCGGCCTTGCCGGCAACACCGGAACGGCGACCGCCTTCACCGCGGCGCGCACCTCCGGCATCGGCGGCATCAGCGGCAAGACCTTGACCTTCACCTCCTTCAACAGCGGCACGGCGGTCAACGTCACCTTCGGCGACGGCACCAACGGCACGGTCAAGACGCTCGATCAGCTCAACACCAAGCTGCAGGCCAACAACCTGTCGGCGACGATCGACGCCAACGGGCTGCTGACGATCTCGACCACCAACGACTACGCGTCCTCGACCATCGGTTCGAGCGCCGCGGGTGGTGCGATCGGCGGCACGCTGACCTCGTCGCTGACGTTCTCGACGGCTTCCAGCCCCGTCGCGGATACGGTTGCCCAGACCTCGCGTGCGAACCTGGTGTCTCAGTTCAACAACATCCTGAACCAGATCGACTCGACCGCGCAGGACTCCTCGTTCAACGGCGTCAACCTCTTGAACGGCGACCAGCTCAAGCTGGTGTTCGACGAGACTGCAAAGTCGAGCCTCAGCATCACCGGCGTGACCTACAATTCCAAGGGTCTGGGCCTCGCCTCGCTGACCAGCGGTGTCGACTTCATCGATAACGCTGCCACCAACAAGGTGCTGACCAACCTCAACGCCGCCTCGAGCACGCTCCGCTCGCAGGCCTCGAGCCTCGGCTCGAACCTGACGATTGTGCAGGTCCGTCAGGACTTCAACAAGAACCTGATCAACGTGCTGCAGACCGGCTCGTCCAACCTCACCTTGGCCGACACCAACGTCGAGGCGGCCAACAGCCAGGCGCTGTCGACCCGACAGTCGATCGCGGTCTCCGCGCTGTCGCTGGCCAACCAGTCGCAGCAGAGCGTGCTGCAGCTGCTCCGCTAAGTCGCGGACGACATCGCAAGACGATTACGGCGGCGGGGCTTCGGCCCCGCCGCTTTCTTTTGGCGCACTGTTCGGAGATTTCGAGAGAGCAGGCGCCGCTCGAAAAAGTAACCAGCGGTTATGGTTAATGGATCGTAGTCGCCAGGAATTGCCAATGATTTCAGATGGATTGCGCGCCGTGCGCGCACGGTCCGCCCGCTTATGGTGAACCGGCGCTTATGCGGGCTTCATGCGTTTCACCCTTTGTTAGCCATGTCACGGCACGCTGGCCCCGTCACTCGATCCGGAAGCGATCGAACGAAGACGCGTAAGCCAGAAGGGTAAGAGTCATGTCCGGTATTGTTCTCTCTGCGTCGGTTCGTCAGAACCTCCTGTCTCTCCAGTCCACCGCCGATCTTCTCGCCACCACACAGAACCGTCTGTCGACCGGCAAGAGCGTCAACTCGGCCCTGGACAATCCCACCAACTTCTTCACGGCCCAGTCGCTCGACAACCGCGCCAGCGACATCAACAACCTGCTCGACGGCATCGCCAACGGCGTGCAGGTGCTGCAGGCTGCCAACACCGGCCTGACCTCGCTGCAGAAGCTGATCGACAGCGCCAAGTCGATTGCCAACCAGGCGCTGCAGACCACGGTCGGCTATTCCACCAAGTCGAACGTTTCGACCACGATCGCCGGTGCGACGGCGGCGGACCTGCGCGGCACGACTTCGTTCGCCAGCGCGACGGCGAGCAGCAACGTGCTGTATAACGGCACCGCCGGCGGCACCACGGCGGCGAACGGCACCAGCACGCTCGGCGCCACCATCGGCGTCTTCGCCAGCACGGGCGCAACGGCCGGTGACGGCACCACGGCGCTGGGCGGCACCATGACCCTGATCGCCACCAACGGCACGACCGCGACCGGCCTCGCCGGCAACGCCCAGCCTGCCGACGGCGACACGCTGACCGTGAACGGCAAGACCATCACCTTCCGCAGCGGCTCGGCTCCGGGCGCGTCCTCCGTTCCGGCCGGCTCGGGCGTCAGCGGCAACATCGTCACCGACGGCAACGGCAACAGCACCGTCTATCTCGGCACCGCCGGCACTCCGGCCGCGACCGTCAACGACCTGTTGAGCGCGATCGATCTCGCCAGCGGCGTCAAGACGGTCTCGATCACCTCGGGTGCGGCGACGATCGCCACGAGCAACGGCCAGACCGCTTCGACCGTCGCTGCGGGCGCCGTCACGCTGAGGAGCTCGACAGGCGCGGATCTGAGCGTCACCGGCAAGGCCGACCTGCTCAAGGCTCTCGCCCTGACGACGTCGACAGGTGCAGGCAATGCCACTGTCAACGTCAACCGGACCACGAGCGCGGCCTCGCTGGGTGCGACGATCACCGACGGTTCGACGCTGAACGTCAACGGTCACGTCATCACCTTCAAGAACGCGCCGGTTCCGGGCTCGACCGGTGCTCCCAGCGTTCCGAGCGGCTTCGGTGTCAACGGCAACGTCGTCACCGACGGCAACGGCAACTCGACCGTCTATCTGCAGGCCGGTACGGTCAACGACGTGCTGAAGGCGATCGACCTCGCCACCGGCGTGCAGACCGCGACCATCAGCGCCGCCGGCGTTGCCACGCTTGCGACGGCCACCGGCCAGTCCAACTCGACGATCAATACGTCCGGTCAGCTCAAGATCTCGACCGGCGTCAACGCTGATCTGTCGATCACCGGCACCGGCAATGCGCTGAACGTGTTCGGCCTCGCCGGCAACACCGGTAATGCGACCGCGTTCACCGCGGCACGCACCTCCGGTATCGGCGGCATCGCCGGCAAGACCCTGACCTTCACCTCCTTCAACGGCGGGACGGCGGTCAACGTCACCTTCGGCGACGGCACCAACGGCACGGTCAAGACGCTCGATCAGCTCAACACCAAGCTGCAGGCCAACAATCTGGCTGCGACGATCGACGCCAACGGCCTGCTGACGATCACCGCGTCCAACGACTATGCATCCTCGACGCTGGGTTCGACGGCTGCCGGCGGTGCGATCGGCGGCACGCTCACCTCGGCCCTGACCTTCTCGACCGCTTCCACGCCCGTCCAGGATGGCGTTGCCCAGACGGCGCGTGCCAATCTGGTGACTCAGTTCAACAATATCCTCAACCAGATCGACACCACCGCGCAGGACTCCTCGTTCAACGGCGTCAACCTCTTGAACGGCGACCAGCTCAAGCTGGTGTTCGACGAGACCGCCAAGTCGAGCCTGAACATCACGGGCGTGACCTACAATTCCAAGGGTCTCGGCCTCGCCTCGCTGACGGTCGGCGTCGACTTCATCGACAACGCCGCCGCCAACCGGGTGCTGACCAACCTCAACGCCGCCTCGAGCACGCTCCGCTCGCAGGCCTCGAGCCTCGGCTCGAACCTCTCGGTGGTGCAGATCCGTCAGGACTTCAACAAGAACCTGATCAACGTGTTGCAGACCGGCTCGTCCAACCTCACCCTGGCCGACACCAACGTCGAGGCGGCCAACAGCCAGGCACTGTCGACCCGGCAGTCGATCGCGGTCTCGGCGCTGTCGCTGGCCAACACGTCGCAGCAGAGCGTGCTGCAGCTGCTCCGCTAACAAGCGGCTGAAATCACTGACTAAAATCGAGCGGCGGGGCCTTGGCTCCGCCGCTTTTTCTTTGCGTCCGGGGGCGGGCAGGGGCGTTCATCGGCGGTTAACCCTATCCCTTAAACCGCCGTTAACCATACTTTAAAGGACACCTCCTAAAACTGGACAAAAGGCCGGCTTTCCAGTCCGCGCGGCCGATTCGTATCCGGTTCAAGAGGAAGACTCGCCAATGTCCAACATCGTTCTCTCGGCGTCAGTTCGCCAGAACCTGTTGTCGCTGCAGTCGACGGCCGACTTGCTGGCCACGACGCAGGAGCGGCTGTCGACCGGCAAGAAGGTCAACACGGCGCTCGACAATCCCACCAACTTCTTCACGGCCCAGGGGCTGGACAACCGGGCGAGCGACATCAGCAACCTGCTCGACGGCATCAATAACGGCGTCCAGGTGTTGCAGGCCGCCAACACAGGCATCACCTCGCTGCAGAAACTGATCGACAGCGCCAAGTCGATCGCCAACCAGGCGCTGCAGACCACGGTCGGCTATTCCACCAAGTCGAACGTCTCCACCACGATTCCCGGCGCGACGCCCGCCGACCTGCGCGGCACGACCTCCTATGCCAGTGCGACCGCGAAGAGCAACGTGCTCTATACCGGCGCGGCCGGCGGTGTGACCCCGGTCACGGGAACCGCCGCACTCGGCGCCTCGCTCGGTTCGAGCGCCGGCACCTTCACAGGTACGGCCGCGCTCGCGGCCGACGGCACCACCGCGCTGTCCGGCACGGCGACGCTGGTCGGCACCACGGCATCGACCACCTTCGGCACGCCGCCCGCGGACGGCGACACCATCACGGTGAACGGCAAGACCATCACCTTCCGCACCGGCGTTGCTCCGAGCGCCCAGCCGACCGGCTGGGGCCTCGACGCCAGCGGGCACATCGCCACCGATGGCAACGGCAATTCGATCATTTATCAGGGAACGGCGGCGGCGCCCCTAGCGACCGTCAACGACGTCCTCACCGCCATCGACCTCGCCAGCGGCGTCAAGACCGCAACCATCAGCGCAGGCGCGGCGACCGTCGCCGTCAGCGGTGCGGCGGGTCCCGTCGGCACGCTTCAGGTCGCATCCTCCATCACGGCGGGCGCGGTTACGTTGAAGAGCTCGACCGGCGCCGATCTGAGCGTGACGGGCAAGGCCGACTTCCTCAAAGCACTCGGCCTGACGTCCGCGACCGGCGCGGGCAACGCGAACGTGACCGCGAACCGCTCGACGACCGCGGGTTCGCTCGGCACCCTGGTCCAGGACGGCTCGACGCTGAACATCGGCGGCAAGACCATCACCTTCAAGAACGCGCAGACGCCGCAATCGACAGCGAGCGTGGCCACCGGCTATGGTGTCAGCGGCAACGTCGTCACAGACGGCAACGGTAACTCGACGGTCTACATCCAGAGCGCGACGCTGACCGATCTGCTTAACGCGGTCGACCTCGCCACCGGCGTCAAGACCGCCAGCATCTTCAACGGCGCGGCAACCATCTCGACCACCGCGGGCCAGATCCCGTCGTCGGTCAACAGCAGCGGTCAGCTTGCGCTCTCGACCGGCATCAATGCCGACCTGTCGATCACCGGCACCGGCAATGCGCTCAGCGCCTTCGGCCTCAGCGGCAACACGGGAACGGCGACGGCCTTTACCGCGGCGCGCACTTCGGGCGTCGGCGGCATCAGCGGCAAGACCCTGACCTTCACCTCCTTCAACGGCGGCACGCCTGTCAACGTCACCTTCGGCGACGGCACCAACGGCACCGTCAAGACGCTTGACCAACTCAACGCGCAGCTTCAGGCCAATCACCTGACGGCCACGATCGATGCCAACGGCGTGCTCACGGTGACCACAGTCAATGAATACGCCTCTTCGACGCTCGGCTCGACGATCGCCGGCGGCGCGGTCGGCGGCACGATCACCGGCGTTCTCGCCTTCACCACCGCGCAGCCGCCGGTCCAGGATCCCGTGGCGCAGACCGCGCGCTCCAACCTGGTCAACCAGTTCAACAACATTCTGGCCCAGATCGACACGACCTCGCAGGACTCCTCCTTCAACGGCGTCAACCTGCTCAATGGCGACACGCTGAAGCTGGTCTTCAACGAGACCGGCAGCTCCACGCTGAGCATCAACGGCGTGGTGTTCAATGCGGCGGGCCTCGGTCTCAGCAATCTCGTCAACGGCGTCGATTTCATCGACAACGGTGCCACCAACAGGGTGCTGGCCAGCCTGAACGCAGCCTCGAGCACGTTGCGTTCGCAAGGCTCCACGCTCGGTTCGAACCTGTCGATCGTGCAGGTGCGTCAGGACTTCTCCAAGAACCTGATCAACGTGCTGCAGACCGGCTCAGCCAACCTGACGCTTGCCGACACCAATGAGGAAGCGGCGAACAGCCAGGCGCTGTCGACGCGCCAGTCGATCGCGGTCTCCGCGCTGTCGCTGGCCAACCAGTCGCAACAGAGCGTGCTGCAACTGCTCCGCTAATTCCGCAGCGCAACTTCGCTATTCGAGATTACGCGGCGGAGCTGATGCTCCGCCGTTCTTTTGAGGAAGATCGCTAAGACGAGATTAGCCGAGATCGACGCGGATCACGCCAGGCGAGTTTACATCGTGCGTGCGTAGATCTAGCGTTGCGCTGACGAAGGACTCCGTGCCCCGTAATTCTGCGGAGTACTTCCAAGCACGATACGTAAGCAAATCTTAAGCGGTGCTGCCTAGGGTTGGGAAAGAAATCCTTAAGCGCGTACAACGCGCTAGGTAACCTCCAGGGTGTGATTGATGTCGAATTCCGCTGCCTCGGCTTATGCGCGTGTTGCAACCACCACCGCATCTCCTCGCGACATCGAGGCGCAGACTCTGCTCAAGGCCGCCAACAAGCTCCAGGACGCGGTGAACAACGCCGATCCGCTCAGCGAGCAGACCATGCAGGCCCTGATGTTCAACCGCAAGCTCTGGACCATCTTCCTGAGCGAGGCGATGCGCGACAGCAATCCGCAGCCGATCGACGTCCGGCAGAAGATCGCCAACATCAGCGTGTTCGTGTTGAGCCAGACCGCCGCGCTGCAGATGAGCCCGCAGTTCGATCACTTCCGTCCGCTGATCGAGATCAACCGCAATATCGCGGCAGGGCTGTCCGGACGGCCGTGACGGAATTCGTGATGGTCGCATCACGAGCACATCGGCGAAACTCGCAATTTAGGCAGGAGCTGATCGCGGCCAGTGGTCTTGCCTCGGCACGCGAACTCCGCGCTGACCGATGACGGCCAGACGCAGAGCAGAAACATCGGCATCGATCGCGTGATCGTTAGGCGCTGAGATCCGTGCTGAGCGGACGCGAGGGCTCGGACTTCATGTCCAGTGCGTGGAAATAGGCACGCCGGCGGAGCATCGCCTCGTCAGGGAACTGGTTCACCACCGTGTCGGTCTTGTCGTTGACGACCTGAAAGACGAACGACGCGGCCGCCTGGTCGAACACGACCTGGCGCGAGATGTTCTCGTGGTTCGGCAAATCATTGCGCACCGGCGCGCTCGTATCGCTCGCGGCGACCGTTTGCCTCACCGGAAGATCAGTTTGCACAGCCTCGTTCGCCGCCGAATTCGACGTCGGTACAATCTGCACGGGGGCCGGGATCCCCACCGGCCTGATGCTGAAATCTGTACTCATGGCAGCCTCCTGGTTGCCTTACGTGAGTCAAATCCCAACCCCTCTAATCACGCAAGCATGGAACACCAGGACTGAACACCCGGTAAGGAAACGTGCCTAACCGCGCGACGCCATCGCCGCGCGGTTTTTCCTAAAATTGTCGGTTGTTCTCGTGCTGCTCAGAGCGAGCGGCTGACCGCAAGCGGCGTGATATGGCGCGGACCTGGCGCTGCGCTGCGCCCGGCGGCGGTATAGGTGTTCGGCACGTTGCGCTTCTGGATCTCGGCGTTGACGCCGCGCACGACGCTTTCGGAAACCGCGTGCGCGGTCGCGAGCACGGTGAGATTGACCTGGAGCATCGCGCGGAACGCATCGTGGTGGCGATGCAGCGTCGAGAGGAGCTCCGGCGCGGACTTCGCGAGCTGGTCCTGGTTTGCCTTCAGCTGGCCGACTGCGCTGACGTAGCTGCGCGACAATTCCTGCTTCTTGCCCTCGAGCGTCATCGCCTCGCGGACCTTGCCGGCGCGGACGAGCTCTGTCTCGCGCTCGATCAATCCGAGCAGGGCGCTCATCGCGTCCATTAGGCCTTCGGCGAGCTTGCGCGCCTCGCTGCTGACGGGCGCGCTGCCCGGGCGCTGGGCCTGCATCGGCTGACGTGAGGCGTTGAAATGGTTCATCTCGTTTGACCTTATGCCGTGCGGATCGTTTTCGCCTGCTGCAGGATGAGGGTACGGTAGACGTCGCTGGCGATGCCGACGCCGCCGGCCTGGGCGAAGTTCTTGGAATATTGCTCGGTCAGCATCGAGCGCCATACGCCGGTGCCGGGCGTGTCGCCGAACGGGCCTTCGCCTTTCAGGCCCGAGGTCATCTGCGCGAACATGCTGTTGAGGAACATTGCCTCGAAGTCGGTGGCGGTCTTCTGGGCCTTGGCCTGTTGCTGCGGCGAGACCTTTTGCAGCGCGGCGGCGAGCTCGAAGTCCGGCCGGCCGTTCCGGCTCTCGACCGAGAAGGCCGAACTGGTGGCGAGGCGCGGGGTGTTGATAGCGCTGGTCTGCATCACATCACCTCGATGTCGGCTTCGATGGCGCCGGCGGCCTTGATCGCCTGGAGGATGCTGATCATGTCGCGGGGGCCGATGCCGAGGCCGTTGAGGCCGTCGACGAGCTGCTGGAGCGAGACGCCGTCCTTGACGAGCGCCAGCTTCTTGCCGTCCTCGGTGACGGTGACGCTGCTGCGCGGCGCGACCACGGTGCGGCCGCGTGACAGCGGATTGGGCTGGCTCACTTGCGGGCTCTCGGAGATGGTGACCGTGAGGTTGCCCTGCGCCACCGCGACGGTGGCGACGCGGACGTCGCGGCCCATCACGATGATGCCGCTGCGTTCGTCGATGACGATCTTGGCGGCGAGATCAGGGTCGACCTGGAGCTGCTCGATCTCGGTGAGGAAAGCGACGACGTTGCCCTTGAACTCGGGCGGGATCGACAGCTGCACCGTCGAGGGATCGATCGGCTCGGCGGTCTTGACGCCGAGATAGTCGTTGATTGCGGCCGCGATGCGCTTGGCGGTGGTGAAGTCGGGGTTGCGCAGCGCCAGGCGGACGTTCGGCAGCCGGTTGAGCGCGAACTCGATCTCGCGCTCGATGATGGCGCCGTTGGCGATGCGTCCCACCGTCGGCACGCCGCGCACGATCTTGGCGGCCTCGCCCTCGGCCTGGAAGCCGGAGATCGCGAGCGAGCCCTGCGCCACCGCATAGACGTTGCCGTCGGCGCCGAGCAGGGGGGTGACCAGCAGGGTGCCGCCCTGGAGGTTCTTGGCGTCGCCGAGCGCGGACACCGTGACGTCCATGCGCGTGCCCTGAGTGGCGAAGGCCGGCAGGTTGCCCGTGACCATGACGGCGGCGACGTTGCCGGTGCGGATGGTGGCGCCGCGGATGTTGACGCCCATGCGCTCGAGCATCGCCTGCAGCGACTGCTTGGTGAAGGGGATGTTGTTGAGCGTGTCGCCGGTGCCGTTGAGGCCGACGACGAGGCCATAACCGATGAGCTGGTTCTGCCGCACGCCCTCGATATTGGCGAGGTCCTTGATGCGCGAGGTCGCCGCCGCCGAGGTGACCGACAGCGCCAGCGCCGACAGCGCGGCGCAGGCCAACCCAACAATCCTCACCCAACGAACGCCTGGCATCTCTGCTCCCCAAGGCCCCTAGAAAAGGCTCCTCAAATCGGACAGGACTTGCACGACACTCCCATGACGAGCTGGTCCGGCGCTTTCCTTGCGAGCGCTGTGCCAACGCCTGGTGGCGAGCTAGGTGGCTGAATAGCTTGAATAAATCTGTTGCGTCCGCTGTCAGCACTCGTTCGCCCTGGGGAGCGAAACTGCCGCCTGTCGGCAGATTTTGCCGGGCCGTTTACGCACCGTTAACCATAAGACAGCGAAGGTGAGGCATCGATCACCCGGATTCTTTCCGATGCGCATCTACGGACCGAACGGTACGACGCTTGGCACGCCGGCCAGCCAGGCCAAGCGGACGGGCTCCGGCAGTTTCGTGCTGCCCGACACCTCATCGGCGCAGGAGACGCGGAGCGCTGCCGCACCGAAGGCGGCCGCCAACATCGATGCGCTGCTAGCGTTGCAGGGTGTCGAGGAGGATCCGGTCGAGCGCCGCAAGCGCTCGGTCGCCCGCGGCAGGACTGCGCTCGACGTGCTCGACGATCTCAAGATGGGCCTGTTGTCCGGCAATCTCGACGCCTCGACCGTGATGCGGCTGCGTGATGCGGCGGCCCACCTGAAATCGTCCTCAGGCGATGCCGGTCTCGATGCGGTGCTCTCCGAGATCGAGCTGCGGGTCGAGGTCGAACTGGCGAAGGCCGGGCAGGCGTAGTCACGGAGGCTCTTACGCCGCTTCCTCCTTCAACTGCGCATCATAGCGGCGCTGGGCGGCGAGCACGTCTTTCAGATTTTGCTCGGCCCAATCGCGTAAGGGATCCACAGCCGCCGCCAGTGTCAGGCCGAGCTGGGTGATCGAATATTCCACCGTCACTGGCACGGTCGCGATGGCGCGGCGCCTGATCAGGCCGTCGCGTTCGAGCGACTTGAGCACCTGGCTCAGCATCTTCTGCGAGATGCCTTCAATCGTGCGGCGCAATTGATTGAAGCGCATCGGCTCCTCGCGCAGGAGCAAGAGGATCAGCACCGCCCATTTGTCGCCGACGCGATCGAGGATTTGGCGGGTGGGGCAGTTCGCTGCGTAGACGTCGGGTTTCATCGTCGGTTCTCGGAAATCCATACCGTTGCTTGGCATCCGCGTGCCGGTTGTACGCGATCAGTTACCTCAGCGTAATCAGGTAAGCACAAAGTGCTCTCTTAACACCAGCATTCTTTGCGATATCTAGTCTCTGTCAGTTACCATAGAAGCAAAGGAGCCTTCCATGAAAATCGCAGTCGCCGGCGCCTCGGGCCGGGCGGGGTCGGAGATCACCAGGGAACTGTCCCGCCGCGGCCACACGGTCACGGCCATCGCCCGGAACCCGGAAAAGATTGCGGCCCTGCCGAACGTCACGCCAACCAAGGGGGATGTGCTCGACCAGGCGGGCCTCGCCAAGCTGTGGGCCGGTCACGACGTCGCCGTGAGTTCCGTGCACTTCCTGGCCAGTGATCCGCTCAAGCTGATCGGTGCGGCGAAGGACTCTAAGGTCGGTCGCTACCTCGTGGTGGGCGGCGCCGGGAGCCTCGAGGTTGCCCCGGGCGTGAAGCTGGTCACGACTCCCAATTTTCCGGCCCAATACAAGGCCGAAGCGGAGGCGGGCTCGGCCTTCCTGGATCTGCTGCGGCAGGAAAAGGACCTGAACTGGACCTTCATCTCGCCCTCGGCGCTGTTCGAGGAGGGGGAGCGCACCGGCAAGTTCCGGCTCGGGACCGACCAGCTTCTCGCAGATGCGAACGGCAAGAGCTGGATCACCTTCGCCGACTACGCCATTGCGCTCGCCGACGAGATCGAAAAGCCGGCCCACCTGAAGCAGCGCTTCACGGTCGGCTATTAAGGGCGGCCAGCTGCCTCCAAGCCCTCAAGGATAAACCTTCCTGTGCAAGGGCTTGGGGGCGCGGATCGGGCGGTGAGGGAAATATTGTCTGTCACGGGAGGCCACTATATAAGGCCCGGCTCAACGGACCCCGGTCCGTCCGCGAGTCGTTGCTTAAGAAGATAGGCCTCCCTTGGAAAAGTTGAAAAACTACCGACCGACCGACAAAGAGCCTTTCATGAACGACCGGCAGAAGGAGTACTTCCGTTTGAAGCTCCTCGCCTGGAAGGATGAGATCCTCAAAGAATCCAAGCTCACCCTGCAGGCTCTGCAGGAGGAGAACGTGAACCACCCCGATCTCGCCGATCGGGCCTCGTCCGAAACCGACCGTGCCATCGAACTCCGCGCCCGCGACCGCCAGCGCAAATTGATCGCCAAGATCGATGCCGCGCTCCAGCGTATCGAGGACAACACCTACGGCTATTGCGAGGAAACCGGCGAGCCGATCTCGTTGAAGCGGCTCGAGGCCCGGCCCATCGCGACGCTCTCGGTGGAAGCGCAGGAGCGCCACGAGAAACGCGAGAAGGTCTATCGCGACGAATAAGGTCCGAGCCGCAGAGATGCGGCTCTTTGTTTTTGGACGCAGGGCGCCATTTCGCGCCATGCTCCGCATATTGCCCACAGCTTGCCGTCGCGCCCACCATGGCGACAGCGCGATCGCGAAAAGTGAATCGCGATCAACGGGCTAGACCGGATTGCTCCGAGCTCACGTGAGTTCGGATGAGAAACAGCCTTCACTTCAGGTGCGGGAGATTTTGCGAGTCGCATCAACGAGATCAACTCTGAAGTTGAGACGCTGATCCAGCTGCATCAAGCATCGCTGCAATCAGGCCTGCTGCGACGTCCCAAGCCGGGTATCCCCATTAAGCCTGGGCCAGCTCAATATTTCCTTAAACGCCGGCAGCAGGCCGTACGCCGATCGAGCGCCGCAAAGGCGCCAACACGAAGCGCGCCGTTCTTCAGCGCTAACAGAGTCTCCAGCTTGCGGGGAACGTGGGTCATGAGCACTGTTCTGGTCACCGGCGGGTCGGGCTTCGTCGGCATCCATGTCGTCCTGCAACTTCTGGCCGCCGGCCATGCCGTGCGGACGACGGTGCGCCGGCCAGAGCGCCAGGCCGATGTGCTCGCCATGCTGCGCGAGGGCGAGGCGGCGACGCCCGAGAGCGTGGCCTTCGTCACCGCCGATCTGACCCGGGACGACGGCTGGGCGGCGGCGGTCGCGGGCTGCGACTACGTTCTCCATGTGGCGTCCCCGCTCTCGACCACCGTCCCCACGGACGAGAACGAGATGATCATCCCCGCCCGCGACGGAACGATCCGGGTGCTCCGGGCCGCGCGCGCGGCCGGTGTCAAGAGAGTCGTCATCACCTCGTCGCTGGGCGCGATCGGCTATGGCCATCCGCCGCGCGACAAGCCGTTCGATGAGACCGAATGGACCAATCTCGCCGGTGTCGACGGCCAACCCTACGTCAAGTCCAAGACGCTGGCCGAGCGGGCGGCTTGGGATTTCGTCGCGCGCGAGGGCGATGGGCTGGAGCTGTCGGTGATCAACCCCGCCGGCATTTTCGGGCCCGTGCTGGGGCCGGACTTTTCCGGCTCGATCGAGATCGTCAGATCGCTGCTCGACGGCGCCATGCCGGCCGTGCCGCGGGTCTATTTCGGCGTGGTCGACGTCCGCGACGCCGAGCTGCACCTGCGGGCGATGACTGCGCCGGAGGCGAAAGGCGAGCGCTTCATCGCGGTCTCCGGCGAGACGATGTCGATCCTCGACATCGCCCGCGTGCTGCGGCGGGAACTCGGGCCGCGGGCGCGCCGGGTTCCGTGGCTCCAGGCGCCGGACTGGCTGGTGCGGCTGGCCGCGCGCCGGATTCCGCTGCTGCGTGCGGTCGTGCCGATGCTCGGAAAAGTCAGGCATTCCACCAGCGCCAAGGCCAAGTCGCTGCTCGGCTGGCAGGCCCGCTCCAACGAGGAGGCGATCCTTGCGACCGCCGAGAGCCTGATCCGGCTCGGCCTCGTCAAGGGGTGAGGGCATGCCGCCCGCGCTTGTCAGGCCGGAGCGGGGATGCTGAAGTGCCGCCTTGGACTGCGTAGCGTGGGAGGCGGCGCCGATGGACAAGATTCTCGAAGCCGCAAAGGCGATCGCGCTGGCGCGCCGCAACCACGCCCCGCTCGCGGCGCTGGAGCGGCCCCCTGCGGACGAAGCCGAGGGCTATCAGGTCCAGCGCACCCTGCACGATCTGCTGCTGCCGCATGTCGGCCCGCTCGTCGGCTACAAGATCGGCTGCACCAGCCAGGTGATGCAGGACTATATCGGCATCCCGCACCCTTGCGGCGGCGGCGTGTTCCAGAAGGGCGTCCATGACAGCGGCGCCAAGCTCGCCGCCTCCAATTATGTCCGCGTCGGCGTCGAATGCGAGATCGCGGTGCGGCTGAAGCGGGACCTTGCCGCCGGCGAAGCGCCCTTCACGGCCGAATGGGTCGGCGAGGCGGTCGAGTCCTATCATCCCGCCATCGAGATCGTCGACGACCGCTACGTGAAATGGGAGACGATGGGCGCGCCGACCTTGATCGCCGACGATTTCTTCGCCGCCGGCTGCGTGCTGGGTCCCTCGGTCCCGCGCTCGTTGGTGCCGGACCTCAAGGCGGTCAAGGGCCGCGCCATCGTCAACGGCGAGGAGGTCAGCCACGGCACCGGCGCCGACGTGCTCGGCCATCCCCACAACGCGCTCGCCTGGCTCGCCAACCATCTCGCCGCCGAAGGCAAGGGGCTGCACGCCGGGCAGCTCGTGCTCACCGGCAGCCTGGTGAAGACGCTGTGGCTGAAGGCCGGCGACAAGGTGCGGATGGAGCTGGACGGGCTCGGCGTGGTGGAGGCGGAGTTTACGTGAGGGGTATTGGTCCTCTCCGCAGTCATTCCCCGCGAAGGCGGGGAATCCGGTACGTCGCGCCTTCGCCAAGGCTTCGGCGGACAAGTCGCTGCGCTCGCAATGACGGAGTGTGTTGTCGCGGCGTTGCAATAATGTCGCGGACCTGCCTCGCAGTACGCAGTTTCTGACACATCCCGACAAAGGCATCTTGCGCCCGCCGGCAATCGGGTCTATGAGCCCCGTCCCATTCAACCTGCGCGTTCAAAATTGAGGAGACCAGCCGTGAGTACTTTGTGGCGATCGACACATTCCGTGCCGACGCTCTCAGTGCGTCCGGCTGACAGTCATCCAATCATGTTGAACGACAATGGCACAGTCATTGATTCAGCGCCGGCGGGAGGCCGAGCGCACGCGGGTTGAAGCCTACGAGCTGTCGCTGCGGCACGTGGCGCAGCGGACGCGTCCTCCACCGGATTTCGAGAACGCGATCAAAGAGGCCAGGCGTGGCTTCGAGGCGAACGTCCTTCGCGATGCTTCGGCATGGAAGCCGCAGCTGAAAACTCGCGACGCGGCGCGTCTTCGTCTTGGCGCCGCCCGCTATCTCTTTGCGCGCTATCCTGTCGCTGAGCATCTGGAGCAGATCTGGATCGACAGCGCGGGACTGAGCCGCGACGAGATCATGTTGCGCAAGCGATGGTATGTCGTGGCGGCCGGCGGCGGTTCGCTCTACGCTGCCGGTGCGGCCGAATGGCTGTCTCGCAAGGAGGTCCATGCCTTCCTCAATCCGTTGGGGAAGGTCGGCTTCGAGGCTGCGATCTGGCAGGCGATTGCGCGTTCCTATGCGACCGATCCCGCTGTTGCGATGCGGATCGCGCGCACCAGGATCACGCAGACGCAGCGCGCTGAGCATCGCTTCTGGCGTGAGGTGGTGCGTTTCTTCTGCGCGCATGCCACCACGGTCGAGGACATGGATGACTTCCATGACTACCTCGCCGATTGCCACCGGCGTGATCCAGAGTACACCCTCAAGGGGCGTTCACTGATCTCGCTTGGGCGGCAGATGCGCGAATGGCATCGCGATCTCGATGCGATTGCTCGTATCGAGGCCGCACGCCGTCGCGCCGAGGCGGCGCGAAACCGTGCGCGGGGGCTGGCAGCAGGCCCCGAGCAGAGCGAGGACCGTTGGCCCGGTGCAGCGATCGCGGACTGGTCATGGACCAAGTCGTCCAAGGACCGCGCCAAGCGCGAAGAATATGTCGTGGTCCAGTTGCGGACCGCAGCCGATCTCGTGGCTGAGACGCGGGGCATGCGTCACTGCGTCGCCACTTACGCGACAAAGTGCATTGCCGGGCATGCCTCGATCTGGTCGCTCCGTCGCCGTGCCTCGGGTGACGTCCAGCGGCTGCTGACCATCGAGCTTGATACCCGTTCCAGGGCGGTTCAGGTTCGCGGGTTTGCGAACCGTCCGCCGTTTGCCGAGGAGTGCAAGATCCTCCAGCGATGGGCGCAAGCACGCGGGATCATGCTGCTGTGAGAGAAGCCTGCGCCGCTTCGCCGGCGCAGGCAAAATACATGCGGCCCTCGCCAGGGGAGCTAGCGAGGGCCGCGTAGTACATCGTCGTTCGCGCCTTTAGTTCGCGAGCACGATGTGGGAGCTCTTGAAGGCGCTTAGAAGGGCAGCAGCACGTCCATGACCTGCTGGCCGTAGCGCGGCTGCTGCACGTCGGTGATCTGGCCGCGGCCGCCATAGGCGATGCGGGCCTGGGCGATCTTGGTGGAGTCGATGGTGTTGTCGCTCTGGATGTCTTCGGGGCGGACGATGCCGGCGACGATCAGCTCGCGAATTTCGAAGTTGACGCGGATCTCCTGCTTGCCTTCGACCACCAAATTGCCGTTCGGCAGCACCTGGGTCACCACCGCGGCGACGTTGGTCTGCAAAGCTTCCTTGCGGTCGACGCTGCCCTTGCCCTCGCTCGAGGAGGTCGAGTCGGCGGTCAGAATGCGGCCGGGGAGGATCTTGTTGGCCTGAGTGATCGTCTGGGAGCCGATGAAGTCCGTGATCCCGGAATCTTCCTTGTTGCTGCGGCTGCGCGAGGTGTCGTTCTCGATGTTGGCCTTGTCGGTGATGTTCACGGCCACCGTCAGGAGATCGCCGACCTGGCGGGCGCGCTGGTCCTTGAAGAAGGCGCGGCTGCCGTTGCGCCACAGCGAGTTCGGATTGTAGGAGGCGACCTCGGGCTTCGGCATGGGCATCTGCACCGGCTTGTAGCCGGGCTGCGTCGTCGGGTTGTCGATCGCCGACAGCTTCGGCTGCTCGCCGATCTGCGACAGGCGGTCGATCGAGGAGCAGCCGCTCGCCAATGCGCAAGTCGCCAGCAGCAGGGCAGAGATCGCGATGCGACGAAGGCGGGAGGCCGAACTGAACGTGGACATGAATCTACTCTGACTTGGCTGGAGCTTGCGAGAGGCGAACTTGCGGAATCTGGGCTTGGGCGATCTCGGCTGCGGACGCGGGTGCCTGGACCAGGCTCTGCGCCAGGGCAGCGGCCGCCGGCACGGGGTCGCGCTTGACCGACGAGGTCTGCTCGACCGCCGGTGCCATCGGTGCGGACTGGCTGGCGCCCTGCACCGTGATCTGGCCGCGGCCGGTCACGATGCCGGTCAGCGTGCGCTTGGAGTGCAGATTGAGCACGCTGACGGTATCGCCCTCGGCGCCGCTCTCGATCGCCTTGCCGCGCGTGGTGAGATAAAGGCCGGGCACCTGGTAGATGATGGTGACCGCCTGGTCGCGCACCACGAAGTCGGGCCTGACGAGGTCGGCTGCGCGGATCGGCGTGCCCGCGCGCATTGCTCGGCGCAGCTGCATGCCGATGCTGCGGTCGCGCGAGGCAGGCTCGCCGGTGACCTCGGCCTTCGGCCGGCGCTCCAACGACAGGTCGGAAGATTTCAGAAGCTCGGCGCGGTCGATGTCGCGGGTCAGCACGGCGACCTCCACCGTCTCGATCGCGGTGCCGGTGAAGCGCAGCTTGGTCGGCGCGGCATTGCCGTCGTTGGCAATCTCGAAGGCGATGTCGAAACGGCCGCTGCGGGCATCATAGCGGGTTGCGACCGGCTGCAGCGCGCCGCTGTTGGAGGCGTCCAGCCGCATCTCGGCGACGCTGCGGTCGAACGTGATGGTGATGTTGGCGGCGTCTCCGAGGCCGAAGCGGCGCTCGAGCGCCGCGGCGACGGCGTTCTCGATATCCTTGCTCGCGAGCGTGCGGGCGAGGCGGGTGACCTGGACCTCCTTGATGTCCCCGGTCATGACGCCGATCACCTGTTTGGCCCGCAGCACCGACAGCACCTGGCCGACCGTCAGCGTGCCGGTGGTGCCGAGATCGGGCGAGCGGTAGACCGGGATCAGCGCGGCCGATCCGGCGTTGTCGATGAGATCGCCGATCCGCACCACGTCCGAGGTCACGGTGACGCTCGCGCGCAGCGTCGGCGCGGCGATGAAATCGTTGGCGGCCGCTGCCGGCAAGGCCAGCGCGAGAAGGATGGAGATGGCGGCGAGGGTGGCGCGGATCATCGTCATCACCTCAGCGGAACAGCGCCGTGGTCGATTGCATCATCTGGTCGGCGGCGCTGATCACCTTGGCGTTCATCTCGTAGGCGCGCTGGGCGGCGATCAGGTCGCTCATCTCCGAGACGACGTCGACATTGGCCTGCTCCAGGCTGCCTTGCGTGAGCTTGCCGTAGCCTTCGGTGTTCGCGGTGCCGTCCTGCGGCGCGCCGGACGAGGGCGTCTCGGTGAACTGGTTGTTGCCGACCGGCTGCAGGCCCGCCTTGTTGATGAAGCGCGTGACGCCGATCTGGCCGACGATCGAGGAGGTGGTTGAGCCCGGCAACGTCACCGAGACCTGGCCCTGCTCGCTCACGGAGATGCCCGAGGCGTTGTTGGGAATGGTGATGGTGGGCTGCACCGGATTGCCCTGCGCGGTGACGACGCGGCCCTGATTGTCCATCTGGAAGGTGCCGTCGCGGGTGTACTGGAAGGTGCCGTCGGGCATCAGAATCTTGAAGAAGCCCTCGCCCGAGATGGCGAGGTCGAGGTCGTTGCCGGTCTGCGACAGCGTGCCTTGCGTCATGCTGCGCGGCGTGCCGACGGTCTTGACGCCGCCGCCGATGTCGACGCCGACCGGCAGGATGGTGCCCTGGTCCGACGACTGGGCGCCGACGCGGCGGACGTGCTCGTAGATCAGGTCCTGGAACGCCGCCGTCTGCTTCTTGAAGCCGGTGGTGCGGAGGTTGGCGATGTTGTTGGAGATCACCTGAACGTTGAGTTCCTGTGCCGCCATTCCGGTCGCTGCGGTGTGAAGCGCCTGCATCTCAGTTCTCCTTCAATCAGGCCGGAACGTCGGCGAGCTTCTCGATCGCCGATTTGTGGAGGTCGCTCTGCTGCTGCAGCAGGTTGGCGACCGCGGCGTAGCTGCGCATCACCTCGACCATGCGGGTCATCTCGCCGACCGCATTCACGTTCGACTTCTCGACATAGCCCTGCTGCAGGGTGGACTTGGTGTCGGGCTGCTGGTTCGCCGAGCCGGCGGCATAGAGATTGGCGCCGAGCTTGGTCAGCTTGGCCGGATCGTCGAACGAGACCATGCGGATCTTGCCGCGGATCGAGTCGGTCCGCGCCGTGCCCTCGAGCACCGTGACGGTGCCGTCGGGCGCGACGTTGATGTCGTGGTCGGTCGGCTGAAAGGTGATCGGGCCGGCATTGCCAAGCACGAGATTGCCGTCGGCGGTGACGAGCTGGCCGGTGCTGTTGAGCGAGAACTTGCCGTCGCGGGTATAGAACTCGCCGCCATTGGCCTGCACTGCGAAATAGGCGCCGCCGTTGATCGCCATGTCGAGCGGATTGTTGGTCGGCTCCAGCGGCCCCTGGCTGATGTTGCGGAAGGTGCCGCGGTCCTGGACATAGGAGACCCGGCGGTCGCGGCCGATGAAATTGTCCTCACGCGCGTTCGAGTTCAGATATTCCTCGAACAGCGAATGGTCGGACTTGAAGCCGTTGGTGTTGGCATTGGCGACGTTGTTGGCGATGACATCCATCTGCCGTTCCAACGTCATCTGCCGTGACAAGCCGATCAGACGCGCGTTCTGCATCGGAAATCTCCCCTGAGCGGATCTGCCATTTCGCTCTCCCAAGCGCCTTGGCGGACCCTGTGGCCGAGACCGTCGGGCTCTCCCAAGCCGTGAGGTCTCGGGCCTGTCTCAGCGAAAGCCGTGCCAATCAGGAAAATCACGTAACTTCAATGTGTTGGCGACTTTCGAGGGGCGCGAGCAGGCGGCAGAAAGGTTCTGTTAGCCATGTTTGCCCGGCAGATTTTTCCTAGCGGCGGCCCAATCGAAAGATTCCGTTAACCATTATTACCGTAGCGTTTGCGCATCAGAGGAGCGCATTGCGCTGGGGCATTCGTATCGCGTCATTGTCTGCCAGGAGGCTTCGCTCTTTCGACCCCTTTGAGAGATAACCGGGCGCGGCAACCATGGCAGAGAACGAGGAAGGCGGCACAGCCGCCGAGGGCGCGGAAGCCGCTCCGCCGAAGAACAAGCTCAAGCTCATCATCATGGTCATCGGCGTGCTTGCCGTGCTCGGCGGCGGTGCTGCGACCTGGTTCTTTTTCTTCCGTCATGGCGGCGATGAGCATCATGCCGAGGCCGCGCCGCCGCCGAAGCCGCCTGCCTTCGTCGACGTTCCCGACCTGATGGTCAACCTCGCCGGTTCGCCGGGCGAGCGCGTACAATATCTGCGGCTGAAGATCGTGCTGGAGCTGAAGGAAGAGAAGCAGATCGAGGCGATCAAGCCCACGATGCCGCGCGTCACCGACATCTTCCAGACCTATGTGCGCGAGCTGCGCCCGTCCGACCTCAACGGTTCGGCCGGCATCTTCCGCCTCAAGGAGGAGCTGACCAAGCGCGTCAACGCGGCGGTCGCCCCGATCCAGGTCAGCGCCGTGCTGTTCAAGGAAGTCGTGGTCCAGTGAGCATGACGGACTAGGGATCATGGCGGGCAACGACCAAGTCGACCAGGATGCAATTGCCGCCCAGTGGGAGGCCTCGCTCGATAGCGAGGATCCCGCCGAGGCGGCAAAGGCTGCCGCCGAGAACGAGCTATCGGAGACGATGGCCCTGCAATGGGCCGCCATGGTCGAGGACGGCAGCCGCGATCTCGGCACCGGCAAGAATTCCGGCGAGCGGGTGTTGTCCCAGGAGGAGATCGACAATCTCCTCGGCTTCACCGTCGGTGACGTCACGCTCGACGACCATTCCGGCATTCGCGCGATCATCGATTCGGCGATGGTCTCCTACGAGCGCCTGCCGATGCTCGAAATCGTCTTCGACCGCCTGGTGCGGTTGATGACGACCTCCTTGCGCAATTTCACCTCCGACAACGTCGAAGTCTCGCTCGACCGCATCACCTCGGTGCGCTTCGGCGACTACATGAACTCGATCCCGCTGCCCGCCGTCCTCACCGTCTTCAAGGCCGAGGAGTGGGAGAACTTCGGCATGGCGACGGTCGATTCCAACCTGATCTATTCGATGATCGACGTGCTGCTCGGCGGCCGCCGCGGCACCAGCCAGCTGCGCATCGAGGGCCGGCCCTACACCACGATCGAGACCGAGCTGGTCAAGCGGCTGGTCGAGGTGGTGCTGGCCGACGCCGAGCAGGCGTTCCGGCCGCTGTCGCCGGTGACCTTCTCGATCGATCGGCTCGAGACCAATCCGCGTTTCGCCGCGATCAGCCGTCCCGCCAACGCCGCGATCCTGGTGCGCCTGCGCATCGACATGGAAGACCGCGGCGGCAACATCGAGCTGCTGCTGCCTTACGCGACCATCGAGCCGATCCGGGGCGTCCTGCTCCAGATGTTCATGGGCGAAAAGTTCGGCCGCGACCCGGTCTGGGAGGGCCACTTCGCCACCGAGATCGTGCAGGCCGAGATCGCCGTCGACGCCGTGCTCTACGAGGCCGACATTCCGCTCAAGCAGCTGATGCGGCTCAAGGTGGGCGACACGCTGCCGCTCGACATGCGCGCCGACGCCAACGTCACCGTGCGTTGCGGCGACGTCACGCTGACCGAGGGGCGGATGGGCCGGGTCGGCGACCGCGTCGCGATCCGTGTGACGAAACCCTTGCGCAAGCCAAGTACGACACTTGCGATGTTCGAGAAGGTGGACGAGCAGAACAAGATGATGGAGGCCCCATGAACCACTCCCTGGGAATGGCGATCGAGACGTTGGTGGCTATCCTGCTGATGCTGACGATCGTCTACTGCGTCACGCTCAACAAGCGCTTGAGGCGGCTGAAGGCGGACGAGCATTCGCTGAAGGCCGTCATCGCCGAGCTGATCACCGCGACCGAGATCGCCGAGCGCGCGATCGGCGGGCTGAAGCTCGCCGTGCGCGACGTCAACGAGAACCTCGGCAGCCAGCTCGCCGCCGCGACGCAGATGTCGGATCAGCTCTACAAGCAGCTCGGCGAGGCCGACAACGTGGTGCGGCGCCTGTCCAAGATCGCGATCGCCGCGCGTCCCGTCACCAATCCGGAGACGGTCGCCGCGCCCGCGCCCAAGCCGTCGTCCGCGAAGGCGGTGGCGGCGGCCGCCGAAGCCTTCTCCGAGCGCCGACGATCCAACGGCCTTGCCGCATGAAGCCTGGGTATGAAGTCCTTTCGTAACATCCGCGTCATTCCGGTCGTCCTGGTCGCCGTTGCCGGCCTCGCCACGCTGAAGGTGGCGGGCCTTGCGATCAACGGCGGCTATGTCTTCGACTACAAGCCGAACCAGGGCAAGAAATCCTGGGCGGAAGAGAACCTGAATTTCCCGACCGGCCGCGAGGATCCCGACATCACCGGCTCGACCCCTGCGCCGAAGGAAGCACCCAAGCCGGCAGCGCCCGAGACCAAGATGGAGGGTGGCACCGTCGTCAAGATCGACGAGGGCCAGCCGCAGGTCTCGGCCGCGGAGCGCGCGATCCTGGAACGGTTGCAGGCGCGGCGGCAGGAGATCGAGGCGCGCCAGCGCGAGATCGACATCCGCGAAAGCCTGCTCAAGTCCGCCGAGAAGCGCATTGAGAACAAGGTCGAGGAGATGAAGGCGGTGGAAACCCGCATCTCCGCGACCCAGGCCGAGCAGAAGGCCGCCGAAGCCCAGCGCATGAAGGGCCTCGTGACCATGTACGAGGGCATGAAGCCCAAGGATGCCGCGCGGGTGTTCGACCGGCTCGAAATGGGCGTGCTGATCGAGATCGCCTCGGCGATCGCGCCGCGCAAGATGTCGGACATCCTGGGCCTGATGTCATCGGAAGCCGCCGAGCGGCTGACCGTCGAGATGGCCCGCCGCGCCAATGGCGGCGGCGATCAGTCCGCCTCGGCCGGCGAATTGCCCAAGATCGACGGCAAGCCGACGCAAAAGCCGAATTGAGGGCTCGAGGAGAAGCGCGCTTTCAATCCGCGCGCTGTCGACTGAAGCCCAGAGAAATGCCTCGTGCGCCTAATTCGCGAAGGCCTGTTGCACCCTGCGAACAGGCGGGCGCAACTGCTGCTCCATCTGGGCGAGGATATTGACCTGCTGCTTGATCAGCGCCGCCTTTGAGACGCGGGTCACGAGCTGCAGGGTGCTGTGGCAACAGGCACATTCATATGTCTTCAGGGCATATCCTCTTGCAATCGGGACGATCGCGACGACCGCTCTTGCTCTGCTACACACAATGCAACCGGCTTCTCCGCTCATTGATTACCCCCAGAGCTAACCAATGCGATTTGCATCGCCGAGATTCACATCTGATTCAGAGTCGCGCGCGAACCGCAACGAGCCGAAGGTTGTGAGTGCGCGCGCTCAGCAACCCGTCAAGGTGGAAATCAGAATCCCGTGGCGGATGCAGCCGGGGCAGGCGGCATCCTCCGGGACTGCGATGACTTGACGCGCGCAGGTGTGAAGTGGCGTACAGTGGTGCTCAAGGCGCCGTCCTACGCTTCGGTCATTCGCAGTCGGCAGCGCAGGAGGAGGCCATGAACTACTCGTCCGCAGCAGAACGCGTCATCGAGGCCGTCAACCGGATGCTCATAGCGGCGATGACATCCGCATGGACATCCGCGCTAAGCCATCAGCATGCCGCGCCGCCGGATGGCGAGGCCGGCAACGATGATCAATCTTCTCTTGGCGAAGAGAGCTCCTCGGCGCCCGATGGCGCCGGGACGCAACACTGAAGAGCCCATTGGCTCGGGGCGTCACAAGATCAGATCGTGCAAGCCGTGGCCGTGAGCCGGACTTGGGCCATGAGGCGGATCAACATCGGGCGGAGATGGTTCAGGCGTGAACGCCAGTTCGAGCCCGTGGAATCCTCCAGCGTGGCCGGGATGACCGGCGAGGTCTAGATGATCCGGCACCACGCTGTGCTGTGAGCCCTGCGAAGCGTTATCCTTGAACTTGAACGACTCGCCGAGCTGCTGCGTCTCGCTTGCAAGCGAATGGTTGGCGCCTCCGCTCGACGACTTCAGAAGGCTCGGATTGAGCGTCGCCTCTGCCATTCCATCGTTGGCACGACCGTGGGCATGCGCCGCCTCGTCGGCGTTTCCTTGAGGCGAGGCGCCGTGATTCCCGGCATTGTTCCCCGGTGCAAGCCCGCGCCCGGCGTGCTGTTCGGCGGCATTCTGGTCAAAATTCAGCGCGGCGATGGCAATGTCAGGCATGTGGCCGCTTCCAGCAATCGCGCCACTTTTGGCCAGCAATGCTGTGTCGGGACCGGCCAGGTGGTCGAAGACAAAACTGGCCTCCGTCGGTGCGGCGACGTATTGCGACATCGTAGACGGTCCGCTGCCCGAAGGAGCTACCGCAACAATAGCGAGTGTTTCGGTCGAGGGCGTTTGCATCGGGTCCGAACTGGAGATGCTCGAATATTCAGTTTGTTCGATCTGGTCCGAAGGCGTATCCAGGTTGTGGAGTGGCTCGCTTGACTGGATGTCCGGACTCTCTGCGAGGAGCGTGCCGTCGCCGCTTCCGGAGTCGGACGAGATTTCGGAAGTGATCGTCATTAGCCCGGCCGCATCACTCTGCAGGGTTGCGGTGAGGTCGGTCAGCTCGCTGGCGACCGCCACTACAGGCGCCGCTGGCGCCAGGATGAAGTCCGAGGCATCGACGGTTGCAATCCCCTGCAAATGGATTTCGAGCAGACTGGAATCGCCGATGTGCAGGGTCTGGTCCGTTGAGTTGACGTACACGATGGTTTCGTTCGACGCGCTGTCATAGATCCAGGCGATCGTATGTGGCGGCACCGTCATGTTGGTTGAGCTCAACGCCAGGATGGCAAACCCGAGCGCGCCAAAGGCGGTCAGGTCGATCCTGTCCGCTCCCGATGCGAAGTCGGTGATGGTGTCGAACTGACCGGCACGGGAATCGGCAACGAACAAATATGCGAAACGATCGTTGCCATTGCTGCCGGTGAGTTGGTCCGCACCAAATCCGCCGGTTATGGTATCGGCGCCGTTGTTGCCGTTTACCGTATCGTTTCCCGAGCCGCCGTAGATGGCATCATTGCCATCGTTGCCCTTGATCGTGTCATTGCCTGAGCCGCCATAGAGAACGTCCGTCTTGCCGGTCCCATTGACCGTATCACTGCCGGCTCCCGCATAGATGACCTGACCTGTGTCGCCGCCGCCGGCGATGGTTTCGCTCCCCGGCGTTCCGTACACGTTCGGAGGATCGGAGATCACGACGGATCCGGTGGCCAGGTTGTCAAAATCGTTGGGGTCGGCATCACTGGCGCCATGAATGGCGACCGTCACCGTCTGCGTGGTACCGTCGATCGCGGTCACCGTGAATGTGTCGGTCAGGGTGTCGCCGGAATCGAGAGCCTCAACCACGCTGTTGTTGTTGTCGAGGGTGTACGTCCATGCGCCGGCTGCGGTCATCGTGAAGGTGCCGTATCCGTCGTCGCTCGCGGTCGGTGAAGAGATCGCGGTGAACGTATTCGGCGCGTTGTCGACGTCGGTACCGGTCAGCGTGCCAGTCGCGATGGGAGCGCCGGGCGAGAAGGTTCCTGCCTCGGTCACTGAGCCGGTCGTGGTGCCGGAAATGAGGGCCGCGTCGTTGCTGCCGTGAATGGTGATCGTCACCACCTGTGGCGTGCCGTCGAGGGTCGTGACAGTAAAACTGTCGGTGAGTGTGTCCCCGACATTCAGCGCCTGCACCGCGCCGCTCGCATTGTCGAGCATGTAGGTCCACGCGCCGGCGGCGGTTAGCGTAAAGGTGCCATAACCATTCGTGCTTGCCTTGGGCGAACTCACCGCAGTGAAGGTATTGGACGCATTGTCGACGTCGGCGGCAAACAGCGTGCCGGTTGCGCTCGGGCTGCCCGGTGTCGCATTGGCAACGCCGCCGGCCTCGGTCACCGCACCGGTCGTGGTGCCGGAAACGATGGCGGCATCGTTGGTGCCATGGATGGTGACCGTCACCACTTGGGCGGTTCCATCCAGAGTGGTCACCGTGAACGTGTCGGTCAGCGTTTCGCCGGTATTGAGCGCCTGCACCGCAGCGTTGGCGTTGTCGAGCGTGTAGGTCCACACGCCGGCAGCCGTCATGGTGAAGGTGCCGTAGCCGGCGGCGCTCTGCGTCGGCGAGCCGACGGCCGTGAATGCATTTGCGATCGTGTCCACGTCGGTATCGGTGAGGGTGCCGGTCGCGATGGGCGTGCCGGGGTTAGCACTGGCGACGCCGCCAGCCTCGATGACGGCGCCGGTCGTGTCGCCGGAGATGACCGCTGCATCACTGGCTCCCTGGATGGTGATCGTCACCACCTGGGGCGTGCCTCCGATCGTGGTCACCGTGAAGCTGTCGGTTAGCGTTTGGCCGGCATTGAGCCTCTGCACTGCGAGGTTCGAATTGTCCACGGTGTAGGTCCACACGCCGGCAGCCGTCATCGTGAAGGTGCCATAGCCGCCGGTGCTCGTCGTTGGCGAACTCACGGCCGTGAACGTATTTGGTGGGTCGTCGACGTCGGTATCGGAAAGCGTGCCGGTCGCAATCGGCGTGCCGGGCGTTCCATTGGCAATGCCGCCAGCCTCGACGATCGAGCCGGTCGTGGTGCCGGAGATGATTGCAGCGTCGTCGACACCGTTGATGGTGACTGTGAACGTCTGACTCGCAGAACTGAGGCCGTCGGAAACCGTGATGACGAAACTGTCGGTCGTGGGCGCCTTCAGCGCGTTGATCGCGATGCTGTCAGGCACGAACGTGTAGGCGCCGCTCGTACTGTTGACGTAGAGCGTTCCGTACGGACCGGGCTTTGACAGGTCGTATGTCACTCCGCCGAGGACCGTCTCGCCGGCGGTTGCCCCTATGACGCCAAAGGTCAGCTTGGCGCTGCCGCTGGTGCTGCTGGCAGCGAAGATTCCGCTCGTCGCAGTGAATGTATCAAACACCACCGTATCGAGCTCGGTCGGCCCCGCTCCGGTGCTGAGTGTCGGCGGTATGGGGTCGAAAACGGGAATGGCGAATGGCGACACAGGCGCCAGCAAATTCTGCAGCGAGGGCGGGTCGGGCTGAATGAAATTGATCGGCTGCAGCGATTGGGTTTTGACGAAGGGAGGCGTGCTCGAGCCATGCGGCCCCTGTCCGTCCAGATTGGCGAGCACGTCCTGCTGTGCGGCGCGCAACTCGTCCATGCGAGCGGCCGAGTTCGCGACCTGATTGACACTGATGGTGGATCCCACTTTCTTGACGATGATCGTTTCGCCGGGATCATCGACGATGATGTGCCGTGGGATCGGCTCCTTGGTCACGAGCTCAAATGCGCCGTGCGCAAGGTCCTTGTAAGTGATGGAGTCGTCATCCAGGAATGTGACGTCCGGGTCCGCGGCCTCGGCATTCTCCGCAACCGAGAAAGTCAATGCTGCAAGCGTCAGCATTCCGAAACCGCCCGCGTGACTTCGGGCGCGAATGCCTGCAATTGGCGTATTCAGCTGGAGAGACCCGGTTTCTGCCAGCCGACCTGGTACGAAACTGAAGCTGCCTCGGGTCACGTCGAACAGGGCTGTAGGTGGCGTGCCTTCGACGTCGAAGACGAATTCGCTCAGCGCGAGGCGAGTGTCGCAGGAGATGTTGAAGAAAGTACCGTCGATAAAGCGAATCGTGATCTGTCCGTCGGCGTCAGTCTCTATCACGTCAGCCCGGTAGACAGGCGCGCCGGCTACGGCCTGTGTGGCGACGCCACTGGCTCGCGTGAGCGTACCGCAGCCGATCGCTGTATGAATATGGCCAATGATTTGGACGGGCAGGGCCGCGGCGGCCCTATTGCCAACCTGGACATCGGATGCAACCAACATGGCTCGACCTCGCCTGGGTGATTAATTCAGGCTCGGCGTGCTGCCATGGTCTTTCGGGGCGGCCCTCGCCAAGGGACAAATATCCTGGGCGCTGGCAGCCGAAGGCTTGCCGCCGAAAATCATCAAGTCTGGGCCAGAGAGACGCATGGCGCGGGGACGGCGGCGCGTAATGCCATTCCCGGCGCGTATCCCTCCCGCTAAAGTGATTAAATTGACAAACGAGAGCTTATTTAATTTGTGGCGCTTCCGTAGCGTTACGGTAAATTAGGACGATTAAAATTATTAAACAAGAAATTTATTTATTGCGACCGCGCTTCGCGGTTCAAGAGCGGTTCAAGAAATGAGCCGCCGCTAGTCGATAGGATCTTCTCGGAAAGGGCGGATCATGTGCAGACCTACGACAGCCGCTTTGGCGACCGGCTTGGTCTTGGCGCTAGCCAATTTCTCGCCGAGTGCGGCTCAAGCGCAAGTCGATTCCACCGGGCCCGCCGTCGCCAGCTCGTCTTCCAAACCGATCGGGAAGGTGGCGACGGCCACAGGCTCCGTCACGATCGAACATGCGGGCGCAGTGATCGTTCAAGCGAATGTCTCAAGTGAGTCCGGCCTGGCCAAGAGGGGTGATCCCGTATATCTTGGTGACGTGGTGCTGACCGGAGACGACGGCCGGGTCGGAATAAATCTTAGCGACGGCAGCTCGTTCAATTTATCGAGCAACGCCCGTATGGTGCTGGATCACTATGTGTATGAGCCGGCCGGCAAGTCCAACGCGACCCTGTTCAGTCTTGCCAAGGGAACGTTCACTTTTGTTGCGGGCAATGTTGCGAAGACCGGCGATATGAAGGTCGATACGCCCGTTGCCACGTTGGGGATCCGAGGTACGACGCCGCACATCGAGATTTCTGATGACGGGTCAGCCAAATTTTCGACGCTGATCGAAGAGGGCAAAAGCAAGGTCCTGAAGAAGCCGCCGGCCGGCGCGGCGCCGGAGCCCGATCGAAGCGCCAATCGCAGGCTCATTATCTGTCGGGGATGCTGAGAAGTTTGCTCGGCCGAAGCCGCCGTGATGCCGGCGCAGCGTCCGGCCCGGCAGAGAGACGCAACATGAGTGCTTCGTTTCGCTCGCGGAGTTCGGCGCTTGGTGTGAAAATCGCACGGGCCAGTGTCATCAGGGCAGGGATGCTCATTCTGATCGTTGGACTCTCCGGTTCGTCAGGCTTGGCGCAGACGTCGAAGAAGAGCAGCTCACTCAAGAATATCGAGCTATGTAACGGGTCAGATCGGGTCTCGCCCGAAGCTCGCATCGAGGCCTGCACGGCCTTTATCGATGCGGGCGAGGGGAGCACAAATGGCTTTGCCGTCGCCCACAACAACAGGGGCAATGCCCATAGCGCCAAAGCCGACTACGAAGGCGCGATCAAGGATTTCGTCGCAGCGACCCGGCATAACCCGAATTATGCGAAGGCCTTCAACAACCTCGGAGTGGCCTATCTGAGGACGGGCTCGCACGACCTTGCCCTTGGCGCTTTTCAGGAGGCGCTGAAGCTCAACCCCAACTATGCCACTGCCTTTGCCAACCGTGCGGCAGCGTTCTTGAAGAGGAATGCGTACGACCGTGCAGCGCAGGACTATGACGAAGCAATTCGCCTTGACCCGAAGCTGGAGGCGGCCTGGAGCGGACGCTGTTGGGCCCGGGCCATCCTCGGCGCCTTGCAGGCTGCGATGGAGGATTGCGAGATGGTGCTTCGATCGGGAGCGGGTAACGCCGCGATATACGATTCGCGAGCCCTGATAAATCTGAAAATGGGACAACTCTCCGCGGCTATCGACGACTACAACGCGGCGCTGCGGTACGCCCCCAAGCTGGCGAGCGCGCTGTACGGTCGCGGGGTCGCCAGATTCAAGCTCGGCGACACAGACGGCGGCAATAGCGATATCTCGGCGGCCAGAAGGATCGAGGCCGGAATCGCCGAAGATTTTGTCCGCTATGGGGTGCCGCAAAGGGACTGACAGGCCGCGACATCGTGCAGCCGTTAACAACTGCTTAACCGCCTGCGTCTCAAATTCAAACTCGCGGAACGGCCCCCGCTCCATCCGGCACGGCATGCTGTTCCCGCAAATCAAGACATAGCATTAACAAGTCCTTAATTGGCGAGACCTACAGTCGACGGCACGGGCCGGCGCCAGTGCCGGCATGCCCGCCGAACCGGAAGAAATGCCGCCAATGGCGCGAGAGGCTGCCGCTGGATTTGTGTCGCGAGCCCGCGCATCGGCGCGGGGCTTGTCGCGTCACGCCCGCGCCGCGGCCTTGCTGGCGGCCTGTCTCCTGCTTGGCCTTGCGGCGCCCGGCCGGGCGGCCGATCCGATCAGGGGCGAGGCGACGTTTTCAGCCGGTGGCGGCTTTGCCCGTCTGGTCATCAAGCTCGGCGAGGACGTTCCCTCCGAGGTGACGACCGCGGGCTCGATCCTCGTCATCCGCTTCGACCGGCCCGTCGATGTGCCCGTCGAGCGCATTCCGGAAGGCGCGCCCGATTACGTCAATTCCGCCCGCCGCGACCCTGACGGCGGCGCCATCCGCCTGTCGCTGGCGCGGCGCGTCACCGTCAACACCATGAACGCCGGCGAGCGCACCTTCATCGACCTGCTGCCCGAGGGCTGGAAGGGGCCGCCGCCGAGCCTGCCCATGGACGTGGTCAAGGAGCTTGCCGAGCGGGCACGCGCGGCCGAGCGTGCGCTGCGCGCCCAGCGTGCCGCCGCGGAGTCCAGGAAGCGTCCGCCGATCCGCGTGCGCGCCTCGGTGCAGCCGACCTTCGTGCGCTTCGTGTTCGAGATGCCCGACGGGGTCGGCGTCTCCTCCGTGCTCAACGAGCAGAAGCTGACGCTCGTCTTCAACGCCAATCTCAATTTCGACCTGGCGGACGCGGTTCTCGCCGCGCCGCCGAACGTCGCCTCGATCAAGCAGAAGTCCGATATCGACCAGACCAATGTCGAGATCGCGCTGATCGGCGATGCCGACGTGCATTCGTTCCGCGACGAGAAGAACTACGTCGTCGACGTCTCCTTCCAGCCCGACAAGGGGAAGTTGGCGGCAACGCCCGAGGCGACGATCGCGCAGATGAAGCCGGTCGGTCGCGGGCCGGCGGCTGCCGCTGCCGCTGCACCTGCACCGGAAAAGCCCGCCGCCGAGAAGAAGGACGCCCATCGCGAGATCCCACCGCCGACCTCCGAGACGATCGCGCGCGAGGCCAGGATCGACATCAAGCCCGAGGTGAAGGTGGAAGCGCCCGCCGCGCTGCCGCCCGCCGAAGCGCCGAAACCGGCAGCCTCTCCCGCGGCCGAAGCGGCCCAACCGCCCAAGGAAGCTGCGAAGCCGGCGGCTGCGCCTGCGCACGTCGAAGCGCCCAGGGAGGTCGCGAAGGAACCGGTCAAGGATGCCGCCAAGGATGCTGGCAAGGATGCTGCCAAGGCTGTGCCGGCGGAGGTGCCGGTCGCGCCCGCGATTGCCAGCGTCGATGCGCGCCGCGACAGCGACGGCTTGCGCGTGACGTTCCCGTTTCAGGTCGCAACGCCGGCGGCGGCGTTCCGCCGCGGCGACACCGTGTGGCTGGTGTTCGATACGCCGAAGCTCGTCGATGTCGAGGCGATCCGCACCAAGGGCGGCGCGATGATCGGCGAGGTCGGCCGCGTCCCGCTCGACAAGGCGCAGGCGGTGCGCATCCGTCTCACCCGTCCGCTGGTCTATTCGCTGACGAGCGAGGAGGTCGGCAAGGAGACCAACTGGATGTTGACGCTCGCCGACAAGATCCAGGCGACGCCGCTGCCGCTGATGATGTCGCGCAACATCACCGATCCCGCGCTCGCCAATATCGCGATCCCCTTCGCCAATCCGGGCCAGCTGCACAAGCTCACCGATCCCGATGCCGGCGACACGCTCTATGTCGTCACCGCGCTGCGGCCGGTGCGCGGCTTCATCAAGCGGCAGGACCTCGTCGATCTCTCGCTGCTGGAATCCGCGCACGGCATCGCGATCCGGCCGAACTCCGACGAGATCGGCGTCGAGGTCGGCTCCGACAAGGTCATTCTCGGCAAGAAGGGCGGCTTGACCCTGTCGCCGGTCGACATCTCGGCCGAGCGGGCGCCGACCGCCGTGCGCCCGATCTTCAGTCCCGAAGGCTGGCGCAAGGGCCAGTCGGAAAACTTCATGGCGCGCCAGGGCGAACTGATGACGGCGATCTCGGCGGTCGAGCCGGCGCTGCGTTCGCTGCCGCGGCTCGATCTTGCGCAATTCTACATGTCGCGCGCCATGTATCACGAGGCCAAGGCCGTGACCGACGTGATGCTGAGCGATCCGCTCAACAAGGAGGAGAGCGGCGCGCTGATCATGCATGCGATCGCCAACATCCTGATCGGCCGGCCGGCGCAGGGCCTGAAGGATCTCGCCAATCCTGCGATCGGCAATAGTCACGATTCCCAGCTTTGGAAGGCGCTCGCCTATGCGCGCCAGGGCAAATGGGCCGATGCGCGCGAAAAGTTCAAGAACGTCGAATTCGCCATCGCCTCGCTGCCGCTCGACATCCAGCGCATCGTGACGATGGACGCGATGCGCGCATCCCTCGAGGTGAAGGACTATGCCGGCGCCTCCAAGCGCCGCAACGAGCTCGAGGTGGTCGGTGTCCCGCCCGAAGCCGCGCCAGGCTTCGCCGTGCTGCGCGGCCGGCTCGCCGAGGCGCTCGGCCACGACAAGGATGCGCTCGACGATTACAAGCTCGCGGTCGCCTCGAATGACCGTCCGGCTGCGGCCGAGGCCAAGCAGCTCGAGATCGCGCTGCGTCAGAAGCGCGACGAGATCGGCAAGGACGAGGCGCTGCGCGAGCTCGAGACGCTGTCGATGACCTGGCGCGGCGATGCGATCGAGGTCAAGACGCTGCAGATGCTGTCGCGCCTCTATGCCGAGAACGGGCGCTACCGAGATGCGCTCACCGCCGCGCGCACCGCGACGCGGCTGCAGCCGAACGCCGAAGCCTCGCGTCAGGCGCAGGATCTCGCCTCCGAGCTGTTCACGCAGCTCTTCCTCGGGCCGAAGGGCGACGAGCTGCCGCCGGTCGAGGCGCTCGGGATGTTCTACGAGTTCCGCGAGCTGACGCCGATCGGCCGCCGCGGCGACGAGCTGATCCGCCGTCTCGCCGACCGTCTCGCCTCGATCGATCTGCTCGACCAGGCCGCCGAGCTCCTGCAATACCAGATAGATCATCGCCTCGAAGGCGCCGCGCGCGCCCAGGTCGCCGCGCGCCTCGCCATGATCTATCTCGCCAACCGCAAGCCCGACTTGGCCATCACCGCGCTGCGCGCGAGCCGCATCAGCGATCTCTCCGGGGAGCTCCGGCAGCAGCGCCTGCTGCTGGAGGCGCGTGCGCAGAGCGACGTCGGCCGTCACGATCTTGCGCTCGACATTGTCTCCAACGTCGCCGGGCGGGAAGTGCTCCGCCTGCGCTCCGACATCTTCTGGGCGGCGCGGCGCTGGCGCGAGTCCGCCGAGCAGATCGAGCTCTATTACGGAGACCGCTTCCGCGACTTCAAGCCGCTCAATGCGGTCGAGAAGAGCGACATCATCCGCGCCGCCGTCGGCTACGCCCTCGCCGACGACTCGATCGGCCTGTCGCGCTTCCGCGAGAAATACGCCCCGCTGATGAGCGAGAGCGCCGACCGTCTCGCCTTCGACATTGCGAGCAAGCCGGCCGCAGCCTCCAGCGCCGAATTCGCCGAGATCGCCAAGCTCGCTGCCAGCGTCGACACGCTCGACGGCTTCCTGCGCGAGATGAGGCAGCGCTTCCCCGACGCCACCGCCCGCGCGCCCGGCGCGCCGCAGGCCAAAGATACGAGCGACCACACCGGCTCGCTGCCCACGATCCCGGTCGTGCGGCAGATCAAGATGACGCGGTAGAGCTCGGTGCCGCGCGAAGCGCGGCCCGTGACCGCGCCACAAACTCGTCATTGCGAGCGCAGCGAAGCAATCCAGACTCTTTCCGCGGCGGCAGTCTGGATTGCTTCGTCGCAAGGGCTCCTCGCAATGATGAGGAGGGAGCGGGGGCTGCCGCTGAGAGCGGCAAGGACGCAGCAGCGAACGAAGCCTTACCCCCCGTAACTCTGCACCAGGCTCCCCGCCACCAGCGACCAGCCGTCGACCAGCACGAAGAAGATCAGCTTGAACGGCAGCGAGATCGTCGCCGGTGGCAGCATCATCATGCCCATCGACATCAGCACGGAGGCGACGACGAGGTCTATGATCAGGAACGGCAGGAACAACAGGAAGCCGATCTCGAAGGCGCGCTTCAGCTCGGAGATCATGAAGGCGGGGACGAGGATGCGTAAGGCGAGATCGTCGGGCGTGGCCGGCGGCGCCTCGCCGGAGAGATCCAGGAACAGCTTCAGGTCCTTTTCGCGCACGTTCTTCTGCATGAAGCCGCGCAGCGGCACGGAGGCGCGCTGGAACGCGTCCTCGACGCCGATCTGGTTGGCGACGAGCGGGCGGATGCCCTCGTCGTAGGATTTCTGCAGCACCGGGCCCATCACGAAGAAGGTGAGGAACATCGCGAGCGCGATGATCACCGAGTTCGGCGGGGCGGTCGCAGTGCCCATCGCGGTGCGCAGCAGCGACAGCACCACCACGATGCGGGTGAACGACGTCATCATGATCAGGATCGACGGGGCGATCGAGAGCACCGTGAGCAGCGCGATCAGCTGGATCGCGCGCTCGGTGACGCCGCCGCCACCGGCGCCGCCGCCGAGATTGATGCTGATGTCCTGGGCATGCGACGGCATTGCGAGCGAAGCCGCGCCGACCAGGACAGAAAGGAAAAGAACTCTACGCGGGAGGGCGGGCAACCTCACGAAGACGGCTTCGGACGGCCGAGCAGGGAGGCCATCTCGTCTTCGAGATTTTCAAAGCTGGTCTTTTCCGCAGCCGGCTTCGCCGGCGTAGCGGGCGGTGCCGGCGGCTCGCTGCGGGCGGCGCGCGCCGGAGCGGGCGGCGGCTCCGGCGCAACCGGAGGCGCGACCGTTTCCCCGGCCGGGCGGCGCAGGGCAGCCTCGAGCCGCTGCGCCATTTCGGCGAGATTCTGCTCGGCGCTCGAGGGCGCGGCAGCCGCTGCCGGCGGCGGAACGGGCGCAGCCTGCGGCACGGGCGGAGGAGGCGGTGGTGCCGCGGCGCGCTCGGCTCGCACCGGCGGCATCTTCATCGGCTCACTGCCGCGCGGCGGACGCGGCATCAGCGGCGGCTCGCCGCGGGCGATGCGCGGCGGCAGCGGCTCGGGCCGCGGTTCGCGCTCGGGACGTGGCGCGATCGGCTCCGGCGTAAAGCCGCCCAGAGCCGGCTCGCTGCGGCGTTCGGCCAGTGCAGGCGCAGGCCGGCGCACCTCGTCGGCGAAGGATGGCCGCGCGGGCCGCGGCGGCGGCTCGGGCATTTGCGGCTCGGGATGATCGAGCAGCTCGGGCCGCGGCGCTTCGTCGGCCCAGCCGCCGGCATCGGGCATGGGGGCAAGGCGCGGCGGTTCGGCGGCACTCGGACGTTGCGGGATCTGGTCGCGGCTGGGCGCGGCGCGAACGATGTTGGGCTCGACGACGATGTCGGTCGGGCCGCCGATCATCAGCAGATGCTCGACATTGTCGCGCCGGACCAGGACCAGCCGGCGCCGGCCATCGACCGCAGCGGCGTCGATCACGGCGAGGCGGGGCATCCGGCCGCGCTGGGTGTTGGCGCCGATGCGGCTACCGGCGAATCGGCGAACCAGCCATGCAGCGACGCCGATCAACGCCAGAACGACGATGAACGCGACGATGAAGGTGATAGGGCTGCCTTGCATACTTGTCCCCGACAAATGGCGCTTTTTTCGTGCCCATGGTCAGTCGAATCGACCACCGGCGGACGATGCCCCAAACTGCGATTTCTTAACGTTCCACGGCAAGTTTTGCCGTCCCCAACTCTTAATAACCCATGAATCGCCCGATCCAAAACGACTTCTTGCCCTGTGCACGTCTCGCCAAACGGCTGGGTTAATGCCACTTTTCGCGGCGTCGAATGGCGGGGCGCAAGAATCAGTTTCGGCTGGGGACATGCATCACGACCGGTCCTTAACCAGCTGTTAACCATACAGGCGGCAAATTCTGCCTAGCGGCGGTCCCTAGGGCCGTCGGGGCGGAGGGAGCCGCGACCATGTCCATCAACGATATTCCGGAACTGTCGGTGCTTCGCACCAAGATGCAGTGGCATCAGGAGCGCCAGCGCGTCCTGTCCGAGAACGTCTCCAATTCCGACACGCCGAAATTCCGGCCGCGCGACCTGGTCGAGCCGAAGTTCGACAAGGCCGGCGCCGTCACCGGGTCCATGGGGCCCTTGGTCCTGACCCGGACCAGCGCCTCGCATTTGGCGCCGTCGGGGGCCCCTTCCGCCTTCGACCAGAACAAGAACGCGGGTTTCGAGACCCGCCCCGCCGGCAATGCCGTCAATCTCGAGGAGGAGATGATGAAGGCCGCCAGCAACCAGATGGACTACGCCGCGGTGACCTCGCTCTATTCGAAGAGCCTGCGCCTGCTCAAGACCGCGATCGGCAAAGGTTAGGCCCTAAAGGAGGCGGATCATGGCAAATGACAGCAGCGACTTCGCCCGCTCCATGGCAATCGCGACCTCGGGCCTGCGCGCGCAGGCCGGCCGCATGCGGGTGATCTCGGAGAACATCGCGAATGCGGACTCGACGGCGCAGACCGCCGGCGGCGATCCCTACCGGCGCAAGGTGCCGACCTTCTCATCCGCGCTCGACCGCACGCTCGACGCGCAGGTCGTCACCCTCGGCAGGATCAAGCCCGACCAGTCCGCCTTCCGCGTCCGATACGAGCCGAACAATCCGGCTGCGGATGCCAGCGGCAACGTCAAATATCCCAACGTGAACTCGGTGGTCGAGATGACCGACATGCGCGACGCGCAGCGGTCCTACGAGGCCAACCTCAACATCATCAGTGCGACGCGCCGGATGATCCAGCGCACGCTCGACATCCTCAAGAGCTGAACAGGACATTTGAGCCATGGCATCACCGACAATTGCCGCCAATGCTTACGCCAGCCTCGCCCGCGTGCTGGAGAACACCGGCACCGGCGCCGGCAAGGGCAGCGAACCGAACGGGCAATCCTTCGCCGCGCTGCTGAAGGACGCCGTCGGCAGCGTCGTGGAATCCGGTCGCAAGTCCGACGCGCAGACGGTGGCGATGGCCTCCGGCAAGGCCAACGTGATGGACGTGGTTACGGCGGTCGCCGACACCGATGTCGCGGTGTCCACGCTGGTCTCGGTCCGCGACCGCGTCATCGCGGCCTATGAAGACATCATGAAGATGCCGATCTGATTTGAAGCGAATGGCGAGTGGCGAATGGCGAGCTCTGGCCACCATACGCTACTCGCGATTCGCTACTCGCTTCTCGCGCCTTCCTCTAACCCCATCGGAACCTCCAAATGACCGGACCCGAGACCCTCGACGTCGCGCGCGATGCGATCTGGACCATCGTGATCGTGTCGTCGCCGCTGATGGTGGTCGGCCTCGTGGTCGGCGTCATCGTGTCGCTGTTCCAGGCGCTGACGCAGATCCAGGAGCAGACGCTGATCTACGTGCCGAAGATCCTCGCGATCTTTGCCACGATGCTGTTGGCGCTGCCGTTCATGGCCGATTCGATGCACGCCCACATGCTGCGGATATCGTCGCGAATCATAGGCGGCTGAGGCACTATGCGTGAATTATGCGCATCGACGTCTCGTTGCTGCCGGCGCTCGCCGCTTCCTTCATGCTCGCCTTCGCCCGGGTCGGCGCGATGGTGATGCTGCTGCCCGGCCTCGGCGAGACCAACATCCCGACGCGGATCAAGCTGTCGATCGCGCTGTTGCTCACGCTGATCATCCTGCCGCTGCATCGCAACGCCTATCAGGTCGACATGGGCTCGCTGGCGCCGCTGCTGGTGCTGATGCTGCATGAGATCGCGATCGGCATCGTGCTCGGCGCGACCGCGCGCGTGACGTTGTCGGCGCTCCAGGTTGCGGGATCCGTGATCGCGCAGCAGATGGGGCTCGGCTTCGTCACCTCGGTCGATCCGACGCAGGGCCAGCAGGGCGTGCTGGTCGGCAACTTCCTGACCATGCTGGGCGTGACGCTGCTGTTTGCCACCGACAGCCATCATCTGGTGATCGCGGCGCTGAACGACAGCTACACGATCTTCTCGCCGGGCGAGACCGTGTCGAGCGGCGACGTCGCCTCGCTTGCGACGCGTGCCTTCGCCGCCGCGTTCCGTCTCGGCCTGCAGCTCTCCGGGCCGTTCCTGGTGTTCGGCCTCGTCTTCAATATCGGACTGGGCGTGCTGGCGCGGCTGATGCCGCAGATGCAGGTCTATTTCGTCGGCGTGCCGCTGTCGATCTTCGCGGGCTTCCTGGTGCTTGCCGTGGTGCTCACCGCGATGATGGGCACCTTTCTCGACTACTTCATCGGTGTCATGCACCAGATGATGCCGCTCAAGTGAGGGGGATCGATCGGTGGCGGAAGACAACGATCCCGAAAGTCAAACAGAAGACCCGACGCAAAAGCGCCTCGACGATGCGCTCGAACGCGGCGACGTCGCCAAGAGCCAGGAGATCAACACCTGGTTCATGATGGCGGGCGGCACGCTCGTCGTCTCCACCTTCTCGGGCTCGGTCGGCAGCGGGCTGCTGACGCCGATGCGCAACCTGCTTGCCAATTCCTGGATGATCAAGACCGACGGCAAGGCCCTGCTGGCGCTGATGCAGCAGATCGAGCTCGCCGTGCTTGCCGCGGTCGGCGTGCCCCTGTTGATGCTGGTGCTGGCGGCCATCGCCGGCAACATGCTGCAGCACCGGCTGGTCTGGTCGGCCGAGTCCCTCAAGCCCAAATTCAACAAGATTTCGCCCGGCGCCGGCTTCAAACGCATCTTCGGCAAGCAGGCGGCCGCCAATTTTCTCAAAGGCATCGGCAAGCTCGTCGCCTTGGCCGTGGTCATGACCATGATCCTGTGGCCGGAGCGGCACCGCATGGAGGCGATGGTCAGGCTCGATCCGGCCGCCATGCTCGGCGCCAGCACCAGCATGACCATCCAACTGCTCGGCGCGGTGGTCGCCGCGCTCGCGATCGTCGCCATCGCCGACTATTTCTTCCAGTACCGAAGTTGGTTCCAGCGGCAGAAGATGTCGCTCCAGGAGATCAAGGAAGAGTACAAGCAGTCCGAAGGCGACCCCCACATCAAAGGCAAGATCAGGCAACTCCGGCAGCAGCGCGCCAAGAAGCGCATGATGGCGGCGGTTCCCAAGGCCTCCGTGATCATCACCAACCCAACCCACTATTCGGTAGCGCTGTCCTACGAGCGCGGCATGACCGCGCCGATCTGCGTCGCCAAGGGCGTCGACAATCTCGCCTTCAAGATCCGGGAGATCGCGCGCGAGCACGACATCCCGATCGTGGAGAACGTGCCGCTGGCCCGCGCGCTCTACGCCACAGTGGACATCGACCAGGAGATCCCGACCGAGCACTACCATGCCGTCGCCGAAGTCATCGGCTACGTCATGCGCCTGAAGCGCGGATTCAGCGCCGGGCGGGGATAAGATGCCCGAAAAGAACCGGAAATGGCCGTAATCTGGGAATCAGCGTACCTTTTGCCGCTGCTGCCCTTGCACCTCAGGGTCCGATTCAGGCAGGGAGGACCCCACGCGCCCGGTGGCGCGTTGATTCTCTGCCGACAGGCTGCGCCAGCTCGAGAATGACCGCCGAGACCGACCACGACCTCACACGCGAGCCCGTTGCGGCGCACGAGCCGTCGCCGCGCTCGGGCAGCATTGCGCTGGTGCTGCTGGTGGCCGCCGGCCTCGTCGCCGTGGCCGTCGGGCTGATGACGCTCGGGCGCGCGCAGGCGCAGCCCTATATCCTCGGTATCCTCGCCGTGCTGGCGATGGTCGGCCTGTTCAACCTGTTCGCCTTCGCCGCCGGCATCATCCGCTTCGCCGACCGCAATCTCGACGATCCCGTCATCGGCCGCATCTCCGATCACGCCTTCGACGGGCTCGCGGTCACCGACGCGCGCGGACACGTGGTCTACTCCAATGCTGCCTATCTGACGCTGACCGGCGCCACCGGCCCGCAGGACGTGCGCCCCGTCGAGCGCGTCTTCATCGGCAATCCCGACGTCTCGGAAGCCGTGTTCCGGCTGCTCAAGGCCGCCCGCGAGGGCAAGCGGCAGCAGGAAGAGGTGCGCATCTCCGGCCATGACGGCAATCAGGGCCGCTGGCTGCGCATGCGCGTGCGCCCGCTCGGCACCGGCAAGCGCGAGGCGAAATACGCGGTGTGGTCGATCGCTGACATCACGCGCGACCGCGAACGCCAGGAGGACGTGTTCCAGGAGCTCCAGCACGCGATCGAATATCTCGATCACGCCCCGTGCGGCTTCTTCTCGGTCAATCCGGCCGGCGAGCTCGCCTATGTCAACGCGACATTGGCGAACTGGCTCGACTACGACCTCGCCGAGATCGGCTCCGGCGGCCTGAAGCTTACCGATATCGTCTCCGGCGACGGCGCTTCGCTCTTGACCTCGATCGTGGCGGTGCCGGGCGAGGTGAAGACCGAGGTGTTCGACATCGACCTGCGCATGCGCACCGGCAAGACCATGCCGGTGCGGCTCTATCACAAGCTCGCCTTCGGCGCCGACGGCGCGCCGGGGCCCTCGCGCACGCTCGTGATCAGCCGCGCCCGCGACGAGCGCAGCGACCCTGATCGTGCCGCCGAAGTGCGCTTCATGCGCTTCTTCGACCACACGCCGATGGCGATCGCGACCGTCGATCGCGCCGGCAACGTGGTGCGCGCCAATGCGCGCTACGCCAAGCTCAGTCAGGCGCTGGGGCTCGACACCTCCTCCAAGTCGATCTTCCGCGCGGTCAATTCGCGCGACCGGCACCTCCTGATCGCGGCCATCAACCAGGCCGCCGAAGGCAAGGCCGATATCGCGCCGGTCGAGGTGGCGCTGGAAGGGGCCAAGGAACGCTGGGGCCAGTTCTTCGTGACGCCGGTCGATTCGGCCGAGACCGAGGCGGAAGCCGCCATCGTGCACATGCTCGAGACCACCGAGCGGCGCGCGCTGGAAAACCAGATCAACCAGTCGCAGAAGATGGAGACGGTCGGCCAGCTCGCCGGCGGCATCGCCCACGACTTCAACAACGTGCTGTCCGCCATCATGATGGCGAACGACTTCCTGCTGAACGCGCACAAGCCGACCGACCCGTCGTTCCAGGACATCATGCAGATCAAGCAGAACGCAACGCGCGCCGCCACCCTGGTGCGGCAGTTGCTGGCGTTCTCGCGGCGGCAGACGCTGCGGCCGCAGGTGCTCGATCTCGGCGACGCGCTGTCCGATCTCACCATGCTGCTGCGCCGGCTGATCGGCGAGAAGGTCAAGCTCGACCTCGTCCACGGCCGCGACCTCTGGCCGGTGAAGGTCGACGTCTCCCAGTTCGAGCAGGTGATCGTCAACCTCGCGGTGAACGCGCGCGACGCCATGCCTGACGGCGGCAAGCTGATCATCCGCACCGCCAACGTCACCAGCGACGATTCGGGCAAGCTCGCCTACAAGGGTATGCCCGCCGCGGATTATGTCCGCATCGAGGTCGCCGACACCGGCACCGGCATCCCCGCCGACATCCGCGACAAGATCTTCGAGCCGTTCTTCTCGACGAAAGAGGTCGGCAAGGGCACGGGCCTCGGGCTCTCCACCGTCTACGGCATCGTCAAGCAGACCGGCGGCTTCATCTACGTCGATTCCGAGCCGGGGCAGGGCACCTCGTTCCACATCTTCCTGCCGCGCCACATCGCCGAACCGGAGGTGCAGGTCGAGCAGCCCGCAGCCGCAATCGGCGCGACCAGCGGAGCCGCGAAGGAAGCCGCGCCCGCTGCGGCGGCAGAGGCGAAGCCGCGTACCGACCTCACCGGGCAGGGCACCATCCTGCTGGTCGAGGACGAGGAGGGCCTGCGCGCGCTCAATGCCCGCGGCCTGCGCTCGCGCGGCTACACCGTGGTCGAGGCCGAGAACGGCGTCGAGGCCATGGAGGTGCTGGACGAGCAAAGTGGCGCGATCGATCTCGTCGTCTCCGACGTCGTCATGCCGGAGATGGACGGCCCGTCGCTGTTGAAGGCCATGCGCGAGAAGAACCCCGACATCAAGTTCATCTTCGTCTCCGGCTATGCCGAGGATGCCTTCGAGAAGAGCCTGCCCGAAGGCCAGCAGTTCGACTTCCTGCCAAAGCCCTTCACGCTCAGCCAGCTGGTCGCGGCGGTGAAGGAGACGATGACGAAGCAGGGGTGAGACCTGCCGCTCTCCTCGCAATGACGGCTGGTGGGCCAGCTCGGCTCGCGGACCCGGGGAAAAGCGGAAATCGGGTCGTAAACCCGGCGGTAAGCATCCTCCAATGGTTCCCGTAAAACCCCTGTCATATATGGGCTTTTGCCACATCCCCGCGACTGAGGGCCGCAGCCGCAAGTTCCGAAACCGGCTTCACTTTTCGGGAAGTCTGACCATCTTAGGGGCACGTCCCCATGCCGGGGATTTGGGAAACGCACATGACTTTCTCGCTTCGCTCCCGGAAATTCTTCAACACGATCGCCGTCGTGCTGGCGCTTGCGCTGCCGACCGCGCTGACGATCTCGTCGGCCGACGCCCGCGCGGGTGGCGGCATGTCGTCCGGTTCGCGCGGTACGCGCTCCTATTCGGCGCCGCCGTCGACCACGACCGCACCCGGCTCGGCCTCGCAGTTCAACCGCACCTACACCCAGCCGGGCGCAGGCATGAACTCGGCCGCGACCGCGCCGGCGCGCGGCGGCCTGTTTGGCCGCGCCGGCGGCTTCATGGGCGGCCTTGCGGCCGGCTTCCTCGGCGCCGGCCTGCTCGGCATGCTGTTCGGTGGCGGCCTGTTCGGCGGCCTCGGCGGCCTGTCCTCGATCATCGGCCTGATCATCCAGATCGCGCTGGTGGTGCTCGTGGTCCGGCTGGCAATGTCCTGGTGGCAGCGCCGTCACACTCCGCGGGCGGCTTACGCCAATGCTGAGGCCGGCGCAGCGCCCGGACCGCAGACGAACTATCGCAGCGGCCTCGGTGGCGGCCTTGGTAGCGGACTCGGCGGCTTCGGCTTCGGCGCCAACAACGCGCCGCTCGAGATCAAGCCGGACGACTATGAGGCGTTCGAGCGCCTGCTCGGCGACGTCCAGGCCGCCTGGTCGAACGAGGACGTGGCCAAGCTGCACACGCTCGCGACGCCGGAAATGGTCTCCTATTTCGAGCAGGACCTCGCCCAGAACCGCGCCCGCAACGTGGTCAACAAGGTCGCGGACGTGAAGCTGTTGCAGGGCGACCTCGCGGAAGCCTGGCGCGAAGGCGAGACCGACTATGCCACGGTGGCGCTGCGCTTCGCGCTCACCGACAAGACGGTGGATCGCAACACCGGCGCAATCGTCGCCGGCAGCGAGCAGCCGGGCGAGGCGACCGAGATCTGGACCTTCGCCCGCCGGCCGGGCACAGGCTGGGAATTGTCAGCGATTCAGCAGACCAACTGATCGCGGACGAGATGAGGAATCAGGGCGTCGTGCTTCGGCACGGCGCCCTTTTCTTTTGGGCCTCTCGCAGCACGGCATCGGAATAAGCGGGGGCGCCTCGGGTTGAAGTCAGGCGGCGAACAAAAAAAACGTTGGGAGGACAGGATGATCCGTATCGAGAAATCCATGACGATTTCCGGTGTTGCGCTGGCTATTGTCTTGCTTGCTGCCCCATCGGCGCAAGCGCAGTCGGCCGACATGACCTTCTTCGTGACGTCGAACGGGCCCGGCAAGGGCGCCGATCTCGGCGGTCTCGAAGGAGCCGACGCGCAATGCCAGAAGCTTGCACAAGCGGCCGGCGCCGGCACAAAGACTTGGCGCGCCTATCTGTCGACGCAGGCCGCCGACGGCAAGCCGGCCGTCAACGCCAAGGATCGCATCGGCAAGGGGCCGTGGCAGAACGCCAAGGGCACGGTGATCGCCAAGGACGTCGCCGAGCTGCACGGCGCGACGAACAATCTCACCAAGCAGACCGCGCTCAGCGAAAAGGGTGAGGTCATCAATGGTGCCGGCGACCAGCCGAACCGGCACGACATCCTCACGGGATCGCAACCGGACGGCACCGCGTTCGCCGGGCCGGACGATCGCACCTGCAAGAACTGGACGTCGAGCACGCAAGGCGCCGCGATGGTCGGCCATTTCGATCGCCGGGGTCTGCGCGACGACGAACCCTCGAAATCCTGGAATAGCTCTCACCCCTCGCGCGGTCCCGACGGCGGCTGCTCGCAGGCCGATTTGAAGACCACCGGCGGCGACGGGCTGCTGTACTGCTTCGCGGCGAATTGAGTTTAGGGCGCTAAGTTCTTTCCAGCCGTCATTGCGAGGAGCTCTTGCGACGAAGCAATCCAGAGTCTTTCCGCAGAGGCAGTCTGGATTGCTTCGCTGCGCTCGCAATGACGGGCAGGTCGCGCGGCCGTTCCGTCTCAACCTCACGGAACCTTCAGCCACGTGCTACATTGGTCCGATCGCCTCCACGCTCACGGACCTCCCCCATGACATACGAGCTCTACTACTGGCCCGAGATCCAGGGCCGCGGCGAATATGTGCGGCTGGCGCTGGAGGAGGCGGGCGCCGCTTACGTCGACGTCGCGCGCGGTCCGCGCGGATCGGCCGCGATGATGAAGATGATGGATGCGCAGAAGGGCACGCCGCCCTTTGCGCCGCCGTTCCTGAAAGCGGGCAAGCTCGTCATCGGCCAGACCGCCAACATCCTGCTCTATCTCGGCTCCCGCCATGGGCTTGCGCCGAAGACGGAAGCCGGCAGGCTCTGGGTGCACCAGCTTCAGCTCACGATCACCGACTTCGTCGTCGAGATCCACGACACCCATCATCCGCTCGGGCCCTCGCTCTATTATGAGGATCAGAAGGCGCCGGCGAAGAAGCGCACGGCCGACTTCTGGGACGAGCGCGTGCCGAAATATCTCGGCTATTTCGAGCGGCTCCTCGCCGGGAGCGGCGGCATTTACGTGACGGGCCGGCGCCTGACCTATGTCGACCTCTCGCTGTTCCAGCTCGTCGATGGGCTGCGTTATGCTTTCCCCAAGCGCATGAAGGCGTTCGAGAAGGATGTCCCGAGCCTCGTCGGCCTGCACGACCGCATCGCCGCACGGCCCAACATCCAGGCCTATCTCGCAAGCGAGCGCCGCATTCCCTTCAACGAGCAGGGCATCTTCCGCCGCTATCGCGAGCTGGACCGATAGCGGCTTCGTGCAGTTGGCGCGTTCACCAGACGCCGGGGATGAGGCGATGGCGCACCCGCGCCGTGTAATCGGTGTAACCGGGCAGACCCTCGCGCAGCGTGCGCTCCTCGATCGGGATGCGGACCGCGAGCAAGGCGAGGAGGAACGGCATCATCGCAAGTCCCCACCACGATCCCAGCAGCAACGGCACGCCGGTGAAGAACAGGATCATGCCGCTGTACATGGGATGGCGGACATAGGCATAGGGTCCGGTCGAGATCACGTGCTGCGCGCGCTCGGCTTGCAGCTTCACCACGGGCGCGGCGAACGAGTTCTCGCGGAACACCCACATGGTGAACAGTGTCGAGCCCAGGAACAGCCCGAGTCCGAGCACCTGCAACGCCGTCGACATGTCAGAGGATCGAACACGCCGGTCGAGCCCCATCAGGACAAGCCAGGCCAGGATGGCGACGATGAACAGCGCCATGAACATCTTGTCGGCGGCGGGCTGATCCTTTTGCAGCACCGGCCGCAGGCGTTCGGCGAGCAGCGCCGGATCGGTCCGGTAGAGCCACCAGCCGCAGAGTGGGCCGAGCAGGGCGGAGGTTGCGAGGAAGGCCCAGGCCGACGGCCAATGCAGCGTCCCCGCGCACGCGAACAGCAGCGCGCCCATGCCGACGACGAACACCGTGTTCCGCAATAGCAGCCGTGCGAACATGCGCAGGTCCCGAGTGAACGGCGCATGATCCTCGTGCAGCTATCCGGCAAAGATGCGGCCGGACACGCCAAAAGCCCGATCGACCGGATCGGGCGCTTCGGTCTCGGGACGCCTGATCAGGCGAGCTGATCGATCCGCGTGCCCTGACCCGGCGGCAGCGGCGCCGGCGGCTGCGGCTTGAAGGTCGGATTCTCGTCCTTGACCTTTGTCTGATCGTCCTGCGGCTTGGTCGTGTCGTAGTTCGGAACCACGATCGCGATCGGCGGGGGCGCAACGGTAGAAACCTTCATCCGCAAATCCTCACACATGGAAACAATCAAGCCTGCCCTGCGAGGAGCGAAATTTCCTTCAAGCCAATCGTTAAAATGTGAGGGAATTGGCGCGGTGAAGGCTGTGCACGCGTGGCATCCGCAAACCGAGACGACGAGGCCTCTCCCCGTCATTGCGAGGAGCCCTTGCGACGAAGCAATCCAGACTGCTTCCGCGGATACAGACTGGATTGCTTCGCTGCGCTCGCAATGACGGAGTATGCGGCGGACGCCATCGCGCGATACGCACCCCGCAAGGGTGCGGAAAGAGCTGGCGCGTGCCCTATTCGTCCTTGCCGCGCGTGATGGCGATGGACGCCTCTGTCTTGGTGCGGGTGCATTCCATGTTGAGCCGGCGGTAGCGCATGGTGACCTTGTCGCCGCGGAGTAGACCCATCCGCTTCAGGCAGCGCGTCGCGCCCGTCGTGGTGTCGTCCTTGGTCACGGTGAAGACGATCGCCGCCATCGAGCCGACCAGCGCGTAGAATTCCGGCTTCGGCTTGCGATCGCCCTTGGCGTAGAGCTCGATGGAATATTTGTCGCCGCGGCAACCCACGGACAGCTCCTTGGCCGCCGGGTGCGTCAGGTAAACGACATTGGCGGCGCGAAAATTCACCTTGAGGCGATCGACCTGGCTCGCCAGCTCCTTGGCGCTGTCGTCGCAGCGATCGGCGCGGGCAGGCGAAGCGAGAGCCACAAGGCCGGTGAAGGCGGCGGCGACCAGGATCGCGCCGCGGACGTTCAGTTTCAATGTCATGATGAAAAGCCCCTTAGGGCACGCATTCAAGCGTCGGCGGACGCGAATCGCAAGGGTGGGCAGAGGCATTTCCACGAGCTGTGCCAATGCCTTCCCGTGCCGAACCTACCCCTCCCATGCGCACCGCTCCCTTTCTTTTCTGGCTAGAATGCGCTTAGAACGCTTCTATGCTGAGAGGCCCGCCACGGCCCCAAAACCCCGAGATTTGCCCCATGAACGCTCCCACCGCCTTCCCCGACCAGTCCAAGCCCGTTCCGCCCTACAAGCACACCCCGCTGTTCCCGCTGGGCAAGGACGAGACGCCCTATAAGAAGATTTCGTCCGAGGGCGTCAGGGTCGAGAAGGTGCTCGGCAAGGACATGCTGGTGGTGTCGCGCGAGGCGCTGCGGGCGCTGTCGGAGGCGGCCTTTGGCGACATCAACCATTATCTGCGCCCCGGCCATCTGAAGCAGCTCCGCGCGATCCTGGAGGACGGCGAGGCGAGCCCGAACGACAAGTTTGTCGCGCTGGACTTCTTGAAGAACGCCAATATCGCGGCCGGCGGCGTGCTGCCGATGTGTCAGGACACCGGCACCGCGATCATCATGGGCAAGAAGGGCTGCAACGTCATCACCGACGGTGACGACGAGGCGGCGCTGTCCGAAGGCGCGCGTGACGCCTACCTGCGCCGCAATTTGCGCTACTCGCAGGTCGCGCCGCTCTCGATGTACGAGGAGAAGAACACCGCCAACAACATGCCGGCGCAGTGCGAGATCTACGCCGAGGGCGATGACGCCTACAAGTTCATGTTCATGGCCAAGGGCGGCGGCTCCGCCAACAAGAGCTTCCTGTTCCAGGCCACGCCCTCGGTGCTGACCAAGGACCGGCTGCTCGCGTTCCTGAAGGAAAAGATCCTCACCCTCGGCACCGCCGCGTGCCCGCCTTATCACCTCGCCATCGTGATCGGCGGTACCTCGGCCGAGCTGTGCATGAAGACGGTGAAGCTTGCCTCCGCCCGCTATCTCGATGCGTTGCCGACGCACGGCTCGCCCGACGGCAACGCCTTCCGCGACGTCGAGATGGAGAAGGAAATCCACAAGATGACGCAGTCACTCGGCGTCGGGGCGCAGTTCGGCGGCAAGTATTTCTGCCACGACGTGCGGGTGATCCGCATGCCGCGCCACGGCGCCTCGCTGCCGATCGGGCTTGGCGTGTCCTGCTCGGCCGACCGCCAGGTGCTCGGCAAGATCACCAGGGACGGCGTCTATCTCGAGGAGCTCGAGCACAATCCCGCGCAATACCTGCCGCAGGTCGAGCAGTCGCTCGGCGGTGAGGTCGTCAAGATCGACCTCAACCAGCCGATGAAGGACATTCTGGCGACCTTCTCGAAATATCCGATCAAGACTCGCGTCTCGATGACCGGCACCATGATCGTCGCGCGCGACAGCGCGCATGCCAAGCTGCGCGAGCGGCTGGAGAAGGGCGAGCCGCTGCCGGACTATTTCAAGAACCATCCGGTCTATTATGCCGGCCCCGCCAAGACGCCCGAGGGCTACGCCTCCGGCGCGTTCGGTCCGACCACCGCGGGCCGCATGGATTCCTTCGTCGACCAGTTCCAGGCCGCCGGCGGCTCGATGGTGATGGTCGCCAAGGGCAACCGCGCCCCTAGCGTGCGGGAGGCCTGCAAGAAATACGGCGGCTTCTATCTCGGCTCCATCGGCGGCGCCGCGGCGAACCTCGCCGAGCACTGCATCAAGAAGGTCGAGGTGCTCGAATATCCCGAGCTCGGCATGGAAGCGATCTGGCGCATCGAGGTCGTCGATTTTCCGGCGTTCATCATCATCGACGACAAGGGCAACGACTTCTTCAAGGAGTTGAATTTGGGCTAGTTGCTTCACCCGCACGCGCGCGGGGGAAGATGCTCGTGCCGTAACAATGATCGTCATGCCCGGGCTTGTCCCGCCTGCGCGGCCGAAGCCGCTTCGGCGAGGCGAAGGCCCGGGCATCCACGTTCTTAGTGCCGCAAAGAAGCCGTGGATGGCTGAACAACAAGCCCGGCCATGACGAAGCCAATGCTTCAGCGCCTCAACTGCAATTCGTGACCTGGTTGGAGCACAGCGCGCGCCACCAGCCGCGGACGCCGTCGTGGCTCTCGACCAGACCCCAGAGCCCACTGCAGGCGAAGATGCGCTTCGGGCCGCCGTCGGTGTCGAGCGGCCCGCCGAGCTCGCGCTGGGCCGGCATCCATTTGGCATCGATGAAGGGCGCCTGAAACAGCCCGCCCATGCGCGTGGTGCCATTGGCATAGTTCGCGCCGACCTTGTTCGAGGCGACCCAGCCGCGCCCGGCATAGGGCCTCGGCGCGCTGCGCGGATATCGCGTCTCGTCCTCATAGTCCTTGCCCGGCGGCCTCGCGTCTTCGATCAGGAACCAGCCGTCCCTGAAGCCGATGATGCGGAATTCGGTCAGCCAGCCGCCCTCGGGCGTGTTCTCGGCGCCGCCGAGCCTCAGCCGGTAGGGCGGCGGCAATGTGCCAAGCACGCGCGCCTTGATCGACGGCTCGGCGCGCACGTTGAGGCCGCTGGAATCCTTGTCGACGGACCAGGCGCCGAGATCGCAGGGCTCGGTGCCAGCAGGCAGCTTTGCGCGCTTGGCGGCGAGCTCGGCGTGCATCCCGGCGAAATCATTGTCGTCGTTATCAGGGGCCGGCCCGGTGCGCGGCTTCAGCTCGGCTGACGTCGCCCGCGTCGCGTCCGCAGTCAGCGTGACGACCAGAACCTGGCGCGCCGCAAAGACGCTCCCCGGTGTCTTCGGATCGTTCGATGTCGCGGGATAGACCGCGAGATAACCGGTCGACCCCTCGGTTCGGTAAGCGGTGCCGGCAACATAGCCTGCCGGCACCAAGGCGAGCGCGCTCGCGCGCCACGCCGGTTCGCTGTCACCTGCGCGCGCGGCCTGTGCTACGGCAGACAGGACTGCCGCCGCGATGAGGAGGAGCGCACGCATCGGTGCAGCGCGTGGCTTTATGCCCGCGCGCCCGTGAACGGGAAGCTGCCCATCGGGCCGATGCCCATCTCGCCACTGATGCTGTCGCCGGAGACCGTGCCGGTGAATTCGAGCGTGAGCGGCATCGGCTTGTCGATCGAGACCTTCCAGGAGACGTTGTCGCCGGAGACGGTGCCGTCGAAGATCTCGGTGGTATTGCCTTCCGCGCCCTGCGTGCCCGTGAGCGTGCCGCCCGCAGCCTTCAGGCTCAGCGTCGCCTGGCGCTCGCCCATCGGCGTCGTCATGGTCAGATTCCAGTTGCCGTCTACGGCCATTCCCGTCTCCCGAACAGATTGCGGCGGTCCGCGACGATCCGCGGCCGTTCCTAGCCGAGCCTATAGCCCAACTCGCAGCTCCTGCCTAACGCTCCGGTAGGGCATTTAGGCGCGGGCAGCGGCACGTCGGCGGTTGGTTACGATCAGCCGCAGAACGAAGTACTGCACGGCAAAAGCCAGGATCTTGGCGCCGCCTGCGACCACCATAAGATAGAACGCCCAGAGCTTCAGATCGCCGGTGGCGGCGACTGCCATCATGCCGGCGCCGATCACGAACATCAGCGCCGCCCAGGCATAGCCCGCGATGGTGACATATTCCGGGACGGTCTCGACGATGACGGGCGGCATGTAGCGCAGCATCCAGCCGCGCTTGAGCATGATCGCGCCGATCGCGAAATGTGCGATCGAGGGTTTTGCCAGCATGAAGCGCGGATCATTGGTCAGCAGCGTGATACCGCCGAGCACGATGACCAGAGCGAGGCTCGCATAGGTCATGTAGTGCAGCGGCTGTCCCTTGAGGCGCGCATAGACCACTTGCACGATCGCGCCAGCAATCGCCACCGCCGTTGCGAGGATCACGTTGTCTGTGAGGAGATAGATGGCCAGGAAGATGATAACGGAGAGGAGGTCGGAGGCGAGGCGGGCGAATACGTCCTTCATCGTCATTCCTGTTTCGCGGTCGTGGGCAGGGCGCAGTCTGCCGCACCCTACTTGATCCGGCGATGCCCGGCATATCACTTTGTGAAGACAACCGCGTACGAGATAGCGCATGGCAGCCCCCGACCAGAATGCCAGGCCGGGACCAGCAGCGCGGGATTCGGAACCGCAACAAGCAGGGCGCGATGCGCGAGACAGGGAGCCGCGCCGGACCACCCGTCTCTTACAATGTCAAGACGACGTAAACGAGCTCCAGAAAATGAAGTGCTGCAACGAGCTGGCTGGTCATCTCGTCGACCAACCCCGTCCAGGGCAGGCGCGACACCATCGGGAGTGCGGCCGCGAGTAGAAGGCCGGCAGCGAGCAGGGCGCCGCCTTCGAAGAACGTGAGGCTTCGCCGGCGCAGCCGTATCGCCAAGCATGCAAGTACGGCGCCGGCCGGGGCGATGACAGCGGTGGAATACGCGGTGATCGAGAGCATGTGCATCGGACTTTCTTTGACCACGCAATATCTACGTGGATTCCGGGGGCGCGATCTGCTCGCGTCCCGATTGGCGAGGGGCTACGCCGCGCCGACCCAATTGCCGTGGAAGCCGTCGGGGACGCGGTGGCCGAGCTGCACCAAGGCCGCGGGGCCGGCCTCGATGTCGGTGGCATTGAACACGGCGAGGTCGCTGCGGTTCTCGCGTGCGCGCCAGACCACAGCGAGCAGCCAGCCGTCGCCTTCGGCAGCATCCCTGGATCGCTCGACGAAAACAGGCTCGGAGATGGTGTCGCCGGCCGGCAGCAGGTATTGGCCGAGCCGCCTGCCGTTGCCGTCGACATGGACGATGCCTGCGAGCGCGCCGAACATCGGCAATTTCGGATTGGCACAGGCGTACCAGCCGTGACGGCTCTTCAGGCCGGCGCGGCGATCGTCGATGCGCGGGAATTCCCCAGTGAGATCGTCGAGATACGTTTGCTGGAAGCGGTCGGTATTGCCTGCGAGATCGAAAGTCCATCGGCAATGGCGGGCGCGCGACTTCTCGGGATCGGTGGGGCGGCCATCCGGATGCGGAAACAGCGGCGCTTCCTCGAACTGCATGACGTCGGCGACGATGCGGCTCCCGTCCTCCCACGCATTCATGACATGGAAGACGTAGCAGGCTTCGGCACGAAACCAGACGATGTCCTTGGCCGTGCCGCTGCGCTTCATCACGCCGACATAGGCACCCTTGTCCGGCTCCCAGGCATAGGGCGGCTTTCCGCTCATCGCGCGCTCCATGCTGCCCGTGATCGGCAGGATCGGAAACAGCACATGGTTCGCGGTGACGATGAAGTCGTGCACCATGCTGGCATAGGGCGCCTCGAACCGCTCGAACCGCGTCGCCTTGCCTGTTGCGTCGATCGATCCGTAGGAGAGGGCAGGCGTCAGCGGGCCCGCAGCGTTGTAGCCGAAGAACACCAGCTCGCCGGTGACGGGATCGATCTTGGGATGCGCGGTGAAACTGCCGGCGACGCGGCCCTGGTAGTTGTGATAGCCGCGCGTCGCCAGCGTGCCCGGCTCGATCTCCGTCGGCAGGTGCGCTTCTTCCAGCGCCAGCAGCTTGCCGGCGTGGAAGATGATGTTGGTGTTGGCGACGCCGCCATCGGTCAGGTTTGCCGGCGCATCCGGCAGCTTGCGGCCGAAGCCGCCGAACAGCGCGCGGCCGGCGTCGTGCTCGGCGAGCCATTTCGGCGTGCGGACCCAGCGGTTGCGGTAGCTGGCGCGGCCGTTCTCGAGATGGAAGGCGTGCAGCATCCCGTCGCCGACGAACCAGTGCGCGCCGGGCGAGTCGAACTGCGGATTGGGGCCGTTGCGATAGAGCGTGCCGTTCAGCTCGCGCGGCAATTCGCCGACGATCCTCAGGAAGGGCGCGTCGGCCTCGAACGGGATCGGCGCGATATTGTTGCTGCGCTCGGCCATGGCGTCGTGCTGCACGGCGAATCCTCCCTATCTTTACATCGTAAAGATTGGATAGACCCGATCGCAGCTTTCGTCAAGCGAAATCTTTACACTGTCAATATTGCGTCATATAGCTTGCAAATGGCCAAGACAGACACCAACGGCGACGCGGCGCGCAGCCCGCGTGCCCTAAGAAAAACCACCTCGACCGCGGCATCGCGCACCTCGCGGCGCGCGAGAAGCGCCAAGACCGAGACGCCGTATCATCACGGCGCGCTCCGTGAAGCGCTGCTCCAGGCCGCCGAACGGGTGCTGGAGCGCGACGGGCTTGCCGGCCTGACATTGCGTGCGGTGGCGCGCGAGGCCGGCGTCTCGCATGCCGCCCCAACCCATCATTTCGGCGACCTGACGGGCCTGCTCAGCGAGCTCGCGGCCGTCGGCTTCCGCCAGTTCAACGTGGTCATGGCCGCTTCGTGCGATGCCGCCACCACGCCGCTCGAAGCCGCGCTGGCGCGGCCGAAAGCCTACATCGCCTATGCGCAGGCCCATCCCGGCATGTACGGCATCATGTTCCGCACCGAGCGGCTGGACTATTCAAGGCCGTCGCTGCACGAGGCGGCGGAGGCATCTTTCGCCGGCCTTGCCAATGCCATCGGCATGATGCGGCAGGAGCAGATCAGCGGCGATGCGCTGACGCTGAACCAGGGCGCGGCAATCGCGCGGGCCTGGTCGCTGGTGCACGGCTTCACCATGCTGCTGCTCGACGGACGGCTGAAGGACATCCTTGCGCGGCTGCCGGAGGGAACGACCGCCGAGCGGCTGCTCGAGGCGATGCTGACGGTGCCTGTCACGCCGAGGCTTCCCATCTAGCTGATTATCGCATCGTGGCGAGCTCGACGGCGCGGCCGCGTGTGCCGATGATCTTGACCTCGTCCTTGCCGCAAGCGAAGCCGCGGGCGAGATCGTCGGCGGCCTTGCGCGCGAGCTCGTTGGCGTTCGGGTTGGCGATCGCGTCGACATAGGCGACGTGGCAGACCGGGCCCGGCGGCAGCCGGGTCACCACCAGCATGGCCTTGGTGTTCGGCCGCCCCTGCTTGTCGGGATCGGAATTGTCGGCGATGTGCCAGCGCTGGATGATCGCGAACGGCCTTGCGCCGTCAGCGCGCCATTCGATGGTCGTCTCCGACGAATTGAACGGGGCGAACCAGACTTTTGCCGCCGGTTCCTCAGCTGCTGCCTTGCGGTTGCGTCCGACCGCGACGATCTCGCGAAGGTCGTCCTCGGCGATCAGCACGATCAGGCCGTCCTTGCCCGGACAAACCCGCGTGCTGCTGCCGTCGAGCGCGCCGGGCTTGCCGATCTGCCGGCAATCTTTTGGTGCCGTCGAGGTGTAGCTGCTGCCCAGGGATTGGGCGTCGGCGCTGTTCAGGCCGATGCAAGCCATCAGGACGGCCAAGCCAATAGTAGTGATACGGTTCATGTGAGGCTTTGATGGACTGGGAACTTCGTTCCATCAGACGTCTTGATTGTGGGCAAGGTTCAAACAGGGTTGGGATATACCTGACAGAAGCGCGGAATCGTTCTACAAGAGCGGCTTCGCTTGGGCTCCTCCTGCCTCGTTCGCGTTCTCATTTTCTCGATCATGCCAGCCACCTCGAACAAACCTTATCGCGTCGGCCGCTCCAAGACCGGGCTCGGCCTCTTCGCCACCAAGCCGATCAAGAAGGGGACCCGGATCATCCGCTATTTCGGACCGATTCTGGACTCGCGGATTCCCGAGCACGACGAGATCGAGAACAAATATCTGTTCGAGCTCAACGGGCGCTGGACCATCGACGGCTCGGTGCGCAAGAACCTCGCCCGCTACATCAACCATTCCTGCCGGCCCAACGCCGAGTCCGACGTCCGCCCGCGCGAGCGCAAGGTGTTCATCCGCGCCATCAGGAACATCGAGCCGGGCGACGAGATCAACTACGATTACGGCACCGACTATTTCAAAGCCTATCTGAAGCCGATCGGCTGCAAATGCGATTCATGCGAGAAGAAGCGCAAGAAGCTGCGCGCTGAGGCGCGGGCGGAATCCGCCAAGGTGAAGGCGCGGGCCGAGCGCAAGGCGCAGAAGGCGGGGGCGAAAACCACCGCTACGAAAAAGAAGAAGCTGAACGGCAAGCACTTCCCCGGCAAGGTCGGCCGCGCCAAGGCGTAGCCTCGGATTGGTCGTCGCGCGCCTTCTGCCGCGCGAGCTGACAGGCTTCGCGCAAGGCCAAAGCTCTCGGCTCGCCCTCAGCCCGAGAACGACGTTCTCGTCTCCTCTCCGTCATTGCGAGCGAAAGCGACTTGTCCGCCGAAGCCTGGCGAAGGCGGAAGCAATCCAGAATCCTGCCGCGGAAAGATTCTTCGCTGCTCACCGCAGGCGTTGCTGGCCTCCATCTCGTTGCTCTGCATGACCAACCATTTCGGGCACAATTAAGCGAAACAACCGGAATAATCCCACCCACTTTGGATTGGAATTTGGAGCACCGGGGATTTATTTATTGCCGTACCCGACCGTGACCGTGAGACGACGATGCGAAGCTTTGGCATCCTATATCGAGATGTCTGCGCAGGAGTTGGATGTTTGTTCCTGTCGATGACCACGCTATGGCCGTCCGGGGCAATTGGCGGCGAAATGAGTTTGACGTGTGTTTATGAGATTATGACGTCCGCCCGAGAGGCCATGGTTCTTTGTGAAGGCACGCTCGATCGCAAGAGTGAGCATACTTATCAGGAATTCCGCGCGACCTTGAAAAGGTTCATCAACGAAAACGCAAAATTGGATAATGACAAAATCGCCGCCGACTATGATCGAGTGCGGAGCCTGTGGGCACGAGAGGAAGTCGCGAAGGGCTTTTGTGAGCTGCCAGAGTACCTGGCTTTCAAGGTGATGTTGCAGGAACTCTTGCAGCGAGAAGCAACGTTCCGCGAACGGCTTGAACGATCGGTGGATCCAACGGCGGGAGAATGCCTCTAGTCTTTCTGACGATCCAGTTGAGCCCCACTAGGTAATGAATTTAGCCCTTTGGATGGGTTGAGTCTTGCGAACCCATCGCTTTTCCGCGCAGCTCGCCGTTCTCGCTGCCTACCGGCGAGGCGTCGGGCAAAATACCCAAAGTCTGTCAATCTCGTCCGGCGAAAATATATCGCTTTTCCGAATTTCGGATTTGTGGCATGTGTTGCCTATCCCGGCCCTGCCAGAGGGGCGCTTCGCGATCGTCACGAGATGCGGGCCGGGGGTGCGGTGGACGCGGTAGCGCCGGCGCGATTGGCTTGAGGACAGGGCGGGCAACCGTGAGTCTCAGGCGATGCGCATACGACACGGCGCGGTCACAGCGGTTTGGTCGATGGTCTGGGGTGCGCACACCAAGCCCCGGGCGCTGAGGCCAAATCGTCCGCGGACGGAGAAGTCGTGTGGTCCTGACGCCCGGGGTCTGTGCGTCAAGGCTTGCGGTGATGCGGCGGCCCGACCGGGTGCGCGCATCAGAGAAGCCGCAAGGCGACGGGGGCAATAGTGCAACGCTCCCCGAGGAGAGCACGAAGGACACCGTTAAAACCATCCGCGCAGGGAAGGCCGGGCGACCGGCAACACCTGTGGTCCACCCCGTGTGCATGTCCTTGTACACGGACTCGGGTGCCGCCGGCGCCCGGCCTTCCCTGCGCCCTCCGGCAACCGAAGGGCGCAAGCAACGAAGCAAAGCTCGGGCGAAATCCGCCGCGAGAACGCGAGGTCATGCATGCATCCGGGTACGATCCCATATGACGAAGCCTTCGCGTTCCCCGGTTTGCGCCGCGGAGCTGGCACGCAAGGATCACGCCGCCACGGCGCGCCCGCTCTTCTTCAAGCCCACATATTGCAGCTCGGCGAACACGCCGGTGGCTATGGCTTGCGCGACGACCATGAGCTGACCGGCGAGGTTCGGCGACACCGCGCCCGAAAGCAGCAGCGCGATGCTGCCGACGGTCCAGGCGGCATTGCCGATCACGACCAGTAGCACCAGCGATTTCGCGACCGTGGCCCGCGAGGCGAGCCAGCCGACCAAGGCGGTGTAGGCGATCAGGAACAGACCGGTCTCGCGCAGCAGCGCTTCGGGCAGGTTGAACAGCGCTGCGAATGCGGTCGCGCCGAAGGTGAAGCCGAGTGCGGCGACGCCGCTGAAGACGGCGTCGGCGAACAGGGCGCGGCGCAGGAAGGTGGATGCATCGATCATCTCAGGGTCTCCTTGGTTGGGCTGGGGTGGAACTTTAGCGCCGACCGCGCCACCAGGCGCGGAGCAGACGGGCGAGCCGGAACGGGCAGAGGCTCCTGCCGACGCCGTGCTCGAAGGCGATGACCTGCGCGAGGACATAGTCGCCGGTCGAATGCACCAGCGGCTCGGGCATGTTGAGGCTGCGCGCCAGCATCCGCGTTGCGAACGCCATGGCCCAGGGCAAAACGTGGTCTGCGACGGTCCGGTAGAGCAGCAACGCGATCATGGTCATCTCCTGTTGCGACCAAAGATGCGCGGGCTCGTCCCCCATTTCGATTACCTCGGTGGTAATGGAAGCGCCTAAATTCGCGTGCTAGTTTTTGATCATGAACGCACATGCATCCACCGTACGTACCGAACGCAGCCAGCCGGTCCATATCGGCGACCATTTGCGCGAATGGCGGCAGCGCCGCCGCATGAGCCAGCTCGATCTCGCCGGCGAAGCCGAGATCTCGGCGCGGCATTTGAGCTTCGTCGAGACCGGTCGCGCCGCGCCCTCGCGCGACATGGTGCTCAGGCTCGCCGAGCGGCTCGACGTGCCCTTGCGCGAACGCAACGTGCTGCTGGTCGCAGCCGGTTTCGCTCCGGCCTTTCCGCAGCGCCCGCTGGAGGATCCCGCCTTGAAATCAGCCCGTGCGGCGATCGACCTCGTCTTGAAAGCACATGAGCCCAATCCGGCGCTCGCGGTGGACCGGCACTGGAACCTGGTCTCCGCCAACCGCATGGTGGCGCCGCTGCTCGACGGCATCCCGCAGCATCTGCTCGGCCAGCCCGTCAACGTGCTGAGGCTGGCTTTCCATCCCGAGGCGCTGGCACCGCGCACGGTCAATCTCGCGGAATGGTGCGGGCATCTCCTGGAGCGGCTGCACCGGCAGTGCGAGGCGACAGCGGATCCGGAGCTGATCAAGCTTTACAATGATCTGAAGAGCTATCCGATTCCAGCGCGCTCGGCCCCGCTGCCAGCCGACAACGTCGCGATCCCGTTCAAGCTGCGGCATGGCGGGGAGATCCTCAGCTTCTTCTCCACGACCATGGTGTTCGGCACGCCGGTCGACATCACCCTGTCGGAGCTGGCGCTGGAGACGTTCTTCCCGGCGGACGAGCGCACCGCCGAACGGCTGAAGCAGATGGCGGCCGGGCTGCGCTAGCGCCGTTTACAGGACGGAGCAGCACTCGCATAATCGGCGCATGGACACACGCGCGTTCCGGCGATTGCGGCCGGCCAATCCCGTCGGTGATCTCCTGCGCGGCTGGCGCAGCCGCCGCGCGTTGAGCCAGGCGGAGCTTGCGTTCGAGGCCGGCATTTCGATCAAGCATCTGAGCTATGTCGAGACCGGGAAGGCGGCGGCAAGCCGGGACATCCTGCTGCAGCTCGCGTCGGCGCTCGATCTGTCGTTGCGTGATCGCAATGCGCTGCTCGAGGCCGGCGGCTTCGCGCGGCAATATGGCGAGCGCGATCTGTCGGCGCCGGAGCTTGCCGAGGCGCGGCGTGCCATCGATCTTCTGCTTCTCCGTCACGAGCCGTTCCCGGCAATCGTCACCGACCGGCGCTGGAACGTGATGCAGGCCAATCGCGCCGCCTCGCGCCTGATGACCATGCTGCTTGGCCCTCTACGCATGCAGCGGCCGCTCAACCACATGCGCATGTTCCTCGCTCCCGACGAGCTCAAGCCGTTCGTCGAGAACTGGCCGATTGTTGCGGCCGCGCTGCTGGCACGGGCGCGGCATGAGGCGATGGCCGCGCCGCTCGATGAGGCCCTGCAATCGACCTGGCGCGAATTGATGCGGCTGCCGCAGCTGCCTGAGGCGACCGAGGACAACGCGGCCCCGGGGCCGCTCTGCGAGGTGCGCCTGCGCAAGGGCGATATCGGCGTTGGTTTGATCGGTGCGGTGCTGACGCTCGGCACCCCGCAGGACGTCACGCTGCAGGAGCTTCGCGTCGAGATGTTCATGCCTGTTGATGCCGCCTCCGAGGCCGCCTTGGTCGCGCTTGCAGATCAGGACGCTTGAGCCTGCACGGCTTCGCGCCGCTCGAAGCTCATGGCCTGCATCACCTCCGCGAACGGCCCGTTGCGGTCACTCAGTGTCGCCGTGGTGAGGCCCGCGCCATGGGCGCCGACGCGCGTCGCGGCGCGGATCAGGATCCATTCGCCCTCGGGCGGACGGAAGAAATAGAGGCTGATCTCCGGGTTGATGAAGGTCCATTGGCGCATGTCGACGATCTGCGCGACGCCGCTGGAGAAGTCCGCCGCCTGCACCGCCTGGAGCAGCGGCGTGTTCGGCTCGCCCTCGACCAGCGGCGCATCGAGCCGCATCCAGGCCGCGGCCGGGCCCGGCTTCTCCAGCGCGCCCTCAATGAGCCGCACCGACACGTTCTGGAAATAACGGCTCCATTTCTGCGCGAAGGCGGGCGGCGGGCTGCCGGCCTCGGGGCCCTTGTCGACGGGCGTGGGCCTCGCGAACGGATCGATGGGCGACTCGCCGCTCGGCGCCGTCAGCAGCGCCGTGCAGCGGCCGATCTCGGTCTCGCCGTCCATCAGCCGCACCTGCAGGGTCTTGGCCTTGCGACCGTCGCGCAGCAGCTCGCTGACCGCCCTGAACAGGCGCAGGCCCGCCGGCCGCCACAGATCGAAGGTCAGGCGCCGCACAGCAAAGCCGGATCTGGCGGCGAGGCGCTCGACCTCACGGGTCATCAGCGCGGTGGTGGCGCTTCCCTGCAGCATGTCCGGCGACCACGGCCCGCCGGCATGCTCGGTGGCCCGGAACAGTTCGCCGTCCGGCTTGAAAATGGCGCTCATCGCGGTCTCCCCTTTGGGCTTGATTGTGGCCGTAAGTATCGTGGCCGTAAGTATCGGGGCGGGGAGAACCGGTAACAATAACCGCAGAGGTGAAGTCGTGAGCCATGCAGGACGGGTGCCTTGCGCCGCCCCCGGTTCGGCTTATGTTCGGGCGGACCCTCGAAGTGCCCGAAGGAGGCGCCTGACATGAGCACGCTGAAACCGCTCCAGATCGACGTCGTCTCAGATGTGGTCTGCCCCTGGTGCTATATCGGCAAGCATCGCATCGAGAGCGCGCTGGGGCTGGTGCCTGACGTTCCGGTCAAGCTCAATTTCCGTCCCTTCTTCCTCAATCCCTGGGTGCCGCGCGAGGGCATCAGCCGCGAGGCCTATCTCACCCAGAAGTTCGGCTCGGTCGAAGCCTATAAGGGCATTGCGGGACGCGTCGTCGCGGCCGCGAGCGAGGAGGGGCTCGTCTACAAGCCGGAGCTCGTGGCGCGCCAGCCCAACACGACCGACTGCCACCGCCTGATCCTCTGGGCGGAAGCGATCGGCAAGGCGCCTGAGATGAAGCAGCGCCTGATGGAGCTGTACTTCCGCGACGGCGGCGATCTCACCGATGTGAACGTGCTGGTGCAGGCGGCAGCCGACATCGGCCTCGATGCCGACGACGTGCGCAAGCGCCTCGCCACCGACGAGGACGTCGCGCGCGTCTCGGCAGATGCGCAGGAAGCCGCCGACAAGGGCATCTCCGGCGTGCCGACCTACGTCTTTGCGCAGAAGTACGCCGTCTCCGGCGCGCAGGATCCGAACCTGCTTGCCCGCGCCATCCGACAGGTCTCCGAGGAGATCAATGCGCAGGCGGCGGAGTAGCTTTTTATTTTCGGAGCCGGCGAACCACGCCGCGCGCGGCCTCGTGCGCGGCGTTGAGGCCGACCAGCGCGCCGTGAATGAGCGCCACGACCGGGTCGTGCCGCCGCAGCGGGATCAGCACATCGCCGATGGCGAGGCGTCCGCGCCAGATCGGGTTGATCATGGGGTGATCGGCATTCGCCGTCGAGTCCGCGCTGGCGACGGCGGGGTCGGCGCAGAGATGGCGGGTAAGGTCGAGCGTGAGCTGCACGCCCGGCGAATATTTTGCAAAGCGCTCGTCGATCCCAAGCTTGAAGAAGAAGGCGCGATCCTGATGGCGCAACACGATGCCGGCCGCGACCGGCGTCGCGCCGGCGCGAAGGGTGACGATCTCGCACTGCGCGGTCTCTGCCAGCGCGGGCACTGCGCGGCGGATGAAGGTTGCGTCGCCCGCGTGCTGAACCAGCGCGGTGCCCCGCTTGCCCTTCCAGCCGCTCGCTTCGAGCTGCAGGAAGGTTTCGAGCGCACGTCCGATCTGGTCGGAGCTGCGCGCGATCTCGAACACGACGGAGCCGTGCTCCTCGAGACGGTGGCGCTGGCGCCGCAGCTCCTTGAGCTTCTTGGCGCCGAGCGCCTCGCGCAACAGTGCGTCTCCATCCTGCGTCGCATCGAGGCTGGCGCGGATGTAGGAGCTGAGGATTCTCGGCTTCAGGCGGTCGCGCTTCAGCACCTGCTTGAGTGATGCCATCGCTGCGCCGTCGAGCGCGACGTCGGTCATCACGAGCGCATGCGCGCCGGCCTCGCGCGCCTGCTGCAGCAGACGCGCAGCGGCCTCGAGCGGAGCGTCGCGGTCGAGCAGCGGGCTGCACAGCGTGCCATAGGGATGCGCGCTCACCAGGGCGGGCAGGGGGATCTTCAGGGCGTGCCAGAGTGAGACCACCGGCATCAGGCCGATCAGCCGGGCCGAAGTGCCGTCAAATGCGGACAGTGCCGAGGCATCCGTGCGACCGCGCGCAGTTGCGCTGACGGCGAGCTCCCAGGCGGGCAGGTAATATCCGTTCGGCTCGATCGCCCGCTGCGCCAGCGCGCGCCATTGGCCGGTGTCGACGGCCGCAAGCGGGACAGGTGCGCGCGCCATCGCGGCATCCCTTGCCGATGCCGGATTGATCGCAGCCTGATGCGCGATGTCGACCACGTCCCGTCGTCCCCGTTCACACGAGCCGGGGCCCGTGCCACCGGCCATGCTTAGCGCAAAGATTGGAAAATACCGTTGGCACGCCGCCGCAATTCGAGCGGTAGTGTTAACATTCCATTCAGCATCGGGCCGGGGGTGACCCTGAGGAATCGTGGCTAGTCTCCCGGCACGAAATGATCGCGGGTGCTCGCGCGGCCGCCGCTGGCGGTATCGGTGATGGTGATCTCGATGTCGCGGGAGGTCTTCGGCAGGTCGCTGGGCCCGACCTGTACCGAGAGCCTGACCTCGCGGGTCTGATCCTGCCCGACCTCGATGATGGGCTTGCCGCCGGGTTCCGCCTCGATGCCGGCGACGCGAATGGTCGCGCGCGGCAGACCGGAGACTTCGAGCGCAAACGAGCGCTGTGCACTCTTGTTGAGGATACGCACGGTGTAGTCGTTGCGCACGCCGCCGTCCGAAAGCTGGACGAAGAGGGGATTGCGCTCGTGCAGTACGTTGACGTCCATCGTCGCGCGAGTGGCGAGAGTGTACAGCATGATGCTGCCCACAATGGCGATGGCCGCGGCATAGATCAGCGTGCGCGGACGGATGATGCGGTAGATCGGCGGCTTGCCCTCGCGTCGGCGCTGCATGTTGATGTCGGTGTCGTAGCCGATCAGGCCCTGGGGCCGGCCGATGTCGCGCATGACGTTGTCGCAGGCGTCGATGCACAGGCCGCACTGGATGCAGCCGAGCTGGATGCCGTGGCGGATGTCGATGCCGGTGGGGCAGACATTGATGCACTGATGGCAGTCGACGCAATCGCCGGCGGGATCGCCATGGGCGCGCGCGGCATCCGCCTTCTTCACCGACATGCGCGGCTCGCCGCGGTCACGCCGATAGGTGACGTTGAGCGCCCATTCGTCGGTCAGCGCTGCCTGGATCCGCGGCCACGGGCACATGTAGATGCACATCTGCTCGCGGGCGTGACCGGCAAAGACATAGGTCGTAGCGGTGAGGATGCCGATCCAGAGATAGGCGATGAACGGGGCCTGGAAGGTCGCGAGCTCCTTCACCAGCGTCGGCGCGTCGGAAAAGTAGAGCACCCAGGCGCCGCCGGTCCACCAGGCGATCATGATCCAGAGGAAGTGCTTGAGCGCGACCTTGCGAAGATGGTCGAACGTCCAGTAGCGCTTGTCGCCCTGCATGCGCTCGCGCCGGTCGCCCTCGACCCAACGCTCGACCGCGTAGAACAGGTCGGTCCACACCGTCTGCGGGCACATGTAGCCGCACCACAGCCGTCCCGCGACCGCGTTCATCAGGAACAGAATCATCGCCGCGATGATGAGGAGACCGGTGAAATAATAGACCTCCTGCGGCCACAGCTCGATGAAGAAGAAATAGAAGCGCCGATGCGGGAAGTCGATCAGCACGGCCTGGTCGGGCAGGCCGGGTCCGCGATTCCAACGCACGAACGGCAGCAGGTAATAGGTTCCGAGCGTGACGCACAGGATCGCCCATTTGATGCGGCGGAAAGGGCCATTGACCGACTGCGGGTAGACCTTCTTCCGCTTCTCGTAGAGAGGCCCCTCGATGAAGGTGTCGTCGGTCATCCCATGCTCCCCGCGTTTTGCGAAGGCGAGAGTCCGACTTGCCGGCGCAGAAGAGCCGGCAAAGAATCTCCAGCACTGCGCGGACTTTCGGGCTCGCGATGTTGTAGTATATCGTTTGGCCGTCCCGCTTTGGTTTGACCAAGCTCAATGCGCGCATCTTTCCGAGATGCTGGGATAGCGCGGCCATGGTATTTGCGCCCTACGCAAGGGCGCTCTCGCTCAGGAGAGGTCATGGTCACGACGTCTTTTACGCCGATCGCGTCGCTCGTTGGCGGTGCGATGATTGGCCTCGCGGCCGTTCTGCTGATGTGGGCAACGGGTCGGATCGCCGGCGTCAGCGGCATCGCGGCGCGGCTGTTTCCGCCCTATGAGGACAGCGAACTCGCTGGGCGCCTTGCCTTCGTCGCCGGTCTTGCTGCTGCGCCCGTGCTGGTCCGGCTCGTCACCGGAGGTCTGCCGGAGCAGACGATCGCGGCGGGGCCGGCCCTCCTGATCATCGGCGGATTGCTCACGGGTTTCGGTTCGGTGTGGGGCAGCGGCTGCACCTCGGGCCACGGCGTTTGCGGCCTGTCGCGGCTGTCGGTGCGCTCGCTGGTTGCGACCATCACCTTCATGGCCGCCGGCATGGCGACCGTGTTCTTGATGCGGCACTGGAACTGACGGCGATGGCAATCCTGGTTCAATTCGCGATTGGGCTGATCTTCGGCCTCGGCCTCATCGTCTCCGGCATGTCGAACCCCGCAAAGGTGCTGAACTTCCTGGACGTCGCCGGCATTCAGGCAGGGACATGGGATGCAAGCCTCGCCTTCGTGATGGCGGGCGCGGTGGCCGTGACCTTCGTCGGCTTCAGCCGCGTTCTCAAGCTTCCGCGTCCATTCTTCGCTGATCGATTCTATTTGCCGACGCGGCGAGACATCGATCCCAGGATCGTCGCAGGTCCGGCGATCTTCGGCATCGGCTGGGGGCTGGTAGGCTTTTGCCCGGGGCCGGCGCTGACCGCGCTCGGATTTGGCTCGCTCTCCGCCGTCATCTTTGTCGTGGCGATGTGCGCCGGCATGGTGCTCGCCCGCTTCATCGCTCAGCTGCCGTCATCGACGCGCTACATCACGCCGGCCGATCCACTCGAAACCTGAGGTCACGGGACCGGGCGAATAGTCTCGCCCGGTCTCCGACCATCAAGCCTTCATCGCTCACCAGCTACCGACGCCGACGCTGACGCCGGGCGCGCGAATGCCGACGCCGGCGCGCGGGCCGTCATCGTAGTGGCGATGATAGCTCCGGCGCTCATAGTAGCGGTCGCGCGGCATGTAATTGTAGGAATCGCGCACGATCACGCGCGACCCGCCGCGCGTGCGATAGCAGCGACCATCCTCGTCGCAGACGAGTCGCACCTGCTGCACGAGATCCGGATTGGTGTATTCGCTGGTCGTATAGATATCGGAAGCCTTGGCCCCCGAGGCGGCGGCCAAGGCCCCCACGCCTGCCAGCAGCGCAATAGTCAACGTCCTCATCATGTCCTCCTCGAAACTGCCCTCGGCGGTAACAAGAAGGGGAGGCGGTGATCGTTCCGGGTCATCTACAGGTTTTTCCCGGAACCTGTCGTCAGGGGCGGGTTCCTAGATCGGCTCGTAAGTCTCCGTGCCGCAGATGTCGTCGGCGTCGGCGCGCCGGCGGTCCACGACCCTGCCGTCGTTGATCGTCACGATGTAGGTCTGGGCGCCGAGCGACGTACCGGTCGCCGAGGTGAGCTGCGCGCGGACGCACGCGGTCCAGCCCGGTCCTCGCAGCTCACGATGCGGCGGGGCGACGTGAACCTCGCGCGGATAGGACGTTGCGAGAAAGACGACGTCGATCTGCTCGCGCACCACGCGCTTGACGTCGGGCGGCGCTTCCGGCGGCTGCTCGGGCTCCTTCATGCGCATGAATTCCGGCACCGGTGCGCGGCTGTCGGCAAAGCCGCAGGCACCGAGCGCAAGCGCGCCAATGAGCAGCGCCGCATGAGCAATGATCCGCAACATCCGTGAAAGGTCCCCTGCGGGCCGACAGATAGGCACGAATGCGATCGGACGAAGTCCAGGCCGATCAAGATTTGCTGAGGTCCCGGAACCCGGACATCGCTATTCCGCGATTGGGGGCTGGCTTGTACCCCAGAGGTGGGGGATTGCGGTAATGCGGATTCTGGTCATCACGCCGCCGTGCTGGCGCTGAGGGCCGCCTCAGCGCAGGCGCAGTGCCCGCCCAATGACCGCGTCGAGTCGATCGACGTTGCGGGGCTCATCATCGCTCGCGGGTGTTACGCGCGTGATTGCGAGCCAGTCATGATGGTGGTGTGCACGCGATGCGAACCTTCGTTCACATCGCGCCCGCTATTGCACGAAAGCGAGGCCGACGCGCTTGTCGCTGCGCCAAACTGTGCGACAATGCCGTACGAAATGGTCACAGGCGATCGAGAGCGTGACCGATTGCGGCAACATGACGGGAGTGTCGAGGTCGATCGCCGCGCCGCCCGCCGACATGTTTCGCACCGTGCAAGGAATGCCGCTGTTTTCGAACGTGATCTTTCCGCCCTTGAAAACACGGTGACGTTGCGATGTGCGCTTCTCAATCATCTGCATCAGTCCTGCCGATGAGTATGAAGTAGTGCATAGAAATTACGTTGAACTAAACTCAATACTGGCGCTACTTGCACGGCGTTTCAGACTTTGTTTACGACGTTGGAGCGGCGAGCCGCTCCCACGAACCTGCCCAAAGAGCCTACCCAAAGAGCCTACCCAAGTGCCTTTCCTTTATGGCGCGACGCGCCGATGGAGATATTGATGAAGACTTCGCTTTCGATTTTGTTCGCCGCAGCGCTCTCGCTGGCCTCGATGCCCGCCCACGCCGTCAAGTGGGACCTCTCGACCATGACCTGCAAGCAGTTCCTCGAGAGCGGCGAGGACAACATCGGCGTCGTGCTGACCTGGATGGACGGCTGGTACAAGGGCGACGAGGACAATGCGATCATCGACACCGACGTCTTCATCGAGAATGCCAAGAAGTTCGGCGCCTATTGCGGAAAGAATCCGACCGTCAGCGTCGTCACCGCGGCCGACGAGATCCTCGGCAAGTGACATTGCCGGCGCAATGACGGCAAGCGCGATCGCGCTTGCTGTCCCGACACGATTTCCATCGAGAGCCGCCTCGAGCCTTGCGCTTCGCGCGGCTCTCTTGTTTTCAGGGCGCGTTCACCCCGGCAGCATCGCGAACGCGCTCGACACCATCGCGGCCGGCTTGCCGTCGGCGGCCGAGAGCAGCGTGACGCGGCCAAAGCTCATGGTGCGCCCGAGCCGCACCACGCGCGCATCCGCCAGCACGTCGGACGCGGCGATCGCGCGCATGAAATGCGTGGTCTGATCGACCGTGGTCATGGGACGGTAGCCGCGATTGGCCGCGAGGATCGCGATCACCATCGCGGTATCGGCGAGCGCCATCAGGGCCTGGCCGCAGACCACGCCGCCGTTGCGGCACAGCCGCTCCGAAAACGGCATGCGCAGCAGCGCGCCGGGCTGCCAGTCCGGGTCGTCCGCGGGCTGTACATGCTCGATGCGCTCGACCGCGAGGTTGAGATCCTGGACCCAGGGCGCAAAGACCTCGCCGAGGATGCGACTGGCGTCGGCGGGGCCGAACTCGGCTTCTGGCTGCGTTTGCATTGCTGTCGCGCTCTCCTGTGTTGCCGGATGTTTCACCGCATTGTGCGCGCATCCGCGAGGCAAAGTCACCCGGTCTGGCGCCGGCCGCCTCGGCTTGAAAATGCCTGACTTGGCCCGATATGATGCCTGGCTTGGGTAGGGGTGGATGATGTTGCGTCGCTGTATCCTCGTCTTTGGCATGGGCCTGCTCGGTCTCGCGCTGAGCGGGTGCACCAAATGCGGTCCGATCTGGGACGATTGGCTGCAGGCGCCCAAATCATGCCGATCGGATCGGCACTAGCTGCCACCGGGTCGTGACCGGGCTGACGAGGATGACACGGCGCGGGGCGATCCGCGCCTCATGGAAGACTTAAGGAGTGGATGATGAAGCTTTTCCGTTTGGCCGCGGTGCTGGCCGTGCTGGCGGGACCTGCCTACGCGCAAATGCCCAACATCAACTTGATGCAGGATGCCCCGAGCAAGTCGCCGGAGGAGAAGGCCATCGAGGCCGAGCGTGAGAAGGCCTACAAGGAAACGCTGAAGAAGATTCCGGATACCAAGGCGTCCAGCGATCCCTGGGGCGGCATGCGCGCCGAACAGCCGAAGCAGCCGGCGGCGCCGAAGGCGTCGGCCGCGACCAGTGCGCCGAAGAAGGCCAAGAGCGGGACGGCCGCCAACTGACCCGTTCCGGGGAGGCACAATGCTCCTCGGAAGGACTCCTCTTGATCCGGCCCGCGCCCTACATTGTCCGTAACGTAGTGCGCAGAGGAAGGCAGGACATGGCCGATCGTCCGCGGGATCTCGCCGAGCGGATGGCGCGCCGGCGCAAGGCGGCCGGCAAGCCCGGCCAGTCCGCCGGCGATGGCTATCTGCGCGAGACCTTCACGCTGCCGCGGGCGGCGGCACGGGAGCGGGCGCAGGCCTTCTTCGCCCGCTACCCCAAGGCCGGCTATATGAGCGAGGTCGAGACCTGGCGCGAATTGCCCGGCGGCGATATCGAGTTCACCATGCGTCGGCTGCCCAGCGCCGACTGACGCGCGCTATGACGCAGAAGGCGAAACGGTTCAGGCCGTCTTTCGCCCGATCGCCTTCAGCTCGCGGTCGATGCGCAGCTGCACGCGCCGGATCGCCAGCAGGTCGATCCTGGTCTCGGTCTTGCCGGTCTTGATCCGGTCGCCGATGCGGAACTGCCACTGCCAGACTCCGGGAATCGCCGTCTTGGCGATGGTGAACTCGACGCCCCTGTGATTCATGGTCACCTCCCACGATTCACCCTTGTGCCTGCAAACATGTTGGTCGTCGCAATATTCCGCAGGCAAGAAAAATGTCGCCCGCGCCTCCGTGGTTCTCCGACCATGAACAAAGTTCCTGGAGCCCGGCCGGGGTGCATCCGGCGGTCCCGCATCGCGGTTCCAATCGAAGCGCCGGATCCGCTCGACGGCATGTGCCTTGCTTGCCGATCACGGGCAAGCAACCATGGGCGCCTCATGCTCGGCATTCCCCGCCGCTACTCGCATTTCGTCTTCGGCATCATCCAGTCCGGGCTGACCTCGCTGATCGCGGCGGGGATCGCCAGCTTTCCCGCCGGCAGCCCGATGCTCTTCGTGCGGCACTGGATGGTGTCCTGGCTGATCGCATGGGCCGCGATGCTGCCGGTCGTGCTGCTGGCGGCGCCCGCGATCCGCGCCTTCTCGCTGCGCCTGACGCAGGAGGAGCAGGAGCCCCGCGCCGGCCGGTAGCCGGGCGAGCTAGCCGGCTGGCTGACGAAAGCAGGCGCGCGAGGCCGCAGACTGGCCCCGTACCGGTCCCAATTTCGACATCCGTCCGCACCACTGCGGACACACCCGTCGGCAAGATTTTATCCGTTCGGCGCAGCCATGGGGGAAACGTGGCGCGCCGGAAACGGGGTGGCATCATATGGATAACGTAGAGCGGTCATTCGCCGCCGCGACGGCGGCTGGCTTCGTCGTGCTGGTGATAGGTCTGGTTCTGCTGGCGGTGCTCTAGCAGGCGCTGCTGCAGACGGAACTGACGTGCCGGGCCGTCCTATCGAAGGCGCCGGCGCGCCTTGCCTCTCAAAAGTGGCAAAACAACCCCATGCACAGTAGGGGTCCTGGCGATTTCATCGCTTCGCCAATGGGTTATGGGTAGTATTTAGCTACCTGGTGGATCCGCGGTCGCGGGCCCCGACCGGCGATGCCGATCGGAGGTTCCGGCCAAGGACCGGAGCGGAGTGCCGCATCGCGGGCGGCCTGGCCGGCACCGGACGCCGGTCCTGGCAGTGCCTAATGAACCTTGATCTCGTTCAGCGGCAGATGGAGCTCGGCGGCGCGCTCTTCACGGTCCCTCTTGCGGAACTCGTTTTCCTTGCGCTCGAACTTCACCATCTCCTCCTGCGCCGCCTCCAGCATCGGCTTTCGCCTCGGCGTATCGTGCAGCGTGTCGTTGTTTGTCATGACTAGAGATCCCCAAAAGTTGCGGTCCCATCCCCACAGAAAACCGGAGACCGCGAAAAGGTTCGGTGCCGCAGGATTACGGAAACATGACGGCGCCCCAGTCGCGCGTCGTTGATCCCGGTCATGGTCGCTTCCAGGAACCCGACGGAGGCCCGGTTTATTTCGGCGGCTGCAGCCCCGGCGATTTGACCCAATCGTTGAGATGATTGGCAACGTCGGCCTGGCGGGCCTTCTTGAGCAGCGCGTCTCGCTCCGGCCCGGGAGGTAGCTTGGAGGCCTGTTCGCGGATCTGCTTCACCCATGCGGACAGCCGGTCCTGAAGGGTCAGTTGCTGCTTGAAACGTCGTCGCTTGAACATGGCGCGCTCTTTCCGTGCGATGAGGCGGGAGCGCGAGGTGAGCGTTCTCATCACCGATAGTGGCCGGGGTCCGCGCGGTGATGATGCATTAGGATCCGGAAATGGATCCGCGTCTGTTCAGTTGTGCACGCAGAGCAAAGCGGGGAGCGTGACGATCCAGCATGGCTGGTTTGTCAGAGGTTGATTTATCAACCGAAAGAGGCCGCCAGACGAGGCGGCCTCCGGTCATCCCAGGAACTTGCCACCAGGGCACCGAATGAGGTTGCGGTGACGGCGAGGAAGGCCACGAAATACCATAGGCGATGCATGCCGCGGCAACGCGGACGCGCAGCCATGGTTCATGAAGCTGTTTCGAACAGCTCTGTGGTCTTCTGGTCCAGTCGGCAAGACAAAAACCCTTGGGGCTGTCCTAATTAGGACACCCGCAGAGACAGATTAGAACAGTTAGAGAATTCTCCCCTTGAAGCGGATTGGCTGGGCCATTTTGATTTCCATCGCATCGGGTTTGGCTTTCGTCTTGTTGACGAAGCCGAATTGTTTCCGCGGTACCGAGCGCCTGACGCTAACCGGCTGGGAATGTGTTCAGGACAGGCCGCCGCTTTGACACTGCTGAGGGAAATTAGGGCAAAGGGGAAAACCCGCAAAAGAACATATTGCGAACTGAGAACAAATGGGGTACATTGCTTTTATCGCCGAGCTGCCTCGCAACCGTTTGTCCCTCACGCGAATCCTCGCCATAAGGAGCACGACCCAATGTCCGCAACTGCCCTGCGTATCGTCGAAGGATCTTCCATGGACAAGAGTAAAGCTCTGGCCGCCGCGCTCTCCCAGATCGAGCGGCAGTTCGGCAAGGGCTCGGTGATGAAGCTCGGCAAGAACGACCGCTCCATGGACATCGAGGCGGTGTCCTCCGGGTCGCTCGGGCTCGATATCGCGCTCGGCATCGGCGGCCTGCCCAAGGGACGCATCGTCGAGATCTACGGGCCGGAATCCTCGGGCAAGACCACGCTGGCGCTGCATACGGTGGCGGAAGCGCAGAAGAAGGGCGGCATCTGCGCCTTCATCGACGCCGAGCACGCGCTCGATCCGGTCTATGCCCGCAAGCTCGGCGTCAACATCGACGAGCTCCTGATCTCGCAGCCCGACACCGGCGAGCAGGCGCTGGAGATTTGCGACACCCTGGTGCGCTCGGGCGCCGTCGACGTTCTCGTGGTCGATTCGGTGGCGGCGCTGGTGCCGAAGGCCGAGCTCGAAGGCGAGATGGGCGATGCGCTGCCGGGACTTCAAGCGCGGTTGATGAGCCAGGCGCTGCGCAAGCTGACGGCCTCCATCAACAAGTCCAACACCATGGTGATCTTCATCAACCAGATCCGCATGAAGATCGGTGTGATGTACGGCTCGCCGGAAACCACCACCGGCGGCAATGCGCTGAAATTCTACGCCTCCGTCCGCCTCGACATCCGCCGCATCGGCGCGATCAAGGAGCGCGACGAGGTGGTCGGCAACACCACGCGCGTCAAGGTGGTCAAGAACAAGCTGGCCCCGCCCTTCAAGCAGGTCGAGTTCGACATCATGTACGGCGAGGGCGTCTCCAAGATGGGCGAGATCCTCGATCTCGGCGTCAAGGCCGGTATCGTCGAGAAGTCCGGCGCCTGGTTCTCCTATGACAGCCAGCGCCTCGGCCAGGGCCGCGAGAACGCCAAAGCGTTCCTCAAGGGCAACCCCGACATCACCGCCAAGATCGAGACCGCGATCCGCCAGAATTCCGGTTTGATCGCCGAGCAGATTCTGGCCGGCACGCCGGAGCGCGACGCCGACGGCGAGGAGCCGGCGGACGAGTAAGACCTAACGCGAAAATTTTTCGCGAGGAGCGGGCACTGAGGACGTTGAGTTGCCGACGTCTTCGGTGCCCGTTTCGTTTTGCGTCGCGTTGATCAGGTGGTGCGATGAAGCGGCTGATCTTGACTGGCTGGGGCGGCGGGAGTGATCTCGGTCGATCGGGGTTGGCCGAGATCGTCATACCTTTCCATTTTCAATTTGAGTGGGGGCCGCTCCCGCCGGCGGAAAAGCTCTCAGCTTATTTGGCTGCCCAAACCGCAGAGCTAGGCCATGCCGAACATTGGTCGGATTGGGTCCGCTGGTCCCGCGGCGCCAAGGGCCGCAAATTGTCGCTGGCCGAATTTTGCGAGCCGTATGACGAGATCGAACTCTGGTTCGGAGCGACTCCGCGCGACCAATTGCAACTGGTCTGGTTGCTCGATCACCTCAGCAGCTATCCTGCGCTAGCGCAGAAGCTCGGGCTGCGATTGCTGGACTCCGATCTGTTTTTCAGTCCCGATTATGATTTCGCCAAGGGCGAGCCCCATATTCCTGTTATGGACGTTGCTGCGGAGGAGTTCGAGACTGCCAAGTTGGCGTGGTCGGCCTATCGCGCGCGGACGCCTGAGGCTTGCATGGATTTGCTTCACCGCGATCTGAGTGCCTTGCTGATGCTGCGGCCGGTTTTGCTCGATCTGCTGGCGGAACTGCCGTCACCCAGGACCGGGCTTGGTGCGACCGAGACGCGATTGCTTGAGATGCTTGCCAGAGGGTTTGCCAACACGAACGGGTTGTTTCACCTGCGCTCGCAGCGGCGTACCTATGTGTTCGGAGAATTTGAGTTGGGCTCGTTGCTTGAGGGGCTAGCGCTCGGCCCGAGGCCGGCCGTGGCCGGCTTGGGCGACGAACTGCGCACGATCGACCCTAAGAATTTGAGGGCTCGGCATGAAGTCTATCTGCGCAGCCGCCTTTCGCTGACCGAGTTCGGGAAGGCTGTCCTGGCGGGCCATGACGACTTCAGCCGTTACAATCCGATCGATCGTTGGTGGGGTGGCACGCATCTGACCAACGATCGGCTGTGGCGCTCCGGCCCTGTCCTGACGATGCCCTGAGAGGCTGACGTGACGCGGCTCATTGTGACAACAGATTCGTCCGCCGCCGGCGCGATACAGCGGGCCGGCCTTGCCGACCTCGTCCTTGCGATCGAGCGTCGCTTGGTCTGGGGACCGCCGCCCACGCAAACGGAATGCCAGGCATTCTTCTCCCCGCGCGTGGCTCAGCCGAACGGCCTGCACTGGCTCGACGACACGCCGGTTTGGCGCCTGGAAAGGTCTGGGGTGAAGGGGCGCGGACTGATTGATCTGTTGTCCGAATGTGGCTCGGCCGAACTATGGATGGGGCCAGAGCCGAACGCACAATTACTTCTGCTCTGGCTACTCGACCATTGCGGCATCGAGGAAGCGGCATTGTCCAAGCTCGCGATACGTCACCTGGACCTTGCCGTAGGCGATGTCGCGCCAACGCAACTGGCGAAGCTGAACCCACCGATTGTCAAGCTCACGAAAGATCACCTTGAACTGGCTGGTCGCGCCTGGCGAGCTTACCGTGCGCCGACGCCGCAGGCCTGGTTCGATCTCCTCGAAACGGATTTGCGCCTGCTTCCGCAGCTCGAGCGTTGCGTCGTTGATCTGCTCGAAGAGCTTCCCAACGTGACCAGCGGCCTTGGGGCCACGGAAACGCGGATTCTGGAATTGATCGCGCCGGGCGAGGTGCAGTCCTTTGATGTGTTCCCGGGATATCAGAAGCCCAACGAGCGTCGCGTCTTCGATTACTGGGAAGTTGGCGCCCTGCTTGATGGACTAGCACGATGCGAGAGGGCAGCGGTCGCTGGACTGGACGAAGGCCCGTTTTCCCTGGAGATGCACGACGATTCGAGCCGCCTCCAGCGGTACAAGCAATCCCGCTTGTCGCTCACCGCGTTCGGCAAAGCGGTGCTTGGCGGCGATGAAAACTTTTGCCGCCATAACCGAATCGATCGCTGGTGGGGCGGCATCCATCTGACCAACGACCGGCTGTGGCAGTGGGACCCCGAGGCCCTCTCACTCATCGCGCCTGATTAGTGCGTAACTCTTCGCTCAGAGTGTTCTTGTATTGTATCATTTCGAGAGGCAATCGTGTCACATTTGATCCTGGCAACGAACGATCGTGCGGAGGACACACTTCGCCAGTCCGGCGTTGCGAACGTCGCGCTCGGGTTCTATCCGCGGTTCGTCTTGGGGGAACTGCCTTCCGACGAGCAACTCTTGAGGGGGCTGGAGCGCCGATCGGAAAAGCACCGCAATCCCGGCGATCATTGGCTCGATGACGTTTGTCGCGGTGCACTCGACGGCTTCGGCACGCGCGATATTGGTTTGTTCGAGCTGTGCGAGAAGTTCGACTCAATTGAAATATGGGTGGATGCTCGGCCCAATGATCAACTTGTGCTCGTCTGGCTGCTGGACCTGATTCGTCCTCACAGGGAGATCACGAGCAAGCTGAGCCTGGTGCATGCGGACGATACTATTGCCAACAATACCCCGGAGTCTGTCGCAAAATGGAAGCTGCCGGCCTTCAAGGTGACCGAGAACCATTTGGTGACGGCAAGCCGCGCCTGGCGGGCCTATCGGGCTGAAACGCCAGAATCCTGTTTCGATCTGCTCATGACGGATCTGATGCTCCTGCCGAGACTTCGATCGGCGCTAATCGCGGTGCTCGAAGAGCTTCCGGACAGCGTGACGGGACTCGGTGCAACTGAAATGGATCTGCTGGATTCTGTGAACGACGGGCAAACCGACCCAAGGCTCGTCCAACACGCGAGATGGCTTCGCGATGTATTCGGCGAAAACGACGCGCGTGACGCTTTGCTCGAGCTGGGGGCGTATTCGGCGCCGTCGCTCTTATTGGGCGATCCGGCGTTCGACAATGAGGATCGTTACTTCGGCAGGAGTGAGTGGAGGCTCACGCTGACTGAACTCGGGCGTTCACTTCTCGCCCGCGAAGACGATATGTGGCGGCACAATGCCATTAAACGATGGTGGGGTGGGACCGAGTTGACCAACGAACGGCTGTGGCGGTGGGATCGCGAAAGCCGATTGCTGGTTGCGCCCTAGGTCAGCTTCGTAGGATGGACTAGTCTTACTGAGTCACTCGGCCGCGCCGCGAGAAGTGTTATCGGTCCGGCAGCGCGGATGAGGCCACTGCTTGACTATTGTACCGGCCTGATGCTGCCGGTGAACAAGGGCGCGTCGACGATGAAGCGTGTGATTCTGACTAGTTCGTCCGGCGTTGGTCTCACCTATGCCGGTCGTGCTGACATGGTCGTCCCGTTGATCTTTCGGTTCGTTTGGGGGCCGTTGCCTACGTCGCACCACCTCGAGGACTATCTTACGGGAGGCTATTACAGGGGCGATCCGGAGGTGCGGTGGTCCGATCTTGTTGGCCGGTTGCCTCAGACCGGTCTCGCGCACAAGGAGACTGGCCTGGTTTGGTTTTGCGAGACCTATGGCGTCGAGTTCATCGAGCTGTGGTTCGACCCTGAGCCTAACAGTCAATTGCAACTCATCTGGATCCTGGACTATTTGCGGTCCCATCCATCGATCACCCATTGTCTTAGACTGCGACGGGTCAATTTCGATCTGCGCGAAGCGGACGGCCCGCAACTTCGCGATCGTACGGTGCGGGAATCGGAGATCGCAGAGTGCGACTTCGAGATAGCCAACATGGCCTGGGAGGCGTATCGGGCGCCGACGCCTGAACTCTGCTTCGGGTTGCTGACAAGGGATTTACCAAGGCTACCTTTCCTGAAGCCGGCTCTGGAAGCGTTGCTAGCTGAACTGCCGTCACCAATCACCGGATTGGGCGCGACGGAGGCGCGGCTTATCGAGCTGATTGCAAGGGGGCACAACCGTACAAAAGAACTGTTTCAGCCGGGCGGGCTGCTCGAAACGCGCGTGTTCGACCAGTGGGAGCTGGGTCCGTTGCTCGAAGGGCTTGCGTCGGGCCCGATGCCGGCGGTCGCAGGTCTCGATCCGAAACTCGCGACGCTCGCCCCGCACGATGCGCGAGGTCGCAACGCCGCCTATCGTCGGAGCCGGTTGTCGCTGACCGAATTTGGCAAAGCGGTTCTGGAAGGCCGCGAAGATTTCCGTCGCCACAATCCGATTCGACGTTGGTGGGGCGGCACGCTGCTCACCAATGAACGGCTGTGGCGGTGGGATCGCGAAAGCCGGTTGCTGATTGCGCCTTAGCGGCGCGTTCGGCGCCGTAGGGTGGATTAGCCGAAGGCGCAATCCACCACTGTTTAGGTGGGTTACGCGTCGCGGACTGCGCTTTGCGCAGCCGCGAGGCTAACCCACCCTACAAAGCTTACTCCGCGGCTTCTGCGTAATCGCTCACCGGCGGGCAGGAGCACACCAGGTTGCGGTCGCCATAGACGTTGTCGACGCGGCCGACGGGGCACCAATATTTGTCGGTGCGCGAGACGCCGTCGGGGAAACACCCCTCGCTGCGGGTGTAGGCGCGCTTCCAATCGTCGTCGGCGATGTCGTGCACGGTGTGCGGGGCGTGGCGCAAGGGCGAGGCTGCGATCTCAAAGCGGCCGGCCTCGACCTCGGCGATCTCCTTCCGGATCGCGATCATGGCGTCGCAAAAACGATCCAGCTCGGCCTTGGATTCCGATTCGGTCGGCTCGATCATCAGTGTGCCCGGGACCGGGAAGCTCATGGTCGGGGCGTGGAAGCCGTAGTCGATCAGGCGCTTTGCGATGTCGTCGACGGTGACGCCGCTCGTCGTTTTCAGCGGACGGGGATCGACGATGCACTCATGCGCGACGCGGCCCTTCGCGTTCTTGTAGAGCACCGGGAAGTGCGGATCGAGGCGCGCTGCGATGTAATTGGCGTTGAGGATCGCGATCTCGGTGGCGCGCTTCAGGCCCTCGCCGCCCATCATCAGGATGTAGATGTAGGAGATGGTGAGGATCGAGGCCGAGCCGAACGGCGCGGCCGAGACCGGACCGACCGGCGCGTCTGCCTTCGTCGCGGGGTGGCCAGGGAGGAACGGCGCGAGATGCGCCTTGACGCCGATCGGGCCCATGCCGGGGCCGCCGCCGCCATGCGGGATGCAGAAGGTCTTGTGCAGGTTGAGATGGCTGACATCGGCGCCGTAGTCGCCGGGCCTGGAAAGGCCGACCTGCGCATTGAGATTGGCTCCGTCGAGATACACCTGGCCGCCATGGCCGTGCACGATGTCGCAGATCTCGCTTATATGCTCCTCGAACACGCCGTGCGTCGAGGGATAGGTGATCATGACCGCGGCGAGATCGTTTGCATGCTTCTCCGCCTTGGCGCGGAGATCATTGACGTCGACGTCGCCGTTCTTCTCGCAAGACACCACCACCACGTCCATGCCGACCATCGCGGCCGAGGCCGGATTGGTGCCGTGGGCGGAGGAGGGGATCAGGCAGATCTTGCGATGGCCCTGTCCGCGCGCGGCATGATAGCCGCGGATCGCGAGCAGCCCGGCATATTCGCCCTGCGCGCCCGAGTTCGGCTGCAGCGAGATCGCGTCATAGCCGGTGATGTCGCAGAGCCATTTCTCCAGGCGTGCGAACAGCGCGTGATAGCCGGCCGCCTGCTCGCGCGGGGCGAACGGATGCAGCGAGCCGAATTCCGGCCAGGTCAACGGCATCATCTCGGTGGTCGCGTTCAGCTTCATGGTGCAGGATCCCAGCGGGATCATGGCGCGGTCAAGCGCGAGGTCGCGGTCACTGAGCTTGCGCATGTAGCGCAGCATCTCGGTCTCCGAGCGGTGCGCATGGAACACCGGATGGGTCAGGAATGCGGTGGCGCGCTTCAACGCGTCCGGCAGCGCCTCGCGCGTCTCGGCGTCGATCTCGGCATAGGCAAGCTTGCCGCCGAAGGCGCGCCAGACTGCTTCAATCGTCGCAGGCGTCGTGGTCTCGTCGAGCGCGATGCGAAGAGCCGTATCGCTGACGCCGAGATTGATCTTCTCGCTTGCTGCCCGCGCGACGATCTCGGCGCGCTTGCCGCCGGCATCGACGCTCAGCGTGTCGAAGAAGCTGTCCGATTGCGGCGCGAAGCCGAGCTTGCGCAGGCCGGTCGCGAGCACGGCGGTGCGGCGGTGGACGTTGCGCGCGATCTGCGTGAGGCCCTCGGGGCCGTGATAGACCGCGTACATCGAGGCGATCACGGCGAGCAGCACCTGCGCGGTGCAGATGTTGGATGTCGCCTTCTCGCGGCGGATGTGCTGCTCGCGGGTCTGCAGCGCGAGCCGATAGGCCGGCGCACCGCGGGAATCGACGGAGAGGCCGACGATGCGGCCGGGCAGCGAACGCTTCAGCGCATCGCGCACCGCCATATAGGCGGCGTGCGGCCCGCCATAGCCCATCGGCACGCCGAAGCGCTGGGCCGAGCCGATGGCGATGTCGGCCCCGAGCTCGCCGGGCGAGGCGAGCAGCGTCAGCGCCAGGAGGTCGGCGGCTAGAATCGCGAGTGCGCCCTTGGCCTTCAGCGCGGCGATCGCGGGCCTGAGGTCGCGCAACGCGCCCGAAGAACCGGGGTATTGCAGCAGCGCACCGAGCACGTCCGATTTGTCGAGATCGGTGAGGGGATCGCCGACGACCAGAGTCCACCCCAGCGGCTCGGCGCGGGTGCGCATCACGGCCAGCGTCTGCGGATGCACGTCCTTGTCGACGAAGAAGGCCCTTGCCTTGACCTGCGAGTGGCGCTCGGCGAGCGCCATGGCTTCGGCCGCCGCGGTGGCTTCATCGAGCAGCGAGGCGTTGGCGACGTCGAGCCCGGTGAGGTCGCAGATCATGGTCTGGAAGTTGAGCAGCGCTTCCAGCCGGCCCTGGCTGATCTCCGGCTGGTAGGGCGTATAGGCCGTGTACCAGGCCGGGTTCTCCAGGATGTTGCGCTGGATCACCGCAGGCAGGATGGTGCCTGAATAGCCCTGGCCGATCAGCGAGGTGAAGACCTGGTTTTGACGCGCAAGCTCGGTCATGTGCGCGATCGCCTCGGTCTCGCTCAAGGGCTTGCCCAGATCGAGCGGGGCGGCCTGCCGGATCGAGGCCGGCAAGGTCTCCGCGATCAGCGCATCGACGCTCTTGGCGCCGACTGTCTCGAGCATGGCGGTGACATCGCGCGCCGATGGGCCGATGTGGCGGCGGACGAAGGAGGTGGCGGTGTCGCCGTTGGACTTGCGGTGCGCGGTCATCATTGGGTCCTCGCTTCAGATTTCGCTGTCAGTGTCATGCCCCGCGAAGGCGGGGCATCCAGTACTCTCCAGCAGCGCGGATTGAACCGAGGGGCCGCGGCGTACTGGATCACCCGCCTTCGCGGGTGATGACACTGAGCATGAGGTTAGACTTCGCTTCATCTCACGCCGTATGCGCCTTGTAGGCGGCTTCATCCATGAGGCCGCCGAGCTCGCTTCTGTCGGCAATCTTGATCTTGAAGAACCAGGCCTTGCCTTGCGCGTCCGAGTTCACCAGCGCCGGCTCGGATGCGAGCTCGGCGTTGGTCTCGAGCACTTCGCCAGAGATCGGCGCGTAGACGTCGGAGGCCGCCTTGACGGATTCGACGACCGCGGCGGCTTCGGCCTTCTTCAGCGCGCGGCCGACCTTGGGCAGCTCGACGAACACGACGTCGCCGAGCTGCTGCTGCGCGTAATCGGTGATGCCGACGGTGGCGACATCGCCGTCGATCGCCAGCCATTCGTGATCAGAGGTGTACAGCGTCGTGGTCATTTCGAATCCTCAGCGTTTGTAGGTGTTTTTCACGAAGGGCATGGCGGCGACCTGTAAGGGCAGTCGCTGGCCGCGCACCTCGGCGAAGAGCTTTGTGCCAAGCGCGCTCAGATTCGTGGGCACGTAGCCCATCGCAACCGGCGCATTCAGGCTCGGGCCGAAACCGCCCGAGGTGACTTGTCCGATCGGCTCGCCGCTCGCGTCATTCGCAAACAGCAGCGCGCCCTCGCGCACCGGCGCGCGGCCTTCGGCGCGCAAGCCGACGCGGCGGCGGGATGCGCCGCCATCGAAATGGGCGAGGATCTTCGCAGCGCCGGGAAAGCCGCCGGTGCGCGCACCGCCGCTGCGGCGGCTTTTCTGCACCGACCATTCCAGCGCGGCCTCGACCGGCGTGGTCGTGGTGTCGATGTCGTGGCCGTACAGGCAGAGCCCGGCTTCCAGCCGCAGACTGTCGCGGGCCCCGAGGCCAATCGGGAGCACGTCGGGATTTTCCAGCAGCATTTTTGCCAGGCGTTCGGCATCGCCTGATGGAACCGAGATCTCGAAGCCGTCCTCGCCGGTGTAGCCGGAGCGCGAGACGAAGCACTTGATGCCGGCGACCTCATGCGGGCCGGCATCCATGAATTTCATGGCCGGCGCGTCTGCACAGAATTTCGCCAGCGCCGCTTCCGCCTTCGGGCCCTGCAACGCGATCAGCGCGCGGTCGGCAAGCTGCTCGATCACGCAGGCGTCGGACAGGTTCGCGCGCAGATGCGCCTCGTCCTGGGCTTTGCAGGCGGCGTTGACGACCAGGAACAGGTGATCGCCGAAATTGGCGACCATCAGGTCGTCGAGAATGCCGCCGTCGTCATTGGTGAACTGGGCGTAGCGCTGCCGCCCTGCGGCGATCGCCACGATGTCCTGCGGCACCAGCCGCTCCAGCGCGCGGGCGGCGTCCTCCACATTGCCGGATTTCGGCCGGAGCGCGAGCTGGCCCATGTGGGAGACGTCGAACAGGCCCGCTTTGGTGCGGGTATGGAGGTGCTCTTTCAAGACGCCCGCGGGGTACTGCACGGGCATGTCATAGCCCGCGAACGGCACCATCTTGCCCCCTAGGGACACATGAAGGTCGTAGAGGGGGGTGCGTTTCAGGGAGTCTTGGTCGTGCGCTAGCATCTTGAGGGCCCTCGGCGGTTCCCCCGGGGAGGATTCCCCGATGGACACCAGTCGAAGCCCCATCTGTCGCTGTGCCTGAGAGTATTATCCCGTCGGCGGACGCTGTCCGGGCCTAGACCCGTCGGCGCCTCTTTCCAGATGCTGTCAAAGCCACGCGGTCCTTTTGCCTGAGAGTTTCCGGGGCGGTTGCTCCTTCGGCGCCGGCTACCAAGTGCCGGTCTCTCCCGACGTGGCCGTACGATACAGATGGGTAGAGACCACAGGGGAGCCAAGCCTGTCAACGCGTCCGCGCGCCCTATCCAACGGGATTGCAAGGGGATTGAGCGCCTGCGGCAACCCTCTGATCTCTCTGCACAGTTTCTGGACAGCGAAGCTGGCCTTGTCTAAAAGCGCTTTGGCCCGCAGATATCAGCCTTAACGGTCCGGTTTGGACCGCGAAAAGCGGGCCCAAGCATACCCGATTGGATGAACATGAGCGGCGTCAACGAGATCAGGTCGACCTTTCTGAACTTCTTTGCCGAGAACGGCCACGAGATCGTGCCGTCCTCGCCACTCGTGCCGCGCAACGACCCGACGTTGATGTTCACCAATGCCGGCATGGTGCAGTTCAAGAACGTCTTCACCGGCGTCGAGAAGCGGCCCTATCAGCGCGCCACCACCTCGCAGAAATGCGTGCGCGCCGGCGGCAAGCACAACGACCTCGACAATGTCGGCTACACCGCGCGCCATCTCACCTTCTTCGAGATGCTCGGCAATTTCTCGTTCGGCGATTACTTCAAGGAGCGCGCGATCGAGCTCGCCTGGAAGCTGATCACGAGCGAGTTCGGGCTGAAGAAGGACAAGCTGCTCGTCACCGTCTACCACACCGACGACGAGGCGGCCGGCCTGTGGAAGAAGATCGCCGGCTTCTCCGACGACCGCATCATCCGCATCCCGACCTCGGACAATTTCTGGGCGATGGGCGACACCGGGCCGTGCGGCCCGTGCTCGGAGATCTTCATCGACCGCGGCGAGCACATCTGGGGCGGTCCTCCGGGATCGCCGGAAGAGGACGGCGACCGCTTCCTCGAATTCTGGAATCTCGTGTTCATGCAATACGAGCAGGTGACGAAGGAGGAGCGCGTTAATCTGCCGCGTCCCTCGATCGACACCGGCATGGGCCTGGAGCGCATGGCCTGCATCCTCCAGGGCGTCGAGAGCGTGTTCGAGACCGACCTGTTCAAGAACCTGATCGACGCGACCTCGTCCGCGCTCGGCAGCGGACCGAACGAGCAGAACGTCGGCTCGTTCCGCGTCATCGCCGATCACTTGCGCTCGTCCGCCTTCCTGGTCTCCGACGGCGTGCTGCCCTCGAACGAGGGCCGCGGCTATGTGCTGCGCCGGATCATGCGCCGGGCGATGCGCCATGCCCAGCTCTTGGGTGCCAAGGAGCCTTTGATGCACCGCCTCGTCTGGGCGCTGGTGCGCGAGATGGGCCAGGCCTATCCGGAATTGATGCGCGCGGAAAAACTGATCGAGGAAACGCTGCGGCTGGAAGAGACCCGCTTCCGCAAGACTCTCTCGCGCGGCTTGGCCATCCTCGACGAGAAGAGCGCGTCCTTAAAGAAGGGCGACATGTTCGACGGCGACGTCGCCTTCACGCTCTACGACACCTACGGCTTCCCGCTCGACCTGACGCAGGACGCGCTGAAGTCGCGCGGCATCGGCGTCGACCAGGCGGCGTTCACTGACGCGATGGAGCGTCAGAAGGCCAAGGCGCGCGAGTCCTGGAAGGGCTCGGGTGAGGCGGCATCCGAGGCGATCTGGTTCCCGCTGCGCGAGAAGCTCGGCGCCACCGAATTCCTGGGTTACGAGACCGAGAGCGCCGAGGGCGTGGTCTCGGCGCTGGTCAAGGACGGCGCCGAGGTGACGAGCCTCAAGGCCGGCGAGACCGGCGCGATCGTGCTGAACCAGACGCCGTTCTATGCGGAGTCCGGCGGCCAGGTCGGCGACACCGGTGTGCTCTCGGGCGAGGGCGGCATCAAGGTTCGCGTCACCGATACGCAGAAGAAGCTCGGCGATCTCTTCGTCCATATCGGCACGGTCGAGAGTGGCGAAGTGAAGCTCGGCACGGCGCTGCAGCTCGAGGTGGATCACGCACGCCGCTCGACCATCCGCGCCCATCACTCGGCGACTCACATTATCCACGAGGCGCTGCGCCAGGTGCTCGGCGATCACATCGCCCAGCGCGGCTCGATGGTCGCGCCGGATCGGCTGCGCTTCGACTTCGTGCATCCGAAGCCGATCACGGCTGAGGAGCTCGCCCGGGTCGAGGACATCGCCAACGACGTGGTGTTGGAGAACGACGAGGTCACCACGCGCGTCATGGGCGTCGACGAGGCCCGCGAGGCTGGCGCGCGCGCGCTGTTCGGCGAGAAATATGGCGACGAGGTCCGCGTCGTCTCGATGGGCAGGACCGCGCGCGAGCGCGGCGCCAACGCGCTCGGCTGGTCGGTCGAGCTCTGCGGCGGCACCCATGTGAAGCGCACCGGCGATATCGGCCTGATCACGGTCACGAGCGAGAGCGCGGTCGCCTCCGGCGTGCGCCGGATCGAGGCGCTGACGGGCAACTACGCGCGAAAACATGCCAACGACACCATGGCGCTGGCGAAGATCGCGGCGAACGAGCTGCGCACCTCGCTCGACGACGTGCCGGCGCGCATCTCGGCGCTGATGGAGGAGCGCAAGAAGCTCGAGCGCGAACTCTCCGATGCCCGCAAGAAGCTGGCGATGGGCGGCGGCGCCGCAGCCGGCAACAACGGCGCAGCGTCGGGCGTGCGCGAGGCCGGCGGCGTCAAGCTGATGGCGCGTGCGGTCGAAGGCATCGAGATGAAGGATCTCAAGAGTCTCGCCGACGACGGCAAGAAGCAGATCGGCTCGGGCGTCGTCGCCATCGTCGGCGTCACCGGGGACGGCAAGGCCGGAATCGTGGTTGGCGTCACGCAGGACCTCACCGCGCGCTTCAACGCGGTCAATCTGGTCCGCATCGCCTCCGAGGCGCTCGGCGGCAAGGGCGGCGGCGGCCGGCCCGACATGGCCCAGGCCGGCGGCCCCGATGGCGCCAAGGCGTCCGAGGCCCTGAGCGCGATCGAAAAAGCGATGGCGGGCGCGTAAGGCGCGCGTCGCCAGGGTCGTCTCACCGGCTTCAATGGCATCGGCGTGGCACCTTGATCGCGCCGCGCGGTTCGGCCCGTAAAGCGATCAGCCCTTCTTCAGGAAGACGTAGTCGGCGGAGTAGGGCACGCTCCTGAATTCGCCGGCCTTGTCGCAGGCGCCGTCGAGCTTGCCGCCCTGGGTGTTGATGCGCTGGACCGTGGTGACAGGCGCAAGCACGCCGCTGCCGCGGTGAGTGGTGACGTCCAGCTTCAGCCAGGGGATGTCGGCTGCGGTCGCGCCCGGCGCATTGCCGACGGCTTTACCAGTCACGGCGCTGCCGTCGGCAAGCTCCCAGTTCGGGCCGGCATAATGGCGGCCGATGGTCTTGCTTTCGGACAGCAGCGTCGCGATCGGCTCGCGAAAAGCCCACGCGAGCTTGCCGTCGAGGCCAGCCTTGCACTCATAGACCTGCGCACCTTCGGCGTGGACGCTGAGCACGACGGTCTCGCCGGGGGCGGCGATCGCGTTGGGGAGTGGGTCGGCGGCGACAGCGAGCCCGGCCATTGCGGCGAGCAGGAGCAGGCAGGGGGTGGCAAGCTTGATGAACATGGCGGTCTCCGCGAATGCTCTCAAAAAAACGGGCCGCGCTGGTCGCGCGGCCCGTGATGATGTCTGGCTCCGTCGGGCGAAATTGCGGTCGACTTACGCCGCCAGCTCTTTCGTGAGGTTCTCGGCGACCTTGTCGAGGAAGCCGGTGGTCGAGAGCCAGCGCTGGTCGGCGCCGACCAGCAGCGCGAGGTCCTTGGTCATATAGCCGGCCTCGACGGTGTCGACGCAGACCTTCTCCAGCGTGGCCGCGAACTTGGCGAGCTCGGGGTTGTTGTCGAGCTTGGCGCGGTGCGACAGGCCTCTCGTCCAGGCGAAGATCGAGGCGATCGAGTTGGTCGAGGTCTCCTTGCCCTTCTGGTGCTCGCGGTAATGGCGGGTCACCGTGCCGTGGGCAGCTTCCGCCTCGACGGTCTTGCCGTCGGGGGTGAGCAGCACCGAGGTCATCAGGCCGAGCGAGCCGTAGCCCTGCGCGACCGTGTCGGACTGCACGTCGCCGTCGTAGTTCTTACAGGCCCAGACATAGCCGCCGGACCATTTCAGCGCCGAGGCCACCATGTCATCGATCAGGCGGTGCTCGTAGGTCAGGCCCTTGGCGTCGAACTCCTTCTTGAACTCGCGGTCGAAGATGTCCTGGAAGATGTCCTTGAAGCGCCCGTCATAGACCTTGAGGATCGTGTTCTTGGTCGACAGGTACACCGGGTAATTGCGCAGCAGGCCGTAATTGAAGGAGGCGCGGGCGAAGTCGATGATGGAATCGTCGAGATTGTACATCTCCATGGCGACGCCGGCGCCGGGCGCCTTGAACACTTCCTTCTCGATCACGGTGCCGTCCTCGCCGACGAACTTCAGCGAGAGGGTGCCCTTGCCGGGGAACTTGATGTCGGTGGCGCGGTACTGGTCGCCATAGGCGTGGCGGCCGATGATGATCGGCTTGGTCCAGCCGGGAACCAGGCGCGGCACGTTCTTGCAGATGATCGGCTCGCGGAAGATCACCCCGCCGAGAATGTTGCGGATGGTGCCGTTCGGCGACTTCCACATCTGCTTGAGATTGAACTCCTTCACCCGGGCTTCATCCGGGGTGATGGTGGCGCATTTGACGCCGACGCCGACCTTCTTGATCGCCTCGGCGGCGTCGATCGTCACCTGATCGTTGGTGTGGTCGCGGTATTCCATGCCCAGGTCGAAATAGAGCAGCTCGACATCGAGGAACGGGGTGATCAGCTTGTCCTTGATGTACTGCCAGATGATCCGGGTCATCTCGTCGCCATCGAGCTCGACGACGGGATTGGATACCTTGATTTTTGCCATGATCGGGGAAGCCTCTTGGGAACGGCGCTTTCGGCGCGCCACGGGAATATCCGCCGCCTCTTAGCACCTGATAGCAGCGGGCGAAAGCCAAGGGATTATGCACTTTTAGCTCATCCAGCTTGCGCAGGCGGGAAGCGGCCGGCCGGCCCTCGGCCCGGCCTTCGGGCCCGTTTCGGGCGAGATTCAAAGTCGAATCCAAGTCGTTATTTCCCTTGAGAATTTTGTCAGGACAGGCAAACGACAGACCGCGAGGCGGCCCGGTCGTGGGGGCCGCTTGAATCAATTCCTAAGGCGGCCTTGCCAAGGCCTTGAGACGAAGAGTGGAAGCGAAAGCAGATGTCGGGGACTGACAAGAGCAAAGCGGGCCTTTCCCTCGACGGTCCCATCGTGATCCTGGTCGAGCCGCAGCTCGGCGAGAATATCGGCATGGCCGCGCGCGCCATGGGCAACTTCGCCCTCGACCGGATGCGCATCGTCAATCCCCGGGACGGCTGGCCCAACATCGCGGCCCAGCGCGCCGCGGCCGGTGCGGACCATATCCTGGAGAAGGCGCAGCTGTTCGACACGGTCGAGCAGGCGGTTGCCGACCTCGACCTCCTGTTCGCCACCACCGCACGCCCCCACGACCAAGCCAAGCCCTTGGTCGGGCCGGAGGCCGCAGCGGCCGAGATCGCAGGTCACGTCGCGACCGGCGGCAGGGCCGGCATCCTGTTCGGCCGCGAGCGCTGGGGTCTGACCAACGAGGAGGTCGGGCTCTCCAACCGCATCATCACCTTTCCGGTCAATCCGGGCTTCGCCTCGCTCAACCTCGCTCAGGCCGTGCTGCTGGTCGGCTATGAATGGTTCAAGCGCGCCACCTCCGGCGAGCTGCCGCACGCCATGCCTGAAAGATCCGAGCGCGCCTCGCAGCACCAGATGCAGGCCTTCTTCGACAATCTCGTGCGCGAGCTCGACAAGGTCGAGTTCCTGCGCCCGGCCGAGAAGCGCGACACCATGCTGGTGAACCTGCGCAACATCTTCACCCGGATGGAGCCGACCAAGCAGGATATGCACACGCTGCACGGCGTGATCATGGCGATCGCCGAGGGGCGCAAGGGTCCGGCCAAGGGCGGCGTGCTCGATGGCGAGCAGGCCACGCGCCTGCGCGCGCTGCTGGCCGAGCACGGGCAGGGCGGCGGCGTGCCGGACAGCGGCTCGACCGTGCGCGGCCTTGCCCGCCTGCTCCGCCGCAACCCGACCGACGCCGAACGCCTGCTCTGGCAGGCGCTGACGCGTGATCGCCGCTTCGCAGGTGGGTTCAAGCGGCAGACTCCCGTGGGGCGCCACATCCCCGACTTCGTCTCATTTCCGCACCGGATCGCGATCGAGCTGGTGAACCCGGGCGAGGGGGAGGCGATTGCGGCCGATCGCGCGGGACGGCGGACTTGGCTCGAGGCGCGCGACTATCGGGTGCTCGACATCCGGGCAGTGGATGTGGAGCGCGATCTCGAGGCGGAGCTGGTGCGGCTTGCCGGGATGTTGGGACAGTAGAATCTCAGCGGGCCGCGGCGTCATCGAAGCGAGCGGATGCGGTGACGATGGCGGCAAGCAGCGCGGCGATCAGGATGATGGCCAGTGCGGCCGTCCACCCATAGGCTTCAACGGCACTTCCGACCGCGACAGGCCCGGCCACCTGGCCGAGATTGCTGCCCTGCATCACCAGACCGGTGACAACAGGAATGAGTGCGGCGGATGGCGCGAGCAACGGGATCGATGAGATCAGGACGGCCGGCATCAGGCCACCAACCGCCGCGAACAGGATGCACAGCAGAAGCGTCGGCGTATCGCCGAATATCTGCAGGAAGATGCCAGGAGCTGAAAAGCCCATGGCCAGACAGGCCGCGAAGATCAGCACTGAACGCCGGGCACCGCGCGCGAGCAGGTAGCCGGCAGCGACATTCCCGATGATGTTGCTTGCGGTGGCGAGGGCACTGAGCATGCCGGCCGTGCCATGGGGGATGTTCATCCGTTCCATCAGCAGCACCGGGAGGAAGCTGAACAGCGCGAAGAACATCAGGCTGTAGAGGACAAAACATCCGGCCAGCAGAAGCGGGCCTTTGCTTGCCGCCACGTACACGGCATCGGACATCGTCCGTCGCCACGATGCCGGGGTGCGCTTCGGAGCGGCCGGAATACTCATCCACGCGGCCACGATGGCGATCGCTGCAGGACCGGCGCTGCCCCACCACAGTGCGCGCCAGTCGCTGAAGAACGTCCCGACGAGCATCGCGAGCGCAATGCCGGCCGGCATGAAGCAGCTCCACAGGGCAAGCGGAACGTCCTGTTGCCCGGACGGGACTGCTCTGTTCAGGATCGCCGGCCCCGCAACAATGATCAGAAGAAATCCTGCCCCTTCCAAAATGCGCGATGCGAGAAGCACCGCATAGTCGGTTGCGAGCGCGCCGATGATGGCGCCAAGGATGAGCAGCCCGAGGCCGAGAATGAGACTTCGCCGATCTCCGGCGCGGGCGACGAGGGAGCCGGCAGGGATACCGCCCAACAGGCCGAGAACAGCGATGATCCCGGTCAGCCAGCCGGCAGCGGCGAGGTCAAGGCCCAGATCCTTTTGCAGCATGGGCGTGGCGATCGCAGCCTTCCCCACCTGGATCGCGGCGACGGCGCCGGAGCCCACGACGATGCTCACCACATGCCAATGCCGATCTCGCAAGGACGAGGCAGGTGCTGCCGCCGCCATCAGGCCGCCTCCGTGAGCCGCCCAGCGGCCAGGGCGCGAGCGATCTCGGCGACATGGCGTCCCTGAAAGCGTGCCCCAGCCAGTTCGTTGGCGCTTGGACGACGATCCCCGCCGCTGCCGTCGTCGGCGAGGGTCGATGCGCCGTAGGGCGAGCATCCGGTGACCTCGTCCATGCGCATCTGTCCCTTGAATGTGTAGGGCAGCCCGACCACGATCATGCCGAGGTGCAGCAGCACGCTGTGCACGGACAGAATGGTGCTTTCCTGGCCGCCATGCTGGCTGCCCGTCGATGTGAAGACGCTGCCGACCTTGCCCACGAGCTTGTTCTCGAACCACAGGCCGCCGCACTGGTCGAGGAAGTTCTTCATCTGCGCGGCCATGTTCCCGAAACGCGTCGGGGTGCCAAGGATGATCGCGTCGTAGTCCGGCAATTCGGCCACGGCGGCGGTGTCGGCGCGTTGATCGACCTTGTATCCGGCCCTCTGCGCGACGTGGTCGGGAACAATTTCCGGCACGCGCTTGATGGCGACTTCGGCTTCGGCCTCCCGTGCACCCCGGGCCATCTCTTCAGCCATCGTCTCGATGTGACCGTAGGACGAGTAGTACAGCACCAGGACCTTCGTCATTTTGCTTCCTCGCTCTCAGGTGGGGGCTAGCAGCCAAAATAGGTCTGTGCTTGATCAGCGGTAGCGCGATAAGATCGATGAGTTCGATCGATTGGATAGATCATGCTGGATGTGCTGACGCTTGATCAGTTGCGAACATTCGTGACGGTGTCGGAAAGCGGGAGCTTTCGCTCGGCGGCCGCTCGGCTGTCCCGTGTTCAGTCCGCCATCAGCCATGCCATCGCCAATCTGGAGGCCGAGCTGGGTCTTGCGCTGTTCGATCGCACGGGTCATCGGCCCGTCCTGACGCCTGAGGGACAGTCACTGCTCGCGAACGCACGTGACATTCTTCTCAGAGTGGATGCGATGCGGGCGAGAGCCCGGGGCCTTGGCGAGGGAGTCGAGCTCGAGCTTTCCTTGACAATCGACACATTGTTTCCGATCGGCATGGTCGGTGCGGCATTGACGAAGATGCGCGCTGCCTATCCCTCGGTTTCGATCAGGCTTGCGGTCGAGCCGCTGGGTGGACCGATCGCCTCGCTGATCGACAAGCGCAGTTCGCTCGCGATCGTGGTCGGCGAGGATTTCCGCGACCCGCGGATCGCAGTCGAGGCGGTCTCGTCGGTCGAGCAGGTTGCCGTCGTTTCCGTTGAGCACCCATTGGCGAGGCGGCAATCGCGCAACAGGATCAGCCTTCAGGATCTGGCCGATCATCTGCAGATCGTTCTGTCCGATCCGACGCCGCTGACGGAAGGGCGCATGTTCGGTGTGCTTTCGCCCCAGACCTGCCGGGTCACCAATCAGGACACCAAGCATGCGATGATTCTCGCCGGTCTCGGCTGGGGCCGCCTGCCGTTCTGGCTGGTGGAGCGCGATCTGAGGGAAAGGCGCCTCGTGCGCCTTGCCACCACCGCCCTCGGACGGCGCAGCCAGGTTGCCGCAGAAGCCTATCTCGCGCACCGGCTGGACCAGCCGCTCGGACCAGCCGCGCTGGCTTTTCGCGAGGCCTTGTTGCAGATCGCCGAGGCGTAGGCGGACACGGCTCGAGGCGCGTCGCGTGCTCGACATTAGGGCAGTGGATGTGGAGCGGTGATCTGGAGGCGGAACTGGTGCGGCTTCAGGGGATGATGGCCAAGTCGGCCTGAGCATCGGGCCGCACGGACCCGTCGCCTGCAAGTGCGCAACCAAGGGCTGTGCATAGACAAGATTGGTTGCTATGAAGTCTCTGGAAATTGAGTGGGGACTGCATGTTTGGAAGGATCGGCCGCGCAGGAGTTCGTGCGGCAGCAAGCTTCGGTGTTGTGGCGCTGACGGCCTTGCTCGAAATGTCAGGCGCTCGCGCGGAAATGCCGTTGGCTTCCAAGTGTAACGCGGTCGGCAATTTCAGCCTCGATGACAGGATCGCAGGCTGCACCGCCATCATTCAGGCGGCGGGGACGGGCATGCAGCAAGGTGTGGTCATGGCGCGCTTCCGCCGCGCCATGTTCTACCGCCAGAAGGGCGAGATCGACCTTGCGATAGCGGACTACAACGAGATCATTGAGCGCGATCCGGGCAATCTGAACTCCCGCATCGCGAGGGCTTCTGCGCTGATCCAAAAGCGAGAGCCCGAGGCTGCGCTGCTTGATTATGCCAAGGTGATCGAGCTCGATCCGAAGAATACCTACGCCTATATCGGACGTGCTCACGTCTATTCGGCGAGACGCGACTTCGTCCGTGCCATCGCCGATTATGATCAGGCCCTTCTGATTCATCCGGACAATGTCATAGCGCATGTCGAACGAGGCCTCTCTTACGTCCGGAATGGGGATCCCGATCGGGCCATGGCTGACTGCGATCGTGCGGTCGAGATCAGCCCGCAAAACGGTGGAGGCCAATTGTGCCGCGGTCGAGTTTACTTCGCAAAGGGTAAGAGAGAGCTCGCGTTGGCCGCACTGGATCAAACCATCCAGATCAAACCCAGAAGCGAGAATTTTTACTACTTCCGAGCCGAATCCTTTTCTCAACTGGGTGAACTCGACCGCGCGATCGCCGACTATGACCGGATCATCGAGCTAAACCCACAGAGCCGGTCTGCCTATGGTTGCCGGGGCGTCGCCTATTTTCAAAAGGGTGATTACGATCGCGCCATTGCCGATTACAATCAGGTGATCCAGCTGGCACATAAGGGTCAAGGAAACACCGGCGATCGGCAGAGTCAGCTTCAAGGTCAGGATGCAGATCCCATTTCTGCGTCCGTCGCAGGTGAATCGATTGCGCTCGCGTCCACGGATGGCCCCGTGCTCCGCGCTCGGGGTGGGGCCTACCACGCGAAAGGGGAGCTTGACCGCGCTATCGCAGACTTCGATGACGCGATACGCCTCAACCCCAAGGATAAGGATGCATTCGGGCTCCGCGCCAACGCGTACAAGGCCAAGGGGGACTTCGGCCGCTCGCTCGAGGACTACGATCAACTCGTGCAGCTCGATCCCAAGGATGCGCGCGCCTACTTTCATCGTGCGAGGCTCTATTGGCAGACCGCTTCCTTCGCCCAATCGTTGACCGATCTGAATCAGGCGATCGAGCTCGATCCGAAAGGTGCCTATCCAGTCATCTGGCGCGAAATTGTTGCAAGGCGCAGCGACCAACCGAGCCGGCTGAGCGAGGCTGCAAAGCGGCTCGACGCGACGAAATGGCCCGCGCCGGTCGTCAACCTCTTCCTGGGTACGACGACGCCGGAGCAAGTGCGCAGCGCAGCGGACGATGCCGACCCGGCGAAGAAGAAGGGGCGGGTCTGCGAGGCGAATTTCTATATTGCCGAGCGAGCCCTGCAGAGCGGCTCCAGGGAAGAGGCGTTAAAACTGTTCGAGCAGGCGGCTGCCGATTGCCCGAGGACCTTTATCGAGAAGTCGGCCGCCGACGTCGAGCTTGCCGCGCTGCGAGCGAGCCGCTGATCGAGCGGACGGGTCCGTAGGCGGGCAAATCAAAGCTTACAGTTGAGACGGAATGGTGGGCACGGCGCGTCGCGCCTTTGCCCACCCTACGAAGTCATCGTAGCCCGGATGGAGCGCAGCGCAATCCGGGACAGTGTCCCCGTTACGAAGCAAGAACCGTCACACGGCCTCCAACTGCTCCGCCGCGCGCTTCTTCTTCGCCTTGGCCTGGCCGAGCAGGGGGCCTGCCGTAAGCGCCGCGGTATCCGCGACGGCCGGGTCGCGCGAGATCATGGCGGCGACGATGGCGCCGTCGATGATGAGGCCGAGCTGGTGCGCCAGCACTGCAGGCTCGGCCGAGCCGAGCTCGCCGGCGAGCTTCTCGATGTGACCGAGCACGATCTTCTTGTGCTTCAGCGCGATGTTGCGGAATTGCTTGGCGTCCTTGTCGTGCTCGCCGACGGCGTTGATGAAGGGGCAGCCGTAGAAGCGCTCTTCGGCGAACCAGCTCTTCAGCGCGGGGAAGATGCGCGTGAGTTTCGCCTGCGCATCGCCGCCGCCTTGCTCCATGGCGCCGATGAACCATTCGCGCCATTGCTTGCCTTCGCTCTCCAGCACGGCGTTGACGAGGTTGGTCTTGGAGCCGAATAATTTGTAGAGCGTGGTCTTGGCGGTACCGGCCTCTTCGATGATCGCATCGATGCCGGTGGCGTTGATGCCGTTCTTGCAGAACAGATGCGTCGCCGCGTTGAGAAGGCGACCGCGTGCGGATTCGTCGTCGCCGGCAGCGGCGTGGGGCGGATTCTTCTTCGATGACGGCTTTGCCATGAGCGACAACTTAATCGCAGCCGCCTCGCATCAGCAAGCCGCATCTGTTCGGCGCCGAAAAGATTCGCATCCGCGCGCGCGGCTGCTCCGCCTTTGAGCAGGAGTGGGCTGACCAATCTGCAGGCAGCGACGTTTAAGCGGCTCCAAAGCCTCGCCTTTTGTTTTTCGCGAGATCTGGCACGCTCCATGCAAGGAAACAGACCGTTCGGTATCCTGCCGATTTCCACTTCTGCCAGGGAGAAGATTGATGACTGCCGTCGTTCAGAAGACAGTGCTGACGGGGTGCCTCGCGCCCATCGACAAGAACGGGCTCGAGCAACTGATTGCCAACGGCAAGGCAAACCCGAAGGTCATCAAGACCTTGAAGTGCAAGACGGTCGCGGAGGGCAAATTCCGCCACGCCAACTATATCCGCAACCTGCCGCCCTACATCGTCGACGAGCCGCCGGGGCTTTTGGGTGACGACACCGCGCCCAATCCGTCGGAAGCCTCGCTCGCCGCGCTCGGCTCGTGCCTTGCGGTCGGCCTGCATGCCAACGCCGTGCACCGCGGCTGGATCGTCAACAAGCTCGAGCTCGAGCTCGAAGGCGATCTCAACATCACCGCGGTCTGGGGCACCGGTGACACCTCCGACAAGCCGGTCGGCTTCACCGATGTGCGCGTCAAGGTGGACATGGAATGCGAGGGCATCTCGCCGGACGAGATCAACGCGCTGGTCGCCCATGTGAAGAAATGGTCGCCGGTCGCCAACACCTTCACGCGGCCGGTCAATCTCGAGGTCGGCATCTAGCAGACGGCAATCAGGACAGGGTGCGGGAGACGATCATGGGTTCACTGGCTTTATCGCGGGCCGACGTTCTGGATCAGCCCGCACCGTCCATTGCGGACGAGGTGGCGCGGATCGCGCGCCAAGAGCTCGCGCCGCTGGCCGCCGGCATCGACGACGGTTCGGTCTATCCAGCCGAGGTGCTGCGCAAGTTCGGCGCGGTCGGAGCGTGGGGCAGCCATGTGCCGCACGAAGGCCCCGCCGATCTGCGCTGCGCGATTCAGGCGATGGCGGCGATCGGCGAGGTCTGCGGTGCCACGGCCTTCATGGCGTGGTGCCAGAACACGCTGGTCTGGTACGCGGCGAACTCCACCAATGTGAAGCTCGCAAAGCGCTTCGGAGATGCCTTCTCGACCGGCCGCGTGCTTGGCGGCACCGGGCTCTCCAATCCCATGAAGAGCTTCTTCGGCATCGAGAAGCTCAAGCTAAAGGGCCGCAAGGTCGAGGGCGGCTATATCGTGCGCGGTGCGTTGCCCTGGGTCTCCAACCTCGGGCCTGATCACTACTTCGGCACCATCTTCGAGCGCGAGGACGAGCCGGGCATCGCAAGTGGCGAGCCCGGCACTGTCATGTTCCTGGCCGATTGCTCCGACCCCGCGATCACGCTGACGCCCTGCAAGCCGTTCCTCGCGATGGACGGCACCGGCACCTATGGCGTGCAGTTCCGCGACGCTTTCGTGCCCGATGAGCTGATCCTGGCCGATCCCGCCGCGCCCTTCGTCAAGAAGATCCGCGCCGGCTTCATCCTGCTGCAGGCCGGCATGGCGCTGGGGGTGATCAAGGATTGCATCAACATCATGGACGAGGTCGACAATCCCCTCGGCCATATCAACCGCTATCTGCCGCAGCAGCCGGTGCATTTCCGCGAGCTCGCCGCCGAGCTCGAGGCCGAGACCATGGCGCTGGCGCGCGATCCCTACAACGAGGAGGAAACCTACTGGCGCAAGGTGATTGCGCTGCGGCTGCGCGCCGGCGAAGCCAGCGTCGCGGCGGCGCATGCGGCGATGCTGCATTGTGGTGCCCGCGGCTACCTCAAGAGCCACCGCGCGCAGCGGCGCCTGCGCGAGGCCTATTTCGTCGCGATCGTCACGCCGGCCACCAAGCAGCTGCGCAAGATGCTGGCCGAGTCCTGAGTTCTACGAGTCCACCCGAAGACCCCCAACCTCAACGGAGAGGCTGCCATGACTGACGTTCTGATCACTGCCGTCGAACTCGCCGATCTCTTGAAGACCGAGCCGTGTGTCGTCATCGACACCCGCAATCCCGACGCCTACGCCGCCGGCCATCTGCCGGGCGCCGTCAACGTGCATGAGATCTTCACGTTCCTCGCGACCTCCACGCCCGAGGGCATGGCCGAGCTCAAGACCAAGTTCGCCGATGCGTTCGGCAGCGCCGGTCTTTCCGGCAAGGAGACGGCGGTGATCTACGAACAGTCGATGAACTCCGGCTTCGGCCAGTCCTGCCGCGGCTATTACCTGCTCACCATGCTCGGCTATCCCAAGGTGAAGGTGCTGCATGGCGGCTTCGACGCCTGGTCGGCCGCGGGCTTCCCGGTGACCAACGATGTTCCCACACCTGGGAAGGCCTCTTTCTCGATCGTGCCCGAAGCGGGCGAGATCCTGATCGATGCCAAGACCATGCTCGCCGCGGTCGGCAAGCCCGGCATCGCGATCCTCGACGTCCGCGACGTCGACGAATGGATCGGCGACAGCTCGTCCCCGTACGGCAAGGATTTCTGCCCGCGCAAGGGCCGCATTCCCGGCGCCGTATGGCTGGAATGGTATCGCATGATGAAGCCGACCGCCGAAGGCCCGCGCTTCAAGTCCAAGGACGAGATTCTGGCGGAATGCGCCACCGTCGGCATCTCGCAGACCACGCCCGTCTATCTCTACTGCTTCAAGGGGGCGCGCGCCTCGAACACGTTCCTGGCGCTGAAGAACGCCGGCGTGAAGGACGTGCGGATGTATTTCGGCTCCTGGAACGAATGGTCGCGCGATCCCTCGCTGCCGATCGAGCAGGGCCTGCCGATCGCATCGGACGTCACCACCAAGGCAGCCTGAGCGCGCGCCTCGTCCTTCGAGACGACCGCTTCGCGGTCTCCTCAGGATGAGGCTAAGCGGCACCGGTGTCTGTTGATACTGTTGCCGCGCCCTCCGACCTCATCCTGAGGAGCCCGCCTAAAGCGGGCGTCTCGAAGGATGGGCCCCTTGCGGACGAGGCGCGATTCCCAGCGCCTTGATCCGTGAGGCCAGCGTGGTCGGCTTGATGTCGAGCATCTCGGCGGCGCCGCCGGGGCCGAAGACTTTTCCGGCGCAGGCCTCAAGCGCGGCGAGAATGTTGGCGCGCTCGTGGTCGCGCATTTCCGACGACGTCATGATTGCGGGGCGCGCGTCGGGCCTCTGGCGGGTGGCGCCGCTGGGCGCTTGTTCACCTGAAGGATCGGGCAGATCGATGCGCAGGCGGCCGTTCTGCGACAGAATCGCAGCGCGCTCGATCACGTTCTGGAGTTCGCGGACATTGCCGGGCCAGTTGTAGCGGGTCAGCCGCCGCGCATCGCCCTCCGACAGACGGAGGTTCGATTTCAGCGCCTTGCTCTCGCGCGTCAGGAAATGCTGGGCCAGCAGGGGAATGTCCTCGCGGCGTTCGCGCAAGGGGACGGTCTCAATCGGAAACACGTTGAGACGGAAGTAGAGATCCTCGCGAAAGCGGCCGCGCTGGACCTCCTGCTTGAGATCGCGATTGGTCGCGGCGATGACGCGAACGTCGACGGCGCGGGTGCGCGCCTCGCCGACGCGCTCGAAATGGCCTTCCTGCAAGACGCGCAGCAGCTTGCCTTGCAGCTCGAGCGGGATCTCGCCGACCTCGTCGAGGAATAGCGTGCCGCCGTCGGCGAGCTCGAAGCGGCCGATGCGGTCGCGCGTTGCGCCGGTGAAGGCGCCGCGGACATGGCCGAAGAACTCGCTCTCGAACAATTCGCGCGGGATCGCGGCGCAGTTGACGCGGATCAGCGGCCGGTCGCTGCGGGTGGAATCCTCGTGGATGGCGCGCGCGATCAGCTCCTTGCCGGTGCCGGATTCGCCGGTGATCATCACCGCCGCGGTGGTCGGCGCCACCAGCTTGACCTGGCGCAGCGTCTTCTGGATCGCCTCGCTTCCCCCGATGATGCCGCGCGGGTTGGTCTCGATGCGGATTTCCTCCTGGAGATAGGCGTTCTCCAGCTCGAGCCGCTCGCGCAAGCGGTCGACCTCGGCAAGGGCCGCGTGCAGCTTCTCGGCGGCCTCGCGGCGCTGGCTGACATCGCGAAACACCACGACGGCGCCGACCACGACGCCGCGGTCGCGGATCGGTGTCGAGGTGTACTCGACCCAGGCCGGCGAGCCGTCCTTGCGCCAAAACACCTCGCCGTCGACCTGGTGCACGGCGCCGTCGCGGAACGCCGCATAGATCGGGCAGTCGTGGTTGTGATAGTGCCGGCCGTCGTGATGGGTGTGGTGGACGATCGGGTGGATCTCCTTGCCGACCAGCTCCTCGGCGGTCCAGCCCAGCATGCGCTCGGCCGCGGGATTGACGAAGGTGGTCTTGCCTTCGGCGTTGACGCCATAGATGCCTTCGCCGGCGGCGCGCAGGATCAGCTGGTTCTCGCGCTCGATGTCCTGGAACACGCGCTCGACCCGCTGCCAAGTCGAGATGCCGCCGCGCATGTGGTCTTCGGCGGCAGCATCGACATTGCGCCGGCGGCGGGCTTCGAGGTCGGTCAGCGTCAGCAGCAGCAGCGTGCGGCCGTCATGCGGCAGCAGGCAGCCGGCATATTCGAGCTTGAGATCTTGCCCGGTCGCGTGGCGTGGATTGAGCGCCGTGGTCCAGTAGGCGCCCTTGTGCAGCACGGCCTGGGTGAAGACGGTGAGGGCGGCAAGCTCGCCGGCGTGGAGCGTGCTGGCCCTGGTCTGCCGCAGCAAAGCGCGGTCGTAACCGAGCAGGGCGCAGGCGGCGGGATTGGCATCGACGATCTGGTCGCCATAGGGATCGACCAGCAGCATCGCCTCGACCGAGGATTCGAAGGCCGCGATGCGCGGGTCGATGACGGGGGCCACCTCGTCGTGGGCGGGCATTGGCGTCGTTGCCATTGCGAAATCTCGTAATTGAACTACGAAATCTCGTTTATCACGAGTTTTCGTAGCGGCCAAGCGCGGGTGAAAATGCTGCGTCATCAAGGCAATGCCTGCCTATTCGTCGGTGGCATGCTCCTTGCGTAATTCCTTCTCGCATTGACGCGCAGGAGGGCCGATGTCCACGTTCGACAATCCGTTTGATCCCGATCGCAAGCTTCGAGCCGGCTGTGTTTGCGGCCAGCATCGTTCCGCAGCTGAGCATGAGCAGGCGACGGCGCTGCATTGCGAGCCGGTAGCAAGCGAAGAGCAGCGCTACGAGGGCGTGGTCGCCTCCGCATTGATGCGCGCGATGTTTCCGCAGGACGTGGCGCGGCGCGCCTTCCTGAAGTCGGTCGGAGCATCGACCGCGCTCGCGGCGCTGTCGCAATTCTTCCCGATTCAGACGGCGACCGAGGTGTTCGCGCAAGCCGGCGCGCCCGAGAAGAAGGACCTCAAGGTCGGCTTCATCCCGATCACCTGCGCCACGCCGATCATCATGGCAGCGCCCATGGGCTTCTATGCCAAGCACGGCCTCAACGTCGAAGTTGTGAAGACCGCCGGCTGGGCCGTGATCCGCGACAAGACCATCAACAAGGAATACGACGCTGCGCACATGCTGGCACCGATGCCGATCGCGATCTCGCTCGGCCTCGGCGCCAACGCGATTCCCTTCACCGTCCCGGCCATCGAGAACATCAACGGGCAGGGCATCGTGCTGGCGAGCAAGCACAGGGACAAGCGCGATCCGAAGGACTGGAAGGGGTTGAAATTCGCCATCCCCTTCGACTATTCCATGCACAATTATCTCTTGCGCTATTACCTCGCCGAGCACGGTCTCGATCCCGATACCGACGTGCAGTTGCGCTCGGTGCCGCCGCCGGAGATGGTCGCGAATTTGCGTGCCGACAACATCGACGGCTTCCTCGCGCCCGACAACATCTGCCAGCGCGCGATCTATGACGGCGTCGGCTTCATGCATCTGCTCTCCAAGGAGATCTGGGATGGCCATCCCTGCTGCAGCTTTGCTGCGAGCCGCGAGTTCATCACGACGGCGCCGAACAGCTTCGCGGCGCTGACCAGGGCGATCGTCGATGCCACCGCCTTCGCCTCGAAGGCCGAGAACCGCAAGCAGATCGCCGAGGCGATCGCGCCGGCGAATTACATCAACGCGCCGGTCACCGTGCTGGAGCAGGTCCTGACCGGCACCTATGCCGACGGCCTCGGCGGGGTGAAGACCGATCCCAAGCGCGTCGATTTCGATCCATTCCCCTGGCAGTCCTTTGCGGTTTGGATGCTGACGCAGATGAAGCGCTGGGGCCAGATCAAGGGCGACGTCGACTACAAGGCGGTGGCCGAGCAGGTGTATCTGGCAGCCGATACCAAGAAGCTGATGACCGAGATGGGCCTCACGCCGCCGGCGAGTGCCTACAAGTCGTTCGCGGTGATGGGCAAGAATTTCGATCCGGCCAAGCCCGAGGACTATCTGGCGAGCTTCAAGATCAGGAAGGCGTCGTGATGGGAGCTCCCGCCGCTTTCGTGTCCCGGACGCGATGCAGCACTCCCGGCGATGCGAAGCATCGTCCGGTGTGCTGCTTCGCTGAGCCGGGACCCAGTCAGACCCCATGGGTCCCGGTTCTACGGCGCATCACTTCGTGCTGCGCCGCGCCCGGGACATGAGAGGGCGCAGTATGACCTCCTCCCTTCGCCTCCGCGCCGGCCTCGTCTCCCTCGTGCTGCTCGCCGCTTTCCTCGGCATCTGGCATATCGCCACGCGCTCGACCGCCGCGACGACGACGATGAGCCCGGAATACGCCAAGCTGATGGGCCTGACCGCAACGCAAGGCAAATCGGCGATGCCCGGGCCGCTCGATGTCGGCGCCAAGCTCTGGGAGCATCTGAAGCGGCCGTTCTACGACAACGGGCCGAACGACAAGGGGCTCGGCATCCAGCTCGGCTATTCCATTGCGCGCGTCGGCACCGGCTATCTGCTGGCCGTGCTGGTGGCGATCCCGCTCGGCTTTCTGATCGGCATGTCGCCGCTGCTGAGCAAGGCGCTCGATCCGTTCATCCAGGTCTTGAAGCCGATCTCGCCTTTGGCCTGGATGCCGCTCGCGCTCTACACAATTAAGGATTCCTCGGTCTCCGCGATCTTCGTCATCTTCATCTGCTCGATTTGGCCGATGCTGCTCAACACGGTGTTCGGCGTCGCGAGCGTGCGCAAGGAATGGATCAACGTCGCGCGCACGCTCGAGGTCGGCACCGTCAGGCGGGCCTTCACCGTGATCCTGCCGGCAGCGGCCCCGACCATCCTGACCGGCATGCGCATCTCGATCGGCATCGCCTGGCTGGTGATCGTCGCAGCCGAGATGCTCGTCGGCGGCACCGGCATCGGCTACTTCGTCTGGAACGAGTGGAATAATCTCTCGATCACCAACGTCATCATCGCGATCCTCCTGATCGGGGTCGTCGGCATGCTGCTCGACCAGATCCTGGCGCGCTTCACGCGCATGGTCACGTTTCCGGAGTAGAGGCGATGACCGACAAGTTCATCTCGATCGAAGGCATCGCCAAGCGCTATTCCGGCGCGGGCGGAGCGACGACCACCATCTTCGAGAACCTCTGGCTCTCGATGGCGCGCGGCGAGTTCGCTTGCGTGATCGGCCATTCCGGCTGCGGCAAGACCACGGTGCTCAACATCCTCGCCGGGCTGGATGCGCCGAGCGAGGGCGCGGTCATCGTCGACGGCCAGGCGATCTCGGGCACCAGCCTCGACCGCGCCGTGATCTTCCAGAGCCATGCGCTGCTGCCCTGGCGCACGGTGCTCGGCAACGTCGCCTATGCCGTCAGCTCGAAATGGCGCAGCTGGGACCGCGCCAAGGTCAAGGCGCATGCGCAGAAGTTCATCGATCTGGTCGGCCTCTCCGGCGCCGAGCACAAGCGTCCCTCGGAACTGTCGGGCGGCATGAAGCAACGCGTTGGCATCGCACGGGCGCTGTCGATCACGCCGAAGATGATGCTGATGGACGAGCCGTTCTCGGCGCTGGACGCGCTGACGCGCGGCACGCTGCAGGACGAGGTGCGGCGGATTTGCCTGGAGACCGGGCAGACCGCGTTCATGATCACCCACGACGTCGACGAGGCGATCTATCTCGCCGACAAGATCTTCCTGATGACCAACGGTCCCGGCGCGGTGCTGGCGGAGGTGGTCGAGAATCCGCTGCCGCGCGATCGCGGCCGCACCGACCTGCACCGCCATCCGCTGTACTACGCGCTGCGCAACCACATCATCGATTTCCTGGTGACGCGCAGCAAGACTTTTACCACTGAAAAGCCGGATCACGATCCGCGCAATGTGCCGACGGTGCAGATCGGCAAGCCCGGGCTCTCGATCGCATCAAGCGGCGAAGAGCCGCGACAGACCTGGATGCCGGGGACAAACCCCGGATTGAGCGCCTAGCAAGGAGACCCTAATGAAACGCGAAGACCTCACCGAAAAACTGCTCGACATCAAGCGCGAGAAGGGGTGGAGCTGGAAGCACATCTGCGAAAAGATCGGCGGCTATTCCGAGGTGCTGATCGTCGGTGCGATCATGGGCCAGATGAAGCTGACGAAGCCGCAGGCTGCCAATGCCGGCGAGCTGTTCGGCCTGTCGAAGGCGGAAGTTGCCATGCTCAACGAGGTGCCGATGCGCGGCACCGGCACGCCGATGCCGCCGACCGACCCGCTGATCTACCGCTTCTACGAGATGGTGATGGTGAACGGTCCGGCCTGGAAGGCGCTGATCGAGGAGGAGTTCGGCGACGGCATCATGTCGGCGATCGACTTCGACATGGGCATCGAACGCGTCGCCAACCCCAAGGGCGACCGCGTCAAGATCACCATGAGCGGCAAGTTCCTGCCGTATAAATATTACGGCGCCAGCGGCAACGTGCCGGAGTACGGCTTCAAGGAGGAGTGACCGCGGCGAAGGCGGCGCGCAGCTCGCCGACCGGCGCCATCTCGCGGATGTAGGTGAAGGACCCCTTGTCCTTCATCTCGCGCGCGCAGTTCAGGAACGCTGCGAGCGCGTAGCGCGACATGGCTCCGCCGACGCTGATGCGCTTGACGCCAGCGGCGGACAATTGCTCGACGGTTAGCGTCGGGTCGGCAAAGCCCATCACGTGGTTGAAGGGCTTGCCCAGCGAGGACACCACCGTCCTGATCGTGGCGAGATCGTACAGGCCCGGCGCATAGAGGACGTCGGCGCCGGCGGCCTCGAAGGCCTGCAGGCGGCGGATCGTATCGTCGATGTCCTTGCGGCCGTGCAGGAAGTTCTCGGCCCGCGCTGTCAGCGTGAACGGAATGGGCAGCGCGCGTGCCACCTCCACCGCGGCCTGGACGCGCTCGACGGCGTGGGAGAAGTCGTAGATCGGGCGATCGCGATCGCCGCTGAAATCCTCGATCGAGCCGCCCACCGCGCCAGTGTCTGCGGCACGCCGAATAGCTTCGGCGGCGCGTCTCGGCTCATGTGCGCCGCAATTCTCGAGGTCGACGCTGACGGGCAGGTCGGTCGCTTCCACGATCGTGCGTGCGTTGGCGAGGATGACGTCGAGGCTGACGCCGCTGCTGCCGAGCATGTTGGCGACCCCGAGGCTCGTAGTGGCCAGGGCTTCGAAGCCCATCGCCGCGAGCAGCTTCGCGGTGCCGGCATCCCATGGATTGGGAATGATGAAGGCACCGGGCCGCTCGTGCAACGCGCGAAACGCTCTCGCCTTGTCCAACTGGCTCGTCATGGCTCGTCTCCATTGTCTGTCCCAACGAGCTTTAGGCGCACTTTCGTAATCCGCCAAATTTGTTATTCTGTCAGATATCATCAGCTTTTTGCATGAGGTCGCGATGGACAGTGACGCCCTCAACACCTTCCTGGCGGTTCATCGCAGAGGCGGGATTTCGCATGCCGCGAAATTCCTGCACCGCTCGCAGCCGGCGATTTCGCGCCGTATCGCTCTATTGGAGCAGGAGCTCGGCGTTCCCCTGTTCGAGCGGGTGGCAGGCCGCACCCGGCTGAGCGATGCCGGGCGCGTGCTGATCCCCTATGCCGAGCGCGCAGTCGCCGCGGCGCAGGATGCCGAACAGGCGATCCGCGCACTGACCAAGCAGAATGCAGGGCCGGTTTCGCTGGCCGTGACCGGGACGCTCGCTGACAGCCGCCTCTCGACCATCATGAAGCGATTTGCCAAGGAGCATCCCGCCGTCGTGCTGAGCTTGCGGACGGCGACCAGCGCGGAGGTCAGCGATCTCATCCGGCGCGGCGAGGCCACGATAGGCCTGCGCTACAACGCCGACGGCTCGGGCGATCTCGCCTGCGAGCAGATCCTGCGCGAATCGTTGCAAGTGGTCTGTGCGCCCGACCATCCTCGCGCCGGACAGCGGGTGAAACGCCTCGCCGAGCTTGGTGGCGAGCGCTGGATCGCATTCCCCGAGATTCGCGGGCGCCGCGAGATTGCCGCGGCTCACGTGTTCGCGCTGTTTCTGACGCGGGGACTTGGCGAGGTGGAATGGACTACCGTGGACAGCCTCACTGCGCAGAAGCGGCTGGTGGAATCGGGCTTCGGTCTTGCACTACTGGCAAAAAGCCATGTGGCGGAGGAGCTGCGTGCGGGCTCGATCGCGACGATCGCCGTGGGCGACCTTGGTGCGCACCAGGATATCATCCTCGTCACGCGTCGTGACGGGTTTTTGAGCGCTGCCGCAGAGCGCCTGCTCGAAACCATCCGCCGCAACTATGCCGGGCCGAATGTCTCGACCACGCGGGAAGGCAGAAGAAGAACGCCGGCGCGCAAGGCTATTGCGCGCCAGCGGGTCGGTTGACTCGATTATTTCCCCGCCTTCACCTCGGCGGCGGCAACTGCGAGCAACTCGCTCATCTTGGCGCGAATCGCCTGCTCGGTGACGGTGACGTTCTTGGCGGCGAAATCGGCCGTCAGCTTGCGCACGACGTCGGCATCGCCGGCCTCCTCGAAATCGGCCGCGACGACCTCCTTGGCATAGGCGATGGCGGCATCACCCGTGATGCCGAGCTTCTCGGCTGCCCACAGGCCGAGCAGCCGGTTGCGGCGGGCCTCCGCCTTGAACTTCTGCTCCTCGTCGAGGGCGTACTTCTTCTCAAAGCCTTCCTGGCGTTTGTCGAACTCGCTCATGCCTGTTCCAAATCCTCGCTGAATGGAGCGGGAGCCTTCCGTTGCGGCGACCCGGCTGCATGCCTACATAGATAGCACGAATCGGCAAAACAACGGGCCGTTAAGCCGCAGGCAAGACGGTATAAGTTGGTGCCGGACGGCCGGATCGATTGTGCTCGGACAGCCAATCGGATAGGTTGCCTAAGGCTTGGTTCCCGTTCTGTTTCCAACGGGTTATAGATGGGTTCCTGGCCGTTCACGGCAGCTCCGCTGTGGGTCGTAATCCTAGTCAACCGGAGCACACCAAATTCATGGATTTCAACAAAACACGGTACATCCCCATGAGCCGTCGGCGTCGCATTTATGAAGGCAAGGCAAAGGTTCTTTACGAAGGCCCCGAGCCCGGTACCCTGATCCAGCACTTCAAGGACGACGCCACCGCGTTCAATGCGAAAAAGCATCAGGTGATCGAGGGCAAGGGCGTCCTCAACAACCGGATCTCGGAGTACCTGTTTCAGCACCTCAACGACATCGGGGTGCCGACCCATTTCATCCGCCGCCTCAACATGCGCGAGCAGTTGATTCGCGAGGTCGAGATCGTGCCGCTGGAGGTGGTGGTGCGAAACGTCGCCGCCGGCTCGCTGTCGCAGCGCCTCGGCATCGAGGAGGGCACACAGCTGCCGCGCTCGATCATCGAGTTCTATTACAAGAACGACCAGCTCAACGACCCCATGGTGTCGGAAGAGCACATCACCGCCTTCGGCTGGGCGACGCCGCAGGAGATCGACGACATCATGGCGCTCGCCATCCGCGTCAACGACTTCCTCACCGGCCTCTTCCTCGGCATCGGCATCCGCCTCGTCGACTTCAAGATGGAGTGCGGGCGCCTGTTCGAGAACGAGATGATGCGCATCATCGTCGCCGACGAGATCTCGCCGGACAGCTGCCGGCTGTGGGACATCAAGTCGAACGAGAAGCTCGACAAGGATCGTTTCCGCAGGGATCTCGGCGGCCTGCTCGAGGCCTACACCGAAGTTGCAAAGCGTCTCGGCATCCTCATGGAGAACGAGCGTCCCCAGGGCACCGGCCCGGTGCTGGTGAAGAGCTGAAGAGGACTTTTGACGTGAAGGCACGTGTCACCGTTACCCTGAAGACGGGCATCCTCGATCCGCAGGGCAAGGCCATCGAAGGCGCGCTGAAGTCGCTCGGCGTCGACGGCGTCGCCAGCGTCCGCCAGGGCAAGGTGTTCGACATCGAGCTCGCCGGCGCCGACAAAGCCAAGGCGGAGGCGGCGCTGAAGGAAGCCGCCGACAAGCTGCTGGCGAACACCGTGATTGAAAATTATGCGATCGAGATGAAAGCCTGAGCGGAGTGGCGGATATCGGCAAAGAGCTGATTTTCGAGCTGCTGAAGCAGATCGAGCAAACGCTCGGTGATGTCGAATACAAGATCGACGAAATCAGGTCTGAGCTGAGCGCCTGTCGAGAAGAGCAGCTTCTCATGCTGCACGACCTTCAGGTGGTGCAGAGCACGTGGTCTGGCAGACGAGGCATGTAACCAGTCTGAGCGTCTGGACTCACAGCCATCCCACCCGCCGAAAACGCCAGTACAGCCCGCCGCAGGCGGTCAGCATCACGCCGAGCAGCATGAAGTAGCCGTACTCCCATTCCAGCTCCGGCATGTGCTTGAAGTTCATGCCGTAGATGCCGGCGAGCGCGGTCGGGACCGCGATGATGGCGAGCCAGGATGCGAGCTTCTTGGATACCGCCGTCTCCTGGGCCTGGCCGACCAACAGGCTTGCCTCGAAGGCGAAGGCCAGCACCTCGCGCATGGAATCGATGCGCTCCTGGATGTTGCGGACGTGGTCGGTGACGTCGCGGAACAGCGGCTGCATGGCCTGCCGCACCATCGACAGGTCGTCATGCTCCAGCCGGCGGCAGACCTCCACCAGCGGGCCGATCGCGGTCCTCAGCCGCAACAGGTCGCGGCGGAGCATGTAGAGCCGCTCGATCTGCGCCTTGCTGATCTGCTTGGAGAGCACGTCATCCTCGATGCTCTCGATCTCGTCGTGGATGCTCTCCAGCACGGGCGAGTAATTGTCGACGATGAAATCGAGGATGGCATAGAGGATGTAGTCCTCGCCGCGCGCGAGCGCCCGCGGACAGCTCTCGCAGCGCTCGCGCACCGGCGTGTAGGAGGTCGAGGCGCCGTGGCGCACCGAGACCAGATAGCCTTCGCCGACGAAGATGTGGGTCTCGCCGAAGGCGATGCGTCCCTCGATCAATTGCGCGGTGCGCGCGACGATGAACAGGGCCTCGCCATATTGCTCGATCTTCGGCCGCTGATGGGCGTGGTTGGCGTCCTCGATCGCGAGGTCGTGCAGGTCGAACTGCTTCTGCACCGCACCGAGCAGCGCCATGTCGGGCTCGTGCAGTCCGATCCACACGACATGGCCGGGCTTGGCTCGCCAGCTCGAGGCCTCGCTGATGGCTATATTGGCGACTCTGCGGCCGTCGACATAAGCGCCGGCGGCGACGACGCCCTCGGCGGATACCGGTTCGGAGAGGGACGTGGGCAGCGACGGGACGTTCATGGCTTCAATCCCGGCAAATCGAGCGGCCAAAGGCGCGCGGCTATGGCCTGTGTACAAGGGCGCTCCGCAACGCTAGCACTGGTAAAATCCCCGTCAAATGGTTATGTCTGTTCGCGAATTGGCCCGTTGGCCAGCTTCGATTCTCAGCCTCGTCGGAACCCCTGCCATGAAAGCCGCCATCCTCGTCTTTCCCGGAATCAACCGCGAGCGCGACATGGCGCGCGCGTTGAGGCTGATCTCCGGCAGCGAGCCCGCGATGGTCTGGCACGCCGAGACCTCGCTGCCTGCGGGCACCGATCTCGTCGTCGTGCCCGGCGGCTTCTCCTACGGCGATTACCTGCGCTGCGGCGCGATTGCGGCGCGTGCGCCGGTGATGGATGCGGTGCGCGACTATGCGGCCAAGGGCGGCCTCGTGCTCGGCGTCTGCAACGGCTTTCAGATCCTGTGCGAGTCCGGTCTCTTGCCGGGCGTGTTGATGCGCAATGCGCGGCTGAAATTCATCTGCCGCGACGTGCATCTGCGCGTCGAGCGTTCCGACACGCCGTTCACCCGCGGCTACAATGCCGGCCAGGTGATCCGCGTGCCGGTCGCCCATGGCGAGGGCAATTACGAGGCGGACGAAGAGACTATCAAGCGGCTCGAAGGCGAGGGGCGGGTGCTCTATCGCTATTGCTCCGCTGCCGGCGAAGTCGACGATTTCAACAACATCAACGGCGCCGCGCATTCGATCGCCGGCATCGTCAACGACCGGGGCAACGTGCTCGGCATGATGCCGCATCCGGAAAACCACGTCGAAGACATCATGGGCTGCACCGATGGTCGCGGCTTGTTCGCCGGTCTCGCCCAGCATCTGGAAAAAGCCGCGTGATCTCGTTCGTGGTGAAGCGTGCGCTCGCCGCGATCGCGGCGCTGGCGTTCGCGACATTTTCGATCGCGACTTGCGCATCCGCGCAGGATTATCCCAAGCGTCCCATCACCATGATCGTGCCGTTCGCGGCCGGCGGCACCTCAGACGTGATCGCGCGCGCGGTGGCCGAGCAGATGGGCATCGCGCTCGGCCAGACCATCGTGATCGAGAATGTTGCGGGGGCCGGCGGCTCGACCGCGCTGGCGCGGGCCTCGCGCGCCGAGCCGGATGGTTATACGATTGCGATCGGCAATGCCGGCACCAATGCCGCGACATACACGATCTATCCAAAACTGCCGTTCACGCCTGATTCCTTCGTGCCGATCGCGATGGTGGCGAAGACGTTCGGCATCATCGCGCTGCGCAAGGACTTTCCAGCGAAGGACCTGAAAGAGTTCATCGCCTATGCCAAGGCGAATCCGGGCAAGATCAATCTCGGCCATGCCGGCGTCGGCTCCTCGAACTATCTGATCTGCAAAAGCTTCGTCACAGCAGCCGGGATCGACGCGACGCTGATCGGCTATCGCGGCGCCGCGCCGGCCCTGACTGACGCGGTCGGCGGCCAGATCGACGGCGTCTGCGATGCGGCCGCCTCGGTTTCCCAATCGATCAACGACAAGCTGGTGAAGGGCCTCGTGGTCGGCTCGACCGTGCGGCTCGCCACGCTGCCGGATCTGCCGACCTCGGCGGAAGCGGGCCTGCCCGAGTTCGAGGCGCAGGGCTGGAACGGCCTGTTCGCGCCCAAGGGCACGCCGCAGGCCGTGATCGCCAAGCTGAATGCCGCGGCGCGCACGGCCGTCGAGACCGAGGCGGTGAAGAAGCGCTTCGCCGACCTGTCGACCGTCGCGCCCGATGCCGACGAACACGCGCCCGACGTGCTGCAAAAGCTCGTGACGCGCGACGTCGAAAAGTACCGCAAGATGCTGGCGGACGACGCCAACAAGTAGCCTGGCCAAGTTGCCTGCCGGCGGCCGGTGTATGGCCGCCCGGAAGCTTACTGGAGCACAGGAATGCGGGCGATGACCTTGATCTCGAAGTCGAAGCCGGCCAGCCAGTTCACGCCGACGGCCGTCCAGTTCGGATAGGGCGGCTCGCCGATCTCTTCGGCGCGAACGGCCATCACCGTCTCGATCTGGCTCGCCGGATCGGTGTGGAACGTGGTGACATCGACGACATCGTCCAGCGTGCATCCACCAGCGGCGAGCACGGCACGCAAATTGGCGAACGCGCGCCGGACCTGGTCCTCGAATACCCGTTCGGGCGAGCCGTCCTCGCGGCTGCCGACCTGTCCCGACACGAACAGCAGGTCGCCGGAGCGGATCGCCGCGGAGTACCGATGCACTTGATAGAGCGCGTGGCGGTTCGCGGGGAAGATTGCCTCTCGCTGGGGCATGGCAGGGCCTTTCGGTTGATGGGCGTGAGCGGATCGTGGGTGTTCCATGGCTGGCGCGTCACGGCAATTTCAGATACGTTTCGTATGTGAGATATCGCTCACATACGAGGCGTATGTCAAGAGGGGACAGGGCATGGCAAAAGGGAAGCGCGCCGCGGCCATGGCGGAAAATCGGGCCAGGCTCATCCGCGCCGCACGCGCGGCATTTGCCACGCAGGGCTATGCAGACGCGTCGATGGACGAGCTCACTGCGGCCGTCGGTCTGACGCGGGGCGCGCTGTATCACAACTTCGAAGACAAGAAGGGGCTGCTCTGGGCCGTCGTCGAGCAGATCGACGGTGAAATGGCGGAGCGGCTCCGCATCGTTCGGGAGCGAGCGCCCAGCCCGTGGCTGGGCCTGCTCGCCGAGGGAAGCGCCTATATCGAAATGGCGCTCGAACCTGAGATCCAGCGCATCATGCTCCTGGATGGACCTGCCGTGCTCGGCGATCCCTCCAAATGGCCCGGCGAGAACGCCTGTCTCGTTATCACCATGCGAACGATCCGTGCGCTGATCGAGGAGGGAATCGTGAAGCCGGTCGACGTCGAAGCGGCGGGGCGGTTGCTGAACGGGGCTGCGCTCAGCGCGGCCTTGTGGGTCGCGGCCGCCGACGATCCCAAGAGCGTGCTGAGCAAGGCTGTTGATGCGTTTCGAGAGCTGGCCAGTGGGTTGCTGCGCGAAGTTCATGAACCTGCATAGGTTTTGCAGCGACTGACTCCTCGTCACCATTACGGCGCGCGTCCGGGTTCGCTGATTTTGCCGGCTGAGGCAACTCAAAGTTGTTTCATCGGTTCGATTGCGATATCAGGAGGCCGGCTGTCGTTGTGCTTTCCGGATGTCACATGCCCGTTGCTTTGGTCGTTCTGCTGCTCGATATCACGCTGATCTATCACGCCTCGCGAACCGGACGGTTGCGGCCCTGGGCCTTCATCATCCTGCTGGTGCCGATGATGGGCGCGATCGCCTATATCGCGGTCGAGCTCATTCCCGAATGGTTTTCCAGCCCCGGCGCGCGGCAGGCGCGCCAGCGTGTCGCCAATCGCCTCGATCCCGAGAAGCGCTATCGCGAGCTGTCCGACCTACTCGCCGGCACCGACACCATCGCCAACCGTGCGGCGCTGGCGGAAGAGTGCGCGAATATCGGCCGGTTCGGCGAAGCTGAAGCGCACTATGATCACATCCTGAAGCTGCCGATGGGCCACGATCCCGCCTACGCGCTGCGCAGGGCGCAGGCGCAATTTGCCGCCAGCCGCCCGGCCGATGCGCTGGCGACGCTGGACGATCTGCAGAAGCAATGGCCCGATTTCGATTCCGCCGACGCGCATCTGCTCTATGCCCACGCGCTCGCCGAGGTCGGACGTGTCGACGAGGCGCTGGAGGAATATCACGCGCTCGCCGGCTACTTCCCCGGCGCCGAGGCGCGGGTGCGCTACGGCATGCTGCTGCAAACGGTCGGCCGCACCGCAGAGGCGCGCATGGTCTTCAACGAGCTCCTGATCCAGATGCGCCGCGCGCCGAAATATCTGCGCAAGGCGCAGGCCGATTGGCTGTCCATCGCGGAGAAGCAGTTGTCGGCGTAAGGAGTCCGGCCCGCGTGAGTTGTTTTGATGCCTTGGGCGATTCCTTTTGATTGTTCGGCCCACATTTGAGAGAACGTTCCTGCCCGCTGACGTCGCCGAGCGGCGTCGTCATTCGCAGCAACGCCAGGAAGCAGCAACATGGTGAGTGATACAAACGTCCGGGCTGGTCAGTGCCATTGCGGGGCGGTGCGTTTCGAGGCGTCGCTGAGCGACGGTTTCAATTCGATCCGCCGCTGCACCTGCTCTTACTGCCGGATGCGCGGTGCGGTCGTCGTCATGGCGGAGATGGGCGGCATCAAGTTCCTGAAGGGCGAGGATGCGCTGACGAGCTACCGCTTCCATACCGGATCAGCGCAGCATTTCTTCTGTTCCCGCTGCGGAATCTACACGCATCATCAGCGTCGATCGGACCAGAATCTGTATGCTGTCAACGTGGCTTGCCTCGACGGGGTAAGTCCGTTCGATTTTCCTGAGGTGCCCGTCATGGACGGTGTCAATCACACCAACGACACAGGAAAACCGACGCGCCGTGCAGGTACCCTCCGCTTTATTTCGGCGGATTGACCATCGCCGTCGGCTACCGCCACTTCAACCGCTCCGCCGGCACCGTCATCGCCGCAACACCGGCCATCACCAGCAATAACCCCAGTGCGAGGTTCGACGGCACGCTCTCGCCGAGCAGTAGCACCGAGAGGCCGACGCCGATCGGAATGCGCAAATAGCCTTGGGCGTTGGTCGTCAGCGTGCCGAGCCGGCCGAGGCAGACGTAGAACAACATCAGGCCGAGCGCGCTCGAGACGATGCCCATGATGATGGTGGCGACGATCGCGGTCGGCGTTGGTTGCAGGGTCCAGGGCTGGTCGATCAGCAGTGAGGGCGGCAGCAGCACGAGGCCGCCGAATAGTAGCGATCCCGCCGCGACCACCATCGGATCGTATTCGGACAGGCGAAGGCCGAAGATCGTCGCGCAGGCAAAGGAGATGGTGGCGAGCAGGATCGCGATCTCTGCCACGATCTCGCTACCGAGCCCGCGCAGTGCGTCGAGGCCGACGATGGCGACGGTACCGGCAAGGCCGAGGATTGCACCGGTGAGCTTGAGCAGCGTCGCCGGCTCGTGCCGCGTGATCAGCGAGGTGATCAGGAAGGCGAAGATCGGCGTGGTCGAGGCCAGCACCACCGTGTTCGAGGCCGGCACATATTGCTGCGACCAGGTGATGATCAGGAACGGGAAGGTCGAGTTGATCAATTGTTGGGTCGCGAACAGCTTCCATGCTTTCGCGTCAGTCGGGATCCTGGTGCCGCGCATCCACAGGATCGCGAACAGGAAGGCGGCGGCGATCAGCGAGCGCGCCGAGATGAAGGTGATGGGTGGGATCGTGGGAAGCGCCAGCTTGGTCAGCGGATAGGTCGAGCTCCAGCAGCAGGCGAGCGCCAGCAGCAGCGCATAATCGCGCCAGTTGCGTGCGCCGGTGGCGATGGACGGCAACGGCGTTGATGCGGCCGCCGTCGCGCAACCCGCCTCGGATGTGCTCTGCGGCACCTTGTTCTTGCTCCCCGGCGCCAAAGCGCTTGGTGGGAAGTCTGGGCGAGGGCGCGCGAAAAGGGAAGGCGTCGAGCTATGCGTTTGGCTGAGGGAGTGCCTTCCGCTTCATCCGCTTGATCGTTCCGGAAAAGGTCAGCAGCAGCCGCTCGCCCGACATCATCTTGCCGCGCAGGAAGATCAGCGAGCCGCCGGCGCGGGTGACCTCGCCGGTGCATTCGATCAGCTCGCCCTCGCGTGCCGCATCGAGGAATTCGCAGGCGAAATTGGTCGTCACCGCCCGGCTGTCCAGGACATGGGTGGCGATCGCAAACAGCGAATAGTCGGCAAAGGCCATGTAGCAGCCGCCATGGACGTTGCCGGAGCCGTTGAGGTGTTTCCTCTCGACGCGGAAGGCGCTGCGGATGCTGCCGTCGGCCTCGATCCGGTGCCAGAACGGGCCGACATGGGACTCAAAACTGTCGCGAATCCAGGTCCGCCAGCCCACAAATTCACCCTCGGTGGCGACGTGGAGGTCGGGGCGGCGGGGCGGGGGCGCTTTGGTCAATTCGTGCAAGGAAATAGGCCTTCAATTGCGGGTCTTTAGACCTTAAATCCGATCCGACCGCGCCGTGCAATTCCCGTTCCCGCCGGCCCTGCCGGCGCAAAACGTGGGACAGCGGAAAAATGCGCCATAAAGGGCTTTTCGAAGCCGTCCGATGTTCCTAAGAACGGCCAAACCGCCGCCGAAAGCCTCGAAACCATGAAGAACGAACCCAAGATCACCCCCGAACTGGTTGCCGCCCACGGGCTCAAGCCCGACGAGTATGAGCGCATCCTGAAGCTGATCGGGCGGGAGCCGACCTTCACCGAGCTCGGCATCTTCTCGGCGATGTGGAACGAGCATTGCTCGTACAAATCCTCGCGCATCCATCTGCGCGGCCTGCCGACCAAGGCGCCCTGGGTGATCCAGGGCCCCGGCGAGAATGCCGGCGTGATCGACATCGGCGACGGCCAGGCTGTGGTCTTCAAGATGGAGAGCCACAACCATCCGAGCTATATCGAGCCGTATCAGGGCGCGACCACCGGCGTCGGCGGCATCCTGCGCGACGTCTTCACCATGGGCGCGCGCCCGATCGCCTGCCTCAATGCGCTGAGCTTCGGCGCGCCCGAGCATCCGAAGACGCGGCATCTCGTCTCCGGCGTGGTGGCGGGCGTCGGCGGCTACGGCAATTCCTTCGGCGTGCCGACGGTCGGCGGCCAGGTGCGCTTCCACACCCGCTACGACGGCAACATCCTCGTCAACGCCATGGCGGTGGGCCTCGCCGACGCCGACAAGATCTTCTATGCGGCAGCTTCCGGCGTGAACATGCCGATCGTCTATTTGGGCTCCAAGACCGGCCGCGACGGCATCCACGGCGCCTCGATGGCCTCGGCCGAGTTCGACGACAAGTCCGAGGAGAAGCGCCCGACCGTGCAGGTCGGCGATCCCTTCGCCGAGAAGCTGCTGTTAGAGGCCTGCCTCGAGATCATGGAGAAGGGCTGCGTCATCGCCATCCAGGACATGGGCGCGGCGGGCCTGACCTGCTCGGCGGTGGAGATGGGCGCCAAGGGCGATCTCGGCGTCGACCTCGACCTTGATGCGGTGCCGACTCGCGAGACCGGCATGAGCGCCTACGAGATGATGCTCTCGGAAAGCCAGGAGCGCATGCTCATGGTGCTCAAGCCCGAGAAGGAGAAGGAAGCCGAGGCGATCTTCAAGAAGTGGGGCCTCGACTTCGCCGTGGTTGGCTACACGACGCCGAGCAAGCGCTTCGTGGTCAAGCATGGCGGCGACGTCATGGCCGATTTGCCGATCAAGGAGCTTGGCGACGAGGCGCCGGTCTATGACCGTCCGCACGTCCCCTCGGCCGCGCTGCCGGTCGTGCATGCCCGCGACGTGCCGGCGCCGATGGGGCTCGGTGCGGCGCTGGAGAAGCTGATCGGCACGCCCGACATGTGCTCGAAGCGCTGGGTCTGGGAGCAGTACGATCACGTCATCCTCGGCAACACCATGCAGCGTCCCGGCGGCGACGCCGCCGTCGTGCGCGTGCAGGATGGGCCGAAGGGCCTCGCGCTCACTGTCGACGTCACGCCGCGCTATTGCGAGGCCGACCCCTTCGAGGGTGGTAAGCAGGCTGTCGCCGAAGCCTGGCGCAACATCACCGCGGTCGGCGGCAAGCCGCTCGCGATCACCGACAATCTCAACTTCGGCAACCCTGAAAGGCCCGAGATCATGGGCCAGTTCGTCGGCTGCCTCAAGGGCATCTCGGAAGCCTGCCGCACGCTGGACTTCCCGGTCGTGTCCGGCAACGTCTCGCTCTACAACGAGACCAACGGCCGCGCGATCCTGCCGACGCCCTCGATCGGCGGTGTCGGCCTGCTCGATGACTTCACCAAGTCGGCGTCGCTCGCCTTCAAGGCCGAGGGCGAGGCCATCCTCTTGATCGGCGAGACCCATGGCTGGCTCGGCCAGTCCGTCTATCTGCGCGACATCTGCGGCCGCGAGGAGGGCGCGCCGCCACCGGTCGATCTTGCGGCCGAGAAGCGCAACGGCGATTGCGTGCGCGGCATGATCCATGCGGGCACCGCGACTGCGGTGCATGATTTGTCGGACGGCGGCCTCCTGATCGCGCTGGCCGAGATGGCGATGGCGGGCGGCATCGGCGCCAAGCTGCTGGCGGCGCCGACTGCGCTGGTGCCGCAGGCCTACTGGTTCGGCGAGGACCAGGCGCGCTATCTCGTCACCGTGCCGGAAACCGAAGCCGGCCGCGTGCTCGCCAAGATGCGCGGCTGCGAGGTGCCCTGCGTGCGGATCGGCACCACCGGCGGCGATGCCATCGCGATCGCCGGCGAGGCGCCGGTTACGATCGACAGCTTGCGCAAATCGTACGAGCGCTGGCTGCCGGAATATATGGGTGGGAAGGCGGCATAAGGCGCTGCCACAAATCAGATCTGTAGCCCGGATGGAGCGTAAGCGTAATCCGGGACCGCTATCACTTGTGGCGAGGTCCCGGATTACGCTGCGCTCCATCCGGGCTACGGACCGAGAGACCGCGCCTCACAACACCTTCAACGCGCCCGGGATCTGCCGCAACGCTCGCGTCAGCGCCCAGCTCGCTGCGACAGTCAGGACGAACCCGACCGTGGCCTTGACGATCGCCGGCAGGTCATAGTCGAACAGCCAGTATTGCAGCCACAGCGCGATCGGATAGTGCACAAGGAACATGCCGAACGCGTCGCCCTGCATTGGATCGAGCAGCCTGGCTGAGCCTGATTGCTTGAATCTCTGGAAAAGGGCCAGGATCAGAAACATGATGGCCACGCTGAAGACGGTGAAGCAGATGGCATAAAGCGCTTCATACCAATCCGGCAACGGCGACGGGTTGCCCAGTATTTCGCGCTTGATGAAGATCAGCCCCCACAACAGGCAATACGGAACGATCGCCAGGACCATCCAGTCCCAGCTGACCTTTGCCATGCGGCCGTCGACAGAGAGCAGCCCACGATCCATTTGCGCAACGCCGATGCCGGCGCCGAAAAAGAAATAGGTCGCGTACAGCATCACGCGCCCGTGCTGGACCGAGAACGGCCCGAACTCGAACCAGCTGCTGTGTCCGTAGTGAACCAGCCCGGGAATGTAGAACGCGGCGGTGACGGCCAGCATGACCGCGAAGAACACGGCGGGCCGGCGGCGACCGTGTAGCGAGAGGCGATTGATCGGATCGAGCAGGTTGGGTGACAGCCGGTACAAAAGACAGGCCACCAGGTCGAAGGCAAACAAGACCCAAAGGAACCAGATCGGTCCGCTCGGCCACGGGCCCTTCGTGACCATATTCCACCAGAATTCAGCAAAACCGATCTCGGGATGGTGCCGCAGGGAGATCGCGTAATACGCGAGCGGAATGACTGTAAAGGCGCAGATCGCGAAGGGTAGGCCAAGCCGAAGCAGGCGATCTGCCAAATAGCTCCGGACTCCCTTCCGGGCGATGCCAGACCAGGCGAACAGTCCCGACAGGAAGAAGAACATCGCCATGAAGAAGCTGTCGGTGGCGAGCACGATCATGTCGAAGCCGAAGAAATAACTCGGATCGGTATGCCCGAAATAGGTATAGGGGATCACCGCGTGATGCAGCAGCACCACCAGAGTGAGGAAGGTGCGGGCGCGATCGATCGCCAGATTGCGCACCTTGCTCGTGGGCGCGGCATGCACCTCCGCGCCGATCGTCGCTGAATGTGACATCGTCATCGTGGCCGCCCCGATCCTGACCTCGGCTGGACTGTGCCGCCGGGAACTCGATTCAGCAAGGGCCGTTTGTTTCGGAGGTCGCCCCCGACTACCTCTAGGAACCAGTTCCTCGCAGCAATGTTAGCGTTCGCCGAAAACAGCGTAGGCCGTGAGACGCGGCAGTTCGGAGCTGGCGATGTCGATCCTGAAATGGGCCCTGATCTTCCTACTTGTCTCGATCGTGGCCGGCGTGCTCGGCTTCACCGGAATCTCGGCCGCCTCCGCCGATATCGCGCGCTTCCTGTTCTACGTCTTCGTGGCGATCTTCCTGGTGCTGCTGATACTGGGACTCACGATCTTCAGGACGTAGCTGATTCAGCCCTCTTCGCCGTCATGGCCAGGCTTGACCCGGCCATCCACGCCTTACCGCGTACAGAACGTGGATGCCCGGGCCTTCGCCTCGCCGGAGCGGCTTCGACCGCGCAGGCGGGACAAGCCCGGGCATGACGGTCGTGGGTTGCGGCGCTTATCCCACTTCCTCGATCTTCACCTTGTCCGGATAGAACGCGAGATGGCCTGAAATCTCCGTCATCGCGGGGAAGGGTGTCTCGTAGGTCCAGATCGCGTTGTCCAGCGTCTTGCCGTCGGCCTTGACGCTGTAATAGTTCGCGTCCCCCTTGTAGGGGCAATGGGTGACGCGGTCGGTACGCTCCAACAGGGCCATGTTGGCGTCCTCCCGCGGTACATATTGCACTGCCGGATATCTGGCCTCCTTCAAGGTCAGCGCCTTGCTGGTCTCGGCGATCACGATGTCGCCCGCCGTGACGCGGACGCGCCGGGGATTTGGGGTGATCGTGATCGGGTGGTCGGGCCCTGGAAGCTTCATGATTTCACGCCTTTTCGATCAATCTGCCGCGCGCGGCACTTTGTCGTGCCTATGTCCTGATGGGATCAGGGATATAGTGCCGGAAAGCGTGACGTAGAAGGCCGTTCACGCTAAGTTTGACCTTGCCGGTGAGGGGACCCCCGGCAGCGATTCGATGATGAGGCTGTTTGCAGCCGAGATAAGGAGCAAGACCCGAATGCCCATGGACGCCCACGATATCGAGGCGATGATCAAGGCAGCGATCCCCGATGCCGAGGTGACCATCCGTGACCTCGCCGGCGACGGCGACCACTATGCCGCGACCGTGATCTCGGAATCCTTCCGTGGCAAATCGCGCGTCCAGCAGCACCAGATCGTCTACCAGTCCCTGCGCGGCCAGATGGGCGGCGTGCTGCACGCGCTGGCGCTGCAAACCGGCGTGCCAGGTACTTGACGAAGCTGCACCTGACCTGACCAGCGCCACGAGGGGACGATGATGGCTGCGGACAATCCGCACGGCGCGATGTTCCGCGTCATTGTGCCGAACCAGCACAGCCGCGTCACTTTCGTCGAGCTGTTCTTCGACCTTGTCTTCGTCTTCGCCGTCACGCAGATATCGCACACGCTGCTGCACCATTTCACGCCGCTCGGCGCCGTGCACGTCGCGGTGCTGTTTCTCGCGGTGTGGTGGCTGTGGGTTTTCACCGCCTGGGTTACCAACTGGCTCAATCCCGAGCTGACCCCGGTCCGGCTCCTGCTCTTTGCGATGATGTTGGGCGGCCTCGTGCTGTCGACCACGATCCCGACCGCCTTCGAGGGCCGTGGCCTGTGGTTCGCGATTGCCTATGCGGCCATGCAGGTGGGGCGTACCGCGTTCTGGCTGCTCGCAACGCCGCTGCATCGAACAGCGGTGCGGCATAACGCAATCCGCATCCTGACCTGGCTGTCGATCTCCGCGGCGTTGTGGATCGCGGGCGGCCTGGCCGAGGGCGAGAGGCGGCTATGGCTGTGGATCGCGGCGGTTACCTGGGAATACATCTCGCCGGCCGCGCGGTTCTGGGTGCCGAAGCTGGGCTTTTCTTCCGTTGAGGCCTGGGCGGTCGAAGGCGGCCATATGGCCGAGCGTTGCGGTCTATTCGTCATCATCGCGCTCGGCGAGGCCATTATCGTCAACGGCGCGACCTTCGCTGAACTGGAGTGGACCGCGAGCAACATTCTCGCCTTCGTCTCAGCGCTGGTCGGCGCCATCGCGATGTGGTGGATCTATTTCCACAAGGGCGCGGAGGCCGGCTTGGAGCGGATCTCGAAGTCAAGCGAGTCCGGCCGCCTGGCGCGGCTCGCCTACACCTATCTGCATATGCCGATCATCGCCGGCATCATCCTGACCGCGGTCTCGGACGAACTGGTGCTGAAGCATCCGTCCGGCCATTCCGACGTCCGCACGGTTCTGAGCACGATCGGCGGCCCCCTGGTGTTTCTGATCGGCACCATCCTGTTCAAGCACGCGGTCCGCGGCTTCCTCCAGCTTTCGCACGGCATCGGCATCATCGCGCTATTGGTGCTGTGGTGGTTTGCGTCGGATTTGTCGCCGCTGTGGCTCTCGATCGCGACGAGCGCCATTTTGATCGTGGTGGCGGTGTGGGAGTCGGTGTCGCTGGGGTCGGCGCCCGAAGAAGCCGAGGAGCATTGAAGCCCGGCCTTACTCCGCGACCTCCAGCGCGTGCACCGAGAACATCTTCGCCGCATCCGTCCAGCTCTCGCGGACCCGCCAGCCCGCGCCCTGGGCCAGCGCGGCAAAACGCGCGATGCTGTATTTGTAGCTGTTCTCTGTGTGGATGCTCTCGCCCGGGCGGAACGAGAAGCTGGTGCCCAGCAGGCGCACGGTCTGGCTCTTCCTGCTGATCAGGTGCATCTCGATGCGGTGCCGCTCGCGGTTGTAGATCGCGCGATGGGTGAAGGCGGACAGGTCGAAATTGCCGCCGAGCTCGCGGTTGATGCGCACCAGCACATTGAGGTTGAAGCGCGCGGTGACGCCGGCCGCATCGTTATAGGCGTCGAAGAGGATCCGCTCGTCCTTCTCGAGATCGGCGCCGATGATCATCTGCGCGCCCTTGCCGAGGATCTTGCGCGCGCTTTTCAGGAAGGCCTGCGCTTCCTGCGGCTCGAAATTGCCGATGGTGGAGCCGGGGAAGAAGCCGACCTTCGGCATGGATGCAACCTGCTTGGGCAGCTCGAACGGCGTGGTGAAATCGGCCGCCACCGGATAGATGCCGAGCGCCGGGAAATCCCGCTTCAGGCCGCTCGCCTGTGCCTTCAGGAAGTCGCCGGAGATGTCGACGGGGACATAGGCTGCGAATTTGCAATGATCGAGCAGCAGGCGCACCTTCGTGGTCGCGCCGGCGCCGAACTCGACCAGCGCGGCGTGCTCCGGGATGATGCTTGCGATCTCGCTTCCGCGCTCCTTCAGGATCGATAGCTCGGTGCGCGTCGGATAATATTCCGGCAGCTTGGTGATCGCCTCGAACAGCTCCGATCCGGTCGCGTCATAGAAATATTTCGGCGACAGCTTTTTCGGCTGCTGCGAGAGGTCCTCGATGGCCTCGCGGGCAAAGGCGGTGGTCTGCTCGTCGGGAAGATGGGCCTCGGCCAAAGCGCTGGCGTGCACATTCATGATACTCTCCTGAACGCGCTGTCCGGCGCGCATCTGTCGTCGGAATACTTAGTCGTAATCGGCAAGCCGCAACCCGGTGAACTGCCAGCGGTGGTGCGGATAGAAGAAGTTGCGATAGGTGGTACGACTGTGGCCCTGCGGAGTTGCAAGCGAGGAGCCGCGCAGCACCAGCTGGTTGACCATGAACTTGCCGTTGTACTCGCCGAGCGCGCCTTCGACGGCGCGATAGCCGGGGTAGGGCGCGTAGGAGCTGCGGGTCCATTGCCAGACGAGGCCGAAGGCGTCGTTGAGCTGGCCAGCGCGGGCCGCGACCTCCCATTCCATCTCGGTCGGCAGGTGTTTTCCGGACCAGCGCGCGAACGCATCCGCTTCGTAATAGCTGATGTGGCAGACCGGCGCGTCCGGATCGACCGGCTTGAGGCCGGCCAGCGTCATCACCTGCCATGCGCCGTCGACCTCGCGCCAATAGCCGGGGGCTTGCCAGTCTTCCTTGCTGGCCGCGGCAAAGCCGTCCATCAGCCACAGGGTTGCGGTCCGGTAGCCGCCGTCCTGCATGAAGGCGAGCCACTCGGCATTGGTGACCAGATTGCGGGCGATCCTGACCGGGCCGACCAGGGCGCGGTGCGCCGGCTTCTCGTTGTCGAAATGAAAGCCGTCGTCGACATGGCCGACGGTGTGGATGCCTTCGTTCAGCGTCAGCCAGTCATCGCCGCCGCGCGTTGCGGTCGGGAAGCGCCAGGCCGGGTCATACGCCGGATAGATCGGGTTCTGCGCAAAGGCATGCAGGATGTCGGTGAACATCAGCTCCTGATGCTGCTGCTCGTGATTGAGCCCGACCTCGACCAGCGGCGCGATTGCGCGGAGCTTGTCCGCGCCGGCCTCGCGGAAGAATTTGCCGACGGCCGTATCGACGTATTTGCGATAGGCGCCGACCTCGTCGGCGCTGGGGCGGGTGATGTCGCCGCGATGATTGCGAGCATGTCGCGGGCCGGCGCTGACGTAGTAGGAATTGAACAGGAACGCGAAATCGGGGTGGAAGGGCCGGTAGCCCGCAGCATGCTCGCCGAGCAGGAATTGCTCCCAGAACCAGGTCGTATGGGCCCGGTGCCATTTGGTCGGGCTGGCATCCGGCATGGACTGGATCTGCTGGTCCTCGGGCGATAGCGGTGCGGCCCGGCGTTCGGTCTCATTGCGGACAGTCGAGAACGCCGCTTCCAGCCGCTGGGCGAGGTCGTCCTCGCGAGAGGACGGTGACGAACGCAGGGAGGCCGTGGCTGAGGCTTGTTTCGTCACGTTTTTCTCCAGACAGGACAAGAGAACGTTGTTCGCACGACCCGGTTCCATGAACAGGGTTCGTCCTAGATAGGGGCTCCGTTACGGTATGAAAGTCCTCTGCGGCGATGATATTGATGTCATCAGCCTATGGACCCGGCTGGGGTCAATCCGGCCGCGGGGACCCGTCGCCGCCATTTTACTTTGGATGCACAACGGTTTGGGCTACATATATGGGCAGGTATCGGGTTAAATCGGCTGAGCCGGCCCGAAGCAATTGGTGAGGGCTCTGCCCCAGAAGGACACGGATATGAGCATCGCGGAATTCATCGACAATGAAGTGAAGTCGAACGACGTGGTTCTGTTCATGAAGGGGACGCCGCAATTTCCGCAGTGCGGTTTCTCCGGCCAGGTGGTCCAGATCCTCGACCATATCGGTGTCGGCTATAAGGGCCTCAACGTTCTCGAATCCGCCGAGCTGCGCAACGGCATCAAGGAATATTCGAACTGGCCGACCATTCCGCAGCTCTATGTGAAGGGCGAGTTCATCGGCGGCTGCGACATCGTCCGCGAGATGTTCCAGGCCGGCGAATTGCAGCAGCTCTTCTCCGAGAAGGGCGTCGTCGTCGCGGCCTGACACGTGACCGTGCTGACGCGCCGGATTGGCGGCGCGGAGCTCGAGGTCATCGTCGCCGATATCACCACACTCGGCGTTGACGCCATCGTCAACGCCGCGAACACGTCGCTCCTTGGCGGGGGCGGCGTGGATGGCGCGATCCATGACGCCGCTGGTCCCGAGCTTCTCGCCGAATGTCAGACGCTCGGGGGATGCCCGACCGGCGATGCCAAGATCACGAAGGGCTATCGTCTGCCCGCCCGATACGTGATCCATGCCGTCGGTCCGGTCTGGCACGGCGGCACTCGCGGCGAGGCGGCGGCACTTCGTTCCTGTTACCGCCGTGCGCTGGAGCTCTCCCAGGCCAATGGGCTGACTTCGCTGGCGTTCTCCGCGATCTCGACCGGCGTATATCGTTTTCCTGCCGACCAGGCGGCAAAGATCGCGGTCCATGCCGCCATCGAAGCCCTGCCTGCTGCGCCGCTGGTTGCGCACGTCATATTTTGTTGTTTCTCGGAGGCAAGCGCCGCCCTCCATTCGGATGTCTTGGCGCGGTACGGCAGCCCTTGTGCCTGATGACGCGGTCGGTACACTCCGAGGCGCCATGTTCCGGGGAGGGGATATGATTTCACAATTTGGACTGCGTGCGCTCGCCTGCGGCGCGTTGGTGTCGCTTGCCGCGATCTCGCCGGCGCGCGCGGAGGGCACTTACGAGATTCCGGCCGGCGCACGTTTCAACCAGGAGAAGCTCGGCAGGATCACCGAGTTCTTCAAGAACGAGGTTGCGACGGGCAAGATCGCCGGTGCAAACGTGCTGATCCAGCAGCATGGCAAGCCGGTCTATCACGAAGTCTTCGGCGTTCAGGACGTGGTCAGCAAGGCTCCGATCACGGACAAGACCATCTTCCGCCTGTCGTCGCTAACCAAGGTGATCACCTCCGTTGTGGCGATGCAACTGATCCAAGACGGAAAGATCAAGCTCGACGATCCCGTTTCGAAATACATTCCCTCCTTTGCAAATGTGAAGGTCGGTGAGGAGAAGAAGGTCGAGGACGGCACCAAGACGCTCGAGCTGGTACCACTGGCCCGGCCCATTACCATTCTCGATCTGATGCGCCATACCTCCGGGATAACCTACGGTTTCTACGGCGATAGTCTGGTTCGCAAGGCCTATCGCGACGCTAGCATCTACGCGGGCGAATTCGATCTCGCCGAGTTCGCCGAGCGGATCGCCAAGCTGCCGCTGCACAATCAACCCGGCGCACTCTGGCAGTACGGCCATTCCACTGACATTCTGGCGCGGATCATGGAAATCGTGTCCGGAAAGACATTGTTCGAACTCGAGAAGGAAAAGCTGCTCGATCCGCTCGGTATGACCGATACAGGCTTCTTCGTCACCGAACCGGAGAGACTGAAACGACTCGCCCAGCCGCTGCCGAACGACAGCAATTTCCGGGTCGGCCGCGAGTACAGGACTGAGGTTCGCCAGAAGTGGGAATCCGCCAGCGGCGGCATGGTTTCGACTATGGCGGACTTTTCCCGCTTTGCGCAGATGCTGGTCAATGGAGGAACGTTCGAGGGCAAGACCTATCTCAGCCCGCAGACGTTTGAGCTAATGGCATCGGACCATGCAGGCAAGGACTCCGGCGTTGAGCGGGACTACTTCTATTTTCCCGGTGACGGTTTTGGCATGGGACTTGGGTTTGCCGTGCGCACCGATCCCGGTAATGCCAAACCTCCGCCGCCCGGCGATCTCGGGGAATTGAAATGGGACGGCGCCAGCGGTTGCTATTTGGTGGTTGATCGCAAGCAGGACATGTTCTTCCTGGTGCTGCAGCAGACCCCGAGCGAGCGCCAGCGCGTGCAGCGGACATTGAAGCAGCTGGTTTATGAAGCCATGGAGAAGTGACATGAACGGGCGCCGCGCGCTGTTCGCGGCGCTCGTTCTTTTGTTCAGCGCCGTAAGTGCGCGGGCGGGCTCGGAGGGCCGCGCGTACAGATTCACGCCCGAAGGCCTGGCAAAAGTCTCCGACTACATCAGGAACGAGATCGCGACCGGCAAATTTCCGGGGGCAATTCTGCTGCTCCAGCAACACGGCGAGCCGGTCTACTGCGAGAATTTCGGCGTCCGCGACGTCGCGACCCAACTTTCGATGAGTGCGGACACGATCTTCCGCCTCTATTCGATGACCAAGCCGATCACCTCGGTCCTGGCGATGATGCTGGTCGAGGAGGGTAAGCTTGCGATCAGCGATCCCGTCTCGAAATACATTCCGGCTTTTGCCGGCATGAAGGTCGGCGTCGAGAAGAAGGCCGAGGACGACAAGGTCTCGCTGGAGCTGGAGCCGCTCAACCGTCCGGTGACGATCGAGGATTTGATGCGGCATACCGCCGGGATTCCTTATGGCTATTATGGCGGGGACCTGGTGAACAAGCTCTACGCCGACGCCGGACTGTTCGACAGGAATTCGACCAATGCCGAATTCGTCGCGAAGATCACCGCGCTGCCGCTCGCCGAACAGCCCGGCACGATCTGGGACTACGGCCATTCCACCGATGTGCTCGGGCGCATCATCGAGGTGATCTCGGGGACATCGCTGCTCGAGTTCGCGAAGACGCGGCTGCTCGAACCACTCGGGATGAAGGACACGGCGTTTTACGTCGCCGATCCCGCCAAATGGCCCCGTATCGCCGAGCCGATGCCGCAGGATCGGGCGATCAGCCCGATCACGCAGGTTCGCGATATCAGGAAGCCGCTGCGATGGGAGTCGGGCGGCGGCGGCCTCGTCGGCACCGTCGGCGATTATGCCCGCTTCTCGCAAATGCTGCTCAACGGCGGCACCTTTGAAGGTCGACGTTATCTGAAGCGGGAAACCATCGCCTTGATGGCGAGGGATCATATCGGTCCCGAAACCCGCGTCGAGCGCGACAAGCACTACTATCCGGGTGAGACCAGCGGCTACGGCCTCGGCTTCGCCGTACGTACCGCAGTGCCGCCGGGCACGAACTGGCCGCTTGGCGAATATCGCTGGGACGGCGTTGGCGGCACCTTCTTCTTCATCGATCCCGAAGACGACCTGTTCGGAATCTTCATGGTGCAGACCCCCTCGCAGCGCGGCCGGATCCAGCTCGAGCTGAAGACGCTGATCTATCAGGCGATGGGGCGGTGAGATCTCTCTCCCTTTGCGTAGCCGGATGGAGCGAAGCGCAATCCGGGACGTCCTCACCGCGTGGATAGATCCCGGATTTCGCTGCGCTCCATCCGGGCTATGGGGCTGAGCTTTACGCCCCGCGCATGATCTCGCGCACGTATCCGATCGTCTCCTCGATCTGGCTCGCATTGACGTCCAGATGCGTGCAGGCGCGGATGCGGCCGTCCATCATCGCGAGCGTCACGCCGCGCTGACGGAGAGCGGCGACCATCTTGTCGCCGGGAATGCCGGCGCCGTCGGGCTTGAAGAACACGAGATTGGTCTCGGGCTCCTGCACCTCCATGCCCGAGATCTGCGACAGGCCGCGGGCGAGCGCGCGCGCATTGGCGTGGTCGTCGGCCAGGCGCTCGACGTGGTGGTCGAGAGCATAGATGCAGGCTGCGGCGCAGATGCCGGCCTGCCGCATCGAGCCGCCGAGCCGCTGCTTCCACTGCCAGACCGCGTCGATGAAGGCGCGCGAGCCTGCGAGCACGCCGCCGATCGGTGCGCCCAGGCCCTTGGAGAAGTCGATCCAGGCCGAGTCCCAGCCCGCGGTCATGTCGCGTGGCGAGATGCCGCTCGCGACCGTGGCGTTGAGCAGGCGCGCGCCGTCCATATGGGTGACGAGGTCGTGCTGCCTGGCGATCGCGACGATCTCGTCGAGCACCGCCTTCTTCCAGATCGTGCCGCCGCCGATATTGGCGGTCTGCTCGACACTGACGATGGTCTGCGGCGGCTGGTAGCGGGTGCGCGGATGCAGCGCCTTGCGAAGAGTCTCCGGCGTGAACTGGCCATCGGGGCCCTTGAGCTGGGTGACCTGGAAACCGCCGATTGCGGCATGCGCGCCGCCTTCGCGCGCGATGATATGCGCGGTCTCATGGGCGAGGATCTCGTCGCCGGGGCGGCAATGCACCAGCGTCGCGGTGACGTTGCACATCGTGCCCGAGGGCATGTAGACCGCAGCTTCCTTGCCGAGCAGATCGGCCACGCGCTCGCACAGCGCGTTCACGGTCGGATCGTCGCCGACCTGTTCGTCGCCGACTTCCGCCCGCGCCATCGCCTCCCGCATCCCTGCCGTCGGCTTGGTCTGCGTGTCCGAGAGCAGATTGATGCGCACCGGCGGCGCCTTGGGATCGACGGGGGGAGGGGTGTAGAGCATGGCGTGTCTCATCTCTAGTCGAACAATTGCGACGTATTGCGTGCGTGCCCCGATGACCTGTACTAGCCACGAGAACGTTGAGCGACGCGCTGTCGCGCGGCGAGGAGGATGTCGTCTGGCGTGTCTGCTGTGAAGATATTGCAATCGGGCAGAGCGAACAGCCCCTGATATCGGCAGATCTGCTCGGCACGGGAGAGGGCCTCCCACGCGCGAAGCGCCGCTTCAGTCGGCGTTGCAGAAGGCAGAGTGTTGGCGACTGGTCGGCCGCGCGAGACATCGATGACATGCTACCAAACAAAAAGGCCCCGGAGAACCGGAGCCTTTTGAATGTCGATCTGCCGAAACTTATCAGCGCGAATAGAATTCGACGACCAGATGCGGCTCCATCTGCACCGGGAACGGCACGTCGGAGAGGCCGGGGATGCGGGCGTACTTCGCGGTCATCTTGCCGTGGTCGACTTCGAGATAGTCGGGGACCTCGCGCTCGGGAAGCTGGCTGGCTTCGAGCACGTGGGCGAGCTGCTTGGAGGCTTCCTTGACCTCGACCACGTCGCCGACCTTGAGCTGATAGCTCGAAATGTTGACCTTGCGGCCGTTCACCTTGATGTGGCCGTGGTTGATGAACTGGCGTGCGGCGAAGATCGTGGAGACGAACTTGGCGCGGTACACGACCGCGTCGAGACGACGCTCCAGCAGGCCGATCAGGTTCTCGCCGGTGTCACCCTTGAGGCGGCTGGCCTCGACATAGATGCCGTGGAACTGGCGCTCGCTGATGTTGGCGTAATAGCCCTTCAGCTTCTGCTTGGCGCGCAGCTGCACGCCGAAGTCGGAGAGCTTGCCCTTGCGGCGCTGGCCATGCTGGCCGGGGCCGTATTCGCGGCGGTTGACGGGGCTCTTCGGGCGGCCCCAGATGTTCTGGCCCATACGGCGATCGATCTTGTACTTCGCCTCACTGCGCTTAGTCATCGCGTCCTCTTCAGGTCATGGTTTGAGGAAACGCGCCCTCCTGTGTGACGGGATGATCCCGGCACCGACAGGTCCGATCCCCAAAGCTTAAGGGAGAGGACCACGGGTCGCGAAACGCTTCGCGGGCCGAAACCGGCCCGCGAGCAGGCGGCTTTTAGGGGACTTTGGGGTTGGCTGTCAATTCTTTAGCCTGTCAGTCCGGAGCGTGCGACGACGGTATTCTCACGTCCTGACCGCCCGGACCGGCTTTGACCCCGCCGCCCGCAATTCGGCAGCAATTTCAGTGTTCAGGACCTGTTCCAGCCGGGTCAGGACCCGCGCGATCGGGGCGGCGTCGGTGACGCGGTGGTCCCAGCGGATCACGACATGGATGGTCTGATCCGGCTCGACCAGCCCATAGCTCAGGACAAAGGGGCCCGGCGTGATCGGGTGGAGCTCGCCGCCGCCGTAGGCGGCGACCGAGCTTACCGCAAAGCTGCCGAACCAGTTACCGCGCTGACGGCCGAAATTCAGACCGATGGCCAAGGACAGGCGCCGCAATGGCAACGGCAGGCGGGTCGCCCGCATGATCTTGCGGTACATCGGAACATCCTCGATCGGGGCCGTCTTGCCGCGTCGGATTTCCGCATCGACTTCTGCCAGCGAAAGAGCCTCGGGACCCGCGATTCGCTGCAGCAGCACGCACTCCTCGCCATCCTCGACCCGCGCGATCGCGACCGTCGCCACGCTCTTTGGAAGCTCATACAGAGCCGGCCAGGGCCATTTGACGTAAAGGGTGCGCAGGATCGGCTCGTCCTTTGCAACCAGGGCGAAAGCCTTGACGAACATCGAGGCCCAGCCGGCGGGCGCGGCCGCGTCCGCGCGGGCCTCCAGCAGGGGGCGGATATTGAGCGAACGGGCCAATGAAACGAAAGGTACGCCCTTCGAGGCGTGCATGAGGTCGCAGATCACACGACGACGCAGCGAAATGGTCTTGGGCGTCCCGCGCATAGGCCTCCGGTTCCAAATCAAAAGATCAAAATATGTGCAACGAGCGGGGCCCGCCTGCTCGCTCTAGCACGAACCAACCCGCTTGGGGCCGGTCGGTTCGCCGCACCGGGCAGCGCCAAAGATGGACCCCCTTTAGACCAAAAAATCATCCATTTTCAATGATTTATATCTCGATCAGGCGCTCTTGGTCGCGTCGGTCGGTCATGCGTCGATCGGCCCGATCAGCGCCTGACCCCCTCGTAGGCCGCCATGATGCCGCGCTGGAACAGCGACCAGTCGAAGCCCAGCGCAATCGCGCGGTAGCCGCGGTCGATCAGCGCATTGGCCTGATCGGCGGTGCGCGCCACCCCGCCGATCGGCACCCCGCTCTTGAGGATGCCCGCCTCGGCGCGCGCGATCAGGTCCAGCAATTGCGGATCATCCATCTGGCCGCGCTTGTTGATGGAGGTGGCGAGATCGCCGGGACCGATGACCGCGACGTCGATACCGGGCGTTGCCATGATCTCGTCGATGCGATCGACCGCATCGACGTGCTCGATCGTGATCATACAGATCATCTCGTCGTCGGCAGAGGCCATGTAATCAGGCATCGACTGGCCCCAGCGGAACGGCGCGTGGAAGGGACCCCAGAGCCGATCGCCGCGCGGCGGGTAACGCACGCTGCGCACCGCTTTCTCGGCATCCGCGCGGCTCGTGATCATCGGGAAGTTGATGCCGAAGGCACCGATGTCCATCGGCGCTTTCGCCAGCCACGGCTCGTTGGCGGCGATCCGCACCAGAGGCGTGCACGGCGTGCCCGTGGTCGCGGCGATCATCGCGTGGGCTTCGGTCAATCCGATCGGGCCGTGCTCGAGATCGACGATGATCCAGTCGAGCGAGCGCGCCATGATCTGCACCATCTGCACGCTCGGGATGGTCGCGATCGCACCGAAGGCGGGGCGACCCTCGCGCCAGAGCTGGAGGAGGCGGTTCAGCGGCTTTGCGGGGACCGACATGGAACATCCTGCGGGACGATGGCGACGGCAAAGCCTAGCAGCGCGCCGCCAGTGCGCAAGCTCAGGCCACCGCGCGTCCGCCGAAGAACGGCGTCAGCGTGGCGCTGAGACCATGCACGCGGTTCGATGTAAAAATCATCTCGGCGCCGGACTGCGCGATGCCGCCGGTCGGCGGGCCGAGCAGGTCGGAGACGCGACGGGCGATCGCGGGCGCCGGATCGATCCAGTCGACCGGCCAGGGCGCGAGCTTCTTCATCCGGTCCAGCAGAAGCGGGTAGTGCGTGCAGGCGAGCACCACAGTGTCGGTGCGCGCGCTCGCATCCGAGGCGTCGCCGACGAAGCAGGGAGCGAGCTCGGCGAGGATGGCTTCGTCGCTGATCGGGCTACCGCCGAGCGCGGCTTCGGCCAGCGAAGCGAGCTCGGGCGAGCCGACCAGCGTCACCTCGCATCCTTGTGCGAAATCGCGGATCAGCGCCTTGGTGTACTCGCGCTTCACCGTGCCCTTGGTGCCGAGCACCGAAACGCGGCGGGTCCTGGACTGCGCACAGGCCGGCTTGATCGCCGGCACCGTGCCGACGAAGGCTACGGAATAGGTGGCGCGCAAGTGAGACAGGACCAGGGTGGACGCCGTGTTGCAGGCGATGACGACGAGGTCTGGACTATGCCGGCCGATCAGCTCCCCCATCAGCGGCACGACGCGGGCGATGATCTCGTCCTCGCTGTGGTGGCCATAGGGGAAGAAGGCGTCGTCGGCGACGTAGACGTAATGCGCGTCGGGCCGCGCCGCCACGACCTCGCGGAGCACCGTGAGCCCGCCAAGGCCGGAATCGAACACCAGGATCGTCGGAGAATTGGTCACGTCGCCACCCTAGCCCGGCATGGTTACCATTCGGTTTTTAGGGCGATTTTGCGGCGATCCCGCAAAGACCCGGGGGCGTCTCGTGTCACGGACGCGCTGCGTCGTCATCCCCGGCGTCACATTGGCCGCGCGGCGCTCACGCGATCCTGTTGGTGGTGGTCCCGCGCTCGGTTGCCAGCTGCTTCTGCAGGCGATCGATGTTCTGCAACAGGCGCTGGCTGGTCAGCACCAGGAAGTAATAGCCGAATTGCGGATCCTGGAAGTAGATCTCGAGCAGCCGGTCATAGGTGATGGTCAGCACCTGGCCGTCCTCGATGCATTCGACCGTCCCCGTGCGCCGGTTGTCCGGCGTAAGGAAGCCGAGCTCGCCCATCAGCGCCCCGGGGCCGATCTCGACGTTGATCTCCTTGACCAGGAACTTGCCGGTGACGGTGAGGAACATTTCATTGGCTGGGTCACGCATCTTGAAGAGGATGTCGCCGCGCCGGTATCTGCGCTCGGTCATGAATGGCTTGAGCCATTCGATCGACATGTCCCCTTCGGCCGCATGGCGCGCCTTCTTGACCAGCTTCAGCATCTGCCGCAGGCGCAGCGCGTTGATCGGAAGCATCAGGAGATAGAGCAGGAACGTCGCGACGTTGGCGGAGAGCGCGCCGAAGAGAGCGAAGAACGCGCAGCCGATCATGTTGGCGACGCGCAGCGGCACCATTGTCCGCATCAAGAGGGTGGCGACGAAGAAGACCGCCCCGACCACGGCGAACAGATTGGCGAGCGTGATGTTGTGGACGAAGATCTCCAGGAGCCGGTTGAAGATCGCCTCGTAGGTGACGCTGTCGGGATCGAGGCCCATCTGGACCAGGATTTTCGCGATCCTGAGGTTGTCCGTGGCCGCTTCGAGGATGCGGTCGAGGATCGACGAAATGTCTGCGCTGCCGGACGGCATGGTACTAACCCCACGTAAGGCATTCAGTCCTGGTCGGCACCCGTATAGCCGAATTCGAATGACGACCGCTTGAATGACGCTTCCGGCCATCGTGCCGCAAGGGGCAAATTTTAGCCTGATCGGGCGTTTCGGCAATTGCCCGTTGGTTGCGCGTCCGGCCGCGGGCAGCCGTGATTCGGGCCATCCCTGCGGGCTTGAGCGTCGCTGACGAGCCCGAAGCGACCTTCGTTTACGGCTTGGCGGCGGGTTGCACGACCCGCTGCTCGACGAGGCCGAGCCGCCCCGGCAGAGAGCCGGCGCGCAGCAGCATGGCGACGCTGTTGGCCTCTTCCAGGGTGAAATTGCCGGAAATCTGGCCGGAGCCGCCGGTGATGGGCTCGCGGATCACGGGCGCGGAGATCACCTTGTCGTCGAGCACGATGGCAAAGGGCTTTCCGACATTCTCTGCCGTGATATGGGCAAAGCGCCGCGTGCCGCGGCCGTTGAAGCGGAACGATGCGATCGGCTCCTTGCTGTCGCCGGTCAATCCCGGGCCGGCATAGCTGATCTCGCCGCCCTCGAGGGCGCTGTCCTTGGCGACGAGATAAGGAAGCTTGTCCTTGAAGCCGAGCAGGACTTCCGTGCCCGCCGGCGGCGTGCCCGATTGCGCCTGCTCTGCGGACATCGAGAGGTCGATCAGGCGGAAGCCGACCTTGACCTTCCTGGCGAAGATCGCGGTGATTTGCTCGGGCTCCATCAATCCGGGCAGGAAGATGCGGATACGGTCCATTCCCTCGGGCTGGACGCTGGCGAGCTTGACGCCGGCGTCCTTGAGGCGCTGCTCGATCATGGCGATGGAATCTTCGACGAGGTCGCGCAGCCGCGCGGCGGATGCGGCATCGGTCGGCGCGAGCCTGAGCAGCCCGTCGCCGGCGTCGGTGACGTTGAGCGCGTGTGTCGGCAACCCCTCCGCCGCCGCGACGAGCTTGCGCGTGAGCTGTTCGCGGCCTTTGCCGTCAGCGATCTTCACGTCGACGCCGCCGTCGCGGATCGCAAGTCCGGAGAACGCGATGCGGCCCTCGCGCAGAATCTTGTAGACGTCGTCGCGCAAATCCGTGACGACCGCCTCCCGCAAGGCATCGGTGTCGACCCTGTAGACGATCCGCGATCCGCCCAGCTTCTCCATCTTGTCGGCGATGAAGGCGGCGACCTTGACCCGCACCTTGTCGAGCTGGCTGTCGGCAAGCGAGGCACCGGGCAGGGCGATCGCGGATACCATTGTGAACGCAGCGACCAGCCGTGCGATCCGGTTCCGCAGGGGCGTCGTCATGATGACCTCGAGTCTTGCGGCAGGGCGCTGGCGAGTGAATTCAGTGGCAGTTCTTGGTCCCTCGATCAGGCGCAGAGGTTCAAGTGGCGCAGCCGGTAGGCAATGGACGAACGGCAAATCATCCATCATTCTGGTCCGGCTCGGCCGAACACGGCCGAGACCTCGCCGAACCAAACTGTCAAAAGATACGGCGGCGGGGACATGCATCTGAGGGAGGACGGAATTCATGGCGGGCATCCACGCGCTCGATCGGTTGATCGGCAACGACTATCCGGAACTGTTGACGGACGAGGAGGTCCGGGCGTTCGAGCAGGTCCCCTACGCCGACCGCGTCACGGCCGAGAGCACCTATGACGCCATCAGGCTTGGTGCCGAGCGCAATCCCGACGGGGCGGCGATCCAGTTCCTGCAAAATGCCGATCCCGCCGACGCGCCGCTGGTCGTCACGCACCGCGATTTCATCGCGCGCGTCACCCAGGCCGCCAACATGTTTCACGCGCTCGGCGCCGAGAAGGGCGACGTCATCAGCTTCATGCTGCCCTTGGTGCCGGATGCGTTCGTCACTCTGTTCGGCGCCGAGGCCGCCGGCATCGCCAATCCCGTCAATCCGCTGCTCGAGCCGCACCAGCTCGCCGAAATCCTGGAAGCTGCGAACACCAAGATCCTGGTGGCGCTCGGGCCGATGCCGGGCACCGACATCTGGCAGAAGGTCGAGCAGATCCGCCCGCATCTGAAGCATCTGAAAGCCATCGTGCAGGTGTTCGGCGGCGGCGATCCGGCCAATGGCATCTTCGCCTTCAGCGACCTGATCAAGCAGCAGCCGTCGGATCGGCTGGTCAGCGGGCGCAAGATTCGCGGCAGCGACATCGCAGCCTATTTCCACACCGGCGGCACCACGGGTACGCCCAAGCTGGTGCGGCATACCCATGCCAACCAGGTCTATCAGGCCTGGGCACTCAATCTGCTGTTGAAGGGCAAGCCCGGCGCCAACCTGCTGTTCGGCATGCCGCTGTTTCACGTCGGTGGATCGCTGACCCAGGTGCTGACGACGCTGTCGGGCGGGGGCTCGCTGGTCGTGCTGTCGCCGAGCGGCTGGCGCAACCCGAATGCGGTGAAGAACATCTGGCAGCTCGTCGAGCGCTTCAAGCCCGAAGCGCTGTCGAGCGTGCCGACCGTGCTCGCCGCGACGCTCGCGGTGCCGCCGGGGAATGCGGATATCTCGAGCCTGAAATATGCGGCCGGCGGCGGCTCGGCGATTCCGGTCGCGGTCGGCTCGGCGATTCAGGAGACGCTGAAGCTGCCGGTGGTCGAGGTCTACGGCATGACCGAGACCTCGAGCGTGCACACGCTCGCTTATCCGGGCCGGCCGATCCGGCTCGGCTCGGTTGGCCTTCCCATGCCCTATGCGCGCGTGCGCATCGTGCAGCTCGACGCCGACGGCCGCCTGATCCGCGACTGCAAGCCGGACGAGATTGGTGTCGTCATCATGGCCGGGCCCGGCGTGTTCGGCGGCTATCTCAACGACGAGCACAACAAGGGTGCCTTCATCGACGGGGTCTGGGTCAATTCCGGCGATCTCGGGCGGCTCGATGCCGACGGCTATCTGTGGATCACCGGCCGCGCCAAGGATCTCGTGATCCGCGGCGGCCACAACATCGATCCGGCGCCGATCGAGGAGATCATGTTCCGCCATCCCGCCGTCGGCTTCGCCGCGGTGGTCGGCCAGCCCGACGCCTATGCCGGCGAATTGCCGGTAGGCTACGTGCAGTTGAAGCCCGGCGCAAAGGTTGAGCCGGGCGAGCTGGAAGCCTGGGTGCGTGAGCGCACCCCGGAGCGCGCCGCCGTTCCTGTGCAGGTCATTCCGATCGATCCAATGCCGGTGACGGGCGTCGGCAAGGTGTTCAAGCCGCAGCTGCGCTGGGACGCGGCCGAACGCGTGTTCACCAAGGTGCTGGCGCCGCTGGTCGAGCGCGGCATCGATTGCAAGGTGAAGGTCGGTCCGCACGGCAGCCACGGCTCGATCGCGACCGTCACGCTGACGGGCCTGCCGGCTGGGCAGCGCGAAGCGGTGGAGGGGGAGGTGCACGCACTGCTCGCACCCTTCGTGATGCGCCACGAGGTGGTGCAGGCGTAGGTCCGCGCCTGCGGGGCGAGGGCTGACTGCATTAGCTATAAGCCGCGATCGAGGCGTTTATGTGATGGGCCTCACATAGAAAAATTTGGCTTTCGTCGACGCTCCGAATAGTCTCAGGAAATTGCATCCGAGGGGGCTGCAGTGATTCCGTTTCGGCTATTTGGTTTATTGATTTTTGCGACCTTACTGGCCTGCGGATCGGCACACGCCGATCGGCGGGTCGCGCTCGTCATCGGCAATTCCGCTTACAAGAGCGCGCCCAAGCTCACCAATCCCGCGAACGATGCCACGCTGATCGGCGGCATGTTCAAGAAGGCCGGCTTCGATTCCGTCGATGTCAGGCTGGATCTCAGTGCGAGCGAGATGCGGCGCATGTTGCGCGAGTTCGCCGGCAGGTCACGCGATGCGGATATGGCGGTGATCTACTATGCCGGCCACGGCATCGAGCTCGACGGCAACAATTATCTCATTCCGACCGACGCGACGCTGGAGACGGATGGCGACGTTCTCGACGAGACCATCCCTGTCGAGCGCGCATTGTTCGCAGTCGAGCCGGCCAAACAGCTGCGCCTGATCATCCTCGATGCGTGCCGCGACAACCCCTTTGCGAAGACGATGAAGCGCACGCTGGCCTCGCGGGCGATCGGACGCGGCCTCGCTAAGGTCGAGCCAACCAGCCCGAACACGATGATTGCCTTCGCCGCGAAGGCCGGCTCGACTGCATCCGACGGCGATTCTCGCAACAGTCCGTTTGCTGCCGCGCTGGTCGAGCACCTGCCGAAGCCGGGCCTCGATCTGCGCAAGGCGTTCGGCTTCGTGCGCGACGACGTGCTCAAGACCACCGGCTACAAGCAAGAGCCCTATGTCTATGGCTCGCTCGGCGGCGACGACGTGCCGCTCGTAATGAAGCCGGCCGCAACCGGTCCGCAGGCAAATCCCCAGGACGCGGTTCGCAGGGACTACGAGCTCGCGCTCCAGCTTGCGACGCGCGATGCCTGGGAAGCCTTTTTGGCGACCTATCCGGACGGCTTCTATGCCAGCCTCGCCAAGGGGCAGTTGAACAAGATCGGTGCCGAAGAGACGCGTCTGGCTGCCGAGCAAAAGGCCAAGGCGGCCGAGCAGGAAAAGGCAAGGCTAATCGCCGAGCGCGCCCAGAAAGCCGAGCAGGAGAAGGCGGCTGCTGCTGCGAAGGCCGCTGAAGAGGCGCGAATCGCTGCGGAGAAGCAAAAGCAGATTGAACAGGCCAGGGCGGAAGCGGCCGAGCAGCAGCGCAAAGCTGCCGAGGCGGCGGCCGCGAAAGCGCTGGCCGAGAAACAGGCGGCAGAGAGGGCCAAGGCCGAGCTGGCGGCCAAGCAGGCCGCCGAGAAAGCGGAGCAGGCCGCCAAGCCGGCCGCCGATCGGCAGATGCCCGAAGTCGAGAACCAGAAAGTGGCTGCGCTCTCGCCCGGACCCACATCCACATTATCGGCGGCCGAGCTTTCCAAATCGGTACAAAGCGAACTGCGCCGCGTCGGTTGCCTGACCTCGTCTGCGGAAAGCGAGTGGAGCTCGGCCGCGCAGCGCTCGCTGACGCTGTTCAACAAATATTCCGGCACCAAGTTCGACGTGAAGCTGGCCAGCGTCGACGCACTCGATGCTTTGAAGGCCAAGCCGGGACGGGTTTGTCCGCTGGTGTGCAATTTCGGATTCAAGGCCGACGGCGACCAATGCGTGAAGATCACCTGCCGGGCCGGTTATCGTGTCAACGACGATAACGAATGCGAAAAGGTGCAGGAGAAGAAGCCGGTTGCGACGCGCGAGAATTCCAGACCGCGAGACGATGAGCGGAAGGCAAGCGAGTCCGCGCCGTCAAAACCGCAGGCGACCGGTCAGGTCTTTTGCAACAGTGCAGGGTGCCGGCCGGTCCGGCAGGGTTGTCGGCTCGAGACGTGGGGCAATAGGACTGCCGGCCAAACGGCCGGCGGCGGCACCAGCATGGTCGAAGTCTGCAACTGAGCTGGTGATTGCCCGCCTGCTACCCCGCAGGCATTCGTGTTTCCACCAGCCGCGCCCAGAACGAGGCGCCGTGACCCAGAATGTTGTCGTTGAAGACGTAAGCCGGGTGGTGACACTCGTTGCCGTCGCCCATGCCGACCAGCACCATCGCGCCGGGGCGTGCTTCCAGCATGAACGAAAAGTCCTCGGCGCCCATCATCGGGACGAACTTGTCGTTGACGCGCTCAGTGCCGACGATGTCGCGCGCGACGTCGGCGGCGAGTGCGGCCTCGCGGGCATGGTTCATCGTCACCGGATACATCCGCGTGTATTTCGTTTCGGCCGAGCCACCATAGGCGCGGGCGATGCTGTCGGCGACTTCGCCGATGCGGCGTTCGACGAGATCGCGCACTTCGGGGTCGAGCGTGCGCACGGTGCCGGCGAGCTCGGCGACCTCCGGGATGATGTTGAAGGCGGTGCCGGAGTGGAATTGTGTGATCGAGATCACCGCCGATTTCAGCGGATCGACGTTGCGCGCCACGATCGATTGCAGCGCGTTCACGATTTGCGAGCCGATCAGCACGCTGTCGACAGATTTGTGCGGACCGGCGCCGGCGTGGCCACCCTTGCCGCGGACCGTGATCTGGATGTTGTCGGAGGAGGCGAGCATCGCACCCGGCGTGGTGGCGAAATGGCCCTCGGGCAGGTTCGGCATGTTGTGCATGCCGTAGACCTCCTGGATGTTCCAGCGCGTCATCAGTCCGTCCTCGACCATCGCCTTGCCGCCGCCACCGCCTTCCTCGGCGGGCTGGAAGATCATCACGGCCGTGCCGTCGAAATTGCGCGTCTCGGCGAGATATTTGGCCGCGCCCAGCAGCATCGCGGTGTGGCCGTCATGGCCGCAGGCGTGCATCTTGCCGGGGACCTTCGAGGCATAAGACACGCCCGACGTCTCCATGATCGGCAGCGCGTCCATGTCCGCGCGCAGGCCGATCGTCTTGCCGGAGGCCGACTTGCGGCCGCGGATCACGCCGACCACGCCGGTGCGGCCGATGCCCGTCACCACCTCGTCGCAGCCGAATTCGCGCAAGCGATCGGCGACGATGCCGGCGGTGCGGTGGACTTCGTAGAGCAGCTCGGGGTTCTCGTGGAAGTCATGGCGCCAGGCGGCCATTTCGTCGGAGAGGGCGGCGACGCGATTGACGATGGGCATGAGGGAATCCGTTTTCTGGTTGTCGTTTGTAGGGTGGGTTAGCCCCGTGGATGCGCAAGCGCATCCACTAGGCGTAACCCACCACGGTTTCCGTGGGAGCGAAAGAGGTGGGTTACGCCCAGCGGACTGTGCTTGGCGCAGGCCACAAGGCTAACCCACCCTACGATCCTACGCTTCCCCGAACACGCGCCTGAAGATCGTGTCGACGTGCTTGAGGTGATAGCCGAGGTCGAACTGCTCCTCGATCTCGGCGTCGGTGAGATATGTCTTCACCTCACTGTCCTTCTTCAGCAGCTGAAGGAAGTCGCCTTCGCCGCGCCAGACCGGCATGGCGTTGCGCTGCACGAGCTTGTAGGCGTCCTCGCGGCTGGCGCCCTTCTGCGTCAGCGCCAGCAGCACGCGCTGCGAATGCACGAGGCCGCCGAGGCGGTCGAGGTTCTTTTGCATGTTGGCGGGATAGACCAGCAGCTTGTCGATCAGGCCGGCGAGGCGCACCAGCGCGAAGTCGAGCGTCACGGTGGCGTCCGGGCCCATCATGCGTTCGGCCGAGGAGTGCGAGATGTCGCGCTCGTGCCAGAGCACGACGTTCTCCAGTGCCGGCGTCACATAGGCGCGCACCATGCGGGAGAGGCCGGTGAGGTTCTCCGACAGCACCGGGTTGCGCTTGTGCGGCATGGCGGAGGAGCCCTTTTGTCCCTCCGAGAAGAACTCTTCGGCCTCGAGCACCTCGGTGCGCTGCATGTGACGGATCTCCACGGCGATGCGCTCGATCGAGGAGGCGATCACGCCGAGGGTCGAGAAATACATCGCGTGACGGTCGCGCGGGATCACCTGGGTCGAGATCGGCTCCGGCACGAGTCCCATGGCCTTGGCGACATGCTCTTCGACGCGCGGATCGATCTGCGCGAAGGTGCCGACGGCGCCGGAGATCGCGCAGGTCGCGACCTCCTTGCGCGCCGCGATCAGACGGTCCTTGGCACGGGTGAATTCGGCATAGGCATAAGCGAGCTTGAGGCCGAAGGTCACGGGCTCGGCATGGATGCCGTGGCTGCGGCCGATAGTCGGCGTCATCTTGTGCTCGAAGGCGCGCTTCTTCAGCGCGGCCAGCACCTTGTCGAGGTCGGCGAGCAGCAGGTCGGCGGCGCGGGTGAGCTGGACGTTGAGGCAGGTATCGAGCACGTCGGAGGAGGTCATGCCCTGGTGCACGAAGCGCGCCTCGGGGCCGACGATCTCGGCAAGGTGGGTGAGGAACGCGATGACGTCGTGCTTGGTCTCGCGCTCGATCTCGTCGATGCGGGCGACGTCGAAGATGGCGTCCTTGGCCTTGGCCCAGACCGTCCGGGCGGCCTCCTTGGGGATGGTCCCGAGCTCGGCGAGGGCGTCCGCCGCATGCGCCTCGATCTCGAACCAGATCTTGAACCGGGTCTGCGGCTCCCAGATCGAGGCCATTTCCGGGCGGGTGTAGCGGGGGATCATGGGCGGCTCCAGGAAGGTGGGCGGGCGCTCCCGAGAACGGCGGCGCCGGCCAAAATGCTTTTTACGCCGTGATGTAACAGAGCAGGCAGGGCGAAACAAACGGTCTGGGCCCCGGAAGAAGGGCATCGCCGACCTTTCTATCGGATCTATCGGACCGGCCGGCCGGGATGGCGGCGCCTGGCCGCAGATATTAGCTGTCAATCACGAATCATTGACTGACAGATATTGAAATCTGTCAGCGGGACGTGTATATCCGTTCTCGGACGCTCCGATTGGGCGTCCCGCGACAAGCCCCGGGGAGCCCGACATCCGAGCCACGCTCGGATCGGAGGGCGGATTGAAGAGCGGGGACCGCGGACGAATGGAGACTTAGACAATGACGACCGAAATCCTCAATTTCACTGGCGTGATTGGGCATTGGCTCAATTTGCTGGTGGCGCGCCAGATCGCGGCGCAGGCTGCAAAACTGCCGCATTAAGGCATAGGCTTTCCGAAACGACCGGCCAGGGCGCTTCGGAAGCAGCCCTACTGTCGGAGTAAACTGAGCCCTGAACGGGAACATGGTGCTGGCATGAATGAAGCTGTTGTCTTGACGCCGGAGCGGATCCTCGAAGTCACCGAGGACGTGCTCAGGCGTTACGGACTTGCCAAGGCCACCGTGGTCGACGTTGCCCGTGCGCTCGATGTGAGCCACGGCAGCGTCTACCGTCATTTCCCCAGCAAGGCCTCGCTGCGCGAGGCCGTTGCCAAGCGCTGGCTGGACCGCATCGACGCCCCGCTGCTGGCGATCGCCAGGGAGCAGGGGTCGGCGCCCGACAGGCTCGACCGCTGGCTGCGCACGCTGTTCGCGGCCAAGCGTTCGCGTGTGCTCGACGATCCTGAAATGTTCGAGACTTATCTGACTCTGGCGCGTGAGGCATGCGCGGCCGTCAAGTGCCACAAGGACACTATGATCGACCAGATCGCCGCGATCCTGACCGACGGCGTGCAGCAGGGCGAGTTCGCCGTGGGCGACGTCAAGGTGACCGCGCGCGCGATCTTCGATGCGACCGTCCGCTTCCACCATCCGGCCCATGCCGAGGAATGGAAGGACGCCGATCTCCCCGCGCGCCTCGATGCGACGCTGGCGCTGCTGCTGCGTGGGCTCAAGGCGGCCTAAGGCCGCAGAACCCGTTCAGCCCTGGGTGCTGTCAATCAACCTCGCGTTTTCTGGAGAGCGGCGCCGTCGCGGGGCAAGGGTGCGGATGCCGAATGTCTGCGCGTGTGGAAGGCAGGATCGGACGATGGCACGACCGGCGGACTATCCGGATAAGCGTTGACCGCGATTTCGACGGCGTCCTTCGATCGCCTTCGAAGCCGGTAGAATGTCAGCTCCTGATCGAACATCGGGCAGCGAAAGTGGACGATGGCGGTGTCCGGCAGACGGCAAAGTTCGTCGATGAGCTCGCCTACTGTGATGATGGGGGGATGGTCGACTGCTTTGGGGTGACCCTTACTCATGACCCTTTACTCCTTGTCTGCCGTACTAACCGGAGCCGGATCGGAACCGTTCCAATTTCGTTCGGCAGATTGAGGATCGCGAGGGATGAGGCTGTGCGGCAGCTTTGCTGCTAGATCCTCGTCAGCCCGCAGGTCGCGGCGAGCCGCACCAGCTGCGCATCGGTGCGCGCGCCGGTCTTCGATTTGATCAGGTAGTGATAGTTCTGCACGGTCTTGACGCTGAGATTGAGATGCGCCGCGATCTCTTCGGTGGTGGCGCCGCCGGCGAACTGCCGCAAGATCTCGATCTCGCGCTCGCCCAGCTGGTCCAGCACCGAGCCGGTCGGGGACAGGCTGTCCTCCGCCAGCACATGCGCGATGTCATCGCTCATGGCGCGCTCGCCGCGGGCGACGCTGCGGATGGCATTCACGACCGCGGACGGCTCGCTGCTTTTGGTGACGAAGCCGGAGGCGCCAGCGCCGAAGGCCGACTTCACCAGCACGGCCTCATTGTGCATGGTGAAGACGAGAATGCGCGCACGCGGGCTGCGGGCGCGGATGTTGCGGATCGCCTCCAGCCCGCTCGCGCCGGGCATCGAAATGTCGAGCACCACCACGTCGGGGTCATGCGCCTTGAACGCGCCGTAGGCGTCGGCGGCGTTGTCGGCTTCCGCCACGACATGCAAATCGCCCTGGCTCTCCAGCACGCGCCGATAGCCTTGCCGCACGATCGGATGGTCGTCGACCAGCAGCACGGAGATGCCTGTTGCCGCCACCTCGTTCATCCCGGCCTCATGCAGCGAGCGGGATGGTCGCGGCAACGCTGAGGCCGCCGCGGGCGGGCAGGATCGACAGCGATCCGCCGGCCGCCGTGACGCGCTCGCGGATTCCGGTGAGGCCGAAGCCGGCCGATTGCGCGACGCGCTCCGCATCGCCGCCGCCGTCGTCCTCGACGCGGATCAGCAGCGCATCGTCCTCGCCGGCGCGCCGCTCGACGCGGAGCGAGATCTCGCGCGCTGCACTGTGGCGCAGCGCGTTCGTCAGGCATTCCTGTGCGACTCGATAGGCGGTGGTGGCGGCCGGGCCGCTGATATCGGTGAGGTCGCCCCTGAGATCGAGCTGGATCGCCGGCCGCGCGGCGCTGTGCGAGCGCCAGCTGTCGACGAGATTGACCAGGCTCGCCTCGAGCCCGAGCTCCTCCGGCAGCGGATTGCGCAGCCGGTTCAGCGCGTCGCGCAGCGAGGCCATCAGATGGTGCGTCGCCTGCGAGATCATGCGCGCGTCTTGCGCGATCCCATCATCCTTGTGCCGCTTCGTGCTCGCCGTCTCGATCGTGTTGGCGAAGGCGAGAATGGCGGACAGATTCTGCCCGAACTCGTCGTGCAGCTCGCGGGCGAGCGCGCGGCGCTCGTCGTCGCGGATCTCGATCAGGCGGCGCGTCAGCGCGGCGCGCTGCTCGGTCGCTTCCTCCAGCCGGCCGCCGAGCTCGCCGACGGCGCTGCCGATCATCGCCAGCTCCATCGAGCGGAAGCGCGGCAGCCTGGTGCGATACTGACCGCGCGCCATGCGCTGAAGCGCGGTGACGATCGCGCGCGCCGGCGCCAGCGCGTGCGCGATGGCGAGTGAAGCAAGCAGGGCGATCGCCGCCGCCATCAGCAGCGCGACGTCGATGACGTTGAGGACGTAGTCCCAGGCGAGCGCGATCGCGGCGGCCGCATGGGGCGTCGCAACGACGGCGCCGGCGGCTGCGGCGCGGGGACTGACGGGCCGCACCACCTCGGCGTGGCTGCCGAGGAAGCTCGGCACGATGGCGGCGAACCAGCGCGGCGGCGTCTTGCCCAGCCCCTCGCTCTGGCCGCAGAGCGGCTTCTCGAAGGCCGCGGCCGGCTGGAACTCGACGCAGACGCCGGGCGAGATCAGCTTCATCGTCTCCAGCGTGCGCCACTCCGGAACCGGCAGGAGATGCTCGCGCGCCCTGCTGCTGCGCAACAACAGCTCGCGCCAATACAGCGCCTGAAGCGCCTGCGCGACCCGCTGCGCCGACGCCGCCGTCGCCCGATCGACGCTGCGATAGGCATCGAACGTGGCCCATACGGTCGCGGCTCCCAGGCACAGCGCTACGATTAGAAGCAGGCGAGCTACAAGCTGAAGCACGAGGCGCATGCGATCACCCCCGACGTTTGCTAAGGTCAGCCTAACAACGCCGCCGTGCCTTGCCAATCGCAGAACGCTAGGGATTGCAGCTCGGGCAAATTTCCCAAGCCGGATTGGGCATGGGTCTTTGGACCTGAAACGGCGGCTTTGATCTAATCGGTGAGGACACGTTGCAGGCCGGCGCCTGCAAGCCAGGAGCGGTGCAGCATGAGTTCGATAACGATTGGACCAATCGCAAGCCAGGCTGCCGATCCATCCGAGCGCAGCGCGCTGCTGTTCTGGATGATCTTCACCGGGCTGTCGATCTTCGCTGTCGTGCTGCTGTGGCGCTTCGGCCTGATTCACCTGATGCTGACCTCGGATCGCACCTACATTTCAGCGGTGATCGCGGCGCTCTACGTCCTCACCTGCGGCCACTGCTTCCTGCGGACCCGGGCCATCGCGCGGGAAGGGGCGGCGACGCGGCGCTGCCGCGCGGTGCTGTCGGCAGCGGGCGGCAGCAAGGCGCTCGATGCGAGCGCCGTGGCGCTGCCGCGCGGTCTGGTGCGCGACCACATCGAAAGCCTGGTGACCAAGGCCGCGGCGCAGGACTACCGGCCGGTCGACCAGACGCTGCTGCTACGTAATCTCGCCGATCGCTTGCGCGGCTCCAACGGGTTCGGCGCCTTCGTCTCCGATACGCTGATGAAGCTCGGTCTGCTCGGCACCATCATCGGCTTCATCATCATGCTGGCGCCGATCGCGGGGCTGGACGCCGCCGACAAGGTCGCGATGCGCTCCTCGATGGGCTTGATGAGCGACGGCATGGCGATCGCGATGTACACGACGCTGGCCGGCCTTGTCGGCTCGATCCTGATCCGCATCCAGTACTACATGCTCGACGCCGCGACCCAGCGGGTGTTCTCGGACGCGGTGGTGCTGACCGAGACCTATGTGACGCCGGTGCTGGAGCGCAAGGGTTCGGGAACGCCGTCATGATGGATGATTTCGGTCTCTATCCGCGCGAGGAGCCGTTCGACCCGCTGGGCGTGATGCTGTTCAAGGCGCTCCAGGTGATCGCCTTCCTGTTCTTCCTGGCGCTGCTGGCGGTCTCCCCCGACGCCAAGGACGGCAAGATCGATTCCAAGGCGGAGTTCATGATCACGCTGGACTGGCCGGACAACCACCCCGACGATCTCGACCTGTTCGTGCAGGATCCCGCCGGCAACATCGCCTGGTATCGCCACCGCGAGGCCGGCTTCCTCACGCTCGACCGCGACGACCGCGGCGGGGCCAACAATTTCATCATCGTCAACGGCAAGAAGATCGCCTCGCCGATCCGCGAGGAGATCGTCACCGTGCGTGGCATCCTCGCCGGCGAGTACGTCGTGAACGTCTCGCATTTCGTCGCCACCACCGGCGAGCCTGTGACGGCCGGTGTGAAGGTGCAGAAGCTCAATCCCACCGCGCAGGTGATCTTCGACAACAAGTTCACGCTGGACCACACCGGCGACGAGAAGACCGCGGTCCGATTCCGGATCGATGCGGAAGGCAAGGTCGTCGATGTCGATCAGCGGCCGAAATCGCTGTTGGAGACGTTCCGCAGCAGCTGGCGCAACGGCGGCGATCTCGATGCCAGGACCGGTGTGAGCAGGAACGCTACGAGGGTACGCCGTGAGTAACCTGCAAACGGTCATCCTGACGCTATCGGTCGCGTATGCCGTCATCGGCGCGCTGCTGCTGGTCGTTCTGGTCTATGCGCGGCTGCACTGGTCGCTGAAGGCGGTCGCCGTGGTCGTGACCAGCACCTTCTACATCGTCAGCTTCACCGAAATGCGCGGCCTGCTCGGTTGGGCCAGCACGGAGCGGCTGCCGACCACCTTCAAGCTGCTGAAGGCCCGCATCGTCGAGCCGCATTCGCTTGAGGGCGATCCCGGCTCGATCTATCTCTGGGTCGAGGCGCTGGACGAGGACAATCGCCCGAGCGGCATCCCGCGCGCTTTTCGTGTGCCGTACAATGACCGGCTGGCCGACAAGACCCACGCCGCCGAGAACGAGATCGCGGCCGGACATCCGCAAGGAGGGCGCGCGGCGGATTTCGGCGGCGGCGACGGCAGCCTGATCGACTTGGTTCGAGAATATGTGACGCCGAAGACCATCCTGGAGACCAGCGGCGGCGATTCCTCGACCGGCGAGTTCACTGCGCCGCCGGCCGGTGCCCAGGACGCGGTGTTCACGCCGATTCCGCCGCCCCGGATGCCGCCCAAGGACGAGCAATAGGCCCATCACCATCACCGCAGAGCAGCGCTGGCAAACGGCCCAGTGCTGGCGCATCCTGTTGACCTCCCTCAATTTGGCCTCATCGGCCTCGAATAAGAATTTGAGGGGTGGAGGGTGCGTGCTTCTCGCTGTCTTCTCGGATATCCATGGCAACAGGCAGGCGTTCGAGGCCTGCCTGAAGATCGCGCGTGCGAAGGGCGCGGAGGGCTTCGTCCTGCTCGGCGACTTCGTCGGCTATGGCGCCGATCCGGAATGGGTGGTGGACACCGCGATGGAGCTGGTCGCGCAGGGCGCCGTCGCGGTGCGCGGCAATCATGACCAGGCGATCAATTCCACGGCCGAGACGATGAACGCCGAGGCGCAGATCGCGATCGAATGGACCCGCGGCCGCCTCGACACGGCGCAGCGGCGGTTTCTGGCCGAATTGCCGATGCAGGTGGAGGACGATGGCCGCCTGTTCGTGCATGCGGAAGCCTCGCATCCCCAGCGCTGGCACTATGTCCGCTCGACCGTGGACGCCGCCAAGAGCCTGATTGCGACACGGGCCCACGTCACCTTTTGCGGCCACATCCACAGGCCGGCGCTCTATTCGATGTCGGTCACGGCGAAGATGACGAGCTTCGTGCCGAAGACCGACGTCCCCGTGCAGCTCCTGCGCGGACGGCAATGGCTCGCCGTGCTCGGCTCGGTCGGCCAGCCCCGCGACGGCGATCCGTCGGCGGCCTTCGTGCTGTTCGACACCGAGTCGTGCCAGATCACCTATTGCCGCGCGCCCTATGACGTCGAGACCGCAGCGAGCAGGATCCGCGACAACGGTCTGCCGCCTTGGCTTGCCGACCGCTTGTTGCAGGGGCGCTGATGGATGCCGAAACCCCTGGTCAAGTCAGGCGCGGAGATCGACGGTTTTACGATCGGCGAATGCGTTCATGCCGGCGGCATGGCGACGCTGTGGACCGTCACCCATCCCGGCATCGACGTCCCCTTGCTGATGAAGATCCCGCGGGTGTCGGAGGGCGAGGACGCCGCCGCGATTGTCTCCTTCGAGATGGAGATGATGATCCTGCCGCGGCTGGCGGGGCCGCACGTGCCGGCCTGCTTCGGCACCGGTGATTTCGCCCGCCAAGCCTATGTCGTGATCGAGCGCATTCCAGGTGCCACGCTGTACAAGCGGCTCCCCGACCTGCCGCTGCCCTATGACGAGGCGCGGCAGCTCGTCGCCAGGATCGCCACGGCGCTTGCGGATCTGCACCGGCAGAACGTGATCCACCACGACATCAAGCCGAGCAGCATCATGTTCCGCGAGAGCGGCGAAGCGGTGCTGATCGACTACGGCCTGTCGCATCACAACCACCTGCCGGACCTGTTGCAGGAGGAATTCCGCCTGCCTTACGGCACCGCGCCCTATATGGCACCCGAGCGGCTGCTCGGGCTGCGCGACGATCCGCGCAGCGATGTGTTTTCGCTCGGCGTGCTGCTCTATTTCTTCACCACCGGCGAGCGGCCGTTCGGCGAGGGCGAGACGCTGCGGGCGATGCGGCGCCGGCTGTGGCGCGATCCGCATCCGCCGCGGAAGCTTCGTGCGGATTATCCGCCCTGGCTTCAGGAGGTGGTGTTGCGCTGTCTGGAGATCGAGCCGGTGTGGCGCTATCCGACCGCGGCCCAGCTTGCCTTCGATCTCGCTTATCCGGACCAGGTCAAGCTCACCGCGCGCTCGGAGCGGGTGAAGCGCGATTCCCTCGGCATCGCCTGGCGCCGGCGCTTCAACCAGGGTGTCATGGCGCCGCGCGCGAAATCGGATGTCGCAGCCCAGATCGCATCGAGCCCGATCCTCGCCGTTGCGCTCGACACGGCGGAGGGCGCTCCGGAGCTGAACGAGGCGCTGCGCGTGACCACCCAGCGCATCCTCGCCACCTTGCCCTCGGCGCGGCTTGCCTGCGTCAACGTGCTCAAGCTGAACCGGATTGCGATCGATCGGACGTTGGACGAGCAGGGCTCCAACAAGCATATCGATCGTCTGGTCGCGCTCAGGCATTGGGCAACGCCGCTCAAGCTGGACGAGAGCCGGCTGTCGGCTCATGTGCTGGAGGCGGTCGATCCCGCCGCCGCGATCCTGGAGTTTGCCAAGGCCAACCAGGTCGACCACGTCATCATCGGCGCGCGACAGAGCTCGTTCCGGCGCATGCTGCTCGGCAGCGTGTCGGCCAAGGTGGCCTCGGAGGCGAGCTGCACCGTCACCGTGGTGCGGCCGCCGCGATTGGCGGGGGACGGCGGCGGGCCGGAGGCCGGCGAAGGCTAGGCCGGCCGGGGCGATTTGCGGGCCGGATCAGGCCGCGTGGACGGCAAATGCGCGCTTGCGGCGGATCGGCCAGGCGAATTGCGGTCCCGGCTCGCCGTGATCGGCGCTGCCGCCGAAATACTGGATGATCTCGCGGCAGGGCTCGCAATTGAACAGGTTACGCGACGCGGACGCCTTGGTCATTTCCTTCAGGCAGTTCGGGCAATGCGGTTTCATGGGCGGTCCGAAAAAGAGGTCTTAGTGTCGGCGCGGCGAGCCAAGCGAACGGTCGAGGTCCGAATTGTCGAGCCCGGCATCGTCGTCCAGCGTGCCATCGGCGCGCTCGAGGCGGCCGAAGAAATAATCGAGGCTCGGATGCGGGCGCCGTGGAATCCGGCACCGGCGCTTCGGCTGACGCCTCACGAGTGCGATCTGCATGACGTCAGCCCCTGGTGCGGTCGCGACGGATGTTGCGGGCCGGACGTGCCGGGGCCTCGACCGGTCCGGCCGAGGGACCGAACACCACAAACGCACTGAAACCAATCCACAACGCTACGCCAGTCCAGACCAGGGTCGTCGTCATGATGTGCTCCCGCGAAAACAGGCAGGAATCACTTGCAGTGATTTGCGCGAATCAGGGAAGTCCGGATGAGTACGGACCAAGGCTACAATTTTAAGCTTTGCGCCTTGCAGAACCCGTGGAAGCCGCAGTTCTTCCCGCGTGCGACCGACGTACTTTGCCGGTGCGCGCATGATCGAGGATATCCCGGATGCGCCTTGCGTCTCGAACACAGCGAAACCCATAGCGCCCGGTGTAGTCGGTATCGGGCGAACGGGTCGAGCGCCCTGACGCAAAGTTCAGGTGGCCGACGCCGCCGCCGATGCCGAGGATTTCGAACACTTCATCCATGGCGTCGAACGAAGTAGCGGTCACGCTGCGTCTGCTCCAGGCCGTGCGCACGATCAGCGCGCGGCGGTCGGTGATCACATAAAGCGTCTGCAGGTCTTGCAGCAGCATCACGAACGGAGCTGCAATCATCCCAACTCCAATCATTGCCAGAGGTTGGGTCGCTTGGTCGATCCAATCGTTGCTGACGGCGATGACGGTCAGCAACAACCAGGGAAATCCGATCCACCAGAGAAATCGCCACATTGTCGCGTTGGCGATGGCGTCGGGCTGCCCCTGCCAGACCACTTGCTCTCCATCCTGAAGGGACTCGGCGAGAAGACGAAGCAGGCCGGCAGTAAACGGAGTGGCGCGGAGTTTATCCATTCCACTTGGTCGTAGCGGCCGCGGCTCCGGTTCGGATAGCGATGGTCTCAGATCGCCTCGCCGCGTGCCCCAAGTGCCGCGTTGCGGATCGCGGCGATGTTGGTCTTGTAGGCCTCCTGCGTGCCGCCTTTGAACACCGAGGTGCCCGCGACGAAAGCGTTGGCGCCGGCCGCGGCGAGCGCACCCGCGACATCGGGGCCGACGCCGCCGTCGACCTCGATGTCGATAGGGCGGCCCGCAACCATCGCGCGGATGTCCCGGATCTTGTTGATCGCGGAGGGGATGAAGGCCTGGCCGCCGAAGCCGGGATTGACCGACATCACCAGCACGAGGTCGACGAGGTCGAGAACGTATTCGAGCGCGCTGATCGGCGTCGCCGGATTGAGCGAGACGCCGGCCTTCTTGCCGAGCGCGCGGATCGCCTGGAGCGAGCGGTGCAAATGCGGACCTGCCTCCGCGTGCACGGTGACGTGGTCGCAGCCGGCCTTCGCGAAGGCCTCGAGATAGGGATCGCAGGGCGAGATCATCAGATGCGCGTCGAAGATCTTCTTGGTGTGCGGGCGCATCGCCCTGATGACGTCAGGACCGTAGGAGATGTTCGGAACGAAGTGCCCGTCCATCACGTCGAGATGGATCCAGTCGGCGCCGGCGGCGTCGACGCTGCGCACCTCCTCGCCGAGCTTCGAGAAATCCGAGGCCAGGATCGAGGGCGCGATGGCCAGGGGGCGGGGGGCGAAAGCTTGGGTCATGGCGCGTTTTCCCGGGGGCGTACGGACGACGAATGGCCTCGCCTAACATGGGCTCTTGTGGCGGGCAATGCAGGAGGGGCGCGCTTCCTGTGGGCGGAAATTTCTGCCGCCGGCGGCATGAATTGCCGATGTTCCCGCGGCCTGCACGACCCGACGGATGCGGAATTCGTTGAGCTTTTCGCGATGGCACGGCGCTTGCTGAGTTCAGCCGCAGAACATTGGTCGCGGCATGCCGCATCCTGTTGGAGTTGTGCAATGTTGTTCGCCCTTGGTGCGGTATCGAGCGCGCTCGACGCGATCCAGTCGCTGACAAACGCGAAATCGTCGTCGGCGGCGCACAAGACCGGCTCCTCGCAGAGCGCGCCGACCAATCCGTTCGCAATCGACAGCGGCAGCAGCACGACCGGCGCGACCTCGTCGGTCAATGCAGGTAAATATCCGCAGATCTCGGCGGAGACGATGAATGCGCTGTTCGCGGCGCAGGGCCAGTCGGCCAACGGCACATCCTCGTCGTCGAAGGGCCGGGAGGCTGCGCTGAAGGATCTGTTCTCGCAGATCGACGCTGACGCCGACGGCAAGATCACCAAGTCCGAGTTCGAGGACGCGCTCGGCGCGGGCGGCACCAACCTGGCCCAGGCCGACGACGTGTTCTCGAAGATGGACGCGAATGCGGATGGCAGCGTCAATCTCGGCGAGATGACGAAGGCGCTGAGGGGCGGTCACGGCCGTGATCACGCGGAAGGCGCGGGCGATGGCTCGGATTCCTCGTCGCAATCCAGCCGCGGCTCGACGTCGACCACGACGACCAATGCCGACGGCTCGACCACCACCACCGTCACCTATGCCGACGGCTTCAAGATGTCGACCACGGTGCCGGGCGCCGCCAGCTCGTCGAATGCGAAAGGTGGCGGAAATTCGCCTTATGATTGGTTCGGGCAGATGATGCAGCGCCAGGCCCAGGCTACTGCGGGATCAGCAGCTTCATCGATGTCGATCAGCGTGTGAGCACATCCCGAAGCTAACCGGCAGGTTCGTGCGTGATGTCACGACAGGCATAGCGGTCACGGATCTCGCGATTGAAGAACGTTCCTTTTGCGCGCGCATCCCTGAACGCAGCAGCGATCTCGGGCGGAACATCCTCATAGACATAGAGGCGCCCGCTGACGAACGTCACCTTCAGCTCGCGTTTCTCTGGCGAATAGCGAAAGAAGCGAATCACGGAAGAGGGCATGGCCGCACACCTTGTCCGCCGGGTAACGCTTGGGTGACGGTTTCGTTTCTAGCCGAACCGGTCTTGCCAGGTTGGCTGCGCGCCCGGAAACGGTAGGGCCGTCGCGCTGTAGACGCCGCGGGCGATCGCGCGGGCGACCACGTTGGCGGCGATCGTGCCGAGCTCGGTGAGGCCAACCAGCGGCTCGATCGGCTTTTCGCACGTGGCGGCGGCGAACAGCACGTCGCCGTCGGTCGGCGCATGCACCGGATAGATCGCGCGGGCGAAGCCGGTATGCGCGATCATCGCCAGCCGCTTGGCCTGGGGCTTGGTCAGCACCGCGTTGGTCACGACGGCGCCGATGGTGGTGTTCTCGCGCGCGCTCGCGGCAGGACCGCCCTTGATGCGCATGCGGAGCATGTCCTCGGTGAACTTGTCCGGCAGGCCGCGTCCACCGAATTCGCTGTCCACCTCGAACGGCGCCGCCCAGAACCACGGGCCATTGCCGACGGTGACGCTGCCCACGGCGTTGACGGCGACGATCGCCGCGACCTTGATTCCGCTCGGCGTCACGGCCGATGCCGAGCCGAGCCCGCCCTTGAACGTCGCGGTGGTGGCGCCGAAACCGGCGCCGGTGCTGCCAAGCGCGAAATCCGCGCTGGTGGCGGCAGTCGCCGCGGCATAGCCGAGGTCGCGATACGGCGAGAAGCGTCCCCAGGCCTTGTCGCCGCCATTGAGCAGGTCGAACAAGATCGCCCCCGGCACGATCGGGATCAGCGCTTCGCGAACCCGGTGGCCGCGGCCCTGCTCGGCGAGCCAGGCCTGCACGCCGCCGCCGGTGTCGAGGCCGAAGGCCGAGCCGCCCGACAGCGCGATAGCGTCGACGCGCTCGACCGTGTTGGCGAGATCGAGCAGTGCATCCTCGCGCGTGCCGGGGCCGCCGCCGCGCACGTCGATCGCGGCGATCGCAGGAGAATCGAAGATGATCGCGGTCGCACCGGAACCGACTTTCGGATCTTCGGCGTGGCCGACCCGGACGCCGGCGATATCGGTGAGAAGGTTCTTCAAGGCGGCCTCGTGTTTGAGAATTCACGATCTGCGATAGCGCAGCAATGCCGCAGGCTCAACCGGCGAGCGCGGTCCTCAGCATCTTGGCGAGCTCGGACTTGCGGTAGGGCTTGGCCAGCAGCAGCACGCCGGAATCGAGCCGGCCGTGATGGACGATGGCGTTCTCGGTGTAGCCCGAGGTGAACAGCGTCTTCAGGTCGGGGCGGCGCTTGTGGGCTTCGTCGGCCAGCTGGCGGCCATTCATGTTGCCGGGCATGATGATGTCGGTGAACAGCAGGTCGATGGTCTCGTCGCTGTCGATGATATTGAGCGCCTCGGCGCCGTTGGCGGCCTCGAGCGCGGTATAGCCGAGGCTCTTGACCTGCGTCACGACATACTGCCGCACCAAGGCATCGTCCTCGACGATCAGGATCTTCTCGTTACCGCCGGTGATTGGCGCATTCTGGAGCGATTCGAACTCGGTCTCCTGCACACCGGTCGAGCGCGGCAGGTAGATCTTCACGCTCGTGCCGTGGCCTTCCTCACTGTAGATCTTGATGTGCCCGCCCGATTGCTTGACGAAGCCAAACACCATGCTGAGGCCGAGGCCAGTGCCCTTGCCAACCTCCTTGGTCGTGAAGAAGGGATCGAACACCCGGTCGATCAGCTCGGCAGGAATTCCGGTGCCGGTGTCGCTGACCGCGATCATGACGTAATTGCCGGCAACGACGTCGGGGTTCATGCTGGCATAGCCGTCGTCGAGGAAGATGTTGCGCGTCTCCAGCACCAGGGTACCGCCCTCGGGCATGGCGTCGCGCGCGTTCAGCGCGAGATTGAGGATCGCGGTGGAGAGCTGGCCCGGGTCGACCAGTGTCGGCCAGGCATCCTCGGTGAGCTGCGGCATGATGGTGATCTGCTCGCCGAGCGTCGGATGCAAGAGCTTGGCGGCTTCGAGCGCCAGTGCGTTGACGTCGATCTCGCGCGGCTGCAGCGGCTGCTTGCGGGCGAAGGCGAGCAGGTGCTTGGTCAGCTGCGCGCCGCGCTCGGCGGCGTCGTCGATCAGCTTGGTGATCGCGGCAAGATCGGGCCGGTCGGCGACCGCGTCGCTGAGAATGCCGATCGTGCCCGTGATCACGGTCAGCACGTTGTTGAAGTCGTGGGCGACGCCGCCGGTCAATTGGCCGATCGAGTCCATTTTCTGGACCTGCCGGAGCTGGGCTTCGGCGGCCTGCTTGTCGGTGAGGTCGCGGCCGATGAAGAAGTGGCGTTTCACCGGCTCGGACCAGGTGCCCATCCAGTTCAGCGTGACCTCGTGACCGTCGCAATGGTAGTAGCGCGCCTCGAAGCTGCGCTTGACCGCGCCGCGACGGGCCGCGCGCATCTCGCTCCGCGTCTTCTCGAGATCGTCGGGATGGATGAACTCGATCGCGCTGTGCCCGACCATGTCCTCGGGGCTGTAGCCGAGAATGTTCTGCACGCTCGGGCTGACCTGGACGAAATTGCCGTAGCCGTCGGTGACCAGGATCAGGTCCTGCGATGTCTCGAAAATCCGCTGGCGTTCCTCGGTCTCGCGGCGCAGCTTCTCTCTAGCCTGCTTTTCTTCCGTGATGTCATGGGCGATCTTGGAAGCGCCGATGATCTCTCCATCGTCGGTCCGCAGCGGCGAGACGTTCAGGACGACGTCGAGCGGGCGGCCGTCTTTGCGGATTCGGACCGTCTCGTGCTGGGCGATCGATTCATTGCTGGCGATCTGGTTGAGGGTGCTTCTGATCTCGCCCTTGCGATCCGGCGGCACGATGATGTCGATCGGCTTGCCGACGGCCTCGGCGGCGGAGTAGCCGAATAGGTTTTCGGCGGCCTTGTTCCAGCTGGTGATGATGCCGTCGAGCGACTTGGTGATGATCGCGTCATTGGAGGATTCGACCACGGCGCCGTACAGCGCGAGGCGCTTGCCGAAATAGTCGCGTTGCGAGGCCGATTGCTGGCGCAGCTTTCCGACGAGGCCCACTGTATGCGCCTGGAGGCGGACATTCTCGATCAGAAGCACCGCGAGCACGAAGGTCGCCGCGGCGAGGCCGTAGAGCCGGCCGGCATAGAATCCGAGATCGAAGCGCGCGACGTTGACGATCGCCGACAGGGCGATGTCGAACAGCCAGGCGCACATGACCACCATCAGCCAGATGTCGATCACCGTATGCGGCCTGCGGAACCAGAGCGAGACCAGCGCGGCAAAGCTCAGCGACCACACGAAGGACACGACGCCGATCATGGTCGCCGTGTAGCGGCCCTCGCTCAACAGGACCGGCAACAGATCGTGCTGCGCGGTGACGATCCAGGCGAAGACCGCCATCGCGGCGACGACGCCGAGCCCGCAGGCATAAATCGCGGTGCTTACCGCGCCGCGGATCCGGGGCCCACCGTCTTTCTCCTTCAGCCAGGCATATGCCATCACGCAGAGCGGAAAGCCGGCGTGCCAGATCATGTAGAGCCACACCGTGGTCTGTCGGCCCGCGCCCAGGAGTCCGGTCGGGGTGAACAGCCCTGGGAAGGTGAGGGCATGAACCAGCGCCGCCGCGGCGGTGAAGAGATAGCCGCTGGCGAGCCACAGCAGCGCGCGGGTGCGCAGGATCGCAAATTGCGACAGCAGCAGCACTGCCGTGACGATGTCGCTCACGGCCAGCGCGGATTGATAGCTGGCGACGAAGGCTGGCACCGGCAGGAGCGGGGTACCGGCGAAGGGCACGGCTGCGGCGAACAGGAGCGAGGACACACCGACAATCGTCAATGCTGCAGTGCGGTCGGCCGACGTGGCCGGCAGGGTCGACAGAAATGTGCTTCGGTCGATCGGCGCAGGCACGTCCATTTCGCGCGAGTCGATGGGCTTGAGCATCTCCGCTAGTCTCATTCGCCGGCAGTCCGTTCATCGTAGCGGGTTCTGGGCGCAGGTGGTCACGGAACCGGTTTACGACTCAACCGAGGGTTACAGCTTACCTAATTTCGGTGAGAGCACGGAACAGGGATTGGTAAGGGGCACTTTACTGGGCGGTGTCATAATGCCCTGCCGCTGCGGCCGGTTCCAGGCTTGAAACAGGCGATTTTGATTTCGAGATCGGGAGTTTGCCCCCATGCCCCGCGTTCTCATCATCGACGACCAGAAGGACGTCCGCGCGATGGTGGCGATCGTGCTTCGGGTCAACCATTTCGAGGTCGTGGAGGCCGAAACCGGCGCGGCGGGGCTGAAGGCCTTTGCGGAAAGCCGCTTTGACGCGGCGATTGTGGACATCTTCCTCGGTGATACCAGCGGCGTCGACGTCATCACCGCCTTGCGCGAACGCGCGCCGGCGCTGCCGGTGATTGCGGTATCCGGGATGACGGCACTCGATTTCATGGACCAATCGCCCCACCTCGCCAACGTGGTCGGCCTGCAAAAGCCGTTTCGGCCGAACGATCTGCTGCAGGCCCTGCGGAAGGCCCAGGCCGCGGCCGGCGACGAGATTTCGGCCGCGGTCTGACCGGCAAAAGAACGCCCCGGCAAGCCGGGGCGTGGTCGCGATGGCGGGAGCCTTCGGGGGATCGCTGATCGGGATCCCCGAAGAGCATTCTCGATCAAGAGCCCTTGGCGCCGAGCTCGGCGTAATTGCCCTTGGCGTCCCACTTGTAGACGACATAGTCGATCTGCTTGAGGTCGCCCTTGGCGTCAATTTCGATCGGGCCGAGCACCGTGTCCCACTTGCCGGCCTTGATGGTCTCCATGACCTTCTTGGCGTCGGTGGTGCCGGCCTTCTTGACCGCCTGCGTCCAGACCTGCAGCGCAGCGTAGGTATAGAGCGTATAGCCTTCCGGATCGATGCCCTTGGCCTTGAACGCCTCGACGATCTTCTTCGCGGTCGGCTTGTTGCGCGGGTCGGGACCGAAGGTGAACAGCGTGCCTTCGCCGGCGGGACCGGTGATGGAGGCGTACTCCTTGTCGGCGAGCGCGTCGCCCGACATCAGCACCGTCTTCATGCCCTGATCGCGCATCTGGCGGAGGATGAGGCCGGCTTCCTGATGGTAACCGCCGACATAGACGAGCTCGACATTGTCCTTCTTCAGGCGCGAGACGATCGCGTTGAAGTCCTTGTCGCCCTTGTTGTAGGATTCGTACATCTTCTCGGTGATGCCGGCCTTGTTGAGCGCCTTCTTGGTCTCGTCGGCAAGACCCTTGCCGTAAGTGGTCTTGTCGTTGAGGATCGCGATGTTCTTGCCCTTGTAGTTCTTGGCGATGTACTGCGCGGCGATCAGGCCCTGCTGGTCGTCGCGGCCGCAGACTCGCGCCACGTTCCACAGCTTGCGCTCGGTGAAGAGCGGGTTGGTCGAAGCCGGGGTGATTTGCAGGACGTTGCCGTCCGCATAGGCTTCAGAGGCCGGGATCGAAGACGACGAGCAGAAATGGCCGGCGACGAACGGGATCTTGGCGCCGGCGATCTTTTCCGCGATCGAGCGGGCCTGCTTCGGATCGCAGGCGTCGTCCTCGGCGTTGAGCGCGAGCTTCTTGCCGTTGACGCCACCGGCGGCGTTGATGTCGGCGACGGCCATCTCGGCGCCGTTCTTCATCTGGCGGCCGAAGGCGGACTCGCCGCCGGTCATCGGGCCTGCGACTGCGACGGTGACATCCTGCGCGAATGCCGCGCTCGATAGCGCGAGCGATGCGCCGAATGCCAGACCGATGAGCTTCAGTGATTTCATGAGATACCTCGCGGGTGGTCGCCTGTGGAAGTTGCCGGGCATGCCCGGTTCAAACCGGCGCCATTCTTGAATGAATTCGAGGAGAAGTCACCGGCAAAATACGGGCATACGCCAAGATATCTAGCCGCATTCTCGCGCAGGGCGGGGCCGGTCAGTGCCGGCCGCCTTCCAGATAAGCGGCGCGGATTTCGGGGCGCTGCAGCAATTCGGCGCCGCTGCCGGCCAGCGTGATCAGGCCGTTGACCATGACATAGCCGCGATGGGCCAGCTTGAGGGCGTGGTTGGCGTTCTGCTCGACGATCAGCACGGTCAGGCCGTCCTGCCGGTTCAGTGTGCGGATGGCGTCGAAAATCTGCCGCGCGATGAGCGGGGCGAGCCCCAGCGAGGGTTCATCGAGCAGGAGCAGGCGAGGGCGGCTCATCAAGGCGCGGCCGATGGCCAGCATCTGCTGCTCGCCGCCGGACAGGGTTCCGCCGCGCTGGGCGAAACGTTCCTTCAGGCGGGGAAACAGGGCGAACACGCGCTCGAGTGTGCTCTCCCGTTCCGCCGGCGTGCTCTCGGTGACGTCGGCCCCCATCTGGAGGTTCTCGGCGACGCTCATGCGCGGGAAGATGCGGCGGCCTTCGGGCGACTGCGCGATGCGCAAATGGGCGATCTCGTGGGTCGGGACGGCCGTGATGTCCTTGCCCTCGTACAGGATCTGCCCGGCGCGGGCGCGCGGCTTGCCGAAGATCGTCATCATCAGCGTCGACTTGCCGGCGCCGTTGGCGCCGATCAGCGCCACGATCTCGCCGGAATTGATGTCGACGTCGACGCCCTTCAAGGCCTCGATCTTGCCGTAGGCCGCGCGCAGGCCCCGGATCGCGAGCAGGGGGGATGCCGCCGTCACGATCCGCTCTCCATGACGGCCACGGCCTCTTCCTCGTCGGTGCCGAGATAGGCGGCGATCACCTTGGGATCGTCGCGCACCTCGCGCGGCGTGCCTTGTGCGATCTTCACCCCGTGATCCATCACCACGATGTGGTCGGAGATCTCCATCACCACCGACATGTCATGCTCGATCAGGAGGATCGACGTTCCCAGGTCGTTGCGGATCGAAAGCAGGAGCTCGTTCAACGCGGCGCTCTCTCGCGCGTTGAGGCCGGCAGCCGGTTCGTCAAGGCACAGCAGTGCGGGCTCGGTGCACATCGCGCGCGCGATCTCGAGGCGGCGCTGATCGCCATAGGCGAGATTGCCGGCCGCGTCGTCGGCGCGGTCCAGCAGGTTGACCCGCTTCAGCCAGTCGGAGGCGAGATCAATCGCGCGCTTTTCTGCGTCGCGATAGGCGGGCGCGCCGACAAGGCCGAGCAAGGTGAAGCCCGAGGCGCGCATCAGCATGTTGTGCTGCGCCACCATCAGGTTTTCGAGCACGGTCATCCCGGGAAACAGGCGGATGTTCTGGAACGTGCGCGCCACCTTGGCCTGTTTGGCGATACGGAAGTCGTTGAGCCGCTGGAGCGCGATTTCCTTGCCGTCATCGTGGGTGAGGCGGATGGCGCCGCCGGTCGGCTTGTAGAAGCCGGTGATGCAGTTGAACACCGTGGTCTTGCCGGCGCCGTTCGGCCCGATCAGCGCGGTGATCTTCTTCCGCTCGGCGGCGAACGAGAGATCCTGCACGGCGACGATGCCGCCGAAGCGCATCGTCAGCCGGTCGACGCTGAGGATCTTGTCGCCGCTCATCCGTGTCCTTCCTTGACGAGGTCGGAGGAGATGGCCTGCGCCTTCTTCAGATAAACGGTCGGCGCGCGATGGCCGACCAGGCCGCGTGGCCGCCAGATCATGATCAGCACCATGGCCCAGCCGAACACCAGCATACGATAGGTCTCGAGGCCGCGGAACAGCTCGAAGCCGCCGATCATCGCCAGCGCGGCGAGCGCGACGCCCAGCTGCGAGCCCATGCCGCCGAGCACGACGATGGCGAGCACCAGCGCCGATTCCTGGAAGGTAAAGGATTCCGGGCTGATGAAGCCCTGGCGGGTGGCGAAGAACGCACCGGCGAAGCCGCCGAACATGGCGCCGGTCGCAAATGCCGTGAGCTTGGTCGTCGTGGTGTTGATGCCGAGCGCGCGGCAGGCGACCTCGTCCTCGCGCAAGGCTTCCCAGGCACGCCCGATCGGCAGCCGGCGCAGGCGGATCGTCGCCCAATTGGTGAGCAGCGCCAGCGCCAGGATCAGATAGAACAGGAAGACGATACGGTGGGTCGCCGAGTACTCGATGCCGAGCTTGTTGGCCAGCCCATCGTCAGTGTTGCTCAGCGGAATGCCGAACAGGGTCGGACGCGGAATACCGGACACGCCGTTCGGTCCCCCGGTCAGATCCTGCCAGTTGATCAGGACGAGGCGGATGATCTCGCCGAAGGCGAGCGTCACGATGGCGAGGTAGTCGCCGCGCAGGCGCAGCACGGGGAAGCCGAGCAGCACGCCCCAGAATGCGGCGAGGATGCCGGCGAGCGGCAGGCAAATCCAGAACGACCAGCCGAAATTGGTGGCGAGCAGCGCGTAGGAATAGGCGCCGACGGCATAGAACGCGACGTAGCCGAGATCGAGCAGGCCGGCGAGCCCGACCACGACGTTGAGGCCCCAGCCCAGCATCACATAAGTGAGCACGAGAATGGCGAGGTCGAGGATGTAGCGCTGGTTATAGAAGATCACGGGCACCAGCAGCGTGAAGATCAGCAGCGCGGGCGCAAGGTAGCGGCCGACCAGCGACACGCCCTTCTGCAACGCTGGCGGCACCAGCTGCTCGGTGCCGGCCGGGCCGATCCATTGCCTGAGCAGCTCGATCACGATCGAGCCGCCGAACACCGCGGCGACGAGGGAGGCGAGCTCGCCGAATCGCGTCCAATAGGTGAGCTGGCCGTCGGAGCCCGCCTCGGTGCGGACGCCCACCATCAGCGAGAACAGCACCAGCGCGATCACTGCGTTGATGAAGGCGGTCTTGAGGAGAGCGGGGATGCCCGTTGCAGGTTTGGTCGTGTGGGTGGAGGGAGCTGTCACGCGCGTCAGACTTTTTCGACTTCGGGACGGCCGAGCAGGCCGGTCGGCATGAAGATCAGCACGACGATCAGGATCGAGAACGCCGCAACGTCCTTGTACTCGACCGAGAAATAGGCCGACCAGAACGTCTCGATCAGGCCGATCGCAAGGCCGCCGAGCATGGCGCCGGGCAGCGAGCCGATGCCGCCGAGCACCGCGGCGGTGAAGGCCTTGATCCCGGCGACGAAGCCCATGAAGAAGTCGACCAGGCCGTAATAGAGCAGGTACATCAGACCCGCAACGGCGGCGAGCGCCGCGCCGATCACGAAGGTCATGGAGATGGTGCGGTCGACGTTGACGCCGAGCAGCGCTGCCATGGTCTGATCCTGCTCGCAGGCGCGCATGTCGCGCCCGAGCCGGGTGTTCGACACCAGCCAGGTGAAGATCGCCAGCAGCACGATGGTGGTGATGACGACGATGATCTGGATGTTGGAAAGCTGGATGACGAAGCCGTCCGCGCTTTCATGCAGCGTATAGCCGCCGGTGATGACCGGCGGGATCGGCTTGACCCGGGCGCCTTGCGCCACTTGCGAATAATTCGTCAGCACGAAAGACATGCCGATGGCCGACAGCATCGGGGCGAGGCGGAAGGAATGGCGCAGCGGCCGGTAGGCGATGCGCTCGATGGTCCAGCCATAGAGCGCGGTGATCGCCATCGAGACCAGCAGCACCACGAGCAGGATCAGGGGAATGGCCGTGAGGCCGAGCGAGATCAGGATCAGGAAGGTGATGAGGGCGATGAAGCCGCCGATCATGAAGACGTCGCCATGGGCGAAGTTGATCATGCCGACGATGCCGTAGACCATCGTGTAGCCGATCGCGATCAGGCCGTAGATCGAGCCGAGCACGAGGCCGTTGATGAGCTGCTGGGCGAAATAATCCATAAGCTGCCGTACCCAAACTTGACGCTGCTCAAAGGGAGCTCTTGCAGAGAGTTCTTGGGCCCCGGCAGCCCTTGAGCATTTGGGTTTTGTAACAGGAGGGAACTGGCGGCTGCAACTGGCCCGGTCTCCACCTTAAGGCTTGTACAGAGATCATTTCGGCGCCGGGTTCCCTGGGTCCTGCGAGGAACCCGGTTCCCGAGGCAACCAAAGTGGATGCCCGCCGTTGTCTCCCCTCTGACGTCCAACAAGGGAGTTTCCCCGAATGACGAAGCAGCAGAACCAGAATCCGGGTCAGCAGAGTCAGAATCCCGGCCAGCGCAACCCGCAGCAGGGTGGTGGCCAGAAACCCGGACAGCAGCAGCAGGACCCGCGCCAGGGCGATCGCCCGGGCCAGCAGCAGGGCGGCCAGCGCGATCAGGAATAGCGAGTTTGGGAGCCCGGCAGTGAGGAGAGGTCCCGCCGCAAGGCGGGGCCTTTTTTCTTTGCGAAAGAGTCATTCCGCGTCTGGTGCTGCGCACCACCCCGGAATGACGCCGCGCGAGAGGGCAGTTAAGGTAAACAAAGGGTTTAAATTGCCGCCACAGTCTGATGCGAGTTAGCTCGGCATGGCCGCCGCCTTCCATCGAAGGCTCGGCAAATCAGGCGGGAAGCGGCATGTTCAGGAATTGGCGGATCGGCTCGGTCAACGGCGCGCTGCTGGCGGCCTATTTCATTCCCGTCTGGAGCCTCATAGCCTTCAGCATCATTGTCGCGCCCGTGCGCGGCCTCTACGAGCGGCCGAGCGTCGCGGTGGCGCTGTACCTGAGCGACCATCTGCAGATGGCGGGCATGGACACGGTGCGTGCCGCCTGGCTGCTGGCGCTCGGACGGCTGACCGTGGTGGCGTTCTTCGCGATCTACCTCGTGCTGCTCTGCATTCCCCGCACCCGTAAGGGCGGCGGCAGTGACGAGGCGCTCGGGATTGCGCTGGCGATCGGCAGCCTGATCTCCTTTGCCAGCATGGTGATGGCCTCGAAGGTCGGCGAGATGGCCGCGCTTCGGCTCCACGCCACCGAGCTCCTGATGCTGCTCGGTGCCGCCGTCGTGCTCGTGATCGAGAAGCCGGAGGCAGCGTCGAAGGTGGCCGAGGTCGCCGCACCGCCGAATCTTCAGCCTCTAGGTCTTGAGCAGGCCGAGCTCCTGCACAATCGCTGAGGCTTCCTTGACGGCGTGGTTCGCCGCCGGCACGCCGCAATAGATCGCCTGCTGCAGCAGGATCTCCTTGATGTCATCGGGCGTGAAGCCGCCCTCGGCCAGTGCCGCACGCACGTGCAGGCGGAATTCGTCCCATTGCCCGAGCGCGACCATGGTGCCGATCACCAGCACCCGCCGCGTGCGCTCGTCGAAATGCGGCCGCGTCCAGATCTCGCCCCAGGCGTAGCGGGTGATCAGGTCCTGGAAGTCGGTGTTGAAGGCATTGCGGTTCGCGATCGACTTGTCGACCCAGGCATTGCCCAGCACCTTGCGGCGCACATTCATGCCGGCATCGCGGCGCTTCTGGTCGTCCATTCTGCTCCTCCTCTTTCGTCATTGCGAGCGCAGCGAAGCAATCCAGAAATGTGTCCGCGGAGACGGACTGGATTGCTTCGTCGCTACGCTCCTCGCAATGACGGTTGTTGCTAGCGCTGCGTCAGGAACCCCACCACCGCATCCGTGAACGCATGCGGCTGCTCGACGTTCGAAATGTGCGCGGCGTCGATGATGGTCATGCTGGCGCCGGGAATGCTGGAGCGGATCAATTCGGCCGCCGAGATCGGCGTCGCCGCGTCGTGGCGGCCGGCGATCACGAGCGTCGGGCTCTTGATTTTCGGCAGCAGCGCGCGCTGGTCGAGCGTCGACAGCGCTTCGCAACAGGCGAGATAGCCCTCGACCGGGGACGCCAGCAGCATCGCTTTCATCTTCGCGGTAATCGCAGGCTCGCGCTCGCGGAAATCCTGGGTGAGCCAGCCCGCGATCACGGCATCCGCGACCGCGGCGATGCCGCCCTCCTTTACCGCCTTGATGCGGTTGTGCCAGTTAGTTGGATCGGGGTAGTAGCAGGACGTGTTGGCGAGGATCAGCTTGCCGAACCGTTCGGGCGCATTGGCGCCGAGCCATTGCCCGACCATGCCGCCCATCGACAGGCCGCACCAATGCACCTTCTCGATGTTGAGGTCGTCGAGGATCGCGAGCACGTCGCGGCCGAACCGCTCCATCGTGTAGGGGCCAGGCGGGACGTTCGACTTGCCGTGGCCGCGGCGATCGTAGCGGATGACACGGAACACCTGCGTCAGCGCCTTCATCTGCGGGTCCCACATCTGCAGCGTGCAGCCGAGCGAGTTCGACAGCATCAAGGTCGGCCCGCCGTCGCGGCCCTCGACGGAGACGTTGAGCAGGCATCCGTCGGCATCGATCATGGGCATGCGGCGTCTCCGTTCTTAATCTTGATCGAGGTTGTCGAGCAGCCGGTCGATCAGCGCCTGTGAGGCCCCTTGATAGGCCATCGGCTCGAACAATGCCGCAATTTTTTCCGGCGAAAGGTGCGCGATGACTTGCGAATCGGCCGACAGCACCTCGCGCAGATGCTTCTTCTCGGCGACGGCACGCTTGCTCGCGGCCTCGACGAGATGATGCGCGTTGCTCTTGCCGATGGCTTCGGCGAGCGCGAAGGTGACGGCCTCGGCCATGATCAAGCCATGCGTCGCATCGAGATTGCTACGCATGCGCGCCGCATCGACCTCGAGACCCTCGGCGATGTCGACGACGGCCGCCAACGCGCCTGATGTGACCAGCATCAATTGCGGCAGCGTCGGCCATTCCGCGTGCCAGGGACCGGCACTGCGTTCGTGGTCCTGCACCTGGGCGGCGAAGATCGTCGCGGCGAGCTGCGGGGCCATGGTGGCAGCGCCCAGCGCGCTCGCGGCGGCGACCGGGTTGCGCTTGTGCGGCATGGTCGAGGAGCCGCCGCGGCCTTCGCCGGCGGGCTCGAACGCTTCGGCGACGTCGGTCTGCATCAGCAGCGAGACGTCGCGCGCGATCTTGCCGCAGCTGCCGGCGAGAATGGCAAAGCAGGATGCGGCCTCGGCGATGCGGTCGCGATGGGTATGCCAGGGCGCCTCGGGCAGCGGCAGGTCGAGCTCCTGCGCCAGCCGTTCGGCCACCGCGAGCCCGTTATCGCCGAGCGCAGCGAGCGTGCCGGCGGCGCCGCCGAATTGCAGCGCGAGGCCCTCGCGGGAGAGCCGCCGCAGGCGGCAGCGGGCGCGGGCAAGGCTCGAGGCGTATTCGGCGGCCTTCAGCCCGAACGGCATCGGCAGCGCATGCTGGAGCCAGGTCCGCGCCACCATCGGGGTGTTGCGATGGCTGCGCGCCAGCGCGGCAAAGCCCTTGATGGCACGGCTGAGGTCGGCATCCAGCGCCGCGATGCCGGCGCGAAGCATCAGCATGGTCGCGGTGTCGATGACGTCCTGGCTGGTCGCGCCCCAATGCACGTAGCGCGCGGCCTCCGCGTCATTCTTGCCAACATTGGCGGTCAGCATCTTGACTAGGGGAATCGCGAGATTGCCCGACCGCGTCGCGGCCTCGGCCAGTGCGGCCATGTCGAAGCCATCGGCCTTGCACGCCGCCTCGATTGGTCCGATGGCGGATGCGGGAATCACCGCACTGGCCGCCTCGGCCCGTGCCAAGGCTGCCTCGAAATCGAGCATGTTCTGCAAGGTCGACCGATCGTCGCAGACCACGCGCATGGCGGCGCTCGACAGCATCGGTGCGAGCAGGGGGGAGAGGGATGTGCTCATGTTGCGCGCGACCTAATCATCATGGCCCGGCCGTGCCAATCCCCCACCGCCCGCACACGTCATTTTGCAGTTGCGAATATGCATTGCACGTGACCGGGCGCCGGCCTTTTCTTTGCCGCGCCGCTGCGTTACTTGATCAGCACTATAGTTACGCGATCCGGGAGGCACCCTCATGGCCATGACGATGAACGGCGAAGTCCAGCTTGCAGCGCCGCGCGAGGCCGTGTGGGCCAAGCTCAACGATCCCGAGGTGCTGAAGGCCTGCATCCCCGGCTGCGAGGAGCTGGAGAAGACCGACGACGGCGGCTTCCGCGCGACGGCGAAGATGAAGGTCGGCCCGGTGTCGGCGCGCTTCAAGGGCAAGGTCACGCTGTCCGATCTCGACCCGCCGAACGGCTACAAGATCTCCGGTGAGGGCGAAGGCGGGGTGGCCGGATTCGCCAAGGGCGGTGCGGCCGTCAAGCTCGCCGAGAAGGACGGCGGCACGCTGCTCTCCTACGACGTCGAGGCGCAGATCGGCGGCAAGTTGGCGCAGCTCGGCCAGCGCCTCATCAACGGCGCCGCCAAGAAGCTTGCCGACGAGTTTTTCGCGAACTTCGCCAAGGCCGTACAGGGCTGAAGGTCCAATACCTTTAGGGTAGCGCCTTCGGCATGGCGCCTTGCGCCCGGGGCGATGTTGCCCCGGGGCATAATGGCCCATATGATGGGTTGGAATAATTATAAGAACCGCTTCGACGGGACCCGTCGGGGTGCTGACAGAGAGTGCTTATGGCAAAAATCTCCCTCATCGTGAACGGCAATCCAGTCACCGCCAATGTCGATCCCCGCACGCTCCTGGTGCAATTCCTGCGCGAGAATCTGCGGCTGACCGGCACCCATGTCGGCTGCGACACCTCGCAGTGCGGCGCCTGCGTCGTGCATCTCGACGGCAAGGCCGTGAAGTCCTGCACCACGCTTGCGGTGATGGCCGATGGCCACGAGGTCAAGACGATCGAGGGGCTGGCTGCGGACGGCGCGCCGCTGCATCCGATGCAGGAGGCCTTCCGCGAGCACCATGGCCTGCAGTGCGGCTTCTGCACGCCCGGCATGATCATGACCGCGATCGACATCGTGCACCGCAAGGGCCACGAGCTCGACGACCACACCATTCGCGAGGAGCTCGAAGGCAATCTCTGCCGCTGCACGGGCTACCAGAACATCGTCGCCTCGATCTCCGCCGGCGCGAAGGCGATGGCCAAATCCGACCTCGCGTAACGCGCCTCCCGCGATCAGGACATACAGATGTACGAATTCAAATATCATCGCCCTGGGACCGTTCGCCAGGCGGCCAACCTCCTGGTGAAGAACGAGGACGCCAAGGTGATCGCCGGCGGCCACACGCTGATTCCCGTCATGAAGCAGCGCCTCGCCAGTCCCCCGCATCTGGTCGACCTCTCCCACATCGAGGGGCTCAACACGATCGAGATGAAGGGTCGCTCGCTGGTGATCGGCGCCACCGCCAAGCATGCCGAGGTCGCGACCTCCGCCATCGTCGGTGAAGCCATTCCGGCGCTGGCGAATCTCGCCGGCGGCATTGGCGATCCCGCCGTGCGTCACAAGGGCACGGTCGGCGGCTCGCTCGCCAACAACGATCCGACTGCCGATTATCCGGCCGCGGTGCTCGCGCTCGGGGCCACCATCGTCACCAACAAGCGCCGCCTCAAGGCGGAAGAGTTCTTCCAGGGCCTGTTCACGACCGCGCTCGAAGCGGATGAGATCATCACCAAGGTGATGTTCCCGCTGCCGAAGAAGGCCGCTTATGTCAAGTTCCGCAACCAGGCCTCGCGCTATGCGCTTGTCGGGGTGTTCGTGGCGCGGCGTCCTTCGGACGTGCGCGTTGCCGTCACCGGTGCGGGCTCCGAAGGCGTGTTCCGCGTCACCGCATTCGAGGAAGCCTTGAAGAAGCGCTTCGCCTCGAAGGCGCTGGAGGGCATCGCGGTACCGGCCGAAGGCCTCAACAGCGACATCCACGGCAGCGCCGAATACCGCGCGCATCTCATCGGCGTGCTGACGCGGCGCGCCGTCGACGCCGCCAATGCCAAGGAATGAGCTGACCTCATTCCTCGGTCCAGACCTGTCCCCGGTGAGGGCGTAGCGAGACTGGCTTTTTCATGACTTCAGCGGCCACTTCTTCCGGTGCTTTGCCGGCATCGGTCGATGCGATGCTCGAACTCCTGACGTCGCGCGGCTATCTCGCTGAGCGCTCGCTGGCGACGGTGACGTATCTGTCGCTGCGTATGGGCCGACCGCTGTTCCTGGAAGGTGAGGCCGGCGTCGGCAAGACCGAGATCGCTAAGGTGCTCTCGGCGGCGCTGGGGCGGAAGCTGATCCGCCTGCAGTGCTATGAAGGCCTCGACGTCTCCTCCGCGGTGTATGAGTGGAACAGCGCGTCGCAGATGATCGCGATCCGGATGGCGGAAGCCGCGGGCGACACCGATCGCGATCAGCTTTCGAGCGATATCTTCGCCGACCGCTACATGATCAAGCGGCCGCTGCTCCAGGCGCTGGAGCCTGATGTCGCCGGTCCGCCGGTGCTGCTGATCGACGAGCTCGACCGTGCCGACGAGGCGTTCGAAGCCTACCTGCTCGAAATCCTCAGTGACTTCCAGGTGACCATCCCTGAGTTCGGCACCGTGAAGGCGCCGCATCCGCCGATCGTCATCATCACCTCCAACCGTACCCGCGAGATCCACGACGCGCTGAAGCGGCGCTGCCTCTATCACTGGGTCGACTATCCCGCTGCCGAGCGCGAGCTCGCGATCGTCAAGACACGTGTGCCCGGCATCTCCGCCAAGCTGTCGCAGCAGGTCGTGCGCTTCGTGCAGGCACTGCGCAACCAGGACTTCTACAAGTCGCCGGGCGTTGCCGAGACCATCGACTGGGCCACCGCGCTGTCGGAGCTCGATGCCCGCTCACTGACCCCGCAAGTGGTCGGCGACACGCTGGGCGCGCTGCTCAAGTACCAGGACGACATCACCCGCATGCAGGGCGACACGCTGCAGAAGGTGCTGAAGGACGCGACGAGCGAGAATTGATCTCGCGCGTCATTCCGGGGCGCGCGTTAGCGCGAACCCGGAATCCATCGGCCGCAGAGTTGGTGGATGAATGGATTCCGGGCTCGATGCTGCGCATCGCCCCGGAATGACGACCGAGGGTGCTGAACCAATGGCCATCAACCACCTTGCCCCCGAAAAGACCGAGCAGTTCGCCGACAACATCGTCGGCTTCGCCCGCGCGCTGCGTGCGGCCGGCCTGCCGGTCGGGCCGGGCGCTGTCATCGATGCTATGAGCGCGCTGCAAGTGATCGACATCGGCAGCCGATCCGACGTCTTCACCACGCTGGAGGCGATCTTCGTCAAGCGTCATGAGCATGCGCTGATCTTCAAGCAGGCTTTCAACCTGTTCTTCCGCGCCTCGGAAGAATGGAAGCACATGTTGGATTCGGTGCCGCTGCCGGACGAGGCCAAGAAAAAGCCCCAGGCCGGCGCCCGCCGCGTCCAGGAGGCGATGTCGCAGCCGCGCATGACCGAGACGCCGCAGCACCAGGAGCAGGATCTGCGCCTGTCGGTCTCCGACAAGGAGATCCTGCAGAAGAAGGATTTTGCGCAGATGAGCGCGGCGGAGATCGCCGAGGCGCTCCGTGCCATCGAGCGGATGCATCTGCCGCAGGCCGAGCTCTTGACGCGCCGGCGCCGGCCCGATGCGCGCGGCCTGCGCCTCGACCTCCGCCGCACGCTGCGCGCCTCCTTGCGCACCGGCGGCGACATCATCGACATTCATCGCCTCGGACGGATCGAGAAGCCGGCGCCGATCGTGGCACTGCTCGACATCTCCGGCTCGATGAGCGAATACACCCGCCTGTTCCTGCATTTCCTGCATGCGATCACGGATGCGCGAAAGCGCGTCTCGGTGTTCCTGTTCGGCACCCGCCTGACGAATGTCACCCGTGCGCTGCGCCAGCGCGATCCCGACGAGGCGCTGGCGAGCTGCTCGGCCTCGGTCGAGGACTGGGCCGGCGGCACCCGTATCTCGGCCTCGCTGCACAACTTCAACAAATTGTGGGCGCGCCGGGTGCTGAGCCAGGGCGCCATCGTGCTCCTGATCTCCGACGGGCTGGAGCGGGAGGCCGATTCCAAGCTCGCCTTCGAGATGGACCGGCTGCACCGGTCCTGCCGGCGGCTGATCTGGCTGAACCCGCTGCTGCGGTTTGGCGGCTTCGAGGCCAAGGCGCAGGGCATCAAAATGATGCTCCCCCACGTTGACGAATTCCGCCCGGTACATAATTTGAGTTCGATCCAGGAGCTGATCACGACGCTCTCCCAGCCGCTGCCGCCGCATCACCGCAGCCTGATCCGCTCCGCAGCTTGAGAGGCCAGCCATGCTCGATCGCGACGAGGACATCCTGAAGGCGGCGGAGGACTGGCAGAAGGCCGGCCGTGGCGTCGCACTGGCGACGGTGGTGGAAACCTGGGGCTCGGCGCCGCGCCCGGCGGGCTCGAGCCTCGTCATCAACGACGAAGGCACGTTCTTGGGGTCCGTCTCCGGCGGCTGCGTCGAGGGCGCGGTGGTTACGGAGGCCATGGATGTGATCCAGAGCGGCAAGCCGAAGATGCTGGAATTCGGCGTCGCCGACGAGACCGCCTGGAACGTTGGGCTGTCCTGCGGCGGCACCATCCGCGTCTTCGTCGAGAAGGTCGGTTAGCCGTGAAGCTCGACATCCTGCACGAACTCAATGCCGAACGCGCCGCGCGCCGGCCGGTCATCCTGGTGACGGACACCGAGAGCGGCGAGCAGCGGCTGGTGAAGGCGAAGGATTTCGCCAAGGATCCGCTGCGCGCCGAGCTCGAGAAGCAGCTTCGCATAGGCAAGAGCGCCAATGTCGAGGCCGGCGGCAAGAAGCTGTTTCTCAACGTCTACGCCCCGACGGCAAAGCTCGTCATCATCGGCGCGGTCCATATCAGCCAGGCGCTCGCGCCGCTGGCGCGCTCGCTCGGCTATGACGTCACCGTGGTCGATCCGCGCACGGCCTTTGCGAGCCCCGAGCGCTTTCCCGACATTCCGTTGATCGCCGAATGGCCTGATACTGCGCTGCCGCCGCTCAATGTCGATGCCTACACCGCGTTCGTGGCGGTGACGCACGATCCCAAGATCGACGACCCCGCGCTGCTGCACGCCTTCGAGCGCAACTGCTTCTATATCGGCGCGCTCGGCTCGCGAAAGACGCATGCCAAGCGTGGCGACCGGTTGCGGGCGCAAGGCGCCAAGGAAAGCGACATCGCGCGCATCCACGCGCCCATTGGGCTAGCGATCGGCGCGGTCTCGCCGTCCGAGATCGCGGTGGCGATCATGGCCGAGATCACGGCCGTGCTTCGGCTGCCTCCCAAGGAAAAAGAAGAAGCGGCATGAAGTTCGGCCCGGCGAGCCCCAAGGATGCGATTGGCGGGGTGACCGTCCACACCCTGCGCCAGGGATCGCTGGTGCTGAAGAAGGGCACGACGATCGGACCTGCCGAGGTCGAGGCGCTGGAGCGCGCCGGCATCAAGGACATCGTCGTGGTGCGCATGGAGGCGGGCGACGTCTCCGAGGACGTTGCCGCCGCCAGCATCGCGCTCGCCATCGGCGGCGAGGGCATCCATGTCGAGCGCGCTTTCACCGGCCGTGCCAATCTGTTCGCCGCGCGAGCGGGCGTGCTGGTGATCGATCGCGCCGCGGTCGACCGCATCAACAACATCGACGAAGCCATCACCTTTGCCACGCTCGCCGCCTACAAGCCGGTGGTCGAGGGCGAGATGGTCGGAACCGTCAAGATCATCCCGTTCGGCGTCGAGGCGAGTTTGCGCGATGCCGCGGTGAAGGCGGCGGGCAAGGACGTGCTGAAGGTCGCGCCTTACGTGATCAAGCGCGTCGGCGTGGTCTCGACGCTGCTGCCGGGCCTGTCCACCAAGGTGATCGACAAGACGCTGCGCGTCACTGCCGAACGGCTGGCGCCAGCCGGCGCCAGCATCATCGCCGAGCGCCGGGTCCCGCACGAGGAGCAGGCGCTGTCGGCCGCGATCAAGGAATTGCTCGGCCTGGGCGCCGAGCTCGTGATCGTGTTCGGTGCATCCGCGATCGCTGACCGCCGCGACGTGATTCCGGCGGCCGTCACCGGCATCGGCGGCGAGATCGAGCATTTCGGCATGCCGGTCGACCCCGGCAATCTCTTGCTGATCGCCCGCGCCGGCGAGGTGCCTGTGCTGGGCGCGCCGGGCTGCGCGCGCTCGCCGGTCGAGAACGGTTTTGACTGGGTCTTAATGCGGCTTCTCGCCGGCATCAAGGTGACCCGCTCCGAGCTGATGGGCATGGGCGTCGGCGGCCTCTTGATGGAGATCGTGACGCGGCCGCAGCCGCGCGCCAAGCCGGAGACCGAGGGCAACAGCCAGGTCGCGGCCATCGTGCTCGCGGCGGGCCGCTCGACCCGGATGGGCGGGCCGAACAAGCTGCTCGCCGAGCTCGACGGCAAGAAGCTGGTGCGCCTCGCGACCGAGCAGGCGCTGGCCTCTAGGGCATCCGAGGTGATCGTCGTCACCGGCCATCAGGCCGAGCTCGTCGAGCAGGCGCTGCAAGGCCTGAAGGTGACATTCGTCCGCAATCCGGACTTCGCCGGCGGCATCGCCAGTTCGGTGAAGGCCGGCATCGCCGCCGTTCCCGAGACCTGCGATGGCACCGTCGTGTGTCTCGGTGACATGCCGCTGATCGACGCCGGCCTGATCGACAGGCTGATCGACAGTTTCGCGCCCGACCGCGGCAATCTCATCGTCGTTCCCGTCAGCGAGGGCCGCCGCGGCAACCCCGTGCTGTGGTCGCGCCGCTTCTTCAAGGAGTTGATGACGCTCGACGGCGACATCGGCGCGCGGCATCTGATCGCCAAGCACACCGAGGCGGTCGCCGAAGTGCCCGTCGACGGCGAGAGCGCCTTCCTCGACATCGACACGCCGCAGGCGCTGGAGGCGGCACGGCGGGGCTGAAGATGCGTAGGGCGGATTAGCCGAAGGCGTAATCCGCCGCTGTGTTTCTCCGCGGAAACAAAAGAGGCGGATTACGCTTCGCTAATCCGCCCTACGGGACTACGGCATCCTCCAAGCCTGCCGATTTCAACCCCCCGTTCACCATCTGGAAACGACCGCCGCTTAGAGTTGCCGCCACCTGCCTTGGGGGGAGGGGTTTTTCCATGGCTTCGAACGTCGTCGCGCGCCGTTGCGCGATGTTTTTCCTTGCGCTGTCCGTTTTTGCATCCGGCGCGCGCCATATGACAGAAGCCCAGGCCGCCGGCGCTTTCGCGGTCGGCAAGTGCGGCGCTTATGGCCAGGCCTATGATTATGGCCACGAGCACGAGGCCCGCGCCGCCGCGCAGAAGCAGTGCAAGGGCGATTGCACCACCATGACAATGAAGCGCGCCTGCGCTGCGATGTCGGTCGATATGACCAATCCCTGCGGCGCCTACGGCTATGCCGTCAAGCCGAATATTTCCGCCTCGCTCAACGCCGCTACGCGCGAATGCTACAAATACGGCGGCAAGGAATGCGTGATCCGCGCCTGGGCCTGTGACGCCAAGGGGTGATTTTCTCTTGCTGTCGTGATCGGGCGTTGCGTAGCATCGCCTCGGGAATGACAGTGGAAGGCATACATGCAGTTCGACACCAAGATCGCGGTCGTGATCCGTACCGATCTTCAAGCCTGGCAGAAGCTGAACGTAGCCTCCTTCCTCACCAGCGGCATCGCCGCGGCCTTTCCGGAATGCATCGGCGAAGCCTATGAGGACGCCTCGGGCACGAAGTATCATGCACTGATCGGCCAACCGATCCTGATCTATGGCGCCGACGGTCCGGCGCTGTCGCGCGCGCTGGACCGCGCGCTCACCCGCAACGTCAAGGCGGCGGTCTATACCGAGGAAATGTTCAAGACGACGCATGATGCCGCCAACCGCGAGGCGGTGAGGGCGGTTGCGCGCACCGATCTCAATCTCGTCGGCATTGCGATACGCGCCGAGCGCAAGGTGATCGACAAGATCGTCGACGGTCTCAAGTTCCATAGCTGACAGATCGAGAGCATCGCGCGGCGTCATTGGGGTGTCATGATGGACCCGCCCTTGCGCAATCATTGTGCTGTTTGACTCTCGTCAAGGGTGCGCCGGGCGGCGTCGCTATTCTGCTTCACAAAGCACAAGGAGCAGACCGATGCCGACCATGAAAGCCGCAATCGTCAAGGGATTCGGCAAGCCGCTGGTGATCGAGGACGTGCCGGTGCCGCAGCCCGGTCCGGGCGAGGTTCTGGTCAAGGTCAAGGCCTGCGGCGTCTGTCACACCGATCTGCATGCCGCCTCCGGCGACTGGCCGGTGAAGCCGGTGCCGCCCTTCATCCCCGGCCATGAAGCCGCCGGCATCGTCGCCGCACTCGGGCCCGGCGTGAAGAATCTGAAAGTCGGCGATGCCGTCGGCGTCGCCTGGCTGCACGACGCCTGCATGTCGTGCGAATATTGCGAGACCGGCTGGGAGACGCTGTGCGAGCACCAGCACAACACCGGCTACAGCGTCAACGGCGGCTTTGCCGAATATGTCATCGCTTCGGCCGCGTTCGCCGCCAAGCTGCCGGCGACGATCGATTTCGCGGCCATCGCGCCGATCCTCTGCGCTGGGGTCACCACCTACAAGGGATTGAAGGAAACCGAGGCCAAGCCCGGCGAGTGGGTCGTGATCTCCGGAATCGGCGGGCTCGGCCATGTCGCGATCCAATACGCCAAGGCGATGGGGCTGAAGGTCGCCGCGGTTGATATCGCCGAGGACAAGTTGGAGCTGGCGCGTGAAACCGGTGCCGATCTCGCGGTCAACGCGCTGGCGGATGGTGCAGTGGAGAAGGTGCTGACGGCGAGTGGGGGAGGCGCGCATGGCGTGCTGGTGACGGCGGTGTCGACTGCTGCATTCGCTCAGGCGCTCAAGATGGTGCGTCGCAAGGGCACTGTCAGCCTCGTCGGCCTGCCGCCGGGCGAATTCCCGACACCGATCTTCGACGTCGTGCTCAAGCGCATCACCGTGCGCGGCTCCATCGTCGGCACCCGCCGCGACCTCGACGAAGCCATCGCGTTTGCCGCCGACGGCAAGGTCAAGGCCGAGGTGACCAAGGTGCCGCTCGCAGCGATCAACGAGGTCTTCGACCGGATGAAGGCCGGCAAGATCGACGGTCGCATGGTGCTGGATTTTGGCTAAAGCGTTTTCGAGCGAAGTGGACACCGGTTCGCGTAAAGAAAACGCGTCAAAACAAGAATCTGGCGCTTTACCCCGGCGGCATGCCGTCGAACTTCACCAGGCCAGGGTCGAGAGGATCCCACTCATGGCCGCGCGCGGCGAAGGTCACCGCCTGCGGCCTGTAGCGGGCGGGCTCGTCGAGGCTTGCCGCCCGGATCGTGAACACGTCAGGCTGCGCCGCGAAGGTCATGTAGACAGCTACGCCGCATTGTGTGCAGAAGCCGCGGGTCTTCACCTTGCCGTTGTCGGCGACCATGTCCCAGTGCCTGGCATCGCCCGTCAGCGTGACGCCGGCGCGCGCGAAGGTCGCGTACGAGCCATGGCCGCTGCCGCTTTCCCGCTGGCAGTCCCGGCACTGGCAGTGATTGCTGAAGAGGGGTTCCCCTTCGATCGAATAGCGGATCGCGCCACAGGCGCAGCCGCCGGTATAGGGTTTCTCCACCGTGATATCTCCCGCTCAATCTTCGCCGCTGATCTCATCGAGCTTGCGAACCACTTGCTTCCAGCCGCCGCTCATCACCGTGTAGGCCGACTCGTTCCTGGGCAGGACGAAGCCCGCATGGACGAGGCGGATCCGTGTGCCGGCTTCGACCGGGGTGAGGGACCAGGTCACGACGGTGTCGAGCGGGGCGCCATAGCCGGTGTTGCGCTCGTCGCCGCCCTTCCAGGCGTAGACGAGGCGGCTGAAAGCCACGACCTCCAGAACCCGGCAATGGATCACGCCGTCCCAGTTGCCGCCCGGTTTGGTCTGGAAGGTGAAGGACTTGCCTTCGATGGCCTCAAACCCGGTCGGCTGCATCAACCAGCGCCCGATCAGCTGCGCGCTGGTCAGCGCCTTCCAGATCGTCTCGGGTGGGTGGGGGAAGACCTCGTCGATGACGATGTCTCTGGTGTCGGCTTTCAAGGCGGCAGCACTCACGGGTCGATCTCCTTCAAAAGGTCACGCAGGTTCTGGAAACGCTCGCGCCAGAAGACGCCGTAATGGTCCATCCAGGTGACCAGCGGCTCCAGTCCTTGCGGCGCGGCGCGGTAATAGACGTTGCGGCCCTCGGCGCGCTCGGCGACGAGGCCCGCTTGCTTCAACGATTTCAGGTGTTGCGAGACGGCTCCTTGCGTGACGCCGCTGCCGCGCGTCAGCTCGGCGACGCTGATCTCTTTGCTCTCGAACACACGCTCGAACACGGCGCGGCGGGTCGGATCGGCAAGGGCGCGCATCACGGTGGTGACGGGGTTTGGGGTGGCTTCGATCATGCCATCAAATTAGCAGATACTAATGCATTAGTCAACACTAATTCGTCTGGACAGTCGCCGCCCCCGCGCTCTTGACTATGACTGACCAGTCAGTCATATATATCGAATGACGAAGAAGCCGACCAAAGCCGCCTTGCCCTCCGCCGCTCCCACCGGAGCGAACGACCCTGGGACTGCTGGCCCCGATGCAGCGCCTGCCTCGAACCGCGCCTCGCGTGCGGCGGAGCGGCGTGCGGCGATCGTGGAGGCGGCGATGGAGGAGTTCATCGCGCGCGGCTTTGCCGCCACCAGGCTCGACGACATCGCCAAGCGCGCCGGCGTCGCCAAGGGCACGATCTACCTGCACTTCAAGGACAAGGAATCGATGTTCGAGGAGCTGGTGCGCATCGTCATCGTTCCCGTGGTCGCACGGCTGACCACGCTGCCGCCGCCGGCAGGCTCGGTGCGCGACCTCATCGAGACGTTCGCCGGCAACTTCCTGAAGGAGGTGATCGGCACGAGACGGGGCGATCTGGTGCGTCTGATCGTGGCGGAGGGGCCGCGCTTTCCGTCCGTCGCCGACTTCTACTACCGCGAGGTGGTCTCGCGCGGGATCACTGCCATGCGCGCGCTGATCGAGCTCGGCATCGCCCGCGGCGAGATCCGGCAGAAGGACCTCGCGCGCTATCCACAGATCCTGGTCGCGCCCGCGATGATCGCCGTGATCTGGCAGAGCCTGTTTGCGCGGCATGCGCCGCTCGACGCGCAGGAGATGCTGCGCGTTCATCTCGATTTGATTTTTGGCGAACGGAGGACGACATGAGGTCGTCGCAAGTGATTTCTTTCTTGGCATTGGTCCTTGTGCTCGCAACCGGGCTTGCCGGGTGCAAGGAGAAGCGCGATCCCGGCTTCCAGGGCTGGGTCGAGGCCGACATGATCTTCGTCAGTCCGGACGAAGCCGGGCGCGTCACCAAGCTCAATGTCCGCGAAGGCGACGAGGTCAAGGTCGGCGATCACCTCTATTCCGTCGATGACGATCTCCAGCTTGCCGACCTCAACCAGCAGAAGGCGACGCTTGCGAATGCGCAGCAGACCTATGACCGTGCGGCCTCGCTGAACAAGACCGGTTCGGGCACGCAGGCCAATCTCGATTCCGCCGTGTCCGCCTTGCGCGTCGCGGAGGCGCGGGTGGCGACCTCGGAGACGCGGATGGCGCGGCGCAAGGGCTTTGCGCCAGTCGCCGGCACCATCCAGCAGATCTATTTCCGCGAAGGCGAGATGGTGGCGGCGCAGCGGCCGGTGCTCTCGATCATGCCGCCCGGCAACATGAAGCTGCGCTTCTTCGTGCCGGAGACCGAGCTGCCGAAGCTCGCGATTGGCGACACGGTGCGTGTCTCCTGTGACAATTGCGCCGCCGACCTCACCGCGAAGATCTACTTCATCGCGACCTCGGCCGAATACACGCCGCCCGTCATCTACAGCCTCGAAGAGCGCAACAAGCTGGTCTATCTGATCCAGGCGCGACCCTCGCGGCCCGATGCCTTGCGCGTCGGACAGCCGATCGACATCCACCTCAATCCCAAAACTCCTGAGACCAAGACACCGGTGGCGGACAAGCGATGAGCAACGGCAACGGCATCGCAATCGACGTCAAGGGCCTGACCAAGTCATTCGGCGGCCGCGAGGTCGTGCACGATCTGTCGATGCAGGTGAAGCGCGGCTCGATCTACGGCTTCCTCGGTCCCAACGGCTCGGGCAAGACCACCACCATCCGCATCCTCTGCGGCCTGCTGACGCCCGACAGCGGCGAGGGCACCTGTCTCGGCTATGACATCCGCCGCGATGCCGAGAAGATCAAGCGCCAGGTCGGCTACATGACCCAGCGCTTCAGCCTGTACCAGGACCTCTCGGTGCGTGAGAACCTCGAATTCGTGGCGCGGCTCTATGGCCTCGCTGACGCGCGCGGCGCCGCGCGCGACATGATCAAGCGGCTCGGGCTCTCGGGGCGGGAGGAGCAGCTCGCCGGCGAGCTCTCGGGCGGCTGGAAGCAGCGGCTGGCGCTCGGGGCCTGCACGCTGCCCAATCCACAATTGTTGCTGCTGGACGAGCCGACCGCCGGCGTCGATCCCAAGGCGCGGCGCGATTTCTGGAACGAGATCCATGCGCTGGCCGCCGAGGGCCTCACGGTGCTGGTCTCGACCCATTACATGGACGAGGCCGAGCGCTGCCACGAGATCGCCTACATCGCATACGGCTATCTGCTGGCGCACGGCACGGTGGAGGAGGTCATCGCGAAATCCGCGCTGACGACCTACACCGTCACGGGCGACGACCTGAACGAGCTTGGCGCGGCGCTCACGGGCAAGCCCGGCATCGACATGGTGGCGCCGTTCGGCACCTCGCTGCATGTTTCCGGCCGCGACGTCCCGGCGCTCGAAGCCAGCATCGCGCCCTGGCGCGAGAGAGGCGGCCTGCACTGGCAGAAGTCCAAGCCCTCGCTCGAAGACGTGTTCATCGAGCTGATGGGACGCTCCAAGGACAATTTCCAATGACCGCGGTAGAACATCCCGAACCACGGCGCGAAATCCGCGAGCGTTTCGGCTTCCTGCGGCGCTCCTACGCGATGCTGGTCAAGGAGTTCATCCAGCTAAGGCGCGACCGCGTCTCGTTCGCGATGATCGTGATGCTGCCGGTGATGCAGCTGATGCTGTTCGGCTATGCCATCAACACCACGCCGCGCCATCTGCCGAGCGCGGTGCTGCTCCAGGAGGATTCCGATCTCGCCCGCTCGGTGCTGAAGGCGCTGGAGAACACCAAATATTTCCGCTTCCTCTACGAGGTTCACGACGTCGACGATTTCGACAACCTCCTGAAGTCCGGCAAGGTGCTGTTCGGGGTCGAGATCCCGCGCGGCTTCGAGCGGGCGGTGCGGCGCGGCGACAGGCCGGCGCTGCTGGTCGCGGCCGACGCCACCGATCCGGTCGCCGCAAGCGCTGCGCTCGGCTCGCTCGGCATGATCGTGCAGACCGCGCTCGCGCACGATCTCTATATCGGCGAGCCCCCGGAGATGCCGTTCGAGATCCGCGCCCACGCCCGCTACAATCCGGCCGCGAACTCCAGCCTCAATATCGTGCCAGGCCTCGTCGGCACTATCCTCACCATGACCATGCTGATCTTCACCGCGCTCTCGGTCACGCGCGAGGTCGAACGCGGCACCATGGAGAGCCTGTTGTCGATGCCGATCAAGCCGGTCGAGGTGATGTTCGGCAAGATCGTGCCCTACGTGCTGGTCGGCTTCGTCCAGGCCTTCCTGATCATCAGCATCGGTGTCGGCCTGTTCGGCGTGCCCGTGCTCGGCAATCTCGTCCTGCTGGCGCTGCTGTCGACGCTGTTCATCACCACCAATCTGGCGGTCGGCTACACCATCTCGACGCTGGTTCAGAACCAGCTCCAGGCCATGCAGATGTCAATGATGTTCTTCCTGCCGAGCATTCTGCTCTCCGGCTTCATGTTCCCCTTCGCAGGCATGCCGGCCTGGGCGCAATATCTCGGCGAATGCCTGCCGCTGACCCATTATTTGCGGATCGTCCGCGCCATCATGCTGAAGGGCGCGACCATGGAGAATTTGCGCTTCGATACGCTGGCTCTGGCGGCCCTGATGCTGCTCGCCATGACCGTCGCGGTGACGCGCTTCCGCCGCACGCTGGATTGAGGCACAATACCCCGGAATCGAGGGGCGGAATGGCCAAGTTTGCGAGCAGGAAGACGCGGCAGCATGCCGTCTTGTCGGAGGACTTCGAGCGCGAGCTGACGCGGGAGGTGCTGCGCACCGAGCTGTTGCGGGTCCGGGCGCTGATCGCGACCGGCTGCGTCATGACGCTGTTCCTCACCGCGATCTATCTGATCGACCCCGCCGTGGTGAACCGGGTCTGGCGCGGCACCGAAGGGTTCGCCGAAGTCTACGGCCTGCTCGTCGGGTTCATTTTGTTCGAGGTCTGGGTACACACCCAGATCAGGAAGAACCTCCGCCTCGATCGCGACGTGCCGGTGGCCAGGCGCTATATCGGCACGCTGATCGAGACGTCGCTGCCAACCGTGATCCTCATCCTGCAGATCCGGACCATGGGCGCGACCCAGGCCCTCGGCTTTGCCGTGCCGCTGATGTACTTCATTTTCGTCATCCTCTCGACGCTGCGGCTCGATTTCTGGCTCTCGACCTTCACCGGCTTCGTCGCTGCTGCCGAGCTGTTCGTGGTCGCACGGGTCTACGATCCCTCGAGCAGCGTCGGCGAGCCCCAGCTCTATTTTCACGCGGTGCGCAGCGCCATCATCCTGATCTGCGGCGTGCTCGCCGGCGCCGTCGGCGCGCAATTGCGCCGGCAGTTCGCCGCGAGCATCGCGGCCGCCACCGCGCGTGACCGGGTCACCAATCTGTTCGGCCAGCACGTCTCGCCGCAGGTGGTGGAGCGGCTGATGACGGCGGGAACGGGCGCTAGCGGCGACGTCCGCCGTGTCGCGGTGATGTTCGTCGATTTCCGCGGCTTCACGGCCGGTGCGCAGTCGCGCAGTCCGCAGGAGGTGGTCGACCGGCTCGACGGCGCCTTCGCCGTCCTGGTCGACATTCTCGACCGCCAGGGCGGCATCGTGAACAAGTTTCTCGGTGACGGTTTCCTCGCGCTGTTCGGCGCGCCGCTGGAAGCATCCGATGCCGCGCACCGCGCGGTCGCCGCCGGCCGCGAGATGCTGAGGGCCATGGACCGCATCAACGCAGAGAGCAGCTGGCCGCTGCGGATCGGCATTGGCATCCATTTCGGCGAGGTCGTCGCCGGCAATATCGGCTCGCCCCGGCGCAAGGAATACACGGTCATCGGCGATACCGTGAACTTCGCCTCGCGGCTCGAGGCGCTGAACAAGGATTTCGGCTCGCAGCTCTTGATCTCGGCGTCCGTGCGCGAGGCGCTGGGAGCCGACGGCAGCGATGCCGTCGCGCTCGGCGAGGTCGAAGTGCGCGGCTACGAGCAGAAAGTACCGGTGTTTCAGCTGGGGTAATGTGCATCACACATCGGTGCGCGCAGTTCTCTTTCATGCAAGCGATTGCTCCGATTGCACTCAATTTTGGGGCATGACGAGCGATGTTTTCGGCTTGTAGAGTGCTGCGCGATGCGGCCGGTCGCGGCCGCGACTTGCATGGGGAAGTGACGATGCAGCGCCGCTACATCACCGTCGACGTGTTCACCGACCGCGCCTTCGGCGGCAACCAGCTCGCTGTGGTGCTCGATGCCGGCGGGCTGACGACGCAGCAGATGCAGGCGATCGCGACCGAGTTCAATTATTCCGAGACCACTTTCGTGCTGCCGCCGCGCGACAGGGCCAACGACGCCGAGGTGCGCATCTTCACGCCGGTGCAGGAGATCGCCTTTGCGGGCCATCCCAATGTCGGCACCGCCTTCGTGCTGGCCTCGATGGCGAAGGAGCCGAAGCCACGCCTGCTGTTCGAGGAGAAGGCCGGATTGGTTCCGGTCGAGATCGTGCGAGAGCAGGGCAGGGTGATCAGAACCGAGCTCACCGCGCCGCAGCCGCTGCAGCGGCTCTCAACGCTGTCGACAGCGGAAGCCGCGAGCTGCATCTCGCTCGTTGCCGACGACATCAAGACCGACAATCACGAGCCACAGGTCGTCACCGTCGGAAACGCGTTTCTGGTGATGGAGCTGCATTCGCGTGAGGCGCTGAAGCGGGCCCGGCCCGATGCTGCGGCCTTTGGCAAGGTCTTGCCGCGCGACGGTGCCCGCTCGGTGTGGTTCTATACGCGCGATGTGCCGGCGGCGGAGGCGCCTTGCGAGCGACAGGCGCGCATGTTCATGCGCGGTGCCAGCGGCCTCGTCGAGGATCCCGCCACCGGCAGCGCCACGGTTGCCGCCGCCGCGCTGTTCGCCGATCTCGATCCCGCGAGCGACGGCGAGCTCAAGCTCACACTCGGCCAGGGTTTTGACATGGGTCGTCCAAGCATCCTCTCGACCCGCGTACGCAAGCAGGACGGCAAAATTGTATCCGCTCACGTCGGCGGCGCTTGCGTGCAGATGATGGAGGGGACGTTCCGGCTGGCGGGGGAGGGGTAACTTGTCATTCCGGGGCGCGCGTAGCGCGAACCCGGAATCCATCTAGCCGCAGTGTTGGTGGAGGAATGGATTCTCAGGTGCGCAATTGCGCACCCTAGCTCGCGCTACGCGCCCCGGAATGACGGCGACAACTACACCTGCCGCCCCGCCAAATTCTTTACCGCAACCCCATCGCGCTCCTCGATGATCTCCGCGATCATCTGGCGGTGGCAGTGGGTGTGGTCGCGCTCGTAGCAGAGCAGGCACACCGGGCCGGCCTTTTTCACCAGCGCAGAAAGCTCGTCCATCTCTTCCCTCGCCTGCGGCGTCTTCAGGTGCTTGGAGAAGATCTTCTCCAGCACGTCGTATTGACCGCTGCGGGCGGCGAGGCGGCCTTCCTTCGGCGTGCCGAGCGCGGCGAGATGGACATAGCCGATGCCGCGCTCGTCGAGGCCCGCCGAAAGCTGCTTCTTGGAAAAGCCCGGCCGACGCGACGACGTCACCGCGCGCACGTCGACCACGAGCTTGACGCCGGCCTGTTCCAGCTCGTCCAGCACGGCCTTCGGCGGCGTCTGCTCATAGCCGATGGTGAAGAGCTTCTTCGCCTTTGCCATGGGACCCTCAACTCACCCGTGCGATCAGTTCCATGGCGCCGTGCGGTGCGCGCACCTTGCCCTCGTGGATGACGTAAGCGAACACGTCGCGCGGCTCCTTTTTTGGCTTGGCCTTGTCGACCTTCGGAAGGTCGTCAGGTTCGCCGCCGGAAGCCCAGGCTTGGAAGCGCTCGGCCCAGGCATCGAGCTGCTTTGGCGGATAGCAGGTCTTGATCTCGTCATCGCCCTTCTGCAGCCGCGCATAGACGAAATCGCCGGCGACATCTGCGATGGCGGGATATTTGCCGTGCTCGGCGAAAACCACGGGCGTCTCGAACTCGCGGATCAGCGCCACGAAGTCCGGCGTGCAGAAGCTGTCATGGCGCACTTCCACGACATGGCGCAGCGCGCGCCCCTCGAGCTTGCGCGGCAACAGCTCCAGGAACTTGCCGAAATCGGCGCCATCGAACTTCTTCGTCGGCGCAAACTGCCACAGCACCGGCCCGAGATGATCGCCGAGTTCCAGCACGCCGGAATCGTAGAACCGCTTGACGGAATCACCGGCCTCGGCGAGCACGCGGCGGTTGGTCGCGAAGCGCGGTCCCTTCACCGAGAACACGAAACCGTCAGGCACCTCGCTCGCCCATTTGCGAAAGCTCTCCGGCTTCTGCGAGCCGTAATAGGTGCCGTTGATCTCGATCGAGGTCAGCTTCGAGGCGGCATAGGACAGCTCCTTCGCCTGCGCCAGCTTCTCCGGATAGAACACGCCGCGCCAGGGCTCGAAGGTCCAGCCGCCGATACCGATGAAGATGTTGCCGGATTTTTTGGACGCAGTTTTTGCTTTGGCCACGGGAGGATCTCGCATCGACGGGGAGGGATCTCATCCTAATCAAACCAGATGTGATTGGCCAGTTGGCCGGTCCGGTCTAAGCTCGCGACGGGCCCGCGAAGAAGGAGAACAAGATGCGGATGCTGCTGGTGGGGGGCGCACTCGTCATGATGACATCTGCTGCCATGACAAGTTCTGCCGTGGCGGATGACGACGACACGAAGGGCGCGCAGAAGCTCGCTCAGCAGGGCCGCGACGACTATTGGCATTGCCTCGCGCGGGAATATTCGCGCGAGTCCAATCAGGGCCTGTCGGAGCAGGATTTCGGCCGCTCGGTTGCGGGAGCCTGTCCATCGGAGCGGCAATATTACCGGGTGACGCTGCTCGATTATCTCACCACGCAATATCCTGATATCGATGCCGGCGCTCATCTCGCCACCGCGAACAGAGCGGTGGAGGCGGCGCAGAAGGACATCGTGATGGCCTTCGTCAAGCACCGGCCGCCCCAGAAGTAGGGGAGTGGCGAATGGCGAATAGGGCGACAAGGCAGGCCATGCTCATTCGCCATTCGCGATTCGCGATTCGCCCTGGGCCTTCCAGTCGCGCGCTCATCCATGGTATCAGTGAGCCCGTCTGGAGCAGGAACTTGCATGTCGTCTGAGTCGGTGGGTGGCATTCTGGGGGCGATCGTCGCGGCGGTCGTCCTTGCGGTTGCCGTCGTGTTCGGGCCGATCGGCCAGTACGGCAAGCCGCCCAAGCCGGCGAAGGCCGAGCCGGCGGCGGCGGCACCCGCAGCCCCGGTCGCGCCCGCGCCGCGCGGGCCGGTCATCCGGGAAGTGCCCAACCAATAGGGTTTGAAAATCGGATTTCCGCCCCTTGCGGAACGCTTTTGCCATTCCCATCTAGCTTCTAACGGCGACGTTGAGCGTAAAGACCTCCGTCGCTGGAACGACCTTGGAATAGCTTAAGGCTTGCGCCGGATGTACGCGCGGCCCGCCGTTCCGGGGTCGTTGGCATTTTAGGCCCCTTTTCGGCCCTTCCCCAGACCCCCGGCTTGGCAGCGCAGGATGCGGCGGATATACGCTGCCGTCATGAACGAAGCGATCAGACCGGGCATCGACAACCAAGCCCACGAGGGGCCGGAACTGTCGGTCATCGTCCCAACTTTCAACGAGCGCGACAACGTCACCGTGCTGTACCGGCGCCTCGAGGCGACGCTCGCCAACGTCGTCTGGGAAGTCGTGTTCGTCGACGACAATTCGCCCGACGGCACCTGGGATGTCGTGCGTGAGCTGGCGCAGCGCGACAGCCGCGTGCGCTGCGTCCGCCGCATCGGCCGCCGCGGCCTGTCGGGCGCCTGCATCGAGGGCATCCTTGCCTCCAGCGCGCCCTATGTGGCCGTGATCGATGCCGACCTCCAGCATGACGAGACCCAGCTGCCCAAGATGCTGCTCTTGCTCGCGAGCGATCAGGCCGACCTCGTCGTCGGCAGCCGCTACATCGAGGGCTACAAGAGCGAAGGCTTCAACAGGCAGCGCGCTGGCGCCAGCGCGCTCGCGACCGAGGTCGCCAAGAAGATGCTGCGGGTCGAGATTGCCGACCCCATGAGCGGCTTCTTCATGATCCGCCGCGACCGCTTCGAGCAGCTCGCGCCAAAACTCTCCGTGCACGGCTTCAAGATCCTGCTCGACATCGTCGCGACCGCGCATGGCAGCTTGCGGGCGGTCGAGATTCCCTACACCTTCGGCGCCCGCCAGCACGGCGAGAGCAAGCTCGATTCCATGGTCGCGCTCGACTTCCTTGGTCTCGTCTTCGCCAAGCTGACCAACGACATCGTCTCGCTGCGCTTCATCCTGTTCGCGATGGTTGGCGGCATCGGCCTCGTGGTGCACCTGACCACGCTGTTCATCGCGCTTCGCCTGTTCAACGTGCCGTTCCCGGAGGCGCAGGCCGCCGGCGCCATCGTCGCCATGACCAGTAATTTCATCCTCAACAATTTCCTCACCTATCGCGACCAGCGGCTGAAGGGCTTTGCGCTGCTGCGCGGCCTGATCGCCTTCTACATCGTGTGCAGCGTCGGCCTGCTCGCCAATGTCGGCGTCGCCTTCTCGGTCTACGACCAGGAGCCGATCTGGTGGCTGGCCGGCCTGGCCGGCGCGTTGATGGGCGTGGTGTGGAACTACGCGATGTCCGGACTGTTCGTCTGGCGCAAGAAATAGCGCGTGATGGGCGGGGCCGACGCGCGGATCGTCCGCAACACCGCGCTGCTGATTGTCGCGCTGGTGGGATTGCGGCTCGTCGCAGCCGCCTTCACGCCGATCACGTTCGACGAAGCCTATTACTGGATGTGGTCGAAGAGCCTCGCCGGGGGCTATTACGACCACCCGCCCATGGTCGCCTATGTGATCCGCGCCGGCACCATGATCGCGGGCGATACCGAGCTCGGCGTCCGCCTCGTCTCGATCCTGCTCGCGCTGCCGATGAGCTATGCGGTCTATCGCTCCGCCGCAATTCTGTTCGGCGGGGTGCGTGTGGCCGCGACCAGCGCCATCCTGCTCAACGTGACGCTGCTGGCTTCCGTCGGCACGCTGATCGTCACGCCCGATGCGCCGCTGCTGGTCGCCTCCAGCTTCGTGCTGTTCTTTCTCGCCAAGGTGCTGGAGACCGGACGCGGCGCCTGGTGGCTCGCGGTCGGCGCCGCCGTCGGCGCGGCGCTATTGTCGAAATACACCGCGATGTTCTTTGGCGCCGCGATCCTGATCTGGCTCGCTTGCGTGCCGAAGCTGCGGCGCTGGTTCCTCTCGCCCTGGCCCTATCTCGGCGGCCTCGTGGCGCTGGCACTGTTCTCGCCGGTGATCCTCTGGAATGCCGACCATCAATGGGTCTCGTTCGCAAAGCAGCTCGGCCGCGCCAGGATCGAGGACTTCCGCCCCGTCTTCATCGCCGAGCTGATCCCGACCCAGATCGCGTTCGCAACCCCGCTGGTCTTCATCCTCGGCGCCATGGGCCTGCATGCGCTGACCTGGCAGCGCGTCGGCGCGCTGCCCTCGCGCGTGCTGATCGAGACGATGTTCTGGACCATCGTCGTCTATTTCGTCTGGCATTCGCTGCATGCGCGCGTCGAGGCCAACTGGTTCGCGCCGGTGTATCCGCCGTTCGTCATAGCCGCGGCCGCCGCGGCCAATCTTGCGCAATGGAAGCCGCGTCAGCGGCGCCTCGTCGACGTTTGCCTGCGCTGGGCCGCGCCTGTGGGCATCGTCATGTTTGCCGCCTTGATCGTGCAGGCCAATACCGGCTGGTTGTCCGGATATCGCCGCGATGCCACCGTGCGCAGTGTCGGTGTCGGCTGGCGCGAGCTCGCGGCCGGAATCGAAGCGGTGCGCGCGCGCAGTGGCGCCACCTGCGTGCTGGCGCAGGATTACGGCACCACGAGCTGGCTCGCATTCTATCTGCCGCGCGGCACCTGCGTCGCGCAGCAAAGCCAGCGCATCCGCTGGGTCAACATGGCCGAACCCGATCCCAAGCTGCTCGCCGGCAAGCTGCTCTATGTCGACGAGCTGCGCGCCGACGGTCATCCTGCCCTCAATGCTCTCTTTGCAAAGGTGACGCAGGTGGCGCAATTGCAGCGCAAGCGCGGGCCGCTCGTGGTCGAGACCTACGGCATCGACCTGCTGGAAGTCGCCAAGGGCGAGGTGCTGGACCGTTCGCCGCCGCCGGAAGCGCGCTAAAGCGCGATGCGATTAGGATGAATCATCGTCGCGCTTTAGGTTTTCCGGATCATCTCTAGCGGCTTAATCGATCATCTCGGCCTTGTCAGCATCCTGTCCCGGCCCATCGCGATCGCGCCAGAACCAGACAGTCACGACGCCGGAACGGCCGCGGACCCGGGCGAGCAGGGGGCCGGACAGAACGCCGTCGGGCGCGCCCTGGAAGTCGGCCGCATCCAGCAGCGTGTCGCTCAGCGCAAGGCGCGCATCGTTCTGGGCGGCAATCTCCATCAGCCGGCTTGCGACGTTGACGGTGTCGCCCGTCGCCGTGATGTGCTGATGGCTTTCGCCGAGTCGCGAGGCGACGATCGGGCCGCAATGCGCGCCGATCTTGTAGCCAAGCTGACCTGCGATCGCCGGCGGCAGCGAGGCGATCCAGCGTGCGAGGCCGCGATGCAGATCGACCGCGCATTTCAGCGCGCGCGCCGAATCGTCGGGCATGGCGCGCGGCAGCCCGAACAGGATCATGGCGCCGTCGCCGAGAAAGCCCGTGATCATGCCGCCGCAATCGATCGCGATCCGGTCGATCAGCGCATGAAACGCCTTCAGAATATCCGTGAGCTCGTCCGGATCGATCCGCTCGCTCAAACCGGTGAAACCGGAGAGATCGACGAACACCACGGCTGCATCCTGCCGCACCGGCTTCGACAGGAAGTTCGGATCTCGCGAGAGCCAATCCCGCAGCGCCGGAGCCTGGAATTGCGCAAGCGACCTGCTCTTAGCGGCGAAATATTGCGTGCGGCGGCCTCCGGCCCACAGCTGCACGCCGGCAAAGACCGCAACCGGCGGCACGGCGGCGGCGAGCGTGGTCGCGGCGTTCAGCCAGACGCCGTGCGTGAACGCGAACAGGTTGAGCCCGGCCCAGGCGATCATCACCGCGGCCGCCGCCATGGTGCCGAGTGCGATGCGCCGCCAGGCGAGCAGGCCGACCAGCAGCACCGGCAGCAGGATCGCCGTGAGCGCGTCGGCAATGCGGACGCGGTGGTCACGCAGGATGGCGTCGCCGGCGACGAGATGCGTGATTGCGGTCGAGACCACCTCGACGCCGGGCATCAGGGAATCGAACGGCGTCGGATAGAAGTCGCCGCCGCCGGCGACGGAGGCGCCGATCACGACGATCCGGTTCTCGATGGCCGCGCGATCGAGCGTGCCGTCGAAGATGCTCTGTGCGCTGACGGTACGGATGGTGCGGCGCGGGCCGTAATAGGTGATCGGCAATGCCAGATTGCTGTCGGTCGGCACCACGCGATCGCCGAGCATGAGATGGCCCGGCGCGACGGTCAGCGGCTCGTCGAGCGCGCGCGCCGCAACGCGCAACGGAAACGACAGCTCGACCTTGTCGCGGGTCCGGAACAGCATCGGCACCGAGAGCGGCGAGCCCGATTGCCCGGTCGCGACGTTGACGATGCCGACCTCGGCGTGATCGGCGAATGCGGGCAATGGCTGCAGAAAGCGCTCGGCCTCCGGCAGCACGGCCAGCGGACCTTCGCTGCTGGGTGACACGGTTTCGCTGGCCGAGGGGAAGATCGCGGCGGCGGCGAGCACCATGCGGCCGGTGGCCAATGTGTTGGCCAGCGTCGCATCGCCGATCGCGGCGCTGCGGTCGACCAGCAGCAGGTCGATCGCCACGACCTTCGGCTTAAACTGCACGATGGTATCGACCACGCGGGCAAGATCGGCGCGCGGCAGTGGATAGGTGCCGCCGCGCTTCACGACGGTGTCGTCGATCGCAACGATGGTGACGAAATCCGGCGGACGCCGCACGCCGCGCGCCTGCGTTCGCCAATCCGTCAACGTGGCTTCGAGGCGGTCTAGAAAGCGCAGATGGCCGTGGGCGTGCGTGGCATAGATGCCCGCGCCCCACACCGCGGTGAGGACGAGTGCCACCAGGATCTGAACGCGTCGGCTGCGCATGCGGTCTTGCAATCGTATAATCCAAATCTCATGGGCCGGGCCTTGCCGGCCCCGGCTCATTGCCCGAGTCTGGCCATGAGCGCGTCGACGCGCGGCTGGCCCCAGGTCTTGACGGTCAACGGACCGGTTGGCTCGACATCGACGCCTTCGCCGGGGCCGAGCACGACGCCGCGTCCACGAGCCCTGCGGCTCACGCCGACCCGGCCGTCTGCGACGAACACGGAAGTCTTGGCGTCGGCGGCATCGACCGCCCATTTCGTGCCGCGCACTGCGGCGATCGCTTGCGGCGTCAGCACCTTGAAGGGATTGCCGCGCGGCTTCTTGGGCACCTCGATCAGCAGCGCTTTGCTGCTCAACTCCACGGAGTCTATATGTCCGTCGCGGTTGGCGTCCTTAAGTTCAAATCTGGCGCCGTTTTCCGCAACGATGGTGATGCCGTTGTCGCAGCGCCAGGTCTGCGTCCCGGCAGCCGACGGCGATGCCGTGCAGCCCGCATTCGCCGCAGGCTGCGCAGTCGCAGATCCGATCAACAGAAACGACCCCGCCAGGGCGAAAAACCCCGCGCGCGCGATCCCTCTCATGCCAGCCTCCGTTTGCGTGCTCGGCACAGCTCAGGGCAGGATGATACGGTACCGTATCACGCGCAGAGGCTGCTGAAAAGTGCCGAAGTGGGAGCTATTTTCTCGCACCCGCGATGTCCAGAACCGAGGCGATCAACTTTCAATCACGGCGCCGTGCCGCGTGAGGTCGCCCGGCGCGACATAAGCATGCAACATTCCCGCGCGGCCGACGAGGCCAATCCGACGTGTCGTCCACCAGCCTCGCGCAACGCTGGCGCGTTACGTTCGGGGGCAGTGGAGGGCCACGAAAATGACGTTCTCAAGTGCGTCATGGATGTGGGCGCAGACGTCCGAGAGTCTGGTGAACCGGCCGAGAATTATAGTTAACAGACCCGACTAAGTCCGTAGTTCTGCGGGCTTTTTCTCAAAACGGGACAGCGTTAACGAGTTGTCGCAGATCCGCCCGAACTTAATCCGCATTTAACTAAAAGTCGCCTTAATGACGCTCCGACCCTCTGCGAGATGCTGTTCCCGGATCGTGACCAGCGGCACTTCGAAGGGGGACTGAGTGACACCGTCCTGGACGCAAGGCGAATGAGTACGAGTATCGCTGCGCAGAGTAACGCGGCACGGAAGTCCAAGAATTTCTCGAAGAATAATTCGCGGAAATCTTCCCGGAAAATGATCACGATCAATTGGCTTGGCGCCGCGGCGATCGGCTGCGCCGTGGTGGGCGCCGGGTGGACCATCCACAGCAATATCTTCGGCGCGAGCGTCTATCCCTCAGTCGGCAGCAGCGGCTACGACGAGCCGGTGATCAAGCGCGCGCCCAGGGTGGCGCTGCGCGAGGCCGGCGAGGCCATCAAGGAAACCTTCGCGCTGCTGCCCGACCGCCTCCAGGTCGCAGCTCCAATCTCGCGCGAGATGTTCAACGAGCGCTTTGCCGCGGCCGCAACGCAGGGCGTGCCATCGAATGCCACAAGCGCCGCACCCCCGGCGCAGGTCGTTGCGGTGGCCAAAGACGCCCCGAAGCAGGGCGTGATCGCGAAGGTCGCGGAAGCGCTGAAGCCGGCAGCCAAGGGCGCCGATAACACCGCGGAGAAGACCAAGCGCGCGCCGGCTGCCCAGCTGCAACTCGCCTCGGCCGACCCGGCCGAGATCGTGCCGGCGCCCGAAGCCAAGCAAAAATCCTTCGCCGACCGTGCCAAGGCCGCGGTGATGTCGATCACCGCTCCGCGCCAGGCGATGGTGGAAAAGCTGTGGGGCAAGCGCGAAGCGTCCGGCGGGCTGCTCGCCTACGCCTCGGCCGATGCCAGCATCACTGCGTCCATCGCCCCGAAGGAGCAGAACCCGATGTTCGGCGGCGCTCCGCCTTACGAGCGGGACACCGCGGTCTACGACATCACGGCCAAGATGGTGTATCTGCCTGACGGCACCAGGCTCGAGGCGCATTCCGGCCTTGGCGCCAACCGCGACGATCCGGACTCGCGCCGCCTGCGCATGCGCGGCGTGACGCCGCCGCACATCTATACGCTGAAACCGCGCGAGGCGCTGTTCCACGGCGTGCCGGCGCTGCGCCTCACCCCGATCGGCGGCGAGAGCGCGATCTACGGCCGCGACGGCCTGCTCGCCCACACCTTCATGCTCGGGCCGGGCGGCGATTCCAACGGCTGCGTGTCGTTCAAGGATTACTACGCGTTCCTCGACGCCTACCGCAACAAGGGCATCCGCAAGCTCGCGGTGCTGGCGCGGGTGGAGTGAGGCGAGCTCAGGCCGCAACGGTCTTGCGCAGCGCCATCTCGGTCGCGATCGCGCGCCGGACCGCGGGGCGGGCCTGCATGCGTTCGAGATAGGCCGCGAGCGGTGGCCATTGCGCGATGTCGATCCCTGCCGGACGGAGCAGAAGCAAGGTCCAGGTGAGATGGGCATCGGCCACGGTGAAGGCGTCGCCGACGAGGAATTCGCGGCCCGCCAGATGCGCTGCCGGCACCGACAATGTCTGCATGATCCTCGCGCGCGGCTTGGCCAGCGAGCCGTCGTCCTTGTACCAGAAGGTTGGAAACAGGAACGCCTTGTGGATCTCGGCGCCGACGAAGCTCAGCCATTCCTGCAGGCGATAACGATCGATGTCGCCGGGCCGCGGCGCAAGGCGTGCCTCCGGCTTCACATCGGCGATGTATTGCAGCACCGCTGCGCTTTCCGTCAGCCGCTCGCCGTTCTCCAGCACCAGGACCGGCACCGCGCCCTTCGGTGACACCTCACGGAAGTCGCGGCCGTCGTCCACGAGCCGCTTGGTCCAGATATGGGCGAGGTGATACTGCGCCTCGATTCCGGCCTAAAGCAACGCGATGTGGCTCGAGAGCGAGCAGGCCATCGGAAAGAAATAGAGCTGCAGCATCGGGAAGGTCTCCTCAGGTCAGCACGTCGCTCTGCGCGATGATCGCGAAGCGGTCCGACAATTCGGCCAGAGCGACCTCGTGAACGATTCTCGCCGGCAGCGTGCCGCCGCGCCCATCGGGAAGATCGCGCGTGGCGCAGGCGTCGGCCGCGATCGTCGTGCGCAGGCCGAGATCGAGCGCGGCGCGCGCGGTCGAAGACACGCACATATGCGTCATGAACCCTGCGAGCACGATGTTCTTGCGTCCGGTCGCGGCCAGCCGGGCCTGCAGGTCGGTGCCGGCGAAGGCATTCGGCAGCGCCTTCTCGATCACGGGCTCGGTCGCGAGCGGCGTCAGGCGTTCGACGATCGCGCCGCGCGCCGCCTCGCGGTCGAACAGGCCGCCGGCGCGACCCTTGTGCGCGACGTGGAAGATCGCAGCTCCGCTCTCCCGTGCGCGCGCGAGTAGGCGCGCAGCCGCGGCGATCGCTGCTTGCGCATCGGGCAGGGCGAGTGGGCCGGCGCAATATTCGTTCTGGATGTCGATTAGAACGAGGCATGTCTCGTTGAGCTTGGGCGGATCGAGATCGGCGCCGGCGAGTTCGAGCAGCGTCTTTGGAGTGGTCATGCCGTCAGGCCTTCGTGAATTCGGATGCTTCGACACTAGCGCAGCAGCAGCCTGCTATTGTGCAGGACTATTGCAGCTGATGGCTGCAAATTTGCAGGCAGCGGCGCCGCCTGCTAAGCTCGCCCGATGAACTGGGACGATCTGCGCATCATCGCCGCGGTCAGGGACGAGGGCACCTATGCCGGCGCCAGCGCGCGGCTGCGCATCGACGAGACCACCGTCGGCCGCAGGCTTGCGCGCATCCAGCGCGATCTCGGCGTGAAGCTGTTCGATGCGGTGGACGGCGTGCGGCGGCCGACGCGCCAGTGCGAGGCGGTGCTCGCGCATGTCGGTGCGATGGCCGCGCATGCGGCGGCGATCGACCGCATCAAGGAGGGCCAGGCCGGCCCGGTCGGGCGGCTGCGCATCGCCTCGACCAATGCGGTCGCCGAAGAGCTGCTGGCGCCGCATGCGAGCAGCTTCCTGCGCGATCATCCGGGACTGACGCTGCAATTCCTCACCGCGAGCGGCAACGTCAAGTTCTCGCGCTGGCAGGCCGATCTCGCCATCCGCCTGCGCAAGCCGGAGAAGGGCGATTTCACCATCTCCAAGCTCGGCGACGTCAGGCTGTACTTCTTCGAGCCCGCGGACCGCGGCGGCCGCGAGCCCGTTGCGTGCGTCTATCCGGACGAGCTCGACGCGATCCCGGAAGCGCAGTTCTTGCGTGCGAAGCGGCTGACGAACGTGCGCTGCGTCACCGACAATATCCGCATCATCCGCACCATGATCCAGTCGCATCAGGCCATCGGCGTGCTGCCCGAGCACAGCTGCTTAGCCCTGCTCGCCGACCGCAGCCTGCGCGCCACCCTGCTGCCGAAGCGCCGCGACGTCTGGCTGCTCGTGCAGAACCACCTCAAGCGCGATCCCGCGACACGCGTGACGATCGCGTGGGTGAGGGCGTGCTTCCAGGACATCTCGCGCAATTGACGTCGCATATCGCCGCAATCATCGCGCCACGCAGCGCACGCTGCGACGAAAAAACTTCAGCCGCCCCCTTGCAACCCGAACGTGCCTGGTCTATTAGCGCCGTCCTTCGCTAGGCCATGGGTTCGGGCTCGCTGAGATCCCGACTGGCGCGGGCCGGGTCTTGCCGGTTTCGTGTTCCGCCGAATGAAGGAGAAACGCAGGACGTAGCTCATGGAGAGCGTCGGGTTGAACACCCGAAGGCATCGGTTCGATTCCGGTCTCTTGCACAAAGGATAGCTCAGTTTGGTAGAGCAGATGACTTTTACTCATCGGGTCGCGGGTTCGAATCCCGCTCCAGCGCTCCGTCTCAGCGTGAAACGCTGATACCTCTGACGAGGACCGGACGCGCGCTTCAGTCGCGGTCCGGCCGTTTTGCCGCAAGGCTTTCCGTCCGAACCTAGACACTGTGAGACCGGCTTTGCGCCGCGGGTAGATACCGCTTGCGCTGATGCCGGGTGGCTCCGCACGGCCGCGCGACACGTCTCGCGCGATCGCGCGCGTGCGCCCGTCGTCATGCAAGCTCAAGCCCCGGCCCGCCGATTTCGCGGGAAGCGTCGTCCGCGTCCTCACGTCCTTTGCAGGTGTAACCCGCTATCCGGCCGCGCTCGGCCGGAGGCAACTGAAGGAGGCGTGCCATGACTTTGAACAAGACTTGGCATTTGCTGATGCTGAACGTGACGGTGAAGGATGGCGAGCGTGCGTTGCTGACGCGCAACGGGCAGCTCGTGCGCGTGCTCGCGCCCGGCAAGCATCGCCTGTTCGATCCCCTGCACGAGCTGAAGGCCGAGGTGCTCGACGTGGTCCGCAGCGAATTTCCTGCGGAGCGCTACGCAGTGCTGAAGGCCGCGCGGCCTGATCTTGCCGCCGAGCTGTTCGAGGCGGTCGAGACCAAGGCGGACGAGATCGCCATCGTCAGCCTCGACGGCCGGCCCGTGCATCTGATGACGCCTTGGCAGGTGCGCGTCTACTGGAAGGTCGCAACGCGCATCGATGTCGAGCGCATCGATGTGTCCAGCGACGTCAGGGTCGACGCGCGGCACCTCACCATGATCGAGCGCAGCCGCTCGACCGTCATGAGCGAGACTGTGGTCGAGAACCACGAAGCGGGCCTGCTCTATGTCGAGGGCCGGCTCGTGGAGCGGCTCGCGCCCGGCCGGCACGCCTTCTGGACCGTCGGCCGCAAGATCGAGGTGAAGCGCCTCGACCTGCGGCCCCAGGCGGTCGAGATCACCGCGCAGGAGATGCTGACCAAGGATCGCATCGCGCTGCGGGTGACGCTGACGGCGTTCCGCCGCATCGTCGATCCCGAGCGCACGGTGGCGACCGTGCCCGACGTGGATGCGTGGCTGTACCGCCTGGTGCAGTTCGCGATCCGCGAGGCGGTGGCGGGCCGGACGCTGGACGAGGTGCTGTCTGCGAAGGCGGCGCTGGATGCGGAGCTGCGCGACTATGTGCGTGCACGCGTCGCGGTATCAGGCGTGGAGGTGACCGAGCTCGGCGTCAAGGACGTGATCCTGCCCGGCGAGATCCGGGAGCTGGTGAACAAGGTGGTGGAGGCGGAGCGGGTCGCGAAGGCGAACCTGATCCGCCGGCAGGAGGAGACCGCGGCGACGCGTTCGCTCCTGAACACTGCCCGCCTGATGGAGGAGAACCCCCTGCTGCTTCGGCTCAAGGAGCTGGAGTCGCTGGAGCGGCTGGTCGAGAAGGTCGGCCGCATCGACCTCCATGCCGGTGAGGGCCAGGGCCTCGATGCCCTCCTGACCCGGCTCGTGCGTCTGAAGGCGCACGAGAGCGCATGACCGAAGGGCCGCCCACGGGCGGCCCTTCACATTGGCGTTGCTGCCGTCTGCGATGAACGCGATCGGCGCGAGGCGCGACCAAATTTGAGCTCGTCGGGGATTGGGCGCGCTCGCAGGTTGCGTCATCTTGGGGCCGCAACGTCTTGATCAGGGAAGGCCCATGACCGTTCTTCAGGAATCGATCCGCCCCGCGGCACGATCCAGCGACTGGAAGGCGATCGTCGTCCTGATCCTCATGATCCCGGTGCTGTGGTCGCCGGTGATCCTGTTTCGCTTCGTCCTGTATCAGCCGTTCAACATTCCGTCCGGTTCGATGACACCGGCGCTGATGGTCGGCGACTACGTCTTCGCCGCGAAATACGCTTACGGGTATGGCCGCTATTCCCTCCCATTCGCGTCGTCCTGGATCTCGGGCCGCATCCTCGCCGCCGATCCCGAATACGGGGATATCGTGGTATTCCGGACGGCGAAGGACAGTTCTGCCGACTACGTCAAACGCGTCGTCGGCCTGCCCGGAGACCGCATCCAGATGCGGCAGGGCCGGCTCATCCTCAACGGCCGCCCGGTGACCCGCGTCGCCCTGGAGGCGACATTTGCCGGCGACGCCTGCGGTGTCGACGACCGCGCCGCCGTCAAGCGCTGGCGCGAGACGCTGCCGAGCGGTGCGTCCTATGTGACCTACGACTGCCTCGACAACGGCTATCTCGACAACACAGACGTCTTCACGGTGCCGCCGGGCCACATCTTCGTGCTCGGCGACAACCGCGACAATTCCACCGACAGCCGCGTGCAGTCGACGTTCGGCTTCGTGCCGATGGACAATCTCATCGGCAAGGTGACGCGGATCTTCTGGTCGCTGGATGAAGACGGCGAGCCGCGCTTCGAGCGGCTCGGGAAGGTGGAGTGAGGCTTGCTCCGTCATTCCGGGGCGGCGCGCAGCGCCGAGCCCGGAATCCATAATCACAGGCGGACGGGAATGGCCTACTATGTCTACATCCTTGCGAGCAAGAAACACGGCACGCTCTACATCGGCGTGACCAACGACCTGGTGCGCCGAGTGTATCAGCACAGAACGAAGACCGTCCCCGGCTTCACGAGCAAGTACGGCGTCGACAAGCTCGTCTTGTTCGAAATCTACGACGATGCCGTGAGCGCCAATGCCCGCGAGAAGGAGCTCAAGAAATGGCGACGTGACTGGAAGACGCGTCTCATCGAGGAGCAGAACCCAAATTGGGATGATCTCTATCCGGGGCTGACCAAATAAGGTTCATCCTGCACTCCTTGTCATTCCGGGGCGCGCCCCCTTGGGCGCGAGCCCGGAATCCATAATCACAGCCAGATGGAGTGGGCCCGCTATGCCCGTCGCCCGTGAGTTTCGTGGTTATGGATTCCGGGCTCGCGCCCAAGAGGGGCGCGCCCCGGAATGACGTGCTCCCCAAAACAAAAACCCCGGCATCGCTGCCGGGGTTTCGCATTCGTATCGTGCCTGAGAGGCTGGATCAGAAGTCCATGCCGCCCATGCCGCCGCCCGGAGGCATCGCGGGGCCGGCGCCGCCCTTCTTGGGCAGCTCGGCGACCATGGCTTCCGTGGTGATCAGGAGCGCGGCCACCGAGGCAGCGTTCTGTATCGCGGTACGGACCACCTTGGTCGGGTCGATGATGCCCTTCTTGACGAGGTCGGCATATTCGCCGGTCTGGGAGTCGAAGCCGTAATTGTAGGCCTTGTTCTCCAGGATCTTGCCGACGATCACCGAGCCGTCTTCACCGGCGTTGATCGCGATCTGGCGAGCGGGGGCCGACAGCGCCTTGCGCACGATCTCGACGCCGGTCTTCTGGTCGTCGTTCTTGGTGCGCAGACCCTTGAGCTGCTCGGAGGCACGGAGCAGGGCAACGCCGCCGCCCGGAACGATGCCTTCTTCCACGGCCGCGCGGGTCGCATGCATCGCGTCATCAACGCGATCCTTGCGCTCCTTCACCTCGACCTCGGTCGCGCCGCCGACGCGGATCACCGCGACGCCGCCCGCGAGCTTGGCGAGACGCTCCTGGAGCTTCTCACGGTCGTAGTCCGAGGTGGTCTCCTCGATCTGCGCCTTGATCTGGGCCACGCGCGCCTCGATGTCGGCCTTCTTGCCGGCGCCGTTGACGATCGTGGTGTTCTCCTTGTCGATCATCACCTTCTTGGCGCGACCGAGCATGTTGAGCGTGACGTTCTCGAGCTTGATGCCGAGGTCTTCCGAGATCGCCTGGCCGCCGGTCAGGATCGCGATGTCCTGCAGCATGGCCTTGCGGCGATCGCCGAAGCCCGGAGCCTTGACGGCCGCGACCTTGAGGCCGCCGCGCAGGCGGTTCACGACGAGGGTCGCGAGGGCTTCGCCTTCGACGTCCTCGGCGACGATGACCAGCGGCTTGCCGGTCTGCACCACGGCCTCGAGCAGCGGCAGCAGCTCGTTCAGCGAGGAGAGCTTCTTCTCGTTGATGAGGATGTAGGCGTCGTCCATCTCAACGCGCATCTTGTCGGCGTTGGTGACGAAGTAGGGCGAGATGTAGCCGCGGTCGAACTGCATGCCCTCGACCACGTCGAGCTCGGTCTCGAGCGACTTGGCTTCCTCGACGGTGATGACGCCCTCGTTGCCGACCTTCTTCATGGCGTCGGCGAGGAACTTGCCGATTTCGGCATCGCCGTTGGCCGAGATGGTGCCGACCTGGGCGATCTCGTCGTTCGAGGTGACCTTCTTCGAGTTCTTCTCGAGGTCGGCCACGACGGCTTCGACCGCGAGGTCGATGCCGCGCTTGAGGTCCATCGGGTTCATGCCGGCGGCGACAGACTTGGCGCCTTCCTTCACGATCGCCTGGGCGAGCACGGTGGCGGTGGTGGTGCCGTCGCCGGCCGCGTCAGCGGACTTGGAGGCGACTTCGCGCACCATCTGCGCGCCCATGTTCTCGAACTTGTCGTCGAGCTCGATCTCCTTGGCGACGGTGACGCCGTCCTTGGTGATGCGGGGAGCGCCGAACGACTTGTCGAGCACAACGTTGCGGCCCTTCGGACCGAGCGTGACCTTCACCGCATTGGCGAGAACGTCGACGCCGCGCAGCATCTTGTCGCGCGCTTCAACCGAGAATTTGACTTCTTTGGCTGCCATCTGGAGTTTTCCTTAGGTGAGTTTGACTGGAGGGGAGGAGAGGGGCTCTTAAGCCGCCTTCTTCTTGGACTCGCTGACTTCGAGAACGCCCATCACGTCGCTCTCCTTCATGATCAGCAGGTCCTGGCCGTCGATCTTGACCTCGGTGCCGGACCACTTGCCGAACAGCACGCGGTCGCCGACCTTCAGGTCGATCGGGATCAGCTTGCCAGCTTCGTCGCGGCCACCGGGACCAACGGCGACGACTTCGCCCTGGGAGGGCTTTTCCTTGGCAGTGTCGGGAATGATGATGCCGCCAGCGGTCTTCTCTTCTGCGTCGATGCGCTTGACCACGACGCGGTCGTGAAGCGGACGGAATTTCATGCAGTCCTCCTAAGCAATTGCACGTGTTGAGGATTTGGAGATTGTTAGCAGTCGTTGCCCGTGAGTGCTAGCACGGGCGAGCCTGAAATAGGACAGGAATTTTGCGGGAGCAAGGGTTTGTAGCAGAAAAATTAGCAGCCGAAAGCGCGGACTGCCAGAAACCCCTCGCCATCGTTAACCGGGCAGCCGTGACCGTATTAGCACGGAGTCGTCTCTGCTGCTAAAGCATTGAATTTCAACAGCTTGTTAAACTTTTGGGCTTGAGATGAGTTGTCAGTTTGCGTCACATTTCTCTCATGTGAGCGCATCGTTTCCGGGTGGCTCCCCGGGGCACGGACCAAGCCACTCGCCGAATGCGCTCCTGCAAAGGAGGTTTGGCATGGGCCTGCGCGTTGGGGGCGTTTCCGAGGAATTCCGGAAACAGATGCTGGGCTACGGGCTGACGACGGCACAAATTCTCTATCGGATGCCGGATCATCCCTCGCTGCTCCAGACCTATGTCTGGCAGAACTACGACATGTTTCCGAAATTCCCCGCGCTGACCGATTTCCTGGCGTTCTGGCAGGAGAAGCTCGACGGTCCCCTCCATTCGGTGACGGTGGCGCATTCCAAGCTGATCAAGCCGGCCGAGCTCCGCGCCGTTGACGGCGTGTTCCGCCTGCATTGAGGCCGCGTAGGGTGGATTAGCCTGCGGCGGCGCGACGCGCTGCCGCTGGCGTAATCCACCTCGCTTCTCTCCGCGTGCCGAAACAGAAACGGTGGATTACGCCTTCGGCTAATCCACCCTACGAGATCACGCAATCAGACGCCGCCGCTGCAATAACGCGTCCACATCGAGCGATAGGCCGCGTCCACCGCTCGTGCATATGAGATGGGGTTGGCCGCGGCCGTGGCGTTGATCGTTGCGGGCAGTTCGCGGCGCAATTTGTCGAGCTCGCCGGTCTCGGCCGCGCGACTGGCCGCGATCTCGACATAGGCCTCCTCGCTGTCGGCGACCCAGTCCGGCAGGCCAAGCGCGGTGAGGATGGCGCCGGCGGCGCGGCCGGGCAGGCTGTTGCCGAGCTTCGCCACCACGGGCACGCCCATCTGCAGGGCTTCCCATGTGCTGACGCCGCCGTTCTGCGGGAACGGATCGAGAGCAATATCGATGCGATTGAACGATGCCAGATGCTCGTCCCGCAACGTGGCCCCGAGCAGATCGACGCGTTCGGCCGGCAATCGGCAAGCCGCAAATCGCGCCAGCAGCTTGTCGCGGACGAGTTGATCGTCGAGCGCAACATCCTTGATCAGGAGGCGCGAGCCCGGCACCCGTTCGAGGATACTGGACCAGACTGCCGCGGCCTCGTCCGAGATCTTGCTGATGCGGTTGAAGACACCGAAGGTGACGAAGCCGTTCGAGAGTGCCGGCGTCTTGCCCTGCGCAATCCCGGCCGGCAGCGGCGCCAGCGTCACGAAGCACGGCAGGTCGACCACCGTCTCTGCAAACAGATGCCGAACGTCGTGCGGAATCCCGACCGGATCCGAGAACAGATAATCGATTGTCGGCAACCCGGTGCCGGTGCCATGGCCCCAGCCGTGCGCCTGGATCGGTGCCGGCTTGCGCGCAAATACGCCGAGGCGGTTTCCTTTGGTATGGCCGGACAGATCGATCAGGATATCGATGCGATCGTCGCGAATCTGGGCGGCGAGGCGATCGTCGCTCCATTGCGAGGCGTCACGCCAGCGATCGGCGATGCCTTGAAATTCGCGTGTCGTCGCGTCCACTTTCGCCGAGCACGAGTAGCACACGATCTCGAACTGGGCGCGGTCATGGTGTTGCAGGACGGGCTTGAAGATGAACGCAGCCGAATGCGCGTTGAAGTCCGACGAGACGTAGCCAAGCACCAGGCGGCGATCCGGATCGCGGCCGTTGTCATGCGGTGCCGCCGCTTCTGAAGCGATTTTCGCGCCGATCCGCTCCCACCATACGCGTCGCGCCTGCTGATGCCGCTCGACGCTGGCGTCCGGCACAAAATCGAGCGTGAAGATCTTGCTCGAGATCGCGCTCTCGAGATCGGGCCTGATATCGAGGGCTCTGTCGAAACTGGCGAGGGCTTCGTCTACCCGGCCTAGTCCGGCAAGACAAAGGCCCAGCACCAGATGAGCCTGATCGGAATCGGGCGCGATCGCGAGGGCCTTCTCGCAATCGGATAGTGCCTGGGCCACCTGCCGGGTCTGAAGCAAGACATTGGCGCGCCAAAGCCATCCGTTCACGTCGTCAGGGGCGAGGGCGATTGCCCGGTTGCAATCCGCCATGGCCTCGTCGAATCGCTGCAGCTCCCGGAGTGCCACGGCGCGGTTCGCCAGCGCCGCCGCATAGTCGGGCTTGATCGCGAGCGCGCGGTTCAGGCTTGCAAGAGCCTTGTCGTAGTTGCGCAGACGGCAGAGCGTGGAGCCGCGGCCGTTGTGGGCTTCGGCGAGGTTTGCGTCGACGGCGAGCGCCCGATCGTAGCTGTCGAGCGCTTCCAGGTAGCGATCCAGGGCCGCGCTCGCGTTCCCGAGATTGGAGAGAGCGAGGGCGTAGTTGGGCCGCAAGGCGAGTGCCTTGCGATAGCTCTCGCGGGCATCATTGTGACGTTTCAGCCCGTTCAGCGCGACGCCCAGGCTCATATGGGCTTCGGCCGATCGCGGATCGACGACAACCGCCCGGCTCAGCAGGCTCTCGGCCTGCTGATAATTCCCAGCATCGGACTCCAACGCGCCGAGCATATGCAGCGCGATGAATTGATTGGGCGCGATCTGCAGGAGCTGGCGATAGGCAGCCTTGGCCCCGGGCAAGCGTCCCTTCTTGTGCAACTCGAGCGCTTGCCCGAGCAAGGGCAGCACGTCGGCCTTTTGCCGCTTCTGAAGCCGGGCATTTTGAAATGCACGCTGACCGACATTGCTGCCCATGAATCAATTCCCCCGGATGTCCCGGGCGAGACTAGTTCAGCGCGAGAACGAAGACGAGACGCCCCCAGCCCGACGCGCCAGCTTGGGGCAAGCTACGATCCGATACGGTGATCGCGTGATTGGCCTCAGCCTCTTACCCTCCAGGCGAGGGTCCTGGAGGGGGAGGGTGACAGCGCGGATGCGGCACTACTCAACACGACCAGCTCTGCGATTGCTGCCTCGCCCACGACTGGATAAGCTGACCTTCAAGCCATACCGCGCGACGGCGGCTCAGAAACAGGGAGGCAGACAATGGCCAAGCAAAAGGCATCGAGGCCCGCATTGAAGACCGCGGTGAAGAAGCGGAGTGGCGCCAAGGCGGCGGCGCGATCCTCGGCACGCAAGGCCGTGAAGGCGAAGGCGCGCACTGCCGCTGCGAAAAAGCCCGCACGTCCGAAGCAGCGCATCGCCGTCAGCCATCACCGCGAGGAAGACTTCAAGGCCGACGGCCTGCGCGCCTACGCGAAGTATCGCGATCTCGGCATCGGCGAGGCGACCCATGGCCTCGCGCAGGCGCATGTGATCCGCCTGCAAGGTCCCTGCAACCCGGCCGAGGTGTCCAAGCTCCACTATCACGACGTCGAATTCCAGATGGTCTACGTGCTCAAGGGCTGGGTGAAGACCTATATGGACGGGCAGGGCGAGACCTTGATGCAGCAAGGCAGCGCCTGGACCCAGCCGCCGAAGATCAGACACATGATCCTGGACTATTCGGACGACGTGGAGCTGCTGGAGGTGATCCTCCCCGCTGAGTTCAAGACGGTGGAGCTGAAGGCGTAAGCGCAACTCTCGATCGCTAAAATGCGGTCGATCCGAGAAACCGGGCGGTCAGCAATCGGGATGATTTCGGCCGCCCCGCAAGCCTGGTGCTAACCAGTCGAAAATACCTCTCGCGTCAACTCAAGGCTGTGTCAACGCGGGAAATGCTTTCATGGCGACCAACACTTTTGGCCGACGCGGCATCGTAGCGCCAGCTCCAAGAGCATCGTTTCAAGCCGCCGCCGCGCCGATCGCCATAGAGAAGCCCTCTTCCAGCGAGGAGACGCTTTTTGCCGACAACAAGCTTCTGGCCGACATCCCCTTCCTCACCATCGGCCTGATCTTCGGTCTGCTCCTGATCTTCGTTATGCAGCGTAGTCTCGCCATCGACATCGCGCGGGACGGCGATCTCGATGTCCGCTCGCTGATCGCTCAGGGGGCGTCCGGCTACGATCTCGTCGTCGGGAGGGGAGAGTGGTGGCGAATCGGCCTTGCGCCGCTTCTGCATGGCAGCGGGTGGCACCTCGTGAGCAACTGCGTGGCGCTGTTCATCGTCGGCGTCAGGCTGGAGTCGCTGATCGGCCGCGGCTGGTTTGCTTTGATCTTCGTTGCCAGTGCATTGGCCGGAGAGGCCGGCTCGCTGCTGGGCAACGGTCCCGGCACGGTCGGCGTCGGTGCGTCCGGCGCCATCACCGGGCTGATCGCCGCGCTGTTCGTGGCGAGCTTCGATCCCGAAGCGGACGCCGATCAGACCATATCGAGGCTGAAGACGTCGCTGTTCTTCGGTGTTCCCGCACTGCTGCCAATGGCCTTTGGCGCTTCCGGCAACGTCAACTATTACGCCCACGCAGGCGGTGCGGTGGCCGGCGCCGCGCTCGCCGTCACGCCGTGGCTCGCCTTCTGGTCCTATGACAGCCTGCCGCGGAGCGCGAGCATGACCTTGCTGGCAGGATCCATCGGATCTCTCATCTGCGCCGGCTTCGCCGCCGCGCATTATTCGGCCTACATGGCCGATGCCGCGCACTATATCCGCGCCTCGGAAGTGCCGATGAAGGGCGACGAGATGGCCAGCCGGTCGCTCGATCTCGTTAGCCGCTACCCGAAAGACGCGCGGGCTCACGTCTACCGTGCTGTCTTCTTCCTGGAACAAGCGGATATCAATGCCGCCGAGAGGGAAGCGCAAACCGCCATGTCGCTCGCAGCTTCGGACGTGGCGGGTGGGCCGGTGCGCTCCGGGGCGCAGGGCTTGATAGCGGTGTTGCTGTGGGTGCAGGGGCGAACCAGCGAGGCAAAGGCCATGGCGGCCGAGCCGTGCCGTTCCAAGGTGCCTGAGGTGCGTCGCATCCTGCAGAAGTCGAAATTGTGCGGTTGAGGCAAAGATTCTCGCCGCCGTCATTGCGAGGAGCTCTTGCGACGAAGCAATCCAGACTGTCTCCGCGGACGCATGTCTGGATTGCTTCGCTTCGCTCGCAATGACGCGTGGAAAGAGAGCCTACGCCAACACCCCCACCACCGCTCCCATCAGGCACGTCGTGAGCGTCCCCGACACGATCGACTTCAGCCCCAGCGCGTTGATCTCCTCGCGCCGCTCCGGTGCCATCACCCCTAAGCCGCCGATCATGATGCCGAGGCTGGCGAAATTGGCGAAGCCGCACATCGCATAGAGCATGATCAGGCGCGAGCGCGGATCGAGCGTATCGGGCGGCAGCTTCGAGAAGTCGACATAGGCGATCAATTCGTTCAGCACGGTCTTGGTGCCCATCAGGCTGCCGGCGGTGATCGCTTGATCCCACGGCAGCCCCATCAGCCAGCACACCGGCGCCATGACGAGGGCGAGCAGCCGCTGCAGCGAGATCGCGGCGCCGCCGACGTGCGGGAGCAGGCCGAGGATGGCGTTGACGAGATAGACCAGCGCCACCAGCACCAGCAGCATCGCGACGATGTTGATCAGCAGCTCGATGCCCGCGCTGGTGCCTTTCACGATCGCGTCCATCGTGCTGGCGACCTCCATTTGCGGATCTTCCAGCGTGCCGCCGGTGCGCTTGTCGGAGGTTTCAGGGACCATGATCAGGCTGACCAGGATCGCCGCCGGCGCGCCGAGCACCGAGGCGATGACGAAATGCGCGGCGGCGTCGGGAATGAGCGGCGCCAGCAGAGTCGCATAGAGCACCAGCACGGTGCCGGCGATGCCGGCCATGCCGCCGGTCATGACCAGGAACAATTCGCTGCGCGTCATCTGTGCCAGATACGGCCGCACGAACAGCGGCGCCTCGACCATGCCGAGGAAGATGTTGGCAGCGGTCGAGAGCCCGACGGCGCCACCGACGCCGAGCGTGCGCTCCAAGAGCCAGGCCATGCCGCGGACGATCGGCGGCAGCACGCGCCAATAGAACAGCAGCGTCGTGAGCACGCTCATGACCAGCACGATCGGCAGTGCCTGGAACGCCAGGATGAAGTCCGCGCCTGGCGCCTTCAGGTCGAAGGGCAGGGGTCCGCCGCCGATATAGCCGAACACGAAGGCGGAGCCGGCCCGCGAGGCCGCCGAGATCGCGCCGACCGCCTCGTTGATGGCGCCGAAGGCATGGGCGACGACCGGCAGCTTCAGCAGCACGAGGGCGGTGACGAAGGTCGCGGCAAGGCCGATCGCCGCCTGGCGCAGCGACACCGCGCGACGATTTTCCGCCAGCGCGAAGGCGATCAGCAGCAATGCGAAAATGCCGAGTGCAGATTGCAGGCGCAGCATGATGTCCCAAACCCTCGATGATTATGGCCGTGCCTGCGCTGCAAAGGCAATGCCGGGAGCAGCCGGGAACGACCAGTGTTGACAAGCGGGGCCACCTCGGCCACGCGGGAGGCCTTCGATATCGAGGGAAAGAGCGGTCCGAGCGTGACCGAAGAGGCGATGCCAGAGCAGCCAATATCCGGACATCGACCGGTCACCGCCGGTGAGCTCCTCCGCCATCCCGCTTTCCTGTTCTTCCTGCTCTCGCGCAGCCTGTCGCGCTTCTCCAGCCAGATCGCGGCGGTCGCGATCGGTTGGCAGATCTACGATCTCACCGGCTCGGCGTTCGACCTCGGCATGGTTGGCCTAGTCCAGTTCCTGCCCACCGCGCTTCTGGTGTTCGTCGCCGGCCACGCCGCCGATCGCTACGAACGCAAGCGCGTCGTGCAGCTTTGCCAGCTGGTGGAGGCCGCGACCGCGCTCTATCTCGGGGCCATCACCTATCTCGGCGCGGTCAGCGAGGTGCAGATCTTCATCGCGACCTTCCTGCTCGGGATCGCCGGCGCGTTCGAGAGCCCGACCACCGCGGCGCTGCTGCCGCTGATCGCGCCGCAGGGCTCGCTCCAGCGCGCCACTGCCGTCTCCAGCGGGGCGGCGCAGGTCGCGACCATCACGGGCCCCGCGCTCGGCGGCATCGCCTATGCGGTCGCCCCGCATCTTGCCTATGCCGTGATGGTCCTGTTCTGGGTCTTGGGGATGATCTTGACCGGCTTCGTCCGGCCGCGCCCGCAGGCGATCGCGAGGGAGGGGATGGACTCCGACAACATCTTCGCCGGCGTCCGCTTCATTCGCAGCAACCCGGCGATCCTCGGGACCATCTCGCTCGATTTGTTCGCCGTGCTGTTCGGCGGCGTCACGGCGCTGCTGCCGATCTATGCCCGCGACATCCTCCAGACCGGCCCGGTCGGGTTAGGCGTGCTGCGCGCCGCGCCTGCGGTCGGTGCCTTGCTGATGACCATGGTGCTGGCGCGCCACGCGATCTCCCGGCATGTGGGCCTTCGCATGTTCCAGGCCGTGATCGTGTTCGGCCTCGCGACCATCGTGTTCGCGCTGTCGTCCTGGATGTGGCTGTCGGTGCTGTCGCTCGCCGTTTTGGGGGCGGCCGATACGATCAGCGTCGTGATCCGCTTCTCGCTGGTGCAGCTGTCGACACCCGACGAGATGCGCGGCCGGGTCGGCGCGGTGAACTTCCTGTTCATCAACGCCTCGAACCAGCTCGGCCAGTTCGAGAGTGGAGTGGCAGCCGCGCTGCTCGGCGCCATGCCCGCCGCTGTGCTCGGCGGCGTCGCCACCGTCGCAGTGGCGCTGCTCTGGATGAAGCTGTTTCCAGCCCTGCGCAAGGTGGAGAGCCTGGAGTAGGCGCTCCGCTCTCTCAACGTCATTGCGAGGAGCCCGCGACAAAATTGCGTAGCAATTTTGCGCTGATGCGACGAAGCAATCCAGAATCTCACCGCGGCGGCAGCCTGGATTGCTTCGCTGCGCTCGCAATGACGATTGTTGAGATGGCGTGGGGACTTAACTCGCGTCACGCCCGCAGCCCGGCAGCAGCAGGCGCCTCTTGACGCCTACTGTGCATGGGGTTGTTTTCGCGCTTTTTGTTCAGCCCCGCCCGACGAACGGCATCTTGGTCGCCATCACCGTCATGGTCAGCACGTTGGCATCGAGCGGCAGGCTGGCCATGTAGGCCACGGCATCGCCGACTGCTTTCGCGTCCATGCGCGGCTCGTGCTTGGTGGTGCCGTCGGGCTGCAGCACGCCGGGGCCGTTGACCATGCGGTCGGTCATCGGGGTTGCGGCATTGCCGATGTCGACCTGGCCGACGGCGATGTCGTACATGCGGCCGTCGAGATTGCTGGCCTTGGTGAGGCCGGTGATGGCGTGCTTGGTCGAGGTGTAGGCCGCCGAGAATGGCCGCGGCGCGTGCGCCGAGATCGAGCCGTTGTTGATGATGCGGCCGCCGCGCGGGGTCTGATCCTTCATGATGCGGAAGGCGTGCTGGGTGCACAGGAACGGGCCGGTGAGGTTGGTGTTCACCACGGCCTGCCATTGCTCGAGGCTGAGATCCTCGAAGTTGACGGCCGGCGCGCCCATGCCGGCATTGTTGAAGAGCACGTCGAGCCGGCCGTAGGTCGCCTTCACCTTGTCGAACAGCGCGGCGATGGAGTCCGGCTTGGTCATGTCGGCGGTGACGCAGAGGCTTTTTCCCGCGGGACCGAGCTTTGCCGTCTCCTCGAGCATGTCGAGCCGGCGGCCTGTGAGCACCACGGTGAAGCCGGTGTTCATCAGCGCCAGCGACGCCGCGCGGCCGACGCCGGTGCCGGCGCCCGTCACCAATGCGATCTTTTTCGCTTCACTCATCGTTTCCTGCCTTTTCTCTTCTGCTGTCAGGTTTTGGGTTCTTTGTCGTTCTTGTAGGGCGGGCGCGGAATGTTCTGATGCGCCGCGCGCAAGGCCGCCGACCAGCGCGAGCGCAGGTCGTGGAAATAGGGCTCGCCTGCCTCGATGCGATGGTTGAGATCGGCCTCGCAGGCATCGTTGCGCACCACCAGCACGTCGATCGGCAGCCCGACGCCGAGGTTTGAGCGCATCGTCGAATCCATCGAGATCAGGCCCGTCTTCAGCGCCTCGTAGAGCTCGACGTCGTAATGCATGGCACGGTCGAGCACCGGCTTGCCGTATTTGTGCTCGCCGATCTGCAGGTACGGCGTGTCGGTGGTGCACTCGATGAAATTGCCGGCGGTGTAGACCATGAACAGGCGCATCCGCGCGCCCTTGATCTGGCCGCCGAACAGAAAGGAGACGTCGAAGGACACGTCCTCGGATTTCAGCGCCGGCCCTTCGGTGGCATGCACCGCCCGGATCGCCCGGCCGATGCGCTGGGCGGCCTGGAACATGGTCGGCGCGTTCATCAGCGTCTCGATCTCGCCCGTATTGGGATCTTCGAGGCCCTCGGTCAGCGTCGACAGCACCGACTGGCTGATGGCGAGGTTGCCGGCACTGGCGATCGCCATGATGCGCTCGCCGGGCTTGGAGAAGATGTGCAGCTTGCGGAAGGTTGAGACATTGTCGAGGCCGGCATTGGTGCGGGTATCGGCGATCATCACCAGACCGTCCCGAACCAGGATTCCGCAGCAATAGGTCATTTCCAGTCCCCGAACGCGTTTGCGCGGAATTACTAGCCAATTTCAAGGGCCACTCCAACCCCCGATTAAGCCCGTCATTCCGGGGCGCGACGAAGTCGCGAGCCCGGAATCCATCCACCAACTCTGCGACCAGATGGATTCCGGGTTCGCGCTACGGAATGACGGTGTGAGACGGCAAGCTAGTCAGCTGCGTCGACCAGAAACGCCTCATCAACCGGCACGCCGAGCGCGGTGACCAGCCGGTTGGTCTCCGCGGCCATGCCGACGATGGCGAGCAGCTCGCCATATTCGGCCTCGGTCATGCCCCTCGCCCGTGCGGCGGCCGTGTGGGAGTGGATGCAATAGCTGCAGCCGTGTGCGATCGACACCGCGACGTAGAGCATTTCCTTGACCTTGGGATCGAGCGCGCCGGGAGCCATCACCTCCTTGATGCTCTCCCAGGTCCGCCGCAGCGTCTTCGGATCATGCGCCAGCGCGCGCCAGAAATTGTTGACGAAGTCCGATTTCCGCACCTTGCGGATATCGTCGAAAACGGCGCGCGCTTCGGCCGAGAGTTCATCATCCGAAAGTAGTTTCACAGTCGCCATGGCTACCTCGCGGGTCTGATCCGATCCCGCGATTGTAGCACGCCGAATGTGTTCGGCTGGCGGCTCCTAGCTCTGCCGCTGGGATTGCGATTGCGACTGCCCGCCGCGGCCGGCCTGTTCGACCTTCACCGCCACCGTCAGCGTTTCCGTGCCGCCGCCGTAGCGCGTGCCGCGCACCGGGGCCGCGCCGAGATAGTCAAGCCCGATCGCGAGGCGGACATGCGCGTCGGTGGCGCAGATGCTGTTGGCGGGATCGAAGCCGACCCAGCCGAGATCGGGCACGTAGGCCTCTGCCCAGGCATGGCCGGCGTCCTGGTGCACCGTGTCGTCCGCACGCAGGAAATGTCCGGAGACGAAGCGCGCCGGCACGCCGCCGGCGCGGGCGCAGGCGATGAAGATGTGCGCGTAGTCCTGGCAGACCCCGCGCTTGAGCGTGAACGCCTCCGCTGCGGACGTGCCGCTGTTGGTGGGGTCCTCGTCGAACGTCATGTGATCGGCCACCTGCGTCATCAGCGTGTGCAGGAAGCCCAGCGTGTCGCTCTCGGCCTCGCTGCGCAACTGGCGCGCGACCGCCGTCATCGCCGGATTGACCGAGGTGAGGTCGGTGACGCGCAGGAACATGCCGGGGGGAAAACGCTCGTCGCTGCCGCGCAGCACGCCGCCGGTGTCGTGAGTCTCGATCAGCCCTTCGGCAATGATCTGGATGTCGCCGACGGGCCCGCAGGACAGCACGTGGGTGACGTTGCCGAACGCGTCCTCATGCATGTCGAGCTTGGTGTCGGTGGAGACGTCGATCTGCCATTCCGCGACGTATTGCCCGTCATGGCTGCCCGGCGTCATGCGCAGGATCTGGATCACGCTGGTGGCCGGCGGCTCGTAGCGATAGGTCGTGGTGTGCTGGATTCGCAGGCGCATGGTGGACCGTGTCGTTTGTTGTAAGGCGTGACTGCCGTCGCAAAGAAGCTCGTCATGCCCGGGCTTGTCCCGGGCATCCACGTTCTTCCTCGTCGCGCAAAAGCAAGAACGTGGATGGCCGGGACATCTAGCGCGAAGACGCGCTTCGCGCTTTTGCCCGGCCATGACAATATCCCCTGTCGTCAGTCGAGCGACATTAGATCAAATACTGCTTCGTGATGATTTCGCCCAGCCTGGAATTGTCCGCGATGAATTCCTGAATGAATTCATGCACGCCATGCTGGAAAATGTCGTTCATGTTGCTGTGTTCCAGCCGGTTGCGGATGCCGCGGGCGTGGCGCTGGGCCGGGCCCTGGCGGCCATAGGCGACGCCGATCTGGTCGAGGTTGCGCACGAGGTTGCCGTAGCAGCTGGCGAGCGAGCGCGGCAGCGTGTCGTTGAGGATCAGGAGGTCCGCGATCAGCCAGGGCTTCAGCGTCTCGCGATAGACCCAGTGATAGGCCGTCAGCGCCGAGACCGAGCGCAGGATCGAGCTCCACTGGTAGAAGTCGAGAGGCCCGCCGACATGCTCCTCCTCGGGCAGCAGCACGTGATACTTCACGTCGAGGATGCGCGCGGTGTTGTCGGCGCGCTCCAGGTGCACGCCCATGCGCGAGAACCAATAGGCGTCGTTGCGCAGCATGGTCCGATAGGCCGAGCCGTCGAAGCGCAGCGAGGTCTCCTGCACGAAGCGCAGGAATTTTGCGAGGTCCTCGCGCGTCGAGGTGCCCTTGCTCCACACCGCCTGAAGCTCGATCCAGGCCGAGTTGATGGTGTCCCACATCTCGCTGGTGAGGGCCGTGCGCACCGAGCGCGAGTTCAGCCGCGCCGCTTCGATACAGTTTCGGATCGAGGACGGGTTGTTCTGGGAGAACGAGAGATACTCGACGACGTTGTGCTCGTTGGCTTCCTCATAGGCCTGATAGAAGCTCGCGGCGACCCCGGCGGTGAGCAGCGCCGAATCCCATTCATTGGTCTTGCCGATATAGGCGGCGGGAAGCGCGGTGACGCGCAGCGTCGCATCGATGGTGCGCGCGAGATATTCGGCCCGTTCGACGTAGCGGGCGAGCCAGTAGAGGTTTTCGGCGGTACGCGACAGCATCTCTCTACTCGTCCAGAATCCAGGTGTCCTTGGTGCCGCCGCCCTGGCTCGAGTTCACCACCAGGGAGCCTTCCTTGAGCGCGACGCGGGTGAGCCCGCCCGGCACGATGGTCGTGCTCTTGCTGCCCGTGAGCACGAAGGGGCGAAGATCGACGTGACGTGGAGCGAGGCCGGACGCCGTGCAGGTCGGGCAGGTCGAAAGCGCCAGCGTCGGCTGGGCAATGAAACCTTCCGGCTCGCGCTTGAGCTTGTCGCGGAACGCTTCGATCGTCGCTTTGGTCGCGGCGGGGCCGATCAGCATGCCGTAGCCGCCGGAGCCGTGCACTTCCTTGACGACGAGCTCGCTTAGATTGTCCAGCACATAAGCGAGGTCCTTTGGCTCGCGGCAGCGCCAGGTCGGCACGTTCTTCAGGATCGGCTCCTCGCCGAGATAGAATTTCACGATGTCGGGCATGTAGGAGTAGATCGCCTTGTCGTCGGCGATGCCGGTGCCGACGGCGTTGGCGAGCGTGATGTTGCCGGCCGCGTAGGCCGACATCAGTCCGGGCACGCCGAGCACCGAATCGGGACGGAAGGTGAGGGGATCGAGGAAGTCGTCGTCGACGCGCCGATAGATCACGTCGACCCGCTTCAGCCCTTCCGTCGTCCGCATGAACACTTCGTTGTTCTTGACGATGAGGTCGCGGCCTTCGACCAGCTCGATGCCGAGCTTGTCAGCGAGGAAGGAGTGCTCGTAATAGGCCGAATTGTAGACGCCCGGGGTGAGCAGGGCGACTGTCGGCTCGCCGGAGGCGCTTTGCGGCGCGACCGAGCGGAGCGCTGCGAGCAGCTCGTCCGGATAGCGCTCGACCGGCGCCACCCGGTGGCGGGCGAACAGATCCGGAAACAGCCGCATCATGATCTCGCGGTTTTCCAGCATGTAGGACACGCCCGACGGCGTGCGGGCGTTGTCCTCCAGCACGATGAAGTCCTCGGCGTCGACCCGGACGATGTCGATGCCGGCGATGTGCACGTAGACGTCGTGCGGCACCTGCTGGCCGTTCATCTCGGGCCGGAACACCGGGTTCTGGAAGATCAGATCGTCGGGCACGATGTCGGCGCGGAGGATGTCGCGGCCGTGATAGATGTCGCGCAGGAACATGTTGAGCGCGCGCACGCGTTGCTTCAGGCCCTTCTCCAGCCGCGCCCATTCCTTGCCGGACATGATCCGCGGAATCACGTCGAAGGGGATCAGGCGCTCGGTGGACTCGGAATCGCCGTAGACCGCGAAGGTGATGCCGATCCGGCGAAACAGCAGCTCAGCTTCCTGGCGGCGATATTCGAGCGCCTCGGGAGGCGTCTCCTTGAGCCAGCGCGCCAGCTCCTGATAGGCGGGGCGGAGGTCCCCGCCGGGAATGTTCATTTCGTCAAACGCGACTGCCATAGATCCCGACTTGTCTCCCCAGGCGTTGCGCCATGCGCCAGGTCGCGTCGGCCTTGATGAGACCGCAACGTCCTGTGGCCATGCGTCAACAGTGCATGACTTTCATGTGGTAGCAAGGGCCGGGCCAGCGCGATAAGCATGGAGAGGGGGCATTTGCCGGCGACGGCCGGCGGCGTGCCTGAAAAAATGGCTGAAGACTGCTTATTTCAGAAGCAAAACCGCGTGACTTCAACGCGTTACCTCGGCAAAGTCGGCGTCACAGGTGAGGGACTTAAGGCATGAGCGAGATCGTCACGGCGGGCATTCTGGTCATCGGAGACGAAATCCTGTCCGGCCGGACCAAGGACAAGAATATCGGCTTCATCGCCGAATACCTGACCAATATCGGCATCGACCTGAAGGAGGTCCGCATCGTCTCCGACGACGAGCCGGATATCATCGCTGCACTGGATGCATTGCGGCATCGCTACACCTACGTCTTCACCACGGGCGGCATCGGGCCGACCCATGACGACATCACCGCTGATGCCGTCGCCAAGGCGTTCGGCGTTGGCATCGATCATCATCCGGAAGTGGTCGCCCGCTTCCGCGAGCGCTGGAGCGAGCAGGACCTCAACGAGGCCCGGCTGCGCATGGCCCGCATCCCCGACGGCGCCGAGCTGATCCAGAGCGCGACCATCCTCGCCCCCGGCTTCAAGATCGGCAACGTCATCGTCATGGCCGGCGTGCCCTCGATCATGCAGGCGATGATGGACATCGTCTCGCCCAAACTGAAGTCGGGCGTGCGCATGCTGTCGGACTCGGTCCGGGCCAATGCGCGCGAGGGCGATATCGGCGGACCGCTGCGGGCGATCGCTGCCGCCCATCCCGACACCATCATCGGCAGCTATCCCTTCATGGACGAGGAGCAGAAGCCCAACACCAATCTGGTGGTGCGCTCGCGCGATCCCGAGAAGCTCGCGGCGGCAATGGCCGCGGTGAAGGAAATGCTGGCGGGATTGAACGTCAACCGCTAGCAGAGAATTGCCGGACGAGATTGCAGGAGACAGGCGATGGCTGGTGAAGCACCGGAACTGAGTGCGCAGGAGCGGGCAGGCAAGGCCTTCCCCGTCTCGTGGGACCAGTTCCACCGGGATTGCCGGGCGCTGACCTGGCGGCTCAACGAGGTCGGTCCGTTCCATGCGGTGATTGCGATCACCCGCGGCGGCCTGGTGCCCGCCGCGATCGTGGCGCGCGAGTTAGGGGTGCGCGTCATCGATACGGTCTGCGTCGCCAGCTACGACCACAACAAGCAGGGCGAGCTCCAGGTGCTCAAGGGCATTTCCGAGGCGACAATGACGCTCGGCGGCGGCACCGGCAAGGGCCTGTTGATCGTCGATGACCTCGTCGATACCGGCAAGACCGGCAGGATGGTGCGCGAGATGCTGCCCGATGCGCATTTCGCCACCGTCTACGCCAAGCCGATGGGACGTCCGCTGGTCGACACTTTCATCACCGAAGTCTCGCAGGACACCTGGATCTTCTTCCCCTGGGACACAGCACTGTCCTACCACCCGCCGCTGCGCGACGGCGCGGCGTGACCAGAGCGAATGGCGAGTAGCGAATGGCGAGTAACACCGACCCCATTCGCCATTCGCCATTCGCCACTCGCCCCCTCCAGAACCGAGTCACGCCCACCGGCGACATCATCGCCACCCCACACCGCGGCCTGTTCACCGGCAATCGCGGCATCATCCACGATCCCGCGACGAAGACGCTGCTGAAGAAGCGCTGGTCGACGCCGGCCTGGATCACATGCCTGTGCGAATTCCGCGGCTGGCGGCGGCCGGTGATGGCGCGGCGGAGCTGGACCGAGCTGTTCTTTCTCGACGAAGCCACCGCCTTTGCTGCCGGACATCGCCCATGCTTCTTCTGCCGGCGTGACGATGCCAACCGGTTTCGCGCGGCATGGGAGAGGGGAAACGGCGCAAGCAAGGTGAGCGCAAAGTCGATGGACGCAAAGCTGCACCTGGAGCGTCTGGATCACGGCCGTAAGCGCCTGCACCCACTGCGAGGGCCGCTCGCAGACTTACCCGATGGCGTGATGGTGCAGCAGGGCGAGCAGAGCTATCTTGTGACGAAAGGCCGGCCGCTGCTTTGGTCGCCAGCCGGCTATGCCCGTACCGAGCACGAACTGTCGAGTGCGATGCTGCTGACGCCTCCATCCACATTACGGGCGTTCAGCGCCGGATATCGACCGGCGTTGCATCCGACCGCTCCAGACTAGCCGAGCGACCTGCGGATCACCGCCATCATCCCAGCCTCTCGCGCGCCAGCGCCGCGCCGGCGCCGAGCGCCATCAGCTTGGCTTCGGCGATCTCGCGCCGCATCGGCGCCATGCCGCAATTGGTGGTGGCGATGATGTTGCTCTTCGGCACGAATTGCGACACCGCCTCGATCACCTTCACGACGTCCTCGGCCGTCTCCACCGTATCGCTGGCGACGTCGATGACACCGGCCTGCACAATCTTGTTCTTCAGCAGCGCGAGCAGGTCGAGCGGCACCTTGGAATTGCGGCACTCGATCGCGACCTGCTGGATCGGGCTTGCGTCGATGGCCGGAAAGATCTGCTCGTATTGCCGCCATTGGCTGCCGAGCGTCTCCTTCCAGTCCGTATTGGCCTTGATGCCGTAGCCGTAGCAGATGTGCACGGCGGTGGCGCAGGCGAGGCCCTGTGCGGCGCGCTCCAGCGCCTTGATGCCCCAATCGTTGACCTCGTCCATGTAGACGTTGAAGGCGGGCTCGTCGAATTGCACGAGATCGACGCCGTCGGCCTGCAAGGCCCTGGCTTCCTCGTTCAAGAGCTCGGCGAAGGCAAAGGCCATCTTGACCCGGTCGCCATAATAGCGGTCGGCAATGGTGTCGATGATGGTCATCGGGCCGGGCAGGGTGAATTTCAGCTGCTTCCTGGTGTGCGTGCGCGCGACGCGCGCCTCGAAGGCATGGACGCGGTCCTTCAGCCGCAGCGGCGCGACCACCTGCGGCACCATCGCCTTGTAGCGATCTTTCCGGATGCCCATCTCGACCTTGTGGGCGAAATCGATGCCCTCGATCTTCTCCAGGAAACCGTGCACGAAGTGCTGCCGGGCCTGCTCGCCTTCGGTGACGATGTCGATGCCGGCGTCCTCCTGGAGCTTCAGCCAGATCAGCGTCGCATCGCGCTTGGCCCGGAGCAACTCGTCGCCTTCGGACTTCCAGGGCGCCCAGAGCATGTTCGGCTCGGCGAGCCATTCCGGCTTCGGCAAGGAGCCGGCGATCGTGGTTGGAAACAGCATGGCGGCCCTCCCGGCAGATTGTTGCGCCCCTTCCTGCCATGTCCTAACGTCGAGGTACAGAACAACAAAAGTCGTCATTGGCTGGCGGCAGCGATAGGGACGGCGCAAGGGAAGGCCCATGATCGACCTCTATTACGCGCCGACGCCGAACGGCTGGAAAATCTCGATCATGCTGGAGGAGCTCGGGCTTCCCTATCGGGTGATCCCCGTGAATATCCGCGCCGGCGAGCAGTTCAATCCTGAGTTCCTGGCGATCTCTCCGAACAACCGTATTCCCGCGATCGTCGATCACGCGCCCGCTGATGGCGGCGCGCCGTTCTCGGCGTTCGAGACCGGCGCGATCCTGATCTATCTCGCGGAGAAGACCGGCCGCTTCCTGCCCGCCGATTGGCGCGGCCGCTCCAGCACGATCCAATGGGTGATGTGGCAGATGGCGGGCCTCGGGCCGATGCTCGGTCAGCACGGCCATTTCGCGCTCTATGCGGCCGAGAAGATCCCTTACGCAATCGAGCGCTATCGCGACGAGGCGGCGCGGCTCTACGGCGTGCTCGATCGCCAATTGGCCAGGACCGGCGCCTATGTCGCCGGCGACTATTCCATCGCCGACATCGCCTGCTTCCCCTGGACCATGACCCACAAGGCGCAGGGTTTTACGCTCGACGACTATCCCAATGTGAAACGCTGGTATGCCGAGGTCCGGGCAAGGCCGCAGGTGCAGGCGGGGCTAGCGATCGGAAAATTCGTGAAAGAGCCGTTCGACGAGGAATCACGCAAGATCATGTTCGGGCAACGGGCTAAGGAAGTGCTGGGAAGGAAGTGACGGCCACGCCGTCATTCCGGGGCGCGACGAAGTCGCGAACCCGGAATCCATCGGGCAGCGTAATGAGAGGCGAAATGGATTCCGGGTTCGCGCCCAAAGGGGCGCGCCCCGGAATGACAACAATAAGGAAACCCCCATGATCGAATTCTTCTTCGACTGCTCCAGCCCCTGGACCTATCTCGCCTTCCACAACATCCAACCGCTCGCCAAGGAGTTCGGAGCCGACATCACCTGGCGGCCGATCCTGGTCGGCGGCATCTTCAATTCGGTCAATCCGAGCGTCTACGCGCAGCGCGAGAAGCCGGTGCCGCTGAAGGCGCGCTACATGAAGAAGGACCTCGCGGATTGGGCGCGTTCGGCGGGTCTTGCCATCAAGATGCCGCCGACGGTGTTTCCGGTGAACAGCGTCAAGGCGATGCGCGGCTGCCTCTGGCTCGGTCAGGACATGGTGCCGTTCGCGACATCAGTGTTCGAGGCCTATTGGGGCGAGGACAAGGACATCTCGCAGGACGCGGTGCTCGCGGAGATCTGCAGGAAGGTCGGCATCGACGAGCAAAAGTTCTTCGCCGGTATTGCCGAGCAGGGCATCAAGGACCAGCTCAAGGCCAATACCGAGGAGGTCATCGCGCGCGGCGGCTTCGGCTCGCCGACGATCTTCGTGAACAAGACCGACATGTATTTCGGCAATGACCGCCTGCCGCTGATCCGCGAAGCGCTTTTGCGCAGCAAGGCGAGCGCGGCCTGATGGTGCGCGCCGTCGTCTGCCGCGAGCTCGGCGCGCCCGAGCGTTTGCTGCTGGAGGAGTTTCCGCCCCGCGCGCTGAGGCCGGGCGAGGTGCGCGTCGCCATCCGCGCCGCCGGGCTGAACTTCCCCGACGTGCTGATGGCCGCCGGCGAATACCAGCTCAAGCCGGAGCTGCCGTTCACGCCGGGCATGGAAGCGGCCGGCGACGTCATCGAGGTGGCATCGGAGGCAAGCGGCGTTGCCGTCGGCGACAAGGTCATTGTGAAGATGCGCTTTGGTGCCTTCACGGATGAAGCGGTGGTGATGCCGTCGCAACTCACCCCCATGCCGTCCACCTTCGACTATGCGGAGGCTGCGACCTATCTCGCCGGCCACGGCACGGCCTATCACGCGTTGATCGATCGCGGCCGGGTGGCGCCCGGCGAGGTGCTGCTGGTCCACGGTGCCGGCGGCGGCGTCGGCCTTGCCGCTGTCGAGATCGGCAAGATGCTGGGCGCGACCGTGATCGCGACCGCCTCCAGCGACGAGAAGCTCAGAATCGCGAAATCGCGCGGCGCCGATCATCTCGTCCGTTACGACCGCGAGCCGTTTCGCGATGCCGTCAAGCGCATCACCGAGGGGCGCGGCGCCGACGTCGTGTTCGACCCCGTCGGTGGCCAGGTCTTCGAAGATTCGATGCGCTGCATCGCCTGGGGCGCGCGGCTCTTGGTGATCGGCTTCACCGGCGGCATCGGCTCGGCCAAGACCAATCTGTTGCTGATCAAGGGCGCCAGCGTGCTCGGCGTACGCGCCGGCGAAGCGGTGCGGAAGAATCCTGCGCTCGGCGAGGTCCGCCTGAAGGCGCTGTTGCAATGGGCGGAGGAGGGCAAGCTGCGCCCCAACGTCTCGCACCGCCTGCCGCTTAAGGACTATGCGAAGGCGATGCGGTTGTTGCTCGACCGCAAGGCGATCGGACGCGTCGCGCTACTGATGTGACGTCCGCGCGACGGTGTCGCGGCCGCCCGGCGCGTAGCCGAGGCAAGTCCGCACGATCTGGCCGCAGACGGCGTCACGCGCATTTCCGATGTCGGTATTCCCGGCATATTGCACCTCGGTGACCTTGCCGCGAGCAAAGCGCAACTGCACGCGACAATAGCCCGACGGCGCCTGGCCTCCGATATTCAGGCCGGGCGGAAGCGTGAGCGTGGGCGGCGCGATGCCGCCGGGAGGGCTCGCCGCGTGCTCGTACATCCAGATCTCGCCCGAACCGTCCTTGGCGGTTCCGGCCGGCAGGCCGGCGCACATGCGGATCGCCGACTGGTCGAGACCGATCAAGCTGGCTCGTCCGCGCTGCGCCCACTCGGCGTCCTGCGCGGCACAGCCGGCAAGGACGAGTGGCGCGAGAGCCGCCATTCGCAGGCAAAGTTGCATCGGCATCGCTTCCCTGTGCGATGCGAACGATAGCGCAAGGTGGTTTTGCGATGCAGCAGGCCTGTCGACCGACTGTCCATGCGCACTTGGCATGGATCAAACAGCCGAGTTGCGCGTTAAGGCGCGCTACGCGCTCGTCACTTGTACTCGCGCTCCGTCCACCACGGGAAGTAATCCGGCATGTCGGTGGACACCTTGTTCTTGAAGTGCGCGGGACGCTTCTCCAGGAACGACACCACGCCTTCCTTGACGTCGTCCGAGCGGCCGCGGGCGTAGATGCCGCGGCTGTCGACCTTGTGGGCTTCCATTGGATCGTCGGCGCCCATCATGCGCCACATCATCTGGCGGATCAGCGCGACCGACACCGGCGCGGTCTTTGCCGCAAACTCCTTGGCGAGCGCTCGGGCGGTCGGCAGCAGATCATCGGGGGCCACGACCTTGCTGACGAGGCGGCCCGCAAGCGCTTCCTGCGCCGGGAAGACACGGCCCGAATAGCACCATTCCAGCGCCTGCGAGATGCCGACGATGCGCGGCAGGAACCAGCTCGAGGCCGCCTCGGGCACGATGCCGCGCTGGGAGAACACGAAGCCGAACCGCGCAGCCTCCGAGGCGATGCGGATATCCATTGCAAGCTGCATGGTGACGCCGATGCCGACGGCCGGGCCGTTCACCGCCGCGATCACGGGCTTGAGGCATTTGAAGATGCGCAACGTCACCTGGCCGCCGCCGTCACGCACCTGCGGGTCGCTATAGTCGACCTTGCCGTCGGCAAAACGCTTGACCGGCCCGCGCCGCGCGTCGCGATCGAACGTGTCGGCACCGGAGGAGAGATCGGCGCCCGCGCAAAAGCCGCGGCCGGCGCCGGTGACGATGATGGCGCGGACGTTATCATCCTTGTCGGCGGTGTCGAACGCGTCGATCAGTTCGGCTTGCATCTGCGCGTTGAAGGCGTTGAGCTTGTCGGGCCGGTTCAGCGTGATGGTGAGGATCTGATCGGCGACCTCGTACTTGATCGTCTCATACGCCATGGTGGTTTCCTTCCCTGTTTCTTTGTCGCTCTCTCTAGCACGTCATTCCGGGGCGCGCGAAGCGCGGGCCCGGAATCCATTTGTCCACATCAGTAATGCGGATGAGTGGATTCCGGGCTTGCGCCAAGAGGGCGCAACCCGGAATGACGAGCGAGCGTTTGTTACGCCGGCGGCTTCGGCCAGGGCCGCTGCGGGCCGCGCAGGCCTTCAAACGCCTTGGCCATGCCGAGCACGCCGATGTCGTCGAAGCGGCGGCCGACGATCTGCACGCCGATGGGAAAACCCTTGGCGTCGAAGCCGCCGTTGAGGGAGATCGCCGGGTTCTCCGACATATTCCACGGCACGGTATAGGCGATGTGCTCGAACGGCTTCATGGGATCGTTGGTCGGCGACGCCCATTCCGCCGGAAAGTTCACGTTCGGCGCGGTCGGCGAGATCACATAGTCGAGCTCGCAAAAGAGCTTCGCCGCAGCCGCGCGGATCGCCATGGTCTGGTTGAAGCCGCGGATGACGTCGACGCCCGAGAGCTTGGCCCCGGACTCGCCCCACTTGAAGATATAGGGCAGCACCTTGGCCTGCTCGGCCGGCGTCAGCTTGGACAGATCGTCCCACATCCGCGCGCGCCAGAAATTGTCGAGGCCGTCGAGCATCTCGCGCGTGAGGATGCCGTCGACCTCGGTGACGACGCTGCCTGCGGACTCGAATGCCTTCGCGGCCTTCACTGCGACCTCGCGCACCGGCTTCTCCAGCGCCAGGCCGCAGCCGGGATCGAGCATCAACCCGATGCGTAGTTTTCGCGGAGATTTCTCCAGCCCCTTCCAGTTCAGCAGCTCGGCCGGCAGGCTCATGCCGTCGCGCCGGTCGGGCTTTGCGATCGCGCTCATCATCAGCGCGCAATCGTCGACCGTGCGGGTCATCGGGCCGGCGACACGGCCGACATAAGTGGGGTCGATCGGCACGCGGCCAAAACTCGGCTTCAGGCCGACGAGGCCGCACCAGCCGGCGGGCAGGCGAACCGAGCCGCCGATATCGGTGCCGAGATGCAAGGGCCCGTAGCCGGCCGCGGCGGCGGCGCCTGCGCCGGCGCTGGAGCCGCCCGGGTTCTTGCTGAGATCCCACGGGTTGCGCGCGAGCGCATGGAACGAGGAGAGCCCGGAGGACAGCATGCCGTAATCGGGCATGGTGGTCTTGGCGAAGATGATGCTGCCGGCCTCACGCAGCCGCGCAGCGGGCGGCGCGTCCTTCTCGGCCGGCACGAGCTTGACGCTGGCTGCCCCCAGCGGCACCGGCACGCCCTTGGTCGCGATGTTGTCCTTCACCGTCACGGGCACGCCGTCGAGCGGCCCGGAGGGCTCGCCGCCGGTCCAGCGCGCGGTCGAGGCCTTTGCGGCCTCGCGCGCGCCATCGGGGTCGAACGCATAGAGCGCCTTCAGATGCGGTTCCCACGCCGCGACATGCGCGAGCACGTCCTCCAGCACCTCGCTCGGCGAGAACTGCTTGGCACGATAACCCGCGATCAGGTCGACCGCGGACAGATCGTGCAGCGAGGTGACCGCTTCCTCGACGCTCTTTTTATGCATTGCCACCCACCGGCATGCGCGTCTCGACGATGCGGGCGAACATGCTGGCACCGATCGGCAGGATCTTGTCGTCGAGCACGAAGCCGGGATTGTGCACGGGCACCGAGCCGTCATGGCCGACCCAGAAGTAAGCGCCGGGAATCGTCTCCAGCATGTCGGCGAAATCCTCGCTGCCCATCTTCGGCTGGATGCGGGTGATCACGTTGGCGGGATCGACGATGGTGCGCGCGACCTCCTCGACCACCTTGGACTGCTCGACCTGGTTGACCAGAACGCCGAACGTGTCGCGGATGTCGGCTTCGATCGTGCACTGATAGGCGGCGGCGATGCCGGCGCAGATGGTGCGGATGCGCTCGGCGATCAGGGCGCGGACCTCGTTGGAGAAGGTGCGGATGGTGCCGCACAGATGCGCATCGCCCGGAATGACGTTGTAGGCGGAGCCGGCATGGATCTGGGTGATCGAGATCACCGCGGCCTGCAGCGGGTCGACGTTGCGGCTGACGATGGTCTGGATCGCCTGCGCCAGTGTGGTCGCAATGACAACCGCGTCCTTGGAGCGCTCGGGCATCGCGCCATGCGCGCCGTAGCCGGTGATGCGCAGGTCGAAGAAGTCGGCACTGGCCATGGCCGGGCCCGGCAGGATCGCGATCTCGCCATGGTTGAGGTCGGGCGCGTTGTGCAGGCCGTAGAGCTCGTCGCAGGGAAATTTCTCGAACAGCCCGTCCTTGATCATGGCGCGGGCGCCGCCGAGGCCTTCCTCGGCCGGCTGGAAGATCAGATGCACGGTGCCGTCGAAATTCCGGGTCTCGGCGAGATAGCGCGCGGTGCCGAGCAGCATGGTGGTGTGGCCGTCATGGCCGCAGCCGTGGAAGCGGCCGGGGATCTTCGAGCTCCACTTCAGATTGGTGTTCTCTTCCATCGGCAGCGCGTCCATGTCGGCGCGCAGCCCGATGCGCTTGCTGCCGGTGCCCTTGCCCTTGATGACGCCGATCACGCCGGTGCCGCCGAGGCCGCGATGCACTTCGATGCCCCAGCTCTTCAGCTTGTCGGCGACGATGCCGGAGGTGCGCACTTCCTCGAAGCCGATCTCGGGATGGGCGTGGAGGTCGCGCCTGATTGCGGTGAGCTCGTCGGCGTAGCCGTCGATGCGATCGATCGTGGGCATGTGGTCCTGTCCGGTTAGCGTGAGGGAGGCGTGAATACGGGGCCGTTCGGCTTGATGCGGATGCCCGGGCGCAGGCGCGTCCAGGGTAGCGAAGCGGTGTCGGCCGGCATCGCACCGGGCGCGGCACAGATCATCAGCTTCTCGGCGATCGGCTCGAAATCGGCGCGGAAATGCACCGAGCTCTTGTTGACCAGGATTTTCTGTTCGGTCGGCTCGATGCCGACATAGCGGTACATCGCCTGGTCGGCGAGCTGGGCCTTGTGCGAAGAGACGACGATGCGGACATCGCCGATGCGCAAGGCTGCGGACGGGCCCATCTCCATCTCGCGGCCGCCGTAATAGGGACCGGGCGCGATGAAGCGGCCGTCCGAGAGCTGCTCGACCACGAAGGTCTCGCGATAGGGCTCGTCGCCGGGGATGCCGGACTTGCCGCCGAGCGACAGCGTCACGGTGGCGCCGACGCCGGCTGCGTGCGCGGCCTTGGCCGATTCCGGATCGTAGATCGCGCCGGTTGCGGCACTCGCCTTGTTGCGCACCAGCGCGCGCAGCATGCCCGTGGTGTCGGAATCGCCGCCGGCGCCCGGATTGTCCTGGGTGTCGGCGATGATGATCGGCTTGCGCGCGCCCTTGGCAAGTTCCATGGCGTGGCGCACGCCGTCGTCGGGCGTCCAGATCTTGCCGTCGAAATCGTTCTCGTGGCTTTCGATCAGCTTCAGAAGCGCGTCGGCCGCACGATCGGCGTCGTGTTGCGTCTTGCCGTAGGCGAACACGCTGGGGCCGCAGTCGCGGAAATCGGCGGCGGGAAAGCCGGGCGCGAAAGAGAGGGTGGGGACGGCATCGCTCTCCAGCGCGGCGAGTCTTTCGTAGATGCCTTTGGTGGGCTGGTCGTTGGTGCATTGCCAGCTGATCGGGATCAGGAACGGCAATTGCCGGAAGGCCTTTGCGAAGCGCTGCTTCGTCTGCAGCAGCAGCGCGAGATGGCGCGCGCAGGCGCGGCCGGTCTCGGCCATGTCGACATGCGGATAGGTGCGGTAGGCGATCAGCGCGTCGGCATGCTCCATCATCTCGGGCGTGACGTTGGCGTGGAGATCGAGGCTGGTGACCAGCGGAACATCCTTACCGATGACGCGGCGCACGCGCGCCAAGATCTCGCCTTCGCCGTCGTCGAGATGCTCGGTCACCATGGCGCCGTGCAGGTCGAGATAGACGGCGTCGATCGGGCCGGCGGCGGCGATGCCGTCGACCATGACCTTCACGATGCGCTCGAATGCGTCTTCGGTGACATGCGCCGACGGGCTCGCGCCGCAGGCGATGGTCGGAATGAGTTCCCAGCGGTTCGCCTCGGCGCTGTCGACGAAACCGGCGAGCCCGACATTGATGCGGCGCATCACCTTCAACACGTCGGCACCTTCAGTCATCGCCGGCCAGCCGCCGCCATGCTGGAAGTCGGCGAATGTCGCCTTCGTCGGAGCGAAGGTGTTGGTCTCGTGCAGGAAGCCGCCGACGGCAATACGTGTCATTCAGTTCAGTCCCAATTGAAAGTGCGCGACGTTAGCCTTGCCCTTGCGAGGAGGGCAAGGTGAGGAAGCACTCGCGACGTGCATAGGGTCAAGACGATTTGGGAATGCTGCTCCGCCGTCATTCCGGGTCGCGCGTAGCGCGAGCCCGGAATCCATCGTGCGACAGAGTTCGCAGCCTGATGGATTCCGGGCTCATCGCTTCGCGATGCCCCGGAATGACGGCGGAGAGAGTTAAGCCGTGGCCCCCACGCCCTCGGCCACCGGCCTGAAGTTCGCAAAATCCCAACCCCGCCCGGGCGCCGCATCCAGCAGCGCCTTGGTGTAGGCCTCCTTAGGATGCGTCAGCACTTCGGCGGCCGGTCCCTGTTCGACAACGCGGCCGTGCTGCATCACCACGACCTCGTCGCAGATCTGGGCTGCGACGCGGAGGTCGTGGGTGATGAACAGGATGGCGATGCCGAGCCGCTTCTGGATCTCGTCGAGCAGCTCCAGCACCTGCGCCTGCACCGAGACGTCGAGCGCGGAGACCGCTTCATCCGCGACCAGCACGTCCGGATCGAGCGCGAGCGCCCGGGCGATCGCGATGCGCTGGCGCTGGCCGCCGGAGAATTGGTGCGGATAGCGCGACACCGCATCCGGCGGCAGGCCGACCAGCTCGAGCAACTCGCGCGCCCGCTTCATCGCGTCGGCGTGCGCCACGCCGTAATTGACCGGGCCTTCGGCGATGCTCTCGCCGACGGTGACGCGCGGATTGAGCGAACGATAGGGATCCTGGAATACGATCTGGATCTTCTGCCGATGCGGCTGCAACAGGCGGCGCGAGATGTCGGCGATCTCGCGGCCGGCGAGGCGCACGCCGCCGGAAGTCGGATCGATCAGGCGCACGATGCAGCGCGCAACCGTCGACTTGCCCGAGCCGCTTTCGCCGACGATGCCGAGCGTGCGGCCCTTGCGCAGGGTCAACGTGACCTTGTCGGCAGCGACGACCTCGCGGCCTTTGCCGAAGAAGGCGCGCTCCTTGTAGACCTTGCCGAGCTCGTTGGCCTCCAGCACCACGGGCTCGCGGGTTTCCTCGCGCGGCGGGCGCGGCACCAGGCTCGGCACCGAGGAGAGCAGGTTGCGGGTGTATTCCATGGTCGGATTGCGCAGCACGGTCTCGAGCGGACCGGTCTCGACCAGGCGGCCCTGCCGCATCACCGCGACGCGATCGGCAATCTCGGCCACCACGCCCATGTCGTGCGTGATGAACAGCACGGCGGTGCCGTGATCGCGCTGGAGCTCGCGGATCAGGGACAGGATCTGCTTCTGCGTGGTGACGTCGAGCGCGGTGGTCGGCTCGTCGGCAATGAGCAGCTTCGGCTCCAGCACCAGCGCCATCGCGATCATGATGCGCTGGCGCTGGCCGCCGGAGAGACGGTGCGGGTAGGAGGCGAAGATGCGCTCGACCTGGGGCAGGTGGACCTGCTCCATCATGTCGAGAATGCGCTTCCTGCGCGCTTTGGCATCGAGTTTGGTGTGGGCGCGGAGCACCTCGTCGATCTGGCGGCCGACCGGAACCACCGGATTGAGCGCGGTCATCGGCTCCTGGAAGATCATCGCCATCTTGGTCGCGCGCAGCTGGCGCAGGCGGCGGTCGGTGGCGGTGAGCAGCTCCTCGCCGACCAGCTTCACGCTGCCGCCGGTTGGCACCAGGGTGCCCTTCGGCAACAGGCCCATCGTGGTGAGCGAGGTCACCGACTTGCCCGAGCCGCTCTCGCCGACGAGGCACAGCGTCTCGCGCTCGCGCACCTGGATCGAGATGCCGTCGATGATGTTGGCGCCTTTCGGCTGCTTGCCGATGGAGACGACGAGATTGTTGATGTCGAGGATGGTGTCGGTCACGTCAATTCTCTCCGTCATTCCGGGGCGCGACAAAGTCGCGAGCCCGGAATCCATCGGGCCGCAGCACGCGTGGTGAAATGGATTCCGGGCTCGCGCTACGCGCGCCCCGGAATGACAACGCTACTTGTTTCACTTCCCCTCCCGCTGCTTCATGCGCGGATCGAGGGCGTCGCGGGCGGCGTCGCCGATCAGGTTGATGCTGAGGATGGCGATGGAGAGCAGCAGGCCCGGCCAGAAGATCAGCGACGGCTTGATCTGGAAGTACTGGCGGCCCTCGGCCATGATGTTGCCCCAGGTCGGCGTCTCCGGCGAGATGCCGGCGCCGAGGAAGGAGAGGATCGCCTCGGTCAGGATGGCGCTGGCGCAGATATAGGTGCCCTGGACGATCAGCGGCGCGATCGTGTTCGGCATCAGGTGGCGCCACATGATCTTCGGCAGGCTCGAGCCGACCGAGATCGCGGCCTCGACGTAAGGCTCCTCGCGCGCCGACAGCACGACCGAGCGGACCAGGCGTGCAACGCGCGGAATCTCGGGGATCGTGATCGCGATCAGCACGGTCCAGAGGCTGGCGCCGGACAGCGACACCACGGCGATCGCGAGCAGGATGCTCGGCATTGCCATCAGGCCGTCCATGACGCGCATCATCACGGAATCGACCAGCTTGAAGAAGCCGGAGACGAGGCCGATCGCCAGCCCGATGGCGATCGACAGGATCGCCGCACCGATGCCGATCAGAAGCGAGATGCGGCCGCCATAGATCACGCGCGACAACACGTCGCGGCCGTAGGCGTCGGTGCCGAGCAGGAACTGTGCGGAAGATGGCTTGAGCCGCTGCGACGGGGCGAGCTGGATCGGATCATGCGGCGCGATCAGCGGCGCGAGGATCGAGACCACCACGATCAGCGCGAGCAGGCACGTCGCGGTGGCGATGATCGGGGTCGAGGTGAGGAATCCGAATCGCGGCCGCAGCGGCGACGTGATCGGAATGGAGGACTGGGGAAGGGTATCGACCGACATTTTGTTCTTGTCCTTGCCTCAGTACCGGATCCGGGGATCGAGCAGGGTGTAGGCGACGTCGATGAGAAGATTGACGACGACGTAGATCAGCGAGGTCAGCAGGATCATCGCCTGGATCACCGGATAGTCGCGCGCCAGCACCGCATCGACGGTGAGACGCCCGATGCCGGGGATGTTGAACACGCTCTCGGTGACGACGACGCCGGAGATCAAGAGCGCAAAGCCGGTGCCGATCACGGTGATCACGGGCACGGCGGCGTTGCGCAGAGCATGGCGCATCATCACCGCAACCTCGTTGATGCCCTTCGCGCGCGCCGTTCGCACGTAGTCTTCGCCGAGCACGTCGAGCATCGCCGCACGCGTCATGCGCGCGATCAGTGCGACGTAGATGAAGGACAGCGCGCAGGTCGGCAGGATCATGCGCTCGAAGAACGGACCGAAGCCGTTGAAGATGCTACGGAAGCCCTGCACCGGCACCCAGCGCAGCTCGATCGCGAAGACCTGGATGAGGACATAGCCGACCACGAAAACCGGCACCGAGAAGCCGAGCACGGACAGACCCATCACGAAACGGTCGATCCAGGTGCCGTGCTTCCACGCCGCGATCACCCCCAAGGGAACTGCGACGATGACGGCGAGGATGATGGTGCACAGCGCGATCGAGATCGACGGCTCGACGCGCTGGCCGATCATCTTCATCACCGGCAAATTGGAGATCAGCGACGTCCCGAGGTCGCCGTGCAGCAGCTTGTTCACCCAGGTGACGAACTGCACGATCAGCGGCTCGTTGAGGCCGAGCGATTCGCGGATGCGCTCCAGCCGTTCCGGGGTCGCGTTGTCGCCGGCGAGGATCGCGGCGGGATCGCCGGGGGTGAGGCGGAGCAGGAGGAAAACGAACAGCGCGACCACGCCCATCACGGGCACGGCGGCGAGAATTCGGCGAAGGAGATATCCGAGCAAGTTGGATCCGTCAGTTTAGAGTCAAATTGGGCAGGGCTCTTCGGCCAGCCTGCCATCAGCCTAACATTTCAGCAATTCCCGTGCCACGAGGGCCACAGTTTTTGCGCTGCAGCCAATCTTCGTAGGGTGGGCAAAGCGGAGCGTGCCCACCTGCTTTCGGTCGGGAAAACGGTGGGCACGGCGCTTTGCGCCTTTTGCCCACCTACGGGATCGCTTCGCGATCACTCCAGCGTCGCCAGCAGCCCCGCCATCAGCCGTCCTCGCTCAGCGAGACTCTCGACTTCGATATACTCTTCGAGCGTGTGGACATTGCCGCCGCGCACACCGAGGCCGTCGAGCGTGGGGATTCCCATCGCGCCGGTGAAGTTGCCGTCCGAGCCGCCGCCGGAGCTTGCATGCGGTAATTCCATGCCGAGAGATTTGGCAATGCCGCGGGCCTTCTCGTACAGCGCCATGGTGCCGGCATTGGGCTCCCAGACCGGCCGCGTCACGCCGCGCGTGACCTTGAAGCTGACGTCGTTGCTGGTGCCGGACAACGCCAGCATCCGCTCGACGCCGCGGTCGAGATCGGCCTGGCGCTTGGCCATGGAGAGCGCCTCGCCCGTCGCCGTGGTAGCAACGCAATTGACCCATTGGCCGCCATGCACGACGCCGACCGAGAAGGTGCAGTCCTCCGTCGTCATGGCGTCGATCGCGAGGATCTGTCGCGCCATCTCGCGGATCGCCGAGCGTCCCGAGGACAGCGTCGCGCCGGCGTGGCTCGGCCGGCCCGTCGCTTCGAGGTTGAAGCGTGCGATGGCGTAACGTCCGGTGGTGACGCCGTTGTCGGCGCGGCCGGGCTCCGGCACCAGCACGTATTTGTTGCGCGCGGCTTCCGCCTCGATGATGTCGCGCGTGGAGGGCGTGCCGACTTCCTCATCCGGCGTGAACAGCACGGTGATCGGCAATGGGGTCGTGAACGAGGCGCGTGCCAGCTGGCGGATGGCTTCCAGCGAGAGGTAGTTGCCGCCCTTCATGTCGTAGATGCCGGGGCCATAGCACTTGTTGCCCTCGCGCCGCCATTTCAGCTTCTCGATGGTGCCGACCGGGTGGACGGTATCCATGTGCCCGGCGATCAGGATGCCGGGCTCGCCCTGCTTCGGATGGGGGAAACGCGCGCGGATGACCCCGCCGAAGCCCTGGCGGCCGGCGATGCGCTCGATCGTCGCACCCATGATCGCCATATCTCGCGCTGCGATATCGAGCATGCGGTCCACGGCACCGGCATCCCAGGTGGGGCTTTCGCATTCGATCCAGCCGCGCAGGCCTTCGAGCATGGCCTCGGAATCAAAGGGAAGATTGGCAGGATTCATCTCAATGTCTCTCAAGCTTGGAAAGATGGAACGCGCATTGCATTGGCGCGGACGGGACAAGCGGAGGGTGTTGTAGAGCCAAACCGATCTTTGTGGAGCCCGTGCGCGCGCCGCAAGGGCTTGCACCGAAACCGGATTGACGCGCTTCACCCTGTCTGCAAGTCTCGAAAGACGAAGGCATTGCATGAGGTTAGTTCGCCCAACGAACGAACCTCATGCTCAACCAATAACCTGCCTTTGAACAGTTTCACGTCAGGAGAACTTTCTATGTTCCACTTCATGCGCCGGGGGCCTCGCGCGTTCGCCTCCACACTTGCGCTGTCGGTCGTCGCGCTTTCGACCGCGCTGGCCTCGCCGGTGCTCGCGGCCGGCAAGACTCTCACGGCGGTGCTGCATTCGGATTTGCGCATCATCGATCCGATCTTCACCACGGCCTACATCACGCGTGACCACGGCTACATGGTTTACGACACGCTGGTGGCCACCGACTCGAATTTCAAGGTCCAGCCGCAGATGGCGGACTGGAAGGTCTCCGACGACAAGCTCACCTACACGTTCACGCTGCGCGACGGCCTGAAGTGGCATGACGGTGCGCCGGTGACCGCGGAGGACTGCGTCGCTTCGCTGAAGCGCTGGGCTGCGGTCGACGGCATGGGACAGAAGCTCATGGACTTCACCGCCAGCATCGAGGCGACCGACCCCAAGACCATCACGCTGAAGCTGAAGGAGCCCTACGGCCTGGTGCTCGACTCCATCGGCAAGCCGTCCTCGCGCGTCGCCTTCATGATGCCGAAGCGCCTTGCGGAGACGCCGCCGGACAAGCAGATCCCCGAGCAGATCGGCTCTGGTCCGTTCAAGTTCGTGCAGGGCGAATTCCAGCCCGGCGTGAAGGCGGTCTACGTCAAGAACACTGACTACGTGCCGCGCAAGGAGCCGGCGAGCTGGACCTCCGGCGGCAAGGTGGTGAAGGTGGACCGCGTCGAGTGGATCACCATGCCGGACTCGCAGACCGCGGTGAACGCGCTGCAGTCGGGCGACATCGATTTCATGGAGAACCTGCCGTTCGACATGCTGCCGGTGCTGGAAGGCAACAAGGAGCTCACCATCGAGGTCCTGAACAAGTTCGGCTTCCAGACGCTCGGCCGGATGAACTTCCTGCATCCGCCGTTCGACAACGTGAAGGTGCGGCGTGCTGCCTTGCTGGCCCTGAACCAGAAGGACGTGCTCGACGCGCTGGTCGGCAACGCCAAATATCAGAAGATCTGCGGCGCGTTCTTCATTTGCGACACGCCGCTCGCAACCGATGCGGGCTCCGAGACCCTGGTCAAGGGGAACGGCATGGCGCAAGCCAAGAAGGCGCTCGCCGAGTCCGGCTATGACGGCACGCCGATCGTCATCATGGCCCCTGGCGACGTCACGACGCTGAAGGCGCAGCCGATCGTTTCGGCCCAGCTGCTGCGCGAGGCCGGCTTCAAGGTCGACCTTCAGGCGACCGACTGGCAGACGGTGGTGAGCCGCCGCGCCAGCCAGAAGCCGCCGAAGGAAGGTGGCTGGAACATGTTCTTCACCAACTGGGTCGCGGCCGACGTGTCCAACCCGATCGCCAATCTCTCGATCGGCGGCCAGGGCAAGAAGGGCTGGTTCGGCTGGGCGGAGGACGCCAAGATCGAGCAGCTCAAGGACGCTTTCGTCCGCGCGGCCTCGGTCGACGATCAGAAGAAGATCGCCGCCGATATCCAGAAGCAGGCCTATGAGCAGGTGATCTACATTCCGCTGGGGCAGTATCTCATCCCGAGCGGCTGGCGCAAATCGCTGACGGGCGTGCTCGACGGCCCCGCGACGCCGGTGTTCTGGAACATCGACAAGAAGGAATAAAGCATGATCCGGAAAAGTGCGAAGCGGTTTTCCGGAAAGATCATGCGCAAACAACAACCTAAAGCGCGATGACGATCATCCGAATCTCATCGCGCTTTACGCGCCGCGCGCCTTGCAGGTAAATACGAACGGCGCCGCAGTTTCCTGCGGCGCCGTTTTCTATGAGGCGGTCTGTGATCGCGCTCGTCTAGCAGTGGCTGTCGCGCAGCTGCTCGAGCCCTTCACTCACGAATGCCAAGCTCGAGTCCATTCGTTCATCGGAACGAGGCTGCGAAATCGGCTGTTCGATCTCGGACGCGGGCTGATCCGATCTGGTCTCTTGTTCCATCTCGCCAATCCTCTGAATTGCTGCAGTACAACATCGCGAGGGGCGGGAAGTTCCTAGCTGATCGGGCGATGATGCGGCCTGAACAGCCGCCCTTTCTCCACCACCAGCACGATCGCGAGCGCGGCGAGGGTGGATAGGAAAAAGCCGATCGAGAACGGCAGCAGCGTGCCGTCGAAGCTCTGCCCGATTGCCATGCCGACCACGATCCCGATCAGCGTGGTGATCGAGCCGTACAGCGAGGAGGCGGTGCCGGCGATGTGGCCCTGCGGTTCCATCGCCAGCGCGGTGAAGTTGGCGACCATCATGCCGAACGAGAACATCATCAGGGCCGAGAGCACCATGAACAAGGCGAGCGGCAGCACGCCGAGGCTTTCCGTCAGCAGCATCACGCCGGCCACGGCCGTGTAGAGCGTCAGCGCGCCGTGTGAGATCACGCGCATGCCGAGCCGTCCGACCAGCCTCGCATTGAGGAAGCCGGCGATGGCTGTGCCGGCGGCAATCGCGGCGAAAGCCAGCGGGAAATATTGGCCGAGATGATAGATGCCGGTGAAGACCTGCTGGGCGCAGAAGACATAGGCGAACAGCGCGCCGATGACGCTGCCGGCGGCGGTGGCATAGCCGACGGTCTGGCGATGGGTCAGGGTCTGCCGGAATGCCGAGAGCACGTCGGAGGGCGCCAGCGACCTGCGCTTCGACTCGGGAAGCGTCTCGGGCAGCCGCAGCACGCACCATGCGAGCGCGAGCAGGCCGTAGAGCATCAGCACGACGAAGATGCCGCGCCACGCCGTCACCAGCAGCACCGCCTGTCCGAACGAGGGCGCGACCACGGGCACCGCGATGAAGATCATCATGGCGAGCGACATCACGCTCGCCATGCGGCGGCCGACATAGCAATCGCGCACGATCGAGGTCGCGATCACGCGCGTCGCCGCGGTGCCGAGCCCCTGGAGCGCACGCGCCAGCAGCAGCGTCTCGAACGAGGGGGCAATGACCGCCAGCACGCTCGCCACCGCATAGACCGCCATGCCGCCGAGCAGCACCGGTCGGCGCCCAAAACGGTCCGACAGGGGACCCATGACGAACTGACCGGCGCCGAAGCCGATCAGGAAGGTCGACAGCACCAATTGCAGATGGTTCTCGACGGGAATCTTGAAGGCGGCGCCGATATTGGGCAGCGCCGGCAGCATCATGTCCATCGCGAGCGGATTCAGCGCCATGATGGACGCGATCACGATGACGAACTCCGGAAAACCTATTGGGCGGTGTCCCGAGGACACCCAACCGTCGGCATTGACGTCGGACAAGAAGCTTACCCCTGCAATCAAGCGAGTTATCTAGCCCCGATGCTGCGTTGCACAACCCATGTTTCGGGATGGCTGGCAGGCGGAGCAGGAGCGGTCAAAAACGGGTGAGGGCCCGTCGCCGGCCTGATGGGCCATCCGGGATCTCGTCGCCGCGCACATCGAAGCGTTTTCCAAGCCGCGTCGCCGGAGGGCTGGGCCTGCAACCAGGGATTCACCATAAGATCGGGCGCGGCACGCCGGGAAGATGAATCGGCAACCCGTCCTGTCCATTGTGGCTGGAGCGGCTGCCGCAACGGCGCCGCGAGAAGCCAAACAGGGTATCGCCCGTGTCCGACATATCAGGTGCAGCACGATGGTTGGCGCCTGCGGCCAAGGCTGCCAGGCGCAACGTCTGGCTTGCCGGCGTGGTCACGCTGACCGCGCTGCTGGTGCTCGGTAATCTCGCCAACGATGCCTCGCTCGACCTGCCGTATGGCTGGGACGTCCGGGTCAATTGCGCGGCGGTCGATGCGCATGCCGACAGGCTCGATCCCTACTTCGTCAAGAACCTGAAGGGCACCACCTATTCTTATCCCTATCTGCCGGTGACGCTGGACGTCTTCCGTCCCCTCTGCGCGGGCGGCGTTCTGCTCGATCATTACCGAAGCATCTTTCTCGTCCTCGCCGTGCTCTGCGCGCTGCTTCTGCCCGGCCTTGGCCGGACGCGTGCCAGCGCGCGCGATGCTGGCTTGAAGGTGCTCTGCGCGCTCGGCGCGTTCGTCGGTTTCGAATTCGTGGTGGCGTCGGGGAATTTTGCGCTGCTGAGCGGAGTGCTGACCGCGATCGCGCTGAAGCTCCTGCTACGCCCGCTCGCATCCGAACAGAATTCGAACTTTTCCTGGCGCATCGCCGGCGCTGCGCTGCTCGGCCTCGTGACCTCGTTCAAGCTGGTGTTCGTCCCGGTGCTGGCGGCGCTCTATTTCCTGCCGCTGCCGCGTGGCCGCAAGCTGGCCTTGATCGCGGTGGCCGCGTTCGCCTTCGCGTTGCCGCTCGCGCTGTCGCGGTTACTCTATCCAGATCTGTTCGCGAGCTGGCTGCTCGCGATCGCAGGACAAATTCCCGGCCAGCATGCCGTCGGTCTCGTGGAGACCAATCCGTCGCTGTTGCTGCTGGCGCGCGACCTCATGGCCCAGGCCGGCTTCGGTGACGGCAAGCCGGCGATGTTGGCGGCCTACGCGTTCGCGGCACTCGCGCTCGTGCTCGTGCCGTTCGCGCTGTCCGTCCTGCGCGCGGCCGCGAGCGGATCGGTGCGGGCAGGGGCATCGCTGCTGACGCAGCTCGATCGCTGGCTGATGGATCACCCGAGCACGGGCATGCGCATCACGGTGCTTGCCATGTTCGCGCTCTATCTCAGCTCGCCGCGTCTGAAGGAATATGCCTTCTTCGAGCTCGCGCTTCTTGCCGCGATCCTCATCGTCGATCTTCCGTCCCTGGCGCTCGCCGCCATCCTCGGCATCGGCCTCGCCTTCCCGGCACTGGTCTCGCTTCTGGGCGCGCCGATCGAGGGCACCTTCATCCTCCTCGTCATCGCGCTGATCTGCTTCTGGATCGTGCTGCTCGATTTCCGCGCAGAGCCCGAGCGCCTCGAGCAAGGGTGATACAAGCTAGTGGTGCGGGCAGCCGGGGTCGAACCGGCACAGCGCTTGCGCACCGAGGGATTTTAAGTCCCTTGCGTCTACCAATTCCGCCATGCCCGCTTGATCCAACGAGATCAAACACTTAAGTCCGTTCCGGCGATCTGGAATTGGCGGCGTTTCGCGCCGGAGGGACGGTTCTTCCTTAAGCGAGCCGGGGGCACAAGGCAAAGCCTCAATCCGGACATCTGTTGCTGCTTTAGGCATTCTCAATCCACGGGGGCTATTCATCCGGCATGGCTGCTTCGTTTTCCTTTTGGCTGCGCGGCTTTGGCGCGCTGTTCGCGCTGCTTGCGGCTGGCCTCGCGCTGTCCGGCTGCGCCGGCGTGAGCGAGACGATCGCACCGGCCTTTGCCGATCCCGCCAAATACGAATTGTACGATTGCAAGCAGCTCGAGACCGAGCGCAAGGACCTCGCCAAGCGCACCGCCGATCTGCAGAGGCTGATGGAGAAGGCCGAGACCGGGGCCGGCGGCGCCGTCGTGTCCGAACTCGCTTATCGCAACGATTATATCGCCGTGCGCGGGCAGGTCCAATTGGCCGAGGATGCCTGGCGCCGCAACAGATGCCGGGAGACGCCGCCCGAGGCGCCGCCGCCTCCGGCATCGCCCGCGGCCAGCGCCAAATCCGCGTCGAAATCCGGCAAAGCGGCCCACTGAGGCATGCTGCCGGCGGCGCGCCGCATCAGGGCCGCCAGCCGTAGATCCAGTCCTGTCGCGCCAGCATGCGCTCTGGGCCGAGCGCGCGGATCGCAAGATCGCGTGCGAGCGCGAGCGGCCCATTGAGATGATAGATGCGGCCCTGCTGCCGCGCGGTCCGCTGTACCCGCCGCACCCGCGCCTGGCGGGCACGGCCGTATTGCGTCAGCGCGGCGGCAACCGCTTTGCTGCTCTCGGCGGCCTCCAGGCTCAAATGCCGGGCGAGCACGGCGGCATCCTCGATCGCCATGCCGGCCCCTTGGGCTGCGAACGGCAGCATCGCGTGCACGGCATCGCCGAGCAGCGCCACCGAACCTTTGCTCCAGGGGCAGCCGTCCGGCACGCCAAACAGCGCCCATTTGCGCCAGCTGTCGACCGCCGCGAGCAGCATCCGCGCCGCTGGCGGCCAGCGTGGGCCGGCAAAGGCGTCCATCACCTCGCTGATATCGCCGGGCGTGCTCCAGCCCGGCCGGTTCCAGGTGCCCGGCAGCACCGCGACCACGTTGATCTGGCGCCCGCCCGCAATGGGATAGGCGACCAGATGGGCGTTCGGCCCCATCCAGAGCTGCACCCGGCGCGCGGTATAGTCCTTCGGCAATTGCGTGGCATCGAGCGTGCCGCGCCAGGCGATCAGGCCGGAAAAGCGCGGCTGCACCTCGGGAAACAGATGCTGGCGCACCGTGGACCAGATGCCGTCGGCGCCGATCAGCGCGCTGGCGAGATCGCTGCGGCGGATCGTGCCGCTGCGATGGACCACGGTCAGGCCCTTGGCGTGAGGGGCGACGTCCTCGAAGGTCGCGCCCAGCTTCAGGTCGATGTCGGGATGGTCGGCGACGGCGCCGGCGAGGGCCGCTTGCAGGTCGGCACGGTGCACCACCCAATAGGGCGCTCCGGCGCGAAGCGAGGCGGCTTCGCCGAGCGGCATGCGCAGCAGCTCGCCGCCGGCGCGCGCGCTCATGATCGAGAGCGCTTCCGGGGTGACGGCGCGCAGCTTGAGGCGTTCGGTGAGGCCGAGCTCGACCAGCACGCGGCTGGCATTGGGCGAGAGCTGCAGGCCGGCGCCGACCTCCTCGAGGCGTTCGGCCTTCTCCAGCACGACGATGCGGAAGCCGCGGGCGGCGAGCGCGAGCGCGGCCGTCAGGCCACCGATGCCGGCACCGGCGACGACGATCGTTCGGGAGAGCGCCACCCCTTAACCGATGGACGCGGTCAGGCCACCTTGTCCTTCAGCACACATTCCGGCGGGCGGGCTTCGCCGGGCTTCAGGTCGGCCGCGAAGCGGTACAGCGTCGAGCAATAGGGGCAGATGATCTCGTTGTCGTTGCCGAGGTCGAGGAAGACGTGCGGATGGTCGAACGGAGGATTGGCGCCCACGCACATGAACTCTTGCGAGCCGATCTCGATGACGGGGACACCGGCATCGTTATGGAAGTGCGGGACGACATGGTCGGACATCGAAGTTCATCCTGGAGTGGCAATGGCGGCAGATACAATCACGAACTTACGCGGCATCTTTGAGGCGCTGCGGACCATACTGGCGGGTACAGGTGATTGCTAGTCCAGCGCAACCGAAAAGCTTCGCAAGCGCCCCATGCTCATTTGCTCATGCAAATTCGACACAATCTTGCGGCCTGAGAGAAGCCCTTCTTTCGTCGGGGACGTTGTGTCGCAATTTTGGCATACTATCTCTGTGGTTGCGTGAAACCGGGACGAAAGACGTAGTGTTCCGCGCAAGCGATCTCAGGGCATCCGGGCTTTTCCACATGAAGTGGCTGCGAATCAGTACGGCGTTGGCGGGAATGGCCGTGTGCGGCTTCGTGCTCGCGCAGGTGGCGCCGCATGCCCGCGAGGCCGGCGCGATCCTGGCTGCCCAGGACGATCCGGTCGCGCTCTCCGAGCTGAAGCTCGATGCACTGCTCCGGCACAACGACCGCCTGGTTCAGGACAATATCGAGGCCGCGCTCGCGGCCGGCGATGCCGATCTCGCCGACAGTTTCGTCACGCTGGCGCGCGAGCGCAACATCGCGCTTCCCGACGACCTCTTGAGCCGCGTCGCTGATGCCGTGAAAGCGGAGAATTCCACCGCGCATTTCGCCAAGCGCTTCGCCACGGGTCTCGTCACCGGCAACGCGGACGATGTCGCCAGCTTGTCCGGGACCGTGGCCGGCGATCTCTTCGTGTTCGGCGACATCAGAGACGTGGTGCGCGAAGGCAAGCACCTCGCCATGGGCGAGGACACCGACCGCCTCGTGCTCTCCCTTGCGGCGGCCGGCCTTGCGGTGACGGCGGCAACCTACATCTCCGTCGGCGGTGCCGCGCCGGTGCGCGCAGGACTGACGCTGGTGAAGGATGCGCGCAAGCTCGGACGGCTCGGCGAGGGGCTCGCCGCATGGGCCGGCCGGTCCGCGCGCGAGGTCGTCGACGCGCCGATGCTGCGGAACGCGGTGGCATCGGGCTCGGTGCTGCGCCCAGGCCAGACCGTGAGCGCGATCAAGGCCGCGTTCCGGGCCGAGAAGGCCGGTGCGCTGGTCCGGCTCGGCAAGGACGTCACGCGCGTCGCCGGAAAGACCGGCACGCGCGGGGCCATGGATACGCTCCGCATCGCCGAGGGCCCCAAGGACGTCGCGCGCGCCGTGCGGCTTGCGGAAGCGCAAGGCGGCAAGACGCGCGCGATCATCAAGCTGCTCGGCCGCGGCGCGCTGCTGCTCGTCGGCGGCGCGTTCGATCTGGCGATGTGGCTGTTTGGCGCGGTCGTGACGCTGTTCGGCCTGCTCTCCTCCATCAAGGCGACGACCGAGCGCCTGACCCAGGCCTGGTGCGATCGCAGGCGGGCGCGGCGGCTGCGCCGCGCGCAGATGGCGGCCGACGCTGCTTTGGCTAACGCGGCCGCGACGGCCTGAGGCGCGATCCGCTTCGGGCTATTGTTTGAGCATGATGTTGCCGGAAAACCGCTGCACACTTTGCCGGATCGTGCTCTAAGATCGAGCTGTCCCCCACAAGATCCCACGGAACTGCTGATGCCGAGCTTTCATAACGGCGCCGTTGAAATTGCCTATCTCGACGAAGGCGAGGGCGATCCGATCATCCTGGTGCACGGCTTTGCCTCCAGCAAGAACGTGAACTGGGTCTATCCGACCTGGGTGTCGGAGCTGCGCAAGAACGGACGCCGCGTCATCGCGCTCGACAATCGCGGCCATGGCGAGAGCGCAAAGCTCTACGAACCCGCGCAATATTCTATACCCGTAATGGCCGGCGACGTGCTCGCACTGATGGATCACCTCGCCATCCCGCAGGCCGACATCATGGGCTATTCGATGGGCGGGCGGATGACGGCCTGGCTCTCTCTCAACGAGCCGCAGCGCCTGCGCTCGGCGATCCTCGGCGGCATCGGCATCGGCGGCCTGATCGAGGGCAGCGGTCCCGGCGAGAACGTCGCCAAGGCGCTGGAGGCGCCCGCGCTGGACGACGTCACCGATCCCGTCGGCCGCACGTTTCGCGCGTTCGCCGACCAGACCCGCTCCGACCGCCGTGCACTCGCCGCGTGCCTGCGCGGCACGCGCGATCTCATGACGAGGCAAGAGGCCGCGCGCATCGAGGTGCCGGTGCTGATCGCGGTCGGCAGCGCCGACGATGTCGCAGGAAGCGCCAGCGCGCTCGGCGCGATCATACCGGGTTCCGAAGTGCTCGATATTCCCAATCGCGACCACATGCGTGCAGTCGGCGACAAGGTTTACAAGACCGGCGTGCTCGACTTCCTGTCACGCCGCGGCTGAGGCGACATTGCATGGCCTATCGGGTACGTGGCGCATCGCCGCGCTCCGCCTGGCCAAAGGTCATCACCCAATCGCGCTGCTCATCCGTGTCCGGCACGATCAAGCCCCGCGAAGCTCCAATCAGCTCAAGAGCTTCCTTCGCTTGGATTCCGGAACAGATCAGTGCGCAAGCTGCAATTACCGAAGATCGGCCGATCCCCGCGCGACAATGGATCGCCATAGAACGACCATCTCGCAAGCCGCTGGCTAATAAGCGAGCGATCTGCGATGCCTCCGGTCGCGATTCTGGCAATCTCCGATCCGGAATCGGAAAAGAGATGAAGTCGATTCCGTTAGAACGACAAACCTCGTCTTCACGCTGTAACCCAAGCTCTGAAACCTCCTCGCGCTCGAGAAGGCTCACTACCAGATCGACTCGGGCGTCCTTCCACTCAATGACTTCCATCTCCAACCACTCGTCGGCGCGAGGACGCGCCATAATCGCTATTCGTCCAGCCGCTTGAATCTCGATCCAATGTAATCGGACATCTCAAACCCTTGGTTGATGCAAGACGGGATCGCATAATCCACACCTCACCGGCAGCCGCCGCCTGGAGCTCATTTTCCTGGCGACCGAATGTCGGTGACGACTGCTGCTTCACACCACCTTGTCGCTGAACGCGGTGGGAAGCGTGTTGAGGAACGACATGACGCGCTGTGTGCGCAGGGGCGGGCGGCGGCCCGAGGTGCGCAGCATCCAAAGGGGTTCCCCAGGCGCGCGCCAGGGCGCCAGCACTTCGACCAGCCGGCCGGCGCGAAGGTCTTCGCCAACCAGCCACGCCGGCCCCCAGCCGACACCGAACCCATTCACGATCAAAGCGAGCGAAGCATGCGCGTCGTCGCAAATATGCTTGGGCTTGGGGGTGATGCGAATGGGTCCTTTGCCGCGCGGGTCGGCGAAGCGCCAGGTCAGGATCTGACCGCTCGCGGGATTGCGGAAGCCGACGTGCTCGTGCGCGGAAAGCTCAAAGGGAGTGGCCGGCGCGCCGCGCGCTTTCAGATAGGCAGGCGAGGCGCAAGCGATCCAGGAGAAGGTGCAAAGCCGCCGTGCCTGATGACCGGGCGCGCGATCGAGCGGCCCTGTGCGGATCGCGATGTCGACGCCTTCCGCCGCGAGATCGAGAATCTCGTTGCGGAATTTGACCTCGATCTCGATTTCCGGCCGTTCCCGCAGGAACGCGGGCAGTCGCGGCAGGATGCAGGCGCGCGCGAACGAGGCGGGGGCGGTCACGCGCACCCGTCCGCCATCGTCGCGCGCGACTTCGCCGAGCGCGGATTGGACACGGGCGAGGCTTTCGGCCAACGCGCGTCCCGCCGACATCAGCCGGTCGCCCTCTGCGGTCAGCGCCAACGAATGGGTGGAGCGATGCAAAAGTCGCAATCCGTGAGCCTGTTCGAACCGGGCGACCGCCTTGGACATCGCCGATGTGGTCGTCCCCGCCCGCCGCGCGGCTTCGGCGAAGGAGCCTGCCTCGACGACGCGGACGAAGGCGAGGAGGCGCGAAAGGTCGGGAGGCAAAGTCGTTGTGGACATGAAGTCCACATAGCCATGGCCAGACGGTCACTACAAGACCCATTCGAGAACGGCTAATCGGGGAGTATCAGCACGCATTCTGCGGCGCTGGAAACGCGGGACGTCCGATGAACCCTATCGAAATTACGCTGCAAGCCCTCGACGCCGCCGAGCGGGCGATTCCATCCGGGCAGCCGGTTTATATGCTCAATCTGCTGCGCTACCGCGCGCAGGCGCGTTACGAGGACGGCTTTGACGCCGCGCCCTGCTCGGGCCGTGAAGCCTTTCATGAGCGCTACAGGCCGGCATTCCGGCGCCTTGCGGCCGGCAAGCCGATCGCGCCGATGTTTTCCGGGCCGATCCTCGCGAGCCTCGTCGGCTCGCCAAGCGAACGCTGGGACGAAGCGGCGCTCAATGAGTACGGTGACTTTGCCACCTTCCGCTCGATCGTCGACACCGAGACTTACAGGCGCGAAGTGGCGCCCCACCGGCACGCGGCGCTTGAGGATTTCCGGCTGTTCGCGCTCGCCAAGGCGATGTGAAACTGTGGCGACAGTGCCAGGCGCCGTCGCTCAACGGCGTCACCGATCTCGGGCCCTATTGTTTCGGTGCTCTGATTTCCCGGACGGTGATTTCGGCCAGAGCGACAGCGTCAGTCACGCCGCGCATGTGAATGTCGATCATCCTCTTGGCGAGAAGATCACAGATCGGATCGCTTCGATCCACCAGGTCGAGCTTGCGCAAGGCATGGTTGAAGGCGAGTTCAAGAACATGTTCCTGTTCGCGGGTGAGATCGACATTCGCAATCAGCCGTAGAATCGGCATGACGCTGCTCCCTGTTGGAGTAGGGCGGGAGCACAACCAGTCTCTCTGTCACCGATTGAAGCCACGGACCGGGCGGTGATGGAACACACTGTTCCTCAACGGCTTGGCAGTCAATGCCGTCAGAGTGCCAAGCAAGCGATATTGCAACTTAATCAGCAGGGCTGCGCTTTTGAGCTTCGAGGTAGTCGGCGCGCAAACGGTATTCTTCGGCGATCTCTAGCAGCGCAGCCTTGGTGCGCCCGTCAGCCGACAGTGCTGCTTGCTCGCGGGCGGCATGTTCGAGGCGGCGGAATTCTCGGTCCATGCGAACAGCCTACCTGACCGAGACGGCTGCCGCATTAAACTGTGCAAATGTGTACACATCGTCCACTCCCTCAGGAGATTGGGAGCGATGAGGCTTCACCCCGATCTCATCCTGCTTTGCCGTCCTCGCCCAGCCGCCGCGCCGCGGCCATCAGCACCACGAACGTCGCCACCCACACCATGCGCGCGCCGTAGCGGTCGTGGGGCCCTGAGATCACGCCGCAGATGAAGGCGTTGCCGAGCAGCGCCAGCGTCACCGTCCCAGCCAGCAGCGTCAGATCGTCCAGCCGGCGCCTTGCCAGCGCATGGCCGAGCAGCGCGAGCAGCGCCAGCATCGAGGCCAGCGCGACCGGGACATGCAGCCAGTTCACGACATCGAAATTGACACCCCAGTTCTGCTGCCGCGCCGCGCGCATCGGCGCGGCCTGTGCGGGGATGTAGCGCTCGATGATGCCGCGGGTGTGCGGGATCCAGCCGTTGGTGCCTTCGCCGGTCGCCACGTGCAGCAATTGCTGTCCCATCGCGCGAAGCGCCGCGCCGGCCTGCCAGGCTGGATAATCCTTCAGCGACTGCACGACGACGGTGCCCATCTCCTCATTCATGCCTGCGAAACGGCCGAGCGTGTTGAACACGCTCTTGCCCCACAGGAATTCGTCGGCGCTCGCCGGCAGCTCGTTGCGGTAGGGACAAAGCTTGTAACGTTCGCGCGGGCAACGGTCGTTGAGATATTGCGCGACGATGCCGTCCTGCATCATGCGGCCGAAGGCGACGCCGTAGCCGCCGGGCGTCCAGGCCAGCTTGCCGGACAGCGCATAATTCGCCGACACCAGCATCAAGCCGCCCGCGACGATGGTGAGGCTCGCCTGCAGTAGTCCGGCCAGCGGCAGGCGCGCGCCCAGAAACGGCCGCGCCATCCAGCCCGCGGCGCACAGTCCGAGCAGCACGCCGAGCGTGGCGCTGTGGGTCGCCGCGGCAAAGGCGGTGAAGACAAACAGCGAGATCTTCTCGATCGCCGAGGTGCGGTTTGCGCCGACCACCAGGAGGAACAGCGACAGCACCGCGAGCCCGGCAAAGATGTCGGTGAGCAGCATGCTCGCAAGCCAGGGCAGCGCGGTCGACAGCATCAGGGAGAGGCTGATTGCGACGAAGCGGAAGGTCTGCATCAAACTCAACACGCGAAGAGTGAGCTGCAGCAGCCATAGCGTCGCCAGCGACTGGGCGGCGAGGTTGATCCAGAAGCCGAAACCCTCGCCATAGTGCAAATAGAGGCCGAACACCGTGGAGCGGCTGGGGACGAGATAGCCCTCGTACCAGCGCGCGAGATAGCCGCCGGTATCCCATTGCAACAGCGGATAGCCGTTCCAGACCGCCGGCGCGATCATCAGGAGGGGCAGGGCCATTGCGGCCAGCCGCAGCCAAAAAGAGCCCGCGGCGCGCGCGCGCAGTTGATCGGTGGTGATGGTCAAATCGGCTCTGCCCCCGCTCGGATCATGCCCGCAATAACGGTTGGAGGCGAATTCACCAATAGTTTGACGCCGCCCGGCTTGAATTTGGCGAAACTCTGACCACCTTGAGCCGACCTTGCCGCTCGGGGCGTCAGAAGAAGGCCTTGTTTATCAATGCTTTGGCTTGCTATCCGAGGCAAGGCACTGTTCACTCTCAGGCAAGCCCGTCAGGACTTTGTCGCCTAGACTGTGCTATAGAGCCAACAAAATCAGCCAATTCGAAAGAGCAGATCCCATGGCAGTGCATCAGGTCAATCCGGGAGGAAAGCTCGCATCGCTCGATCCGATCTGGGACCGGATCCGCAGCGAAGCGGAGGACATCGTCCGCCGCGAGCCGGAGCTTGCGACCTTCATCTATTCGTCGGTGCTGCATCACGGCCGGCTGGAGGATTCGGTGGTCCACCGCGTCGCCGAGCGGCTCGATCATTCCGCGCTGTCGGGCGACCTGGTGCGTCAGGCCTATATGGACGCGCTGCGCGACGACCCTGATCTCGGCAACGCCTTCCGCGCCGACCTCGTTGCCGTCTACGACCGCGATCCCGCGACGTCGCGCTTCATCGATCCTTTGCTCTACTTCAAGGGCTTTCATGCCATCCAGACCCATCGCCTCGCGCACTGGCTCTATCTGAAGGGCCGCAAGGATTTCGCCTATTACCTTCAGAGCCGATCCTCGGCGGTGTTCCAGACCGACATCAATCCCGCCGCGCGCATCGGCCGCGGCATCTTCCTCGACCACGCCACCGGCTTCGTCTGCGGCGAGACGGCTGTGATCGAAGACGATGTCTCGATCCTGCACGGCGTCACGCTCGGCGGTACCGGCAAGGAGAACGAGGATCGTCACCCCAAGATCCGCCACGGCGTCCTGATCGGCGCCGGCGCAAAAATTCTCGGCAACATCGAGATCGGCCATTGCGCGCGCATCGCCGCCGGTTCGGTCGTGGTCAAGCCGGTGCCGCACAACGTCACGGTCGCAGGCGTTCCGGCCAAGATCGTCGGCGAAGCCGGCTGCGCCGAGCCGTCGCGCACCATGGATCAGATGATCAACGCGATGGGGCTCTGAGCGGGCCCTTGATGCTGCGAAGGGCCGGATTTTTCCGGCCCTTTTCCTCGCCAAATTCGTGCTGGCGGTTCGCCGCATCTCGTCCTAAAACCCGCCGACCATTTTCGATCGGAGACTTGCCGTGGACGTCAAAGAAGTCAGAAAGTTAGATGCGTATCTGAAGCGCGTATTCGGCAATCCCAAGATCCGCGTCGTGCCGCGGCCGAAGAAGGACGATTCCGCCGAAGTCTATATCGGCGAGGAATTCATCGGCGTGCTCTTCGTCGACGACGAGGACGACGATCGCTCGTTCCAATTCCAGATGGCGATACTCGAGGACGACCTGGTCGATCAGGAGTAGTTGGTCGCGAGCGAAGCGGAGTCTTCGCTCGAGCGCGGCGTTCTCCGTGTCCCGAACGCACTGCAACGCTCCTTAAGCGCGTTCACGCGCGTCTTCGACACGCTATGGCGTTGCAGTGCAGAGCCGGGACCCAGAAGCCACACGGAATATTTCTGCGACATGGGCCCCAGCTCAGCAGAGCATCGTCACTGGACGATGCTTCGCATCGGCAGGGAGACGCTGCGCTGTATCCGGGGTACGCGTCGAGGTTCGAGGCGCACTCTCTCCCCATCGTCATTGCGAGCGCAGCGAAGCAATCCAGGAATTCTTCCGCGCAGGGATTCTGGATTGCTTCGCTGCGCTCGCAATGACGCCGTTAGCTTCGCGGTCAAAGGCGAGGGTACCAAGCAGTCGATTCGGCGCAAGGCTTCGTGGTGCTGATGCCATTGGCAACAATCTGTGAGTAGGACGCGCGATCGCGCGCCTCTAGAGTGGCACGTCCCAAGATCATTGCTTCGATATGTTCGGCAAGATGCGGGTCATCATGGCGTACGAGCTGCCGCATCATTCCGATCGGGTACGATCAAGCTTTCATAGTTCTGCTTGGGGTTCTTTCGGCAACACACGCCTCGGCGGTAGCATTGCTGGAGCGGCATCCTGATCAGCTTTACGGGCTCAATTGCAGATTTCAGCGCTCCAGCACCGACGAGGCTGGTCCTCCCAATTGACCTCACCTCCACGCGACAGCCGGGCCTCACCTGCCGACAACCCGTTTGGCTGCAAGCAACCTCCCCTGTGGCCGGCGGCTTCTTAGTTGCAGACTTCAACGAGCGAAGTACCAGTTATTCCGCCTCGCCTCCCCGTATCTTCGAGCCGGCAGCCAGAACGAACTGGACGACAACCGACAGAGTTGCAATAGATCTGACCCGTCGCCTGCGGCTTCGCGGGTGTGGTTTCGACCTTCTTCTTTTCATTGTCTTGCTTGTTGGCATCCTCGCGGGTCGCGACCGGCTTCTTGTCCTGCGCCTTCTCGCATTCATTGTCGTCGTTGATGCGATAGCCGGCGCGGCAGGTGATCTTCACGCAAGTATCGCCGTCCGCCTTGAAGCCGTGATTGCACACGAGCGGGCAGACGCGCCCCGGCTTGGCCTTGATGGCATCGAGCGCTTCGAAGCTCGCGAATTTGGCGTCGAACTTCGTGCCGGCATATTTGTTGAAGAGGCTGAGCGAACGCTGCGAGGTCGCATTCCAGTCGCCGTCCGCATTGCTCGCGAGACAGCCGACGCGGCGGAGTTCTGACTGCACCAGCTTGGCTGTCTCCTGCGGCGACAGACTCGGCGGCGATTGGGTGGGGGCCACGGCCGCGACCTTCTGCTCAGCGTCACGCTGAGCCTTCTCTTTGGCGGCTAGCTCAGCCGCTGCCTTTTCGCTGGCGATTCTCTCGGCCAGCGCCTTCTCGGCAGCCTGCTTGTCGGCCAGTGCCTTGGCGGCTGCTTCTGCATCTTTCCTGCGCTGCTCGGCGGCCGCCGCCTTGGCCTCTTCGATCCGTTTGGCCTTCTCCGCGGCGATCCGAGCATCTTCGGCAGCCTTGGCCGCTGCTGCGGCTTTCTCCTGCTCGGCCTTCTTGGCCCGTTCGGCGGCAAGCTTTGCCTTCTCCTCCTCGGCCGCCCGCGCCTTCTCGGCCGCTGCAGCGCGGGCGTCTTCGGCAGAAATCCGGTTGAGTTGAGCCTTGGCGAGATCGGTATAGAAGCCGCTGGGATAACGATTGAGGAATGCAGTCCAAACGTCGCGCGTGCCGAGCTGGAGCGCCAGTTCGTAGTCGCGCCGGATGTCGCTGTCCGGGTTCGCCTGCGGTCCGGTCGCGACCGGCTTGGCCGGAACCAGGGCCACGTCGTCGCCGCCGAGCGAGCCGTACACAAATGGCTCCTGCTTGTAGCCGGTATTCTTGAGCACGTCGTCGCGCACGAAGCCGAACGCCTTGCGCAGATCGAGCCCGGGCGTCGGCAGACGTTCGACGAGAGCCGCCGCGAACGGGCTATTCTTGGAGTCGCCGTCGGACGCCGTCGAGCCCGCTTTCGCCGCGAACGCGATCATCGTATTCGGGCTGGTTGGCTCGACCTTGGCGAGGCCGCGGCCGATGGCACGCGAGGCGATGGTACGCTTCATCGTCTTGGCAAACGGGTTGTCGCGACATGCATCGAGGATGATCAGGCGCAGCTGCTTTGCAGGTTCGACCGCGAACAGCGCGCGGTCCAGCGCGATCGTTTCGTCCAGCACGTCGCTGTCGGTCTCCAGCGTCGCGTCTGTCGGGATCAGATAGTTGACGCCGTCCAGTTCAATGCCATGACCGGCGTAATAAACCACCGCGACCCCAGCATCCCGCGCCTTGCCGCCGAAGTCACGCAGCGCCCGGCGCATCTCCGAACCGTTGAGGTCGAGCTTGATGTCGACGGTATCGAACCCGGCCTTCCTGAACATGCCGCCGACCAGGGTGGCATCGTTCGCGGGGTTCGCCAGCCGCGCCACGTTCTTGTAGGCCGAGTTGCCCATCACCAGCGCGACGCGCTTCTCGGCCAGCGCCGGTCCGGCTCCCACGCAGATCGCAAATATCAACAAAACAAACAGCCGAAGCCGCATTCCAGCCCCCGAATGCAATAGCGTCAGATTATTCGCAGCATGGCCAATCGCAATCTGTGCTCAGTGATATCAGTCACACATCCATGCGCCATCCGGGCAACCCCGTGCCACGCATCACGGCCATCATGCCCTGTTTTGGCCCGATGGGTCAATCGTTATTCGAAAAAAACGAAAAGACTCGATGCTGCCAACGCTTGGCTACTGTGCATGGGGTTGTTTTCGATTTTTTGGTTTGGAGGCTCCAGCCGACAGTAAGCCGACCGCCCTTAGCCCCGCGGCCCGCGCAGCTGCGCGGTCAGCCTCTCCATCGCCTCCGCCACTTCGCGCCACTGCGACAGCCAGCTGCGTGGAAAGCGGAAGGTGAGGTCGGCGCCGCCGACGCGGCGCTCGGAGAGGCACATGCCGGGGGTGGCGGCATCGCGCGTGCAGCGCGCGGTGAGCGCGGGGCTCGCAGCCGAATAGAGGTCCTCGCTGCCGTAGGGCGTGTCGGTGCGGAACATGCGCATCGTCAGGCCGTCCGCTGGGCTTGCCGCGGCCGGGTCGAGATAGCGCGGATAGATCGTGGCCGTGCGCTGCTCGGGCGAGAGCGCATCGTGATGGGCGGCGATCGACAGGAAGATGCGGTCGATCGACTGCAGCGCCGCTTCCGCCGTGTCGGAGGTGACGTGCTTGGGCGCGCCGGGCGGCTCCAGCGAGGGATAGAGGAAGTCGAGATCGATGCGCTCCTGCGGCCCCGAGTGCCGCTGGATCTTCATCCGGATCGCGGTCACCGGCAGGTTGAACAACGTGCCGCCGACGCTCACCGGCAGCTTGTCCGGCGCGTTCGCGCCCCGGCTGCCCCAGGTCGGCCACAGCAGGTAGGCGACGAGCGCGACAGCTGCGACCGCCGCCGCGCCGCCGAGCACGATCGGCACGACATGCGCACGGGTGCGCGTGCGGGGGGACCTGAGGGGAGCTGCCGAGAACAATGCCATGAATTGTGCGAGGTCGACCGGAGGTCGGCCGATGGCCGACGAATCAGCGCGAATATGCCATGCGACGGCGCTTTCGCGCAGCGTTCCCGGCCGCTTGGATCGGGGACGGCCCCTGCACGGGACGGCCGGCCGCGTTAACCTTTCCTTAAGGATAATGTAGCGTTAACGGGCCCTGTTTGTCACAGGAAGGCACGCGCGTTGTGTAAGGGCGGAGCACTTCCGATGACACCTGAAGCTCTCAACACCTTCTTCTCGATCGGCATCGGTTTCGCGCTCGCGGGCGCGCTCGTGAACGGATACCAGGCGCTGGCACAGCGGCCAGCCGGCTTCGGCCTGCTGCAGGACGGCGTGGCCCCGAAAACCTTCGCGGCGGTTCCCTTCCTGGTGTTCGCCGCGCCCTTCATCATCATGCGCAACACGCTGCGCGGCGTGCGGGTGGAAAGCCGCCGCATGGAATTCGTGATGATGGCAACCGTCATCGCCGCCTTTTGGAGCATGATGAGCGGCACCTTCTTCCTGATGACGCTGCGCGCTGCCGGCATTCTGGTCTGATCCGAAGTGCCTCGAGCGCGGCCGGCCCTTTGCGTCGCGGCTGCCGTTTGGCTATGCCAGTCGTCAATGCGACAGGAGACAGCCAATGGCCATCTACGAGCTTGACGGGCAGGCGCCCGACCTTCCCGCCGACGGCAATTATTTCATCGCCGAGACCGCGACCGTGATCGGCCGGGTGCGCTTGAAGCCGGGCGCGAGCGTTTGGTTCGGCGCAGTGCTGCGCGGCGACAATGAGTGGATCGAGGTCGGCGAGGGCGCCAACGTGCAGGACGGCTCGACCTGCCACACCGATCTCGGCTTTCCGCTTGTCATCAGCAGGAATTGCACGGTCGGCCACAACGTCATCCTGCACGGCTGCACCATCGAGGAGGGCGCGCTGATCGGCATGGGCTCGATCGTGATGAACGGGGCAAAGATCGGCCGCAACAGCATCGTCGGTGCCGGCTCCGTCATCACCGAGGGCAAGGAGTTCCCCGAGCGCTCGCTGATCATCGGCTCGCCCGCGCGCGTGATCCGCACCCTCGACGACGCCCAGGTGCAGAAGATGGGGAGCGCGGCCCGGTTCTACGTGGCCAACGGTCCGCGCTTCAAGCAGGGCTTGAAGCGGATCGGCTGACCGGCCCGCCCGGCCGCGCTTCGCCCCAGCCGGGCCACGGCTCGATGCCGTAAGAATACAGGTTGGTGCTTTAATCCTCTGCTAGCGCGATCACGCTTATCATCCAGCGTTTTCAACCAGGAGGAGCGGCGCCATGGGAGCTGCGGCGCTGGAATCCGGCCTCGGTGCCGGAACCAAATTCTTGAAGAAATTGGTCCGTTTCGTGCGCGGCGCCGACACGCTGACCGTTGCGGAGAAGGTCTACAGCATCGCCGCCTTTCTCGCGATCGTCACCACTTTCCTGCTGGTGATGTCGGTCCAGTCGGTGCGCCTGCAGACGACGTATCGCCACCTGCATGCCACCTCCGCCGACGCGGCGGTCGGCGTCGGGCGCATCAACGCCCTGATCTACGCCGTCGTGATGGAATCGCGCGGCATCTACATGTCCGCCGATCGTGCCGCGATGAAGCAGTTCGCGGACGGGCTGGTGCGGCGCAACCGCGAGCTCGCCGAGGCCGTGAAGAGCATGGAGCGTACGGTGCGCGACGACGACGCCGAGCTGTTCTCTTCCTTCCGCCAGCGCATCCAGCAATTCATCGACTTCCGCCAGGAGCTGGTGCGCCGCGGCGTCGAGATCAGCCCGGCCGCGGCCCGCGAGTGGGGCGACAACGACGCCAATCGCACCCTGCGCAGCAAGCTCAACAGCGATCTCGAAGCGCTCGAGCGCATCTACGAACAGCGCGCCCGCGAGGCGGACGAACTCGCCGACAGCCACCGCTACGCAGCCGCCTATCTGTTCGCGCTGGGGCTCGTGGCGCTGATGCTCGCGGCGTTGAACGTCGTCGTCATGCGGAACTCGGTGGTCGGCGCGCTCGCCGATATCACGCAGGCGACCGACCGGATCGCGCAGGGCGACGTCAAGAGCGAGGTGCCGCATCTGCGCCGTCACGACGAGATCGGGCGCCTTGCGCGCGCGGTGCAGAATTTCCGTGACGCGGTGGCGCGCATCTTCGAGCTCGAGGAGCTCGAGGTCGGCACCGCGCAGGCGCGCGACGCGGCGATGACCGAGCGCGACAAGTTCAACGACAAGTACCAGGCCAAGAAGTGGCAGCTTTCGGCGGCGATCAACAGCATGCCGCAGGGGCTGATCATGCTCGACGGCAAGGCCAATGTGGTCGCGATGAACGCCAATTACCGCAGGATCTACAATCTGCCTGAGACGATCCAGACCGGGTCGAGTCTCGAGGAGATCCTCCAGCACAGGGTCGAGAGCGGATTGTTCAGCGGCGACGTCACGAAATACGTCGCGGCGGTGCTCGACCGCATCGCCAAACGCCAGCCGACGTCGTACGAGATCGCGCTGAACGACGGCCGCATCATCAAGATCTACGAGCGCCCGATGGACGGCGGCGGCTGGGTGTCGGTGCAGGAGGACGTCACGGAACAGCGCCACCGCGAACGCATTCTCGAACGGATGGAGCGCTTTCTCGCCACTATCATCGAGAACGTGGCCGAGGGCATCATCGCCAAGGACGCGCGCAATCTGCGCTACGTCTTCGTCAACAAGGCCGCCGAGAAGATGATCGGCATGTCGCGCGGCGAGATCATCGGCAAGACGGCGCGGGAATTGTTCTCCGTGGAGGCTGCCGAATTGATCGAGCGGCGCGACCAGCAGTTGCTCGCACAGCGGCAGCAGCTCGAGCCGATCATCGATACCATCGACAATCCCGTCCGCGGGCGCCGCGTCATCTGCGCCCGCCGCATCCAGGTGGGGGGCGCCGGTGAGGAGTCCCACATGTTCGTGACCATGGTCGAGGATCGGACCGAACGGCCCGCAGCGGCGGCATAGCGGCCGGCGGCAGCTCGCATCTGCCGCGGGCTGCCGATGCTCGCGCGGAAGTGAGACAGTGTGGCTGTCACGAATGACCGACTGACGGTAGCTTGGTCCTGCTTTGAAGCGTGGAGCAACCTCCACGCGGAGGATCGAGTGATGTTACGCAGGATGATGATGACGGCGCTGGCCGTGGCGGCGGTCGGGCTGTCGGCGCCACAAAAGGCCGAGGCGGGCGGCGGTTTCGGACGTGGTGGAGGCTTTCACGGCGGTGGCTTCCATGGTGGCGGCTTCCATGGCTGGGGGCACCGTCATTGGCATGGCGGCGGCTTCTGGCCAGGGATCGGGATCGGGGTGGGTCTCGCCGGCGCCGGCTACTACGGCGGTTATTACGGCTACGGCTACCCCTATTACGGCGGCCCCACCTATTATGGCGTCGGCTACAACGACGGTTATGGCGGCTGCTACGTCGTGCGCAAGCGCGTCATGACGCCCTCAGGATGGCGCTACCGCCAAGTCGACGTCTGCGAGTGAGGCGAAATAGCTGTTAAAAAACAAGGTCGTTGACGCAGTATACCGTCAACGACCTTGCCAGCCCCGGATATTGAAATCGGCTCACGCCATCCGGTAACGGCGAGCATCGCGCGGAATCATACCGGCGAATGTGATCCAGTTCACAAGTGGCGAAAATAAAGTTCCCGCACCGTGCCCGGCTCAGCCGCCCGAGCGCTTGCGTGCGCTGGCGTGGCGGTGCCGCGCCGGTTTCCTGCGGGTAACCGATGGAGTCTCGACCTCAGTCGCCCGTGCGCTGGCAAAGGACTGCCGCAAGCCGTCGATGGATTCGTTCAAGGCCGTAACCTGCTCCGACAGGCGCTTGGTGTCGGCCTGTTGCGCCGCCAGCAGCCGCTTCATCGTCTGAAGCTGGTCCTGCACCACCTGGAGCTGGTCGATCGATTCCTGCTGGGTCGCCTCCAGCCCCTTGGTCTTCTCGACCAGCTGCTCGGAGGCCTGGGCGGTGCGGGCCTGAAGCTGCCGCGAGGCCACCACCCGGTCGCTCTCGGGGGCGGCACCGGTATAGGCCCGCCAGATTGCGATCGACGTCACGCCCGCGATCAGCAGCAGGAGGGCTGCAGCAGTCAGCGCGATCGGCTGGGCGCCAAGGCGAAGGAGGGTGTTGGACGGCCTGTCCTGGGCGAGATCGATCATCGCTGACAAAACCCAAATTGAAACTTGGTGAGTGGCGAAGACCGGCAACCCAGAGGGGTCACCGGGGCGTCCCGAAAGCCTTACGTTTCGGCAAGGAATGGGACCAAAAAGAGGCTGAGCGGCAAAAAACCAGTGATCAGCGGCTCTTGCAGCCCGGGAGCGCCGCGCAGGGGGCAGGGATCAAGGCTGAAATTGCGAGAACGGCCCGGAATAGCTCTTTGCGCGCGGTGCCGCATAGGGCCCGAGCCGGGAGGTCTTCAGTCCAAGTCGCACCAGTGATTCCGCCAGCGTCACCGCGGCCGCGACGCCGTCGATCACGGGCAGGCCGTGCGCGGCGGCGAGCTCGCCTGCGAGATCGGCCATGCCGGCGCAGCCGAGCACGATCGCTTCTGCCCGGTCGTCACGGACGGCGGCGGTGATCTCCGCTGAGATCTTGCCGAGCGCATCAATGTTGCGCTCTTCCAGCGCCAGCACGGGGACCTCGGCGGCACGGACGCGGGCACAGCGTTCGGCCAGACCGTACTTCCGCAGATTGTGCTCGATCGGCACGATGGAGACGCCGAGCGTGGTCACCACGGCAAATCGAGCGGCGATCAGGCTCGCGAGGTGGAAGCCGGCCTCGCCGATGCCGATCACCGGCGCCTTGGCGGCGGCACGCGCGGCATCCAGGCCGGTGTCGTCGAAGCAGGCGATGATGTGTGCGTCCGCGCCGTCGCGATCGGCCTCGCGGATGCAGCCGAGCATGCCGGGCACCGCGAAAGCTTCGTCGTAAAACCCCTCGATCGAGACCGGGCCCATCGCCGGCTGACGCGCATCGATCACGGTGTCGGCGAGGGCAACGCTGCGCGCGGCAGCGGCGATCTTCGCCGTCATCGACGCCGTTGTGTTGGGGTTGACGACGTGAAGCCGCATTGGAACAGACGAGTCCTTATCTCAGACGAGTCCCTTGCCGGCGTCCGAGCCCTTGGCCGCCTGCCGCTTGTTGAGCACGTGAATGGTGCCGAGCGCAAGCGTGATGACCGTGAACGAGACCGCCGAGATCACGGTGCCGAGCGCGTAGATGTCGGGGTTGGTCACGGTGGTGGTGAGGCCTTGAAGATCCAGCGGCAACGTGTTCACGGCGCCGATCGCCTGGCTGGAGCGTGCGAGCTCGTCCCAGGACAGCGTGAAGCCGAACAGGCCGATGCCGATCACCGAGGGCAGGATGATCGGCAGCACGACATGACGAAAGGTCTGCCACGGTGTCGCGCCGAGATCGCGCGCGGCCTCTTCCAGCCGCGGATCGAAGCGGTTGAAGATCGCGAACATGATGAGCAGCCCGAATGGCAGCGTCCAGGTCAGGTGCGCGCCGAGCCCGGACGTCAGCAGGCCCATCGAGGTCTCGAAATTCTCGTTCCAATGCGCCTTGATCAGGTCGTCGATGATGCGGAACTCGAGCGAGATGCCGAGCGAGGTGATGATCGAGGGCACGATGAGGCTGGCGATCGCCGAGTAGAACAGGATGCTCTGCGCCTTGAACTTGCGCCGGAACGCCATGCCGGCGGCGACCGACAGCACGACGGTGACGATCATCACGACGATGCCGAGCAGCAGCGAGCGGCGGAAGGCGGCACCGAGATCGACGATGCCGGTGCCCTGGAACAATTTTGCGATCCAGAAGGTCGATACGCCGTTCATCGGGAAGGTGAGGCCGCCCTGCGGCCCCTGGAACGACAGCACGTAGATCGCGATCATCGGCCCATAGAGAAACAGCACATAGGCCGCGAAGAAGATCGCGAGCACGTAGAACGAGCGCGGGCGTCCTTCCTTCATGCTCTAGAGCTCCTTCTTGATGTCGACGATGCGCGACATCATGGTGATGATCAGGAAGGTGATTGCGAGGAGGATCACGGCATTGGCCGCGGCGGCGGGGAATTGCAGCGCGTTGACCCGCGTCTCGATGATCTTGCCGGCGGCGGCGATCTGCTGGCCGCCCATCACGCCGATGGTGATGAAGTCGCCCATCACGATGGTGATGACGAAGATCGAGCCGATCACGATGCCGGGCTTGGCCAGCGGAATGATGACGTTGACGAGGGTCTGGAAACCGCTGGCGCCGGCATCATAGGCGGCCTCGATCAGCGACTTGTCGATGCGCACCATCGAGTTGAAGATCGGCACCACCATGAAGAAGGTGAAGAGGTGCACCAGTGCCAGCACCACGGAGAATTCGGAGAACAGCAGCCATTCCACGGGATGGTTGATCAGGCCCGTCTTCATCAGGCCGGTGTTCACGAGGCCGTTGCGGCCGAGCAGCGGGATCCAGGCGATCATGCGGATCACGTTGGAGGTCCAGAACGGGATCGTGCAGAGCAGCGACAAGCCCATCTGCCAGGTCTTGGACTTGACGTGGAAGGCGAGGAAGTAGGCGACCCAGAAGCCGATGAAGAGGGTGATGGCCCAGACCAGGAAGCAGAGCTTCAGCGTCTTCAGATAGGTCTTGGCGATGGTGCAGAGCTCAGGGAGCTGCGCGATGCAGCCTTCGAACGTGTCGGTGTAGCCGCGGCCGGAGAAAGCCGGCAGCAGCTGGTATTCGTTGTAGTCCCAGAACGAGACGATGACGACGAAGGCGAGCGGAATGAGGAAGAACGCGAGAAACACCAGCATCATCGGCCCGGCCTGAAGCCAGGAGATGAAGGACGGCGACAGGCGCGTCGGCTTTGCGGCGCGCGCTGTGCCCGACCCCGGGATCAAGCCCGGGGCTGCCTGTTGCAAAACCTCTTCCGACATGTCCGTTACGCCGCGATGAACTCGTTCCACTTGCGGACCATGTAGTCGTTCTCGTCCATCACGGCGTTCCAGCACGCGACCCCGCCCATGCGATCCTCGTAGGAGCCGCCGTCACGCACCGCGCCGGCCTTTTCAAGCAGCGAGCCGTCGGGCGCCTTGATGTCCTTCTCGGCCGGTTTGCCTTCCATCCAGTAGGCCCATTCGTAGGGCTCCATGTGCGCCTTCGCAGTGGAGAGCACGGCGGAGTAATAGCCCTGGCGGTTGAGATAGGCGCCGGCAAAGCCCGACAGGAACCAGTTCACGAATTCATAGGCCCATTCGAGCTTGGCACCCGAGACGCCCTTCGACACGCAGAAGCCGGAAGCCCAGGACCGGTAGCCTTCCTTCAGCGGCTGGAAGGTGCAGGGGATGCCCATCGAGCGTACCTTGGTGACCGCCGGCGACCACATCGACTGAATCACGGTCTCGCCCGAGGCCATCAGGTTGACGCTCTCGTTGAAGTCCTTCCAGAAGGCGCGGAACTGGCCGGCCTTCTTGGCCTCGGTCATCACCTTCATGGTGAGATCGATCTCTTCCTTCGTCATGTTGCCCTTGTCGGCATATTTGTACTTGCCGGAGGCTTCCACGACCATCGCGGCATCCATGATGCCGATCGAGGGAATGTTGAGGATCGAGGCCTTGCCCTTGAACTCGGGGTTGAGCAGCTCGGCCCAGGTGGTGATCGGACGCTTGATCAGGTCGGGGCGGATGCCGAGCGTGTCGGCGTTGTAGACGGTCGGGATCAGCGTGACGAATTCCGTCGCCGACGTCGCGAACTTCTTGGAGTCCTTGCCTTCGAGATAGAGCACCTTCCAGGGCGCGGTGCCCTGGCCGCCGATCTTCTTGCCGCCGGGCGTCTCGCCCTTGGTGAAGACGGGCGTGATGTTGCCGAACTCCTTGATCTTCTTGGCGTCGAGCGCAAGGATGTTGCCCGACGGCACCAGCTTCTTCAGCGAGAAATATTCGGTATCCAGCACGTCGAAGGAATTCGGCTGGGTCATCACGCGCTTGGTGACGTCGTCCGTGGTTGCGGTGATGTATTCGATCTTGATACCGGTGTCCTTCAGGCATTGCTTGGCGATGTCGTCGCCCTCGTTCACGGCCGTGCCGAGATAGCGCAGCACCTTCGCATCGGCCGACTTCACGTAAGGAAAGCCGGTGATCGCGCCGGAGCCGGCGGCGAGGCCGGCGAGACCCGCGGTGCCCTTCAATAGCGTGCGGCGGCTGACGCCGGTCTTCCTGGTCGTCTCGGTCATTTCGCTCACTCCTCTGTGTTGCGCATTTCCGTGGTGAAGGGTGCTATTGCAGGCGTTGCGCCTTGGCGGGATCCCAGGTCGCCAGCACGCGATCGCCCGGGCGAAACGGATGCACGTCGAAGGTGGACTCGGGAACGTGGGAGAACAGGGCGGTGCCGTCGTCGAGCGTGAGCGAGACGGCGATGTAGGAGCCCTGGTACTCGGTCTGGGTCAGCAGCGCCGGCGCGCCGAAGGCGCCGTCGACGAACGGCACGATGCCGAGCTGATCGGCGCGAACGGCGATGAGATTGCCGGCGTCGCTGAGCACGTTGTGGCCGCCGATGAATCGGGCCACGAATTCGGTGCGGGGACGATGGAAGATGTCGCGCGCCGTGCCCTGCTGCTCGATCCTGCCGTGGTTCATCACCACGATGTGGTCGGCGAGGGCCATCGCCTCTTCCTGGCCGTGGGTAACCTGGATGAAGCTGATGCCAAGCTCGCGCTGCAGCCGCTTCAGCTCGCCGCGCATCTTGACGCGCAGGAACGGATCGAGCGCCGAGAGCGGCTCGTCGAGCAGGAGGATCTGCGGCTCGGTGATCAGCGCGCGCGCGAGCGCTACGCGCTGCTGCTGGCCGCCCGAGAGCTGCGCCGGAAGACGGCCTGCATATTGGCTCATCGCGACCAGCTCGAGCAATTCGCCGGCGCGCTTGTGCCGCGTCGGCTTGTCGATGCCGCGCATCTTCAGGGCGAAGGCGACGTTGTCGAGCACGGAGAGGTGCGGAAACAGAGCGTAGGACTGGAACATCATCGCGGTGCCGCGCTTGGCGGGCTCGAGGTCGGTGACGTTCTGCGCGCCGAGGATGATGTCGCCTTCGCTGACCGCCTCGTGACCTGCGATCATGCGCAGCGTCGAGGTCTTGCCGCAGCCGGAGGGGCCGAGCAGGCAGCAATAGGTGCCGGCCGGGATCTTCAGGTTGACGTTGTCAACGGCCAGCGTGGCGTCGTAGCGCTTGGTGACGGCGACCAGTTCGAGAGCGGCGGGAATGGCCATGGCGTGTCCGAGGAGGGGCGTTGCGTCCCGCCTCTCTCCGCAAGGTCCGTGCCAACAGCCCGCGACGATGCGAATTTCAGAAACTGTGCAGCGGAGTCAGATCGTTAGATCGATTCCGGCCCAATGTCGGGCCGTCACCCGTGCAGCCAGCTGCACACAAAACGGGCGAAGATTGTATAAAGTTTCGCCTGTGATTGGATACAGCTCGTCGACTAACATTGCAGGCCGAACGTTCGTCGATCGAGCCTCACAATCATGGCCGCCAAGACCCGCCAGAAACCCGATGCGCCAGACGCGAGCGATCGCGTCAGCCGTATCCGGGAGGGTGTGACTGCCGCGATCCTCGAGCATCGCCTGCTGCCCGGCACCAAGCTCGGGGAGGACGAGATCGGCGACATCTACGGCGCAAGCCGGACGCTGGTGCGCTCAGCGCTGCAGCAGCTTGCGCATGAGGGCATCGTCAATATCGAGAAGAATCGCGGCGCTTTCGTTGCGCGCCCGACGCCGGCTGATGCCCGCGAGGTGTTCGAGGCGCGGCGCCTGATCGAGCCCAGCATCGTGGACCGCGCCATTGACGCGGTTTCGCCGGCCTGGCTCGATCGCCTGCAGCACCATCTCACGGAAGAACGCGAGGCCGAGTTGCGCGGCGATGCCCGCGCCTCCGTCCGTCTGTCCGGCGAGTTTCATCGTCTCGTCGCCGAGATGAGCGGCCACAGCATCTATCTTGGCTTCCTGAAGGAGCTGATCGCGCGCTCCTCGCTCATCATCCTGCTGTACCGCCGTCACGACACGCCCGCGTGCGGCACCGATCATCACGCCGGGATCGCCGCCGCGATCCGCAAGCGCGACAAGGCGCGCGCCGGCGCCTTGATGCTGTCGCACCTGAACGAGATCGAGGCGGAGCTGTTCCTGAAGGATCCCGCCGCCGATGAATTGCGGCTGGCGGACGTGCTGGGGGCGTGAGAAGGGCGTCGCCAGCGCACGGGATCGGCGGGTCCGGACGCTATTGTGGCTCCAATCCGAGATTCTTGATCGATTCCAGCCAGACCGGCCCTTCTTTTTCGTAGAGGGCGACCGAGGATGCGCGGTCCATTGCCGGCGCATCGACCCCGAAGGCCTCCAGCAGCTTCTGGACACGCTCGGTCTTGCCGCCTTCGACCATCAGCTTGGCGAGCAGCTCGATCCGGTCGGTCGGCGTCGCAGCGGGCGCCACCAGGGTCGTGAAGCTGGTCAGCTGGAAGACCTTGCCGGTGACCCCCTGCTCGGTGAACGTCTTGGTGTCCGGCAGCTTCTTCATGCGAACCAGTGACGGAACAGCGATCGCACGGCCGACGCCGGTATCAAGGACCGGAAGCGCGGCTTGATAGCTGCCGGTCGCGGCCTGGATGACGCCGGCCGCCAGGTCCTGCCACATCGGCGCTTCGCCGCGGTAATGCACGATGGAGATGTCGAGGCCGTATTGGCGATTGAGCTCGGCGATCGCGATGTGCGCGAACGAACCGATCCCATACGACCCGGCCGTGACCTTGTTGCGGCGCGCATAGGCGACGAAATCTTCGATGGACTTTGCACCGGTAGCGGAATGGACGACCAGCGGCAGATGACCCGATGGCGTCATCGCGACGATCGTGAAATCCTTGTCCGGATCGTAGGCGAGCGACTTCAGCAGCAGCCGGTTTCCGAGCAGCGTGGACGAGATCGTGTACATCAGCGTATGGCCGTCCGCCGGCGAATCCTTGACCGATTGGGCTGCCAGCGCGCCGCTCGCTCCCGTCTTGTTTTCGACGACGACCGGCTGTCCGAGCTTCTGAGAGATGTAATCGCCATAGGCGCGGGCGAACGCATCGGTGATGCCGCCGGCGGGCGTCGACACGACGATCTTGATTGCTTTGGTCGGCCAGGCTTCGGCCGCAGCCCCGTCAGCCGTGGCCAGCACCAGGCCTGCAATTGCAGCGCCCAGCATCGCGACGAATGTCCTCACTTGCCCCTCCGGTTTTGTTGCGTCTTTGGGCGCCCTTTGGCCGCCGGGCAGAGATGTCACACGAGCAGAGTCAAATAGAAACAACATTTCATGGTGTGAAATGGCTAGCTCTTGGCGGCCGCGGACGGGCCTGCCGCAGCAAGCCTGGCGCTGAGCGTCTCGGCCAGTGCGGAGGCGACTTTCTTCATCTGAGGCACGAAGCGCCTGAGACCTTCCTCGGTGCTGACGGCCTCGCGCAGCATCATCACGTTCATGCTTGCGAACAGGCGGTTCGGAACAGCGACGGGAACGCCGATCGCCCAGACGGCGCCGCCGAAGATGCGGCGGCTGTAGCTCTCGTCCATCACTGCGAATCCGGCTTTCCGGATCGCGCGCAGCACCTTGGTGAGTTTGGCGGGATTGCGGGCGAGGTCGTTCCAGGGCTCCGGGCTGAGGGCAAGGCGCGCCGCGATGCGCTCCTGCTCGGCCGGTTCGCAAAACGCCAAATAGGCGCGCCCCATCGAGGTGCCCAGCACGGGAAAGCGAAAACCCGGCGGACGGTAGAAGAGCAGCGAACCGCCGATCCGGGTCGTATGTGCGATCACCATGGATTCCTCGTCGAGCACGGCCACGTCCGAGGGCCACTGAATCTGTTGGCGAAACTTGTTGAGCATCGGTTCGGCGATACCGCCGATCCAATTGGGTTCGTCGTAGCCGGCGCTGAGCAGGAGCGCCCGTCCGGTCGGGGCATAGCTGGGCGGCTCGGCGCGCCGCACCACATATCCTTCATGCTCCAGCGTTTCGAGCATGCGGACGATTGTTGCCTTGTTGAGGCCCGTCGCCTTATGCAGCGAGCCTACGGTCGATTGCCGTTCCTGGTTGATGACGCGCAGGACCTCGAGGCCTCTCGACAACGCGATAACGGGACGGAACGAGGGCATGGCAGCTCTTTGTGAGGACCGTGCCGCTAGTCAATGATGCAATCGCCGGATCAGTCAACAGGCTCCGGCTCCCCGGCCGGGAATTGGACGGTGCCACATCGGCTCCTCAGCGACCGAGTTCGCTTTCGGCGGCAAGCTGCCCCTCTGCCGTGATCTCGTATTCGCCGTCGTGCTTGGTCATCCATCCTGACCTGACCATTTCTCGTGCAAGCTGTATCGAGCAGATCGGATGATTGCCGCCCGGGTGATACAGCCTGTCGTTGCGGACGAGCAGGTGCCCGTACAATCGCGCCTGGCGCAGCGCCCTGCGCATCCCCGGTGATGGACTTTTCATGCCGGTTCAAGCGCGAGCACGATGAAGGTTCCTAATGAATGCTGCTATCTCATCGGCATGATAGCGCACATAGGAACCGTCATTCTGCTGCATCGTTTGTCTTCCGAGGAGTAGCGCCATGAACGTACGGGATGAGCACACGTGGTCCCTCTGGATGGACGTATCTGTCGCCGAAGCTCCGGTGCTGTCGCGTACGGTCGGCGTGGACGTTGCCGTGGTCGGCTCCGGAATAGCCGGGCTTTCGGTCGCATATGAACTTGCTTGCCATGGACGTTCGGTTGCAGTCATCGATCGCGGCCGCATCGGCAGCGGGATGACGGCGCGCACCACGGCGCATCTGGCGACCGCACTTGATGATGGTTACGATGCGCTCGCGCGAGTCCGCGGCCCTGACTGTGCGCGGCGTTACTATCAGAGCGTCGCTGCCGCGATCGATCGCGTCGAGGCGATCCAAGGCGCCGAGCACATCGATTGCGGTTTTAAGCGCGTCGATGGCTACTGGGTACTGGCATCCGGAACGTCCGCATCCGAGCTGGATAGTGAATTGGATTGCTGTCGCAAGCTGCAGATTCCTGTCGAAAATTGCATTAATCCGACACCATTCCATGACAGGGGTCAGATGCGTTCGCTGCGCTTTCCGCGCCAGGCGCGCCTGCATCCGACTAAATATCTCGCCGGTCTGGCGAGCGCACTGCAGCGCCGGGGCGCCCAGCTCTATGCTGACACCTGCGTCGAGAGCATCCAGCAACGCCAGGGTAGCATGGTCGTCACCACCGCCTCAGGCTACGAGGTTCACGCCGCCGACGTGGTGGTTGCGACCAACTCGCCCGTCAATGTTCAGGTGGCGATCCACACCAAGCAGGCGCCTTACCGCACTTATGCACTCGCCGCGAAGATTGCGGCCGGCGCCGTGGAGGATGCGCTCTATTGGGACACGCTCGATCCTTATCATTATGTCCGCCTCCACTCGTTATCTGCCGACGAGGACATCGTGATCATCGGCGGCGAAGATCACAAGTCGGGTGAGGCGAATGATGGCGCACAGCGCCTTGACGCGCTTGAGCGCTGGGCGCGCGAGCGATTGCCGGATTTGCGCGAGGTCACCCATCGGTGGTCGGGTCAGGTGCTGGAGCCGGTCGATTTCGCCGGCTTCATCGGCCGCAGCCCCGGCGAGGAGCATGTATTCGTTGTCAGCGGCGACTCCGGGCAGGGGATCACCAACGGGCTCGTGGCCGGCATGCTGATCGCGGATCTCATCACCAGCGGCGCAAGTGCCTGGGAGGACGTCTACGCTCCGTCGCGGAAGATTCAGAGGAACATCGGCGAGTTCATCAGTGAGAACATCACCCCTATCAAGAACTTCGCGGAGTATCTCACCGCAAGTGAAATCGCGAGCGCTGAACAACTGCGGCCCGGCGAGGGGCGCCTCTTCCGAAGCGGCCTGAAGAAGATCGCGGCGTGCCGGGACCGAAGCGGACATTTGCATTTGCATTCGGCGAGCTGCACCCATTTGGGCTGCGTCGTGCACTGGAACTCACTCGAACAGTGCTGGGACTGCCCATGTCACGGATCGCAGTTTGCACCCGATGGCACCGCGCTCAACGGCCCGGCGGTTTCCCCGCTCGGCGAGGCTGAAAAGCCGGCCAATCTTGAAGCGGCAGAATGAGCGGCATCTCTCGGCGTGTCGTGGTCAGGCTTTAAGGGGGCTTGGGCCGGCTGCTGCAGCTTTTACCTGGCGAGCTACATGTGAATCATGATGCGCGCCGATCTGATGTGACTATTCCTCGCAGGCTGTACAGGCTATATCCCTGTCGCCTGTCATTGAACTGTCATGTTACCGCAAATGCTAAAGTCAGATGCTGCGCCGGCTCGCAAGACTCCGGGCGCGCCGGAAGCCAATCCTTCTGTTGGGAACACCAAGAGAACGCAGCTCCTCACTGGCTTGCCGGGGCAACGCGAGGACGTCAGCGTGGAACCCGCGACGGTCGAGGAGCGCACTGCCATTGAGCAGACGCCATCGCAGGACGTGACGCCCGCGCCGAGCCCAACCCAGCCCGCATCTCCCGTTGGCGAAATCGAGCTCAAGCTGCTCGTCGGTGCCGATCGCATGGCGCATTTCGGCGCAGCGCCCGTGATCGCGGCGAACGCACGCAACAAGGGCACGCGCAAACGTCTCAAGTCTGTCTACTACGACACGCCCGAGCGGGCGCTTCGTCGTGCCGGCCTGAGCTTGCGCGTCCGCCAGAGCGGCACGCGTTTCGTGCAGACCGTGAAGACCGAGGTTGCGGACGATCCGTTGCGTCGCGGCGAATGGGAAGCAAGCGTGCCTTCGCTTGCGCCCGATCTCGCTTTGGCGATGCCGTTCATTCCGGAGAAGCTTCGCGAGCGACTCAAAGCGCAGCCGCTCGAAGCGGTGTTCACGGCCGATGTGCATCGTCACACGCGCATCATCGACCTGCCATCCGGCACGGTCGAGGTCGCCTGCGACCAGGGCGAGCTGACGGCCGGCGACCGGTCGGTTCCTGTCAGCGAGATCGAGCTGGAGCTGAAGAGCGGCAGCGCGAGCGCGATCTACGAGATCGCCCTGCGCCTTGCGGAGCACGGAACGGTGAAGCCGTCCATCCGCAGCAAGTCTGCGCGCGGCTTCGACCTTGCCGCGGACCTGCCGCCGTCGGCACGCCGGCCGCGCAAGGTTCGCCTCGATCCCTCCGTGACGCTCGACGAAGCCTTCGCGACCATCCTGCGCACCTGCTTCCTTCACCTGCTGCAATCGCTGCCGGCGGCCGAGGACGGCCGCAATCCGGAAGGCGTGCATCAGCTGCGCGTCTCGCTGCGCCGGCTGCGATCCGCGCTCGACCTGATGCGTTCGGTCGGCGCGCTCAGCAATCTCGAGGCGCTGCGTTCGGAGGCCAAATGGCTGGCGCAAGGCCTGTCCGCCGCGCGCGACTGGGACGTGTTCCAGCTCGACACCTTGCCGGCGATCGCAAGAGCCTGTCCTTCGGTCGCGGGCTTCGATGCGCTTGGGCGGGCCGCGGCTCAGCGTCAGGCGGAAGCCTATCGCAGCGCCCGCCACGCGCTCGATGATCGCCGCTGCGCGCTCTTCCTGATCGGCCTCGGCGGCTGGATCGAGGCGCGCGGCTGGCGCAACGGCGTCGCGCCCGAGGATCTCGGCCGGCTCGCCGAGCCCGCCGTCAATTTCGCGCAGCGCGTCCTGTCGGAACAGCACGCGAAGGTGCTCAAGCGCGGCCGCCGCTTCAAGTCGCTGACGGTCGACGAGCTGCACCGCGTGCGGCTCGCCACCAAGCGGCTGCGCTATCTCAGCGAGTTCCTGCTGCCGCTGTACGAGGATCGCAAGTCCGCACGAAAATTCGCACGCCGGCTCGCCGGCTTGCAGGAGGAGCTCGGCGTCTTCAATGACATGGCGGTGACGGCCTCGTTGCTCGATGGGCTCGGCGCTGACGATCGCGACAGCGCCATTGCGGCGGCCGCGATCGCCGGCTGGCAGGCGCGGGCATCGATCGGCATGCAGCAGGGCTTGCAGGATAGCTGGCGGGATTTTGCCGCCGCACGCGTACCCTGGTCGCGCCAAGGCCAGCAGAGCTGATCGCGCTTTCCCAAAAAGTTGCGGCCAGCCATTGGGGGATGGCTGGCCGCGCGCGAACCGGTCTGGGACGGGGAGGGGTGGGGATGTGACCGGGTCGCGTAACCTGTTGTCTCGTTCCTACTAATCTTTGGCGCTGGCGGTGGAGACCGCCGGCTTGGTATCGCCCAGCGAGACCCAGACGTTGGGATCGCTCTGCGACTGGCGCTTGACGAAGCGGTAGCCGGTCTCCGTCCAGGCGAGGACGTTCTCGTTCTGATTGTCGAGAATGAACTCGCCCTTGTCGGTCTTCACCGTCAGCACCGCGTGGCCTTCGCCTTTCTTGTCGCGCACCACGGTGATGAGCAGGGCCTGGCGCGGCCAGCCGGCATCCATCAGCATCTTGCGCTTCAACAGCACGTAGTCTTCACAGTCGCCGTAACCGTCTGACGGCAGCGACCACTTCTCGATCACGCCCCAGTGCTCCTGGTCGGTCAGAGGCTTGACGGTCTCGTTGACCCAGCGATTGACCTTGACGAGGTCGCGCCAAGCCGCCTGCGACATCACGATGTCGCGCGGCTGCAGCGGTGCGCCCTGGCACTGGGCAGCATTGTCCGCGCAGAACTCGACCCAGCCGATCGGCGCACGCGTGGTGTCGCCGAGGCTCGCGTAGAGCAGACGGCCTTCGCCGGCCTGCGCTGCCGCGCTGATCCCGAAGAGCATGGCGGCCAGCGCCAGTCCCTTCCCCCGTCCCCTGAAGTCAAACATTGCGGCCCCCGTTTCTTGTTGGGACCACATTTCGCACGGAGCTTTTGAGTTGCCGCTAAGTCGACCAAGTCAAGTCGAGACGAATGCAAGTAAAAGGCGCGGCGAATTCGATCTATACTTGAATAGAATTCGCGTAAAATTGGATATGACTGCAATTGATTCAAATTTTATCTATTAACGCGGAAACGCTGGGAGGAGCGTTGTTTGCGCTCATCTGCGGCCCCTCCGTTAACCGCTGGCCATTCACCGCGAGACATGAAAAAGGCGGCGTCCGCATCGCGGAAGCCGCCTTCGAGCCTGGAAATATGGAGGTTTTCGCGTCCTTGCGCTTTACCGCGCGGTAACGCTCTCTTCGAGTGTCTCCACTGGCTGCTCGTGCATGAACTCGAGCGCGAAGCCGTCCTCGAGGTTTCGAACCACGCGGCCCTGGACGCGGCCGAGCAGAACCGTCGACTTCAGCGGCGGCCGGTTCTCGGCGGCGATGGCCGCGCCCGACAGCGAGAGGTCGATGATGCGGCAGGTCATCTTGGTGCCGTCCTCGAGCGTCAGCACCGCGATCGGGTTGCGCGGCACGATACGGTCGTGGCGGCGGTCCTCCGGCAGATTGAGGATGTCGCGGTTGGCGAGCCAGGTCAGCTGCGCGGCGAGCTTGTCGCGCTTGCGCGGCGTCGCACCGATGGTCATGGCGAAGCCGTTGTCGATGATCCGGGTGATCTTGCCCTCGACGCGGCCGATATGGTCGAGATAGGCGACCACGCGGTCGCCGACATTGCCGATGCCGGGGGCGAGCAAGGCGAGGCCGCCCGGCGACATGTTGATCACCTGGCAGGGGAATTCCCGGCGGTCCGGCAGCATGTAGCGGCCGAGCAGGTGCACCTTCACCCGCTGGAAGCGCCTGCGCTCCTCGGCGGCCGGAAGAAATTTTTTGTTCGCCAACGCCATTTCCAACACCCGACCCCCCGCCCGGGCGGAGTCCTTGCGACCCTAAGGTGCACAGGGTTAATGCCGCGTTAGGATCGGGCGCGCTGGACACGGACAGACACGATGCGCTCGAAAAGCCACACCTTCAGGCGGGGCTCGGCTTCCTCGCGGCGCGCCCATAAAGCAGGCACAGCAGCGCCAGCAGCACGGCGGCCGACAAGCCGAGCGACCAGTGGATGCCGATCGCCGCGCCTGCCACCCCGACCGTGATGCCGCTGAAGGCGCGCATGCCGAGCCCGGCCATGTTGTAGAGGCCGACGACGCGGCCGCGGATGTCGTGCGGGGCGTTCAGCTGCACCAGCGCCTGCGCCATGGTGTTGAAGGAGAGCTCGAAGAAGCCCGCGAAGAACAATAGCGCGATCGCGACCGGATAGACCGGCACGAGCGCGAAGCCGAGCAGCGCCACGCTCCACAGCATCGCCAGCGTGATCGCGGTGCGCGGGGTGCCCTTCAGCCGTCCCCAGGATTCCAGCGCGATGCCGGCCAGCAATGCGCCGGCCGCGTCCGAGGCGAGCAGCACGCTGTAGGAGACGCCGGGATCGCCATGGCCGAGATCGCCGGCATAGCCCGGCATCTGGGCGTGATAGGCGTTGCCGATCATGAAGGAGGTGAGGCCGGCGAGCCACGTCATCGCCGACAGCACGGGCTGGGTGCCGATCGCGCGGATGGTGAGCACGATGTCGGCGAGGCCGCGCACCGCGAAGCGGCGCGCCGCCACGCTCTTGTCCCTGATCGGGGCCCAGAACAGCCACAGCAGCATCGGCAGATAGAACAGCGTGTTGAAGATGATGCCGTGCGAGGGACCGAGCGTCAGCATGATGAGCCCGCCCACCGCGGGGCCGACCAGGATGCCGAGATAGCGCGCCATCGCGTTCAGCCGCACCGCGCTCGGCAGGTCGGCCGGGCCGACCAGGTCGTAGAGCAAGAGCTGGTTCGGCGTCTGCCAGAGCACGCCGGCGCAGCCATGGATCACCAGAAGCAGCATCGCGTGCCACATCTGGATCGTATCGGTCAGGAAGAAGAAGCCCCAACCGGCGGAGGCGACGATGAACAGCAGCATGCCGCACTGGATGATGCGGCGCGGATCAAACCGGTCGGCGAGGCCGCCGACCGCGACGGAGAACAGCAGGAACGGCAGCCAGTGCGACAGCACGGCAAACCCGCCCAGCGTCGGCGAATGGAATTTCTGGAACACCACCCAATAGCTGATCACATGCTCGATATTGTCGGCCATCATCGCCAGCACGTAAGAGGCGAACTGGAGACGGTAGGGCACGGACCTCATCGCCGCGAACGATCCGGACGCGGCCACGGGATTTTGGGGGAGGGGGTTCACTGGAGGACCTGAGGTGAGACTCCTGGCGCCTTACACGTTCGCCAGTCGGCGCTCAAGACAATTGGGCGTGCTGGAACAGCAGCCATGCACTCCTGCCACGAGGCCTGCGTTATCTGAGGTGCGAGCCTTGCGGCTTCCGGCCTGCGCTCGTCGAGCCGCAGCAGTCGCCGCATGCAGGGCACGGAATTATTCGCTACGATCGTCTCCATGGAACAGAACAGTCTCTACGATCGGCCGGATCTCTATGACCTGATGGCGCCGCCAGATCCGATCCTCGAAGGCTTCTATGTCGACATCGCGCGAACGCGGTGGCCGCGTGCTCGATCTTGCCTGTGGGAGCGGTCGCCTCACCGTTCCATTGGCGCGGGCGGGCCTTGATGTCATTGGAGGCGATCTGTCTTGCGCGATGCTGGAGCGGGCGCGAGATTACGCCAGGGCGAACGCGGTTGAGCCCGGCTTCGTCGAGTTGGACATGCGCGATTTCGATCTCGGCGGGCGGACTTTCGACACCATCGTCGTCGCCGTGAACTCGATCCTGCATCTGCATAGTCTCGACGACTTCAGAGACTTCTTCGGATCGGTCGGCAGACATCTGTCGCCGCAGGGTCGGCTGGTGTTCGACGCCTTCCTGCCCAATATCGCCATGCTCAACGCTGATCCCAACAAGCGCGAGTTGATCGGCACGGTGGTCCACGATCGCCTTGGCGCCATCACTGTCGAGGAGACTGCGAGATACGACCCGCTCACCCAGATCAGGCACGTGGATTGGTGCTGGTCGAGCAAGACGGAGAAGGATTTTTGGCAAGCCGCCTTGCCGATGCGCAACATCTTCCCGCAGGAGATGCCGTTGCTCGTGACCTCGGGCGGCCTCCGCCTCATCGAGCGCTTCGGTGATTTCGATCGCAGCACGTTAACGGCGGAAAGCATGCGGCAGATATGCGTCTGCGGCCTTTAGTCCTGTAGCCCGGATGGAGCGAAGCGAAATCCGGGCCGTTAGCCGTGGATGGACTTCTCCCGGATTGCGCTGCGCTCCATCCGGGCTACGATCCTGTCCGCTTGGCACGAGCGCGCATCTCACATACGCTTCGCCTCAGCCCGCACGATCAAAACACAACAAGCGGGCAGCGAGGAAACAGCCATGCAACAAATCCGCGTCTGCACCCACGCAGGTCCCGGCTCGGAGCCCGTGATCCGCACCGTGCCGTGGCCGAAGGTCGGCCGCAAGGCTGCGCTGATCAAGGTCGGCGCCTGCGGGGTTTGCGGCACCGATCTCCATATCCTCAAGGGGCACTGGCCGAAGCCGCTGCCCTGGCCGTTCACGCTGGGACACGAGCTCGGCGGCGTCATCGTCGAATGCGGCGACGAGTTCACCGAAGATTTCATGAGCAAGCCGCTCAAAGTTGGATCGAAAGTGATGATCCCGCCCTTGATGCCGTGCGGCCGCTGCTACTATTGCATCCACTATCCGCAAACCGCGAACAAATGCCTGACGCCGGTCTATTACGGCCGCTATCTCGGCTTCGACAAGGCGCCGCATTTGTGGGGCGGCTGGGCCGAATATGTCTATGTCGATCTCGACATGCTGCCGGGCACCAAGATCTACAAGCTGCCGGACGACATGTCGTTGCGCCTGGGTGCGCTGTCGGAGCCGCTGACCTCCTGCATTCGGGCCTTCAATCGTGCGACCCGCGCCGGCGGATTCAGCTGGGGCGACACCGTGGTGATCCAGGGCTCCGGCCCGATCGGCATTCTGGCGGTCGCGGCCGCCAGGGAGATGGGGGCGGGGCGCATCATCTGCGTCGGCGCGCCGGAGGAGCCGCGGCTCAAGCTGGCGCGTGAGTTCGGCGCCGAGGCGACCGTGAACATCGAGGAGCTGAAATCACCGCAGGATCGCATTGCGCGCGTCCGCGAGATCGTCGGCGGCTTCGGCGCCGATCTCGTGATGGACTGCTCGGGCCACCCCTCAGCCGGCCCCGAAGGCATCGAGATGCTGCGCGACGGCGGCACCTATGTCGAGATGGGCCAGTTCACCGACGCCGGCTCGATCGACACCTCCTGGCACCGCATCTGCACCAAGGATCTCAACGTGCTGGGATCCTGGGGCTTCACCGGGAACGACCTCCCGCTCGGCGTCGACATGCTCTACCGCACCCGTGACAAATACCCGTGGCTGAAAATGCAGACGATCTACCCGTTCACGGAAGCGGGCGTCGCGCAGGCCGTGCAGGACGCAATGGCGATGAAGACGGTGAAGGCGACGATCGTGCCGTGGCCGGAGCTGGTGGAGTAGACGATGCCGTCCGCGCCTCACGATCTCGCGGCGTTCCTGGTCGAAGCCAAACGCCGCACCTATGCGGGTCTCGATGACGATGCGACCGTTGCTGCGCCGCTGCTTACCGGCTCCAAGCAGCTCGAGCATCACGCGCCGCCTTATGCCTATCGCGATATCTATTTCGGGATGGGCTTCTTCGTCGGGCAGGAGACCGTGTCGCGGGATGAACGCGTCATCTGGTCGATGAGCTACAGCGGCGGCGTTCGTGCGGAGATCACGGAGCGGGAGATCTTCCTCGCCATCTACAAATTCCTGCGCCAGGCGTTGCTGCGCGTCGGCGTCGAAGAGCCTTACCGGGGACCTCGCCTGTTCGAGCAGGACGGCATGGCGTACCGCAACGAGATCGAAGGCGGTACCGATCGCTTCCACGGTGTGGAGACGATTGCCCGGCAGGATGGTACACCGCTTTATGAGCTGCGCTATGGTGGCGGCCTGCTGCGATAGACAAAATCCGTAGCCCGGGTGGAGCCGAGCGTAATCCGGGGACGTCCGTCCCGCATTCCGCTTTGCTCCATGCGGGCCAAAAGTCGGAGCCTGGAACGAGCGACGAAATGACCGACGAAAAGACACCCGAACCAGCCCGACAATCCCCCTTCCACGCCATCCGCGCGATCGACTACACGGTCATCTTCGTGCGCGACATGGCGCCGATGCGCCGCTTCTACGAAGACGTCCTCGCCTTTCCGCTCTCGCGCGAGCTGTCGCCGAACTGGATCGAGTACGGCCTCGGCAGCAACACGTTGGTGCTGGCAAGGCCGAGCCGCACCGCCAGCGATGCACCGACGCCAGCGGGCAGCGCCTCGCTGCAGCTGGCCTTCAAGGTCTCTGCTGCAGAGGTCGACGCGTGCGCCGATGAACTCGTGCGGCAAGGCGGGGCGCTGCTGTCACCGCCGACCAACCAGCCCTTCGGCCATCGCACGCTGTTCTTCCGCGATCCCGACGGGAATCTGCTGGAGGTGTACGCCGAGATCTGAGAAATTCTATTTGACGTATCCCGACAACATGGCGTGCGCCCAGTCCGGACGGTTGTTGGCGAGCGCGCGCGCCGAGGCGGCCTCCCAGTCGTATTCGAGGGCCAGGAGCTCGACCTGCCAGCCCCTTTTGCCCTTGGTGAGGATCGCGTAGCGGGCGTGAGGCGAGCGGTGTTCCAGTTTCGCGGCAAAGGGAATGTCAGCGAAAACAGGGCATCCGACGCTGCCGGGATTGAGGACCAGACATTCGCGCGGCCCGTGAACGACGGCCGAGCGGTGGCTATGGCCACACAGCACCACGCGCGCCGCCGGCTCGCTCGCAAGGCGTGCTTCCAGCACGTCGCGGCGTGCCGGCACGAAGCGGCCGTCGTCGAGTGCGTCCTCCAGCAGGCACGCCGTATCGCTCTCGGGCGTGCCATGGCAGGCCAGGATGCCGTCGTCCAGCCGCAGCTGGGAGGGCAGGTTGTGAAGCGCGCGGCGCTGCTCTGCAGTCAGTGCGTTTCGCGCAAACAGACCTGCCGGCGAGAGCTTGTCGTCCGGAAACTCCTCGATCCAGCGATCATGATTTCCGCGCACGGTCGGCAACGACAGCGATTGGAGGAATTCGAACGTTTCCCTCGGCCACAACGGGCTGGTGACGCAGTCGCCGAGGTTGACTATCCGATCGACGCCCCGCGTCTTGATATCCGCCAGCACCGCCTCCAGCGCGGCGAGATTGCCGTGGACGTCGGAAATGACCGCCAATCGCATCTTTATTCCCCATATCGCCAGACGTGAGCGTGGCTCGGCTATAGGCCGATCCCGCCGCGCCAAGGTTAATCGAGCTGGCCGCAAAAATCCGCTGCAAGCTTCAGGCGCGGCTCGCCGTCAAGCCATGCATCACGGCTATGGTGATTTCCGGGCGCTTGGCGTAAAGAGCGCCCAGATCAAATCAGCGTGCGGTCGGGCCGTTTGCCGCGCACGCAGCTCGGGGCGCCGGTTCACCGTTTGCGCGCCTGAATCAAACAAGGTTTCCCATCTCGTGTCTCTTCCGGCCCTGACCCCGCCGCTCGCCCGCGCTTTGGCCGAGCGGAACTATGATTCACTGACGCCCGTCCAGCTCGCGGTGCTCGCCCATGAAGCCACCAGCCGCGACCTCCTGGTCTCGGCCCAGACCGGTTCCGGCAAGACCGTCGCTTACGGCTTGGCCATCGCAAAGAACATCCTCGATGACGCCGAGCAGTTCGCACCAGCGGCCGCGCCGCTCGCCTTGATCGTGGCGCCGACCCGCGAACTCGCGCTCCAGGTTCAGCGCGAGCTGGCCTGGCTCTATGGGCATGCCGGCGGGCGTGTCGTCTCTTGCGTTGGCGGCATGGATCCGCGGCGCGAGCAGCGCGAGCTCGCCGCCGGCGCGCATATCGTCGTCGGCACCCCCGGGCGTCTGTGCGATCATCTGCGGCGCGGCCGTCTCGACATTTCCGAGCTCGCCGCGGTTGTGCTCGACGAAGCCGACGAGATGCTCAATCTCGGCTTTCGCGAGGACATGGAATTCATCCTCGAGACCACGCCGCAGACGCGCCGCACCTTGCTGTTCTCGGCGACGTTTCCGCGCGGCATCGTCGCGCTGGCGCGGCAATATCAGCGCGACGCCTTCCGGATCGAGGTCGCCGGCGACGAGGGCGGCCACGCCGATATCGAATACCGCGCGATCCGCATCGCGCCCGCCGACGTCGAGCATGCCGTCGTCAACGTGCTGCGCTTCTACGAGGCGCCGAGCGCGCTGGTGTTCTGCAGCACGCGCGATGCTGTCAGGCATTTGCAAGCCGCGCTCCTGGAGCGCGGCTTCTCTGTGGTCGCGCTGTCGGGTGAATTGACGCAGAACGAACGCACCCTGGCGCTGCAGTCGCTACGCGACGGGCGCGCCCGCGTCTGCGTTGCGACCGACGTTGCCGCCCGCGGCATCGACCTGCCGAGCCTCGACCTCGTCATCCATGCCGATTTGCCCAACGACGCCGAAGTCATGCAGCATCGCTCGGGCCGTACCGGGCGCGCGGGCCGGAAGGGCACGAGTGTCCTGTTGGTGCCGCCCGCGCGGCGGCGGCGCGCCGAGCTGTTGCTCGACCTCTCTGGGATCGACGCGGCCTGGGGCACGGCGCCGCAGGCGGATGACATCCGCAAGCTCGATCACGCACGCATGAAGGACGTGCTGTTCACGGAGGAGACCACTCCCGACGATCTGGCCCTGGCGCAGGCGCTCTTGGCGGAGCGCTCGGCGGAGGACATCGCCGCCGCGCTGGCGCGGCTTTATCGCGCGCGGCTGCCGTCGCCCGAGGACCTCATCGATCCCGGCGAACGAAGCGGCAAGCCGGAGCGCGGGCGTGATAGATCCGGAGAGGGCGATGACCGCGCCAAGCCGCGATCGAAGGCTGGGAAATCCTCGAAGCACGCCATAGCGGAGGGCAGCGTCTGGTTCCGCGCCGCCATCGGGCGCCGCAAGAACGCGGAAGCGCGCTGGCTGCTGCCGATGATCTGTCGCCGCGGCGGCATCGACAAGCGCGACATCGGCGCCATCAGGATCATGGACACCACCACCGAGTTCGAGATCTCCCAGCGGGTCGCCGAATCCTTTGCGGCGAAGATCAAGCGTCCCGACAAGGAAGACAGCATCCGGATCGAGCCGATGACGGATGCGCCGCACCGGCAAGACGCTCCTCAGGAGCGCTCCCGCGCGCCGCAGCGCGAGGCCGGCGCTCATCATGAACGGCGCGAGGATCGCCCGCGCGAGGCGAGTGGATTCAAGTCGCGCAGCAAGCCTCAGGGCGAGCGCGCGTCGAAATTCGGTGATGCGCGTTCTTTCGCAAAGAAAAAGAAGCACAAGAACAAGCCCGGCCATGCAGAGCCTTCGGTCACGCCGTGGCCTGCGAAGGGCGCGCCCGAGAAAAATGCGAAGAAGAAGCGTCGGGGCTGATCTGCCGCTTTCCGGCCCCGGCCAGACTAACGCCGCCGAAGGCTCGCGCGGTGCGCTATGGCGCAATCAATCAGTAACATGGTGCCATCCGGACGCGCCTGCGAGCCCGCGCCTTCTCGAGTTGGCAGAATCCTTTTCGGCAAACTCAAAGCGGCAAGAGCGGCGCCTGCGGCGAGGCGTCGCTTGAATCGAATTTAATCAAGTCGAGAGTCTGAAAGCGAACTGAAGGTCCGATCCTGGTTGGTCATAGTTGGCATCGGCAGGGGGCGAGAGCAGCTCATCAGCAGCATCCCTCCATTTTGAGAGTAGGGGCACTGGTTTCCCGGTGCGGCCCGCACCCGGGAGCTTCTGAGAGTCTTCAATCCAACATCTGGTTTCGCGTGAAAGGATGGAATGACGATGCATGATGCCAATGTGAAAGCCGAGACGAATGCCACTCCCGCGGGAGGGAATGGTGGTGCAAGGCTCAAGTTCGACGTGCCGTTTTTCAATATCCAGGAGATCTTCGGTGATCTTGCCGAGCAGGGCGCCGCGCGGGCCAAGGCAAATCTCGAGCAGATGAAGGCGGCTTCCGAGGAGATCACCGACGCTTTCCGCGAAGCCTGTGCGACCAATGCCACGCGTGCCGCCGACTACGGCACCAAGGTCATCGAAATATCGAAAATCAATACCAGCTCCACCCTGGAATTCCTGTCCCAACTGGCCGATGCGAGGTCGTTTGCGGATGTCGTGAACCTCTCCACCACCCACACCCGCAGGACCTTTGAAATGGCTTCCGGGCATAACCGGGAGCTTTGGGACCTTGCCCAGAAGGTTGCGACCGAGACAGCCGAGCCGATCAAGAAGAGCTTCAACCGGGTTCTGCACAGGGCAGCTTGAATCGAGGCTATCGGCCGCGTGAATCGGCGGACGAGCGTCTTCGCCAGAAGAGACGCCGTCCGGCTGATGGCGGCGACGCCTTTCCGTGAAGGGATGCCGAGCTGGAGGAAATCAGATGGGTATGGTGATGATCAAGTGCCCGGAAACGGGCCGAGCCATTTCGACCGGCATCGAGATGGACCGCGAACGATTTCGGTGCAGTGCAGTGTTCTTCTCTCGCACCTATTGCGAGATGTGTGCGGCAACGCACGAGTGGTTTGCCAAGGAGGCGTGGGTCTACGAAACGGGAAGTCCGGGGGTAGGCAGTCGTTCCGCGCGGGGGCGGCGTGAAGAAGCAGCCTGACGGCGTCCTGCGAAGCAATCCGATCAATTTGCCCGGGGACGGGCATTACGTCGCGGCGAGGTCGCGCAGCATGTAGGTCGCGCCGTCGCCGTAGGATGCGAGCTTTGCGTGCAACTCGGCGTCCGCCGTCACGGTCCGAAAGCCGACGCGTTCCCATAGCGGCGGCGTGCCGTAGACCGAGACCAGCGCGAGCGTTCTGATGCGTGATGCGCGCGCCAGCTTCTCGATATCACCGACATAAGCGCGCACGCCGCCGCCGCGGAACTCCGGCAATACGGCGACGTCGTGGATGTAGAGACAGTCGGCGCGATCGGGCAATGCTTGCAGAAAGCCGTCGAGCGGCGGAATTCGGTACCGCATCCAGGGATGTGCCAGTCCGTAGCCGATGATCCCCTGGTCCGTATCGAGCACGCCGCAGCCCTCCGGGCAAAGCCTGATCTTCTCCGCCAGCACCTCTTCGCGTTCGGGCAACGCCGGATGGATGCGTGCCGCAATCGCGCTGATCGCAGGAAGGTCGGAGGCGCGCGCGGGACGCCAATGCGGCTTGCTCATGTCGATCCGTCGTTCCGTGGTGTCCTTCCAATCTATTCCGCCGCGGCGATGCGCGCAGCGGGAAAGATCCTGGCGGTCGTTATCGCGGATATTCCAGCTGCATCGCCACGAAGTCGGCCGTGCGTGCTCCGTAGCGCGTCTCGATCGCGCGCAGCGTTTCGTCCAGCGCCCGCGCCGGCGGCGAGGCGCCGGAATCCGGCACGGCCTGCTCCGCCGGCCAGCTCCCGGCAATGCGGTCCGGCAGGATGCGAAGACCGCTGCGGCTGGTCCGCGCCTCTGCCGTGGCGGCGAAGGTGAGGGCGCGCGAGCGGTAGGTGCGCGACCACGCATCGGCGATCAGGGCGAGCGAGACCTCGTCGACATCAGGCGTCAACGCGATGCCGAGTTGCTCGCGCTTCCAGAATGCGAGCGTGTTTGCGATCGCCGTCAGCGCGAAGGGGCGTGTGAAGCTGAACGCGTCGCTGCGGTGGCGTGCGTCCCATCGCGCAAGGCCGATGTCGCCGGCGACCGCCTCGGCCTTGGCGCGGCCGGCGATCGCCTCGATCAAGGTGAGGGCCGTCGGCATGGATGCGGTGATGCCAGTGGTCGTCGCGACGCCCTGGTCGACGACCAGCCTGCGGTCCGCCGCGTAGCGGATCGTCGAATGCTTCTTCAGATCGCCCACGGAATACCAATGCGTCGTGGCCCGCTTGCCGTCGAGCAGCCCGGTGTTGGCAACAACCGTGGCACCGACGCACACGCCGATCACAATCGCGCCCTTGCCGGCTTGGCTCCTGATCCAGTGCAAGACCGTTGCGTCGTCGTCGCGGCTCATCGCCGGCACGATGACGTAGTCGGCGCCATCGGGGTGCGCGGCATCGAACTCGGCGATGGTCGCATGCGGCTGCACCTTGAGGGCGGGATAGAGCGTGACGGGCCCTGGCTGCGTCGACAAGGTGAGGACGTCGGCAATGTCGGCGCGGGCGAGAATGCCGTAGGGCATCAAGTAATCGGTGGTCTCGCTCATGTCGTTGATGCCGACGATGGCGATCAAGGGGCGCTTGCGTTTCGGCGGTTTCAGCGCCGCCAGGGTCGATTCGGTTTCGTCTCTGGAAATCGCAGGCGCGGGTCCCGAGGCTGGCGCGGCTGGCAGCAGGAGCAGCCAGGTCGCGCCGATCCCTGCCAGCAATGTCATGCCGCCGAGGGCAGTCCACGCCAGATTGCGCCAGCTCATCATGATGTCACCCGCTCGTCTCACGCGGCGCGGAAGCTATCCGGTCGCATCGACGTCAGGAATGACGCAAATCCGGCAAAAACGGTCATGCCGCGCGGCGATCCATCGCAGGATCGCCGCACGTCTGCAGGGGCTCTATCGCAGCCCCTCATACACCATCAGCCCGCGCGCGATCTGCAATTTGCGGATGGCGCGCGGCAGGAGTTTCTCCGGCTGGTGCAGGTAGCGCCAGGAAGTGAGGGTGAAGGCGGACAACGTGCCGCATTCGTCGTCGAACGGCGCGAGCACGCCGGTGACGCTGACCGGCGTATGCGGGCGGGCGTTGAAGGGCAGCAGCAGGAGCTCGAGATGCGCCTTGCTGCCGTCCTCCCGCGCGGCGGTGACGCCGGCGATCGCGCCCAGTGCCTCGTCGGCGACGATCGTCGTGATCTCCTCGATCTCGCTGCGGCTTGCTTCTGTGAACAGCGCCGCAAAGCTGCGGTCCTTGAGGTCGGTTCCCGCGAGCGCGCAGACGCGCGTGCCGGCGACGCGGAACGGGAAGCCGAGGTTCGGCTCGCAGGACAGCACGAAGATGTCGCCGAGCAGGCCGCGGACCGCGGCCGGGTCGATGTCGGCCCGGTCAGGAGCCCGTGCAGTGCCGCGCTTCTTGTCCCAATACGCGAAGAACGCGCGGCTCGACGGATGTTTCATGACTGAACGCTCGCCCCGGGGTGCAACCTCGAAGGGACAGACTTGTCCCGCTTCAGTGCACCTGCGATCCCTTCTGTTGTTGTGCAGGAGGGGATTTGCAGCGTCCATGCCGCCGGCGCGTTTTCAGGCTTCTTGGGCCGGCCTTTGCGTCGTTAACGTTAAATTAACTATGCGCTTCGTGCCGGCCGCGCGCCTGCTATGGTGACCGCGGTCGCAAGCCTCGCCGCTTTTCTCCAGGTTCTCGGCGGGGCCTGTACAGGGCGTCAAACAGTTTGGTCACGGGCCGCGGGGAGGGGTGGGGATACGCCTTATCTCTCCGGCCACCGGAAGACCGACACGGACAGGCAGGGCTTCGGCCCTGCCTTTTCCTTTTGTGCACTTGCGCAGGGACGGCAAAGGCGCCTATCTCCAAGTCTGTCGCCCCGATGTCGCCCGAAAGCGAAGCTGCCTTGGATTCCCCGCAAGATTCGTCGCCGCAAGGTCCTGAGCCGGGCCCGCCGGCCGTCGTGGAGGCTCCGCGCGAGCCGATCCTGACGCTGCCTCCGGCGCTGACCGCCTATATCCTGCTGCTGGCGGTGATCCATCTGCACGTGCTGCTACCGCCCGAGCTCGAGAACTGGACCATCGACGTCTTCGGCTTCATCCCGAAGCGCTACGATTCCTCGCTGCTCAATCTGCAGATCCCGGGCGGGGCGGGGGCGAAGGTCTGGACCTTCGTCACCTATTCGCTGCTGCACGCCAATCTCACCCATCTCGGCTTCAACGTGCTGTGGCTCTTGCCGTTCGGCAGCGCGTTGGCGCGGCGTTTCGGCACCGTCAGGTTCTTCGTCTTCCTGGCCGTGACGGCGGCGGCCGGCGCGCTCGCCCATCTCATCACCCATGAGCATGCGGTGGCGCCGATGATCGGCGCCTCGGCCTCGGTGTCGGGCGCGATGGCGGCCGCAATCCGCTTTGCCTTCGTCCGCGGCAGCTTCCTGTCGTTCAGCCGATCGGATGCCGATACCGCCGCGAAAGTTCCGGCGCTGCCGCTGTCCCGCGCGCTACGCGACGGGCGGGTGGTCGGCTTCCTCGCCGTTTGGTTCGGCATCAACATCATCTTCGGCGTGGGCGCGATCGGGGTCGATGCGGAAACCACGAGCGTGGCCTGGCAGGCGCATATCGGCGGCTTCTTCGCCGGCCTGTTGTTGTTCGCGCTGTTCGATCCCGTGCCGCGCGTGCGAAGCGATGCTGCGGATGCGTCATCACGGGACGTTTCAGACCGTATCTGAAGCGGCGCTTGCGACGCGGCCCGAATTCATCCATCATTCCCGCGAAGAATGTTCCGAAGAGACACGTCCTTAGCGGCGATGCTTCGCAAAGCGCACGAGCGTGAAACCGGCGCTGTAACTGTTAGTTGAAGACTCGCGAACAAGTCCGAACCGCCAAAGGCGGACGGCTCGGATTCAGGGAGGCGACGATGACGGTACGTTCCATTCTGAACACCAAGGGCCACCAGATCATGAGCGTCGAGCCCGACGCCAAGCTGGCGGACGCGATCAAGCTGCTCGGCGAGAAGAAGATCGGCGCGGTGCTGGTGATGAGCCAGAGCCGGCTCGAGGGCATCCTGTCGGAGCGCGACATTGTACGCGTGCTCGGCGAGCGCGGCGCCGGCGTGCTGGAGGCGCCCGTCTCGGAGGTGATGACCCGCAAGGTCGTGACCTGCAAGGAGACCGACACCGTCGCCGAGCTCATGGAGATGATGACGACCGGCAAGTTCCGTCATCTGCCCGTGATTGACAACGGCAAGGTGGTCGGCCTGATCTCGATCGGCGACATCGTCAAGCGCCGCGTCCAGGAATACGAGAGCGAGCAGGAAGCCCTGCGCGACTACATCAAGACAGCCTGATCAGGCCAAGTCTCCCGCTTTCGGCTCGTCCGCTTTCGGCGCGATGCCCGCTGGCGCCGGCGCCAGCACGTGGATCGCCTCCTGGATGGACTCCAGTGCACGCTCCGCAGCGCGCGTGCCATGTGCGATCAGGTCTTCGGAGCGGTGGAAGTCGAACCAGCCGAACTGACCGACCCGCGGCGTGATCAGCATGTCGGGCGGATCGCCGGCGAGACGGGCGCGGGTGATGCGGTCCTGCATGATGTTGAAGGCGTCCACCATCACCGAGGAGATGCCGGGCCGGCCGTTACCGCCGAAGAACTCGCGCTTCATCGTCTTCTCGGGCGAGAACAGGCGCGGGAAGCGCCGCTTCGCCGTCGGCTCCTCGGCCACCGGCACGACCGGGGCGGGCACTGCGCCGTGCGAATAGATCGTCGTGGAATGGGTGAAGATGTCGCTGGAAAGATTTGCGGCGATGACGATTTCGGCGCCGAGCGCGCGGGCGGCCGAGACCGGCACCGGGTTCACCAGCGCGCCGTCGACCAGCCAGCGGTCGCCGATCAGCACGGGCGCGAAGATGCCGGGCAGGGCGTATGAGGCGCGCATGGCATCGACCACGCGGCCGCGCGTCAGCCAGATCTCGTGGCCGGTGCGAACCTCGGTCGCGACGCTCGCGAACTTGATGGGCAGGTCCTCGATCAGGATCTGCCCGATCGCCTCCTCGAGCCGGGTCGCGAGCTTCTCGCCACCGAGCAGGCCGGAGCCGTTGAGACGGATATCGAGATAGCCGAGAATGTTGCGCATCCCTTGCAGGCTGCGCCCCCATTCCTCGAACGTATCGAGCCGGCCGGCCGCGTGGAGGCCGCCGACCACGGCGCCGATTGACGTGCCGACCACGACATCGGGCACGATTCCATTGGCAATCAGGGTCCTCAGGATTCCGATATGGGCAAAGCCGCGCGCCGCGCCGCCGCCGAGGGCAAGGCCGATCACCGGCCGGCGGATGCTGCCCAGGCCAACTTTTTCGCCGACTTTTTCGCCCACTTTCTCGCCGTTCGAGCCGTTCGCGCCCCGGCCTTTCAATCTGTCCAGCACCGAAACTCTCCTACGCCGGGCCAGCCCGCATCGTCAGACTAGGCATCGCACTTGCGCTTCGCCATATCAGGCGCGAAGCATGGTTTATGCCGCTTTGGAAAGGGCACGGGGCAGGAATATGGCGAGGGCCGGTTGCCACGGGACTAATCACGCAGCCGTCAAGCCGGTTCCACCGAAGGTCCAGGGCCGTATTCCCTGGGGTTTCAGAGGCTTGAATTTGCCGCGTTTTCGGTGAAAAGCAGGAAGCATGACACGCGGGGGTGACGGCATCGGCGGATGGCGGCGCAGCAGCAGGCTGCTGCCGGCGCTGATCCTTGCCCTATGCCTGTTTACGTCCGGCCAAAATTCCGCCCAGGCGCAGCTTTTCTCGGATCGTCCGCCGCCGGTACCGCCTGCCCCGGTGCCCGACCCAGGCAACGCTGTCAGCCTGGCGCCGCCCTCCGGGCTGGGCGCGGGACCGCCAAGCCTGCCGCCGACCCTGATGCAGCCGGCGACCCCGAGCATGCCACCGCCCGCGGTCTCGACCGTGCCGCCCGCCGCCCCGCTGAATGCGGCCGTGCCCGGACAGGGCGTGCTGTCGCTGACGGCGAAATACGGCAAGGACTCGGCCCCGATCACCAGCGGCCTGGTCTGGCGCGTGTTTGCCGACCGGCCCGACGAGAACGGCACCTTCAAGCTGATCCGCGAGGACCGCAGCGGGACGCCGAACATCGTGCTGCCGCCCGGCAATTATGTCGTCCACGTCGCCTTCGGCCTCGTCAGCGCGGTGCGCACCGTCAGCCTGAAGTCCGAGACCAATCGCGAATCCTTCGTGCTGCCGGCCGGCGGCCTGCGCATCGAGGGCCGCGTCGGCACCAGCCGCATTCCGCAGAACCAGATCTCATTCGCGATCTACAAGGGCAGCCAGTTCGAATCCGGCGAGCGCGCTTCCCTGGTGCCGAACGTCGCCGCCGGCGACGTCGTGCTGATCCCGGAGGGCACCTATTACATCGTCTCCAACTACGGCGATGCCAATTCGGTGGTGCGCTCGGACATCCGCGTCCAGGCCGGCAAGCTCACCGACGTCACCATCACCCACCGCGCCGCCGTCATCACGCTCAAGCTGGTCAGCGACAGGGGCGGCGAGGCGCTCGCCAACACCGCCTGGTCGGTGCTGACCCCCGGCGGCGACGTCATCAAGGAATCGATCGGCGCGTTCCCGCGCGTCGTGCTGTCCGAAGGCGAGTACCGCGCCATCGCCAAGAACGAGGGCAAGGTCTACGAGCGCGGATTCAACGTCGTCAACGGCGTCGACGGCGAAGTCGAGGTCATCGCGCGCTAAGGGCAGCCGGCGGCGAGAGGCTCCGGCACGACGATTCTCATCGCGCGCACGGATGTGCATCTTCTGTTACCGTCACCGTCAGTGGGTTTCTGCCAGGTAACCTCGGACCCCTCTCTGTGTTCTGTTGTGAACACTGGTAGCGTCATCATTACGTGCAGGGGCCAGCAAACACCGGCGGCATCGGCTTATTCCAGCAGCAGCGCGTCTTGCTTACGATCGTGGACGGTACGTATTTCCGATAATCAATTTTATTCGCTTTCCATCCTGCTGCGCTATATGTCTGGCGTCCGTCCAACGGGGGAAGCCGGAGCAGGCTCATGCCTTGCAGGACCGGCATGGAGCAGGGGACCAGGCTTGTCGACATGTTCGAAGTGATCCTCACCAGGCGCAAGCGGTTCGGCTGGCGGTGGCAGGTGTGCGACCAGTCCGGCAAGATATTTGCCGACGGCTTCGAGCGCACGCGCCCGTCCGCCAAATATCAGGGCGAACGCGCGTTGTTCTTCCTGCTGTCCCAGGCCTATTTGCGCAACCGCTCGGCGGCCTCCAGCGAGGATTAGCGGGGTAGGCCACCATCCCTTGCGTTGCCCGACGGGCAAAACACGCGAGCGCTAGGTCAACGCACGCGGACGAAAATATTCCGCTTTACCGAAATTCGGAAATCGCGTATGTGTCGCGCAACCCGGCCCAAGGAAGAGGGGCGTATCGCGATCGTCACGAACGCGGGCCGGGGGGCGGTGGACGCTGATGGCGTTGGCGCGAAAGGGTTTGCAGGGCGGAGAGCCGTGAGCAAAGACCTCGCGCATACGACCGGTGTCATCGGCGTACGGCAAAATCGTGTGGTCCTGGCGCCCGGGGTCTGTGCGCCAAGTCTTGTGGTGATGTGAGCGGCCCAACCGGGCCCACGCGTCAGCCATCCGCAAGGCGACGGGGGCAATAGTGCATCGCTCCCCGGGGAGAGCACGACATAAGCCGTAAAGCCACTGCGCAGGGAAGGCCGGATGTTTGGCTTCACCTGTATGCCGCTGTGCAAATTCTTCGTTGCCACCTTTCGCACAGTGGACCGTGGGTGCCCGGCCGGCACCCGGTCTTCCCTGCGCCCTCTTTCAATT
>NZ_JBPZPT010000006.1:0-199006 GCF_056156565.1 Bradyrhizobium sp. JHI2711
GAGGGTGGGACGACAAGGCAAAGCTCGGGCGAAATGCGCCGCGAGGATGCGGAAGCGTGTCCGCGAGCGAAATGCGAATTGAAGAACGGCGCTGCCCACCACACACTCCGTCATTGCGAGCGCAGCGAAGCAATCCAGAAATGTATCCGCGGAGGGATTCTGGATTGCTTCGCTGCGCTCGCAATGACGCTGTTGGGACAGTTGTTTGCCTGAAACTCAGGTCTCGTGCCCGGGACGCAGCGCGGCGTCTCTTGGACGATGCGCTGCAGAGCCGGGGCCCATGTCACAGCGAACCGCGCGGCGTCCTGGGTCCCGGCTCTGCGCCGCACCGCTTACGCGCTGCGCCGCGTCTGGGACAGGAGGAAACCGAACGACGCTGCGAGCCGCGACCGCGGCCCATTTGCCTTACATCCCGATGTCGAACACGTTCGGCAATTGGCCCGCCAGAGGCAGTGCGGTGGCGCCGAGGAAGGTCGCCACCATCGCCATCAGGCGACGGTTGTTCTGGCGCTTGCCACGCATCTGGCCGGCGATCCACTCCAGCATCTCGCTGTTGACCTTGGAGGCATAGGACGGCGCCCAGCTCTCGATCTCGGTGTCGGCCGACAGCGCGACGCTGCGCGGCGGCACCTTCAGGCCCGAGGCGCTCGCGGCATAATGGGCGACCGCCTTGGCAAGCAGGTCGTCGAACCGGCCGCCATCGGTGCGCTCCGTCGCGGCCTCGTTGATCTCGAACAGAACTTCGGCCTCGGCGCGGCTGACCGGCTGGTCGTTGACGGCGGTGGCGGTGAGGATGCGCACGCACCAGGCGGTGTCATCGGCGTCGAGCGAGCGGGAGAAATGCACCCGTCCCTTGGTGGTCGGGCCTTCGCCCGTGATCACGCCGTCCCGCACGACGGAAAGGGCATGAGCTGCAGTATCGCGGCAGGACGGCACGAGGGACGACGGCTCGGTGGGCTTAGGCGCAGCGGCGGACATAGTTCACTTCCAGACTTCTTCTGATCGACCAGCATTTCCATGCCGGCGTAAAGGGGTGGTTAACGATTCGATACGGGGATCGCGACTTTTCTAGATGGTTGCCAATTGGTCGCTATCAGGACCAATCTGGTTCTAGAACGCGCCGGGCGAGCGTGATGAAAGTCATAAAAGGCATTATCGGGGCGAGCGAGACCGTGTGACCCCGGGTGGAGCTGTTTCGCCGCAGCTGCCGCTGTAACAATAAGTTGCTAGAAAATCGGCTCTTCAAAGAAGGAATTCACATTTTACTTGAGCCGGTTCAGTTGGCGTTCACTTAGGCCGGCGAAGCCCTTATAATGGATGTGACGGCCGGAGACGAATTCTCGATTAGATTCAATGAGATGAGGTAAGATCATGACACTTCCGATCGGCGCCACCGCCCCTGACTTCGAAGCCGAAACCACCGAAGGGAAGATCAAATTCCACGACTGGATCGGCAACAGCTGGGCCCTCTTGTTCTCACACCCGAAGGATTTCACGCCGGTTTGCACCACCGAACTCGGCGCCCTCGCCAAGCTGAAGCCGGAATTCGACAAGCGCGGGGTCAAGCTGATGGGCCTCTCGGTCGATCCGGTCGACCGTCATGCCAAATGGTCGGAAGACATCATGGAGACCCAAGGCGCCGCGCCGAACTACCCGATGATCGGCGACACCGATTTCAACGTCTCCAAGCTCTACGGCATGCTGCCAGCCTCGACCTCTGGCGATCCCCTCACCCGCACGCCGGCCGACAACCAAACCGTCCGCAACGTCTTCATCATCGGCCCGGACAAGAAGATCAAGCTGGTGCTGGTCTATCCGATGACGACGGGCCGGAACTTCCAGGAGATCCTGCGCGTCATCGACTCGCTCCAGCTCACCGCCAAGCATCGCGTCGCCACCCCGGCCGACTGGTCGCAGGGCGACGACGTCATCATCGCGGGCTCGGTCTCCAACGACGAGGCCAAGACGATCTATCCGCAGGGCTGGAAGGAGCCGAAGCCCTACATCCGCATCGTCCCGCAGCCCAGATGACTTTTGGCGGTCGCGGATAGCGGCCCCAAAAAGTCATCCCGGGGCGATGCGTCAGCATCGAACCCGAGATCTCGAGATCCCGGGGCTGGTCCTTCGGACCATCCCGGGATGATGACCCAGAATCACGCCGCGTGCACGCGGTCGAGGAAGCTCTCGACCTCGGCCTTCAGATGCAGGCTCTCGCCCGACAGCGCCTGGGCGGAAGCAAACATGCGGCTCGACGTTTCGCCCGTCTCGCTGGCGCCCTTGGCGGCGTGACGGACATTGACCGCGACATCGGCCGTGCCTGACACCGCGGCGCGCACGCTGGCCACGATGTTGTGCGTCGCACTTTTCTGTTGCTCGACCGCCGCCGAGATCGAGCCTGCGATGCCGCTGATGCGCTCGATGGTCTGGCTGATCGCCTTGATGGCTGCGACCGATTCCTCGGTCGCAAGCTGCATGCTCTCGATCTGGTTCGAGATCTCGTCGGTCGCCTTCGCGGTCTGGCCGGCGAGCGTCTTGACCTCCTGAGCCACCACCGCGAAGCCGCGGCCGGCATCGCCCGCGCGTGCAGCCTCGATGGTCGCATTCAGCGCCAGCAGATTGGTCTGCTCGGCGATCGAGGTGATCAGCTTGACGACGTCGCCGATGCGCGAGCCGGCCTCCGAGAGCTGCGCGATGCGCTGGTCCGTCGCTTCGGCCTGCCGCACCGCCTCGGCGGAGATCTCGTTCGATTCCTGCACCCGGCGGGTGATCTCGGAGATGGATTGAGACAGCTCGTCGGAAGCGGACGCCGCCGAACGCACATGCTCGGAGGCGCTTTCGGAAGCTCCCGCCGACTGCGCCGACAGATCTGCCGTGGAGCGCGCGGCGTCGGTGAGTTGTCGCGCGGCGCGCTCGAACTCGCCGGACGATGCCAGCACTTTGTCGAGAATGCCGCCGACGCTGCCGCGGAACCCCTCGACGAAGTTGCGCAGCTCGGCCTTGCGCTGCTCGGCTGCGGCAGCGGTTGCCGCTGCCTGCTCAGTGCGCAGGCGCGCCCGCTCCTGCGAGTTGCTCTTGAACACCGCGACCGTGCGGGCGATTTCGCCGATCTCGTCGGCACGGTCCTCGCATTCGATCGCGACGTCGCTCTGACCGTTGGCAAGCGCGGTGAGCGAATGCGTCACCGAGGTCAGGGGCCGGGTGATGCGCCGGACGACCAGCAGGGTCAGGACCAGCACCAGAAGCGCGGCAAGCCCGGCAGCGGCCGCCATGCTCTCCATCGCCTGGGACAGCATGCCCTCGAACTGCACCATGGGGATGCCGACATATAGAATGCCGGCGACCTTGCCGGTGCCATCGGCGATCGGGAAATAGGCGGTCATGAACGTCTTGCCGAACAGCGTGGCCGGCCCCTTATAGGCCTCGCCACGGCGCAGCGGGGCCTGCCCCGGATGATCGGCGGCCAGCTGGGTCCCGACGGCGCGGTCGCCGTTTTCCTTTTTCACGTTGGTCGAGCGGCGGATGAACTGCCCGCTTGCCGCGTCGAACACGAACAGGGTCGCGTTGCCGCCGACATAGGACACCGCCCGGTCGACGATGGCGTGATCCCTGAAGTCGGGCATTTTGGGGATCTCGGCGCGGACCACCGCGCCGTCTCGGATCGTGATCTTGGCTTCGGGAACGGTCTCCGCAAAGGCCAGCCCCAGCGTGCGCAGATTGACCTCGATGTCGCGCAGGGCGCGGTCAGTGAAGGCGGATGTCAGTGACCAATAGCCGGCGCCGACCACGAGCGCCGTGTTCATTGCGATCAGCAGCACCGCGCACAGGACCGCTTTGGTGCCGAGCTTGAACCGCGGCAGGAACTTCGCCGTTAGAAGATTGGACATGGATGGAATGACCCCCGTAATTCCTGCATATTGGTGCAATTGACTTACAGCCGCATTAACGACGGGTTCCCACCGCCGCACGCCGTACGGTTTCCAATTGGTAAACGAGGCCTTCCCTGACCCCGCCCGTCATCGTCTGGTTTCGCGACGATCTCCGCCTGTCCGACCACCCCGCCCTCCACGCCGCCGCCAAGTCCGGAGCGCCGGTGCTTTGCCTCTACGTACTGGACGAGGCGGCGGGGCGAGCGCCGGGCGGCGCGGCACGCTGGTGGCTGGCGCAGTCGCTGCGGGCGCTCGGAGCCGAGATCGCCGCGCGCGGCGGCTCGCTCGTCCTGCGCAGAGGACCGGCGGCCAAGGTGATCCCTGAGGTGGTGCGACAGAGCGGTGCCCGCGCCGTCTACTGGAACGAGATCGCGCAGGCGCCTCATCAGGCGGTTGAGCGACAGCTCCAAGCGGCCCTTGCGAAGCTCGGCATGCACGCGCAAAGCTTTCCGGGCGACTTGCTGGTCCCGCCCGCGGCGATCCGCACCAAGGACGGCCGGGGCCTGCGCGTGTTCACCCCGTTCTGGCGCCGCGTACTGGCCCTCGGCGACCCGCCAAAGCCCCTGCCCGCGCCGAAGCAGCTGCGCCCTGCACCGAGCATCGCGAGCGATGGACTGGAGAGCTGGAAGCTCGAGCCGACCACGCCCGATTGGGCGGGCGGCCTGCGCGAGGCATGGAGCCCCGGTGCCGCCTCCGCCCATCTGCGCCTGCGCGACTTCCTCAAGCACATTGTTCGAACGTATTCCGGCGATCGTGACCGTCCGGACCGAGACGGGACCTCACGGCTGTCGCCGCATCTGCGCTTCGGCGAGATCAGCCCCCGTCAGGTCTGGCACGCCGCCCGGTTTGCCGCGGCGGAAGATCCGGCACGCGGGCAAGGCGTCGAAAAATTGTTGAGCGAGCTCGGCTGGCGCGAATTCTGCCGCCACCTCCTCCACGATCACCCCAACCTTGCCGCCGAAAACCTGCAGACGAACTTCGATGCCTTCCCTTGGCAGCCCGACAAAGAAGCGCTCACCGCCTGGCAGCGCGGGCGCACCGGATACCCCATCGTCGATGCCGGCCTGCGCGAGCTCTGGCACACCGGCGTGATGCACAACCGGGTGCGGATGGTGGTGGCCTCCTTCCTGGTCAAGCACCTCCTGATCGACTGGCGCGAGGGGGAGGCCTGGTTCTGGGACACGCTGGTCGACGCGGACGCCGGCAGCAATCCTGCCAACTGGCAATGGGTCGCCGGCTGCGGCGCGGACGCTGCGCCCTATTTCCGCGTGTTCAATCCGCAGCTTCAGGGCGAGAAGTTCGATCCTGATGGAGCCTATGTTCGACGCTGGGTTCCGGAGCTGAAGGCCCTGCCCGCCAAGCTGATCCACCGGCCCTGGCAGGCAACGCCGATCGAGCTTGCGAGCGCGGGCATCACGATCGGCAAGACCTATCCGCAGCCGATCGTCGATCATGCCAGGGCACGCGAACGCGCGCTCGCCGCCTACGCAAAGATCCGCAAAGGTTGAGCGTCGCTTTGACACGATTTCGAAACCCGCTATCGTCATCGCTCCATGCAAACCGTGGGGGACGATATGGACGACGAGAAACCGATCACCGAACAGGCGATGGAGACGATCACCACTGCCGTGGAAACGACCAAGGACGCGGCAGTCACCGCAGTCAAGCAGGTGAAGAAAGCCGCCAAGAAGGTCGCGAAGAAAGTAGCGCCGAAGAAGGCGGCCAAGAAGAAAGCCAAGAAGGCTGCGAAGAAGACGACGAAGAAGGCCGCAAAGAAGTCGTCCAAGAAGGCCGCGAAAAAGTCTGCGAAAAAGGCGACCAAGAAAGCCGGCAAGTCGAAGAAGAAGGCCAAGAAGGCCAAGCGCTGATCGCACCGGAAGACGTCTCCGGGTGCGGGCGCGCCCGGAGACAGCCCGCATCTATCCTCGCCGCTTGCTCGGCGTTGAAGCACTTCCGCGTTTCCGGCGAGCCGAACTGCGTGCCGTCAGGACCGCCAATTGACCACAAAGACCGCCGCGGCGCAGAGCGCCATGCCAGCAATGGCAATCGCATCCAGCTTTTCTCCGAACAGCAGATAGGCCATCAGGGCCGTGACGGCCGGAACCAAATAGAACAGGCTCGCGACCGAGGTCGCCGCGGCGTGGCGGATCAGCCAGTACAACAGCCCGATCGATCCGATCGAGAGCGCGACCGCGAGCCAGGCGAGCGCAAGCACAAACTCCCGTGTCCAGTGCACCACGCGATCCTCGAACAGGAAGGCGCCGACCGCGAAGAAGATGGTGACCGCCACGTACTGCACGAGATTGCCGGCGCGCCAGTCGATGTGATTGCAATAGCGGCGCTGATAGAGCGTGCCGAGCGTGATGCTGACCAGCGAGACCACCGAGGCGAGCCAGCCGAGCCCGGCTTCGCCGGTCATCGGACGGTTGTGCAGGATCAGCACCACCCCCCCGAGGCCGAGCACGAGCCCGGCCCATTGCAGCGGCGTGACCCGTTCGCCGAGCCAGCGATTGGCGATGGTCGAGGTCAGGATCGGCTGCAGACCTGGAATCAGCGCCGACAGGCCGGCCGGAATCGAATGCGCGATCGCAATCGCGGTGCCGCCGAGATAGAAGCCGTGGACGAGGATGCCGGCGACGGCGCTGTGCGCGATGCCGGCGCTATCAGGCCATTTCGGCCGGGCGATTCCCGCGATGATTGCCATCAGCCCGACCACGATCGCCATGCGGATGGCGAGATAGGTCAAGGGATCGGCATTGTTGACGACGTATTTGGTGCCGATGAATCCGGTGCTCCAGAGCAGCACGAACAGGATCGGCGCGGCGCGGGCGGCCAGGGCTTCTTGATTATGATTCATTGCCGCCCTCATTGCCCGACCCTCGGCCATGCGGCAATGCGAATTTCGTGGTGACGATATGCTGCGCTGCGACGGAGGATCGCGGTCCGTCTCAGCCGCTCACCATTCGTCCGGGCAGGGATTGACGATCTTCCAGAGCTCGACCCCGTTCTTGATCTTCTTCATGTCCGTGGTGAGCCCGCCATTGCGGCGAATCCAGTCCTTCACCGTGTCGGGGTAGTAGGACATGAGATCGGAGGTACCCTCAGCGCTGGTGACCTTGATGCCGAAGGTGAACGCCTTGTCGTAATAGGCCTGGTGGAAGCCGAGGCTCGCGCGCGGCGTCACGCAGATCTTGTTCATCGGCACGATGCCGAGCACGAGCGTGCAGGCCGAATTGCAGATGCCGTCGATGATGACCCGCTCGCCCTTTTCGCGCACCCGCTTGTACTTGGCCTTGTACTCCTCGACATAGCCGCCGTGGTCGCGCGTGATGTGCAGCTCGGCGCGCGCCGGCGTGGCGGCGGCGAGGCAGAGCAACAGCAGACTCGGAAGCGTGATGCGCATGGCGAGATGACGGCGAAGGCCTTCAGGAATGTACCGGACTCGAGGGGCCGGCAAATGCCCCCGGGCCGGCGGAAGAATTCTGAACCGAATAGTCTTTGGTCATACTTGTGTGGGGAATTCGTTAAGCATCCCGAAAAGGCCAAAAATGGGCAGCTTTGGCCGCATGTCCGGCAATTCTGTCACACCCACCCGGAAATCTGCGGGATTGGCCTTGATTTCTGGCCTCCGGAGCGATGCTTGGCCGCTCGAAATTGCTATAACAGGCTGACCCATTCGAGCGGGTTCCGGAGAATCGAGATGAGCAAGTTGACGCGTGTCGCCGCGGTTGCGGCCTTGACGGCTGCGGTCCTGGCCCCCGCCCTCGCGGAGGCGAACGGCCGCCACCGGTACCACCGCTCCTACGCGAGCCCGCTGCCCTACCCGATCAGCTACCTGCACAATTACGGCCCGGGTATCACCCCCGGCACCTTCGCCTACTATGACGGCCCGGCGACCAACCACTGCTACCGCAGCGCGGCCGCTTATATTGGTCAGGACGGCCGGCGGCACCCCTGCTACTGAGGCGCCGCGGCCGCTGCGGCTCCTCTATTTGGCGGCGCCCGACCGCAGCAATTGCTTCTCGATCTCGTAGACCGGCAGCTTGACGAGGTCCTTGCCGACCTCCCCCTGAAGCGCCTTGCGCAGCCCGTCCGAATAGTCGGCGCGGATCATGCCGAGCGCACGTGGCGAGGCCACCATGGTCAGGGCCGTCGTCTCACCGGAGCTGACGGCGGCATCGAGCCGGCCGGCTAGGCTCCGCAGAAAGTCGCGCTCGGCCTCGTCGTGCCAATCGGTCTGCTCGACCGAGCTGCGTGCGCCGCCGACCGCGCCATGCAACCGGCCCGGCGCGTCGGCCCCCTGAGCGGCGGTCGCGGGATTGGGCTGCTCGTGCACCTCCCTGGTGTGGAGGTTCGGAAACATCTCGTCGCCGAGGTTTTCCAGAATGAGCGCCTTGCGCCCGTCGCACACGACCAGCCAGTCACCCTTGTCCATTCTCATCTTGTCCATCGCAACTTCTCCTTCACTTGCAGACGCCGCATCCGGCATCAGAGCTGTTCTTCGAATTCCTCGAAGGACTTGCCGAATTGCGTCATCGCCTCCTCCAGATAGTCGGCGAGCATTGGCGTACCGATCAGGTATGAGGCGGTACGCTGGTTGTGCGCCTGGGCGGCCTGGGCGCGCAGTTGACGCCAATCGGAGAGATCACCGTCGCCGCGGCCAAGCCAGGTCAGCGCCACGAGATCGATCTGCTCGTCAACATTGAGAGCGCGGATGAAGCCCGCGAGCTCGGCACGGTCGGTGCTTTCGCCGCGCCCACCGCGGCCGTAGCTCATGTCGTCGTCGCCGAAGTCCAGGATGACGCCACCCCCTCCCGCTTCGCTGTCGGACCGGCGCGATTTCGAGATGACGAAGAACACCTTCTCCGGCGAGATCGACAGATCTGGAATGACTCGCATTCAGCTCACCTTGCCCGGCAGCAGGCACCACGCCGCTGCCATGACGGCGACAGTAAGAGCCAAGGCAAACTTGCGAATTGCGCAGGATCAAGCTCAAGTCACGACACGGCCTGCCCGGCCTACGGCCCGCTGCCGAGCCGTGACGTAAGGGTCAGCTCGCCTGTTCATCTGTATTACATTTCGGTTCGGCCACAATTTGATCAGAACAACCTCGATATCCTGCATCGCGTAAGCGAAGGAAGACATCATGAACCTCACGACTGGCCGATTGGCCGCGTTCCTGTTCGGCGCCCTCGTTGCATCGTCGACGGCATCCGCCATGCCCATCGCGCCTGCACCTGCGACACCGCAGGTCTCCGGCGTCGAGCAGGTCCGCATGGTCTGCGACGCCTGGGGACGGTGCTGGTGGCGGCCGAACTATTATGGCTACTACTACAGGCCGCGGCCATATTATTACGGCCCGCGGTACTATGGGCCGCCGCGCTATTACGGGCCGCGCCATTATGGGTACTACGGCTATCGCCGCTGGTGACGTTTGAAGGGGCCTTCGGGCCCCTTCGCTTTTGCGAGATCATGTCTTGCGCAGTGGATCACTGGCCCCAAGCCGTTCATGTTTGATCTAGATCAAAGATGAGATCAGCCGAAAAGGTCACTTATGACGATTTAACCGATCGTGTTTCGGTGCTGTCAACATGAAGGTGCAGAGCGTTGAGGAACGGCGATGAGCCAACGTACCTCATGGCATGATGTCCGCAATACTACGGCCCTGAAATTCGGTTTACTGAAACTCGATGCTTCGCCATTGATGATGCAGCGATGTTCCTTTGATTGTCTCATTTCAGCGGCCGGCCAGAATCATGTTGTTCGACGACCTCGCTCCCTCCTCTGCCCTTCAACTGATCGGCTTCTCCGATGTCGATGCGTTTCGGCCGATTGAGACGATGGAGGATGCGAGGAGCATTCCGCTCGACATCCCGAACTTCGCGGCGGCCCGAGCCATCGTCTCCCTGCCGGCGTGCCGCATCATCGTGATGAGATCGTTCGCGCGGATCCTAGATACCGCTTATCGCATGTCGAGCGGGATGGTGATCCTGTCGATGAGCGACGATCTTCAGGTCAACTTCAAAGGTGTGGATCTCGACGCCCGCTTCTTCGCTGCCCTCCACGGCAACGATGAGTGCCATTTCGTCGAGCCCCGGACCAATCATCACGCCATGATCATCTTCTCCCCCGAGCTGAGAGACCGGGGCTGGTTCGACCGCGCCGACCATTTGCGCGCCCATGTCGCGAACCGGCCCGCCCTGCTCCACACCCGACAGCTCCTGCTCGACATCCTGCGCACCGCGTCAGTGCAGCCAGACCTGTTCGAGACGACCGAGGTTGCGGCCCATCTGCAGGAAGGCCTGCTGCTCGCGCTCGACGATTTGTTTCGAATCGATTCGACGTCGGATCGGAGCACCTCGGTCCACAGCGAGCGGGCGATCAAGCTCGTGCAGCGCATCGACGACTACGTCGCTACCTATCCGACCGCGCCGATCTATACAGCCGATCTCGCCCGCGAGTTCGACGTCTCGATCCGTACGCTCGGCGGCGCCGTCAGCAAGGTGCGGGGCATGAGCCTGCACCAGTACATTCGCCTGAAGAGGCTGTGGGCGACCCGCGCCCGCCTCCTCAAGGGTGGCGTCACCGTGGCCACCTGCGCACGTGCCCAAGGCTTCCATCATCTCGGCGAATTTGCCGCAGCCTACCGCGCGATCTTCCACGAGGCGCCCTCCGACACGCTGGCACGCGGCCGGCAAAGCGGTGTCCCGGCAGGCTGATGGACGCCGCAGGCCCTCGCGGCGGTGACCCGGCATCCTCGCCGCTTTAGAACATATATGGAACAAAGAGGACTGGCGCGCTCGGAAGGATTCGAACCTCCGACCCTCGGAATCGAAATCCGATGCTCTATCCAGCTGAGCTACGAGCGCCCTGGCCCGAGTAGCGGGCCACCGAGATCCGCCGGCCGGCACTGGCGAGGAGCCAGTACACCCGACGGCGGTCGGATTGGTTCGAATTAGCAGAGAGGCCGGCCAATAAAAAGCCCTTCCCACCTCGATCGAGGCAGCCGAAGGCGCTGTTACCAGGTCGTGTTGAAGAGGCCGAAATGCGGCTGCTGAGCGACCAGCATCATGGGGCGGCCCGGCTGATGCGCCGGTTGCGTCCTGACGATCTTACGCTTGGGCTGAGCCTGGACAGGAGACGCTTGGGCCTGGAACGTCTGGGGCTGGCCCGCGTCGGACTTCCTCGCTGCGGCGGTCCCGGCCCTCGGCTCTGGCGTGAACTGGGCGAAGGTCTCGCGCACCCGCGTCTTGGCAGACATCTCGGCCAAAGCCGGCGACAGGCTCTCCTGTACCGGTGGCTGGGGAGCCGCAACTGCGGCAGTCTGAACCGCGGGTGCGACAATCGTCGGCTGGCTGGTGTCGAGGACGACGCGCTCAGGCAGATGGCGGTCGGACCGGATTCGGATCAGCGGCTGGTCGTTGCTTGCGGTCGCGACGGCCTGCGCTACGGGCGTCGCCGGGAAAACGAAATCCGCCGCGAACAGCAGTGTGAGCAAAGCTCCACCGACAAAGATGAAATACCTAAAGATGGGCATTGGCCGCGCTCCGCCCCCCGCATCCCCGCGTGGGCTCTGCTCGCCTCAACAGGCGATCTTCCAATTGGTTCCTGGCCCAGCCGTTCGGTTCAAATGGTGATGCATAGTTTTCGGCCAAGGACCGCAGAAGGTAACTTTTCAGCTACCGGGACAAGTCGCCTTCAAGCACGGCGTGCTGCAACCGGGGAACATTTTGCCTGATCGGCATTCACGTTAACGAAGCCGATCGGGATACGCACAAAGGTCTTGCGGCTCTTCATGCTGACCGGATCCGCCAGCACGCGGCTGCGGTCGGTCAGATGACTTCCATCGCGCCGCGTGAAGGCGCAGACGATCTCGACATCCTTTACGGCATAGTCGTTGTCGTTTCGCAGCGTGAACGTCACCAGGGCTTTGGAGCCGAGGCCGCCGCGACGCCAGGTCTGTGATGAAATCCTGAGACGACCAAGTTCTGCTGTCGCCGGCACCTGAGCTTCGGACACTGGCGAGGCTACTTTGGACGCATCGCCGGAGGGAGGCGCTTCAACAGCCGCCAGCTCAGGCCTCACCGGCTCAGCACTGTTGCCCTTGGAGAGAGGTAGCAGCATCCAAATGCCGCAACCGACGATGATTGCCGCCAGCAGCCATAGAAGGCTTCGGCCAAATGAGACGCTCGCAATCGTCACCGCCCGCGCCAGTCGTTCGCCGGTGCCGGCCAAGCGCCCCAATCCGAGTCGGTCGAGCCTCGCATTCATGGTTGCACACCGATCGCGACCGCAGCACCATCGAAGATGGATTTAGTCACAGCTTACCTTAATTCGGGCGACGAACTAAGGTTCCCCCAACGTCATGCGAGTCGGCAACGGCGGTGGTGGCCACCGGCGATACTGCTAGCATGCGCCATAGCATCGAAAAGACCCGTTGGGAGATTATGAAATGCCGTTCGCCGTCGCTTGGGATCACGTCCATCTGCGCAGCCCCGATCCGGAGGCCACCGCGGCCTGGCTGCAGGACATCCTTGGTGGCGAGATCGTGCGCGCGCCGGGACGAATCGACGTGAACCTCGGCGGAGCCAGGATCTTCATCGCGCCACTCGAGGGCGACAGCGCCGTCAGCCCGCCACCTCCGCACCCGCATCAGGGCCTCGACCATTTCGGCTCGACGGTGAAGGACATCGACGCGGTCGCCGCCGAGATCAAGGCCAAGGGTGTCACGTTCACGCGCGAGCCGACGACCATTCGTCCCGGCGTACGCATCTGCTTCATCCGCGGGCCCGAAGGCATCTCGATCGAGCTGCTCGAGCGCGACAAGAAATATACCTGACGCGACGGGGCGCCCCGCCGTCCAGGCACCGAGCCGGCGACGACGTCACGCCCGAAGGCTAAGTCATGCTACCGGGCATAAAGCAGCGGATGGTGACACCCATGTAGCCGTAGATCGGCCAGACCATGGTGCGTCCCACCCGGTTCGGCTCCGAGATCACGGCCTCCGCGGGCACGTCGACCCAGACGAGCTCCTGCTGCTGGCCATCGAGCGCATAGCCATAGCGCGGGACGCGGACGCGATAATGCCCGTCCTTGCTGTCCCAGTCGGAGTCCGAGAGCGCCGAACCGTCGGCATCGGAACAGCAGGGCCCCTCGCCGCTGCGCAGACTGTCGAACCAAGCCTTCAATTCGGGATTGGTGTTGGCGAACTGCCCGCGGTCGCGCGCGTGCCCCGAGGGGGCTGCGAGCGCGATCAAAGCCAACGCGGGCGCCAGCCTCGTGAGGTTTGCCCGGCGTATCGCATCGCCAATCCGCCGTTGTTCGCTTTTGCAATTCGTGGGACGCGCACCGTACAGACGCGGCTCATCGCCGCCGGAATCGATCCAGTTGGTCACGTTCGTCTTGCTCCAGCACCCCGCGGCCAGTGCAACAATGGTTATGCATTTCGCGGGCCAACTCTGATTCGCAACGTCGGGCCTCGCCTCACCATCAGAGCGTCACGACGGTGTCATGGACAAACCGGAACAACGACGGCTCGCAGCCGCCGCGACCGGCCGGCAAACTGCCTCGTTGCGCGCAGGGATGGGCTTTGGCATAAAAGCGGGACCGGTTGCGCCATTGGGCGATGGCGGCCGGCCTACGGGACGTTATGAAAAACGGCCTCTATTCAATTCACGTCACCCTGCTCGATGGTCGAGTCGGCAAGGGCAGCGGCGTGATTCTCTTCCGCGACGGCAAGATTCTCGGCGGCGATGCCTACCTGTATTACACCGGCAGCTACACGGTGAAGGACAACAACAGCTTCAAGGGCGAGGTGCTGGTGCAACGGCACACCTCGCCTCGAGGCGATGACAATCCGCTGTTCGGCGGCCCTGCCCCTGTCGGCATCGGCGTCACCGGCACGTTCACGGACACGCGCGGACAGATGACCGGCACCGCGCTGGTCGGCAAGGCCAGCCAGATCTTCGGCGCGACGCTGCACAAGCTTGCAGACGTCGATTAGCTATTCCGCGGCCTGTTCGAGCGGCGCCACACGCGGCAGGATCATCTGGATGCGCGTACCGCCACCCGGTTCGGAATCGAGATCGAGCCGGCCACCGAGCCGGTTGGTGACGATGCTGTAGACGATGTGCAGCCCGAGGCCGGTGCCGCCTTGGTCGCGCCGCGTGGTGAAAAACGGATCGAAGGCGCGGCGACGGACGTCGAGCGACATGCCGCAGCCATTGTCGGAGAAGATGATCTCGACGTTGTCCTTGCCGGACTCGCGCACCTGGATCTCGATCGTCCCGGGCCGGCCGTCCGGGAAGGCGTGCGCCACCGAGTTCAGAAACAGATTGGTCAGCACCTGGCCGTACGGGCCGGGATAGCTGTTCATGGTCAGGTCCGGCTGACACTCGACGTTGAGCGTCAGATTGTGCTTACGCAGGCCCGGCCGCAGGCTCATCACCACCTGCTCGGTGAGGTCACCGAGATCGAAAGTACGCTGATCCGAATAATTGCGGTCGGCGGCGACCTGCTTGAACGACTGGATCAGCTCGGCGGCGCGGTTGAGATTGGAGACGAGCTGCGAGGACGCATCGCGGCTGGTGCTGAGGAAGTCGTTGAGCGTGGAGCGGCGCAGCTCGCCGCGCTCGACTTCGGCGGTGAACATGGCGGTCTTGCGCTCCAGCGCGGAGGCGACGGTGAGACTGATGCCGACGGGATTGTTGACCTCGTGGGCGACGCCGGCGACGAGGCGCCCGAGCGCGGCCAGCTTCTCGGCCTCGATCAGGGAGGCCTGGGTCTCGCGGAGATTGCGCAGCGCGGTTTCGGCGGCTTCCTTGGCCTTGCGCATCTCCTGCTCGCCGCGCTTGCGCTCGCCGATATCGAGCGCAACGGTCACGATCCGCTCGATCTCGCCCTCGGCGTCGAGCAGCGGCAACTTGTTGACCAGCCATTGCCGCATGTTGCCGGAGGCGTCCTGATACTCCTCCTCGTAGAAACCGAGACCTTTTCGAAGCTTGAGCACCCGCTTGTCGCTCTCGTCGGACTTGGATGCGCCGTAGCGCGACATCAGGTCGGCCGTGGTGCGGCCGAGCGCCTCGCCGGGCTCGATGCCGAAGATGCCGGCCATGTAGCGGTTCATCAGCACGTAGCGCAGATTGCGATCCTTGACGTTGATCACCGCCGGCACGGTGTCGATGACCTGCTGGAGCAGGCGCCGGCCTTCGGCGATGGCTTCCTCCGCCCGCTTCTGGTCGGTGATGTCGCGCAGCGTGCCCTCGTAGCGGATGATGTTGCCCGCTTCGTCTCGCACGCCCGTGGCGCTGTCGGAGAGCCAGAGGATGTCGCCGCTGCGCTGGCGCACCTGATACTCGAACTCGCGCACCATGCCGTCGCGCGCCATCAGCCGCTGGTATTCGGCGCGCGCCTCGGGGTGGACGTAGATCGTGTGGGCGATGTCGCTGATGCTGTCGATCAGCTGCTGCGGGCTGTCGTAGCCCATCATGCGCGCCAGCGCGGGATTGGCGTTGAGGAGGTCACCGGCCGGGGTCGTCACGTAGATGCCGTCGATGGAGCCTTCGAACAGTTTTCGATAGCTCTCCTCGGCGAGCCGCTGCTCGGTGAGCGCGCGCACCGCCGCCTCGCGCGCGGTGTCGGCCTCCTCCAGCGCGCGGCGAAACACTTCGGCCGCCCGCGCAATGTCGCCGATCTCGTTGCCAAGGTCGGCGGACGGAATTGAGACGTCTTTCCGGCCGGCGGCGAGCGCGCGAATGGATCGCGCGATCTGGGCGAGCGGACGCACCGTCCTGCGCACCACGAACCAGGCAGCGCCGATGCCGATCAGCACGCCGACCGTGCCGAGCACGATGCTCTGCCATCGCGCCTCGGTCAGTGTCCGGGCGAAGTCGCGCGACAGCACGTGACCGCGTCGGGAGCTGACCTCGCGCAGCAATTCGGTGACGCGGCCGATCAGCCGTCCTTCGGTTCCCAGCACCTCGCGATCGATGTCGGCGATCTGCCGCTCGCGGACGGCGACGGCCATGATCGCCTCGGCATAGTCGTTCACCGCCGACTTCAGCTTGGCATCGGCAATATCGAGCCCCCGCATTCCCTGTGCAGCCTGCTCGGCTGCGGACGGGTTGCGCGCGAGCAGCCCGATCGCGATCCGGCCCTGTGCCTCGGACAGGCGGGACGCCAGCTCGCGGTCCGCGGTGCCTTCAACCGCTGCGTCGAATTGTTCGCGCAGCGGCGGCAGTCCGGCGAGCAGCTGGGCGCGGCGGTCGATCAGCGTGGAGATCCGCTCGAGGCCGGAGCGATAGGTTGCGAGCCGCTCGGTGACCCCGTCGAGCATGTCCTGCTGCTCGGGCGCGAGCTCGATGCGGGTCTTCTTCAGGATGTCGCTGAGCGTCGAGGCCGCCTCGCCGACCTGCTGGAATTGGATGCCGGCACCGGGATCTGTGACGAAGTCGCGCGCGGCAAGACGCAGTTCGTTCATGCGGCGATCGATGTCCTCGGCGAGGTCACCGACGCTCTGCAGCCGCTGCAGCTCGGCGAAGGTCGAATCGATGTGCCGGATCGCAATCACGCTCGCAGTCGAGGTGACAATGATCACCGCCAGCACCAACAGGAAGCTACCGAAGGTGAGCTGGCCGATGGAGAGCGAGAAAGTTCGCCTTTTCTCAGGGGACGGCTTCAATTCGGCGGACATTGGTGGTTTGAGGACCGGACTGCTGGAGGTCCAATATACGACGTAATGCTGCCCGGGGGGAACATGCCTCGGGACGCGGAATATCGTTAATATCGGGACTTGGCGCCCGCTTCAGCTTTACGACAGTTTGACGATGGCTGCCCCTGCGGCCCGGGATTCGTCGATACTTCGTTGCGTGTCGAAGTGTACTAGCCGACGGCCCCGACCTCGAACACCTCGCCGTCATAGCCGGCCTCGCTGGGGATGCGGAGCTGACGGCCGGTTTCGGTTTTGGTCATCACCGGCATCACCGTAACGATCGAGAGGCCGCGGGCGTGCTCCAGCGCCGCGCTCACGCTTCCCTGCTTGGCGAGCCGGATCAGGTTGCGTGTGGTCGGGAACGGCAGCTTGAAACGGCCGCTCTCCCCGCCCTCCACCGCCTCGCGCGGCGACACCCAGATCGAATCGGTGGATTCCCGTCCGTCATGGGCACCGAGCTGGTCGGGCGGTGCCGCGGCCAGGAAGAACCAGGTGTCGAACCGCTTCGGCATGCCCTCGGGCGTGATCCAGTGCGCATAGGGCACGAGCGTGTCGAGCGCGAGCTGGAGATTGTTGTCGGCGAGAATGCTGAGGAAGCTGATCTTGTGCTCGTTCAGCGCAACGCGATGCTTGTCGGCGATCTCCCCTGCTCGCCCGGCATCGATTGGCGTACCCGTGTCCTTCGACCGCGCCAGCAGGATCCCGCTCTCCTCGAAGGTCTCGCGGATCGCGGCGATCCGGAAGCCGCGGTCCGCTTCGCTGAGGCTTTCGCCGCCCGAATAGAGGTCGGCGCGGGCGACGATCTCGTTGTCGCCGGCATCGACGCTGCCACCGGGAAACACCAGCGCGCCCGAGTTGAACTCGATCTGATGATGGCGGACCATCATGAAGACTTCGATTTCCTTAGTGCCGTCGCGCAGCAGGAGGATCGTCGAGGCCGGGCGTGATGCTGATGTCTCGGCCATGCAACTAGCCTGCGGCGCTGGATTGCGGGCCGAGATTGGCGCGCTTGTCGAAACGGGCGACCCGCGACAAGAGATAGTCGACCTCGGCCTTCGCCGTCGCCGTCATTGTCGCACCGGGCTTGCGCTGCGCGCTGGAAGCGATGATACCACGCTTCTGCAGCACGTATTTGCGCACGGTGAGGCCGACGCCGGGCTGTTGCTCGTAGCGGATCAGCGGCAGATGCGCGTCGAAGATGTCATGTGCCGCGTCGCGCTTGCCGGCCTTGGAGAGGTTCACGACGTCGATCAGGAGCTCCGGGAAGGCATAGCCGGTCATGGCGCCGTCGGCGCCGCGCTCCATCTCGAAGTCCAGGAAGGTGCCGCCATTGCCGCAGAGGATCGAGAGCGGACGGAGCGAGCCGTCCTTCTGGAAGCCGCGTAGTGTCGAGATCTTCTCCAGGCCCGGCCAGTCCTCGTGCTTGAGCATCACGCAATTCGGATTGTCCATGACGATCTTGCGGATCACGGCGGGGGTGAACACGACCTGCAAGGTCAGCGGATAGTCCTGCAGCACCCAGGGCACATCAGGGCCGATGGCTTCCGCCGCCTGCTTGAAATAGCCGATGATCTGGTCGTCGGTGCGAAGCGAGGGCGGCGGCGCGATCATGACGCCGGCCGCGCCCGCATCCATCGAGGCCTTGGCCAGCGAGCGCATGGTGGCAAAGCCCGGCGCGGAGACGCCGACGATCACCTGCATCTTCTTGGCACGCTTGACGTAGCGCACCGCTACCTGCTCGGCCTCGGCGGCATCGAGTTTGGGGGCCTCGCCGAGGATGCCCAGCACGGTGACGCCGTCGCAGCCGACCTCCTCGTAGAAATCGGTCAGGCGATCGATCGAGCGCTCGTCGATCCGGCCGTCGTCATGGAACGGCGTCGGCGCGATTGCGAAGGTGCCCTTGGCGTCGGCGGTGAGTTTCATCGGTCCTCGTCTTTCTCTAATCTGTCATTCCGGGGCGCGACGCAGTCGCGAGCCCGGAATCCATAACCACGATCCGGAGTATGGATCCCGGGCTCACGCTTCGCGTGCCCCGGGATGACGGCCTTCTAAAACCGCCGCGCCCCCATCTTGATCTGCTCCTCGGAGAAGAAGATCTCCTTGGCGTGATCGACGATGTCCTGGGCCTTCCAGCCCGAGTGCGGCGGCTTCCAGCCTTCCATCTCCATCATCCGCATCTCGCGCACGCCGCGGGGCCCGGACACGCCCAGCACCTTGCCGGTCTGGTCGCCCGACAAGTCGCTGACCATGTATAGCACGGCCGGCGCGATGCCGTCCGGCCCGAGCGCGGCGCCGGGGTTCTCCTTATAGCGGGGCAGGTCTGCGGTCATGCGGGTCAGGGCGCCCGGGGCCAGCGTCCAGATCCGGATGTTGTACTTGCGGCCCTCGATCGCGAGCACGTTGGACAGGCCCCAGATGCCGCCCTTGGCCGCGCCGTAATTGGTCTGGCCGAAATTGCCGATCAGCCCTGACGTCGAGGAGGTGTTGACGATGACGCCGCCGCCGTTTTCCCGCATCCAGCGAAACACCGGCATGGTGCAACAAAAGGTACCCTTCAGATGGACCTTGATGACCTTGTCCCAGTCGGCCTCGCTGGCCTTGTGAAAGGTCTGGTCGCGCAAAATGCCGGCATTGTTGACCAGGATGTCGGCCCGGCCGAAATGCTTGATGGCGTCGTCGAACACCGACTGGCCGCCTTCCATGGTGGAGATGTCGGCACCGTTCGCGACCGCCTTGCCGCCCTGGGCCCTGATCGCGTCCACGACCTGCTGCGCCATGGACTTGTCGGCGCCGGAGCCGTCGCGGGGACCGCCGAGATCGTTGACCACGACCGAGGCCCCTTCCCGCGCGAACAGCTTTGCGTAGGCCTCACCGAGCCCGCCGCCCGCGCCGGTGATCAGCGCGACCTTGCCGTCGAGTAGTCCCATGGTGGCGTCTCCCTGTTTTTGTTTCTTCCACCTCTCCCCGCTTGCGGGGAGAGGTCGATCGCGTAGCGATCGGGTGAGGGGGTACAGGTCTCAATACCGTCCCGACTCGTGGTGAGAGCCCCTCACCCCACCCTCTCCCCGCAAGCGGGGCGAGGGAGTGAGACGCCGGTGCCCGCCTAACCCAGCACCGTCTTGCCGTTCTTGATCACCGTCACCCCGCGCGACTTCACCTTGGCTTCGAACGAGATCACGTTGCCGTCCTTCCAGAGGTCCATGGTCACGGTCTCGCCGGGATAGACCGGCGAGGAGAACCGCGCGACGTGCTGACGGAAGGCGCTCGCATCGTAGTCGGCATAGGTCTGGAGCACGCCGCGGCAGGTGATGCCGTAGGTGCACATGCCGTGCAGGATCGGACGCGGGAAGCCGGCTTTCTTGGCGAACTCGGGATCGGAGTGCAGCGGGTTGCGGTCGCCGCAGAGGCGATAGACCAGCGCCTGGTCGGGGCGCGTGGTGATGTCGATTGTCTTGTCCGGCTCGCGCGATGGGATCTTGTGCGGATCGGGCTGGGTCAAGTTCGGCCCGCCGAAGCCGCCATCGCCGCGGGCAAAGCGCGAGGCGACCAGCGTTGCCAGCTTCTCGCCCTTCTCGTTCTTCAGCACGGTCTGGTGAACGATGACCACGCCCTTGTCCTTGCCCTTGTCGTAGACTTCGAGCACCGAGGAGTCGGCGGTGATGTTGGCGGCGACCGGCAGCGGCTGGTGGAAGGTGATGTCCCGTTCGCCGTCGACCACCATGACGCGGTTGAGATTCATCTCGCCCGGGCCCGAGCCCCAGGCCGCGACAGAGGCGAAGGTCGGCACCACCTTCAGCGGCCGCGGCGTGAACGTGCCCTCGTTGACGAAGGCGAGTTCGTTCTCGTCCATGGGATCGGCACCGAGGCCGATGCCGTAGGCGTAGAGCATGACTTCGCGATCGGTGTAGGCGTATTTCTGGCCGAGATTTTTCAGGCCTTTGAGCTCTTCGTATCTGGCGGACATTCTTCTGGTTTCTCCCGGGATTTCACCGGCGCTTACTGATGCGCCCTCTCCCCTTGCGGGAGAGGGCTCCGAGGTGCCGGCCACATACGCGTTTGGGTGAGGGGTTGCTTCCACGTTGAAGATTCTCTCCGTGGAGAGAACCCCTCATCCGGCGCTTCGCGCCACCTTCCCCCGCAAGGGGGGAAGGAAGAAAGCAATCAAGCCACCGTGAAGAACGGCAGCGGGGCGCCGTCGGTCGGCTTGAACACCACCTTCACCTTCTGACCGATCTTGAGCTTCTCCAGATCGCAGTCGACGAAATTGGTCTGCACCGATGGCCCCTCCTTCAGCGTGACGTAGCCGATGGCGTAAGGACCGGTCGGCGATTTCCGCATCAAGCTGTAGGTGTAGATCGTGCCCTCGCCCGAGGCCTGCTCCCACACCGTCTTGTCGGAGTAGCAGAACGGGCAGATCGAGCGCGGGAAGTAATGCGCTTCGCCGCAGGCGGTGCAGCGCTTGATCATGAACTTGCCCTCTTTCGCGGCGTCCCAGAACGCTGATGTCTCGGGATTCGTCACCGGGGCCGGATACTTTTTCACTTCGCTCATCACACGCGCTCCAGAATGGCGGTCGAGGCGGCGTGGCGGACGCCGAGGAGGCCGCCGGTGCCGTGGGCGATGGCGAGATCGCAGTTCTTGACCTGCACCTTCGGATGCGCCTCGCCGCGCAGCTGCCTGACGGCCTCGAGGATTTTGGTCATGCCGCCGCGGTTGACGGGATGGTTGCTGCACAGCCCGCCGCCATCGGTGTTGAACGGCAGCTTGCCGACGCCCGAAATCAGGTTGCCGTCGGCGACGAACTTGCCGCCCTCACCCTTCTTGCAGAAGCCGAGATCTTCGAGCTGCATCAGCACGGTGATGGTGAAGCTGTCATAGATCGAGGCGTATTTGATGTCCTTCGGCGTGATGCCGGCTTCCTCGAACGCACGCGGACCGGACCAGACGCCGGCGGAGTAAGTGAGGTCGAGATCTTTGCCGCCGCGCGGGCCCTTCATCGCCTCGCCATGGCCGATCAGGCGCACCAGCGGCTTCTTCAGGCTCTTGGCAATCTCCGGCGTCGTCACGATCAGCGCGCCGCCGCCGTCGGAGACGACGCAGCAATCCATGCGATGCAGGGGATCGGAGATCATCGGCGAGTTCAGGACGTCCTCGACAGTGACCACGTCCTTGAGCATCGCATGCGGATTGTACTGCGCGTGATGCGAGGCCGCGACCTTGATCCAGGCGAGCTGCTCGGAGGTGGTGCCATAGTCGTGCATGTGGCGCATGGCACACATGCCATAGGCATTGTGAGTGGTCGCCCCGTAAGCGGTTTCGAAATCGACCTCGGCGCCGGAAGCGCGCGGCGGCATCGCGCCGGTGCGCGGCTTGCCGGCGAGCGTCACGAGCGCGATCGAGCATTTGCCCGCGGCGATCGCCTCGGCGGCATGGCCGAGATGGATGATGTAGGAGCAGCCACCGGTCTCGGTGGAATCAATGTGGCGAAGCTTCTTGGTGTTCAGGCCGAGATAATCGACCATCGGCCAGGCGCCGCCGGGCGCGTCGCCCGCGCAGAAATAGCCGTCGATATCATCCTTGCTGATCCCGGCATCCTCGATCGCGCCCTTGGCGACCTCGGCGTGGAGCTGGGCGGTGGATTTGTCCGGCGCATGCCGGGTCGGGTGTTCGTAGATCCCGGCAATGTAGGCCTTGCCCTTGATGGTCAAAACTTCAGTCTCCGCTCGCGTCTCGTTCGTGGCTCTTTTTTTGGCTCTTTTTTCTGAACCGCACCGGGCTGATTGGCAAGCGCGGAAATATTCCGCCCCGCGAGAGGGTAGCGGATTGGCGCAAGGGGAGCACATCCGAAAATCCGCCCCAGATAGCAAGCGAACCTGCCCGCCGCGTCGTCATTGCGAGGAGCCCTTGCGACGAAGCAATCCAGAGCCCCCTCCATTGAGGAATTCTGGATTGCTTCGCTACGCTCGCAATGACGGAGTTTGTTGCCACTGATGGCGCTGCTTCAAGTCAAGACTCGCTCGCAGACACACGCCCGCATCCTCGCGGCACATCTCGCCCGAGTTTTGCTCCCGTCTTGCTCCCTCCGAAGACAGAGGGCGCAGGGAAGACCGGGTGCCGGCTGGGCACCCACGGTCCGCTGTGCGCGAATTGCGCGAAAAACAGATGCACAGCGGCATACAGGTGCGGCCCAACATCCGGCCTTCCCTGCGCAGTGGCTTTACGGCTTATGTCGCGCTCTCCCCGGGGAGCGATGCACTATTGCCCCCGTCGCCTTGCGAGAGAGACCCGCAAGACTTGACGCACAGACCCCGGGCGTCAGGACCACACGATTTTGCCGTACGCGAGACCGCGCCCGTCGTGCGCGCGAAAGACTCGCGCGACGCAGCCCGCGTCCACCGCCGCTCACCCCGCGTTTCGTGACGATCGCGATACGCCCCTCTGAGAGGGATGAGGTGGCGGAGAGATACGATAATTCCGAATTTCGGTAAAGCGGAATGTTTTTGCGCGCGCGGATTGACCATGGCTTGGGTGTTTTGCCCGGCGGGCAACGCAACGGATGGTGTCGTAGCCCGGATGGAGCGCAGCGCAATCCGGGGCCGTCACCCGCGGAGGCACTCGTCCCGGATTACGCTGCGCTCCATCCGGGCTACTACGCCTACTCCGCCGCGATCTGCCGGGGCGCCGGCGGCGGGTTGGCCAAATCCGCGGCGAGCTGGGCGTAGCGGGCCTTGGCGTCGTGTACGGCCTTCTCCTTCACGGGGCCGTAGCCGCGGATGCGGTCGGGCAGTGAGAGCAGCTCGACCGCGGTGTCGATCGTGAGCGGCGACAACAGGCCGAGCACGGTGGCGACGTCCTTCTCGTAGCCGGCGATGAGATCGCGCTCGAGCTTGCGGTCGGCGCTGCGGCCGAAGATGTCGAACGGCGTGCCGCGCAGGAACTTGAACTTGGCCAGCACGCGGAAGACCTTCAGCATCCACGGGCCGAAGGCGCGCTTCTTGGGGCGCCCCAGCGCATCGACACCGCTGCTGAGGATCGGCGGCGCGAGATTGAAGTTGAACTTGAAGTCGCCCTCGAACTGGTCGCGAAGCTGCTGCTCGAAGGCGCCGTCGGTGTAGAGGCGCGCGACTTCGTACTCGTCCTTGTAGGCGAGGAGCTTTGCATAATTCACGGCAACCGCGCGCGGCAGCGCATCGCCATAGCCGCCCTTCGCGGCGGCATCGCGGACCTGGTCGACCAGCTTGCGATAGCGCCTGGCGAGACGAGCGTTCTGGTAGGCGGTCAGATGCTTGGCGCGGTGCTCGATGATCTCGTCGAGCGTCATGGCATCGAGCGCCTTCGGCGCGACCACTTCGTCCCCGCCCTTCAGCATGTCGGCAAGGCGCTTGGGGTCGGCGACCGCGAGACGGCCGAGGCGGAAAGCTTCCTTGTTCATCTTGATCGAGACGCCATTGACCTCGATCGCCTGCTCGATCGCTTCCGCGGAGAGCGGCAACAGACCCTTCTGATAGGCATAGCCCATCATCATCATGTTGGTGGCGATGGCATCGCCGAGCAGCTGCTCGGCAGGCTTGGTGAAGTCGAAGAACACCGAATCCTTGTGCAGCGCCGTTTCCAGGAGCCCGTTCAGCTTGCGGGTCTGGAAATTGAAATCGCGGTTGAGGATGAAATCGGCGGTGGGAATGACGTGGCTGTTGATGATGCCGTGGGTGCGGCTGGTGTCACAAAGGGTGATCGTGTCCTTGGCGACTGCGACGACTTCGTCGGCGGCGAGCACGAGATCGGCCGTGCCGGTGACGATGCGCGAGCAGGTCACCTCGGCCGGATGATCGGACAGGCGGACGTGGCTGAGCACCGCCCCGCCCTTTTGCGCGAGGCCCGACATATCCAAGATCATCGAGGCCTTGCCCTCGATATGGGCGGCCATGCCGAGCAGCGCGCCGATGGTGAGCACGCCGGTGCCGCCGACGCCGCCGACGGCGATGTTATAGGGCTTGTCGAGCGTCGGACGCGAGGCCGGCTCGGGCAGCGCGCCGATCTCAGCGAGCTCGGCTGGCGCGCGGTGGCGCGGCGCACCGCCGTCGATGGTGACGAAGGACGGACAGAATCCTTTCAGGCAGGAATAGTCCTTGTTGCAGGATGACTGGTTGATAGCGCGCTTGCGGCCGAACTCGGTCTCCAGCGGCTCGACCGAGATGCAGTTCGACTGCACCGAGCAATCGCCGCAGCCTTCGCAGACGGCCGGATTGATCATGACGCGGCGCGCCGGGTCCTCCATCAGGCCGCGCTTGCGGCGACGGCGCTTCTCGGCGGCGCAGGTCTGCACGAACACGATCGCCGAGGTGCCCTTGAACTCGCGGCACATCTTCATGACGTTGTCGAGCTCGTCGCGGTGATACTTCTTCACGCCGGGCGCGATGGTATCGGCCGGGTAAGCGTCTGGGTTTTCCGAGACCAGATATAGTTCGCGGATGCCTTCGGCGTAAAGCTGCTGGGTGATCTGCTGCGGCGAGAGATCGCCGTCATGACGCTGGCCGCCGGTCATGGCTACCGCATCGTTGTAGAGGATCTTGTAGGTGATGTTGGCCTTGGAGGCGATCGCCTGGCGGATGGCGAGAATGCCGGAGTGGAAGTAGGTGCCGTCGCCGAGATTGGCGAAGATGTGGTTCTCGTTGGTGAAGGGCGCGATGCCGACCCAGGGCACGCCCTCGCCGCCCATATGCGTGAACGTCTCGGTCGAGCGGTCCATCCACAGCGCCATGAAATGGCAGCCGATGCCGGCCAGCGCGCGGCTGCCTTCGGGGACTTTCGTCGACGTGTTGTGGGGGCAGCCGGAGCAAAAATACGGGGTTCGGGAGACAGGGGCGACCGCCTGCATCTGGGTCGCCTGGCGGCCGTTGAACCAGTCGGCCTTGGCGCGGAGCATCTCCGCGATTTCGGGGTTGAGATCAAGTCGAAGCAGGCGTTCGGTCAGCGAGGTCGCGAGCGAGGCGACGCTGAGCTCGGCGGCGAAGGTCAGGAAGCGCTTGTCGTGCTCGTCCATCTTGCCGACGATGCGCGGGCGCACATCGTCGCGCCAGTTGAACAACACCTGCTTGACCTGGTTCTCGACGATCTCGCGCCGCTCCTCGACGATGAATATCTCCTCCAGGCCGACGGCGAATTCGTGCACGCCTTCCGGCTCGAGCGGCCAGGGCATGCCGATCTTGTAGAGACGAAGGCCGATTTTGGCGGCGACCTCCTCGGTGATGCCGAGCTCGCGCAGCGCCTGACGAACGTCCTCGTAGCTCTTGCCAGAGGCCATGATGCCGAAACGGGCGTTCGGCGAATCCATGGTGACACGGTTGACCTTATTGGCGCGGGCAAAGGCGATGGCGGCAAAGCCCTTGTAGTCCTGCAGGCGCCGATCCTGCTCGAAGCGGTCGTCGGGCCAGCGCAGGTTGAGGCCGCCGGGTGGCAGCTCGAAATCGGTGGGAATGATGAACGGCTTCATCTCGTCGGTGAGGTCGATCTCGGCGGTGGTCTCCACCGTCTCCGTGATCACCTTCATGCCGACCCAGCAGCCGGAATAGCGCGACATCGCGATGCCGAGCAGGCCCATCTCGATCATCTCGTGGATGCTCGAGGGATAGAGATACGGCATCAGTGCCGACATGAAAGCATGGTCGGACTGATGCGGGACGGTGGAGGATTTTGCGCCGTGGTCGTCGCCGGCAAGGCACAGCACGCCGCCGTTCTTGGCCGAGCCCGCGGCATTGCCGTGACGGAACACGTCGCCGCAGCGGTCGACGCCCGGGCCCTTGCCGTACCAGATGCCGACCACGCCATCGTATTTGGCGCCGGGCGAGAGGTTGAGCTGCTGCGAGCCCCATACCGCGGTCGCGGCGAGGTCCTCGTTCACGCCGGGTTGGAACTTGATATTGTACTGCTCGAGATGCTTGCGCGCGGCGAACAGCTGCTGGTCGTAGCCGCCGAGCGGCGAGCCGCGATAACCGGAGATGAAGCCCGCGGTGTTGAGGCCGTTGGCGCGGTCGCGCCGGATCTGGGCCATCGGCAAGCGGACCAGGGCCTGGATGCCCGTGGTGAAGACGTGTCCGGTCTGCTGGGTGTACTTTTGATCGAGACTGATCGGACCCTGGTTGATGCCCATGCTGTCCTCGCTTGCGCCCTGTTCAGGTCTTGCTGACTTAAGTCGTTGCCTGCCCATTGGTTTTAGCTAGGGCGCGCCGACCACCTCCGCCACTCTATGTCGGATATTTCATGATCCGCATCACAATTCTGGACCAAAGGAGGCCTTGGGTAAAAATCGCAATTTCGTGGCCTGAAACACGTTGGCGATTGTCAGTTTGTGTCACCATACCCCCATCGTTGCGAAATGAATCGACGCTTCCCTTCACGCGGGTAGGGTCGATGGGTCGCAGGAGAGGCTGTCGATGCGGACGATTCTGACGGGCTTGACGCTTGTGGGCCTGGCATTGTGCAGTGCGGTTGCAAGTACGGTCACAAGCGCGGCCGGCGCCGCCGGACCATCGCCCGAGCTGATCGCCTATGGCAAGGCGCTGGTCGAGGCCGGCGACTGCGCGGGCTGCCACACTGCGGATCCGGCAAAACCGTTCGCGGGCGGCAAGCGCATCGACACGCCCTTTGGCGCGATCTACGCGCCGAACCTGACGCCGGACCGTGACACTGGCATCGGCGGCTGGACGGATGCCGATTTCACCCGCGCCTTGCGCACCGGCATCGCGCCTGACGGCTCGAATTATTACCCGGCGTTTCCCTACCCCTACTTCACAAAGATGACGAAGGACGACACGCTGGCGATCCGCGCCTATCTCGCCACGCTGGCGCCCGTCACCAGCCGCAACAAGCCGCCGGAGCTGCGCTGGCCATTCGGCTATCGCGGCCTGATGCGGCTTTGGAACACGATGTATTTCAAGCCCGGCCTGTTCGAGCCGGACCAGACCAAGAGCGCGGCCTGGAACAGAGGCGGCTACCTGGTCACCGGGCTCGGCCATTGCGGCGCCTGCCACACGCCCAAGAATTATTTCGGCGCCGACCGGGATGCGCAGGCGCTGTCCGGCAACGCGGTCGGCGGCTGGTTCGCACCGCGGCTCGACGGCGCCCCGCGCACCGGGCTGAAATCCTGGAGCGAGGCCGATATCACGGAGTACCTGCAAACGGGGCGCAATGCCAGAAGCCACGCCGGCGGGCCGATGGCGGAGGTCGTCGTCAACTCGACCTCGAAGATGAGCGATGCCGACGTGCGCGCGATCGCGACCTATCTGAAGAGCCTGCCGCCGGCCCGGCGCGAGACCATCGTGACGCCGCCGGACGCTGCCGAGATGAAGGCCGGCCAGGCGGTCTACGCAAAGCTCTGTATCGCCTGCCACGAGGCCGACGGCACAGGCAGCCCGCGCATCTACCCGCCGCTGCCGGGCAATGCGCTGCTGCAATCGATCAATCCGTCCTCGACCTTGCGCATCATCCTCGACGGTGCCCACACCGTGACGACGCCGCGCGCGCCGAACACCGGCGAGATGCCGGCTTACGCCAAGCAGCTGTCCGACGCCGAGATCGCCGCGGTGACGAACTACATCCGCAATTCCTGGGGCAATGCAGGCCCGCTGGTGACACCGGCACAGGTGGCAAAAGCAAGGAAGCGAGAGGCGAATGGGGAATAGCGAGTGGCGAATGGCCCAGAACCATTCGCCATTCGCCATTCGCGCGCGACAGCGCTCACCGCTCTTCATCCCCCGTGAACACGAATTTCGGCATCTCCCATTTGTAGCGCACCGCAAGCAGGCGGAAGCTGATGCCGAGGACAAATGTCAAAATGGTCCAGAGCTCCGCGTTGAGCTTGAGACCGAACGCGGTCGCATAGAACAGTCCCGTCACCACCGAGACGCTGGCATAGAGCTCGGAGCGAAACAGCAGCGGCACGTCGTTGCAGAGCACGTCGCGCAGCACGCCGCCGGCGCAGCCCGTCACCATGCCCGAGACGATGACGATCGGCAGCGAGGCATCCATCTGCCAGGCAACGTCGCAGCCGGCCATGGTGAAGACGACGAGACCGATGGCATCGAGCACGATGAAGGCGACCTTCAGCCGGTGCACGAGGCGCGCAAACAGGATGGTGAGGAAGGCGGCGCCGCCGGCGAGCGCGAGATAGATGGGGTTCTGCACCCAAGCCAGCGGATAATGTCCGAGGAAGAGATCGCGCAACGTGCCGCCGCCGAGCGCGGTGATGCAGCCGAGGAAGCAGACGCCCAGCCAATCCATGCTGCGGCGTCCGGCAGCGAGCGCAGCCGTCATGCCCTGCGCCGCCACCGCGGCCAAGGACAGGAAATGCAGCACGCTATCGGTAGGCGGCAGGCTCCACATCGCGTGTTCCCTCCTCCATGGCCCTCGAACTCAGGCGTGGGTTCCCATGGAACAGGTTCCCGATTCCCCACACCGAGGCAACATGCGACGAAAGCACCAAGGCGGCGGAACAGAATCTCGCACCTGAGGGTTGTCCCGGGGTCATAACCGAGGAGACCAAATCGATGGCAGACGACCGTTTTCCCAACGATCCGTACCGCCCGAACCTCGCCGACGATGAGTACTCTCGCGCGGCGCGCCGGGATGCCGACCTGCAGGCCGATCCCGAGCTCGGGGAAGGCCCCGCCTCCAGCGGCAAGATCGCGCTGTTTGCGGTCGCTGTCGCCCTGGTGCTGGGCGCAGTGTTCTACGGCTTGAACAATTCCAGCACCACCAACGAGGCCAGCAACACACCGGCCTCGCAGACTGCGCAGACGCAGCCGACCAATCCGGCCGCACCTCCCGGCATGCGTGACGTGACGCCGCGCAGCAACACCGAGCCGGGCGTGACCACGGGTGCAGCGCCGAACAGGCCGGCCCCGAATACGCCAGCTCCGTCCGACGGCGCGAAGTAACATTTCGTAATGATGCGCGAGAGCGGCGGGATGCAACATCCCGCCGCTCTTCGTTTGGCTAAAGCGCGATGGGATTAGGATGAATCGTCATCGCGCTTTAGGTTATTGTTTGAGCATGATCTTCTCGGAAAACCGCCACGCACTTTTCCGGATCATGCTCTACCCGAACATCTTGTTGAGCTCGCCGCCGGGATAGCCGCCGCCGAGCTCGGTGAAGGTCCCCTTCTCCGCCATCTCCTTGGCCGCGCGCATGAAGCCGCCCCAGGCGGCGCGGGCGAGCGAGCCGCCGACGCTGATGCGGCGCACGCCAAGATCCTGGGCTTCCTGCAGCGACAGGCCGGAGCCGCCGATCAGAAGATTGAACGGCTTCGGTGCGACCGCCTTGACCACCGCGGCGATGTCCTCGCGGCTCTTCAGACCCGGCGCATAGAGGCAGTCGGCGCCGGCATCGGCATAGGCGGTGAGCCGGTCGATAACGAGCTTGAGATCGGTCACGCCCCACAGATAGGCCTCGCAGCGGCCGACCAGCAGCGTGCCGCTGTCGCCGATCGCCTTGCGCGAGGCCTTGATGCGCTCGACGGCCAGCGCGCGATCGTAGAGCGGCTTGTCCTTGTCGCCGGTGGAATCCTCGATCGAGAGGCCCGCAACGCCGGTGCGTACACCGCGCTCGACATTGTCCGCGACCTTGTCAGGCTCGACCGCAAAGCCACCCTCGAAATCGGCGTTCACGGGGATGTCGACAGCCGAGCTCAATGCTGCCAGATGCTGACAGACGTCCTCGACGGTGACGTGATTGTCGGCCTTGCCAATGGTCCAGGCAAAGCCCGCGCTCGATGACGCGATCGCCTTGAAGCCGAGATGCTGCAAGGCTTTCGCGCTGCCGACATCGACCGGATTGGGCAGGATGAAGCAGCCGCTCTCGTGCATTTTCCTGAACGTCGCGCGCTTGTCAGCGGTCGTCACGTGCATGTTTCTCTCCCTTGTTAGCCGCGCAGAGATAAGGCTGCGTGCCCGGCCGCGCCAGTGTCTCCGCCCTCAAAGGCGAGCGGAGCAATCAAGACCACTGGAAGTAAATGCTGCCATCGGCTATCTGACGGCATGTTCCTATCGATTGCGACCACCCATCAACCGGCCACCGACCTCGGCTACCTGCTCAACAAGCATCCCGAGCGGATGCATGAGCTCGAGCTGACCTACGGCAAGGTCCTTGTATTCTATCCCGAAGCCCGCGAGTCGCGCTGCGAGGCGGCGCTGGTGCTCGACGTCGATCCAGTCGGCCTCGTCAGGGGCAAGGGACAGGGCGAAGGGTTGCTCGATCAATACGTCAACGACCGTCCGTACGCGGCCTCCTCGTTTCTCTCGGTAGCGCTGAACAAGACGTTCCGGACCGCCATGAATGGCGTGAGCAGCGCGCGGCAGGAGCTCGCCGACAGCGATCTTCCGCTGGAGGCCGTGGTCACCCCGCTGCCGATGCGCGGCGGCGAGCGCGTGGTGCGGCAGCTGTTCGAACCGCTCGGCTGGCTCGTCGACCTCGAGCCGGTCCCGAGCCCGAACGTCGACACGGCCGGCAAGGCCTATGCACGCCTGCGCCTGAGCGGGACGGCCCGGCTCAGCGCCCTCCTCAATCATCTCTACGTGCTCATCCCGGTCATGGACGACGCCAAGCATTATTGGGTGGGCGACGATGAGATCGACAAGCTGCTCAAGCGCGGCGAAGGCTGGCTTGAACAGCATCCAGCCAAGGAGCTGATCGTCCGTCGCTATCTCCGTCATCGCGGCACGCTGGCACGCGTTGCGCTGGAACGCCTTGCCCCCGAGACCAAGGACGATCCTACCGAGCCCGACGAGCGCAGCGGCGACGAGGACACGCTCGAGACGCCGATCCGGCTCAACGACCAGCGGATGGCCGCGGTCGTCGAGGCGCTGCGTGCGACCGGCGCCAAGACCGTGGCCGACCTCGGCTGCGGCGAAGGCAAGCTCTTGCAGCACCTCCTCCGCGAACGCTGGGCCGACCGGCTGATCGGCCTCGACCCTGCCGTGAACGAATTGCAGCGGGCCGTACGGCGCCTCAAGCTGAACCTGCCCGGCGGCCCGCCGGAAGGCCGCGTGTCGCTGCTGCACGGCTCCCTGACCTACTACGACAAGCGCTGGGCCGAGGCGGATGCCGCAGCGCTGGTCGAGGTCATCGAGCACCTCGATCCCGACCGCCTTCCGCTCGTCGAACGTGTCCTGTTCGGCGCGGCGCGGCCGCGCGCGGTCGTCGTCACCACGCCCAACGCCGAATACAACGTGCTGTTTCCGACGCTCGCGGCGGGCAGCTTCCGCCATCGCGACCATCGGTTCGAATGGACCCGCACCGAGTTTCGCGACTGGGCGGACAGGATCGGCACGGCGTACGGCTACCGCGCCGAATTCAGCGACATCGGCGCGAGCGACCCGGCGCTCGGATCACCCACCCAAATGGCCGTCTTCACGCGATAGCTTCAAACGATGAAACTCGAGATTCCCGACTTCTCGCTGGTCGTGCTGATCGGCTCGACCGGATCCGGCAAATCCACCTTCGCGGCAAAGCATTTTCTGCCGACCGAGGTGATCTCGTCGGATTATTGCCGCGGCCTGGTGGCGGACGACGAGACCAACCAGAGCATCAGTGCGGACGCCTTCGACCTCGTGCGCGAAATCGCCGGCAAGCGCCTGAAGCATCGCCGGCTTGCGGTCATCGACGCAACCAACGTCCGCCCTGCCGAGCGCAAGGGCTGGGTCGAGCTGGCGCGCAAATGGCACGCCCTACCGATCGCCATCGTGTTCGATCCAGGCATCGACGTCTGCATCGCGCGCAACAAGGAGCGTCCCGACCGCGCGTTCGGCGGACAGGTCGTGCAACGCATGGTCTCGGAGATCCGGCGCGGCTTCGGCGGCCTCCAGCGCGAAGGCTTTCGTCAGGTGTGGAAGCTCTCGGATGTCGAGGCCATCGACGCCGCCACCATCGCGCGCCAGCCGCTCTGGACCGATAAACGCGGAGATCACGGCCCGTTCGACATCATCGGCGACGTTCACGGCTGCGCAGACGAATTGCAGGCGCTGCTCGCGCTGCTCGGCTACGGCGTGCAATGGTCGGCTGACCGTAGCGTCACCGTGACGCCACCCGAGGGACGGAAGCTAGTCTTCGTCGGCGATCTCGTCGATCGCGGCCCCAACACGCCGGATGTGCTGCGCATCGCAATGAGCATGACGGCGGCCGGCACCGCGTATGTCGTCCAGGGCAATCACGACCGCAAGCTCCAGCGCTGGCTTGCCGGCCGCAAGGTCACGGTTGCGCATGGCTTGCAACAATCGATCGATCAACTCGCCCATGAGGACCGCGGCTTCCGCGACGGCGTCGCCACCTTCCTCGACGGGCTCCGCAGCCATGTCTGGCTCGACGGCGGACGGCTTGCAGTTGCGCATGCCGGGCTGAAAGAAGACATGATCGGCCGCGGCTCGGGCGCGGTCCGGGAATTTGCGCTGTTCGGCGAGACCACTGGCGAGATCGACTCCTACGGCCTGCCGGTCCGCGCCGACTGGGCGGCCAAGTACCGGGGATCGACGACCGTCGTCTACGGTCACACGCCGGTGGTCCGGGCCGACTGGGTCAACAATACGCTCTGCATCGACACAGCCTGCGTCTTCGGCGGCAAGCTGACGGCCTTGCGCTGGCCCGAGAAGGAGATCGTCGAGGTTGTGGCGGAACGCGTTTGGTCCGAACCGGTGCGGCCGCTGGCAAGCCCTGCCGACCCAGCTTCGGCCCAAGCCGACGCCGATCAGGTGCTTGACATCGAAGACGTCGTCGGACGGCGCTGGATCGAGACCGAGCTGCGCGGCCGAATCGTGGTCGCGGAGGAGAATGCGACTGCGGCACTGGAGGTGATGAGCCGGTTCGCGCTCGCACCGCAATGGCTCGCTTATTTGCCACCGACGATGTCGCCTTCGGAAACCAGCGCGCGCGAGGGTTGGCTGGAGCGGCCCGAAGAGGCTTTTGCGCATTTTCGCGAACGCGGCGTCAGCGAGGTGGTGTGCGAGGAGAAGCACATGGGCTCCCGCGCGATCATCGCGCTGTGCCGGACGGCGAGCGCGGCCGCTGCCCGGTTCGGCGTGCCCATCGGCGAGACTGGCGCGATCTGGACCCGGACCGGGCGCGGCTTCTTCAATGACGCCGCGACGACCGAGGCGCTTTTGGCACAATTACGGCACGCGGTGGACGGCGCGCGCCTGTGGGAGGAGCTTGGCAGTAACTGGCTGCTGCTCGACGCCGAGATCATGCCCTGGTCGGCCAAGGCCGGTAGCCTGATCGAAAGCCAGTACGCACCGGTTGCCGCCTCGTCCGCGGCGGGACTGTCCGCGGCGGCGGACGCACTGACGCGTGCCACCAAGCGCGGTCTCGACATCGCCGGCCTTCGCGATCGCTTCGCCGACCGCCTTCTGCGCGCGGAGCGCTATGGCAAGGTTTGGGCGCCCTATATCTGGCCGGTGAGCGGCGTTGCCGATCTCAGGGTTGCGCCGTTCCATCTGCTCGCAAGCGAGGGACGCGTCTGGTTCGACCATGATCACGTCTGGCACATGAAGCTCGCCCACCGGCTGGCCGCCGCCTCCGACGCGGTCATCAGGAAAACGCAGTGGCGCACGGTTGCTCTCGACGACGAGCCCGCCATCGGCGATACCATTGCCTGGTGGGAAGCCATGACGAACCAGGGCGGTGAAGGGATGGTGGTCAAGCCACGCGACTTCATTGCTCGCGGCAAGAAGGGCCTCATTCAGCCCGCGCTGAAGGTGCGCGGGCGCGAGTATCTTCGCCTGATCTACGGTCCCGAATACGATGCGCCCGAACACATTATCCGGCTGCGCCAGCGCAATCTCGGCGGCAAGCGCAACCTCGCCCTGCGCGAATTCGCTCTCGGCCATGAGGCGTTGAAGCGCTTTGTCGCCCGCGAGCCGCTCCGGCGGATTCACGAGTGCGTATTCGCCGTGCTGGCACTTGAGAGCGAGCCGGTCGATCCGCGGCTCTGAGGCTTTCGTGGCCGCTACCGCGCGGCCTGGTCATGCACGGCGCGGCTGTCATTCGGCGCCTCGTCGCGGTCGTTCATGCCGTAGTCGCGGATGACGCTGGCGATGCGTAAGTGATAATCGGCGAAGATCTGCGCCCTGCCCCTGGCCTGGGTGCGGCGGTGCTCCATCGTGTTGCGCCAGGCCTGGACGGCCGCTTCGTCCCGCCAGAACGATACCGACAGGATCTTGCCCTTCTCCGTCAGGCTCTCGAAGCGCTCGACCGAGATGAAGCCGTCGATGGTCTGCAGCAACGGCTTCAGATCGGCTGCAAGGTCGAAATAGGTCTGGCGGTGTTCCGGCTTGGGCCAGACCTCGAAGATCACGGCGATCATGGGCGTCTCCTGCTGTTGGTCGGCCTACAATACCACCTTGCGCAGGAAGGTGCGTTCTTCGGCGAGGATGAATTTCTCCGCCTCGGCAAAGTTGAAGTTTGCCATACCGTCGAGATCGGCGCGCAGCCGTTTGCGATAGGCTTCATAGGCGGCCAAGCTCTCGAACGAGATCAGGGCCGACGCAATGTTGTTGGTACCCTCATGCGGCATGAAGTAGCCAATCAACTCGCCGCCACATCTCGGGATGATGGTGAGCCAGCGCTTCGAATATTCCTCGAACTGCGCGCGCTTGAAGGGATCGAGCTGATAGCGGATGAAGACGGTGACGGACATAATGGGCTCCTTTGTTTTCGCCGTCATTGCGAGCGTAGCGAAGCAATCCAGGAGTCCCTCCGCGGACGCAGTCTGGATTGCTTCGCTACGCTCGCAATGACGTGTTCGTGACAACACGCTACGCCCTTGCCCGACACCAACGCTTCGGTTACCATCGAAGCATGAAATCAGGACCCGACATCGCCATGGTCGCCTCGCTGGTCGGCGATCCCGCCCGCGCCAACATGCTCACGGCGCTGATGAACGGCCGTGCGCTCACGGCGAGCGAGCTGGCTCAGGAGGCCGGCATCACGCCGCAGACCGCAAGCTCGCATCTGTCGAAGCTCGAGGCCGGCGGCCTGATCGAGCCGGAGAAACAGGGCCGCCACCGCTATTACCGCCTCACCGACGATGACGTCGCCGGCGTGCTCGAGGGGCTCGCCGGCCTTGCCGCGCGGACCGGCCATATGCGCGTGCGCACCGGGCCGAAGGACCCTGCGCTGCGGCGCGCGCGGATCTGCTACGACCATCTCGCCGGCGACCTCGGCGTGCAGATGCTGGACTCCTTGCGCGAGCGGCATCTGGTCAGGCAGAAGAAGCAGGAGATCGAGCTGACCGCCGAGGGCGAGCGCTTTCTTGTGAAGCACCTGCAGATCTCGCCCGACATGCTCAGCCATCCGCGCCGCCCGGTCTGCAAGGCCTGCCTCGACTGGAGCGAGCGGCGGCACCATCTCGCCGGCACGTTGGGGGCCGCCATGATGCAGCGCTTCGCCGAGCTGAAATGGGCCGCGCGCGATCCCACGCCCGGCAGCCGTATCGTGAATTTCACCCGTACCGGCGAGAAGCAGTTCGCTGCGCTGTTCGCGAATGGGAAGGACTGATCACACAAGCTCTGTGAGATCGCACGTTTGCGTGTGAATGTGCACTCTCGTCATGGCCGGGCTTGACCCGGCCATCCACGTCTTTATTGCGGCTGGCACGTGGATGCCCGGGCCTTCGCCTCGCCGAAGCGGCTTCGGCCGCGCAGGCGGGACAAGCCCGGGGCATGACGGAGACCGTGATGAACCGCATCTTCCTGGCCGCGCTTGCCGCCGCCCTTCTCGTTTCCCAACTGACATCGACCCGCGCCGCCGACGCTGCGCCCCGCGAGCCCTATGGCATCGCGCTCGAAGGCTTTGCCTATCCTTACCCCGTGCACTTGCTCCCCGTCGTCAACGACGGCGAGCAGCTCAGCATGACCTATATGGATGTCGCCGCGGCACGGCCGAACGGCCGCACCGTCGTGCTGCTGCACGGGCGCAATTTTCCGTCGAGCTATTGGGCGCCCGTGATCAAGATGCTGAGCGAGGCCGGCTTTCGTGTCGTGGTGCCGGACCAGGTCGGTTTCGGCAAGTCTTCCAAGCCGGCGGGCGAGCTGCATTTCGACAATCTGGCGCGCAACACCATTGCGCTGCTCGATCACCTCAAAATCGACAAGGCCGAGATCGTCGCGCATTCGCTCGGCGGCATGCTCGGCGTGCGCATCGCCCGGGCCTATCCCGACCGCCTCGTCCATCTGGTGCTGACCGCGCCGATCGGGCTCGAGGACTACCGCCTCTACGTGCCGCCGACGCCGACCGAGAAGATGATCGAGACCGAGGACAAGCTCACCGCCGACGGCTATCGCAAGCAGCTCCAGACCAATTACGCAATCAAGCTGCCGGCCGAGGCGATCACGCCGTTCATCGAGGCCCGCTTCAATATCAAGGGCAGCCCGGACTATCCGCGCTGGCTGCGCGCCTTCGTCTCTTCCGGCCAGATGATCTATCGTGAACCGGTGGCGCACGAGATCCCGCTGATCGCGACACCGACTCTGTTCATCATGGGCGCGGACGACCACAACGCGCCGGGCCGGCCGCTCGCGCCGGAGGCGCTGCGGGCCAAGATGGGGCAGAACGCAGAGCTTGCGAAGCAGCTCGCCGCGAAGATGCCGAACGCGCGGGCCGAGGTGATCCCCGACACCGGCCATCTCGTGTTCCTGGAGGCGCCGGAGACGTACAAGGAACTGGTGCTGGGCTTTCTCGGCCGCTAGCGACACCAGCGTGTCGTCCGGGACCAGATGCGGGGAACGTTCATGCCGCATTCAGGTCATGATTGGCAGGTTTGGATCGCAACGTGCCGGCACGTTTCTCCAATTTTAACGTGTCGAATCGTGTCTGTTGATTCATTGTGCGCCACAAGCGCCATCCCCCTAAGCCTGCCCCCAGGACAAGAAGGAAGATCAAAAATGAAATACCTGTTAGCCGCCGTCATGCTCGCCAGCGCGGCCGTCGTCGGTTTCAGCGAGGCGGCCAGCGCCGCCGAGGGCTGCGGCCGAGGGTTTTATCGCGGCCCCTATGGTCAGTGCCGCCCGATGCGTGGCGCGGTCGTCGTGCGCCCCGCCCCCGTGGTGGTCGCCCCACCGGTCGTCGTGGTGCCCCGCGCGCGCGTCTGCCCTTACGGCTTCCGCTGGTACGCCGGCCGCTGCCGTCCTTACTGATCTTCTTCGCACTCCAGAATGGCCGCGCGGCACCCGCTGCGCGGCCATTTTCTTTTGGCGCTCTGACTTTCGCCCACGGAGCCGGGCGTCTCCAGAATCGAAACGGGGACCGCCAGCGGCGATCCCCGTCGAGTCCGCGAATGGTCGCGAGCTTACCAATAATGGCGGCGGCGCCAGCGCCGGTGACGCCGGCGCCAATGACGGCGGTGCCAGCCCCAGTGGCGGCCACGCCCACGCCAGTGAACCTGCTCAGGAGCGAGTTGCGCAGCTTCCTCACTGGTCGTGACAGCGGGATGAGCGTCGGGATTGCCTTGCGGCGCGTGAGTGGGATCAGCGAGCGGCTGCGGTGACAGCGGCGCGGCCTGTGCCGCGGTCGCGGCGAAGGCAGCGGCGCCCGCCGTCAATCCCAAGGCAAGTTTCAAAAAGTTCCGGCGCTCCATCGTTTCTTCCTTCTTGGATCATCGTACCCGTGATGCAGAAGGAATGTCGCCGCAACGCCATGAACCGAAGCTGAAGCCGGCGTTCAGATTCATGCGAGCCGAGATGAAGAATTCGTAACTCCGTCCGGGTTACAGGACCTCGCTACGCCGCGAACTCCTGCGCCAGCACCAGCGTCTCGCGCGAGCGCTTCACGTCGGGCCAGTCGCGGTTGAAATCGGCGACGAGCTTTTTCAGCGCGTCGCCTTTCAGCATCGCGTTCAGCTTGGCCTCGTCGTCGAACTGATACATCGCCTGGTGCAGCGAGGGATCGTCGAGACTCCAGAACCGCCACGCCTTGCTCACGCCGAAGACCTTCACTGCGTCGGGCAGGTGTTCCGTCTCGTACCACCGGTCGAACGCAGCGCGCTTTTCGGCGTCGGACACGACGGCGCGAACGACGAAGAAGGCTGCTGGCATCGGATTTCCTCCTGTTGTTTGGGGCGAGCCTAGCCGGTTAAGCCGCCGGCGACAAAAGGAGTCGCCGCCGGTGTCGGAATGGGCGCCCTTCGTTCGTCCTTTGCGTTGAACCGGCACACGGAGACAGCAAATGGCCGACCTCACCCTGACCACCTTCGATTGGGTTCCCGCAGCGCCGCGAGGCTTCGTGCGCGACTTCCGCGTGCGCTGGGCCCTCGAAGAAGCCGCCTTGCCCTATCGCGTCGCCAGCGTGCCATTCGACGACCGCGGGCCCGCGCACTTCGCCCACCAGCCGTTCGGCCAGGTTCCGTGGCTGACCGACGGCGACCTCTCGATCTTCGAGACCGGCGCGGTCCTGCTGCATCTCGGCGGCCTCAGCGAGAGGCTGATGCCAAAGGACCAGCGCGGCCGCACTGAAGCGGCGGAATGGGTGTTCGCGGCGCTCAATTCGGTGGAGATGGCCAGCCTGCCCTGGGGCATGTCGAAATTCATGGGACATCCGACCGACACGGCAGCATGGAAGTTCGTGGATGACTTCCTCAAGCTTCGGCTCAAGCATCTCGAGCCGGTGCTGGGCAGCCGCGAATGGCTGGCGGGCTCCTTCTCCGTCGCCGACATCCTGATGGCGGACGTGCTGCGCGTCGTCGATGGTTTCAACGGGCTGACGGATAGTCCTGCCTGCCGCGCTTACGTCGCGCGCGCCACCGGACGTTCGGCGTTCGCCAAGGCCCACGCCGACCAGCTGGCGCATTTCGCCGCGGCGGATAAGGCGCGTGGGACGTGATGCACCTCACATAATCGATGCTTTGCTTGGCATAGAGTCGCCGGCATCGGAACGATTCAATTCGACAGGTGACCCATGGTCCGCATCGAATATCTCAAGCGACAGATCGCCCGCGCCGAGCGGTTGGCCAAGGCCATCCTCGACCGGCAGACCGCCGACCGGCTCCAGGCCTACGCCGCCGAATGCCGCGCCGAATTGTCGGAGCTGACAGTCAAGCAGGCCGCGTGAGGCTTGCTGGCGCTGGAGGCGTCTGATGCGTAGGGCGGATTAGCGATAGCGTAATCCGCCACTTCTCCATCCGATGACGCACACCTTGGTGAATTACGCTTCGCTAATCCACCCTACACCTCACACCAGCTTCAGCGGCGCATCGGCAACGACCCTGAGGTCAATGCTGCCGATCAACGCCGCACGCCGCGCCTCCGCAGCACTGATGGCCTCGTCCGTCTGCCGCAACGTCGAGACATTCGAGCCGAGCGAGACGATCCCGCCGAGCACCAGCGCAATCGATCCGAGCGCGGCAGTCTGACCAAATCCGAACAGACCGAGGATCGTCACCAGCAGCAGCGCCGCCCCGCCACCGATCGCGATCTTGGACGCCAGGATGTACTTGCGGCACCGCTCAGCGATCTCGGCGAGCGCCTCGATGCGATCTTCGATGTCGGAGATTTCGTCGGAAGGATCGTCTTCGGTCATTGGATCGAGCGTGCCAAATCAGAAGGAGCCTGTCGCCCGCATGAGCAAAGCGACATGCGGGACCTCGGCAAAGGGCCGGATTTCGCTGCGCTCATCCGGGCTACCTCCTATTACAACGGCAAATTGTCGTGCTTCTTCGCCGGCATTTCCGTCTTCTTGTCCTTCAGCATCGCCAGCGCCCGCGCGATGCGCTTTCTTGTCGAGTGCGGCATGATGACGTCGTCGATATAGCCGCGCTCGGCGGCGATGAACGGCGACAGGAAGCGGTCCTCGTATTCCTTGGTCCGGGCGGCGATCTTGTCGGGGTCGCCGATATCGCTGCGGAAGATGATCTCGACCGCGCCCTTGGCACCCATCACCGCGATCTGGGCGGTCGGCCAGGCGTAGTTCATGTCGGCGCCGATCTCCTTGGAGGCCATGACGTCGAAGGCGCCGCCATAGGCCTTGCGGGTGATGATGGTGACGAGCGGCACGGTGCATTGCGAGTAGGCGAACAGGAGCTTGGCGCCGTGCTTGATCAGCCCGCCATATTCCTGGGCGGTGCCCGGCAGGAAGCCCGGCACATCGACGAAGGTGACGATCGGGATGTTGAAGGCATCACAAAAACGAACAAAGCGTGCCGCCTTGCGCGATGCGTCGCTGTCGAGCACGCCGGCCAGCACCATCGGCTGGTTGGCGACGAACCCGACCGTGCGCCCCGCAATGCGGCCGAAGCCAGTGACGATGTTCTTGGCGAAGGCTTCCGCGATCTCGAAGAAGTCGCCCTCGTCCACGACCTTCAGGATCAGCTCCTTCATGTCATAGGGCTTGTTTGGATTGTCGGGGATCAGCGTGTCGAGCGACATGTCGACCCGCTCGATGTCATCGAAGCTCGGCCATTCCGGCACGCCGTCGGTGTTGTTGGAGGGCAGGAAGTCGATCAGGCGACGCATCTGCAAGAGGGTCTCGACGTCGTTCTCGAAGGCGCCGTCGGCGATCGAGGAACGCGTGGCGTGCACCGAGGCACCGCCGAGCTCTTCGGCGGTGACGACCTCGTTGGTCACGGTCTTCACGACGTCGGGGCCCGTGACGAACATGTAGCTGGTGTTCTTCACCATGAAGATGAAGTCGGTCATCGCAGGCGAATAGACGTCGCCGCCGGCGCAGGGGCCCATGATCACGGAGATCTGCGGGATCACGCCCGAGGCAAGCACGTTGCGGCGGAAGACGTAGGAATAGCCGGCGAGCGCGGCGACGCCTTCCTGGATGCGGGCGCCGCCGGCGTCATAGAGGCCGATGATGGGCGCCCTCGCCTTCATCGCCATGTCCTGGAGCTTCGTGATCTTCAGCGCATGCGTTTCCGAGAGTGAGCCGCCGAACACCGTAAAGTCCTTGGCAAAGACAAACGTCTTGCGGCCGTTGACGGTGCCCCAGCCGGTGACGACGCCGTCGCCCGGCACCTTGGTCTTCTCCATGCCGAACTCGGTGGAGCGGTGCTCGACGAACATGTCGAACTCCTCGAACGATCCCTTGTCGAGCAGCAGCTCGATGCGCTCGCGCGCCGTCAGCTTGCCGCGGGCGTGCTGCGCCTCGATGCGCTTCTCCCCGCCGCCGAGCTTTGCGCCGGCACGACGATCTTCAAGGGCGTCCAGGATGTGTTTCATTTGCTCCCGCCAGTTCTTAAGTGATGGGCGGGTTCTAACACGGCATTTTGCGGCCCGGAAAGCCGCTTTCGCCGTCGCAGGGCTGCCCTGCCGTAGCGGGAAAGCGCAAGGAATTACAAAGTTTTGCCCAGGAGGCGAGCGTGAGCGGAGGAACGGCCGAGACGGGCGCTGCAACAGGCGGCGTCAACATCCTGCTGCGGCTGGAGGGCCTCACCCTGTTTGCAGGGATGGTGACGCTCTATGCGGCCTGGGACGGGTCGTGGCTGGTGTTTGCGCTGCTGTTCTTCGTACCCGATCTGAGCTTCCTGGCCTACCTGTCCGACGCCAGGTTCGGTGCGATGGTCTACAACGCCGCCCACAGCTACATGGCCCCGGTGGCGCTGCTGACGCTGGGCTTCGCCCTCGCCTCGCCCCTCACCCTCTCCATCGCCTTGATCTGGCTTGCCCATATCGGCATCGACCGGGCGCTCGGCTACGGCCTGAAATATTCCGCCGGGTTCGGCTTCACCCACCTGGGGCGGATTGGGCGGCAGAAGGATTCCTGACCTCACATTTGGCAGCCCGGCAGGTTGACCGGGCCGACCGATTCAGGCTTGCTCCGAGTCAGATCAGGCGCCGAATGTTGCGTGAGCCCAGTCGGTACGGCGGTGATCATCATGCCCTGGCTCCAGCGTCTACCTACTGGCATCACCGAGATGTCCGCGACGGTCGTCCCCTTGCCGCCGAACCCAGCGTCCGAAACGATCGACTTCCTGCGCCGCATGGCCGGCATGGTGTCGGGGCGGAACGGCGAGATGCTGCTGCGCGCAGCCAGCATGATCGAGACGCTGAGCCAGCGGGCGATGTCGGCCGAGCGGCTCTATCATCAGGCGCAGGAAGAGAGCACGCGCAACGCCGAGCTGCGCGAGTCCGCCGAACTCGCCTCCGACGCCATGGTCGGCCAGATCGCGGCGCTGCGGGCACAGCTCGCCGAGTTCACCGCCGCGACCGCAGCCGAGCGCGCCGCCTTCGATGCCGAGCGCGGCAAGCTGCTCGAGCTGATGCAGCATGCCGAGAGACATATCGGCAAGCTCACGACGGAGCTCGACAGCTTGCGCGCCTCCGTCGACAGCCTCAACGAGACCGCGGTCTCGGTGCCGATCGAAGTGCTGCGGCTGGCGCGGACGCAGTTCGATTATCTCTCCAGCGGCTTTGCCCGGCGCGGTGATCCGATCTCGCAGGCCATGAGCGAGATCGGCGGCTTTGCGATTGACCGGGCGCTCACGGCAAAACCCGACAACGCCTGAACTCCGTCCCCGAAATCGTCGACTTTCAGCTCGAGCTGGACCGCCGGGTTGGCGCTCAGAATTGCCGAGGAGTTGCCGATGGCTGCGTGGTGTTGCCATGACGTCATCATAGCGGTGACACCGAAACCACTACAAGGCCGGGCGTTCGAAAGCGATATCAGCGCAGCAAGAACCCACGACCGGAGAGAACAATGTTCGTCGATATCGATAATGCATCACTCGCGATGGCAGGCTCGAGCCTGCCCGGAGATCAACCTATCTTCATGATCAATCTTCTCCGTTATCGGAATGAGGCCTTGTACCGGGACAAGTCCGAGCTTCCGGCCTGTTGCGGCCGCGAAGCCTATTTTACGCGCTATGTCCCCGCATTTCGCAAGATCGCGACTCCGCAAGGGGTCAGGCCAACTTGGCTTGGATCTATCGGAGCTCTGCTGGTGGCCGCGCAAGGCGAAGCCTGGCACGACGCCGCAATCGTCCGTTACCCTGACTTCGCGACCTTTCGAGCGATCGTCTTGAGCTCCGATTACCGGCGTGAGGCCGAGCCCCACCGTTTGGCCGCGCTCGCCGAGCGGCGCCTGATTGCGACGACCGAGGTTCAGGTGCCGGCTGATCTGCAACCGCGCGCTTAAGCTGACCGTGTGGGATCGGGTTGCTTCTCCATCAACCACACGGTCGCGCTAGATCGCGCCGATCTCGGCAAGGCAGGCTTGCGTCAGCGTCATGCGAGCCTCGATGTGCCGTGGCTCTTTGCAATCCATGTTGAGCGCGAACACGGTATGTGCCTCGCCCTTCTCGGCCCAGCCGACCATCCAGCCGAGCGACGGCTCGCCGCGCTCGGCGCCCAGGAGACCAGATTTGGCGCGGATGACGGCGTCGCCGACCTTGGTCGCCGGCAGGATGTCGGCGACGAGATCCTGGCTGCGCTTCGAGATCGGCAGCGCGCGGCGGCGCAGCCGGTCGACGAAATCGACTTGCTCGACCGGATCGATGCGCAAGGCCCCGGTGAGCCAGAACTGGTCGATGCCGCCGCCGATGTCGCGATTGCCATAGTCGAACGCGTCGACATATTGCTGCATACGCACCTCGCCGATGCGGCGCGCGATCTCCTGATAGACCGGCACCGCGCTCACCGCGATCGCGCTGCGCAGCGTGTGATCCTTGTTCCAGGCCTCGATCGGCCGCTTGACGCCGTCCCAGGCAAACACGTCCTTGTCGGGGTCAGTGACGACACCGGCCTCGAGCGCAATCAGCGAGTTGGGAATCTTGAAGGTCGAGGCCGGCAACTTGCCCTCGCCCGAGCGCTCCTTGTCGCTGGCGACGATCAGATAGTCCTCGACCTTGTAGCCGACGAAGGTGCCCGACGTGCCGAGGTCGGTGAAGCGCTTTGCAAGAGCGTCGCGGATTTCATTGCGCGGCGGCGCGACATGGGCGCGCGCGCGTCCAGGCAGGATCGCGGTTGCGGCGAGGAGGCCGAGGGTGGAACGGCGGGTCAGCAAAAGCGATATCCGTGAGCAGCGAAAACCAGCGCGACCATGCAGCCGCTAAGTGTTGAAACGATGACAGGTTGTGTTTACCGCCCCCGGCCCGACAGCCGCAGCACGAACACCAGCACCTCGGCGACGGCCTTGTAGAGATCTGGCGGGATCTCGTCGCCGAGCTCGACCTTCGACAGCGCGCCGGCCAGAACCTCGTTCTCCTCGATCGGAATGTCGTGGGCCTTGGCGATCTCGACGATCTTCTCGCCGATCGTGCCCTTGCCCTTGGCGACGACGACGGGCGCGCCAGATCCCTTCTCGTAATGCAGCGCGATCGCGAGCTTGGAGGGATCGCTCATGTGGCGCGATCCAGGAAGTGGCCGGCGCGAGCGGGCGCCGGAGCCGGCGGCGTGCCGTCGCGGACCACGATATCGCCGGGCTTGAGCTCGGCCTTCGTCAATGCCTGGCTGAGCTCACCGATGCCGGCGCGGAGCTGCTGCGCCGTGACCGGCCGCTCCGCCCACATCCGAACGAAGGTCTTGTCGCCGTTCAGCGTGATCAGCGCATGCACGGGTCCGGCCGGCTCGACATCGAGCGAGAAGCGCGCGCGCCAGGCGCGCTTGGCGGGATCGCCCGACTCATTGCCGCCGTCGCGCGAGATCTCGAACTGCGCCATCGCGGTACCTTGCGGGGTCGCGAACGGAATCTCGAAATTCCACTGCGGCACGGCCGGATCGATGCGGTGGCCGCTGGCGTCGGTGCGATCGGGAAGCGAGGCAATTTGCAACAGCGTCTGCCGCGCGATCGCGGCATCGGTGTCATCGAGCAGACGATGCACGGTCGCAGCCAGCGGCGTATCCGGTGCGAGCGACGGCGCGGCGATGGGCTGAGGCGCCGGCAGCGCACCGCGGACCGGTGGAGGTGTCGGCTGTGCGGCCGCCTCGAAGATATGGGCGTCCGGCACGGACTTGTTGGAGCCCGGCACGTTGCCGGTCAGGCGCGGCAGGTTTTCGGTGACCTCCTGCAGCAAGCTCGCGGCAAGGCCGGCAGACATGGTTCGCGACAGCAGGGCTTGCGGATGGTTGCCCGCCACATCGGACAGCACGGCGGCAGCGAGCGCGCCGCGCGACGCTTGCGCCGGTTGAGCGAGTTCCGGCGACGCCGCTTGTGCCGTTTCGCCCGCCAGCGCGGAGGCTGCGGTCTGCGTCGTGGCCGCAGCACTCGCCGGCAACGGCACAGCTGACGCAGTTGCCTGCGCCGCGCCGGAGGTCGATGCCAGGGTCTGGCGCAACACCAGCAGTGCGGCCTTCAAGTCCGGGATTGCGCCGGAGGACGGTGTCGTGCCTGCGGCCAATGACGACTCGAGAAACAATCCGGATTTCTGGAAGGCGGATTCGATATCACCGCCGTCGAGGGCGGTGTTGAGCGGCGTCTGCTGCGCCAGCACGTCGAGCACCGCCTGCTTCAGCCCGGCGGGCAGATTGCTGCTCGTCACGACGGAGGCCAGGTTGGCAAACAGCGGCGCCTGGCTGCCCTGTTTGGTCACGGCCCCGGCAGAGGCCGTTTGGACGGCGACCTGCTCGGACGGAGTGAGGGTGTTCCGTGCCGTCGCCACCGACGGCGCCAGCGGCGGGCTGTCCACCAGCGAGGCCGCGCGCGGGGTCAGCGTGACCTGATCTCCCGCCGCCTCGCCCGCCCCGGCCATGACTGCAAGGCGAATGGTGCCGTTGCTCTGCGAGACCGCGAGCTGAAGATTCTGCCCCGGCGTCAGCGCCACCTCCGACATCACGTCCATCGCCAGGTTGGCGATCGCGATCCGCACCAGATTGTCGGCGAGCACGCTGACCACCCTGGCATCGACGACACTGCCGGCTTGAAGCACGAGATCCGGCGTCGCCGCATCAGCCGGGCGGCTGGCGGCGTTGACGGGAGCGATGGGGGTGACCGGCGTCGGCATCTCGGCAGCCCTAGGGAATGCCGGCTACCGTAACCGCCGCCTCGTAAACCTCTCGTTAAGGACCTCAGATGGCCGGCCGCTTCACCGCCGCCAGAACCGTCACAGCGGCCTGGAAATCCTTCAGCCGGGCAGCGCGGCGGGCAGCCGCCTCCTCGTCCAAGCCCCATTGCTCGACGTTCCAGTCCTCGTCGACATGGGCGGCGGCCCAGACCTGGTCGGCATCGCGCACGTCCTGGTCCAGCGCCAGCGCGAGCAGCGCCGATCCGGTCAGGGTGGTCACCATGTGGAGCGCGGCGACCGACCAGGGGTCGCCGGGCAGCGCGGCCCGTGCGGCCTTCACCGCCTCGTCCGGCTGCTTCACGTGCATGACGCCTTCGGACAGGATGAAATGCGCACCCAGCGTCTGCGCCGCCCAGGACAGCACAGGATCCCAATGCGCGGCCTCCCCGGCGACCAGTCCCTCAGGGTGGCCGGCACGATAGAACAGCAGGTCGGACTCGAAATATTTGGCGAGGTCGTCGCTGACGAGCTCGACGCGATCGACGACGCCCTCGACCACGCTGTTGGCGATGCGCGTCAACGGCATGGTCACGGGATCGATCGCCTCGCCTTGGGCGGACCATTCCGCGGCGACACTATCTGCGAGCGCGCGCGTCGGGATCACCAATTGGCGGCCGGAGGGCGTACGGATCGGCTTGCCGTCGAGAGTGATGGCGAAGCCGCCCTCGGCATCGACGACGCCGGCCTCCTTGTAGAAGCGATTGCGCAGCAGCGTGCGCGCGGACGCGCGCGCCGATTCCCGGGGATCAGGCGGGGGCTGCCTTGCTGCTTCTTCGAACAATTCGCGCATGTCGTTTTTTTGTTCCTGTCGTCAGTCGAATTACCAGTGTCGTCACGACCTCGCCAGTAGGACCAGGAGTGCTGCTAGTTCGCACACATGCGCGCGTACGTGCCGCGATCGGCCGGCCCCAGTCCTGCGGCTGCGCCGTCGTGAAGACATTTCGTGACGCGATCGCTGAACGAATTGCGCGGGGGCGGCTGGTAATTGTAGCGCGGCGGCGCGTCAAACTGCGGAACCTTGGGCACCTCGATCTTCGGCGGCGGTGGCGGCGCAGGCAGCGGTGGAGCGAGCCGCGCGCGTCCGGCGAGACATATTGCGCGCGGGCGGCCGGCTCTACCAACAGAGTAGCCAAGAGCGCAAAGCAGATCGACAATCGTCTCATGGGGGAACATGTCGTGCGCCAGGCGCCCCTATTCAACCTCACTATTCTTCAGGCGCGTTCTCGATCGGATCAAATCTGGTTGCGTCCAGACCCAGCAGGTTCCACGACTGCTGCATGTGCGGCGGCAACGGCGCGGTGGCGTCGATCACGCCGCCGCGCGGATGCGGGATGACGATCCGGCGTGCGAGCAGATGCAGCCGGTTCTGCAAGCCGCCGGGCAGCTGCCAGTTCTCGATGTTGAAATATTTGGGATCGCCGACGATGGGATGGCCGATATGGGCCATGTGGGCGCGCAGCTGGTGGGTGCGGCCCGTCACCGGCTTCAGCGACACCCAGGTCAGCTTGTTACCGGCGGTCTCGACCACGGCGTAGTACGTCACCGCGTGGCTGGCGCCCTCATCGCCATGCTGGGCGATGCGCATGATGGTGTCGTCCTCGCCCTCCTCCTTCGCAAGGAAGGTCGAGATGCGCCCCTGCTTCGGCTTCGGCAGGCCCGGCACCAAGGCCCAATAGACCTTTCGCGCCGAGCGCGAGCGGAACGCGCCGGTCAGGTGTGAGGCAGCGAAGCGCGTCTTGGCGATCAGGAGACAGCCCGAGGTCTCGCGATCGATACGGTGGACGAGACGCGGCTTCTGGCCCTTGGCATCGCGCATCACCTCCAGCATCTGGTCGATGTGCCGCGTCATCCCCGAGCCACCCTGCACGGCAAGGCCGGCCGGCTTGTTCAGGACGAGGACGTCGTCGTCCTCCCAGATCGTCATCTCCTTCAGCGCCTTCAGCGTCTTCTGCGCGGCCTCCGAGAGCTCGCCGACGACCTTCGGCGCATCGAGCTTGAGCGGCGGGATGCGGACGCTCTGTCCCTCCTCCAGCCGGTCTTTGCTGTCGACGCGCTTGCCGTCGACACGCAGCTCGCCTTTGCGCACGACACGCTGGATGTGGGAGAACGACAGGCCGGGAAAGCGCGCTTCCAGGAAACGGTCAACGCGCATGTTGTTCTCGTCGGCCGTGACCGTGACGGTCTGCACCTTGGTCGGCAGCAGCGCCTCGACCGACTTTTCAGGCGCAGGCCTCTCCTGGACCGCTTTGGGCGGACGCCGCTCGGCGCGCTCGCCAACAAAGCGCGGCGGCTTACCGCCGGGCTTGCCACCCGGACGCGGTCCGGCCTTCTTCGCGCTACGCGCCTGATGCGGCCGCGAGTCGTCGCGCTCGTCACGCGAGCGCGGCTTTGGGTTCATTCTCTTGATGCGGCGGCTCATGGTTGCCTGCGTACCCTAAAAGCGGCCTTCCGTCACGACGAAATGGCCGCTTCTAGGGCGAGCCGCCCCGCTCCTTGCGCAGCTTGGCCCAGTAATCCAGCCGCTTCCTGATCTCGCGTTCAAAACCCCGCTCGGGCGGGTCGTAGAAGGTCTGGCGGCCCAGGGCCTCCGGGAAGTAGTCCTGGCCTGAGAAGGCGTCCGGCGCATCGTGGTCGTATGCGTAGCCGGAGCCGTAGCCTTCCGACTTCATCAGCTTGGTCGGGGAATTGAGGATGTGCTTTGGCGGTAGCAGCGAGCCGGCCTGCTTGGCGACCTGCATCGCGCTGCCAAAGGCGGTGTAGACCGCGTTCGATTTCGGCGCGGTGGCGAGATAGACCACGGCCTGGGCGATGGCGAGCTCGCCCTCGGGATGGCCGAGGAAGTCGAAGGCGTCCTTGGCGGCATTGGCGATGACGAGCGCCTGCGGATCGGCCAGCCCGATGTCCTCGACCGCCATGCGCACGACGCGGCGGGCCAGGAACAGCGGGTCCTCGCCAGCGTCCAGCATGCGCGCGAGGTAATACAGCGCGGCATCGGGATCGGAGCCGCGCACCGATTTATGCAGCGCCGAGATGAGATTGTAGTGGCCGTCGGCCGATTTGTCGTAGATCGGCGCGCGGCGCTGCAGAATCTCCTGCAGCTGCGCGGCATTGAAAATCTCGTCCGCCCGCGCCGAACGCCAGACTTCTTCGGCGAGCGTCAACGACGCACGGCCATCGCCGTCGGCCATGCGCACCAGCACCGCGCGCGCCTCCGCATCGAGTGGCAGCTTCCTGCCCTCGACGGCTTCGGCATGCACGAACAGCTTTTCGATCGCGGCGGCATCGAGCGAGCGAAATACCAGCACGCGCGCACGCGAGAGCAACGCCGCATTGAGCTCGAAGGACGGGTTCTCGGTGGTAGCGCCGACCATGACGACAGTGCCGTCTTCCATCACGGGCAGAAACGAATCCTGCTGGGCGCGGTTGAATCTGTGCACCTCATCGACGAACAGCAGCGTGCCCTTGCCCATCTCGCGGCGGGCACGCGCGGCGTCGAACGCCTTCTTGAGGTCGGCGACGCCGGAGAACACCGCCGAGATCTGTTCGAAATGCAGATCCGTCGCGTCAGCCAGGAGCCGTGCCACCGTGGTCTTGCCGGTGCCGGGCGGGCCCCAGAACACCAGCGAGCCGAGCGTGCGCGTCTCCAGCATGCGCGTCAGCGCACCATCGGGGCCGAGGATGTGATCCTGGCCGACGACCTCCGACAGCGTGCGCGGGCGCAGCCGGTCCGGCAGCGGATGCGGAGCATCGTGTTCGAGCCCCGCCGCAGCAAAGAGAGTCGGTGTCTCCGTTGGTCGCTTCGGACTCATCCGCCCAGCGTGACGTTGATCTGCTGGCCACCACGCACCAGCGTGATGCGCCAGATCCGTGCCCGTTCACCTGCAGCCTTCTCGAGGTCGCCGGTCTTGCTGATCTTCTGATTGTTGACGGCCAGGATGATGTCGCCCTTCTGGAAGCCCACACTCGCAGCCGCGGTATCGCCGCCGATATCGGTGATCACAACGCCTTCGGTGTCGGCATCCAGACGCAGCTCATCGGCGACGGCCGGCGTGATGGTCGAAACCTTCGCGCCCTGGAACGGCGAACGCGCGGTGACGACGAGCTCGTTGCGCCCGGTGTCGGGCGCGGTCTCCAGCGCTACCGTGAGCTTCACCGACTTGCCGCCGCGCTGCACGTCGAGCTGCGCGGTGCCGCCGAGCGGACGGGTTGCGAAGCGATAGTCGAAGGCGTTGGGATCATCCACGATCTGGCCGTCGATCCCGGTGATGAGGTCGGAGGATTTCAGGCCGGCTTTCGCCGCCGGACCGTTCGACACCACGCTCGCGACCAGCGCACCGGTCGGCGAGCGCAAGCCGAGGCTCTCGGCGATGTCGGGCGTCACCGCCTGCAATTTCGCACCGAGCCAGGGCCGCTTCACCGCCTTGCCGCCGCTCTTGGCGGAGGCGACGACGACGCGCACCATGTTGGCGGGAATCGCAAAGCCGATGCCTTGCGAGCCGCCGGAGCGCGAATAGATCGCGGTATTGATGCCGGCGAGCTTGCCACCCATGTCGACCAGCGCGCCGCCGGAATTGCCCGGGTTGATCGCCGCATCCGTCTGAATGAAGAACTGATAGTCGGTGATGCCCACTTGCGTGCGCGCCAGCGCCGAAATGATACCCTGGGTCACGGTCTGGCCGACGCCGAACGGATTGCCGATCGCGAGCACGACGTCGCCGACCAAGAGCTCATCGGAATTGGTGAAGTCCAGCGTCGGGAACTTCTCCTTGCTGTCCTTCAGGCGCAGCACGGCGAGATCGGTCCGGGAATCCTTGAGCAGGATCTCGGCCTCGAACTCGCGCTTGTCCGACAGCGACACCTTCACCTGGTCGGCGCCCTCGATGACGTGGACGTTGGTGACGACGAGGCCGGAGGCATCGACGATGACGCCGGAGCCGAGCGAGCGCTGCATCTGCTCGGGCTGCTGGCCCGGCACGCCGAAGAAGCGGCGGAAGATCGGATCGTCCAGTAGCGGATTGCGGTTCTGCACCACCTTTGCGGCATAGACGTTGACGACCGCCGGCTGCACCCGCTGCACGATCGGCGCATAGGACATCCGCAGCTCGGCCGGCGACGACGGGACCCGACGGTCCTGCGCTGCAGTCGGATTGAAGGTGGCCGAAAAGGCTATGCACAGCGCCGTAAGGGCGGCAGTCCAGGTCGCTCGAAACATTCCTACCTCTTGGAAATGACGCCGGAATATAGGCGCGTTCGCCCCCCAATAGAAGAGCGCCGGAGGGCAATATTCGGCCGCCTCGAAGCCGTGTCCGGGATGCAAGGGTGCCGTGCGAATCGGCCATTTGCCCGGCGGCGGATTGGCATGATGTGCGTCATCTTGCATGGTGGTGTGAGGCGGATTCGGTTGCGGCGAATTTGCATCAGTAGGAACCGACGCAACCGCTCGCAGCGTCGCGGGGCAGTCATCGATCACACCTAGGCTCTCCGTTCGCGACTTGGGGAAAACAGTCAGATGATGGAGCGTAACGTGAGCAGAACAAGAATTGCGGCCACCGCGATTGGTCTCGCCGGCGCGCTGGCGGCCTCGCAGGCCCAGGCCCAGTCGGCAAGCAGCAGCGAGCAGGAGATCGCGCTGTTGAAGCAGCAGTTGAAGATGCTCGAGCAGAAGCTCGACAAGCTGCAGAGCCAGACCGCGGCGAACACGGCAGCCGCAGCAAAGGCGAAAGTCGAAGCCAAGGCAGAGGCAAAGGCCGAGGCGCGCGCGGAGGCAAAGGCCGCGGTGGCCAATGCCAACGCGGCAATCCCCGTCAAGGGGCCGGCGCCGGCGTCCGGCGTCGTCGTGACGATGCCGAACAACCGGCCGACGATCTGCACCGCCGACCAGGCCAACTGCGTCGCCATCACCAGCCGCCTGCATTGGGATGTCGGCGGCTATGACTATCGTCCCAACACCGCGGCCACCGTGCCGCAAAAGCTCGATAGCGGCCAGAACGTCCGCCGCGCGCGCATCGGTGTCACCGGCAAGTTCTTCCACGATTGGAATTTCGCACTGGTCTACGATTTCGGCGGCTCGTCCGACGGATTTGGCGGCGCCGCGCCGGGATCGCTGCCCGGCGGCGGCGTCTCCGGCGTCGAGAACGCCTATATCAGCTATACCGGCCTGAAGCCGTTCGGCGGCAAGATGGCGATCGAGGCCGGCATCATGGACCTGCCCTACACCATGGATGAAGCCACGAGCTCGAACGACATCATGTTCATGGAGCGCGCCTCGCCCGGCGTGATCGCGACCAACATCGCCGCCGGTGACTTCCGTTCCGCAGCCGGTGCGCGCTGGTTCAACGACCAGCTCTGGATCGGCGGCTATGTCACGGGACCGACGACCGGTGCGATCCATTCCGCCTCGAGCGCGGCGCCGCCCGGCACCAGCGAGCAATATGGTGCCGTGGCGCGCGTCGCCGGCAATCCGATCAGCACCAAGGACTACTCGGTGCATATCGGCGCCAATGCGCAATGGCTGATCCAGCCGCCGCGCAATCTCATCGCCAACACCCAGACGGTCACGCTCAGCGATCGTCCGGAATTGCGGCTCGACCCGACCACGCTGATCTCGACCGGCGCTATCGCCAATGCCTCGGGCGCGCAGGTCTACAGCGTCGAGGCGGCGGCGACCTACGGTCCGTTCATCGTCCAGGGCGAGTATTTCTGGTACAATGTCGATCGCACCGCCAACACGGCCGTGCCGCTGACGGGTGCACCGAGCCTGAAATTCCAAGGCGGCTACGCGCAGGCCGGCTATGTGCTGACCGGCGAAGGCCGCTCCTACAATGCGGCGAACGCGGCCTATAGCGGCGTCAAGCCGGCACATCCGTTCTCGCTCGACGGCGGCGGCTGGGGCGCGTGGGAGATCGCAGGACGGTTCTCGACGATCGACCTCAACGATCAGCTCGCGACCGCGAGCGGCGTCGCAGGCGGCCGGCAGACCGTCTATACGCTCGCGCTCAACTGGTACGTCAACGGCAACGTGCGCTTCATGCTCGATTATCTGCACGGCACGGTGTCGCGACAGGCCTCGCCGATCTCGACCGCCGACGTCGGCTCGAAGTTCGACGCGGTCGCGATGCGCACGCAGTTCGCGTTCTAGAGCATGATCCGGAAAAGTGTGAAGCGGTTTTCCGAAAAGATCATGCTCAAACAAAACCTAAAGCGCGATCGCGCTTTAGAACGCGCTCGTTCGGGAGCGGCAGCGTCCGCTCCCGAACGATCACGCCGCGCGCTTCTTCTTCACGACCACGGGCGGCGGCGCGCAGGACAACCGCTCCTGGTGGCTCTCGCCCCAGGCCTTCAGGATGTCGATCACGGGCCTCAGGCTCTCGCCCAGTTCGGACAGGCAATACTCCACCCGCGGCGGCACCTCGGCATAGACCTTGCGGATGACGAGCCGGTCTTCCTCCAGCGCGCGCAGCTGCTTCGTCAGCATGCGCTGGGTGATGCCAGGCATCCGGCGGCGCAATTCGCCGAAGCGCTGGGTGCCGCTCTGCAGATGGTAGAGGATCACGCCCTTCCACTTGCCGTCGATCAGGTCCAGCGTCGCCTCGACCGAGCAGCCTGGACGGCGGGCGAAATTACGGCGTTTCATGCGGCCTTTTCCCAATAGTATCCAAACAGGGACTATATCCCCAAATTTACAGTACTTGCCAAATCGGAGCCAGAGCGACAGTTAGGGCAGCGGGCGAACAAAGCCATCTGATGGAGACACGCCATGAAAGCCGTCGGCTACAAGAAATCGCTTCCGATCGAGGACGCGGAATCACTGTTCGATTTCGAGACCGCTAAACCCGACCCCAAAGGGCGCGACATCCGCGTCGCGGTGAAAGCGATCTCGGCCAATCCGGTCGACTACAAAGTGCGCAAGCGCGCCGCCCCGCCCGAGGGCGAGACCAAGATCCTCGGCTATGACGCGGCCGGCGTGGTCGATGCGGTCGGGTCTGAGGTCACGCTGTTCAAGCCAGGGGACGAAGTGTTCTACGCGGGCTCGATCCTGCGCCAGGGCACCAACGCCGAATTCCATCTGGTCGACGAGCGCATCGTCGGCGCCAAACCGAAGAGCCTGTCGTTCGCCCAAGCCGCCGCTCTTCCCCTCACCTCGATCACCGCCTGGGAGCTGCTGTTCGACCGGCTCGGTGCGGTGCCGGGCAAGAGCGTCGATCCGCGCACGCTGTTGATCACGGGCGGCGCCGGCGGCGTCGGCTCGATCCTGATCCAGCTCGCCCGCCGCCTCACCGGGCTGACGGTGCTCGCCACCGCGACACGGCCGGAGTCGCAGAAATGGTGCCTCGATCTCGGCGCGCATGCGGTGATCGACCATGGCAAGCCGATGAAGGAGCAGATCGAGAAACTGAACCTGCCGCCGGTCGCACTCGTGGCCAGCCTCACCTTTACCGACCAGCACTACAAGGCGATTGCGGAATTCATGGCACCGCAGGGCAAGTTCGGCCTGATCGATGATCCTCCGGAGTTCACGATTGCCGCATTCAAGGGCAAGGCAATCTCGGTGCACTGGGAATCGATGTTCACGCGCTCCTCGTTCCAGACGCCTGACATGATCGCGCAGCATCATCTGCTCAATGACGTGGCCGACCTCATCGACAAGGGCGTGTTGCGCACCACACTCGACCAGACCTTCGGCACAATCAACGCAGCCAACCTGAAGCGCGCGCACACGCTGCTTGAAAGCGGCAAGTCGCGCGGCAAGATCGTGCTGGAGGGGTGGTAGGCTAAGGCTTCGTCAGGTGGGCAAGGCGCACTTGCGCAGTGCCCACCATCTCTCTCTAGTCGCGACAATGGTGGCACGCTTCGGTTTGCCCACCCTACGGCACCGGTGTCCCTTCAACGAACAACAGCCGCCGCTCCAGCGCCGTCTGCCGCAACTTGAGCGCTTCGGCATATTCCGGCGAGGCGTACCATTCCTTCAGCCGCCCCATCGACGCGAATTCGACGATGATAATGGCCTTTGGCGGCAAATTGCCTTCGGCAAGCTCGGCCTTGCCGCCGCGGACGAGATAGCGCCCGCCGTACTGCGCGACCGTCCTGGCGGCAAGTGCGCGATAGGTTTTGAAGTCCTCGGGATCGCGCACCTCGACCTCCGAGATCACATAGGCCGCCATGCGCATCTCCTCAGGCGATCGTGTTGACGATGCCACCTTCTGCGCGCAGCGCTGCGCCGTTGGTGGCGGATGCCTCCTTCGAGGCGACATAGACCACCATGTTGGCGATCTCGTCGACGCTGGCGAAACGCTGCAGCAGCGAGCTCGGGCGATGCTGCTTGACGAAGTTGGCGGCGGCCTCGTCCACGGACTGGCCGTTCTGCTTCGCGAGATCCTTGACGAACGTCTCGACGCCCTCCGACATGGTCGGGCCCGGCAGCACGGAATTGACGGTGACGCCGGTGCCGCTGGTGAGCTGCGCCAGGCCGCGCGCCACCGAAAGCTGGGCCGTCTTGGTCATGCCGTAGTGGATCATCTCGACGGGAATGTTGAGCCCGGATTCCGAGGAGATGAAGACGATGCGGCCCCAATTGCGCTTCAGCATGCCCTTCATGTAGGCGCGCGACAACCGCACGCCGCTCATCACGTTGACCTCGAAGAAACGGCTCCAGTCCTCGTCGGAGATGTCGAAGAAATCCTTGGGCTCGAAGATGCCGGCATTGTTGATGAGGATGTCGACCTCGGGCAGCGCCGCAACGAGTGCCTTGCAGCCTGCCGCGGTCGAGACGTCGGCCGCGATGCCGCGGACCTTGGCGCCCGTCCCTTCCAACCTGCGCACCGCCGCATCGACCTTGTCCTGGCCGCGGCCGTTGATCACGACGCTGGCGCCGGAGCCGGCGAGCCCCCTGGCGATGGCGTGGCCGATGCCGGCGGTCGAGCCGGTGACGAGGGCGGTTTTTCCGGAAAGGTCGATCTTCATGCGATATCTCCATGGATGCGGATGGAGATATCGGAAGCGGCTCCCTTAGCTGCAATCGGGGCTCACCGACGCGTGAGGAGCGTGAATGGGGGCACGGGGCGCCAAGAGAGCGCCTTTGTCCACCCGACCGTTCCAACAAAAAAGCGGCGCCAAAGGCGCCGCTCTTGAAACGTCATGCCGATCGGGCTTTACGCCGCCTCGGCTTCCTTCTCCTGCACCGGGCCGGAATCCTGGCCCTTGGCATCGACGTCGCGATCGACGAACTCGATCACGGCCATCGCGGCGTTGTCGCCGTAGCGGAAGCCGGCCTTGATGATGCGGGTGTAGCCGCCCTGACGGTCCTTGTAGCGGGTCGCCAGCGTGTCGAAGAGCTTCTTGACCATGTCGACGTCGCGCAGCTCGGAGATGGCCTGACGGCGCAGCGACAGGCCGCCCTTCTTGCCGAGGGTGACGAGCTTCTCGACGATCGGGCGAAGCTCCTTGGCCTTGGGCAGCGTGGTGACGATCTGCTCGTGCTTGATCAGCGCGGCCGCCATGTTGGCGAACATCGCCTTGCGGTGCTCGGCCGTGCGGTTGAGCTTCCGATGAACCTTGCCGTGACGCATGTGTGTAGTCCTTCTTCGATTGTGTCGCGGTGGTTCAGCGACTGGTTTTCAGGTGGGCTTCCTGCGTTCGCCCTAGGCTGCGAGTGGCGAATGGTGAGTAGCGAATAGATCTTCTTCCCCTACTCGCCACTCCCTACTCGCCATTCGCTCAGTAATGATCCTCGAAGCGCTTGGCGAGCTCGTCGATGTTCTCCGGCGGCCAGCCCGGTACTTCCATGCCGAGGTGCAGACCCATCTGGGCCAGCACTTCCTTGATCTCGTTCAGCGACTTGCGGCCGAAGTTCGGGGTGCGGAGCATTTCCGCCTCGCTCTTCTGCACGAGGTCGCCGATGTAGACGATGTTGTCGTTCTTCAGGCAGTTGGCCGAACGCACCGACAGCTCGAGCTCGTCCACCTTCTTGAGGAAGGCCGGGTTGAAGGCGAGGTCCGGGATGATCTCCTGGGCGACTTCCTTGCGCGGCTCTTCGAAGTTGACGAACACGTTGAGCTGATCCTGCAGGATGCGGGCGGCGTAGGCCACCGAGTCATCCGGCGTGATCGCGCCGTTGGTCTCGATCGTCATGGTCAGCTTGTCGTAGTCGAGGATCTGGCCCTCGCGGGTGTTCTCGACCTTGTAGGAGACCTTGCGGACCGGCGAGTACAGGCTGTCGACCGGGATCAGGCCGATCGGCGCATCCTCGGGACGGTTGCGCTCGGCGGGCACGTAGCCCTTGCCGGTCGAGACCGTGAACTCCATGCGGATCTCGGCGCCCTCGTCGAGCGTGCAGATCTGCAGATCGGGGTTGAGCACGACCACATCGCCGACGGTCTGAATGTCGCCCGCGGTGACGACACCCGGGCCCTGCTTCTTCACGACCATGCGCTTGGGGCCCTCGCCCTGCATCTTGATCGAGATGTCCTTGATGTTGAGCACGATGTCGGTGACGTCCTCACGGACGCCCGCGATCGAGGAGAACTCGTGCAGCACGCCGTCGATGTGCACCGACTGCACCGCCGCGCCCTGGAGCGAGGAGAGCAGGATGCGGCGCAGCGCATTGCCGAGGGTCTGGCCGAAGCCACGCTCGAGCGGCTCGGCGACGATGGTCGCGAAACGCGAGGAATCGCTGCCGGGCGTGACCTGGAGCTTGTTCGGCCGAATCAGTTCTTGCCAATTTTTCTGGATCGTCACTGTTTCACCCATACAGGCCAGTCAATTTGACGGTGCAAATACTGGCGTTGGAGAAAGGCCGCAGATCATTCCCGCGGCTTCTTGCAAAGTCGCCGCGGGCGCCGACGCGCCCGCAGCTCGTCAAAATCAAACGCGCCGACGCTTGCGGGGACGGCAGCCGTTGTGCGGGATCGTGGTCACGTCGCGGATCGAGGTGACGGTGAAGCCGGCAGCCTGGAGCGCGCGGAGCGCCGATTCGCGGCCCGAACCGGGACCGGCGACCTCGACTTCCAGCGTGCGCATGCCGTGCTCCTGCGCCTTCTTGGACACGTCCTCGGCGGCAACCTGCGCGGCATACGGGGTCGACTTGCGCGAGCCCTTGAAGCCCATCGTGCCGGCCGAGGACCAGGCGATCGTATTGCCCTGCGCGTCGGTGATGGTGATGGTCGTGTTGTTGAACGACGAGTTCACATGCGCGACGCCGGAGGCGATGTTCTTGCGCTCACGACGACGAACGCGGGTGGCTTCCTTGCCCATTGAGTCCCTTTCCTGAAGATCTCAAACGCCGCCGTAATGCCAGCGGCTACACCTATGGAAGCGAATAGCGAGTAGCGAGTGGCGAATAGGGAAGCCCCCTACTCGCCACTCGCCACGTCCGATTCGCCAGTTTACTTCTTCTTGCCGGCGATGGCCTTGGCCGGGCCCTTGCGCGTGCGCGCATTGGTGTGGGTCCGCTGACCGCGCACCGGCAGACCGCGACGATGACGCAGGCCGCGATAGCAGCCGAGGTCCATCAGACGCTTGATGTTGATGCCGACCTCACGACGCAGGTCGCCCTCGACGAGATAGTCGCGGTCGATCACTTCGCGGATCTGGAGCACTTCGGCGTCGCTGAGCTGATTGACGCGACGATCCACGGGGATCTTCACCTTCTCGAGGATCTCACCAGCGATCTTCTGGCCGATGCCATGGATGTACTGGAGCGCGATCAGCACGCGCTTGTTGGTGGGAATGTTCACGCCGGCAATACGGGCCACGGCCTTCTCTCCTGTTGCCGATCCCTCGTCAGGGATCGGGCTTTAAGTGCTTGCTTTCTCGGGCAGGTGTTCACAAACGCGAACACGACGCCCACCCCCGGTCTTCCTGGGGCCCGGCATCGTCTGAAACTATCCGACTTGGATGCGGGGCTTATTAAGGGATTCCGGGGGCTTTCGTCAACCGCTGCTAGCGCTTGGCTCGCTTTTTCGTGACCTTTTTTGCGGCCTTTTTGGCACCCTTTTTGACCGACTTCTTGGCTGCTTTCTTGACGGCTTTCTTGGAGGCTTTCTTGGCCGCCTTCTTTGGGCCTTTCACCGCCGATTTGGCGGCCTTTTTAGCCGATTTGACGCCCTTTTTGACCGTTTTTGCCGGCCTTGCCGCCGCCTTCTTCCCCGCCTGGGCCTTTTTAGCCGGCGCCGCCTTGGCGGCGCTCCGGGCATGCGTCTTGGGCTCGACCGCCCCCAGAGCCAGCAGCTGGCGATGGATGGCGCGGGTGACCTCGTCGATGGTCATCATGCCGTCGATGGTCGAGAGTTTCCGCCGCTCGGAATAGTAGTGAATCAGCGGTTCCGTCTGGCTGCGATAGCTGGCCAGCCGCTTGGTCAGGACCTCCGGGGTATCGTCGAGCCGGACCTCCTCGCCGCGCTCCCGCATTTGGGCGACGCGGGTCTCGACGCGGCTCAGAAGCGCACTCTCATTGACCCGGAGCTCGATCACCGCGTCCAGCTTGAGGTGCTTGCGCTTGAGCAGCTCGTCCAGCGCCTCGGCCTGCGGCACGGTGCGGGGGAAACCGTCGAGGATGAAACCGCTCTTGGCGTCCGGCTGCTCGATGCGGTCGGAAATGATTCCCACCACGACGTCATCGGGCACGAGGCCGCCGCTCGCCATGATCTCCTTGGCCTTCAACCCGACCGGGGTGCCGGCCGCAACCGCGGCACGCAGCATCTCGCCAGTCGAGAGCTGGACGATGCCATAGCGCTGCACCAGGAGCTGGGCCTGGGTCCCCTTGCCCGACCCCGGCGGTCCCAGAAGTATAATTCTCATCGGCGTACGCCCCCCGGATTGGTGAGCGACACCTCGCGCACCTGCGTTTTGATATCAAGGACGGTGCAAACCACAACCAGCACTGCACCACCATTGACGACCATACTATAAGGCAGCCCGATCCCGTAAAGCTCGAACACCTCCGGAATCAACTGCAACGCCGTCAGGTAGACGGCTCCGACGACTGTCGTCAATGACACGACGCGATCGAGATAGTCCGCGGTGGCCTCGCCGGGACCGACACCGGGAATTGCGCCCTCATGGCGGGTCAGGGATTTGGCGGTGTATTCGGGATCGATCACATAAGCAGTGTAGACGAAGGCGAGCACGAACACGGCGATCGACACGAGAATGAGGTGCGCCGGCTGCCCCAGCTGGAGATGCCGGTAGGTTGCGGCAACCAGGGGATGATCGCCTCCCAGGATGAAGCCCGCAAAGGCAAGCGGCAGATAGAATATCCACGGCGCCACGGTGACGGGAATCACGAACCCGGCGCTGTTGAGCTTAATCGGCAGTATTGCATCGCGCACAGGCAGTTGCCGCGTACCGACGCTTTGTGCTGCGAACTGGACCCGGATATTTCGCCGCGCACCTTCGACAAGCACGATCACGACGACGATCGCGATCCAAAACACGACATGGCCGAGCACAAGATTGCCCGAGATCGTCCCGCTCCGCACGAGATCCGCGATACCGGCAATGTTTTGCGGAACGGCGACGATGAAGCCGGCACTCAAGATCAGCGCCAAGCCATTGCCGATGCCGTAGCGGGTCATCTGTTCGCTGAGCCACACCAGCACGACGACGCCGCCGACCATCGAGGCCGTAGCCGTCGTCACGAACCAGCCGTCGGGATTTTTGACGAGGCCCGGGATCGACGTCAGTGCCGAGGCGATGCCGTAGGCCTGAAAGGCCGCAATTCCGAGTGTGAGCCCGAGCGTGGCACGTGCGATCTTACGCCGTCCGCCCTCGCCGGATCGTTCGAGCGAACTCAGGCCGCGCCACACCATGGACAGCAGCCGGATCAAGATTGCCGCAGTCAGATAGGGAATGAGGCCGAGCGCAAAGATCGAAAGCCGGGAGACGAGATCCAGCGCCGGCGAGACGTCGGAGAGATTCAGTCCCGCAATCGGGATCTGCGTGCCGAGCCTGAAAAGGAGCAGCGCGCCGATCGTGAAAGCGATTCGGCGCGCGAGCTCCCTGCTCATCTACGGCGGCCCCGCAGCTTGGACTTGCGGATCAGACCTTCATACTGGTGCGCCAGCAGATAGCCCTGGACCTGCGCCACCGTGTCCATGGTGACGCTGACGACGATCAGCAGCGAGGTGCCGCCGAAATAGAACGGCACCGAAGCGTAGGAGATCAGGATTTCCGGGATCAAGCAGACGATGGCGAGATAAATCGCACCCAGCACGGTGATGCGCGACAGCACATAGTCGATGTATTCCGCGGTGCGTTCGCCCGGGCGAATGCCGGGAATGAAACCGCCGTGCTTCTTCAGATTGTCCGCGGTCTCGGTCGGGTTGAACACGATCGCGGTGTAAAAGAAGGCGAAGAACACGATCAGCGCCAGATACATGATCAGGAACAGCGGACGGCCATGGCCGAGCTGTGTGGTGATCCACTGGAACCATTCCGGCCCGCTGCCCGTGTTGAAGTTCGCAACCGTCGTCGGCAAGAGGAGCAGCGAGGATGCGAAGATCGGCGGGATCACGCCGGAGGTGTTGAGCTTGAGCGGCAGATGCGAGGACTGGCCCTCGAACATCTTGTTGCCGACCTGGCGCTTCGGATACTGGATCAAGAGGCGGCGCTGGGCGCGCTCCATGAAGACGATGAAGGCGATCACGACGACGGCCATGATGATGACGACCAGGATCAGGCCGGTCGACATCGCGCCCTGACGGCCGAGCTCGAGCATGCCGGCGAGTGCCGCGGGCAACTCGGCGACGATGCCGGCGAGAATGATCAGCGAAATGCCGTTGCCAATGCCGCGCGAGGTGATCTGCTCGCCGAGCCACATCAGGAACATGGTGCCGCCGGTCAGCGTGATAGAGGTCGAGAGCAGGAAAAACAGTCCAGGTTCGCTGACGACATTGCCGGCGCCCTGAAGTCCTACCGCGATGCCGTAGGACTGGAACGCGGCCAGGATCACCGTGAGATAGCGGGTATACTGATTCAGCGTCTTGCGGCCGGCTTCGCCTTCCTTTTTCAGCGCTTCGAGCTGCGGCGACACTGTGGTCAACAGCTGGATGATGATCGAGGCCGAGATATACGGCATGATGTTCAGCGCGAAGATCGCCATGCGGTTGATGCCGCCGCCGGCGAACATGTTGAACATGCCGAGGATGCCGCCGGCCTGCGAGCGGAACACCTGTTCCCAGGCGCTCGGGTCGATGCCGGGCAGCGGAATGTAGGTCCCGAGCCGATAAACGAGCAGCGCACCCAGGGTGAACCAGATGCGCTTCTTCAGTTCGTCGGCCTTGGCAAACGCGCCGAAATTGAGATTGGCTGCCAGTTGTTCCGCTGCAGAGACCATCTTGGACTTTCTCCCGCCGCCTATTGCGCCGTTGATGCCCGCGGCCGGGCTGAATTAGCGGACGCCGGACATTATCTGGGGCTCGGCTTCGATAAGTCCACGTCCCGCATGCGTAAAGGCCCGCGAGGCGCGGGCCAATGACGCAGTTGTTACGCCGCCTCGCCTTCTTCCTTGGGCTGGGCGAGGATCTTCACCGAACCGCCGGCCTTCTCGACCGCGGCGATCGCGGTCTTGCTGGCGCCGTGCACTTCGATGTTGAGCTTGGACTTGAGCTCGCCTCGGCCGAGCAGCCGCAGGCCGCCCTTGGCGCGGCGCAGCACGCCGCCTTTCACCAGGGCCTCGACATTGACGACGCTGCCGGCGTCGATCTTCTTGGCGTCGACCGCTTCCTGGAGCCGGTCGAGATTGATCTCGGCGAACTCGACGCGGAAGATGTTGTTGAAGCCGCGCTTGGGCAGACGGCGATGCATCGGCATCTGGCCGCCTTCGAAACCCTTGATGCGCACGCCCGAACGCGCGGTCTGGCCCTTGCCGCCGCGGCCGGACTGCTTGCCCTTGCCGGAACCGATGCCGCGGCCGACGCGCATACGCTTCTTGCGCGAGCCGGCGTTGTCGGCGATATCGCTGAGCTTCATCGCCCTTCTCCTTGTGTCTTGCGCACGATCTTCACCGAAAACCGCTTCCCGCTCTCCGGGACCGTGCGCCTTTGCTTACTTCTCGTCGATGATGCGGACGAGATGGTGAACCTTCTCGATCATGCCGCGGACCGCCGGGGTATCCGGCAGTTCGCTGGTGCGGCCGATCTTGTTGAGCTTGAGCCCGATCAGGGTCGAACGCTGCGAGTGATGGCGGCGGATCGCGCTGCCGGTCTGCTCGACCTTGATCGTCTTTGCGGTCTTGGCCATGGGAGTCTACTCCGAAAAGCTTCCGTTAGTCGGCGGCCGCCTCGGCATCGCCGCCGATACGACGGGACTGGAGGGTGGACACCTTGATGTTGCGGCGGGCTGCGACCGAACGCGGCGAATCCTGGTGCTTGAGCGCGTCGAAGGTCGCGCGCACCATGTTGTACGGGTTCGACGAGCCGATCGACTTCGCCACCACGTCCTGGACGCCGAGCGTCTCGAACACGGCGCGCATCGGGCCACCGGCGATGATGCCGGTACCGGCCGGAGCTGCACGCAGATAGACACGGCCCGCGCCATGACGGCCGGCGATGTCGTGATGGAGCGTGCGGCCCTCGCGCAGCGACACCCGCGTCAGGTTGCGCTTGGCGGACTCGGTCGCCTTGCGGATCGCCTCAGGCACTTCGCGCGCCTTGCCGTGACCGAAGCCGGCGCGGCCCTTCTGGTCGCCGATCACGACCAGCGCTGCGAAACCGAAGCGCTTGCCGCCCTTGACGACCTTGGCCACGCGGTTGATGTGGACGAGCTTGTCGACGAACTCGCTGTCGCGCTCCTCGCGCTCCCTGCGTTCACGTCCGCCGCCGCGTTGATCGCGTCCACCACGTTGTTCGCGTTCTGCCATTTTTCTAATCCTTCAGAGACTTACGCCTCAATCCTCAAATTCTGTTAGAAGCTCAGCCCACTCTCACGCGCTGCATCGGCAAGAGCCTTGACGCGCCCGTGATAGAGATAGCTGCCGCGATCGAACACGACCTCCTTGACACCCTTCTCTGCAGCGCGCTCAGCCAGCAGCTTGCCGACCGCCTTCGCCGCATCGATGTCGGCGCCGGTCTTGCCGCCGTCGCGCATCGACTTCTCGAGCGACGAAGCAGAGGCCAGCGTCTCGCCCTTCAGGTCATCGATGACCTGGGCGTAGATGTGCTTGGAAGAGCGGAACACCGACAGGCGCGGACGGCCGCCGGCGGAACGGCGCAGCTTCAGCCGCACACTCCGCTTGCGCCGGGCATTCGTAACCTTGGCTTTCGACATGACCGGCTCCGTTACTTCTTCTTGCCTTCCTTGCGGAAGATGAATTCGCCCACATACTTCACGCCCTTGCCCTTGTAGGGCTCCGGCGGACGATAGGAGCGGATCTCGGCGGCGACCTGGCCGACGCGCTGGACGTCGCTGCCCGCCACCGTGATCTCGGTCGGCTTCGGCACGGTGATCGTGATCCCCTCGGGGATCGGGTAGATCACGTCATGGCTGTAGCCGAGCGCGAGCTGCAGGTTCTTGCCCTGCATCGCGGCGCGATAGCCGACGCCGGTGATCTCGAGCTTCTTCTCGAAACCCTTGGTGACGCCTTCGACCAGATTCGCGACCTGGGCGCGAGCGGTGCCGTAGAGGGCCCGCGCGCGGTTGGTCTCGGTCCGCGGCTTGACCTTGACCTGGCCGTTCTCGAGCTTCACCTCGACGTCGTCGTGGACGACGAACTGAAGCTGGCCCTTCGGCCCCTTCATCTTGACGGTCTGCCCATCGACGGTCGCGGTCACACCCGACGGAACCGCCACAGGCCTTTTGCCAACTCGTGACATGGATGAAAAATCCTTCTCAGAACACCGTGAAGAGGACTTCACCGCCCACATTCGCGTCGCGCGCGCTGTGGTCGGCCATGATCCCCTTCGGCGTCGACAACACCGAAATGCCGAGACCGTTGTTCACCCGCGGCAGGTTCTTCACCGAGGCGTAGACTCTGCGCCCGGGCTTGGAAACGCGCTCAATCTCGCGAATGACGGGCTCGCCGTCGAAATACTTCAGCTCGATCTCGATCTCGCTGCGGCCCGAGGAGTGCTCGAGCGTGGCGTAACCGCGGATGTAGCCCTCAGCCTTCAGAACCTCGAGCACGTTCTCGCGCATCTTCGAGCCAGGCGTGGAAACCTTGGTCTTCGAACGCATCTGCGCGTTGCGGATACGGGTGATCAGATCGCTGATTGGATCGTGCGTAGACATCTAAACGACCCTCCTTACCAGCTGGACTTCACGAGGCCCGGGACCATGCCCTTGGAGCCAAGTTCGCGCAGCGCGATACGGGACAGCTTGTTCTTGCGATAGTTCGAGCGCGGACGGCCCGACAACTCGCAACGCAGGCGGATGCGGGTCGCCGACGAGTTGCGCGGCATTTCCGCCAGCTTCAGGGTCGCGGCGAACCGCTCCTCCATCGGCAGCGTCTTGTCGGCGATGATCGCCTTCAACCGCTCGCGCTTGGCGGCGGCGTTCTTCACCATCCGCTTGCGCCGGTTGTTCTTCTCGACTGAACTCTTCTTTGCCATGCTTGGCTCCTGGGTATCCGCGTTTGAGAGGCTCTAAGTCAGCGTCTCACTGCCGGAACGGGAAATTGAAAGCGGTCAACAAGGCCCTCGCCTCTTCGTCGGTCTTGGCCGTGGTGCAGACGGTGATGTCCATACCGCGGGCTTCCGTGACCTTGTCGAAGTCGATCTCGGGGAAAATGATGTGCTCCTTGATGCCGAGCGAGTAGTTGCCGCGGCCGTCGAAGCTCTTCGGGTTCAGGCCGCGGAAGTCGCGCACGCGCGGCAGCGCGACGTTCACCAGGCGATCGATGAACTCGTACATGCGGGCCTTGCGCAGCGTAACCTTGCAGCCGATCGGCTGGTTCTCACGCAGCTTGAAGGTCGCGATCGCGATGCGCGAATAGGTGACGATCGCCTTCTGGCCGGCGATCTGGGTCAATTCGGCAGCGGCGGTCTCGGCCTTCTTGCGGTCGTTGACGGAATCGCCAACGCCCATGTTCAGCACAACCTTGTCCAGGCGCGGAACCTGCATGACGTTCTCGTAACCGAACTTCTCGGTCAGAGCCGTGCGGATCTTCGCGTCATATTCCGCGCGCAGGCGCGGCGTGTAAGCGGCCTCAGCCATCGATCTCAGCTCCCGAGCTCTTGGCGATGCGGACCTTCTTGCCGTCCGCCAGAATCTTGAATCCGACGCGGGTCGGCTTTCCGTCCTTGCCGACATACGCGATGTTGGACAGTTGGATCGGCGCCTCTTTCGAGATGATGCCGCCCTCCTGGGCCTGCGTCTGCTTCTGGTGACGCTTGACCATGTTGATGCCGCGCACCAGCGCGGTGCCGGCGTCGGGGCGAACCTCGAACACTTCGCCGGTGCGGCCCTTGTCGCGGCCGGTCAGCACGACGACCTTGTCGCCCTTGCGGATCTTCGCAGCCATCACAGCACCTCCGGCGCGAGCGAGATGATCTTCATGTGGTTCTTGGCGCGCAGCTCGCGCGGCACGGGCCCGAAGATACGGGTGCCGACCGGCTCGGACTGGTTGTTGATCAGCACGGCGGCGTTGCGGTCGAAACGGATGACCGAGCCGTCGGCGCGGCGGATGTCCTTGCGGACGCGCACCACGACGGCCTTCATCACGTCGCCCTTCTTCACCTTGCCACGCGGAATGGCTTCCTTGATCGACACGACGATGATGTCGCCGATCGTGGCGTAGCGGCGCTTGGAGCCTCCGAGCACCTTGATACACATGACACGGCGTGCGCCAGAATTGTCGGCCACGTCGAGGTTGGTCTGCATCTGAATCATTGATGCACCTCGTCCTCTTTCTCTTTGCGCCAGCCCAGCCGGCGCTCAACATTTCCCTGAAGTCAGTCGGCTAAAGCCAACAGATCAGGCGCTTTTCTTGTGTTCGCCCCGGATCACGACCCAGCGCTTCAACTTCGAAATCGGCTTCGTTTCCTCGATCCACACCATGTCGCCCGGCTTGAACTGGTTGCTCTCGTCGTGCGCGTGGTAGTTCTTCGAACGGCGGATCGTCTTCTTGTAGATCGGGTGCGTGAAGCGGCGGTCGACGCGCACCACGATGGTCTTGGCTTGCTTGTCGCTGACGACCACGCCCTGCAAAGTACGTTTCGGCATCTTCGTAAGCCTCTTACTTCTTCTTCGCGCGCGTCTGCGCGGCGATGGTCTTGATCCGGGCGATGTCGCGGCGGGCCTCGCGCAGGCGCGAGGTGTTCTCGAGCTGCCCGGTGGCGCGCTGGAAGCGCAGGTTGAAGCGCTCCTTCTTCAGGTTCAGGATGGCCTCATCCTGCTGGTCGGGGCTCATCGCGCGGATGTCTTCGATCTTCATCTGTGCCATGGCCATTACTCCGCAATGCGCTCGACGAAGCGCGTCTTGATCGGCAGCTTGGCGGCCGCCAGGGTCAGCGCCTCACGCGCCGTCTGGGTGTTGACGCCGTCGATCTCGAACAGCACCCGGCCCGGCTTGACGCGCGCGACCCACAATTCCGGCGAACCCTTGCCGGAGCCCATGCGGACTTCGGCCGGCTTCTTCGACACCGGAACGTCGGGGAACACGCGGATCCAGACGCGGCCAGCGCGCTTCATGTGGCGGGTCAGCGCGCGGCGGGCGGCTTCGATCTGGCGCGCGGTGACGCGCTCAGGCTCGGTCGCCTTCAGGCCGAACTGGCCGAACGCCAACGTCGCGCCCGAAGACGCAACGCCGTGGATGCGGCCCTTATGCGCCTTCCGGAACTTCGTTTTCTTAGGTTGCATCATGGCTTTAAGCCCTCAAATTCCTGTCTGGCCTTAGGCAGCGGCCGTCTCGCGGCGCTGACGGCCACCGCGATCGCCACTGCCGCCGGTCTCGCCTTCGGCCATTCTCTTGTCCTGGGCCATCGGATCGTGCTCGAGGATCTCGCCCTTGAAGATCCAGACCTTGACGCCGCAGGTGCCGAAGGTCGTGAACGCGGTCGCAACGCCGTAGTCGATGTCGGCACGCAGCGTGTGCAGCGGCACGCGGCCTTCGCGGTACCACTCCATGCGCGCGATTTCCGCACCGCCCAGACGTCCCGAGCAGTTGATGCGGATGCCCTCCGCGCCGAGACGCATTGCCGACTGCACGGCGCGCTTCATGGCACGGCGGAACGCCACGCGGCGCTCGAGCTGCTGCGCGATCGATTCGGCCACCAGCGTCGCATCGAGCTCCGGCTTGCGGATCTCGACGATGTTGATGACGACGTCGGACGAGGTGATGTCCGCGACCCTCTTGCGCAGCTTGTCGATGTCGGCGCCCTTCTTGCCGATCACCACGCCCGGACGGGCCGAGTGGATGGTGACGCGGCACTTCTTGTGCGGACGCTCGATCACGATGCGGGCGACGGCCGCCTGCTTGAGCTCCTTGTGCAGGATCTCGCGGATCTTGACGTCCTCGTGCAGCAGCTTGCCGTATTCCTGCTTGCCGGCGAACCAGCGGGAATCCCAGGTCCGGTTGATGCCGAGACGCAGACCGATCGGATTGATCTTTTGACCCATCGTGTTCTCCTGCGCCCTTAAGCGGCGGCTTCAGCTTCGACCTGACGAACGATGATCGTCAGCTGCGAAAACGGTTTGTAGACACGGCCCGAGCGGCCGCGGCCGCGGGCGGCGAAGCGCTTCATCACGAGGCCATTGCCGACGAAGGCCTGCGCCACGACGAGATCGTCGACGTCGAGGTCGTGGTTGTTCTCGGCGTTGGCGATCGCCGATTCCAGGCACTTCTTCACGTCGACCGCGATCCGCTTGCGCGAAAACTGCAGGTCGGCGAGCGCGGCAGACGCCTTCCGGCCGCGAATGAGCTGGGCGACCAGGTTGAGCTTCTGCGGGCTCACCCGCAGCATCCGGGCGACCGCCTTGGCCTCGTTGTCGGCGAGGCTCCGTTCGCGCTTAGGTTTGCTCATCGTTTAATCCTCAAGCCTTCTTGGCTTTCTTGTCGCCGGAGTGGCCATGGAAGGTCCGGGTCGGCGAGAACTCGCCGAACTTGTGACCGACCATTTCCTCGTTCACGGCCACCGGCACGTGCTTCTGACCGTTGTAGACGCCGAAGGTCAGGCCGACGAATTGCGGCAGGATCGTCGAGCGACGGCTCCAGATCTTGATGACGTCGTGACGGCCGGACGCGCGCGCGGCATCTGCCTTCTTGAGCAGAGAACCCTCGACGAACGGGCCTTTCCAGACTGAACGAACCATGTCCGGCGTTCCTTACTTCTTCCGCTTGTGGCGGCTTAGGAGAATGAATTTGTTGGTCGACTTGTTGGTGCGAGTCTTCTTGCCCTTGGTCGGCTTGCCCCACGGGGTGACCGGGTGGCGGCCGCCCGAGGTACGACCTTCACCACCGCCGTGCGGATGGTCGATCGGGTTCATCGCGACACCGCGGTTGTGCGGCCTGCGGCCCATCCAACGCTTGCGACCGGCCTTGCCGATCGAGGTGTTCATGTGATCCGGGTTTGACACCGCGCCGATCGTGCCGCGGCAACGACCGTGCACCAGGCGCTGCTCGCCCGAATTCAGGCGGATGATGACGTAGTCCTGGTCGCGGCCGACGAGCTGGGCGTAGGTGCCGGCGGAACGCGCCAGCTGGCCGCCCTTGCCGATCTTGACTTCGATGTTGTGGATGATCGTGCCGACCGGCATGTTGCCGAGCGGCATGACGTTGCCCGGCTTCACGTCGACGTAATTGCCGGCGATGATCGTGTCACCCACCGCCAGGCGCTGCGGCGCCAGGATGTAGGCCTGCTCGCCGTCCTGATACTTGATCAGGGCGATGAAACCGGTGCGATTGGGATCATACTCGAGACGCTCGACGGTCGCGGGCACGTCGATCTTCTCACGCTTGAAGTCGACGGTACGCAGCGTCTGCTTGTGACCACCGCCGCGGAAGCGCACGGTGATGCGGCCGGTGTTGTTGCGGCCGCCCGAGGACTTCTTGCCTTCGGTGAGCGCCTTGACCGGCTTGCCCTTGTAGAGGGCCGAACGATCGACCATGACCAGCTGGCGCTGGCCCGGCGTCGTGGGATTGAATGTCTTCAGTGCCATCGTCGTACGACCTTACAGACCGGTGGTGACGTCGATCCGGTGACCCTCTTCGAGGGTCACGATCGCGCGTTTGCTGTTCGACTGCGAGCCGATGGTGCCGCGGAAGGCCTTGACCTTGCCCTTGCGGACCAGCGTGTTGACGCTCTTGACCTTGACGTCGAACAGCTTCTCGATCGCTTCCTTGATTTGCGGCTTGGTCGCCTTGGCGGCCACCTTGAACAGCACCTTGTTGTGCTCCGAGGCGATCGTCGCCTTTTCGGTCACGACCGGCGACAGGATCACGTCGTAGTGGCGAGGCTCGATGTTCTTGCTCATTTGAAGCGCGCCTCCAGCGCATCGATGGCGGCCTTGGTCAGAACGAGCTTCTGACGGCGCAGGATGTCATAGACGTTGATGCCCTGGATCGGCAGCACGTCCATGTTCGGGATGTTGCGAGCCGCAGCGGCGAAGCCGTTGTTGAGCTCGGCACCGTCGATGATCAGCGCGTTGGTGAGGCCGAGGCCCGAGAAGTGGCCGAGCAGCGCCTTGGTCTTGGCGGCTTCCAGCGCGGCCTTCTCGATCACGACGAGATCGCCGTCCTTGGCCTTGGCCGAGAGCGCATGCTTCAGAGCGAGCGCACGGACCTTCTTCGGCAGGTCGGTGGCGTGCGAACGCACCACCGGACCGAAGGCACGACCGCCGCCGCGGAACTGCGGCACGCGGGCCGAGCCGTGACGAGCACCGCCGGTGCCCTTCTGCTTGTACATCTTCTTGCCGGTGCGCCAGATCTCGGCGCGGCCCTTGGCCTTGTGCGTGCCGGCCTGGCGCTTGTTGAGCTGCCACTGCACGCAGCGCGCGATGATGTCCTCGCGCGGCTCGAGGCCGAAAATGGCGTCGGACAGCTGGACGGAGCCGGCTTCCTTACCTTCGAGGGTGGTGACCTTCAATTCCATCTCACGCCTCCTGCGCAGCCGGAGCGGCTTCCGCGTCGCCAGCAACCTTAAACTTGCCGGGCTTCGGGGCTTCCTTCGGCAGCGGCTTTTTGACGGCGTCGCGCACGCGGATCCAGCCGCCCTTGGAGCCGGGAACGGCGCCTTCGACGAGGATCAGGCCGCGCTCGACATCGGTCTGGACGACGCGAAGGTTGAGCGTGGTGATGCGATCGACACCCATGTGGCCGGGCATCTTCTTGTTCTTCCAGGTCTTGCCGGGGTCCTGACGGCCACCGGTCGAACCGATCGAGCGGTGCGAGATCGACACACCGTGCGTGGCGCGCAGACCGCCGAAGTTCCAGCGCTTCATGCCCCCGGCGAAGCCCTTACCGACCGAAGTGCCGGTGACGTCGACGAACTGGCCGACGACGAAGTGGTCGGCCTGGATCTCGGCGCCGACCGGGATCATGGCGTCCGCGGTGACGCGGAATTCCTCGACCCGGCGCTTCGGCTCGACCTTGGCGACCGCGAACTGGCCGCGCTCGGCCTTCGGCATGTAAACGGTCTTGCGGCTGCCCGAACCGAGCTGGAGCGCGACGTAACCGTTCTTCTCTTCGGTGCGGTGGCCTACGACCTGGCAATTGCCGAGCTTCAGCACGGTCACGGGGATATGTTCGCCGGCCTCCGTGAAGACCCGCGTCATCCCGACCTTTTGTGCGATCACTCCGGAGCGCATCGGCTTGCTTCCTGTTCTCTTTGTCCGCTTTTGGCGAACGGGATCCAAAATCTTAGAGCTTGATCTCGACGTCGACACCGGCGGCCAGGTCGAGCTTCATCAAAGCATCGACGGTTTGCGGGGTCGGATCGACGATGTCGAGCAGGCGCTTGTGAGTGCGCATCTCGAACTGTTCGCGGCTCTTCTTGTCGACGTGGGGCGAACGGTTGACGGTGAACTTCTCGATGCGGGTGGGCAGCGGAATGGGTCCGCGGACCTGCGCGCCGGTGCGCTTCGCCGTGTTCACGATCTCACGGGTCGACGTATCGAGGATACGATGGTCGAACGCCTTGAGACGGATACGAATGTTTTGGCCGTTCATTGCCGAATCTTTCTTAGTGAGTGGCGAGTAGCGAATAGCGAATAGAAACTATTCGCCACTCGCCATTCCCTATTCGCGTTGTTACTCGATGATCGAGGCGACGACGCCGGCGCCGACGGTGCGGCCGCCTTCGCGGATCGCGAAGCGGAGCTTCTCTTCCATCGCGATCGGCACGATCAGGTGCACTTCCATCGCGATGTTGTCGCCCGGCATTACCATCTCGGTGCCTTCCGGCAGGTGCACGACACCGGTCACGTCGGTGGTGCGGAAGTAGAACTGCGGACGGTAGTTGGTGAAGAACGGGGTGTGGCGACCGCCCTCTTCCTTGGTGAGGATGTAGGCCTCAGCCTTGAACTTGGTGTGCGGCTTGACCGAACCGGGCTTGGCCAGAACCTGGCCGCGCTCGACGTCCTCGCGCTTGGTGCCGCGGAGCAGCGCGCCGATGTTGTCGCCGGCCTGGCCCTGATCGAGCAGCTTGCGGAACATTTCGACGCCGGTGACGGTGGTCTTCTGGGTGGCGCGGAGACCGACGATCTCGATTTCCTCGCCGACCTTGACGACGCCGCGCTCGACACGGCCGGTCACGACGGTGCCGCGGCCCGAGATCGAGAACACGTCTTCAACCGGCATCAGGAACGGCTGGTCGATCGGACGCTCCGGCTGCGGGATGTACTCGTCGACGTTCTTCATCAGCTCGAGGATGGCGTCGTGGCCGAGCTTCTTGTCGGAGTCTTCGAGAGCGGCGAGCGCCGAACCCTTGATGATCGGAATCTTGTCGCCGGGGAATTCGTACTTGGAAAGCAGCTCGCGGACTTCGAGCTCGACGAGCTCGAGCAGCTCCGGATCGTCGACCATGTCGCACTTGTTGAGGAACACGACGAGCGCGGGCACACCGACCTGGCGGGCGAGCAGGATGTGCTCGCGGGTCTGCGGCATCGGGCCGTCAGCGGCCGACACAACCAGGATCGCGCCGTCCATCTGGGCAGCGCCGGTGATCATGTTCTTGACGTAGTCGGCGTGGCCGGGGCAGTCGACGTGGGCGTAGTGGCGGTTCGGCGTCTCGTACTCGACGTGCGCGGTCGAGATGGTGATGCCGCGGGCCTTCTCTTCCGGCGCCTTGTCGATCTGGTCGTACGCGGTGAACGTCGCACCGCCGGCTTCGGCGAGAACCTTGGTGATCGCCGCGGTCAGCGACGTCTTGCCATGGTCGACGTGACCGATGGTGCCGATGTTGCAGTGCGGCTTGGTACGTTCAAACTTTGCTTTGGCCATTTGACTCTCCGTTCAATCGTCAGCTTTCAACCGACGACAATCAGGCAAACTTCTTCTGGACTTCTGCCGACACGTTGGCCGGCGCTTCTGCGTAGTGATCGAACTGCATGGTGAAGGTCGCGCGACCCTGGCTCATCGAGCGCAGATTGTTCACGTAACCGAACATGTTCATGAGCGGCACCATCGCGTTGATGACGTTGGCGTTGCCGCGCATGTCCTGCCCCTGGATCTGACCGCGCCGGGAATTCAGGTCGCCGATGACCGAGCCGGTGTAGTCTTCCGGGGTCACCACCTCGACCTTCATGATCGGCTCGAGCAGGACCGACTTGCCCATCTGCAGCGCTTCGCGGAAGCAGGCGCGCGAGGCGATTTCGAAGGCGAGCGCCGACGAGTCGACGTCGTGATACTTGCCGTCGACCAGCTGCACCTTGACGTCGACCACGGGGAAGCCCGCGACCACGCCGGACGACAGCACGCTCTCCAGGCCCTTCTCGACGCCCGGGATGTATTCCTTCGGCACCGCGCCACCGACGATCTTCGATTCGAACTCGAAGCCCTTGCCGGGCTCGTTCGGCTCGACGATGAACGACACGGCCGCGAACTGGCCGGTACCGCCGGTCTGCTTCTTGTGGGTGTAGCTGTGCTCCACCCGCTTGGTGATGCGCTCACGGAACGCCACCTGCGGCGCGCCGATGTTGGCGTCGACCTTGTAGGTGCGCTTGAGGATGTCGACCTTGATGTCGAGGTGGAGTTCGCCCATGCCCTTGAGGATGGTCTGGCCGGACTCGTGGTCGGTCGACACGCGGAAGGACGGATCCTCCGCGGCGAGCTTGGCCAGCGCCACGCCCAGCTTCTCCTGGTCGGCCTTGGACTTCGGCTCGATCGCGATCTCGATGACCGGCTCGGGAAACTCCATCTTCTCCAGGATCACCTGCTTGTCGGGATCGCACAGCGTGTCACCGGTGCGCGCTTCCTTCAGACCGGCCAGCGCGACGATGTCGCCGGCATAGGCTTCCTTGATGTCCTCGCGGTTGTTCGCATGCATCAACAGCATGCGCCCGATCCGCTCCTTCTTCTCGCGGGTCGAGTTCACGACGCCGGTGCCGCTCTGCAGGATGCCGGAATAGATGCGGCAGAAGGTGATGGTGCCGACGAACGGGTCGTCCATGATCTTGAACGCGAGCAGCGCCAGCGGCTCCTTGTCGTCCGCCTTGCGCACGACCTCGTTGCCCTTGTCGTCGGTGCCCTTGATCGCGGGCACGTCGAGCGGCGACGGCAGATAGTCGACCACGGCGTCGAGCAGCGGCTGCACGCCCTTGTTCTTGAAGGCCGAGCCGCACAGCACGGGATAAAACGCGCCGGTCAGCACCGCCTTGCGGATCAGGCGCTTCAGGGTCGCCTCGTCCGGCTCCTTGCCATCGAGATAGGCGGCCATGGCATCGTCGTCGAGCTCGACGGCGGCTTCCACCATCTTCTCGCGGTATTCCTTGGCCTGGTCGGCAAGGTCTTCCGGAATATCGACATAATCGAACTTGGCACCGAGCGACTCGTCGTTCCAGACGACGCCCTTCATCTTCACGAGGTCGACAAGACCCTTGAAGTTGTTCTCGGCACCGATCGGAAGCTGGATCGCGACGGGCTTGGCGCCCAGACGGTCGACAATGTCCGCCAGACACTTGAAGAAGTCGGCACCGATCTTGTCCATCTTGTTGGCGAAGACGATGCGCGGAACCTTGTACTTGTCGCCCTGGCGCCAGACGGTCTCGGTCTGAGGCTCGACGCCCTGGTTGGAGTCGAGCACGCAGACGGCGCCGTCGAGCACGCGGAGCGAACGCTCGACTTCGATGGTGAAGTCGACGTGACCGGGCGTGTCGATGATGTTCAGGCGCTTGCCGTTCCAGAACGCGGTGGTCGCAGCCGAGGTGATCGTGATGCCACGCTCCTGCTCCTGCTCCATCCAGTCCATCGTCGCGGCACCTTCGTGCACTTCGCCGATCTTGTGGCTCTTGCCGGTGTAATAGAGGATGCGCTCGGTCGTCGTGGTCTTGCCGGCGTCGATATGCGCCATGATACCGAAGTTACGGTAGTCCTCGATGGCATGTTGGCGGGGCATGGGTCGTTCCTTGCGAGTCCGAGTGTGTCGCCGTTACCAGCGGTAGTGCGAGAAGGCGCGGTTGGCTTCCGCCATGCGGTGCACGTCTTCGCGCTTCTTGACGGCGTTCCCCCGGTTGTTCGATGCGTCCAAGAGCTCCGCCGAGAGCCGCTCGGTCATGGTCTTCTCGTTGCGCTCGCGCGCAGCCGCGATCAGCCAGCGAATGCCGAGCGCCTGCCGGCGGGTCGAGCGGACCTCGACCGGAACCTGGTAGGTCGCGCCGCCGACGCGGCGGGAGCGGACCTCGATGGTCGGCATGACGTTCTCGAGCGCCTGCTCGAACACGCCGAGCGGGTTCTGCTTGGTCTTGGATTCGATGATGCCGAACGCACCATAGACGATGCCTTCCGCAACCGACTTCTTGCCGGCGTACATCACCGAGTTCATGAACTTCGTGACGATGATGTTCCCGAACTTCGGATCCGGAAGAACTTCGCGCTTTTCCGCAGAGTGGCGACGAGACATAGGCTTGGTTCCCGCTTACTTCGGACGCTTGGCGCCGTACTTCGAACGACGCTGCTTACGGTTCTTGACGCCCTGGGTGTCCAGAACGCCGCGGAGGATGTGATAGCGCACGCCCGGCAAGTCCTTGACGCGGCCGCCGCGGATCATGACCACCGAGTGCTCCTGGAGGTTATGGCCCTCGCCAGGGATGTAGCCGATCACCTCGAAGCCGTTGGTCAGGCGCACCTTGGCAACCTTACGAAGCGCCGAGTTCGGCTTCTTCGGGGTCGTGGTGTAGACGCGCGTGCAAACACCACGCTTCTGCGGCGACTGCTGCAGCGCCGGCACCTTCTTGCGCGACTTCTGCACTTCCCGCGGTTGAGCGATCAGCTGGTTGATCGTCGGCATACTGGCCTTCACCCTTTTTCTGCCGCGGCCCCTCTCGGGTCCGCTGTCTTGCCGCGGCCCGTCACCGGGTCCGCAAATTCTGCTCGAGCTACCCGCCCGAACGGGCCGCCTGGCGCGAAAGACCCGCGCAAAGCGAAATTGCGCCAACCGCTCCATCAACGAGCGGAAAGCGCTTCGACGCCACAGAGGACCGCAGTCTCGAAGCCGTTCAGCGTAACGCCGCGGCCCGCGCACTGAGGTCATGCATCCGAATTCGATCTCAAGAGAACGTGCTCGAGAGAACTAAAGTCGCACTGGCATTGCCTAGCTATGATCGACAGCGTTTGAGCGGCATTCGTCGAGGTTGGTGCCCGTCTTTGCGACCCCTGGCAGATCTAGTCTTTGGGGATCAACGGGTGGCCCGTTCCGACGCTGGCGATGCTCACCGCCTGTCGTTAAGTGAGGCGCTTTCTATAAGTGGGAATCGGTCAAGTCAAGGTGAAACGACAGTCACAAAGCGCTTCATGCGCCTGCAAAAAATCGCCTCTTCGCCGCCTCCCCCGCGCCTGCCTGATATAGGACCGAGGCGACTGACTGCCAGATCTGAGAACAATTTTACCCGGGCTTAATGTAGTTTTATTACCAAGCTGAGGGGGTTTTTCTCCTGCTAGCGCTCAGTTTGCGGGCTGGTGGCCGGTCTACCAGCTTTTCCCGGCCCGCCGCGATGCCCGGTGTGACGCGGCTTCAGCCCGGACTGGTCGATCCGCGAATGGCTCTTGCCCCAAACCATGCGTGCGAAAAAACGCGGCGCGCGGCGGCCGAACGCCTTGCATCAGAGAATCGACGAGTCGACGCTGAACCGCGCGTTGCCTGTGAGACGAGACGATCAGACGCGGCCGCTCGAAGCTCACCGCCCGCGGTTACTCCTCCTCGTCGTCCTCATCGTCATCGAGGTCTTCGTCCTCGTCGTCATCATTGCGGTCGGCGTCGGCGTGAGCTGCCGCGCCACGGGGCTGGTGGATCTGGTCGTTCCACAGCTTGCGATAGGTGCCATTCTTGGCGAGCAACTCGGCATGGGAACCGCGCTCGATCGCCCTGCCCCCTGAAATCACGATGATCTCGTCCATCTCGACCACCGAGGTCAGGCGGTGGGTCGACCAGATCATGGTGCGGCCCTTGGCGACCCTGAGCAGCGTGCGGTTGATCGCGGCCTCGGTGGTCTGGTCCAGCGCCGAGGTGGCTTCGTCCAGCAGCAGCACGGAGGGGTTGCGGATGATCGCGCGCGCGATCGCGATGCGCTGGCGCTGGCCGCCCGACAATGTGTCGCCGCGCTCGCCGACCGGCGTGTCGTAGCGCTGCGGCAGGCTCATGATGTAGCGGTGGATCTCGGCCTTCTTGGCCGCCTCCTCCACCTCCTCGTCCGTTGCGCCCTCCTTGCCGAGCCGGATGTTCTCGCGGATCGACATGTTGAACAGCATGTTCTCCTGGAACACCACCGCCATGCTCCGGCGCAGCGAGTCCAGCGTCACCTTGCGGACGTCGACCCCGTCGATGGTGACGCGGCCTTCGTCGGGCACGTAGAGCCGCAGGATCAAATTGAGCAGCGTGCTCTTGCCGGAGCCGCTCGGACCGACGATCGCGATGCGCTTGCCGGCATCGAGCTTGAGGCTGAGATTGTCCAGCACCGGCGTCTGACTGCCCTCGTACTGGAAGGTGACGTGATCGAAGGTAATGTCGTGGGTGATGCGCGGCAGATCGGGCGCGCCCGGCCGATCGGCGCTGCGGGTCGGCTCGTCGAGCAATTCCTGGATGTGGCGGATCGCGGCGGCCGAGGAGATCGACACCGGGATGAAATGCATCACATGGGCGATGTTGTAGGAGACCTCCCAGAACGCGCTCTCGAAGGTGACAAAGGTGCCGATGGTGATATGGCCCTTGGTCGCCAGATACGCGCCGATCGCGAGCACCACAAGGTGCAGGAGGAGCACCGAGATGGTGACGGTCCGCTCCACCATGGTCGAGAGGAATGTGGCCGAGGCCATCTTGTTGCGGGTCTCGTCGTTGCGCAACCGGAAGAAGCCGAACATCTTGCGTTGCAGGCTGAACGCCTTGATGACCGCCTGGGCGGCCACGTTCTCCTGGACTTGGCCCAGCAACGCCGATTCATTGAGCTTCTGTTCGTAATTGGCCTGCACCGCCTTCGGCGTCAGGATCCGCGGGCCGATCAGCGTGATCGGGAACACCAGCAGCGCGACGACGGCGAGCTGCCAGTTGAGGAACAGCATCAGGATGATGCCGGCGATCAGCTCCAGGAACGGCAGCGCGGCACTGTTGGCGAACGTCTTGACCGAGCCTTCGAAGGCCGAGAGATCGACCGAGAAGCGCGATAGGATCTCGCCGCGCCTGGTGCGGCCGAAATAGGCGGCGGGCAGGTCCTGGACGTGCTCGAACAGGCGTTTGCGAACATCGGAGATGACGCAAGCGGCGAGTCGCGCGTCCCAGCGTTCGTACCAGACCGCAACGATCGAGGTGAAGATGCCGGCGACGGCGAGCACGCCGAGGATCTTGTAGAGCGCCTGAAAATCCTCCTCGCCGAGCGCATCGTCGATCAGGAACTTGAGGCTGAGCGGCATGATGACGTTGAACAACGTCTCGACCACGACGCCGAATGCCACGAATGACAGCATCCGCTTGTAGTTGGAGAGATAGGGCTTGACGAACCCGACAATGGTCGCAAGGGCCCCGGCGGCTTCGCGCGCGGTAAAGACGACGAGGTCCTCGTCCTCATCGTCCTCGTCGAGCTCCAGCTCGTCATCCCCCTCGTCTTCGGCGTCCTCGTCGTCCTTGAGATCCGGCTTGGCAGCGTCGGCGAGCTTGCCATCGAGCCCGGCCGCCTCCTCCGCGGCGAGCTTCTGTTGATCGGGAGATAGAGGCTTGTCGCCAGGCAAGAAAGGCTTGGATGCCATGAAACCAACCGATGCTGACGGCCGGCATGACCGCAGAGAACGCAGGAAATAGCGGCAACCGCTATTGCACCGATTCTATGCGATCAAGATGAATTCGGCAAAACAATTGGCGAATTCGGTTGGCGTCCCCCGGGCTAGTCCTCGTCCTCGACCTTGTCGAAGAAGGAATAGCGCAAGCTGTCCGCGTCGGCGTACCACTGCCCCGGCCCCTTGTTGGCGGCGAGCGTCGCCTCCCACAGCGCATCGGTGCAATCCTTGCGGTGCATCGACAGGTCGAAGCCGTTGCCGAAGAACAGTTCGGACCATTCCCACCAAGTGCCGAGCTTCTTGACTCCGCGCAAGAGGTCGTAGCGGTCGATCAATGCCGGCGCCATGTCCGAGGTGATGGAGCCGAACACGAGGCCGGTCTTGACCACGCGGTTGAGCTCGCGGATCGCGCGGACCACTTGCTTCGGGGAAACGTGGCAGAGGCTGGTCTCGAACACGAAGTCGAACGTGCCGTCCTTGAACGGCATGTCGGTGATCGTGCCGAGCTTGTTGTACTTCTTCAACGCTTTCGGCGTCCTGGCGTGGATCGCGCGGTTGTTTTCGATTCCCCATGCATCGATGCCGCGATCGCGCAGGGCGCCGACCAGTTCGCCGCTGGCGGAGCCCGCGACCAGCAGCTTGGCGCCCGCCGCCCTGCCCCAGACGATGCCGATCAGCTTCGTCAGGTAGTCGGGATCGGTGAAGTGCCGCCACGCCTGATGATAGGGGCCGAGACCGCGATAATTCTCGAAATATTTGCGATCGATCTTGTCCGAGAGCGGCTTGTCGTCCTGCGCGCGCTGGCGGCGCAGCCGCATCATCTCGGTCAGGATGATGTCGGTCGCCGCGTCCGAGGAATCCAGTAGGCCGTTCAGCGTCGAATCGAACAGATAGTCGCCGACCACCACGATGCCGGGGTGCTCCTTCGGCTCGGGCCGGTGATTGGTCATGACGTCGCGCGCGGGCAAACCACCAGGCAGCGCGTTCACCGAGGACAGCCAGCGGTGGATCTTGCCTTCCATAAAGTGCAGACGCGCATCGCCGAGAGAAGCCGGCAGCGATTTCAGGGCGGCCTCGATCAGCTCCTGGTCCGACAGATTGGCAAAAGCCAGCGCATCGGAGCCGGGAATGAGCCAATTCAGAACACCATGCTTGCCGACGTCGTGACGTGCGCCCTCGTTGTAGACGCAGCAGCCGCCGAAGGCTTCCGACATGAACCAGGCACCCGGAATCTTGTCGCCCCAGAACGGCTCGTCGAACAGGATCGAGACGCGCAGATAGTGCGCGGGACGGTCGAAATAGGCCACGTGCTTGACCATCGACCTGCGCAGCTGCTCGCCCTCCCAGCCGAGAGTGGCGAGCCAGGAATGCGGCAGGCAGACCAGCACGAGATCGAAGTCACGGGTCTCCGGCCCCTTGCCGTTCATCATCTTGAGCTGATACCGGCCGGTCGGCGCCTTACCGACGGTGAGCACGCGGTGATTGAGCTGGATGTCGGCATTGACCTCCGACTGCAGGCATTCGATCAGCTGCTCGTTGCCGTTCTGGATGGAATAGAGGCCGATATAGCCGTCGACGTCCATCAGATAGTTCTTGAGCGCGTTGAGCCCGTTGGTGTTGTGGCTCTCGGTCGCGATGTCGGAACGCGCCATCACCTTGAAGAAGCGCTTTGCGGTGACGTCCTCGACCTCCTCGTCGAGCACCTGCTCGGCAGTCTTGTAGGCCCAGGGATGTTCGTTGTCGTGCGCGCCGACGCCCTCGTAATATTCCACCGGCGACATCACCTCGGCGCAGCGCTTGCGGAAGGCTTCGATCGCGGCGGCAGTCCTGGCGCCGTATTTGCGGCGCATGCCGGGAACGTCGTTGAGCAGCTCACCGCCGAACTGCACCTGCTCGGCATCCATCGGAATGGTCTGAAGGCCGAAATGCTGGATCAGCTCGCGCAGAGGATCCGGGCCTGTCATGGAGTAGTCGTAGATCTCGGCAACGCCGGCCTCGTACATCGCGGGCGCCGAATCGAACTTGCGGGTGACGATCTTGCCGCCGAGCCTGTCGGAGGCCTCGTAGATGGTGACGCGGCAGAGGTCGCCGAGCTTGCGCTTCAGGTACCAGGCGCTCATCAGCCCGCCGGGGCCGCCGCCTACGATTGCGAGATCAAGCATGAGAGTTCCGTGGTCTTCCGGCCCTGCCCCCTTGGCGGGACCACCGGTCTAAGGCGCCATAGCACAAGCGCTTTTGCGGCTGAAGGAAAGATGAACAAAGGTTGATCTCGCATCGCAACAAAGCAGCAAAAAGGCCGGCAAAAGCCGGCCTTTTCATTGTCCTCGGTATTCCTACGGATGAACGATCATTCCGCGGGCGGCAGCGCAGGAAGCTCGGCTTCCGGCGCCGGCGACACGACGGCGGCCTGCTTCTCCCGCTCGTCCAGGATCAGCTTGTCGCGCTTCATGGCGACTTCGCGGATCTTGGCCATGGAGGCGCCGGTGCCCGCCGGGATCAGCCGGCCGACGATGACGTTCTCCTTGAGGCCTTCGAGCGGATCGATCTTGCCGTTGACCGCCGCCTCGGTGAGGACGCGGGTGGTCTCCTGGAACGATGCCGCCGAGAAGAAGGAGCGGGTCTGGAGGCTCGCCTTGGTGATGCCGAGCAGAACCGGCGTTCCCGTGGCGGGCTTCTTGCCCTCTTCCTTGGCCTTCACGTTCAGCGCGTCGAACTCGATCTTGTCGACCTGCTCGCCGGAGATCATGTCCGTGTCGCCCTGGTCGGTGATTTCCACCTTCTGGAGCATCTGACGGACAATCACCTCGATGTGCTTGTCGTTGATGAGCACGCCCTGCAGCCGGTAGACCTCCTGGATCTCGTTGACCAGATAGGCAGCGAGCTCCTCGATGCCCTTGACCGCGAGGATGTCGTGCGGCGCCGGGTTGCCTTCCACGATGAAGTCGCCCTTTTCGACGACGTCGCCGTCCTGAAGGTGGATGTGCTTGCCCTTCGGGATCAGGTACTCGCGCGGCTCGTCGGTCTTGTCCATCGGCTCGATCGAGATGCGACGCTTGTTCTTGTAGTCGCGCCCGAACCGGATGGTGCCCGCGATTTCGGCGATGATCGCCGCATCCTTCGGGCGCCGAGCCTCGAACAGTTCCGCCACCCGCGGCAGACCGCCGGTGATGTCACGCGTCTTGGCGCTTTCGGTCGAGACACGGGCGAGGATGTCGCCCGGCTGGACCTTGGCTCCGATGTCGACCGAGAGAATGGCGTCGACCGACAGCATGTAGCGGGCATCGCCGCCACGGGCGAGCTTGAGCACCTTGCCGTCCTTGCCCTTCACCACGATGGCCGGACGCAGGTCCGAGCCGCCGCGCGTCGAACGCCAGTCGATGACCACGCGCTTGGCGATACCGGTGGCCTCGTCGAGCGTTTCCGAGATCGACTGCCCCTCGACCAGATCCTCGAAGCCGATGGTTCCTTCGACCTCGGTGAGCAGCGGACGGGTGTAGGGATCCCATTCGACGATGCGCTGGCCGCGCTTGACCATGTCGCCCTCGTCGACGTGCAGACGCGAACCGTACTGGATACGGTGCGTCGCACGCTCGGTGCCGTCGGCATCGACGATCGCGACAACCATGTTGCGCACCATCGCGATCAGGTGACCTTCGCTGTTGCGGGCGATGGCCTTGTTCCTGATCACGATCTTGCCGTCGAAGTTGGCTTCGACGAAGGACTGCTCGTTGAGCTGCGCCGCACCGCCGATGTGGAAGGTGCGCATGGTGAGCTGGGTGCCCGGCTCGCCGATCGACTGCGCCGCGATGACGCCAACCGCTTCGCCGTGGTTGACCGGCGTGCCGCGGGCGAGGTCGCGGCCGTAGCACTTGCCGCAGATGCCGTTGACGAGCTCGCAGGTCAGCGCCGAGCGGATCTTCACCTCCTGGATGCCGGCCTGATGGATGGCATCCACGTGGCTCTCTTCCATCAGCGTATCGCGCTTGACGATCACCTGGCCCGAGCTGTCACGCACGTCTTCGCAGGCCGTGCGTCCGAGGATGCGCGAGCCGAGCGAGGCGACCACGGTACCGGCGTCGACGATGGCGCGCATCTTGATGCCGAGCTTGGTGCCGCAGTCGCTCTGCGTGATGATGCAGTCCTGCGCCACGTCGACGAGACGACGGGTCAGGTAGCCGGAGTTCGCGGTCTTCAACGCGGTGTCCGCGAGGCCCTTGCGGGCGCCGTGGGTCGAGTTGAAGTACTCGAGCACCGAGAGGCCTTCCTTGAAGTTCGAGATGATCGGCGTCTCGATGATCTCGCCCGACGGCTTGGCCATCAGGCCGCGCATGCCGGCGAGCTGGCGCATCTGGGCCGGCGAACCGCGGGCACCGGAGTGAGCCATCATGTAGATCGAGTTGATGTCGGCGTCGGCTCCGCTCGCCGTCTTCTTGGTGGCGGAGATCTCCTTCATCATCGCCTTGGCGATTTCTTCCGTGGCCTTCGACCAGGCGTCGACGACCTTGTTGTACTTCTCGCCATGGGTGATCAGGCCGTCGTTGTACTGCTGCTCGAAATCCTTCGCCAGCGTACGGGTGGTGTCGACGATCTTCCACTTGCCGTGCGGCACGACCATGTCGTCCTTGCCGAACGAGATGCCGGCCTTGAACGCGTTGTAGAAGCCGAGCGCCATGATGCGGTCGCAGAAGATCACCGTCTCCTTCTGGCCGCAGTGGCGGTAGACCTGGTCGATGACGCCGGAGATCTCGCGCTTGGTCATCAGCTTGTTGATGATCTCGTAGGAGATGCGCGGGTTCTTCGGCAGCAGATTGCCGAGCATGACGCGGCCGGCGGTGGTCTCGATCCAGCGCTTGGAGACCTTGCCGGTCTCGTCCATGCCTTCCCACCGGTACTTGATCTTGGTGTGGAGGTGGATGACCTTCGCGTGCAGCGCATGCTCGAGCTCGGCCATGTCGCCGAACACCTTGCCCTCGCCGGGCAGGCCTTCGCGCATGATCGAGACGTAGTACAGACCGAGCACGATGTCCTGCGACGGCACGATGATCGGCTGGCCGTTCGCGGGATGCAGGATGTTGTTGGTCGACATCATCAGGACGCGCGCTTCCAGCTGCGCTTCGAGCGACAGCGGAACGTGCACGGCCATCTGGTCGCCGTCGAAGTCGGCGTTGAACGCGGAGCAGACCAGCGGGTGAAGCTGGATCGCCTTGCCCTCGATCAGCACGGGCTCGAATGCCTGAATGCCGAGGCGGTGCAGCGTCGGGGCGCGGTTGAGCAGCACCGGATGCTCGCGGATCACCTCGTCCAGGATGTCCCAGACCTCGGGCCGTTCCTTCTCGACCAGCTTCTTGGCCTGCTTCACGGTGGTGGACAGGCCCTTGGCGTCGAGCCGCGAATAGATGAACGGCTTGAACAGCTCGAGCGCCATCTTCTTCGGCAGGCCGCACTGATGCAGGCGCAGCTCGGGACCGACCACGATCACCGAACGGCCCGAATAGTCGACGCGCTTGCCGAGCAGGTTCTGGCGGAAGCGGCCCTGCTTGCCCTTGAGCATGTCGGCGAGCGACTTCAGCGGACGCTTGTTGGCGCCGGTGATGACGCGGCCGCGGCGGCCGTTGTCGAACAGCGCATCGACCGCTTCCTGAAGCATGCGCTTCTCGTTGCGGATGATGATGTCGGGCGCGCGCAGCTCCATCAGCCGCTTCAAGCGGTTGTTGCGGTTGATGACGCGGCGATAGAGGTCGTTGAGATCAGAGGTCGCGAAACGGCCGCCGTCCAGCGGCACCAGCGGACGCAGGTCCGGCGGAATCACCGGGATCACGGTCATGATCATCCATTCCGGCTTGTTGCCGGAATGGCGGAACGCTTCCACGATCTTCAGACGCTTGGCGAGCTTCTTGTGCTTGATGTCGGAGTCGGTCTCCTGCATCTCGGCACGCAGCGAGGCCTCGAGCTTCTCGAGGTCCATGCCCTTGAGCAGCTCGCGGATCGCCTCGGCGCCGATCATGGCGGTGAAGCTGTCCTGGCCGTACTCGTCCTGCGCCTTCAGATACTCGTCTTCCGACAGCAGCTGACGGTCCTTCAGCGCGGTGAGGCCCGGCTCGAGCACGACGTAATATTCGAAGTAGAGGATCCGCTCGAGATCCTTCAGCGTCATGTCGAGCAGGAGGCCGATGCGCGAGGGCAGCGACTTCAGGAACCAGATATGCGCGACGGGGGCTGCGAGTTCGATATGACCCATGCGCTCGCGCCGGACGCGCGACAGCGTGACCTCGACCGAGCACTTCTCGCAGATGATGCCCTTGTACTTCATGCGCTTGTACTTGCCGCACAAGCACTCGTAGTCCTTGATCGGCCCGAAGATGCGGGCGCAGAACAGGCCGTCGCGCTCGGGCTTGAAGGTACGATAGTTGATGGTCTCCGGCTTCTTGATCTCGCCGTAGGACCAGGACAGAATCTTCTCTGGAGACGCGATCGAGATCCGGATCTGGTCGAAGACCTGAGCCGGCGTCGTCGGGTTGAAGAGATTCATAATTTCTTGGTTCATCGTCTTCTCCTCGCGTGCCGGTCGCCTCCGGCCGCAAATTCGAAAATCACTTCTGCATGGCGCCCTGCCCTCAAGGCCTCGGGCGGGGCGCCGATGCCCGGCCGCGAAGGCCGGGCATGACAGGTCGAATTACTCGGCCGCTTCCGACGTCGGCGCCGGTCCCATCTTGGAGTTGTGCAGGTCGACGTTGAGGCCGAGCGAGCGCATTTCCTTGACCAGCACGTTGAACGATTCCGGAATACCGGCCTCGAACGTGTCGTCGCCGCGCACGATCGCCTCGTACACCTTGGTACGGCCGGCGACGTCGTCCGACTTCACCGTCAGCATCTCCTGGAGCGTGTACGCCGCGCCGTAAGCCTCGAGCGCCCACACCTCCATTTCGCCGAAGCGCTGGCCGCCGAACTGCGCCTTGCCGCCCAGCGGCTGCTGGGTGACGAGCGAGTACGGACCGATCGAACGCGCATGGATCTTGTCGTCGACCAGATGGTGCAGCTTGAGCATGTAGATGTAGCCCACCGTCACCTTGCGATCGAACGGATCGCCGGTGCGGCCGTCATAGACGGTCGACTGACCCGAAGCGTCGAGACCAGCAAGCTTCAGCATCTCCTCGATATCGGCTTCCTTGGCGCCGTCGAACACCGGGGTTGCGATCGGCACGCCGCGGCTGAGGTTATGGCCGAGTTCGAGCAGCTCGTTGTCGTTGAGCGACTTGATCGTCTCGTCCTCGCCGTAGACCTTCTTCAAGGTCTCCTTCAGCGGCTTGATGTCCTGCTTCGACAGGTACGCATCGACGGTCTGGCCGATACGCTTGCCGAGGCCGGCGCAGGCCCAGCCGAGATGGGTCTCGAGGATCTGTCCGACGTTCATGCGCGAAGGCACGCCGAGCGGATTGAGCACGATGTCGGCATGCGTGCCGTCTTCGAGGAACGGCATGTCCTCGATCGGCACGATCTTCGACACCACGCCCTTGTTGCCGTGGCGGCCGGCCATCTTGTCGCCGGGCTGGATCTTGCGCTTCACCGCGACGAAGACCTTGACCATCTTCATCACGCCGGGCGGCAATTCGTCACCGCGCTGAAGCTTCTCGACCTTGTCGAGGAAGCGCTGTTCCAGTCCCTTCTTCGACTCGTCGTACTGCTTCCGCATGGCCTCGATCTCGGCCATCAGCTTGTCGTTCGGCGAAGCGAACAGCCACCATTGCGACTTCGGATACTCCTCGAGCACCGCACGGGTGATCTTGGTGTCCTTCTTGAAGCCCTTGGGACCTGCAATGCCCTGCCGCCCCTCGAGCAGCTCGGCAAGACGGTTGTAGACGTTGCGGTCCAGGATCGCCTGCTCGTCGTCGCGGTCCTTGGCGAGGCGCTCGATCTCCTCCCGCTCGATCGCCAGCGCACGCTCGTCCTTGTCGACGCCGTGGCGGTTGAACACGCGCACTTCGACGATGGTGCCCTGCACGCCCGGGGGAACGCGCAGCGAGGTGTCGCGGACGTCGGAGGCCTTCTCGCCGAAGATGGCGCGCAGCAGCTTCTCTTCCGGCGTCATCGGGCTTTCGCCCTTCGGCGTGATCTTGCCGACCAGGATGTCGCCGGCGCGCACTTCCGCGCCGATGTAGACGATACCGGCTTCGTCGAGGTTCTTCAGCGCTTCTTCCGAGACGTTCGGAATGTCGCGGGTGATTTCCTCAGGTCCGAGCTTGGTGTCGCGGGCCATCACCTCGAACTCCTCGATGTGGATCGAGGTGAAGACGTCCTCCTTCACGATCCGCTCGGAGAGCAGGATCGAGTCTTCGAAGTTGTAGCCGTTCCACGGCATGAACGCGACCAGCACGTTGCGGCCGAGCGCGAGCTCGCCGAGATCGGTCGAAGGACCGTCGGCGATGATGTCGCCCTTCCTGACGACGTCGCCGACCTTCACCAGCGGACGCTGGTTGATGCAGGTCGACTGGTTCGAGCGCTGGTACTTCATGAGGCGGTAGATATCGACGCCCGACTTGGTCGGATCGAGATCTTCCGTGGCGCGGATGACGACGCGGGTCGCATCAATCTGGTCGATCACGCCCGAACGGCGCGCCGCGATCGCAGCGCCCGAGTCACGGGCAACCACGCCCTCCATGCCGGTGCCGACGAACGGCGCCTCGGCGCGAACCAGCGGCACCGCCTGGCGCTGCATGTTCGAGCCCATCAGCGCGCGGTTGGCGTCGTCGTTCTCGAGGAACGGGATCAGCGCCGCGGCGACCGAAACGAGCTGCTTCGGCGACACGTCCATGTAGTCGACCTTGTCGGGCGTCATCGGCACGACGTCGCGGGTGCCGCTCGAACGGCAGACCACGAGGTCTTCGGTGAAGCGGCCCTTGGCGTCGACCGGCACGTTGGCCTGGGCCACGGAATAGCGCCCTTCCTCCATCGCCGACAGGTACACGACCTCGTCGGTGACACGGCCATCCTTGACCTTGCGATACGGCGTCTCGACGAAGCCGTACTTGTTCACGCGCGCGAAGGTCGCGAGCGAGTTGATCAGGCCGATGTTCGGACCTTCCGGCGTCTCGATCGGGCAGATGCGGCCGTAATGCGTCGGGTGCACGTCGCGCACCTCGAAGCCGGCGCGCTCGCGGGTGAGACCGCCCGGTCCGAGCGCCGAGAGGCGGCGCTTGTGGGTGATCTCGCTGAGCGGGTTGGTCTGGTCCATGAACTGCGAGAGCTGCGAGGAGCCGAAGAACTCGCGCACCGCGGCGGCGGCCGGCTTGGCGTTGATCAGGTCCTGCGGCATGACCGTGTCGATGTCGACCGAGGACATGCGCTCCTTGATCGCGCGCTCCATGCGCAACAGGCCGATGCGGTACTGGTTCTCCATGAGCTCGCCGACCGAACGCACGCGGCGGTTGCCGAGATGGTCGATGTCGTCGATCTCGCCCTTGCCGTCGCGCAGATCCACCAGCGTCTTGATGACCGAGAGGATGTCCTCCTTGCGCAGCGTGCGCTGGGTGTCGGGCGCATCGAGGTCGAGGCGCATGTTCATCTTGACGCGGCCGACCGCGGAGAGGTCGTAGCGCTCGGCGTCGAAGAACAGCGACTGGAACATGGCCTGCGCCGATTCCAGCGTCGGCGGCTCGCCCGGACGCATCACGCGGTAGATGTCGAACAGCGCGTCCTCGCGCGTCATGTTCTTGTCGGCCGAGAGCGTGTTGCGGATGTAGGGGCCGACATTGACGTGGTCGATGTCGAGCAGCGGCAGTTCTTTGTAGCCCTGCTCGTTGAGCGCCTTCATCAGCTTGTCGGTGATCTCCTCACCGGCCTCGGCGTGGATCTCACCGGTCTTGGGGTTGACGAGATCCTCGGCGACGTAATTGCCGACCAGTTCCTCGTCGGCCATGCGCAGCGCCTTCAGCCCCTTCTCCTGGAGCTGGCGGGCGGCGCGGACGGTGAGCTTCTTGCCGGCCTCGAGCACGACCTTGCCGGTGTCGGCATCGATCAGGTCGTTGACCGTGGAGTAGCCGCGGAAGCGGTTGGCGTCGAACGGAACGCGCCAGCCTTCCTTGGTCCGCTTGTAGAGAATCTTCTTGTAGAACGTGGACAGGATCGCCTCGCCGTCGAGGCCGAGGGCGAACATCAGCGACGTCACCGGAATCTTGCGGCGACGGTCGATACGCGCATAGACGATGTCCTTGGCGTCGAACTCGATGTCGAGCCAGGAACCGCGATAGGGGATGACGCGGGCGGCGAACAGCAGCTTGCCCGAGGAATGGGTCTTGCCCTTGTCGTGGTCGAAGAACACGCCGGGCGAACGGTGCATCTGCGAGACGATGACGCGCTCGGTGCCGTTGACGATGAAGGTGCCGTTCATCGTCATGAGCGGGATGTCGCCCATGTAGACGTCCTGCTCCTTGATGTCCTTCACCGACTTCGCGCCGGTTTCCTCGTCGATATCGAACACGATGAGGCGCAGCGTCACCTTGAGGGGCGCAGCGAAGGTCATGCCGCGCTGGCGGCACTCGTCGACGTCGTATTTCGGCTGCTCGAACTCGTAGCGGACGAATTCCAGCATCGAGGTGCCGGAGAAGTCGGAGATCGGAAACACCGAGCGGAACACCGCCTGCAGACCCTCGTCGAGACGTCCGCCCTGGGGTTCGTCCACCATCAGGAACTGGTCATAGGACGCCTTCTGAACCTCGATGAGGTTCGGCATCTCGGCGACTTCCTTGATGTGTCCGAAGAACTTGCGAACGCGTTTGCGACCGGTGAATGTCTGCTGCGCCATCGTGGCCTCTCATTTTCGTCGCCCGCCCTGGGCGCACCGTCCGGACCGCGGCTGCCACCGCTTTCCGGGTTGAATTTTCGAACCCGTCTTGGGGGGCCGGAGACGCAGTTTCAGGCGCCGATGTCCTGAATCTGTTCTTCAGACCTTCAAAACGCAAAACGACGCGCGGGGCGCAGATGCGCGCCCGCCCGTCACAACGATCATCTTCACGGACTGCAAAAGCCCGAAATAGCCTGCTCTCCCAACGGCTTACAGGGAAATCCGGCATCCCTGCCCACCGCGCTTTCGTGCTGCCGACCCGATATGGGGCGACAATAGTGCAGATTCGAGGGTCAAACCCTCAAATCCCCACACTTTTTCGTGTTTGGCCTGCGTCGGATCGTTCCGTCGCACGCCTTTTGCATTCCGGTCCACCCTCTCGAAGGGGGACCAGGATCCCGGGCAGAGCCGTTGCCCGCCCGGGATCCCGCCAGTAAGCAGTGCTTACTTGAGCTCGACCTTGGCGCCAGCCTTCTCGAGCTGGGCCTTGATCTTGTCGGCTTCGTCCTTGTTCACGCCTTCCTTCAGCGGCTTCGGAGCACCCTCGACGAGGTCCTTTGCTTCCTTCAGGCCGAGACCGGTGATGGCGCGGACTTCCTTGATGACCTCGATCTTCTTGTCGCCGGCGCTGGCGAGAACGACCGTGAACTCGGTCTTCTCTTCCGCCGGAGCGGCAGCACCGCCGCCGCCAGCGGCCGGGCCGGCCACGGCGACAGCCGCGGCAGCCGAAACGCCCCACTTCTCTTCGAGGAGCTTCGCGAGTTCGGCAGCTTCGAGCACGGTCAGGCTCGAGAGGTCGTCAACGATCTTCTGCAGGTCAGCCATTGTTCAGTTTCCTTAACTGTAAGTCTGGTTCGGGTTTGAGTTTTGCGAAGGGCGTCAGGCCGCTTCGCCCTTTGAGGCATGAGCCTGGATGACGCGCGCGAGCTTGCCCGCGGGCGCGTTGGCGAGCTGGGCCAGCTTGGTCGCCGGGGCCACGATGAGGCCGACGATCTTGCCGCGCAGTTCGTCAAGCGACGGCAGCGAGGCAAGCGCCTTCACGCCGTCGACATTCAGGACGGTCTTCCCCATCGATCCGCCGACGATGACGAACTTTTCGTTCGCCTTGGCGAATTCGATGGCGACCTTTGGCGCCGCTACCGGATCGTTCGAAGTCGCGATCACGGTCGGCCCCTTCAGCATGGGGCCGATGGCAACGACGTCAGTGCCTTCAAGAGCAATTTTGGCGAGACGGTTCTTCGAGACCTTCACCGCGGCACCCGCCTGCTTCATCTGCTGGCGCAGCTTCTGCATCTGGGCGACGGTGAGGCCGGAATATTGAGCAACGATCGCGACGCTCGTGGTCTTGAAGACCTCGTTGAGCTGTTCGACCGCTTCTTTTTTTGCCGCTCGTTCCACAGCAAGCTCTCTCCGGTTGGCGGTCATCGCGAGAAGCGGGACCGCCGGGTTGCACCCATCGTCCCGCCCAAACCTGAACCTCCGGGTCAAAAACCCATCGGACACGCCGGGCAAGACGACAATTCAAAGCCTGCCCTCCGGGAGCCCAAGGGCCCACGGCGTGTCGAGGTCCGAACCAGACCCGTTTCGCAAAACCAGCCCTTAAAGCTGGATGCGAAGTGAAATCCGGTCTTCACCCGTCTATGCAGGCCATGCGATTAAGCCGTTGAGGAATCGAAATTCCCCGCGGGCGCCTGCAGTCTTGGACAGGACGAGGTCAGCCGGCGAACCGCCCGACCTCTGCCCGCATCCCTGCCAAAAGACGGATCTTCCTTCCTTTTCGGGCAAATCCTCACGGACGTCCTGAAAAGGAATGATCTCCTGTCGTGTCGGGTTTTCGGAATGCGTGCACGAACGCGCCAGCCGAGGCCGGCACGTCCGGAGGCGGTTCTTTAACCGCTCGGAGCCTGCTTGCCAAGAGCAAAATTCACACCAGTTCCAATCGATTGGCGGTTGGCCTTGAGATGGCCCAACAAGGGCCGATTCAGGCCGATTTGATCCGGTACGGCAGCGTTTTGCCCTCGAAGAATGCGGTCAGGTTGGCCAGCACGCAGTTCTGCATGGCGACGTGCGAATCCAGGGTGTGGCCGCCGATATGCGGGGCGAACACCACGTTGGGGAGTTCGGTCAGGGCGTCAGGCGCGTGCGGTTCCTTCTCGAAGACGTCGAGGCCCGCCCCCGCGATGGTCTTGTCGGTGAGCGCCGCGACCAGCGCCTTCTCGTCGATGACGGAGCCGCGGGAGATGTTGACGACGTAGCCCTCCGCCCCGAGGCGCCTGAGGATATCGGCGTTGACGGCATGTTGCGTCTCGGCCCCTGCCCGCACCGCGATCATCAGGACGCTGCACCAATCGGCGAGCGCCTCCAGGGTCTGAAAGTACTGATAGGGCAGATCATACCGGGTGCGGCTGAAATAGCCGACCTCGCTCTCGAAAGCAGCACAGCGCGCGCCGATCTTGCGGCCGATCTCACCCATGCCGTAGATGCCGATGCGGCGGCCGGGCATGCCGGCCTGGGGACGCATCATCGGTGACTGTTTCGAGGCCGCCCAATCGCCGCTGCGGACATATTGGTCGGCCACCAAAATCCGCCGCGTCGTCGCCAGCATCAAGGTCATCGCGATGTCGGCGACAGAAGCCGCATTGGCACCTGGGCTGTGACCGACCGCGATGTTCCGGCTGGCCGCCGCCTTCAAGTCGACGCCATCATAGCCAGTCCCATAGCAGACGATGGCGCCGAGCTTCGGAAACAGGTCCATCGCCTCCGCACCGAGTGGCGAGCCGCCAGCAGTCAGCAGTGCGCGGATGCCGCCCAGCTCCTCCGCCGGAAACACCTCCCGCACGGGCTTGCCGCCGGTGTCGAGCAGCTCGAACCGCTCGGCGAAGCGCGCCATCATCGACTTGGGAAAGCGCGAGTAGATCAGGACCTTGTCAGCCATTGTTGTTGTTTCCGAAGAGCGCCGCCACAAACGACGAGGGGCGGAATCGGTCGCCCGATCCCGCCCCTCGCCTCATGCAATTTCCAAACCTCAGCCGAGAATGGTGCCCGGCTCGACCTTCACGCCGGGGCCCATCGTCGAGGACACCGCAACGCGCTGGATGTAGGTGCCCTTGGAACCGGCCGGCTTCGCCTTGGAGACCGCGTCAGCCAGAGCCTTGATGTTCTCGACCAGCTTCTCCTCGGAGAACGAGGCCTTGCCGACGCCGGCCTGCAGGATGCCGGCCTTCTCGACGCGGAACTCGACCGAGCCGCCCTTGGCGCCCTTCACCGCACCGGTGACGTCCATGGTCACGGTACCGATCTTCGGGTTCGGCATCAGGCCGCGCGGGCCGAGCACCTTACCGAGGCGGCCGACCAGCGGCATCATGTCGGGGGTGGCGATACAGCGGTCGAAATCGATCGTGCCGTTCTGCACCTTCTCGACCAGGTCCTCGGCGCCGACGACGTCCGCACCGGCGGCCTTGGCTTCATCGGCCTTGGCGCCGCGGGCGAACACGCCGACGCGGAGCGTACGGCCGGTGCCGTTTGGCAGGGTCACGACACCGCGGACCATCTGGTCGGCGTGGCGCGGATCGACGCCGAGATTGATCGCGACCTCGATGGTCTCGTCGAACTTCGCTTTCGCGCGTTCCTTGACCATCTTGATGGCGTCCGCGAGCGGGTAAAGCTTTTCGCGGTCAATGCCTTCGCGGGCTTTGTTCAAACGCTTTCCGATTGCCATGGCCGCTTACCCCGCAACTTCCAGACCCATCGAACGGGCCGAGCCCTCGACCATCTTCATGGCCGATTCGATGGTGTCGCAATTCAAGTCCTTCATCTTCTTCTCGGCGATCTCGCGCACCTGCGCCTTGGTCACCTTGCCGGCCTTGTCGCGGCCCGGCGCCTTCGAGCCGGACTGGATTTTTGCAGCCTGCTTGAGGAAGTAGGACATCGGCGGCGTCTTCATCTCGAAGGTGAAGGAACGGTCCGCATAGATGGTGATGATCACCGGGATCGGGGTGTTCTTCTCTTCCTTCTGGGTCTGGGCGTTGAACGCCTTGCAGAACTCCATGATGTTGAGACCGCGCTGACCGAGCGCGGGACCGATCGGGGGCGAGGGATTCGCCGCGCCGGCCGGGACCTGAAGCTTCAGGTATCCGGTCACTTTCTTTGCCATGTATCACTCCTGTTGTGCCGGCAGGACCGGCGGTTTCAGGTTCGTGGTCTGGGTCGGATGCGGCTGGCAACCGCCCCTCCCTCCCACGGCCTCTTGTTGCGCGAGACCGAAGCCTCCCGCGTTACCCGATCAGACCTTCTCGACCTGACCGAATTCCAGCTCGACCGGCGTCGCGCGGCCGAAGATCGACACGGCGACCTTCACGCGCGAGCGCGCCTCGTCGATTTCCTCGACCACACCCGAGAACGAGGCGAACGGGCCGTCGGCCACGCGCACGTTCTCGCCGATCTCGAACGACACCGACGCCTTCGGCCGTTCCACGCCCTCTTGCACCTGGTGCAGGATGCGCATGGCCTCGGCTTCCGAGATCGGCATCGGCTTGTTCTCGGCGCCGAGGAAGCCCGTGACCTTCGGCGTGTTCTTGATCAGATGGAACGCCTCGTCGGTCAGCTTCATCTTCACCAGCACGTAGCCGGGGAAGAACTTGCGCTCGGCGTCGATCTTGCGGCCGCGGCGCACTTCCGTGACCTTCTCGGTTGGAACCAGCACCAGCTCGAACAGCTCCTCGAGCCCGCGCTGCTTGGCCTGCTCGCGGATCGATTCGGCGACCTTCTTCTCGAAGTTCGAATAGGCGTGGACGATGTACCAGCGCTTGTCGGACACTTGAGCGGTTGCTGTTGCCATCATTGAATGCCCAGGAGGAAGGTGACGAGGTAACGAATGATCAGGTCGGCGGCGAAGAAGAAGATCGAGGCCACGGCGACCATGACGAACACCATGATGGTGGTGATCGTGGTCTCACGGCGGGTCGGCCAGGTGACCTTGGCAGTCTCCGAGCGCACTTCCTGCAAGAACTTGAACGGGCTGACTGCCATCGTTTGGGGTCCAGCGTCCGTCGACAGACGCAAATGAATTTCAGGGATCCGAACAGCCGCCGTTGGCCCAGCCCTCTGTCTCGAAGGATGAGCCGGAAACCGGGCTCGATTGTTCGGGGATTTCAAGGCCGCGCCGGAAATCCGCGTCTAACGGGCCGGCTGCGAGTGCCGGGTATCTACTGCGGATGCGGCCAAAGGTCAAGGTAGAGAGAGTTCGCCCGGGCAGGCCGCCCTGCCCCCGACGGTCGTGCAGAGGCCATGTGGATCAAGGACTTGTCGACCGCCCCGAACGCGCTATCCCCGGCAAGGCCATCGGGAGCCCGGCACCGTCAGTCGGCCCGGTCGACCATGGAAATCCCCGGCAGCGGCACCACGAACTTCCCGCCTTCGGCGAAATAGCGGGCGTGCTTGGCCCGGATCGGGTCAACATAGCGCCAGGCGAAGACCACGACGAAAGCGGGCTTGCGCTCGTAAAGGGCGGCAGGCGGCAGGATCGGGATGTCATAGCCGGGACCGGCCATCACCTTCCCCTTGTTGGGGTCGTCGTCCACCAGGAAGTCGATCTTGTTCTCCAGGCCGAACTGCGGCAGCAGCGTCGTGGTGCCCACGGAGACACCATAGCCGGCGACCAGCTGACCGCGCGCATGGGCGGCATCGGCCATCGCGACCAGTTCGTCACGGATGGCGGCGATCCTCTTCACATACGGCGCATAATAGGCCGGCTGATCGACACCGAGCCGCTCTTCCTCGGCAACGAAACGCGCGACCTCGGCCGACGGTTTCTTGGCGCCGCCGGCGCGCTGCACGGTCACGCGGATCGAGCCGCCTTTGGTCCAGATGTGCTGGACGTCGATCAGCTCCATGCCGAGCCGGGCGAAGAAACGGATCAACGGCTTTATGTTAAAATACGACAGATGCTCGTGATAGACGGTATCGAGCAGGTTCTTCTCGGTGACGTCGACGCCGTATTGCGTTTCGAAGACAAACAATCCGTCCGGCGCCAGCACGTCGCGAACCCCGATCACCAGGGGATCCAGATTGTCGACATTGGCGATCATGTTGTTGGCGATCACGACGCTCGCCGCGCCATGGCTCTGCAGGATGCGGCGGCCGATAGCATCGGTGAAGAAATCGCCGATGGTCTCGATGCCCGCCTCCGTGGCGCGCCGCGCGATGTCGACGGCGGGATCGACGCCCAGCACCCGCATCCCCCGCTCCTTGAAGAAGCCGAGCAGCGATCCGTCATTGCTGCCGAGCTCGACCACCAGCGAACCCGGCGCGATGCCGAAACGGCTGACGACGTCGTCGGCATAGGTAGCGAAATGCTCGCGCAGGCCGAGCGAGAGCGAGGTGGTATAGACGTAGTTGCGATACTGGATCTCCGGATTGCCGACTTGGAGAATCTGTAGGTGACCGCAGTCCCGGCACAGATGCAGCGCCATCGGGACCGCAGCGCGGAAGACGGGATCGTCGACGCTGGCGTTCGGCACCTGGAAGTTCGGCGTGCCGATCGGCATGCCCGCCATCGGGACAACCAGCTCTTGCTTGTCGGAATGACAGAGGCGGCAGGTATTGCGGAGGTAGAACAGGTTTTTCATCGTGCAACCGAAGAATGAGTTACGCGCGCGAGTGAAGTAATCCCACCCTGTGAAGACCAGATCGGCAACGGGCTCCAGGGGGTCATGGATGGCTCGAGGCCTCGTTGCCCAGCCCGTAGCCGGGCGCGTCCTCCGCCGCCTTGGCCGCCTTGTCGGCCGAATACGAGCCGCGCTCCGGACTTGCCAGCCAGATGACGCCACCGACGAGTCCAATGATCACGCTGATGGCGCCCAGCAAGAGCGATACCGACAGCGCCTGCTCGGACGGCACACCCGCCAGACCAACGCAGGCGACCATCGCTCCCTCGCGAACGCCCCAGCCGCTGATCGAGATGGGGACCGCCGTCAACAGCACCACCGGCGGAATCAGGATGCCGGCATCGAGGATCGAGAGCTGCGCTCCGACGCCGCGCGCCAAAGCGTAGCAAGCCGCGGCGGTGACGAGATGGATGAGGAGCGCCGATCCGAGCAGCAGCGCACGGCGCTCGGACTGCAGGAGCAAAAACCTGACCAGCGTTCCGAACCGGACGAAGCTCGCAATCGCGGGAAGCGCGATGAAGCGCTTCGGCAGACGGTCGAGCGTCAACAGGACCAGCGTGCCGGCGACGCCGGCCACCGTCAGTCCGCCGATGGCCAGGATCGCAGCGTGATTCGACACGCGCGACAGCAGAAACGGCAATCCGGCCACCATCAACACGATCAGTCCGATCAATGCCGTAAAGCGGTCGGCTGCGACGCCCCTGACCGCCTCGGGCCACCGCACGTCGCGTTGGCGCAGCAGCCAGATCCGCACCGCGTCACCGCCGACCGACGACGGCAACACCTGGTTGAACCACAGGCTGATCATGAGGATCCGCCAGCCGGCGAGCCAATCCAGCGACACGCCGAGCGCGCGCATGATCAGCTCCCACCGGCCGTTGAGCACGAAGGTCTGAAAGAAGATCAGCGCAAGCGCGACGGCGAACAGGACCGGATCGACCGAGACGAGATGGTCGCGCAGCTGGCGCAGGTCGAGGCCACGCGCGATGTAGACCAGCACGGCGATCGACAGCAGCAGCTTCACTGAAAACAGGGCCGCATGCTTGAATCGCGACTGCATCGGATGCCCGCCTCAGGACGCCGGATATTCCGCGCGACCGATGATGAGGTCGATTGCGGCCATCATCCAGAACTGGTGCGTGGTCTCGACAATGTTGTAGCTACGGCTGTCGACCCAGAAATTGACGTCGCCGAGATTGCGCAGCGGATTGTCCGCGTTCATGCCCGACAACGTGATCACGTCGAGCTTCATCTGGCGCGCCTGCGCAACCGCGTTGAGGATATTCTTCGAACGCCCCGACGAGCTGATCGCGACGAGGCAATCGCCGGCGCGCGCGTTCAGCCGCACGGCGTGCGCGATCCAGTCCTCGAACCCGTAATCGTTGGCAAGGCACGACATCATGCTCGCATCGCTGAAGCAGAGTGCGGGCACCGACGCATTCTTCGCCAGATCGATCGCCAGATGCGAAGCGATGCCGGCCGACCCGCCATTGCCGATGAAGATGACGCGACCACCCTGCTCGCGCGTGCGCAACCAGGACGCGCGCGTCGCGGAGATCCTCGCAAAAACACCGTCGTCGACCGCCGTCGCGCGATGCAGGCGCCCCACGTAATCGTCGAGGAAAGCCTTGTGATCGGGATCGACGGATTCGACAGGCATAGGCTGACGGCTCGATTGCAACATTACCGGGTGATACCGGCTATTACCGAGGATTGCAAAGGTATAATACTTGCAAAGTTTGCGAGCGGCTGATAGTCGGCCTTTCGGGTTTCACTCAACATGGCGAGCCTATTTCGCTGGGCATTCGCGTCACGGATGTTCCCCATGAAATGCATCGTTACTGGCGGCGCCGGCTTCATTGGAAGTCACCTCGTCGATCGCCTGCTCGATGACGGCCATGAGGTCATTGCGCTCGATAATTTCGTGATCGGACGCGCTGAAAACCTCGCCGCACGCGCCGGTTCGAGCCAGTTGAAGGTCGTGCGGGCGGACGTCACCGATCTGGACGCGATCAAACCGTATTTTCACGGAGTAGATTGGGTCTTCCATCTCGCCGCGCTGGCGGACATCGTACCCTCGATCGAATCACCGATCCCCTATCACCGCGCCAATGTCGACGGCACGGTCAACGTTCTCGAAGCGGCGCGGCACGCGGGCGCCAGCCGCTTCATCTATGCGGCTTCCTCTTCCTGCTACGGCATTCCGGATGTCTATCCCACGCCGGAAAGCGCCGAGATCCGGCCGATGTATCCCTACGCGCTCACCAAGAATCTCGGCGAGCAATGCGTCATGCACTGGTGCCAGGTCTACAAGCTGCCCGCCGTGGCGCTGCGCCTGTTCAACGTGTTCGGACCGCGCCATCGCACCACCGGCACCTACGGCGCCGTGTTCGGCGTGTTCATGGCACAGAAGCTCGCGGGCAAGCCCTTCACGGTGGTCGGCGACGGCGAGCAGACGCGCGACTTCACCTTCGTCAGCGACGTCGCCGATGCCTTCGTGACCGCCGCGCACTCCGACGTCTCGCACGAGATATTCAATGTCGGCTCGGACAACACCTACAGCGTGAACCGCCTGGTCGAGCTCCTCGGCGGCGACAAGGTCCACATTCCCAAGCGCCCGGGCGAGCCCGACTGCACCTACGCCGACATCAGCAAGATCAAGCGGGTCCTGAAATGGGCGCCGAAGGTGAAGTTCGAGGACGGCGTCGCGACGATGCTGAAATCGATGGACCAGTACAAGGACGCTCCGCTCTGGACGGTGGACAAGATCGCCGATGCCACCAAGGACTGGTTCAAATATCTCGGTGACGACAAGGTTCCCCCGCAGAAGGCAAGCCGTTGAGCAGATTCGTTCACCCCCCAATTTCGCCGCCTGCCGATCATGTCCGGGCCGGCCAATCGAGACCGACCGGCGCCTTGGGTCATTCACATGGGTAATGCTGCGACAGACAAGCCGGCCGGCCATCCGGCACCGCACGAGAAAATCAAGACGATCGAGGAGCTCGGCGAGATTGCGCGCGCCGCACAGGCTGAGGGCCTGACCGTCGCGCTCTGCCACGGCGTGTTCGATCTGGTGCATCTCGGCCACGTCCGGCACATCCTGGCAGCCCGCAACGAGGCCGACGTCGTCGTGGTGACCATCACCGCCGACCGTTACGTCAACAAGGGCCCGGGACGGCCGATCTTTCCGGAGAACATGCGCGCCGAGATGCTGGCCGCGCTCGGCACGGTCGACTGGGTCGGCATCAATCAGACCTCCAGCGCCGAGCCGGTCCTCGATACCGTGCGCCCCGACATCTACGTGAAGGGCTCGGACTACGAGAATCCCGAGGATGACGTGACCGGCAAGATCGCGGTGGAGCGCGAGGCGGTCGAGCGTCACGGCGGGCGAATCGTCTTCACCCGCGACGTGACGTTCAGCTCGTCGTCGCTGCTGAACCGCTATTTCGACATCTACGATCCCCCACTGCGCGACTACCTCCAGAAGGTGCGCGATGGCGGGGGCGCCGAACGCCTGCTGAAGCTGATCGACAAGATCCAGGACATGCACGTCGTGTTGGTCGGCGACACCATCATCGACGAATACCAGTACGTCACCGCGCTCGGGAAGGCCTCCAAGGAGAACATCGTCGCGACCCTGCTCAAGAATGGGGAGCAGTTTGCCGGCGGCGTCATTGCCGCGGCCAATCATGTCGCGAGCTTCTGCAAGTCGGTCGAGATCGTCACGACGCTGGGTGGCAACGACTATCCTGAAGAGTTCATTCGAGCGCATGTCCGCCCGAACGTCACGCTCACGCCGATCCGCGTTCAGGGCCGTCCGACCACCCGCAAGCTGCGCTACGTCGAGATGGGCTACCTGCACAAGCTGTTCGAAGTCTACACGATGGACGACACGCCGCTCGACGAGGCCGCGCGAACGGAGATCGACCGCGTCACCACCGAGCGCGTCCGCGGGGCCGACGTCGTCATCGTCACCGATTTCGGTCACGGCATGATCGCATCCAGCACGATCGACGCCTTGATCGCGAATTCCAGGTTCCTGGCCGTCAACGCCCAGAGCAACAGCGGCAACCACGGCTACAACCTGATCACGAAATATCCGCGGGCCGACTACATCTGCATCGACGCACCGGAAGCGCGGCTGGCGGCCACCGACAAGTTCAACGAGATCGCTTCGGTGATCCAGGACGGCCTGCATCGCAAGATCGATTGCGACAACATGATCATCACGCACGGCTCCTTCGGCTGCTACCCCTTCTCGTCGAAGACCGGCGTTGCGCGCGTCCCTGCTTTCACCAAGACCGTCGTCGACACCGTCGGTGCGGGCGATGCCTTCCTAACGATCACGGCGCCGCTGGTGGCGGCCGGCGGCAACATCGAGGACGTCGCCTTCATCGGCAATGCGGCGGGCGCGATCAAGGTCGGCATCGTCGGTCATCGCAACTCGGTCGAGAAGGCGCCGCTGGTCAAGTTCGTCACCGCGTTGTTGAAGTAGCGCGATCGAAGAATCCGGAGAACGACAGTGATTGATCGGAAATGGAATGTGATGGTCACCGGTGGCGCCGGCTATGTCGGCAGCGTGCTGGTTCCGCAATTACTTGCCGCGGGCCACAAGGTCACCGTGCTCGACTTGTTCATGTATGGCGAGGACGTCTTCGACGCCGTTCGCGACAATCCGAACCTGCGCCTGATCAAGGGCGACATCCGCGATGAAGCCGCAATCAACGAGGCCCTGCGCGGCAACAACGCGGTGATTCACCTCGCCTGCATCTCCAACGATCCCTCCTTCGAGCTGGATCCCGCGCTCGGCAAGTCCATCAACTACGACTGCTTCCGCCCGATGGTGCGCGCCGCGAAGAAGGCGGGTATCAAGCGCTTCATCTACGCCTCCTCCTCGAGCGTCTACGGCATCAAGGACGAGGCCGAGGTGACCGAGGAGCTGTCCTGCGAGCCGCTCACCGACTACTCCAAGTTCAAAGCGATGTGCGAGACCGATCTTGCCGACGAGGCCGCGTCCGGCTTCATCACCTGCACCGTTCGCCCCGCCACCGTCTGCGGCTACGCTCCGCGGCAGCGGCTCGACGTCGTCGTCAACATCCTGACCAATCTCGCCGTCAACACCGGCCGCATCCGCGTCTTCGGCGGCACGCAGAAGCGGCCCAATCTGCACATCCAGGACATGACGGCGGCCTATCTGTTCCTGCTGCAACAGGATGATGCGAAGATCGACGGCAAGACCTACAACATCGGCTACGAAAACCACTCGCTGATGAAGATCGCCGACATCGTCAAATCGGTGGTTGGAAACAATGTCGACGTGGCCGTCGAGCCGACCGACGATCTGCGTTCCTACCACGTGTCGTCGGAGAAGATCCGCCGCGAGCTCGGCTTTGCGCCGACGCACACAATCGAGCAGGCCGTGTCCGGCCTCGTGGACGCTTTCAGGGCGGGCCGCCTGCCGAACTCGCTCAACGATCCCAGGTATTTCAACATCAAGATGATGCAGAACATCAGCCTGAAGTGAGCGGCGTGCGGATCGGCATCGATTTCGACAACACGATCATCTGCTACGATAAAGTCTTTGCCGCCGCCGCGCGCCAGCGCGGGCTGGTGCCGGAGGGCTGGGACGGGCTGAAGACCGACGTGCGGGATTTCTTGCGATCCCGCGCCGGCGGCGAGCTTGCCTGGCAGGGACTGCAAGGCTTCGTCTACGGCAAGGGAATCGGCGGCGCCGAGATCTACCCAGGCGTCCGCGAATTCCTCGCCGCGAGCCGCAAGGCCGGCGCGAGCGTCCATATCGTCAGCCACAAGACGCAGTTCGGCCATCAGGATCCCGATCGGGTCGACTTGCGCGAGGCTGCGCGTGGCTGGCTGAAGTGCGCGGGGCTCATCGACACCGCCGACGCGGCGATCTCGGCGGGCAATGTCTATTTCGAGGACACGCTGGCGGCCAAGGTCGAGCGGTTGGCAAGCCTGCAGCTCGACATCTTCATTGACGATCTCGTCGACGTCTTCGAGCAGCCGCATTTTCCGAAGGCGACGCGATCGATCCTGTTCACGCAGTCGCGGCCGCCGCATCCCGCGCATTGCGAGCCGCTCGCGACCTGGGCCGATATCCACCGCGGAGTGTTCGGAGCATGAGCCAGTCGGACCTCAGCGCACAGGATGCGGTCTCGATCGGCAGCCGCCTCTCCGGGGTGCGGGTCGCGGCGGCGCAACCGGCGCGGGCCGGCGGCAACAACCGGGTGTTTCGGCTGGAGATGGCGGAAGGCCCGCCCCTCGCCCTCAAGCACTATCCGTCCGACGGGCGCGATCGGCTGGGACAGGAATATGACGCGCTCTCGTTTCTCTCGCGCCACGGCATCAATGCGACGCCGCGGCCGATCGCGAAGGATCCGGCCGCGTTCTGTGCGCTGTATCAATGGTTAGACGGTGAACCCGCGGTCCTGCATCCGCAGCCCGACGACGCCGACCAGTTGGCCGATTTCCTGATCGAGCTGCAAAAGCTGCACGACGCTGAAGGCGCGCAGACTCTGCGGAATGCGTCGGCCAGCATCTTCTCGGCCGAGGCGGCCATCGCCCAGTACGAGCAACGCCTCGACGACCTGAGGCGGACTTCGGATGATCATCCGGATCTGCGCGCGTTCATGGACGGCAGCCTGGTTCCCACCGCTGCCGTCGCGATCCGGCAACTCCGTCGGCGCTATGCGGAACGGGGCCTGGATCCCGCCGCGGACCTTGCGCCCGCCCAACGTGCATTGAGCCCGTCGGATTGCGGACTACACAACGCACTGCGCACCGACGACGGCAAATTGCGCTTCATCGACTTCGAGTATTTCGGCTGGGACGACCCGGTCAAGCTCGTGTCCGACACCGCGATTCACCCCGGCAGCGGTCTGCCCGTGGCCGATGCGAACCGATTGATCGAGCGGCTCTCGCGCGCTTTCGCGGCTGGGGATGACGCGTTTGCGGTCCGCCTTGACGTACTGTATCCTGTGTTCGGGGCGATTTGGTGCCTGATTGTCCTGAATGCCTATTTGCCGGAAAGCCGCTCCCGGCGTGCCCTGGCTGCGCAAGATGGCGATCTGACGGTCCGCCTTGCCGGCCAGCTCGACAAAGCCCGTCGGCTCCACCAAACGATTTGCCAACGTGATCCAGATCTCACCCCACGCTGAAGCTGCTCTCACCTGCACGCTGGACGAGCGGAGCCTCTATTTGCGCCGCCTGGTCCTCGGTTCTGTCCGCTCCGCGGGACGCGGCCATGTCGGGCCTGCCCTGTCGCTGATCGAGATGGTCCGCGTGCTTTACGACGACGTGCTGCGGATCGACCCGAAGAACCCGGGCGATCCCGATCGCGACCGCGCCATCCTCAGCAAGGGACACGGATGTCTGGCGCTCTATGCGCTTTTGGCCGATCGCGGCTTCTTCCCGCTGTCGGAGCTGGACGGCTTTTGCGGTCCCGACAGCATTCTGGGCGGACATCCCGAATACGGCATGGTGCCCGGCGTCGAGGCCTCGACCGGCGCGCTCGGACATGGCCTCTCGATCGGCGTCGGCCTTGCGCTCGCCGCCCGCATGCGCGAGCGCAGCTACCGCACCTTCGTGCTGCTCGGCGACGGCGAGATCAACGAGGGATCGGTGTGGGAAGCGGCGATGGGCGCGACCAAGCACGGCCTCGACAACCTCGTCGCGCTGATCGACTACAACAAGCTGCAGAGCTACGGCCCCACCGACTACGTGCTGCCGCTGGAGCCGCTCGCGGAGAAGTGGCGCAGCTTCGGCTTCGCCGTGCAGGAGGTCAACGGCCACGACGTCGGCGCACTGCGCACGGTCCTGAAGCAGCTCCCGGCCGTTGCCGGCAAGCCCACCGCCATCATCTGCCATACCGTCAAGGGCAAGGGTCTTCCGGCTGCGGAATCCAATGCCGATTGGCATCACAAGAACAAGCTGACCGACAGCGAGCTCGACGCCATTCGCGTCGCCGTCGGCGATTTTTGATCGGCTCCCCATGCGCAACACCGCGATGAACATGGTCCACAAGCTCGCCGCGCGCGACGAGCGTGTGCTTTACATCGGCTCCGATCCGGGTGCCGGCACGCTGCGCGCGATGAGCAAGGAGTTTCCCAAGCGCCACCTGATCGAGGGCATCTCGGAAGCGCATATCATCGGCATGTCGGCCGGTCTCGCGATGGAGGGCTTCGTGCCTTACGTCAACACCATCGCGACCTTCCTCACCCGCCGCTGCTACGAGCAGGTCGCGGTCGATCTCTGCCTGCACAATCTGCCGGTACGGCTGATCGCCAATGGCGGCGGCCTCGTCTATGCGCCGCTCGGTCCCACGCACCAGGCGATCGAGGACATCGCCATCATGCGGGCGCTGCCCAACATGACGGTGATCTGCCCGTGCGACGCCGACGAGGCTGCGCGCATGATGGAGCAGACGCTGGATTGGAAGGGCCCGATCTACATCCGGCTCGGCAAGGGCGGCGATGCCATCGTGTCCAAGGCCGAGCACGGCTTCGAGATCGGCAAAGCCATCCTGATGCGGCCGCCCGGCGACGTCCTCATGGTGACCACCGGCATCATGCTCCAGCGGGCGCTGGCCGCAGCCGACCTGCTGGCCGCGCAAGGCATTCGCGCCGGCATCCTGCACATGCATACCGTGAAGCCGCTCGATACCGCAGCGCTGCTGCAGGCGATCCGCGGCACCAGGCTCGTGGCCACGCTGGAGGAGCACGTGCCCTCCGGCGGCCTCGGCAGCGCGGTCGCGGAGGCGCTGATCGACAAGCTCGGCTCCGGTTTCCCTGCGATGCTGCGGCTGTCGCTGCCCGACCGCTTCATGCACAATTACGGCTCTCAGGACTCGCTGCTGAAGAAGCACGGGCTCTCCGCCGGCGCCATTGCGACCTCGATCGAGCATGCGCTCGCGGCGTCGCACACCCCCTCACCTCAACTTCATTCCACCTGACGGGTCACATGTACGACGTTCGATATTCCTATCTGCTCGAGCAATTCGCGGATCCCGCACCGATCCTCGCCGAGATCGGCCGGCTGGTTGCGACCGGTGACTTCACCCTTGGCAAGCCCGTCGCCGAGTTCGAGAAGCGCTTCGCCGAATTGATCGGCGTCCGGCACGCCATCGGCGTCGGATCCGGCACCGACGCGCTCAAGCTGCCGCTCAAGGCGCTCGGCATCGGTCATGGCGACGAGGTCATCACCGCCGCGAACACCTTCATCGCCACGGTCGGCGCGATCGCGGAAACCGGCGCGACGCCGGTTCTTGTCGATTGCGACGATTCCTTCTGCATGAACGTGGACCAGGTCGAGGCTGCCATCACCGGGAAGACCAAGGCGATCATGCCGGTCCAGTTGACCGGCGAGGTCACCGACATGGGCAAGCTGATGCCGATCGCGCAGCGCCACAATCTGCCGGTGGTCGAGGACGCCTGCCAGGGCATCCTGTCGGAGTTTGCGGGAAAACGCTCCGGCACCCACGGCATCGCGGCCGGCTTCTCGCTGCATCCGCTCAAGAACCTCAACGTCTGGGGCGATGCCGGCGTCGTCGTCACCAATGACGACGGCATGAACGAAAAGCTCCGCCTGATCCGCAACCACGGCATGAAGAACCGCGACGAGATCGCGATCCTCGGCTGCAACTCGCGGCTCGATTCCTTGCAGGCCGTGGTCGGCAACTGGCTGATCGGCCAGACCAGCGAGATCACGCGCCGCAGAATCGAAAATGCGGCCTACTACGATGCGGGTCTCGCCGGCCTGCCCGGCCTGCGCGTCCCGCCGCGCCGTCCCAACGTGAAGCACGTCTACCATCTCTACATGGTGTTCGCCGAACGTCGCGACGAGCTCTACAAATATTGCCTGGACAACGGCATCGAGGCCAAGATCCACTATCCGATCCCGCTGTACCAGCAGGAAGGCCTGAAGCATCTCGGCTACGCGCCGGGCACGTTCCCGGTCACCGACCGCCATGCCAAGGAAGTCATCAGCTTCCCGGTCGACCAGCACCTGACGCGCGCCCAGCAGGACCGCGTCATCGAGACCGTCAGGAAGTTCTGCCATGGACGCTGACACCGGCCGCCGGCGCATCGGCTACGTCAATCTTCCCGCGCAGTTCGAGGAAGAGCGCGCCGAGATCATGCAGGCGGTCGAGGGCGTGTTCCAGCGCGGCGACTTCATCGGCGGGGCGGCGGTCGGAAGGCTCGAGGAGGAATTATCCGCCTATCTCGGCTCGCCGCATGTGGTGACGCTGAATTCGGGCACCGACGCGCTGATCCTCGCCATGCGGGCGCTCGACATCGGTCCCGGCGACGAGGTGATCACGCCGCCGAATTCGTTCGTGGCATCGACCGCCGCGATCATCGCGGTCGGCGCCACGCCGGTGTTTGCGGACGTGCTGCCGGACCAGAACATCGATCCGGCCGCGGTCGAGGCCGCCGTCACGCCGCGGACCAAGGCGATCATGCCGGTGCATCTGACCGGACGCATGGCCGACATGGCTCCGCTGATGGCGATCGCTGCGAAGCACGCGCTCGCCGTGATCGAGGACAGCGCCCAGGCGGTCGGCTCGACCTATGACGGCCGGATGAGCGGCACGATCGGCACCTTCGGCTGCTTCTCCGCCCACCCCTTGAAGAATCTCAATGCCGCCGGAGATGCCGGCTTCCTCGTCACTGCCAACGCCGAGCTTGCCGCAAGAATCCGACGGCTGCGCAATCACGGCCTGATCAACCGCAGCGACGTCCAGGAATGGGGGATCGTGTCGCGGCTCGACACGCTCCAGGCCGAGGTGCTGCGCATCCGCCTGCGCCACCTTTCTTCCGTGATCGAACGCCGGCGGCGCAACGCCGCGCAATACCGCGCCGAGCTCGCCGGCCTGCCCCTGTTCATTCCGCCCTGCCGGAACATCGAGTTCAACACCTTCCACACTTTCGTGGTGCAGACCGAGCGTCGCAACGACTTCCAGAAATATCTTGCCGACAAAGGCATCGAGACCGCGATCCATTATCCGGTCCCGATCCACCTGCAGCCGGCAGCAGCGCATCTCGGCCATGGCCGCGGCGCGTTCCCGGTGACGGAACGGCAGGCGGACCAGATCCTCACGCTTCCCATCAACCAGTTCCTGTCGGCCGCCGACATCAGCTATATTTGCGCGACCGCCCGGGAGTATTTTGCATGACGGACACGGACTTCCTGCACGCCGACGAGCAGGCGCTGGCGCAGCGTTTCATCGACGATGGCTTCGTCACCACCCCGGCCGACGATCGCGCCGGGCTCGACCGGGTCCAGCGCCGTGCTGCCGAGCTCGCGGCGGACTATCTGAAGCTGCCGCACAGCAACGATCCCTACGCGATGCTCGACACCATCCACACGCGGGTGAGCGTGGATGATCTCAACGGCCTGCGGCTGCACGTCTTCAACGGCCTCAACGCCGAGCCCTGGTTCCGGCCGACCTATTTCCGCCTGGCGCGCTCGACGATCGAGACCATCGTCGGCAACGAGCTCTGCATGCAGCGCCGCGTCAATCTCAGCATCCAGCTTCCCGGCGACAGCTCCTCGCTGCTCGCCACCCATTCCGACGTCTGGTCGGGCGACTCGCCGTTCGAGGTCGTGGTGTGGGTGCCCCTGGTCGATGTCCACCGCACCAAGTCGATGTATCTGCTGCCGCCGTCCCTGAACGGCGAGATGCAGGACCGGATGGCGGCCTTGCGCAGCGCCGAAGAGCTCTACAAGACCATCAAGCCGCACGCGACCTTCATCGAGATTCCCTACGGTCACGTCATGCTGTTCAACCAGACCCTGATGCACGGCAATCGCGTCAACGAGGAAGCCGGCACGCGCTGGAGCATGAACTGCCGCTTCAAGAGCATCATGTCGCCCTACGCGGACAAGCGCTTCGGCGAGTTCTTCGAGCCGATCCTGCTGCGCCCCGCAACCCGTGTCGGGATGCAGTACAAGCTGCCGGGAGGCTTCCATGGCTGAGCGAGCCGGCCACCGCGGCTATATCGGCGCCAGGCCGCTGAACGGCAGCCGCACCCCGCAGCACGTCCAGAACATCGTGATCCGCGACTATGCGCGGCGCAAGAACCTGCACTATCTGTTGAGCGCCGCCGAGCACACCATGCCCGGCAGCTACATGGTGCTGGAAGACATCCTGGACGAGCTGCCGCAGCTGCGTGGCCTGATCCTCTACAGCATCTTCATGCTGCCGCCCGACGAGGCTCGGCGGCGGCAGATCTACGACCGCGTGCTGCGCGAGGGCTGCGATCTCCATGCAGCGGTCGAGGAGATCACGCTGGCGTCTCAGAAGGACATCCAGGCCATCGAGGACATCCTGCTCGTCAACAGGTTCGCGACTATCCTGTGATGATGCCGCGGACCGGTTGGCCCCCATGACCGAGATCAACCTGCTCCAGCCGATGCACGCATCAACGAGGCGGGACTACGTCCAGCGCGTGGTCGAGCACGACAAGGCGGAATCCGCCACTGTGGCGCGGCAATGGGGACGCGACTATTGGGACGGCGACCGGCGCTACGGCTACGGCGGCTATCGCTATGACGGACGGTGGCGCCCGCTCGCCCAGACCCTGATCGATCGCTACGGCATCAAAACGGGCATGAGCGTACTCGACGTCGGCTGCGGCAAGGGCTACCTGCTCTATGAGTTCACCCAGCTCGTCCCCGATCTCAGGATCGCCGGCATCGACATCTCCGAGTATGGCATCGCCAACGCCAAGGAGGAGGTGCGGCCGCATTTGAAGGTCGGCAGCGCCGTCGAGCTCCCCTACCCCGACCACAGCTTCGACCTCGTCGTCTCGCTCGGCGTGCTGCACAACCTTCCGCTCGAGGACGTGTTCCGCGCGGTGCCCGAGATCGAGCGCGTCGGACGCGGCACCTCGAAATATCTGATGGTCGAATCCTTCCGCAACGAGCGCGAGAAGGCCAATCTGCTTTACTGGCAGCTCACCTGCCTGAGCTTCCACGGCCCGCAAACATGGGCCTGGATCTACGACAAATGCGGGTATCGGGGCGACCATGGGTTCATCTTCTTCGAATGAGGCAGGCCTGCACCGGCCGACCTCGTTGCGCGCGCAAAATCCGGAAGTGTACTATTCGGACGATGCCATCGTCACCGCGGACGATGCCACGATCGCGGAGCTGAAGCGCATCGCCGCCGGCAACCCGCGCCTGCGCAGTCGGCTGTGCACGCATCCCGATCCTTCGTCCGGACTGCACGAGATGCTGATCGTGCACCATCGCGAAGCCTATGTGCGGCCGCACAAGCACCTTGGCAAACCTGAATCGTTCCACGTGATCGAGGGGACCGCGCAGGTCGTGATCTTCGAGGACGACGGCGGCATTCGCGAGGTGCTCGAGATGGCGTCCTACGGTCAGGGCAAACGCTGCTATTATCGCATGCCGGAACAGGTCTTCCACTCGATCCTGATCACCTCGGAATGGCTGGTATTTCACGAAACCACCGCCGGCCCGTTCGATCCTTCGCGCACGGCATTTCCCGATTGGGCGCCTGATGGCAGCGACGCTGCCGCGGTGCAGGACTACGTGATGAGAACTGGCACCCTCGCTACGGAGTATTTGGAGAGACGAGGCAAAGCTTAGGACCATGGCCACGCCCGTCGGTTTCGGTGATACTCGCACGAATGTAGACCCGATAGCTGCAGCTCTCCGACAACGGGAGCGGGCGAGCATTGGATATGTCTACATGGCTCTGGCTCTCGCCTTCGTTACAAGCCTGCCTGCGCTGTTCGCGCGGGAGGTCTTCGGCGACGATTGGACCGTGTACTACATTTACTGGACTCAAGGTGCAGCCGGCGTCGCTCGCGTGCTGTGGGAGTCGGCGCACGCCGGCTTCGCAATCCCGATGACGCTGTTTGTGGCACTTTTGGACAATACTCCCGATGTGGCCGCACGGCTCGCCGGACTGGGCTGCCATCTCGTCAATGGCTTGTTGCTCCACTTCATCCTGTTGCAATCATCACATACGAGACGGATCGCTGCACTTGCCACGGCTCTATTCCTACTCAGCCCATTTTATGCAATCCGCCTGACGCTCAACGCAGTCTACGACTTCTTCCTGCTCTTCTATTTGCTTTCCTACGCGCTGACATATTCAAAGGTTCGAGCACTTCGACGGACGGCGCCGTTTGCTCTCTTTTTCTCGCTGTCGTTGGAAGTTCTGATCGCACTTGAACCGCTCCGCATCGTGCTGACCTGGTCCACCTCCGAAACGTGGAAACGCAGGCTCGTGCGTCTTGCTCCGTTCTACCTAGTGATCGCGGCGGTGGTCATACTGCGTCTGACCATCCTGGGAAAAAGCGGTCACTACGCGGGACAATACGGCTTTATGTACGACCTCAGCGTCATCCGCAATTCGCTGCTGGAACACCTCCGGGCTTTTCCCGAGGGCCTATCCTATGCCGCCTCCCATGGGACCGCACTGCTGGGCCATTCTGTCCGGACGGCACTGACGTTAGTTGCAATTGCGGGATTCGCTCTCCTCTCTTCCAGAGCATTGTGGACACCTTGGGTGCTCGAGGGTCGCGGCTCGATCAGACGCGTGCTGGTGTTGCTCCTGTTGGGAGCCGCGATTGCCCTTCTTGGCGCTATGCCATTCGCCCTGACTGGGACTTATGGCGCCATGACCAGGGGGGAATCGAGGCTACTCTTCGCCTCGCAAGTCGGCATACTGATATTGGCGGCTACCATTGTACAAATGATTCCGACGTCGCGCCTCCGCGCCGCTACCGCGGGCGGACTGATCGCGATCTTCGCACTGGCGATGGCGCAAGATTCAAAATGGCTGCTGTATGATGGTCTGATCAGCGCAGACCTGCAGCGGCAAGTTCGGGCAGCCTTACTTGCAGATCCCCAGCCAAAGGTCGTAAAGCTCCGAGTTGAGAACAGCGAGATTATCTCATTTCGGTCCAGATGTCTCGGTGCCAGTGACATGAATGTTGCGCAAATGATGTTGCGGGATGAGAATCGCGAAAGGTCGTTTATCTATACGGATTATTGCGGGGATTTTCAGTACCCTGGCGCCATCCTCAGTGGCAACTGCACGGTCTCTTACCTCGAGTTTTTTCCCTGCCCGCCACGCCGAGAGACCTGGCGCTATCGCGCTGAGCCGGGGTTCCGAAGCTCGACAACATCGGATTCGTTGAACTAATGAAGGCCGCCCTCACGGAAGCGCCGTCGGCCACGCAAGGTCGCGGCGAACTCGTCCAATTGAAGGACGATCTGCCGGTCCCCTTGCCAAGAGCAGAATACCGGCCGCCTTGCCGCCGGCCTGGAGTACGCGGATCCGCCTGGCTGCTGGCTCTACCCACGCCGGCCTGCGAGGATTCTGGCTCAGGAGCTCGATAGACTACAACGATCCTTGTACTTGGCACACTTTTGAGTCACAGCAGGGTATTCTGGAGATGGACCGGTTGGATTGGTTCTTTCCCCTCATTCTCGTCGGAGCTCGTGCCGCGGCTCACAATTACCACCGCCCGGCGGGTCGCATTCGGCCGATACGCGCTGCCGGACGAAACTGGTTGATGACGGGTAGAACGAGCTGACGATGCTGCTCGGCAGGAAGAAGATCATTGTCGTCCTGACCAAGCTCATGGTCTCGGCCGGCATCATCGTTCTGATCGCACGCGACTTGGATCTTTCGTCACTCAAGGCCGACCTTCTCGCTGTTAAATTGCACCTCCTGGCGATAGCGATCTTGCTGTTATTCGCGCAGACGCTCGTACTGTGCAACCGCTGGATCCTGGTCCTCCGCGCGATCGGCGTATCTCTGAAGTGGCTGGCTGGGTGGCGCATCCTCATTGCCAGCGCCTGGTTTAATCAGGTATTGCCCTCCGGTGGTGAAGCCATCCGCATATGGATGTTGCGGCGGCATGGAATACAGTGGCCGCAAACCCTTAGCAGCATTATCGCAGATCGGTTCATCGGCCTCCTGGCCCTCGGCTTCCTCATTCTGGCAGGAACGCCCTTCTTGATCTCGCGCATCCACGATAATGTCTTGCTGTTCGCCGTCTTGGGTATTCTCGCTGGCGCATACTTCGGCGCAATTGCCCTAACAATGCTGAATCGTTTGCCGGCCCGAGTGACTGCAGTTCTTCCAGAAAGGCTCTTGCAATTTGCGGCACTTCTCGAGGCTCCGCTACTCGCGCGAGCAGGACGTACAGCATTATTCGGGTCGGCTATTGTTGTTCATCTTCTGACCGTTTCAGCTTGTTATGCCCTCGCGATTGGATTGGACGCCGGGCTGTCCGCATTTGATGCACTCATCCTCGTTCCGCTGGTAATTATGGCGGCCGCTGTCCCGCTATCCATCGGAGGGTGGGGCATTCGCGAGGGAGCGATGGTCGGAGCGCTCGGTCTCGTTGGTATTGCACCCGACAAGGCGCTCGCAATATCGATCTTGTTGGGGCTCGGCAATCTCATCGTGGGCGTCGTCGGAGGAGCTGTGTGGCTGCTTGCACCAGAGCGTGCGACTGACAGTCCTGATGCCACTGCGCTGCTGCGACAACCGTAATTACGCGGTCCATCGCACTGAACTGCAGCGGTGACCGAACGCCCTGGGTGCTTCTGCTCGAACGCGCCCGCGTTACTGCACAGCACTGTTCCGGCCCGGTTGGTGCAGGGAAAGGGCAACTTAGGAATTGTCGCGCAGGCGGAGCCAATATATAGGCTGTTGTCCAGCGTCATTCCTGCGAAGAGCCGAAGCCGTGACCGACCATTGCCGCCTTTGCCATTCGACCAACCTGCGTCCGGTCATCGACCTCGGATTGATGCCGATTGCGCATCGCCTTCGGCATAGCCGAAACGAGCAGGAGGAACGCTATCCGTTCGAGGTGCTGGCGTGCGGCGAGTGCGGCCTGCCGCAGATTGTCAAGCCGATCGATCCAGACATCCTGTATCGCCAGTTCAACTACAATTTCAGCAGCTGGAAGCCGGAGCCGCACCAGGTCGACGAGCTCGACACCATCGCGAAATTCTCGAAGCATCAGTCCGTGTTCGAGATCGGATGCAACGACGGCCTGTTCATGGACAGGCTGCGCGAGCGCGGCGCGAAGGTCCTGGTGGGCGTGGAGCCCAACCCGGTGTCGGGCAAGATCGCCCGCGAGCGCGGCATCAAGGTCTATTCCGACATGATCAGCCCGGCGCTGTGTCACGACGCGGTCGCCCAGGCCGGCAAGTTCGACCTCGTCGTCTCGCGCCAGGTGCTGGAGCACATCGTCGATTTCGAGAACTTCTTCGACTGCGTGAAGATCGCGCTCAGCGACGAAGGGCTGCTGTTCATCGACGTGCCCGACTTTGATCCCGGTTCAACGGCGGGCGACCTCTCCGTCCTGTGGGAGGAGCACGTCAGCTACTTCACCGAGCCGACCCTGCTCGCGCTCTTGGCTCGGCACGGCTTCGAGACGGTTTCGGTGAAGAAATACAACTTCAGCGGCGGCAGCCTCGCGGTCGCCGCTCGTCGTGCAACCCGTGACGTGACGCCGCCGCCTGCGCCCTCCGGCGTCGGTGAGAAATTCGGCCAGCGCGCAAGGGAGTACGGCGCGCGCCTGCGGCCGATCCTCGCCAAGGCCCGTGCGAACGGCGCCGAGATCGCGATCTACGGCGCGGGCTGCCGCGCCTGCACCTTCACCAACGCGCATGAGCTGGCGGATCTCGTCGACCTGTCGGTCGACGACCAGAGGGAGCGTCAGGGGCTGTTCCTGCCCGGCACCGGCATACCGATCCGTTCGCCGGACGAGCTCGCAGGCAAGTCGGAGCCGCTCGTCTGCCTTCTCGCCGTGAACCAGGAAAACGAAGCCAAGGTCAGCAGCCGGCTGCGCGAGAACGTGAAGCGGCCGCTGCACATCGTTTCGATTTTCGCGCCCTCCGACATCTGGAGCGAGCTCGATCGGCTCGAGGCGGCCTTGGGTTAGGGACGCGGCATGGCTGACGAGAAGCTCTTCAATTACTACGAACGTCAGGACGTCCTACCGACGTTCGGGAATTTCAAATCGGCCGCCGAACTCGATGCATATGCCAGCCAGCGGCGCGAGCTGTTTTCAGACAAGCTCGTGCTGCCGCCGCGGCTGTTCCGCGATGCGGAGGTGCTCGAATTCGGTCCTGATTCCGGTGAGAACGCGCTGGTGTTTGCCGGCTGGGGCGCAAACATGACGCTCGCCGAACCGAACCGGCATGCGCATCCGAAAATTGAGGCCTATTTCGCGCATTTTGGCCTGACCGAGCGCCTGCGCGAACTCGCGTTGGCCGATGTCGAGGGATTTCGCAGCGAGCGCCGCTACGACATCATCGATGCCGAAGGTTTCATTTACACCGTGCAGCCGACCGAAAATTGGCTCGGCGTCTTCGACCGGCTGCTCCATCCGGACGGTTTCGCCGTCGTATCCTATTACGAGCGCTATGGCGGCTTCTTCGAGCTCGCGCTCAAGGCAATCCATGCCGCCGGCAAGGCTTTGTCGGGCCGTCCTGCACTCGCAACCGCGAAGACGCTTTTCGACGCGAAATGGAACAGCATTCCGCACACCCGCAGCTTCGAATCCTGGCTGATGGACGTGCTCGAGAACCCGTTCGTCCGGCATCGGTACTTCCTCGACGCAGCCGCCTTGTGCACGGCAGCGCATGAGCAGGGATTCGACATCCATTCGGCGTGGCCAGCCTATCGCGACAGCCTGGACGTTTACTGGCACAAGAAGGTTCTCTCCGCCGACGAGAAGCTGCGGCGTGCGGCGCGCCATCTCGACCGCAGCCGCCTCAGCTTCCTCGGCGGACGCAAGCTCTACCTGGTCGGCAAGGCCGATGCCGTGGCGGCGATTTCGGCATCGATCGAAACGCTGGTTCTCGACGTCGACGCGATGATCGACGCCCCCTTCGGCGAGAGCCTGCCGCGCGTGATCGCGAGCCTTGCGTCCTTACGCGAGGCGATCCGAACGACGGACATTCTCGCGGACGATGCTTCCGACATCGAAACCATCGTTGCGACGCTCGACAGTTTCCACCGCATCTTTGGCGCAATCGGGCGACGCGATGCGCCCGCGGTCACGGCCCTGACCCAGACAGATCCGGCGTTCATCAGCACCTGGGGACAGCCGGCGCATTTCCTCGTCATCCGGAAGCGGTTCAAGGGATCATAGCCAGTGAGGCCAGGCATTGGCATCATCGGAACCGGGATGGTCGGCCAGATGTGCCACCTCGCCAATTTCGTCGCCAATCCCGCCTGCCGCGTCGTCGCCATCGCCGATCTCCGGCCGGATCTCGCTGCCGCTGCAGCGCAGAAGTTCGGTGTCTCGCGGGTCTATGGCACGCATCGGGAGCTGCTTGCGGACAGCGAGGTCTCCGCCGTGGTCGTCGTGACGAAGCGGCGCGCGACCGGGCCAATCGTCCTTGACGCGCTGAACAGCGGCCGCCACGTGCTGTCGGAAAAACCGATGGCCTATACGACGGCTCAGGCGAATTTGCTGGTCGAAGCGGCGCGGCAGGAAAACCTCGTCTACAGCATCGGCTACATGAAGCGTCACGATGCCGGTGTGGCGCGCGCGTTCGAGGTGCTGACGCGCTTGCGCAACGACCGATCGCTCGGAGACGTGGTCCGTGCCAAGGGCTGGTGTTTCGGCGGCGACACCGGCCGGTCGCGCGACAATTTCGTCATGACCGGCGAAACGCGGCCGGACGGGATCGAGCTCTGGCAGGACGGTCCCGACTGGATGCCGAGCGCGATGCGGGCCGGCTACGACAACTTTCTGAACGTCTTCAGCCATATCATCAACCTGGCGCGCTACTTGCTCGGATCATCGCCAACGGTCGCCGACAGCTCCGTCGAAACTTCGGGAGCCGCGCGCATCACCCTCGACTTCGACGGCATCGCTTGTACGCTGGATCTCGTGAACGGGTCCGAGGGAGCCTGGCGCGAGGGACTGACGATCGATTTCGAGCGCGGCGCCCTTACCATCGAATTGCCAGCGCCCTTCGCCGAAGAGGAGGCACGGGTCATCCTCGATCATCAAGACGAGACCACGCAGCTCGTGCATGCAACCAGCTGGGCATTTCGGCGCCAGGCCGCTGCCTTTGTCTCCGATGTTACCGAACGACGGATGCCCCTCGCGTCTGGCCAAGACTCGGTGACCGACATCGCGCTTGCAGAAGCGATCTGGAAGCGGCGCGCTAGCGGCCAGGCGAGACATCTTCGCTGGCGCCGTTGAGCGGCAAGATTCCAGCGATCGGGCCGACCGTGATCTTGACCTCCGCGAGTTGAGCCAGAAACTCTGCAACGTCACAGCGCGCCAGCAACCGACATGCGTAGTACTTTCGCACCAATGCCCGGTCCGACGCAGCTCCAGAGCCCGCCTTCAACAAGATCGTCGCCTGCGGTCCCGACGGATCGAAATGACGGAATGCAGTTCCCGGAGCAACCCGCTTCCACTCCATTTCCTGGAGGATGTCGGGCCGCTCGGCACGCAAGGCAAACCCAAAGAAGGGCTGATTGCCCCAGGCGAGCCGGAGCATACCGGTGACTTCGGCCAGGCCGAACGGCACGTCCCGTGACCGATAGTCGAAGAATCGGTCGTCGAGCGCGTAGACCGTCGCCGTGGGCTGGATCCGGTCGGCGAGGCTGCGCGTCAGAGCCTCCTGCTTCAGCGTTCTCGCCTGCATGAAGACGTAGTCATTCCACAGCATTCCGATCCATAGGATCGAGCCCAATCCGAACAACATCGCAACGGCGGCGGTCGGGCCGATCCAACGTTCGGCCTGACGCTTGAACGCGAGAAGCGCCAGCCCCGCCGGCACGCCAAACAGCAGCAGGTGACGGCTTTCGTAGAAATGCTTGGACGAGGGACGCAGGCCGGCAATCAGATAGGGCGAGGACAACGCGAGGAACAAACCAACGGCGAGGATGAGCGGCAAGGCGGTCGCCCGTCTGAGTGCAGTTGCCTCTGTGCCGGGACGAAGTAGCAGCAATGCGACGCCGACGAGCACCGCAGCCAGGACAAAGGGAGCCGGGACCTGGATCGCCGCCCTGATCGCGTGGCCCACGACGTCCCTGTAGCCGGCGTCGAAGAACGCCTTCCATCCGCTCGCCAGCTCCCCGAGGGTCGGCAAATGGGCGCCATAATGCTGCGCGTACAAACCGATGCGCTTGAACCAGATACCAAGCGTGCCCGCATAAACAAGAGGAAGGGCAATCAATTCCGGATAGCCCAAAGCACAGCGCCAGGCTGCGAGCCATGCACGACGAACGAAGCCATGCGCAACGGCTCCGCTCCGCCATGTTGCAACGAACAGTCCGAGCATGACACAGGCATAGAGCACAACCGTCGAGTTGAGCGCGAAGCTGAGCACGAATAGGCATGCACAGGCCACGCGAAGCAACACACGCCGCCAGCCCTGCGCGCTGAAGGCGAGCGTCAGCAGCCATGCGCCGACGAACAGGAGTCCGAAGCTGAAGACATAGACCGCGTTCGCCTTGCCGGCCCAAAGCTGATAACCGGGATAGGTCCAGACGATCAGAGCGAAGCCGACCGCTTCGGCGCGGTCGAGCAGATCGAGCCGTATCGCTGTCAGCATCAGACACACCGCGCCGAAGACGATTCCGGCCAGTGCCAGCGATACCATCACAACGACTGGGGCGCCGGTCCAGTTCGCGAACGTGTCGTAGCTGTAGAAGATCGGATGGCCGGCGCCATTCAACAGGAAATCGATGTCGATGAAATAGTCCGGACGCGGCTTGAGCACCAGCCAGTCGTCCATGAACAGGCCGTCATTGAGAAGCATCGGCGCATGCGCGACAAGCAGCACGACGATCAGGATGGCTATGGCGCGCAGCGACGGGGACAAGCTCGGAGGGGAAAGAGAGGACATCGTCGGCGAGGATTCGCACGCCCACGCGGCGACCGCAAGGCCGGGGCGCCAGGGCTCCCTTGACCGCAAAAATGCGACCTCCTATAGACTGCCACTCTGGCTGGGCCTTCAGAGGCGTCCGGGACGATTTTCCGCAATGAACCTGCTACCGGGCCCGGCGCAAGCTGCTGCGATTGGTGTCAGCCTCGCCTTTCCACTGTTGTTGCTGCTTTACGCGCGCATCGCCGCCACCGGCGGAGCCGGCCGTCGCTTCCGGCTGGGCTGCATCAGCGTCGTCATCCTTTACGCCGTCGCCTGTATCGCCCTTCCAGGTCAGCGCCACGTCGGCGATGTGCTTGGCGGTCTCTTCCTGCTCGGGACCGCAATGATGCTCTGCTACATCCTGTTCAGCCTGCTGGCCTGGGGCTTCACGCTGACGCTGCTCACCGCACTCGTTCAGGCTGGACATCCTCTCACCCTGGAGCAATGGGCGACAGCCTACATGCAAGGTGGAGATCTCGGCACCTTCACGCACAACCGCCTGAAGCTCCTGATCGGGGCCGGGATGGTCATCACGGCGGACGGCCGGCTTGCCCCCACCTCCAAGGGGGTTGCGGTAGCGCATCTCGTCAAGCTCGTTCGTCTGTCGACAGGCCTTGGGTGAGTCGATGTCCTTTGCTGTCGGACTTGCCGCCGTCGCCGTGTTCGCCCTGCTGGCGCCTGCCCTGCAATTCATGGCCCGCGCACGCGCTTGGCCGCTCGGACCCGTGACCCTGCTGGCGATTGCCACGGTTGTCTCGCACGGTCTCGGGGTGATGCTCGGAATTCTCTTCGTCCCGCAGCTTCAGTACTGGGACGCCGCATCGATTTTCGGATTTTGCGTCATGGCTTACGTGTTCGCCTTTGGCGCCGTGTATAAATCGGTTTCGCTGGGCATCCTGCTCAGCCTCGTCGATCGCCCCGATCGCAGGGCACCGCTATCGGAGATCGCTGACGGGCAGGTTCCAGATCTGTTCCGCGGACGAATTGGGAACTTGGTCGATGGCGGCTTGGTGGAACGGACCGATTCGCACTTCGCGGCGACGGCGGCGGGCCGGAATATGGCAGGCCACGTCGGACGGCTGCGCCGCGCCTTCGGCATTGGCAACACCAGCCTCTATGATTTTTCCGACTAGTTGCGCGGAACACACACATCATAGGTTTCGCGCCGGTCTTGTGGGCATACCGGCGAGCCGCATTGTTCGCCCGGTTCAGATGACCTAGACTTGCATGGGGCCACCGGGACAGAGTGGCCCCGCCAACGGGCGCATACAATGACACCTTCTAGGGCGGCAAAAAGGCTTACGATCGTCATTCCTGCACTGAACGAGCAGGACAAGATCGCCGACACGATCGACGGCGTGCTGCCGCTCGCCCGCGACCTGCTCGACGATTTCGAGATCTTCCTGATCGACGACGGCAGCACCGATGCCACTGGCGCGATCATGGACGAGTTCGCAGCCGGCGAGCCGCGCATCATTGTGCATCACAATGCCGAACCGCGAGGTGTCGGTGCCGGCTTCGAATATGCGCTGTCGCGCGCGAAATTCGATGCCATCACGCTCATCCCCGGCGATCACGCCTTCCAGAACGAGGGTGTTGCCCGGATGTTCAAAGCGGCGGGCGCCGCCGACCTCGTCATCACCTATCGCGACAACCAGTCGGACCGCTCCGTCAACCGCTCGCTGCAGTCGCATTCGTTGCGGTTCATCCTGAACTGCCTGTTCGGCTTCTGGCTGTCCGACTATCACAGCATGATCGTCTATCCCGTGAAATGGCTGCGCCAGATCGCGGTCAAGGCCGACGGCTACGGCTACCAGATCTGTGCGCTGATCTCCCTGCTCCAGCTCGGCCTCACCTACGTCCAGGTTCCGGTGAGCCTGAACGCGGAGCTGAAGGGCTCGTCGCGCGCGCTGCGGCTGCGCACCTATCTCGAGCTCGGCGGGACCATCCTTTCCCTGCTGCGCCGCGTTCCCATCCGGAACGTCAACCTCAGGCAGATTCCCGCCGACGCGGAACGGACCCCGGCGCGCTAGGCCTCGCCGGACCACGACACGGCACCTCCAGCACAGCGGCTGCGAGAGCACGGGCGCGCGCGGGACGCCCTCCCGCCGAAATCTAGTCTAAGTGATTGATTTGGCTGGCAGGAGTGGCAGGGCTCGAACCTGCGACCCCCGGTTTTGGAGACCGGTGCTCTACCAATTGAGCTACACTCCTACGAACCCGCGTCGCCGCGGATCAGGGGCGCTTTCAAGCACAGAGAGCGGCCGGTTTGCAAGGGTGAACCGCGCCGGCTTCGCTTGTTTGTGCCGGGGGTTCTGGGCCACAGTCCATCGGCCATAACGAAAAACAATCGGGAGTGCCCATGACCGCTACAGCGACCGCCTCTGCCGCCCCGCAGGCCGCAAACGCGCCCCACACCCCAGCTTTGCCGGAAGCGCGCCCAGAGACGCTCGGGCTGTCGCGGCCGCGGCTCCAGGCCATGTCGGACGCCTTCAAGCGCGAAATCGACAAGGGAACCGTTCCCGGGGTCACCGTGCTGGTGGCGAGGCGCGGCCAAATCGGCTGGTTCGAGGCGCTCGGCAAGCAGAGCCCGGCAGGCGCGGCGCCGATGGCGCGCGATTCGATCTTCCGCATCTTCTCGATGACCAAGCCGATCGTCTCGGTCGGCATCATGGCCCTGGCCGAGGACGGACAGCTCCTGCTCAGCGATGCCGTCGCAAAGTTCATACCGGAGTTCGCGAGCCAGCAGGTCGGCGCCGTCAAGGACGGCCGGTTGGAGCTGGTACCGCCGGCGCGGCCCATGACCGTGCAGGACCTGCTCCGCCACACCTCCGGCCTCACCTACGAGCACCAGGGCGACGGCCCCGTGCACAAGCTCTACCAGGAGTCCCGCGTCCGCAGCCGCAAGATCACCAACGCCGAACATGCCGCGCTGGTGGCGAGCTTCCCGCTCGTCTGCCAGCCCGGCGCGGAGTTCAACTACAGCCGCTCCACAGATATTTTGGGCCGCATCATCGAAGTCGTCAGCGGCAAATCGCTCGGCGCGTTCCTTACCGAGCGCGTGCTTGCGCCGCTCCAGATGGCCGAAACCGGCTTCTCGACAAGCCAGGCCAATGCCAGCCGCCTTGCCGAGCCGTTCGCGGCCGACCCGTGGACCGGCGACAAGGTCGCCCTGTTCAACATGCTCGAGCAGCCCGTGATGGAGTCCGGCGGCGGCGGCCTGGTCTCTACCACGATGGACTACGCCCGCTTCTGCCTGATGCTGCGCAATGGCGGCACGCTCGACGGCAACAGGATCATCGGCCGCAAGACCCTGGAGCTGATGGCCTCCGATCACCTCGGGCCAGGCGTGCCGACCAACGGCACGCTGCTATCGCCGGGCCATGGCTTCGGCCTCGGCTTTGCCGTGCGCCGCGAGGCCGGCATCGCGCCCTTCCCCGGCAGCGTCGGCCAGTATTTCTGGAGCGGCATTGCCGGCACGTTCTTCTGGATCGATCCGAAGGAGGATCTGTTCGCAGTGTTCATGAGCCAGGGGCCGGGACAGCGCGACTACACGCGGACCTTGGTGCGGGATCTGGTTTACGCGGCGGTGGAGTGACCGCTGGTTGAATCGAATGATCGGGCGGCGAGCTCGGTGCAACCTCTCCCGCTTGCGGGAGAGGTCGGCGCATAGCGCCGGGTGAGGGCTTTCTCCTCGTTGGGAGTCTCTCTGCGGATATACTCTCTCCCGCAAACGGGAGAGGGAGCGCACTGTTCTTCGCGGCTACACCTCGACCTGATCTCGCACCTCAACTGATCGTCGCGCCGCCGTCGATCACCATGGTCTGGCCGGTCATGAAGTCGCCGGCCTTCGAGCCCAGGAACACGGCCGCGCCAGCGATCTCGTCGGGGATGCCGATGCGCAAGAGCGGCGAGCGCGAGGTCGAGGCTTTCAGGTTCTCCGGATTGTCCCACAGCGCCTTGGCAAAATCGGTCTTGATCAGGCCCGGCGCGATGCAGTTCACGCGAATGTTGTGCTGGCCGTATTCGCAGGCGAGATTGCGCGCGAGCTGCATGTCGGCGGCCTTCGAGATGGCATAGGCACCGAGGATGGTCGAGCCCTTGAGGCCGCCGATCGAGGAGACGATGATGATCGATCCGTCCTTGCGCTCGATCATCTGGGGCACCACCATCGAGATCAGCCAATTGTTGGCGACGATGTTGTTGTCGAGGATCTTCCTGAACTGATCGTCGGAGATGCCGGCGAGCGGGCCGTAATATGGATTCGATGCGGCGTTGCAGACCAGCACGTCGATCTTGCCGAAGGCGCGGTTGCTCTCGTCGACGAGGTTTTGCAGATTCTCTTTCGAGGAGATGTTGGCGGCGACCGCGACCGCGGTGCCCTTGCCAAATCTGTCGTTGATGCCCTTCGCCACCTGCTCGCACACGTCGGCCTTGCGCGAGGAGATCACCACCTTGGCGCCGTGCTCGGCCATGCGCTCGGCGATCGCAAGCCCGATGCCGCGCGTCGAGCCCGTGATGACGGCGACTTTCCCCTTCATGTCGAACAAGGTCATGTTTCTCTCCCAGATTTGATTTTCGTATTCAGTGTCAGGCCAGCTTCTTGACTTCCGGTCCCGCCGGCTGATGCATCGCCGAGTGCGCGGGATCGGCGATCCAAGGCTGCTGATTGACCATCGGCAGCCGCCAGACCGTGCGATCGGGACTCGCAAAATAATCCAGCCGCGTCACCGAGCAATTGTCGATGTCGAACGACAGCCCGCGTTCCGGCTGCCCGCCGAGCGCGAACCCCACTGCCGCCCTGATAGTGCCGCCATGCGCGACTGCGATGATGTCCTGTCCGGCCGCCTCGGCGTTGATCCGCTCGATGGTGCGGCGCGTGCGGTTGTACAGGTCCATGAAGCTTTCACCGCCGGGCGCGGGCTCGTTGATGTCGGCGAACCAGCTCGCACCGACGGGGCGGCTGGCAATGAACTGGGCGCGGTTCATGCCCTGCCAGCGGCCGAGGTTCTGCTCGGCGAGATCCGCCTCCCATTTCAGCGCTGCCGGCCTTGGAAAACCCGCAGCCCAGATCGCCTCGGCAGTTTGATGGGTGCGCATCAGATTGCTCGAATACCAGACCGCCTGGCGTGGCAGCACCTTGGCAACAGCATTGAACACATAAGTATCGCTGGTGTCACAGGCGATGTCGCTCTGCCCGTAGATGTTGCCGCCGTCGTTGCGCACCGGCGCGTGACGGACCCACCACCACCGCGTGATGACCACGTTCGGCTTGTCTGCACCTGCCATCGAAACCCTTCCATCCAGTCTATTGTCGCTGTACGTGAGTAGCGAACGTGTCTCAAGACACTTTGCCGTTTGAAATCTTGTTTGAAATTCCGTCGCGCGGCAAGCGTCGTGCGCGAACAAAAGGGAGAAAACGCATGGGCCGCCTGCAAGGCAAATCCGTCATCATCACCGGCGCCGGCAGCGGCATCGGTCGCGCGGCTGCGCTGCTGTTCACCAAGGAGGGCGGCAAACTGATCGCGGTCGATCGCACCGAGGCGGTGAAGGAGACGGTCGAGGAGATCAAGAAGGCCGGCGGCGTCGCGGAAGCGATGGTTGCGGATGCCGGCTCCGAACAAGACGTCATCGCTGTGATCGACAAGGCGGTGAAAACGCACGGCCGGCTCGACGTGATCTGGGCCAATGCCGGCGTCTCCGGCGGACTCGTTCCGCTCGCCGAGCAGACCGTCGAGCATTGGCAGGAAATCCTGCGCGTCAACCTGATCGGGCCGTTCCTCGCGGTGAAGTACGCCATGCCGCACATGGTCAAGCAGCAGTCCGGCGCGATCGTGCTGACCGCCTCTGTCGCCGGCCTCAAGGCCGGCGCGAGCGGGCATCCCTATGCCGCGAGCAAGGCCGGCGTGATCAGCCTGGTGCAGACCACGGCGTATTCGCTCACCGGCACCGGCGTGCGCATCAATGCGGTCTGCCCCGGCCTGATCGAAACAGGCATGACCAAGCCGATCTTCGACCGCGCCAAGGAGCGCGGCACCCAAGACAAGATCGGCCAGCTCAACCCGCTCAAGCGGCCGGGACAGCCGCACGAGCTCGCGGCGATGGGACTGTTCCTGGCGAGCGACGAGGCTTCGTATGTGAACGGCCAGGCGTTCCCGGTCGACGGCGGCTTGACGGCATCGATGCCGTATACGGGCAAGCCGGTTTAGTTGCACGGCGCGCTGTGGCATGGGCCGCAGCTCTGCAGCGCACCGCCGAACCGGACGATGCTTCGCATCGCCGGGGAGACGCTGCGCAGCGTCCGGGCCACGAGACGTGAGTTTCAGGTACACAGCTGCCTCAACCCGTCATTGCGAGCGCAGCGAAGCAATCCAGAATCCCTCCGCGGAAAGACTATGGATTGCTTCGCTGCGCTCGCAATGACGGTCGTGTGGTGGGCAGCATCCGGGCTGCGGGACTGTGTTGATTTGCTCGACCGGGGCTCACGTTGGTATGGTTCCTGCAGGCAACTCAGCCTCCATTCCCTGACAAGACCGAGACAATGCCAAGCTCAAGACCCGACCGTATCCGAAAACTCCTCGCCGACCTCGTCTCGTTCGACACCGTCAGCGACCGCACCAACCTGCCCCTGATTGCCCATATCGAGAGCTATCTCGCCGCGTTCGGCCTCAAGGGTGAGCGCATCGTCGACGAGACCGGGGAGAAGGCTTCGCTCTGGGTCACGATCGGGCCGGAGGATCGGCCGGGCTTCGTGCTGTCGGGCCATACCGATGTGGTGCCTGTCGTGGGCCAGGACTGGAGCCATGATCCGTTCAAGCTGGTGGAGCGTGACGGCAAGCTGTACGGCCGCGGCACCACGGACATGAAGGGCTATGTGGCGGTGTGCCTCGCCATGGTGCCGGAGATGGTGGAGGCGAGACTCAAGACGCCGATTCATCTGGCGATCTCCTATGACGAGGAGATCGGCTGCGTCGGCGTGCGGCCGATGCTGCACGAGGTCGCGAAGAAGAGGGTCCGGCCGCTCGGCGCATTCATCGGCGAGCCCACCCAGATGCAGGTCATCATCGGCCACAAGGGCAAGCACGGTGTACGCGCCACGTTCCATGGGCTCGCGCGTCATTCCTCGATCGCGCCCGACGGCGTCAATGCGATCGAATATGCCGCCGAGCTGATCGTCGAGATCCGCCGCCGCGCCGTGGCGCTGGCGGCCGTGCGGTCGACGGACAGCCTCTACGACGTCCCGCATTCGACGCTGCTCACCAGCATCGTGCACGGCGGCGCAGCGCTGAACATCGTGCCTGATACCTGCACCGTGGATTTCGAATGCCGCGGCATCGGCATCACCGAGTCCAAGGAGGTGACCGATGCGATCGTCGCCTGGGCCAAGGCCGAGATCGAGCCGGCGATGAAGGCGAGACATCCGGATTGCGGCATCGATTTCGAGGAGATCCTCGACTATCCCGCGCTCGACACCGCCGCCGACGCCGCCATCGTCACGCTGGCCAAGAGCCTCGCAGGGCGCAACGACCACGCCAAGGTCGCGTTCGGCACCGAGGCGAGCTTGTTCGCCGACATCGCCGACATTCCCTCCGTGGTGATCGGCCCGGGCTCGATCGCACAAGCGCATACGCCTGATGAGTTCGTGGAGATGGCGGAGCTGGAGAAATGCGCGGGGTTCCTGGAAAGGCTGATCGCGCATTGTGCGAAAGGGTAGTCCGCGTCTTTGCGAGGAGCGAAGCGACGAAGCAATCCAGCTGTCACCGCGGAACGACTCTGGCTTGCTTCGCTTCGCTCGCAATGACGGAGCGCGGGGGAACCACCTGTCCGGATCGTCGCACTCATTGCCGCTACGGCTTCACCGCGCCCTACCGCTCCTGCAGGGCCAGCCGCACGCCGACGGCGCAGTAGATGGTCCCGACCACTTTGCCCTGCCACTTCACCACCGCCGGATGGCGGCGCAGTAGGTTGCCGAGACGACCGGCGCCGACGGCGAACACGACAGTGCTGACGAGACCGAGCAGCACGAAGACAACACCGAGAATGGCAAGCTGAAGTGCAGGCGCGCCGTGCTCCGGCTTCACGAATTGCGGCAGGAACGCCAGGAAGAACAGTGCGGTCTTGGGATTGAGCACCTCGGTCAGCACGGCCTCGCGAAAGGCACGGCCCGCGCCGATCGGAGGGGCACCGCCGTTCAGCGCGATCGGCGCCTTGTCCAGCATGGCCCGAATGCCGAGATAGATCAGGAAGCCAGCGCCGGCATATTTGACGATGCTGAACAGCAGCGCCGAGGTGGCGATGATCGCCGAGAGTCCGACAATCGCCATCCCCGTATGTACCAGGTCTCCAGCGGCGATTCCCGCACCCGTGGCGATGCCGACCTTCGTTCCCGAGCTTGCCGCCCGCGCCATCGTGAGCAGCGTCGCTGGTCCCGGGATGAAGACGAAACCGAGCACGATGAGGACGTAGGTGATGAGGGTAGTGTGGTCGATCATGCGCGGGTCTCCCGGGGCGGATTGGGCAAAGGGATACAAGGACTCGGTCGCTGCGAAAGGCACTTGCGCGGTGTGAATTGCGAGTCTTGGATTCCGCCTCCTCGTCATTGCGAGCGCAGCGAAGCAATCCAGGGGGCCACCGCGGAAAGAATCTGGATTGCTTCGCTGCGCTCGCAATGACGGCGCGTGTGGAGCAGCGCCTTACCAAAACAAAAAAGGGCGCGGCCATCAGCCGCGCCTTTGTTCTTCCTACACCGCCCCCGCCTTCTGCGCGTATTCCCAGGAAGCCTTCGAAAGCGGCACGGTGCGCTTGGCGGATTCGAGCGCCTTGGCGTTGGCGGCAGTGCCGTCGCGGACGCGGCCGGCGATGCCCTGGGTGATGCCGGCGAGACGGAACAAATTGTAGGCGAAGTACCAGTTGAGATCGGGCACCGTCATCTCTGTGACGTTGCAATAGATCTGCGCGGCCTCTTCGAGGCTCGGGATATTGAGCGCCTTGAGGTCGGCACCGTCGAGGCCCGGCATGATCCATTGCATCAAGAGATAGGTGAAATCGGCCATGGGATCGCCGAGCGTCGACAGCTCCCAGTCCAGCACCGCCTGCACGCGCGGTTCCGTCGCGTGGAAAATCATGTTGTCGAGGCGATAGTCGCCATGGACGATGGAGACGCGCGCCTGCTCCGGCACCGTCTTCGGCAACCATTCGGCCACCTTCTCAAACTCCGGAATGTGCTGGGTCTCGGACGCCCGATATTGCTTGGTCCAGCGATCGATCTGGCGGGCAAAGTAGTTGCCAGGCTTGCCGAAGTCGCCGAGCCCGATCGTAACAGGGTCGAACATATGCAGCTTGGCCAGCGTCTCGATCTTGCTGGTGAAGATCTTGCGCCGCGCTTCCGGCTCCTGGCTCGGCAGCGTCGGATCCCAGAACACGCGCCCCTCCTCCATCGACATGATGTAGAAGGCCGCGCCGATGACGCCGTCGTCCTGGCACAGCGCATAGGCGCGCGCGACCGGAAAGCCCTGCTTGCCAAGCGCGGCGATGACGCGATACTCGCGGTCGACTGCATGCGCCGAGGGCAGCAGCTTGCCGAACGGCTTGCGGCGCATCACGTAGGAGCGGTTCGGTGTGTTGAGGCGATAGGTCGGGTTGGACTGCCCGCCCTTGAACTGCAGCACCACAAGCGGGCCTTCGAAGCCTTCGACGTGCTCGCGCATCCAGGCCTCGAGCCGCATCTCGTCGAAGCGATGCCGCTCCTCGACCGGCTTGGTGCCCGAAAACTCCTCGTCTTTCCTGACGCCGTCAGCCACGGTCACGCTCCCTCTTCAGTCCGAACATGATCCTAATCGGTAACCGCTAACGCACTTGCGTCAAGCGGTTACCGCAATTGGATCATGTCCCGTCGTTTCTTCAAGTCGGGAGCGCCGCAGGGCTCCCCCGCTTAGTGATTGGGAGAGTTTGCATACTTCCGAAGTTCGAGCCTGGCAATGGCGCGGTTGTGCACCTCGTCCGGGCCGTCGGCGAGGCGGAGCGTGCGGATGTGCGCATAGTCCTTGGCAAGGCCGGCTTCGTCCGAGACGCCCGCACCGCCGAAGGCCTGGATCGCCTCGTCGATGATCTTCAGCGCCATGTTGGGCGCGGCGACCTTGATCATGGCGATCTCGGCCTGCGCGGTCTTGTTGCCGACCTTGTCCATCATGTCGGCGGCCTTGAGACACAGAAGTCGCGTCATCTCGATGTTGGTGCGCGCCTCGCCGATGCGCTGCTCCCACACGCTGTGCTCGACGATCTTCTTGCCGAACGCGGTGCGCGAGGCGAGCCGCTTCACCATCTTCTCCAGCGCCTCCTCGGCTTTGCCGATGGTGCGCATGCAGTGATGGATACGGCCCGGACCGAGGCGGCCCTGCGCGATCTCGAAGCCGCGGCCTTCGCCGAGCAGGATGTTCTCCTTCGGCACCCGCACGTTCTCGAGCAGCACCTGGGCATGGCCGTGCGGCGCGTCGTCGAAGCCGAACACCGGCAGCATCTTCTCGACCTTGATGCCTGGCGTGTCGAGCGGAACCAGGATCTGCGACTGCTGCTGGTGCTTGGCCGCCTTGAAATCGGTCTTGCCCATCAGGATCGCGATCTTGCAGCGGGGATCGCCGACGCCGGACGACCACCATTTGCGGCCGTTGATGACGTAATGGTCGCCGTCGCGCTCGATGCGGGTCTCGATGTTGGTGGCGTCGGACGAGGCCACCGCCGGCTCCGTCATCAGGAAGGCGGAGCGGATCTCACCGTCCATCAGCGGCCGCAGCCATTTCCGCTTCTGCTCCTTGGTGCCGTAGCGGATGAACACTTCCATGTTGCCGGTGTCGGGCGCGGAACAATTGAACACTTCCGAGGCCCAGGTGATGCGGCCCATTTCTTCCGACAAAAGCGCGTATTCGAGATTGGTCAGTCCCGCGCCGCGGAATTCATCGTCCTCATGCTCGGACGGCGGCATGAACATGTTCCAGAGGCCTTCGGCCTTCGCCTTCTTCTTGAGGTCCTCGAGAACAGGGATCACCTTCCAGCGGTCGCCGCTCTTGTCCTGCTGATCGTAGATCGGCACCGCCGGGCGCACGTGCTTGGCCATGAAGGACCGCACGCGGTCGAGCCATTCCTTTTGCTTGGGCGACATATCGAAGTCCATGCGACGCTCCTCTCTCTCACTGGTCCTTTTGCGCCGGACTGTCCTCCCGCTTTGCGCGGCCCGCAAGCGCGAATGCGCGTCCTTGCGGACCTGTCGAAACCCGGCTGCAGTTGCGAACGAGTCCCGATTGCGGATTGACTTTTCCCGACCTTCAAACGATAGTTTCATACAACTGTTTGAATTGCAACTCCCCTCCCCGAGGGCATCCATGGCCAGCGATCATACGAGGTCTGCCATTCTCGCCGCCGCCGAGCGGCTCTATGCCGATCGCGGCTTCGGCGACGTGACGCTGCGCGACATCGTCGCGGAGGCGGGCGTCAACCTCGCCGCGGTGAACTATCATTTCGGCTCAAAGGACGAGCTGATCGCGGAACTGTTTGTCACGCGGTCGATCGCCACCAACCGCGAGCGCCTGCACGAGTTGAAGGCGGCGGAGGAGCAAGGCGGCGGCCGCGCACCGATCGAGGTCATCCTGCGCGCGTTGGTCGGGCCGACCTTGCGCGGCTGCCTGGGGCCGGAGAACCAGCGCTCGACCGCCGCGCGCTTCATGATCCGCGCCTCGATCGAATCCGTGCCGCCGATCCGGCGCATCAAGAACCGCGAGATCGACCATTTGCGCAAATTCGTCGGCGCGATGCGGCGGTCCCTGCCCGACCGCAGTGACGTCGATATCTATTGGGGCCTCAACTTCGCGCTCGCCATGGCGCATCACACCATCCGTGAGAGCGAGCGGCTGACCAAGCTGTCGGAGGGCAAATGCGACCTCGACGACGTCGAGGATGTGGTCACGCGCGTCGTCAGCGTGGCGACGATGGCGCTGACGGCGGGACGGATGGAGCCGAAGGTCTCTTCAAAGGTGGCGGCGCGTTAGCGCGGATGGGCGTTGACGGTACGGAGCTGGAAGCTGCATTCGCGGTGCGCTCCCTCGCCCCGTTCTTACGGGGCCGCGACGAGCTTTGCTCGCGCTGAGAGGGGTTGGGGTGAGGGGCCTCTCTCCACACGTGCGGTCTTCGGGGAGACCTGTACCCCCTCACCCGGATCGCACCGGACGATGCTTTCGCATCGCCGAGGCGATCCGACCTCTCCGCGCAAGCGGGGAGAGGTGAAGTCAGCGCCATTCACCTCACAACAGGCGATGCAGTCGATCTGGTCGAAGAATGATTGGTGGGCGGGACTACGCCCGCTGCGGCATCTCCTCGGCCTCTTCCTTGGCGAGCAGCAGCAGCATCTCGATGCCCATTTCGCCTTCCTGCGGCGAGCGGATGAACTTGATCTCGTCGGCGCTCTGCCGCAGCGCGGCAATGATGGCGACGGCCTGATTGGCGGTGGCCGCCTCGGTCGCCAGAATGGCTTTCTGGTCCTTGGCCTGGAACCCGATCGTGTAGGACATTCACTTCCCTCCCCGAACTCAAGTGGAGAGATCGAATCAGAGTCGGAGGCAAAGCGGAAGCCTGTGCGACTACGGACCGGGATTACTTGGGGATTGCGGGCAAGCTTCACGCAAGCCCCGGCATGGCGCGCGCGTCCACGGCTGTCACAATATAGTCGCGCTGCGCATGAATCCCGGCCTCTTGGCCCCAGGCGCGGAACAGAGCGTCAGATAATCCCCTGCGCCTTCAGCTGCTCGATCTTGCCGGCATCATAGCCGAGCTTGCCGCCGAGCACCTCCTGGGTGTGCTCCCCGAGCAGCGGCGGGGCGCGGTAGTCCTTGATCGGCGTCTCCGACAAGGTGAGCGCGTTGCGGACCAGCGACAGATCGGGCTCGAAGGGATGGTTGACCTTCACGCGCATGCCGCGCGACTGGACGTGCGGGTCGGAGAACACCTGCTCGAAATTGTTGATCGGCCCTGAGGGCACCCCCGCCTCCTCCAGCTTCTCCAGCCAGTAGGCTACCTTTTGCTTCAGGAACAGGCCGGCGAAGATCGCCATGATCTCCTTGCCGTGCACGACGCGGTCGTTGTTCTTGACGAAGCGCGGATCGTTCGCGAGCTCGGGCTCGCCGAGCACGGCGCAGGTGCGCTGAAACTGGCCGTCATTGCCGACCACCAGCATCAGCTCGCCGTCGGCGCAGCGGAACACGCCGGCGGGCATGCCGCCATTGCCCCAGGTGCCGCGGCGCGGCGGCGTCTTGCCGTTGACAAGGTAAATTTGGAGCCAGTGCGACAGCGATGCGATCACGGTATCGAACAGGCAGACGTCGATGTGCTGTCCCTGCCCGCCATTGGCATCACGATGGTAGAGCGCCGAGAGAATGCCGATCGAGGCGTTCATGCCGGTCATGTAGTCGACGATCGAGGGGCCGACCTTCATCGGGCCCTCGCCGGGCTCGCCGTCGATATGGCCGGTGACGCTCATCAGGCCGCCCATCGCCTGCAGGATGGCGTCGTAGCCGGCGCGCGGCGCGTAAGGTCCGGTCTGGCCGAAGCCGGTCACCGAGCAATAGATGATGCGGGGATTGATCGCCTTGATGGTCTCGTAGTCGAGACCGTAGCGCTTGAGATCGCCGACCTTGTAGTTCTCCATGAAGACGTCGGCGTCCTTGGCGAGCTCGCGGACGATCGCCTGCCCTTCGGGCTTGGCGATGTTGACGGTGACCGACTTCTTGTTGCGGTTGGCACAGAGGTAGAACGAATTGTTGTTGTTGGCCTTGCCCTCCGGGTCGGCCAGGTAAGGCGGACCGAAAGCGCGCGCGTCGTCGCCGGTGCCCGGCCGCTCGATCTTGATCACCTCCGCGCCGAGGTCGCCCAGCATCTGGGCCGACAGCGGCCCGGCCAGCACGCGGGTGAGGTCAAGGATCTTGATGCCTGAGAGCGGCAGGGCCGACATGTCGATTTCCTCCGGGGAACTAACCTTGGCGCGGCGGCGGGATCGCGAGGCTGCGCTCCCTGCCGATACCACCATTTTCGCACGCTGAGCACTGCACTGGCGGCATACGGCTATCTCCTGCCGGGCCGGAGGTGATCGCCGTCCGCAAACTTTCCGCGCCGCGAATATTGCGTGATCGGCTCAGGTCACGACCGCCGGCTGTCGCGGCCGGCGGCGAGCGAGCAGAACGAGGATCAGCACCGTCGCGCAGGAGAACACCAGCGTGAGACCGAGCGCAGCACGGCTGCCGAACTCCGTCAGCAGGCCCGCGAGCAGCGGCGGTGAGATCGCGGAGGCGAGGTTGAGCGGCAGCGAGATCATCGACATCGCCTTGGCGAACTCGGCCTGGTCATAGAACACCAGCGGGATGGTCGCCCGCGCCACCGCCATTGCGCCGCTGCCGGCGCCATAGAGCAGGATGAAGACCGCGACCGCCCACGTGGCGCCCTCGCTCGACATCAGCAGCAGCATGGCGACCGGCAGTGCGCTGCCCGCGACGAGCCCGGTCGTGATGCCGTCCCATCGTCCGCCGCCGAGAAAATCCAGCCCGCGGGCGCTGACCTGGATCACGCCCAGCATCGAGCCGAATACCAACGCCTGAGCCGGCGCCAGCCCCTCCGCCCGCAACAGCTCGATCAGGATCGCACTGACGCCGAAATTGACGAAGGCGTTCAGCGTGATCGCGGCGACGACGAGGCCGAACGTGCTCCGTGCAATCGCCGGCGGCGGCGACCGCTTCGCCGGCGCGGTGCCCTCGTCCTGTGCGATCTTTCGGCGCGGCGCGCCGAACGCATAGAGCGGGAGGCTGACGAGGAGCATCATCGCGGCGTAGACCAGGCACGTCCCCCGCCAGCCGAGGTGACCGCTCAGGAACGAGGTCGTCGGCCAGAAGATGCTGCTGGACAGGCCCGTCACCAGCATCAGCGCGCCGATCGCGTTCTTGGCCTGCCGCCCCGCGATCTCGTTCAGCATGATATAGGCGCCGGTCGACAGCGTGGCGCTGCCGGCGATGCCGAGCACGATCCACGCGGCGAAATAGAGCATCGGCTCGCGCGCGAGCGACAGCAGCACGAAGCCTGGCGCCGTGACGATCGTGCCGACCATCATTACCGTCCGCGCGCCATGCCGCGCAAACGACTTGGCGAGCAACGGACCGCACAGCCCCATCGAGACGTAGAGAACGGACGTGCCGGCGAACACCGCCGGCAGGCTCATGCCGAGATCGACGGCGAGATCGCGCCCGACGATGGCGGGAAGCCCGATCGTGCCCCATCCGACCAGCTGCGTGGTGGCGAGCATCAGCAGGACCCCGATGAGCCTGCCGTCATATTTCAAGAACTGCATTCCAAACGTCGCCTGCCCGGCAGGCGCAGATTGCGCCTGTAGCACCTGTCTACTCGGAGAAACGGCGCACGGGAACGCCGGCCGCCGAATGGCAGGCGGCAGCCGGGAGCATGTGAGGACGAGGAAGTCGCCCTACCCTGCCATGGCGAGCAGCGATCGCGCCTCAGTCGCGGTCGCAACGCGCCGGCCGTGGCGCGCGACCGCCTCGCAGGCCAGGGTCACGAGCTCGGCGTTGCTGGCAGCGAGGCGCGTCTTGTCGATGCGGATATTGTCCTCGAGCCCGGTGCGGACCGCGTCCGCCCCTCGGGCGAGCGCCCACCCCATGACCTCGGCCTGATGGCGGCCGATTCCGGCTGCGGTCCAGGTTGCCTTCGGGATCAGCCGCCTGAGCTCGCCCAGGAGAATGTCGAGCACATGCTCGTCCGCCGGCATCGCGTTCTTGACGCCCATGACGAACTGCACGTGCGGACGCGCGTCGATGAGGCCCGCATCGATCAGGCGGCGGGCGCCATGCAGATGCGACAGATCGAAGATCTCGATTTCCGGCCGGATGCCGTTCGTCTTCATGCTAGTGGCGAGCGTCTCGACCAGCGCGGCGCTGTTCTCGTAGACGATGGTCGGAAAGTTCACCGATCCCGTGGAGAGCGAGGCCATGTCGGGCTTGAGGTAGAGCGCCGATCCGCGCGCCGAGGGATCGCGGCCACGCCCGCCGGTCGAGAACTGGACGATCATATCAGGACAATGCTTTTTGATCCCCTCCTGCACCTGGGCAAAACGCTCCGGATCGGAGGACGGCGTCTCGTCGTCGTTGCGGACGTGGATATGCGCAAGCGTGGCGCCCGCCTCGAAGGCCTGGTGCGTCGATTCGATCTGCTCCGAGGGCAGGATAGGCACCGCCGGATTGTCCTTCTTGCGCGGAACGGAGCCGGTGATGGCGACGGCAATGACAGCGGGGTTCATCCAGCGACCTCATGATCTTCGCGCTCGCGCGCATAACGTTCGGCCAGTCTTGCTACAAGTGAAACCCTGTCGCCGCAACATTCGTCGATCGCAGCGACAGGGCCTTTTCGTCCGAATCAGGTCGGAAGTGCGGTCGCCCGGCCTGCTGTAGCCGTGCGGCTGGCGGCGGCGCGCGCGATGACCTCGAGGCGACTACCTCGATGAGGCGACTACCTCGATTCAAAGGCCGCTACGGAAATGACGGAGGAGTGCCGCCCGCCGCGGGCGATTGATCGTCTGGTCGGTTGGCCGCAGCGGAGCCCCCTCACGCGGTGTGGCCGGGATCCACGTGCTTCGGCGTCTTCTTCTCGCGCTGCGGCGTCATCTTGGCCGGATCGGGCGCGCCCGGCACGCCGCGCGGGCCGAGCTGGTCGCGCTGGATGTCGTCCTCGGAGCGGGATGGCTCGACGCCGTTGGGCTCACGGGGCTCGGTCATCGCGTCTTCCTTCTCAAGCGTTGTCCCGGACGCCGAGCGCGTTGCCTCCCGCCTCGCGGCCGGGCACGCTGACCTGAACTTCATGTCCCTCACGCAGCGCGAGGGATGCGGCGGCGACTGCGGACTCGAACGCGGCTTCCTTGGTGGCGTAGGTGTTCTTGACGTCGCCGTCGTGCAGCACGCCCCATTCGTCCCGCACCGGCACGATGGCATATTGCGCAAGGCCCATTGTCCAAACTCCTGGCTCTAGATTTCAGAAAAAAGGTCTGCACGACAACGCGCCTGCGCGCTTAACGTTGCGTCAGCTGCGGATGGGTCGCGCTCACTCGCCAGACCGTGTTGCCGCTGTCGTCCGCAACCAGAAGCGCGCCGGTCTTGTCGATGGCAACACCAACGGGGCGGCCGCGCGCCTTATTGTCGCTGTTAAGGAACCCGGTGACGACGTCCTGCGGCGGGCCGCTCGGCTTGCCGTCCGTGAACGGCACGAACACGACCTTGTAGCCGCTCAGCACCTGCCTGTTCCAACTGCCGTGCTCGCCAACGAAGGCGCCGCCGCGATAGGCGGCCGGCAGGCTGGTGCCGGTGTTGAAGGCGAGCCCGAGCGGGGCGACATGCGAGTTCAGCGCGTAGTCAGGCACGATCGCCCTGGCGACGAGATCCGGCCGCTCCGGCTTGACGCGGGGATCGACGTGCTGGCCGAAATAGCTGTAGGGCCAGCCGTAGAAGCCGCCGTCCTTCACCGAGGTCATGTAATCGGGCACGAGATCGGGACCGAGCTCGTCGCGCTCGTTGACCACCGCCCAGAGTGCACCGGTCTGCGGCTCGAAGCTGAGGCCGTTGGGATTGCGCAGGCCGCTTGCGAACACGCGCCAGCGGCCGCTGGCGCGATCGACCTCGAGGATGGCGGCGCGATTGTGCTCGGCCTCCATGCCCCTCTCGGCGGCGTTGCTGTTGGAGCCGACGCCGGCGTAGAGCTTCGAGCCGTCGGGGCTGGCGACCAGGCTCTTGGTCCAGTGATGGTTGATCGGACCGCCCGGCAGCGGCGCCAGCACCGTGCCCGGCGCGGTGATCTTCGTGTCCCCTTCGGTGTAGGGATATCTGACGATGGCGTCGGTGTTGGCGACATAGAGATAGTTGCCGACCAGCGCGACGCCGAACGGCGAGTTGAGATGGTCGAGGAAGATGCTTTGCGTCTCCGGCACGCCATCCCCGTTGCTGTCGCGCAGCAGCGTGATGCGGTTGCTCGCGCCGCTGTCGCCGCCGGAGGTCGCCCAGGACTGGATGACGCCCATCACGAGTTCCTTGGGCCGCTTGATCGGAGCGCCTTTCGGCGCCTTGGATTCCACCACCAGCACGTCGCCATTGGGGAGAACGTAGAGCGAGCGCGGGTGCTGCAGGCCGGTGGCGAAGGCCTTGGCCTGCAGGCCCTGCGCGACCGTCGGCGTCTCGTCCTTCTTCCAGCCGACGATGCGGGCAATGTGGACCGGCGGCAGCAGATATTGCTGGATTTCGGGAAGTGCCGGATTGGCGCCGACCTGCGCGTTGGGATCGCCGCTGCCGTCATTGCAGCCGGCCAGCCCCAGCAGCGACGCGCACAACAGCGCGCGGATCATCGCAGATATCATCGTGCAACTCCCACGCCGTGGCGATAGACAAGAGCCCAGCCGAGCCACCCCGTGATCGGCAGGATCAGCACTGTGAGAGCGGACAAGGCGAGCCCGCTCGGCCACACCGAAGTCCAGCCATCGCGCATGTGGATCATCAGATTGACCATCGAAAGGATCAGCACCACGACATTGCCGATCAGATGCGGCCAGGCCGGCGCCTGCGCCCGCACCAGCCGATTGCCGAGGAAGTCGATCAGGCCCACGATCGCCGCCAGCACGCCGAAGACGATTCCGGCGAGCAGCAGCCAGGCCGAAAAATTCGCCCACATGATCTCGGCACTGGCGACATAGGCGATGTCGGTCAGCAGCGCCCCGACGAAACACGTGATCGGGATCGGCACCAGCATCGGATGAATCGGATGACCCGCGATCTGCGCGGTGGAACGCACGCGCACGTCGTCTTGCACGGTTGGCCTCGTGACTTTCACCCTTGCCCCCACGGCGAACTCCTGCTCATGACGAAGGTTCCTCCGCGTGCTGCATCGCGCCTGGAGCGAGGCTGCACCGCGCAAGGGGAACTGAATGGGACATCCGGAAGTCTTGACTGGATCAGCCTTTCGGAGACCGCAGCGTGGATCAGTCTGGCGACGGCGCCTCATTCAACCCAGCATCCAAGCTCGACGGCGTGTCGCGGCGCCAGACCAGGCAGATCGAATCCCAGAGCAGGCCAAGCGCCGCGCTGATCCATGAGACGATCCGCGCCGAAGGCGAGCAGGAGCTGGAGCGGCGATGGTGGGCCATCGTGCTGTCCGGTTTTGCTGCCGGCCTTTCGATAAGCCTGTCGCTAATCGTTCAGGGCGAGTTGCATGCGCTGATCTCGGATGAGGCGACCCGCCGCCTGGTTGCTCCGCTCGGCTACACTGTCGGCTTCCTGGTCGTCGTGCTGGGACGACAACAGCTCTTTACCGAGAACACGCTGACACCGATCCTGCCGCTGTTGCACAACAGGGATCTCGGCACCTTGGCAAGCGTGCTCAAGCTCTGGATCCTGGTTCTCGCCTCGAATATCGCAGGGACCTGGGCGGCCGCCTCCGTGCTCGCTCGCACCAGCATCTTCGAACCTCGCATCGTGGACGCCTTCATCGATCTCAGCCGGCCGACGATCGAGGGGACGTTCTCGAGCACCTTCGTCAGGGCCATCTTCGCCGGCTGGCTGATCGCCTCGATGGCCTGGCTTCTTCCGGCTGCCAAAGGCTCGCGCGCACACATCATCGTAGTGATGACCTATGTGGTCGCACTCGGCCAGTTCTTGCACATCGTCGCGGGTTCGATCGAGTGCGCCTTTCTGGTGCAGAGCGGCCTGGCCTCGTTCAGCCAATATGCCTCCGACTTCTTCATACCCACGCTACTCGGCAATATTATCGGCGGAACGACCCTGGTTGCGCTGCTGAACTACGGACAGGTCGCCGCCGAAATCGATAACCACAGGGGATAGAGCCTGCACGAAGCGGCTGCTTTGGACAGGAACGATAGCGCAGAGCTGGGTTTGCCCTAGCAATCAACGCGGTCAAGCAGGATCATTCATGAGCATCGAGAGCAAGAGCCCATTCGACAGGAACCGGCCGAAGGATCACGCGACATCATTGATCGCGAACTTCAGCGCGGCGACGAGGCCGACAAGAACAAGGTCGGTCATCTCCCCGGCGTGAAGGTCAGCGGACAGCCTCAAGGCGGCGCGCTCGATCGCGCACGGAAGGAACGCGAGCGACGGGACGAGGAATAGCTGATCGGCCGTCAAGCCACGGGCGGCTATCTAGGAAATGCCCTGCTGGGATATCGCGTCCAACAGGTTCTGGAGCGGGTGAAGGGAATCGAACCCTCGTATTCAGCTTGGAAGGCTGCTGCTCTACCATTGAGCTACACCCGCGTTACGGGCTCCCTAACACGGCCGGGCTGCGGTCTCAACTGCCCAGGAGGTCGCTTTCCGGCGTCTTCGGCGGCCTTGCGAACCACCCGGGTTCCTGCGGACCCGCCGCCCCTTAACAGCGGCGGGATCGCCGCGTATATTGAAGACTTCCGAAACCAACGAAAGGAGGTGATCCAGTGTCTTATCTCAAGCGCTGTCACCTCGCTGGGATCGCCCGCTAAGCTTCGAGTAGGGCTTGGCATCGGGGCGCTCTCAGCCCTGGACCAGCGAGCAAGAAATCGGGCGCGACGGGGCTTCCCCGCCGCGCCTTTTTCGTCTGTCGCCGCGGCTCAGGCGGGCGGCTCGCCGGCAAGCACCTCGCGAATCTTCTGCGACAGCTCCGCCTTGCGGTATGGCTTGAACAGCAGCGCCACGCCGGGATCGAGATGTCCGTCGTGGACGATGGTGTTGTCGGTATAGCCGGAGGTGTAGAGCACCCTCACGCCCGGCCGGCGGAGCCTGACGGCTTCGGCCAATTCATGCCCGTTCATGCCGCCGGGCATGATGATGTCCGTGAACAGCAGATCGAATCGGGCACCTTGGTCGACCAGCGTCAGCGCGGACGCGCCGTCGCTCGCAGCGAGCGTGCGGTAGCCGAGGCCGCCGAGTTGCGCGATGACATAGCCCTGGACCAGCGGATCGTCCTCCACCACGAGTATCGTCTCCCGCCCGCGCGCCGTGGCGGGCGCTTGAACCGGCGCCGTCCTGGCCACCGCCTCGCCCTTTGCCCGCGGCAGGAACAGCCGCATCACGGTGCCGCGCCCCTCCTCGCTTTCGATCGCAACAGTGCCGCCGCTCTGGCGGGCAAAGCCGTAGACCATGCTCAGCCCCAGACCGGTGCCGCGGCCGACCCCCTTGGTGGTGAAGAACGGCTCGAAAACACGCTCGCGGATATCGGCCGGAATGCCGTGACCGGTGTCGCCGACTGCAACCATCACGAAGGCGCCGCGCACGCCCTCGCCAGCGGTCCCCGTGCCGTCGAGCTCGCGGTTCGCGGTTTCGAGGGTGAGCTTGCCGCCGCCCGGCATCGCGTCGCGCGCATTGACGGCGAGGTTGACGATCGCGGAGGACAGCTGCGACGGATCCACCATCGCGGACCAGGCCTCGTCGGCGAGCCGCGTCTCGATCTCGATTTGCTCGCCGAGCATCGGCCTCAGCAGCTTCGCGGTCTCGACCACGAGCGCGTTGACGTCGATCTCGCGCGGCTCCAGCGGCTGGCGGCGCGCGAAGGTCAGGAGTTGCGAGGTGATCTCCGCTCCGCGCGCGGCCGCATCATCGATCAATTGCGCGATCGCGGCCAGCTCGGGCTTGTCCGCAAGCCCCTCCTGGATGATCTCGATCGTGCCGGTGATGACCGTGAGCACGTTGTTGAAATCGTGCGCCACGCCGCCGGTGAGCTGGCCGATCGCGTCCATCTTCTGGGACTGACGCAGCCGCTCCTCGATCTCGTGCTGCGCGGTGAGGTCGGTCGCGGAGCCGCGGTAGCCGAGGAAGCGTCCATCGTCGTCGAAAACCGGCTTGCCGTTGACGCTGAAATGATGCATCCGCCCGCGCGTGTCGCGTCCGCGATACTCGAATTTGCGGAACGGCTCGTGACGGTCCAGCGTCGCCAGATGCGCGCGCCATTTCTCGGCCTCGGTATCCCGATCGAGCGCAGTATCGATGCGACGCGTGCCGATCCGCACTTTGGGATCCATTCCGAAGGCAATCACCCGGTCAGAGAGATAGGTGAAGCAGTGGTCCGGCCCGGTTTCCCAGAACCAGTCGGACGCGGTTTCGGCATAGTCGCGGAAACGCTCTTCGCTCGCCCGCGCCTCCGCTTCGGCGCGCCGGCGGATGGTCAAATCGCGCTCGAGATTGGCATTGGCCTCGCGCAGCTCGCCATAGGCCTGCTGGAGGTTCGCGCACATCGCGTTGAAAGCCTCGATCACCTTGTCCAGCTCGTCGGCATCGGAGGGCGGCCGGCGCTCCAGGCGTAACGGCGGTGGGGGCCGGGTCAGGCTGTATTTGCTGACGTACTCGGCGATGGCCGCAAGCGTCTCGATGTCGGTCAGACCAGGCTTCGCCGCCGTCGGCGCGATGGCGTGGCTGCGCTTGGCGTCCTCGTCAGCTGCGTTGGCCATGCACCATGTTCCCGAAATGGCGGCTCGCTGCTGCGGTCGAGCGGTTGCAGTCTCGAGCAATCCATGGGCTGAGACGCGCCCGTCTCGTCACCCGATGCAAGCGACGTCCCGTCGGCCCGCGAGCTCGAAGTCGGCAAGTCACGTCTTCCGCCCCCGCAGCGGCACTGCTGGGCAAATTATCACTGCTCGTGCTAAAATGTCATCGGTGAAAGTCCGGTATGGCTCGCGGGACGAGCGCGCAATGATCGTTGCGACCGGGTGTGCAGGCGCCAACTTTGGCGGCTAGCCGTCGCCTGCCTGTCGCTGCTCGCCACTGACCCTGCGTTGGCGCAGGACACGATCCGGCTGGCGCGCATCGCCTGCAACCACTACCTGCATGAACGTCATCGCGATCTGGTGCCTGAGGTCGACAAGGTCATCGCCCAGATGCAGGCGAGCGGCGAGCTGGCCTCGCTGCGCGAGGCGCTGGTCAAGCAGGTCTTGAGCGGGCAATGACGAATGCGGCGTCAGCCGGCGCGAAGCCGCTCGCGCAGCGCGACGGCGGCGATCAGCATGCCGACGCACCAGGCCACGACCGCGCGGTGCGGTTCCTCGCCGAGCAGCACCGTGACCAGAGCATGATCCGGAAAAGTGTGTAGCGGTTTTCCGAAAAGATCATGCTCAAACATAACCTCTCGTCAGAAGGCACGGGACGATGGCCTTGGAGGTCCGGCTCATCAGCGCGAGCAGGAACGGCATCGCCGCGATCGATATCTGCAGGACGTCCATTTCGAACGCCGGCCTCGCCGCAAGGCTTCAGAACCCGAAGAAGTTGAACGCGCGCCGCAGTTTGCCGCGCCGGCTCTCGACGATCCGCTCACCGCCGTTCTCGGCCGAGCTGCCGTAATAGCGGTGATGGCCGGCCTGGTCGTGCAGATCGGCCGGCTCCGACTGCCCTGCCCGCCGCGCGTCGCAGATGATCTTGATGGTATGACCCGACATTGCCGCCTCCAGCAAAGAACTTGTTGTTTATGGTCCATCAGTCGCGATCAGTTCCGGCGGCGTTCACATCGGCGAGGACGCAATCGGGTTTCAGGACGGTTTCGCCGCTTGCGGGCCACGCAATATTTTGCTTCGGAAGTGTCGGCACGGGCCGCCGTGCCACGTCCTCAGGACTTGCGCAGAAACAAAAGCAGAAAAGAACGAGGTGACGATGCTGTACGCCATCCTGGCCTATCACGTGGAAGACGAGGTCCTGTCCTGGACACCGGAGCAGGATGCCGCGGTCGTCGCCAAGGTCATCGAGGTTCAGGCGCCGCTGCGGGCCAGCGGGCAGTTTGGTCCGGCGGCCCGGCTGGATGAGACCCGCAAGGCCCGGACCTTGCGGGGTCCCGGCGCGGGAATGGTGCTGGACGGGCCGTTTGCCGAGACCAAGGAGCAGCTTCTCGGCTTCCACTTGATGCAATGCGCCACCGAGGAGGAGGCGATCGAAGCGGCGCGGAAGCTGCGCGCGGTCAATCCGACGGCGGTGTACGAGATCCGCCCGGTCAAGCTTTACGTGCCGGCCGATGGGTTCGGCGCGACATAGAAGCGCTGGATCAGGAGGCCGCCAAAGGCAAAACACCAGATGTAGGGCGCGATATGCGGCGCAAACGCCGCAACGATGGTGCCCGGGATGAACACGGCGACCGGAAACAGCGAAGCCATGATCTCGCGGCCCCAGCCGCGCAGGATGGTCCACCACAGCAAGGCATTGAGGCCGCCGATCGTGGTCAGGTGCAGGCCGTAGAGCACTGCCACCGCGCTGCTCATGGCGTAGTTGGTGTAGAGCCCGTTGGTGACCGGCAGCAGCACGATCGAGAGCAGGAAGAAAAGGTTGAGGACCACCATGCCGCGGCTGCCGACGGGCTGACGTGCCAGCCGGCGGTGATGGCTGATCCAGAACACCCCGGCGATGATGAAGCTGAGCGCGAAGCCGGCAAGCTTGCCGGAATACACCCGGGCGAGATCGTTCCAGCCGGGCGCGCCACTGAACACTGCCGCCTTCGGCAGATCGTAAGCCAGCAGCGTCATGGCGACGCCGAAAATGGTGTTGCTGAGCGATTCCAGCCGCCGCATCTCGAATTGTTCGGGCTTGAGCTCGGTCATCTCGCCATGGGGGTGCTGGAACCAAAGGGTCATCTTCCCCTAAATCCTAATTCCAGTTCCGTCCAGCCGCATTGCGATTCGCGCCGGGATCGCCGAGTCTCATCCTTTCACCGGGGCGATTCGTGGCGACATATCTGGACACGCTCAATGCGGAGCAGCGCCGCGCCGTCGAGCATGGCGTGGCCGAAGGGGCCATCGTGGGCGGTCCCCTGCTCGTCATCGCCGGTGCCGGCTCCGGCAAGACCAACACGCTCGCCCACCGCGTCGCGCATCTGATCGTCGCAGGCGCCGATCCCCGCCGCATCCTGCTGATGACGTTCTCCCGACGCGCGGCGGCGGAGATGGCCGGAAGGGTCGAGCGCATCGCGCGCAAGGTGCTCGGCGAGAACAACGCCGCAATCATGCGCGATGCGCTGACCTGGGCCGGCACCTTCCACGGCATCGGCGCGCGGCTCCTGCGCGAATATGCCGAGCGGATCGGCGTCGATCCCGCCTTCACCATCCATGACCGCGAGGATTCTGCCGACCTGATGAACCTGGTCCGGCACGAGCGCGGCCTGTCGAAGACCGAGAGCCGCTTTCCGGCCAAGGGCACCTGCCTGTCGATCTATTCCCGCTGCGTCAATGCCGAGATGGAGATCGAGAAGGTGCTCGCCCAGCATTTTCCCTGGTGTGCGGGCTGGGCCGCCGAGCTGAAGGGTCTGTTCGCCGCCTATGTCGAGGCCAAGCAGGCCCAGCACGTGCTCGATTACGACGATCTGCTGCTGTATTGGTCGCAGATGATGGGCGATGCGCTGATCGCTCAGGAGATCGGCGGCCGCTTCGACCACGTGCTGGTCGACGAATATCAGGACACCAACCGTCTGCAATCCTCGATCCTCTTGGCGCTCAAGCCCGACGGCCGCGGCCTCACCGTGGTCGGCGACGACGCGCAGTCGATCTATTCGTTTCGCGCCGCCACCGTGCGCAACATCCTGGACTTTCCGCAGAGCTTCTCGCCGCGCGCGGAGATGATCACGCTCGACCGCAATTACCGCTCGACGCAGGCGGTGCTGTCGGCGGCGAACGGCGTGATCGGCCTCGCCCGCGAGCGCTTCACCAAGAACCTCTGGACCGACCGCACCTCAGGTCAGAAGCCGCAGCTCGTCACCGTGCACGACGAGGCCGACCAGGCGCGCTACATCGTCGAGGCGGTGCTGGCGAACCGCGAGCAAGGCGCGCTGCTCAAGCATCAGGCGGTGCTGTTCCGCACCTCCTCGCATTCGGGTCCGCTGGAGATCGAGCTGACCCGCCGCAACATCCCCTTCGTCAAGTTCGGCGGCCTGAAATTCCTGGATGCCGCGCATGTCAAGGACGTGCTGGCCGTGTTGCGCTTCGCCGAGAATCCGCGCGACCGCGTCGCCGGCTTTCGCATCCTGCACCTGCTGCCGGGTATCGGGCCTGCGACCGCACAGCGCGTGCTGGACCAGATGGCGGAGAGCACCGACCCGCTTGCCGCGCTCGGCCGGCTGCCGGGGCCGGCGCGCACCGGCGAGGACTGGACCTGTTTCGTCCGCACGGTCGAAAACTTGCGCTATTCGGAATGGCCCGTCGATCTCGAACGGGTGCGGCTCTGGTACGAGCCGCATCTCGACCGCATGCACGAGGATGCCGAGACGCGCCGCGCCGATCTGATGCAACTCGAGCAGATCGCGAGCGGCTATGCCTCTCGCGAGAAATTCCTGACCGAGCTCACGCTCGATCCGCCGGATGCGACCAGCGACAAATCAGGGCCACCCCTGCGCGACGAGGACTACCTGATCCTCTCCACCATCCACTCCGCCAAGGGCCAGGAGTGGAAATCGGTGTTCGTGCTCAACGTCGTCGACGGCTGCATGCCGTCCGATCTCGGCGCCGGCACCAGCGCCGAGCTCGAGGAGGAGCGCCGCCTGCTCTATGTCGCGATGACGCGCGCCAAGGACGATCTGCATCTCGTCGTGCCGCAGCGCTTCTTCGTCCACGGCCAAGCCGCCAGAGGCGACCGCCACGTGTACGCCTCGCGCACCCGCTTCATCCCGGAGCAATTGGTCTACCTGTTCGATCGCACCGCCTGGCCGAAGGCCGCAAGCGGTGCCGCGCGCACCGCGGCGCAGGGGCCGAAGATCGACATCGGGGCGCGGATGCGGGGGATGTGGCGGTAGACACAAGAGGCTAGTGTCGAGACCTGTCAGGATAACTGGAACAACAGAGGTCCGACATGAAAGCCGTTGTCGTCGAGCAATACGCCCCCATCGATCAGATCGAGCTGAAGGACGTACCGCCTCCGTCCATGGAGGCGGGACAGCTGCGCATCCGGGTGGAAGCGACCGGGATTGGCTTCGTCGACGGCCTGAAGATCGAGGGACGCTACCAGACCAAGGACCCCCTCCCCTTCATTCCCGGCACGGAATTCGCGGGTGTGGTGACGGACGCGCCCCGTGCACCGGGCGGCTACCAGCCCGGCATGCGCGTGATGGGGATGACGCGCTCGGGCGCGCTTGCCGAGGAGATCGTCGTTAGGCCTGAAGCGGTCCATCCCCTGCCGGACGGCGTCGCAGCCGAGGTCGCCGCCTCGTTTCGCGCCAATTACTTGACGGCCCTTTATGCGCTGGGCGCGCGCGCTTCGCTGGCCGCAGGCGAGCAGCTTCTCGTGCTGGGTGCCGCCGGCGGCACTGGGATTGCGGCCGTCCAGATCGGAAAGCTGCTCGACGCTCGCGTCATCGCGGCTGCATCAACACCGGAGAAGCGCGAGTTTGCGCAGGCGCATGGCGCCGATGCGGTGATCGACTATACGCAGGCCGGCTGGCGCGACACGCTCAAGGAGTTGACGGCAGGACATGGCGCGGACGTGATCTTCGATCCCGTTGGCGGCGAAATCTCGGTGCAGGCATTTCGATCCATCGCCTGGCGCGGGCGCCATCTCGTGGTCGGCTTTGCCGCCGGCGCCATTCCCGCGCTGCCGTTCAATCTGCCGCTTCTGAAAGGCGGCGCCTTGCTCGGTGTCGATCTCGCGCAGATTCCCGTGCGCGAGCCCGATCTGCAGAAGCGCCTGATGTCGGAGCTGACGGGCTGGCTCACCGACGGCAAGCTGAAGCCGGTGGTCGGCCACGTCTTCGCGCTGGCGGATTTTCGCGAGGCGTTCAAGACGATGCAGGCGCGCGCTGCGCTCGGCAAGATGGTGGTGCGCATCTCGGGATAGCACGCACAAACGGAAACCGAGCATTTCCGAAAGCCACCTTGTGAGCCGGCTGTCGTCCATTAAGTCTCATCGTTCCTCCCACAGAGACTTGATCGATGACCGCACCGCTCGAATTCGGACTGGATACCTTTGGCGACGTCACAAGAGATGCGTCCGGCGACATGATTCCGCATGCGCAGGTGATCCGCAACGTGGTCGACGAAGCGGTGCTGGCGGACGAGCTCGGTCTCGATTTCATCGGTCTCGGCGAGCATCACCGCGCCGATTTCGCGATCTCCTCGCCGGAGACCGTGCTCGCGGCGATCGCATCGCGCACCAGGCGCATCCATCTCGGCTCGGCCGTGACGGTGCTGTCTTCGGACGATCCCATCCGCGTGTTCCAGCGCTTTGCCACGCTGGATGCGGTCTCGAACGGACGCGCCGAGGTGATCCTCGGCCGCGGCTCGTTCACCGAATCCTTCCCGCTGTTCGGCTTCGACCTGCGCAAATATGAGGAGCTGTTCGAGGAGAAGCTCGATCTGTTCGCCGCGCTCTTGTCGCAGCAGCCGGTCACCTGGCAAGGCAAGCTGCGCCCGCCGCTGAAAGATCAACTGGTCTATCCGCCGGTCGAGAACGGCAAGCTGAAAACCTGGATCGGCGTCGGCGGCAGTCCGCAATCGGTGGTGCGCGCCGCGCATTACGATCTGCCCTTGATGCTGGCGATCATCGGCGGCGATCCCGCGCGCTTTGCGCCCTATGTCGAGCTCTATCATCGGGCCTTCAGGGAGTTCGGTCGCCCGGCCCAGCCGATCGGCGTGCATTCGCCGGGCTACGTCGCCGAGACCGACGCGCAGGCGCGCGAGGAGCTCTGGCCCGACTACAAGGCGATGCGCGACCGCATCGGCAAGGAGCGCGGCTGGCCGCCGATGGGCCGCGAGGAGTTTGTCAGCGAGGCCGAGCACGGGTCGCTCTATGTCGGCTCGCCGGAAACGGTGGCGCGCAAGATCGCGAAGACCGCAAAGGCGCTCGGCATTTCGCGGTTTCAGTTGAAGTATTCGGCGGGGCCCTTGCCGCACGAGAAGCTGATGCGGAGCATCGAGCTCTACGGGCGGAAGGTGGTGCCGATGGTGCGGGAGATGATGGGGTAGCGGGCTTGAGAACAGTCCCAGTCCGCCTACGCCCTGCGGGCTACGGCGCGACAGCCTTCGCTCACTTCGCGCCACGAGCACTTATGCTGGCTTGCCTAGCCGTAGCTCGCGAAGCGAGCGAAGGCTGGTGGGGGAGGCAGGACTCGAACCTGCGAAGCCATGAGGCGGCTGATTTACAGTCAGCTCCCTTTGCCACTCGGGACACTCCCCCGCTCGACGGCAGCACAATCGGGCCGGACCTTGCCGGCGGACCGAAGACGGCCATGGAACGTGAAGGCCGCGGCAACCCGTATCGGGGCGCGACCGGGCGCGTTTATGGGCGAAGCGGTGGGGCAAAGTCAACCGAGGCAAGCAGCTAAAATCGCCCTCGAAGCCACTCAAATTGCCATATTGGGGTCCCCGTGACACAAGCGAGCCCATGAAGGACAAAAAATTCGCCCCGAGGGGCCCCCGCAGGGGGGCTAAGCCCTTCAACAAACCAGGGAAATCGACCGGCCGGCCGGCTTGGCGCGAACGCGATTCGCACCCCGACGGGCCCGTCATTCTCTATGGCTGGCACACCGTCACCATGGCCCTCGCCAACCCGCAGCGGCGGATCCGCAAGCTGACGCTAACCGAGAACGCCGCGCGGCGGCTGGCGGACGAAAACATCGCGACCCGCATCGCGCCCGAGATCGTCCGTCCCGAGGAGATCGACCGCCTGCTCTCGCCCGACGCCGTGCATCAGGGCCTGCTCGCCGAGGCCGATCCCCTGCCCTCGCCGGACATCGAGACGCTCAAGCAGGAAGGCATGGTGCTGGTGCTCGACCAGATCACCGATCCGCACAATGTCGGCGCCATTCTGCGCTCTGCAGCGGCCTTCGCGGTGAAGGCGATCGTGACCACCGCGCGTCACAGCCCCGAGGCGACGGGCGTGCTCGCCAAGGCCGCCTCCGGCGCGCTGGAGCTTGTGCCTGTCGTCACGGTGCAAAATCTCGCCCGCGCCTTAACGGCGTTGAACGAGCGCGGCTTCCAGACCGTCGGTCTCGACAGCGAAGGTACCGAGGACCTCTCGAACGTCACACTGCGCGAGCCGCTCGCGCTGGTGCTCGGCGCCGAAGGCAAAGGCTTGCGGCAATTGACGCGCGAGACCTGCAGCGTCGTGGCGCGGCTCGACATGCCCGGCGAGATCAAGAGCCTCAACGTCTCGAATGCGGCCGTACTCTCGCTCTATGTCGGCGCGAGCCGGCTGGGGCTGATGAAGCGCTAGCGCTTTAGGCGCCGCGCATATCCGGACGATGCTAGACTACGCCTGTTTTGCCCGACGGATCAATCGAAGTCTCTGTTTTTCCGAAATTTTGGGTTCGAACAATGAGCTAATGAGCGATGCTCGCTCATCTCGGGCACATTGCGCTTCAAGTCCTTGATTTCACTGTTCCCGGCTACTGTGCATGGGGTTGTTTTGAAGAGAAAGCAAAACGCCCGTCCGCATCACGCGAACGGGCGCTTCGCAAATCTCAACCGATCAGAGATCAGTAATAGCGGCGCAGCACGCGGTGACCGCCATAATAATGCGGCGCGTGGCGGTGGGCGTGGCCGTGGCGGTGAGCATGGCCGTACTGCACGCGCGGCAGATAGCCGTAGCGCGGGCCGTAGCCGTAGCGATAGGGACGGAAGTACGGGCGGCGATAGGGATAAGCGGCCGGCGGCGCGACCGCAGCGGCACGATAGCCATAGCCATAGCCGTAATTGGCGGGCGCGACGACCGCGTCCTCGCGATAGGTCGGGTACGGCGCGAAGGCGCCCGGACCGGTATAGGTCGGACCCTGGTTGACGTAATAATACTGCGTGGTCGGCTCGGCGAGACGCTCATAGGCGCCGTAGCCGTAGCCATAACCATATCCGCCGCATCCGGTGTTGCAGCCGGCATAGACCGGCGCAACGGGCGCGCATGTGCTGAAGCCGCAGGCCGCGGCCGGCACGGTGGCGGCGAACATCACGGCAGTTGCCGCGACCAGTCCCGAAATCATTTGACGCATTACTCTCTCCTGTTGATTTCCGTTTTTGGTTTTCACGTTTCTCAACCCGGCGGCCTGCCGGGTATCTCTGTGCGCGGCCGCGGCCGCGGGGGCCGAGGACGGTCGTTGATCTCGGGCGCGTAGATCACCGGCGGCGGATCGACGGGCGGATCCATCTGCGCCGGCAGCGGCGCGGACGAGGCACCCCAGCTCTGGTGGTAGCTCTCGGCGGGCTTGGGCAATTTGCGGTTCGCCGGCGGCTCGACCTCGAGCCGGCCGTAGCCCGGCCGCAGGCCCAGCGTCGGATAATAATGGCCGACGTCGTCGGGCTGCCGCTCGGCGATATAGCGTCCGCCATAGATCGTGGGCTGCACCTGCTGGCCCTTGCCGAGACCCCAGGTGCCCTCGACGACGGCATAGGACGCATCGATGTTGTTGATAATGATCGGCACGCCGGGACGGCCGGGAACGACGATCTCGAAGCCGGCTGCAAACGCGGTTGCAGGCAGTCCGATCAGAAAGGCGGCGAGCGCCACGGCACGCATGAGGAGACCCCGGTTATCCGGGCGCAACCTAACCGATCGCGACGCAGAGAGAGTTAAGGCCTGCTCACCAAATTCCGGTAAGCCTAACGTGCAAGGATTGCGCGCCGCTCAAATGTTGCACGGCGAGCTAGTGAAGCGTTAACGGCGCGGAACCGCGCGGCTGGAACAGCGTACTGCTCACATCGGTTTGACGGCTCGCATCCGAAAAATCCCAAGGTTGCATCGGAACGTCCCGCGCCGTCGGCGTTTAGCTCCTGTCAACAAAATGGGAGCGAACAACCATGACCATCAAGCTTCTCGGGGCCACGGCGATCGCAGCGACCATGCTGGCAGGCTCTGCCATGGCGCAGACCGTCGTCACCAATCAGGGCCGCTGCTCGGCGCAATTCCCGAACGCCAATTGCCAGACCTTCGGACCGGGACAGGCCACCACCGAGAGCGGCTACCGCCACCGCCGCGCGGCCTATCGCCAGACCAACCGCGACTGGAATAACGACTGGAACAGAAGCCCCACTGGCTTCTGGCCGACCGACGTTGCGGCGGGCGCTGTCGGGACGGCGGCCGGCGTCGCGGGTGCCGCGATCGGCACCGCCGGCGCGATTGCCACCGCCCCATTCCGAGGTTGGGACAATTCCTACGCCTATGACAATTCGTGGGACCGCGGCTGGGACAATCGTAGCTGGGACAGGCGCACCTATGCCCAGCGCAACGGCTTCGTCTGTACGCCCGGCACGTACTTCAAGGGCGCAGACGGCCGCCGGCAGCTCTGCCAGTAAGCCGGCTTGAGCCGAACGCGACACATCGGGCGGCCCGCGCGGCCGCCCGATTCACGTCCTGCGACGACGACCTCCCGGTTCTGGCACTTTCCGATCAAGTCTGGTATTGCGGCGCGCACGGGTAGACGGGGCCCGGCGCGAGCCGAGCTCTGCCCTGCCTCTTGAGGCATCGCCGGCTTAGCTCAGCGGTAGAGCAGCGGTTTTGTAAACCGAAGGTCGGGGGTTCAATCCCCTCAGCCGGCACCAAAAGTCCGGCCATTTCAGTCAGTTATAAAGCGGTAAGATCGAGCCGCTACGGCGCGCGGCCCAGGGGTAAACACACGGGTAAACCGAACAGCTAAAGCCCCGCCACCGCGCGGCAACGCCGGGGCTCGCGCTGCTTACCCCCCAAAGGCAGCCCTACAGGCGTCCGTACAGGAGCTAATGGCTGCGGCCGGGCACCCCCGCCGCCCCCGGGGACCCCCCCAGCAGGTGGGGTCTGCAAGGCCGCCTGCTTCGGGTACTACCAAAATAGCGCCAAGCCCTACCGCCGGGCCGCTAGCCCGCGCCCCGCTTCATGAGATCGCTCTTTCGTTTTATCCGAACAAAGGCTAGACGCGAAAGTAGCTGGCCAAGCTACTTTGGCGTGCGACTCGAACGAGAGAGCGAGAAAACTATGTCCAAGCCTTCCAAAGCGGCTGAGCCGCAACCCAAGAACGAACTCCCCAAGTCTGAACAGGAAAAGCGGATCGAAGCCTTGATTGCTATCGCAGACGTCGTGCTTGCATATCAGGATAATGCGAAGCCTACGCTGGGCGAACTGGCCCGGATCACCAACCGGGCGAGCGGATTACTCCGCATCAAAGGCGACGAGCGGATGGCCATCGAGAACGCGGCCACTCTGGAAATTGCTCGGGCGCGTTCACTACTCCTAAGCTGATTGCTTCTTTCGCAACTCTGGGCCACGGCTTTTAAGCCGTGGCCCAAGCCATTCTGCTGCAGACAGGACCACCGCCCCTTTAGTCAATCGCGCACCCTTTGTTTCGTTTAGCGGAGGGCTACATCTTTTAAGACTTTAGTCTCGCGGCCACAGCCCAACCCTGCTGGCGCGGAAAACCGCGGATCGTTAAGATCGACACACCTAAAAAGCTTGTTCAAAACGGCGCAATCTCTATGGTTGTAGATGATTTCGGAGCCATTCAAGGGTATCATTAATCCGAAAAGTTTCGCGGAACATTACAATGCTGAAGCGGTGGTCGATTGAGAATTTCAAGTCTTTCGCAGGGCGGACAGACATCACGCTTGCACCTATAACTATTTTCGCCGGCGCGAACAGCAGCGGCAAAAGCACGATCATCCAAAGCATTCTACTTCTGAAGCAGACGGTCCAGTACGCTCCCCCAAATCGGCCAATGGCCCTCAACGGCCCACTGGTGAAGTTGGGCACGTTCAACGATATCAAAAATCACAAGTCTGACGAACCGTACATTGGTATTGCGTGGGAGATGGACGTCGAAGAGAATTTCCAGCGATTTCGTGGGACAGGCGACCTCTTCTCGGAGCACTTCTACTTTAGCCGCTCGCACATCCGATCGATAACTGGTTCCTTCAAGTGGGATGCAACGGTGGTCAACCAAGTCGGTCCACCGCTGAACTTGACAAATGCCGAGTTCCTTCAGCTCAATCCTAGGATCGTCTCAGCAGGACTGCTGGCCCAGGCTCGAGAGAAGGACGACAATCACTTTCGGCTGTCGATTAACCGGGCCGAAAACAAGCTCGACGTTTCAGATATTGATGAAGCCTCAAAGAAAGAAATCTTCGGCACAAAGCCAGAATGCTCCATAATCGGCGCCACTTTGCGCCATTTTCTTCCAGCCGCCGTCGCTGTTTCCTACAACGCAACACTCAATCGGGCTCGACTGATCGCCCAAATAGTTATCGGAGACGATAACTATTATCCCTGGCAAGCACGTGATCTCTCTAAAGCCGAGATCCAGGCGGATCGTGCGCGCGAGATTCTGACTGTCTTAACAGGCGATCAGTCGGCGCCCAATCTTAGTCTCTTTCCAGAAGCGGAGGTGGCAATCACGGCCGACGAGCTTGCTGCTCGTTTCCGTCGCTATCGCGCCCACCAAAGAACGCAAAGAACAGAGGTTAAGCAAACCCGCACGATGAGTGAACTAAGAGCGGAAATCGAAGAGATAATAGCTCGCGATCAAATGCCCCTCTTTGAAACCGAGCCGACATTTCCCAGTGCTATAAATGAGGGCGTTCAATATGCCTCCTCATATTTTGCTTCCTCTGTGCGCTACCTAGGCCCACTGAGAGATGAACCAAAGCCAATCTATCCGCTGGAAGCGTTGTCGAACACGACTGAAGTTGGTTTTAAGGGTGAACATACGGCGGCAGTCTTGGACTTGCATCGCGAGAAGCAAGTCCGCTATCTGCCAAGCTCATTCATTCAGCCAGATGGCTTCAATCTAAAGTCCAAATACGCAACGTTGCACGATGCCGTGGTCGACTGGCTAGCTTACGTTGGAGTTGCCAGCGAAGTCTCCACAGCCGACCAGGGCAAAATGGGACACCAACTACAAGTCAAAACCGCGGGCCTAGACAGATATCACGATCTTACGAATGTCGGCGTCGGAGTAAGTCAAGTCCTTCCGATCATCGTCATGGCACTACTGGCCGACTCGCCTTCATTGCTGATTTTTGAGCAGCCCGAACTGCACCTTCATCCCAAAGTTCAGGCGCGATTAGCGGACTTTTTCTTGTCTGTTTCGCTCATCGGTAAGCAATGCCTTCTTGAGACTCACAGCGAGTATCTGATCGATCGCTTCCGGCACCGAGTCGCGAGCGCTTCAGGAGATTCTCTGGTCCAGACTCTTAGAATTTATTTTACGGAGCGTGATGGCGGCACGACAAAGTGTCGGGAAGTCCCAGTCTCTCGCTATGGCGCCATCTCCGATTGGCCGAAAGATTTCTTTGAACAGTCTCAGATCGAGTCGGAATCGATTCTCCGAGCCGCGGCAGCGAAGCGGCAATCAGAAAAGAATAGCCGTAAGTAGATCGAATGCTCCTACATTTTGATCCCGCGCTGCTCGCGATACCTAACCATGCCTCGACACAAGACGAGGCAGAGCTGATCGTGCATCGCATACGTTATTGGGCGCGGTCTTGCTTTTTCTCGACGCTGTTTCAGGGTGTGATCTTAGGAGACACGTTGGACATCTTGGCGAACGGAGATTTCTTTCCCAGCGCTCCAAACATAACGAGCTTGTTGAGTGAATGGGATCTCAAGCACGTATATTCTACCGAGGATGTCCGACGGTCCATCAATTTCATCCTTGAGCGGTCTGCCATTTTGGAAGACGCACTCGATGTTGAGGTGACGGAGGTCGAATTTTTTGCCTCGACGCCTGACTTATCCACGTTGGTCAAAGTCCCAGCTTTGTTCATTGCGACTGCGAGACACTTAGCAACACTGGCACTGGCATTTTGCCTCGATAAAGTCTCTTCCTCTCCAATCGTGATTTCCGGGTTCGCCGATACCTTAGGCAAGGTCGAACTTAAAACTACAGCGGGCAGCGGAGCTGTTCTTGAACTTCACGACGAGGTGGCTTTTCCGGTCAGTTCAAAAGCAACTGTGCTTTTTGCTGACAAGGTCGAAGACGTCGCAAGTAACGTGGGGGCGAAGAACCTTTGGGACGGAGCAAAAACGCCGGAGCAACTTCATTTCGCCCTGATGACAGAAGCTGCAGGTCTTTTGCGCACGAAGGGGCTCGCATGTAAGCCGGAGAATGTGCCCAAGTTTACAATTGGATCCGACTTCTTCGACACTGCTAGGAGGTATGGGGCTCTGGGCGCTGATGGTCCCAATTCCGACCTTCTGCGCGAAACCTGTGCGCGCGTCGTGATCAACGATCCGAAATATCCTATTGGAGAGCTCAAGAGGCCGAACAAGGTGGGGAAGCTTATGCCTATTGTTCGGAAAGATGGAGCGGTGGCCTGTCGAACCCATGTTCAAAAAAGCCATGCAGCCTTGCGTCTGATGTTTTGGCGCCATAACGATGGAACCGTCGAGCTTGCGAATGTTGGTCCTAAGCAGGAGCTGGAAATCTTCAATGGCGCTAGCGCGGCGACGGAACAGCATGAATGTTGGATTCAGAAAGAGGAATGACTAATTAGGCGCGATCTTCTTATATTCAGCGTCCATAAACTTTTTGAACTGCCTGAGCCGCGGCCTCATGGTCATTGCTGAAAAGTTAAATTCGGAAAATCTCCACGCGACCGGCGTGATTGTTTTCGAAACGACGGTTTTGGTGATGTGCCCTACAATCGCAGCCGCGATAGTTGGCAGAATTGCGAGCACGCACAGACCGGCAAACATTCCTCCCAGGGTGGCCAGCATGAAGACAATTAGACCAGGATCTTCCTTGAAAGGAAAATATGTTTTGCTGGCATCTGGCGTAGGGAAGGCTTCCCTGAACGAGTATAGAATCAACAGCTCAAGCGCGAACAATGCCATCAAAGTAAGAAATGCGGCCACCGCTGGATAGATGTAGTGGAGACAGGACGTGAAAGTGCTCATGTCGGCCGACTTCATCTCAATGGCTATGTCAGGCCTGTAGCTGTCGCTAGTCACCTCGGCAACTAAGGTTATCGCTTCGCCAGGTCGAAGCAGTGCGATAGTAAGCTCTCGCGCCGCCGCGTTAAGCGTTGCGGCCGCGGCCGCGTCTTTATCCTGGATTTGCAAATTCAGGATAGGCGCAGATGCGTCGAGTTTGATGGGAGAGAGAAAGTCCGCAGCTTCTACAGGAGCAGTCCCGCGATTCCAGAACAGTATGTAGACCCGCGATAAAGCAGAGATAGATGCACCTTCGTAAGTGACCTTCAGATCGCCCAACGTGGTCAAAAGCGGAATTGGACTGGTATATGCGATGCCCAAAACCTTCGTACGTACCGACTTCTTATAGAAGTAATATGCGAGGAACAGCCCGAGCAAGCCTGTTACCGCGCCAAAAAGACCAAGGAAAGTGTCGATTGTCATGGCAGGCCCCCTCCCAAGAGGCATCCTGCCTGAATCGCAACCTCTGAGACAAGATTAAAACTTTTCGATACCGCCTAACGCTAGGCGCCTACTTTGCGCTGTTTTGACGAGGCTGAGCTGCCCTTAGGAAAAGCCAGAGCCCGCAAAGAGCATTACTTGTACCCAGCCCGATTCACTCCGGTCTCTTGCAATCCGAAGTGACATGTTTTTGAGCTAAAACAAATCGGCGCTTGCTTGGCTAAGCGAGCGCCGAACAGTTCGCCTTTGTGGCGTGTGGGAAGACAGTCGGGGGGAATCGAATGTCTACACAACCGAGTGGTCCGAACAGTACGATCTTGGGAGCTGCCGGCGAGCACTTCGTAATGTCACAGCTTCTGCGCCGGAACATGATAGCGGCTCTTGCTCCGACCGGAGTTCCAAATGCGGACATTATTGTGACCGATAAGCTAGGCGATCGGCTCTGCGCCGTGCAAGTAAAGGTACGGCGCGACATCGGTTCAGACGGCGGGTGGCATATGGGGCAGAAGCACGAAGAACTGGTGTCGCCGAATTTATTCTATTGTTTTGTCGACTTTGGACGATCGCTCGCCGACCAGCCGAGAACCTGGGTGGTGCCGAGTGGAATTGTCGCCAAGTCCCTCCAGGAAATCCATAAGGATTGGCTGCACACGCCTGGAGTGAGGGGACAGCAGCGGAATGACACCGCGTTTAGGCGATTCATGCCGGGTTACAATGCGTTACCCCAGTACAAGCTGGGATGGCTCAACCCATACTTTGAGAATTGGGCGAGGCTCGAAGCCGCATCGAGGCAGTGATGTCACCAGTGCGCTGTGCTCTCAGCCGATGGAATCCACTGAAGCAGGTCCAACGATGTGGGTGCTATCCCGCAGCCTCAGGACGCCAATACCTTCACCTTCGGGCAGCAGCCCAACGTTTGCGGCAAGGGGAGCTGGCTGCGGTAACCGCAAAGGTTGAAGCGCATAAAGCCGGTTCAAGTTGATCTGCGGATTCGCGACCCTCAACTGGGCCAGACAACGTCCTATAGGACCTTTGATGATGCCGCGACATACCTTGGTGGCAGTGTCGCCTGGCCGAACGATGTACGTGTTCTCAAACAATGAGAGCTTGTAGAGCGGCGGAATGACAATACTCTCCCCTGTTTTGATATGGTTAGGCTTCTTCGGGGGGCGACCATTCGCGAACGACAGGGCTTGATGCAAGTAGGGTGCGTTGTAGTATGATTTCGCAAGCTTCCAAAAACTATCGCCTCGACCGGCTGACACTGTGATTGCTGGTGTCTTGAAAGATTCGATGAGTCGAATCTCCTGCTTCATCTTCCACCAGGAGGATTGAAGTAGGCACGGATCGATGACCTCAAGCGAGACCCGTCTGCTGCGAGCCGGCGTTCAAGAGTTGAGAAACAGCCGCAACGACTTGCGCGGGCGCAAATGGTTTTTGCAGCAGAAGGCTGTGCGGTACACCCAGGACAGGCCACTTATCGGCGGCGCCGCCGGTCATGTAAACCACGGGAAAATGCGGATCGATCTCCCTTGCCGCTCTTGCGACCTCCCAACCGTCGAGACGTCCTAGTAAGTTCACGTCGGTGACGAGAGCTCGGTAGGGCATGAGACCGCCCTTTAGAAGGGTCACGGCCTCCTCGCCCGTCTTCACCGTCGCGATCTGAAACCCTCCCTCAGCGAGGACATCTTCAACGATGGCTTGGATCGCATCGTCGTCTTCGATCACCAGAATGATCGGAAGCTCTGTCACCACATCTTCCCCTCTCTGCTCTATGTAACAAAGTGCACACAGGGTCGTTTGTTCCAGAAGTGGAACGGAGGTCGGCGCAAATAGGACAGGAACATTCTCGCAATTGCCAAGTTTTCCCGAAGCCCTTCCCCAAGGGCGATCCCGACAGGCCCCAGCTCAATGCCCCCCAATTGCCCCCGCGAGCTGGGGCCAACCGGAAGGAAGGGCAATGTTGTACGTTGATCCTCGAATCACGCCTCGACACCGTGATGCCGACACAAGGCGTCAGCTGCGAGCCCGCCCCGGAACTGAGGCCTTTTTGTCGCTCGTTTGCATTTTTGTACTTATACTCGGAACGTAAATTTGGTTCCTGAATCATCCTGTTGCTGGGAATGCTAGGGTTCATGAGCCGTGCCGCGCTACACCTCCTTCGCCCGAGAGGCGGCAGCAACGCTGCTGCGAATGGCAAAAACAACAAAGGACCCGCAGGTTGCGTCGAGGTTGATCCAGCGAGCGGCGACCTGAAGGACGGCACGGGCGAGTTGCCCCCCGGTCATATTAAGATTGTCGCCGCGGAGCCAAAGAAGCCCCTGACCAAGAACTGAGCTTGCCTTGGCCCTTTATCTCGGAACCCACGGTAAAAAATGGCCCCAGCTTCTGGGGGCAATGGGGATGAAGCTGGGGCCGATTGGGGATGCCCTTGGGGAAGGGCACCGGGAAAACGTGGCAGTTGGCTAAGCGTTCCGTGCCCGCTGTTTTTCCCTGAGGCGTCAGCGATACTTATCAGGCTTGCCGTTGGGGCTGCCGTCACCGCCTCCATTGCCGTAGCCATTGTTGCCCCGAGGGCCATGCACCAAGCCGCCGCCCGAGTGGGCGATGGCCGTGCTGGTGAGGGACGTGGACAGCAACGCGGTGATAGCGGGAGGCGTCACCACGGCAAACCTGCCGCAGGTTTTCAGAAACTCCCGCCGGTCATCATCTTCTCGTTCAGTCGTCATTGCACTCTCTCCAGGTCCCTCGGCGCCACTATATAATTACCGAGTGAATTAAATAAATTAAATGGGTTAATGTTCAATCACAAAATGTGACGGAGAGCGGGCTTGAGCGGCGGCCCCGTCTCCTGCTGGCCCACCCCGCCTTGGGTTTTGTGCAGGAACATTGCCCGACCTTGGGATGTTGGAGAGCAACTGCCATAACTTAGGAGGAACTCGTATGAGAACTCTGTCATTGGCCGGCGTACTCGCGGTTGCTGGTTTTGCTATCGCCACGCCGATTACTATTGCGCCCGCGTCAGCTCAAGTTGGCGTTGACACTCCGTTCGGCGGCGTAAGGGTGGGCCCGGAGCGGCGTTACTACCGAGAGTACGATCGACCCGCTTATCGCGCTTACGGATATGATCGCCGATATCGCGGTGGATGCCGCACCGTCACCATCGAGCGCGACGACGGTTCGGTCCGCAGGGTCCGTCGTTGCGATTAGCAGTCCGGACCAGAAGATTGACGCCGGGCATTCACAACAGAGCGCCCGAGTCCACGAAATCGGGAACCAATACTAAGGCCGCTTCAGTTGGCGGCCTTTTTCATTTTGCGAATGGTCAAGTGTTGGCCCATGCTGACAAGCGGCTGGGCCACGTCCGCTATCGATGTACAGCGGACACTCAGCCGCGCCGCCTCCGGACCCAAAAGACGAGTTTAGGCCGCCGTCGGTCTGCCCGACGTGGCCGCCGGCTGCCGGATCGGCCGGAACTGACCCTCACCATCTTCTCGCAAGTCGCAACGCTCCAATAGCATCCGCTTCGCGGCGCTCAGACCGGACCGCACCTCAGCCAGTGCCTTGTTCAAACATTCCTGCATCTCGGCCTGCTGTGGATGGAGGGCGGCACGTGCACGTTGCCGCACCACGTTCCACTCGATCTCAGTAAGCCCGGATAAGTAAGCGGGTGCATTGATCATCGCGCTCAATGCGCGCTGGTCTGCGATCAACCTGAGAGCAACGTTGAGCCGAGCCTTTTGTCTTCGAACGTAGGCGCGAATTTCCTGCTCCATCAAGAAGTCGATGGAGTTGGTTGTCGGCTTTGGCAGTTCGACCATGCGTTCTTCGAGGTAGGCCAGATTGCTGGCCACCGCCTTCTCGGCTCTTCGAAATGGCTCAAACTCGGTCAGTTCGCGTAGAGCTTGCTGTCCGATTTGCGCCCGGCGCCGGATGATGCCTTCCGGCGAAAGGTCCTGATCCTGCTCGGCTTCCTCGCAATGCCCGTTCACGGTGAAGACCAATCCGCGTAAGGCATCAACGCACTCGCGGAGGCGATCCCAGGCCACAGTCTTTGAGATATCAGCCGGCCAACGCACCAGCGTTGGCACGATACGGGCCGCGATTTCTGTATCAGTAATGCGTCGTGTCATTGTCGTTCTCCTCTAGTTTGCTCCCCTCGCAGCGGGAGCGTCAGCTTCTCGAACATTGACCCACTTGATGCGGGTCGGCTGATGGTTGATCGGTCGTCCGGTTCTTGGATCTGTCTCGGTCACCGGGCCGCCATAGCCGCAACTACCTGTGCGGACCTTCCGCTGCCGACCAGCGACGGTGGTGAGCACCCCAGCGACGCAGTTAGCTAGGTCATCGTGCCCACCTGGACTGTGATCAATGCTGTCGCGGCCGCCACGCGCCGTTCTGCGCTCTAAACCGACCAATTGAGTTGCGAGCCGACTGTTATCGAGCAGGTCGGCTCGCCGAGAATTGAGCAACGGCAGTAGATCGCGATAAAGATCGCTCTTCGGTTTGGCGGAAATCTCGTAGGCGATCCCATGCTTTCTAAATTGTTCTCGCGGCCACTCGCCCGCATATCGGTCGCCAGTCACGCGACTGATGCCATAGGTTCTGAGCAGTCGGGCGAACTCATCGACTACACTTTCAGGCGAGAACGGCGGTCGAACTTCGCGCACGGCATCTAGTACGAACCTGTCGCTATCCCGATGAGCAATTGCCAAGGTAAATGAGTCATTGCTGCCGCCGCTCGGGTCGGTGAATGCGATGTACCGCCATCGCGTCTGGGGCGCGCGCTCGAAGACGCCGAGACTGATGCACGCCTGCACGACGTCCAGATTGATGTAGGACTCGATGTCTGACCTGAAGTCCGCGCCATACTCTGCCGCAGCGGATGCAGGGTCTTCCTCGTAGGCCAAGTCGATCACCGACTGCGGTATCGTTGGGTTCATGACCTGCGTCGGCGCCTGCCACACCAAGATAGGACTGTCCTTGCCGAAGTGCTTCCGGTATGCGGTCCACAATGCGCCCTTACGAGCGTAAGGACTGGACGCGATCAGCAGCAGTCCATCTGGGATGCTGGCTAAGCCAGGGCGCAGAGCATTGAGGATTTCAATGTCGGGGTTCGCGGATTCCTCAGACCGCCAAAATGCCGCCTCATCGCAAAGGGCGGCAACGATAGTGTAGCCTCTGATCGACCTATATGAGGCGGTGTGAACTTCGATTGTTATCCTGTTGCTGAGGTCGATTGCTTCTGCCCGCTCGTTCTCGATCAGCGGCTTGAGCATCGGGGTTTCTGAGAGGAGCCCCTTGGCGTATCGCAGGATCGTACGCGCCTGCTTGCGATCGGCAGCAATGACCATCACGGTGCATCGCTCACCCACCGCGAGGTAGTGGGTCCACGTTCTGATTGTGGCTAGATAAACCGCCACCAAAGCGAGCGTGAAGCTCTTGCCACCTCTGCGACCAATAACTAGGTCGGCTTCACGGTAGCCGTTCGGATCTGGTGCGGTGCGAGCAGTGCATTGCTGGAACAGAGCGAGTTGATCGACGTCGAGTGGCAGACCAAACAACGTCGCCAAGAACACCCGCCACGCGGACCATGACTTGGGATTGCGAAAATGACGCGCAAACAGGCGCGGGTCCGCCATCGCATCGAGGATTGAGATCGCAGGTTCGGCTGGTCGGGAGCGGCGAAGGTTCAGAGGCCGGGACCGGGGCCGATATCTGGGCACCATTATCCAACCACCTCGTGCAGAGCCTTATGGATGGCTCGATTGACAAGTACGTCGGTGGGAGAGCTTCCCGTGGTGCTGATGTGGAGGCACCGTTCCACTCGCAATGTGAATGGGTGACGCAGTTCGGGCCGGAGTTGGTTGGCTGTAGCTAAAATGAGGGTGCGTTGGTTCGGTGAGAGCGAATAGCGTGAGCTGTTACTCCTCGTTCGCACCATTCTCCTCCTGCCGTTGGCGTAGGTACTGATCGAGCGATGGCGCGATGTCACGCGCACGCCGCTTTAAGCCGATGCTTTCGAGTATGCGACGCAGGCTGTTCGCTACGCGCTGGTAGAGGACGAGCGATTTTGCTGAAGCCTCACCACCGTCCTGAGCCCACTTTTGCTCGATCAGCTCGAGTTGTAGGGTGAGCATCGAGGCACGACGAGCCAGTGACTTCTCGGCTTCGGAGCAATTCTCCGCTCCGCCGAGATCAGAAACCATGAGCGCGAGCAGGTCACGCAATCGTCTGGCCCAAGGCGAATTCTTGTCACGCAATTCGATGTGCAGCCGTGAGCCGTTCGTGACACCAGACCTGCGCATGGGTGGCACGGGTATGGGAGCCGAGCTATTCTCGGCTGAAAGCTGATAGCGCCTACGCGGCTTAGATCGGGCCACCTGTTAACCCCTCTGTTTACCCTACAACTTTAGCGCGAAATTAAGCCGCTGACTAGGAAGGGCAAACCCAGCAAAATAAGGGGTTTGCTGGGACCGGGCCTAAAACGACTTACGGTTTGAGTAAACGCAGGTGGGGTACCGCAGCCAAGCATTGAGACTGCGAGAAAGCATCACGGAGACTGTTGCTCTCGAATGACGAGATCAGAATTTAATGGACGATGGGCGGCTTCGTGTATGGAACTGTAGGAAGGATGCAACCATCTCTCGCTGCCTGATGGACCCGACGTGAACGTTAGGAATGAAACCTTTTTCCTGGCGTCCCCAGGACGACAAGAATCATCCTGTTCCTGAGATATCCCGGGAACGACTCGTCGAAGTAAGCGGGCAACTGATCGACGCAGTTGAGCACCTTACTGACCGTAGTCTTTGTTCTGAACCTCGTTATCATCGCCTGAGTTGCGAGCTGGGCGAGCAGCACCTTTTCCTCGAAGGACAGCTTCCGAGGAGATCCGGCTTCCAAGGTTTCTCGTGCGGTCTTCATTTTCTCGGTGTAGTTCTTGATGCCGATAGAGACAGCAGGCTCGTAGAGCTTCGATTTGTTGATGATCCCGTGCTCGTGGAGAGCAGCAGCTATTCCTGCTAGAAGCCAGTCATTTTCACCATTACCGATCGGCTCGGACGACGAGGACGGAAGTACTCCACCCAGAGCCTTGAACCGATCGAGAGCTCTTTTCCTTTGATCTGGGTTCAGTTTCGGGATCGTTAGGAGGAACGCCTTGAATTCTTTATCTGTACACACTGCATGACCTCCGATCGATTTTCTTTTTGACTGGGTGTGTATCTTCTTCTCCAGTCTCCTTCTCGCGAAGCGAGAGAACATGAGCGCGCCAGCGCTATTTCATTTTGATATTTTTTATCTTTTCGAAACTTATATCTATTGAAGCGGCGACCGGAAACACGAGTTGTCCCAGTGCTGCAGGCATATTTGGAATTCTCGGCGGGTCGTGGGGGGCCGGGGTGTGGCAGTAAAGGGGGTCGTGGGGGGCCGGGCGTGACCGATAGAGCGGGTCGTGGGGGGCCGGGTCCCCACTATTTGCCCTTTTGCTGTAGGAGTTTTCGTGGTCACCATCCAACCTCTCTTCCTGCCTGCTTCTCGCCCCGAACGCGATCCACTGCTGTGAACCCCTGGGCTTGGAGTTCGGCTTCTGCCTCGACACGTTCTCTTGCCGAGGCGCTGTACACGGCAGAGAACCGAATGCGCTGCCTCCTCTCGAACACAGTCCGCTCTACCTTTCTCGGAAAGACTGACTCCATAGCGTCGTGAGCCAGCGAGAGATGTGCATTTGCACCCCGCATGGCACGTTCCAGAGCGCGCCGCGCGTGACTGGGTCTGCTGTCACGAATGCCGATCCGTTGGTAAAGACCTTCCAGAGAGATGCTGGTCTTTGCCCGAAGCCGACAGCCAGCCAAGAAGAGGTAAAGGGCCAGCACGACTGAACCGTTCTTGGGTGGCGGCCACAAAACGCGACCGTAGTTCTTGTTCGGCAGCCATTTCGGATCAACTGTGATACACAGCTTACCGTTCGGCACGGCCTTAATGCTTTGGAGTAGCGGCGGCAGGCTCTTCACGATCGGCTTTGTCAGCCGTGCCAAGGCCGCACCTAATTCGCGCAGATTCTCACCCTTATCAGCCTGTACGGCGGTCTGCCCGGTCGCCAACAATAGTTCGACCTTTGTGACGGTAATGTCCAGCGGACCCGTGAGCTCGAACTGCTTCTGGCCTCCCCAGTAGGCGTCCCCGCCGACGTTGCGATATTCGCTGTTAAGGAAGGCATCAAAGTCGCGCTGGGTCTGCTTCTTGCCCCGTTTGAACTTGGGCTTGTAGCGCTGTATCGCTTCCTTTCCTTTCTTGAAGGCAGACGTGTGGCGGGTCTCCCCATACGCACCTTTGCCGTACGCCCGAGACCTTGCCATCAACAGGATAGCTCCGAGCACCGCGCATTCGAACACACCAACGCCAACGTCCGCGTCCTCACCACGAGACCTAATCGGCGGATAGTGCAGGAATTTATTTGGCAAACATACGAACTGATGCAGCGGTGTGTCGCCCCCTGGGGATTTAGCTACCACGAGGCACCTGCGAAACCATCAACGCGCGCATCAAGTCTCGCCATGCCTCACGCTCCTTGCGGTGAAGTGTCAGGGGCGAAGCACCCGGAGCCAAGATGTGAGGTTTTTCCTGCCAAGACCAGTTCGCTTGCAGTTCATAGAACGCATCGAGCACGGCGGGTTCTGCTGGTCTGATCTTGGCGCGACGCGGCAGTTTCTGCTTTGGCTTGTATCGAGGGGTAGACGTCTTGCGGTAGCGCGGCGTCATTTGCCGCGCACCGTTTTGCGCTTGCGTAGCTCTGGGTCAGCGCCCGCCCCGCGCGCCTTGATGCGAGTGACTTCCAACCCGCGCTTGATGGCTTGTTGCTTGAACTCATCGAGCGCCTTGCGCGATCTATAAGTGCGTTCAAGAATGCTGATGCGCGGCGGAAAGTTGAGGCGCGGGTCTCGCTCCCATTTTCGTAGCGTGGTTGCTGTGATGCCACCGAGTTCGTTGCGTACTTGCTTGTCGGGCACGAACGAATCCGGCGCATCACCGGTTATCTGAACTTCGGTGTCGGACACGGCTAGAGTTCTCCCTTCGCTGAGTTGCGAGGGAAAGCTTAGCGCGATGCTGGCAGGAGCAAAGGACTGTCTACCGGGTATAAGGCTTGGGTTGTACCCGGCACTCTTCTGTTGCGAAGAGCGTGCGGTTGTTGTGGTGATCACAAGCGCACACATGCGGTGTGCCTCAGAACCACCGGAGAAGTTCAATGCGGAAAAAGATCAGAAATCAGGATGCAGACATTGATATCGGGGGAATCAGTGCGCGGGTGGCCGCAATTGAAGGACGACTAAAGCAACTGGAAGAACGGGACAGCGCGCGGCGAAAGCGGCGAAACCGACCTACGTTGGAGTCGGCTGGCAGTTCGCTATTCGATTAGGTACGAGAAGGCCGCCTTTCGAATTATTCAGCGCTCGCGGCTTTCTTTGGCGACTTCCTCGGTCGAGTTTTCCCAATTCGGCCGGGGTGGTCATGCATTTCCCAAACTTGCTTTTCGGTGCATCCGAGTTCGTTGGCGGCATCTTTTATAATTTCAGCAATATCCTTGTCGTGATCGCTTGTTGGTTTCGGCGCACGCCGATACGCGGCCGTTAGCTCATTGAGCCGTTGCCGCGTTTCTTCGATGACCATCCTCCGAAACCGCACGGAATGCTTGGGTGGACGGCCTTTGGTACCTGGTGCGTCCGCGCGGTCGGCAATGTCCAGCAACCGCTCAAGGTCCTCAATCCGAACAGACACGACTTCCTCGCCAGACTGTTTGGCTCGCTCTAGGACATTCTGCCTGACCGAGGCAAGAAAGCCGTGTTGGCCGTACCGATACCGTGGGACTCGCGGCTTCACTTCTCCGGTCATTGCTTGACCCTCATCGGCACGACATTGTCGCCGCCTTCGATCAACCCGGCTACGTGCTGGCTCCAGCGCAGCAATGCCCCAGCGACTTCATCCGTCAGGGGGTCACGCTGGTAGATACCGGCCACACCTGCAAACGTACCGCTCACATGGTTCAGAAGGCGTTCGACCGCTTCGGACCTGATGCCCAAGCGCAACATTCCGCTGGCACAGGTACGGCGCAAGTCGTGAATTCGCCAAGGCGGAGTATCCTTCCCCATCGCCTCATCAATTGCCTGCTTGACCTTGTACCCAATCGTGACCGGCGTCTTGCCGGTGGCTCCCGTAAATGCAAAAGCTGAGCCTTCGACGACCGGCACCCCCGCGATGATCTCCCGGACCAATGGCGGCAGGACTAACAAATGCGCCCTGTGGTTTTTCGTCCTGGCAGCGGGAATTGCCCAAATGCCCTCGGCGCCAGCAATCGCCATCAACTCCTCGCGACGCATACCGCGGACCTCGTTCAATCGCTGCCCTGTCAATAACAGCACCCGGAGCAACGCCCTCACAGGTTGCGGCTGCTTCTCGGTCGCATCCCAGAAGCTCCGAATCTCTGCGTCGGTCAGGTTCCGCTCACGTGATAACGGAGCTTTCGGGGCCTTGCCGCGCACAGGGCTGACCTCGATCTTCTCCTGATCCACACACCACCTGAAGAAATTCGACAACGCAGCACGCAGCCTCCTGGCCCGATTCTCGGAGCGATCGGTGTTGCGCCGTGCAATCCCGGGGATACCCGACCTACGCGCCTCATCAACGATGGATCGAATGTCTTTACTGCTGATCTGGTCGAGAGGCTTCTCACGCCACCGAGCAGCCAACCCCCTTCTTGCCGTTTCCGGTTCTGCCTTGTTCGGATCAACGCAATCGCGGGGCCATCGGAGACCGAGAACGACAGCATCCTCTTTCCACCTGCGCGGCAGCGTTCCCCACCGACGCACCCTGTGCTCACGGACGAACTCAACAACTGCTCCGCCGAAAGTGTTGGCGGCAGCATTCCTAGCTTCCTCAAGCTCACGAGCCCGGGCATTTGTGTATTTCGTATAAACATCCTCGCCGCGAGCGCGTTCACGTTCGATCCTGCTGGCAAGTTCTCGCGCCGCCGCCAGCGTCAAGGCGCTTCCAAACACCGGCTCGCTCGTGATGTCCTTGTCCTCTGTGAGATCGACAGAGCCGAGTGTCAGCTTGCAATGCTTGCCAGTCACAGGACGACGAAATCTCATCGCCCATGACTTGGCACCGCTGGGCTGTATGACGACGCGCAAACCCGGCGACTTCGCATCGGGAATTTCGCGTCGGACGTCTGTCGGCTTCAGGTTCTTAATGCCAGCGGGGGTCAGAGTACGGGCAGCCATTAGGGGCCACGCCTCCCAGGGTAAACGGCCGGGTAAACCGCCGTAGGGGTTAAAGATGCTTTCCCTTAGAGGCGTAGCCTAGGCCGATTTTTCCTACATAACCAAGAACTTATTTGGCCTTCCAGTCGTCTAATGTTTACCCTCGCTTTCCCTTCTTAGGGTGCCTATCACGGGTTTGTAAACCGAAGGTCGGGGGTTCAATCCCCTCAGCCGGCACCAGCTTCTGACGCGAAGCTATTCTCCGGCAGCTCATCCAGCCGCCAGAGCCCGAGGCTCTTGTCGCGCCAGCCGCCACCGCCCTCCTCGCAACGCTCGTCGATCAGTGCCTGCGGTGCCGGCCAGCCAAACGGCGCTTTCTCCATGTTGAGCGCGCGCCAGTCGCCATCCTCGCAATCGTGATTGTCGTCCCACTCCGGAAAGGTCGTGACGAGCAGGAAGCGCGCGCCGCTCATCCGAAATTGCACGAGGGCGCGATAGATGTTCGCAAAGCTCAGATGCACCAGGCAATCCCGGCAGAGAATGACGTCGGCGTGCGGCAGCGCATCGCGCGTGATGTCAGCAACGAGAAACCGACCGGACGAACCGTCAGCTGCGACACGCCGGCGGTTTGCATCGATCAGCGACGGTACGATGTCGATGCCGGTGTAATCGATATCGAGCGCGAGCCGGCCGATCCAACCTGCATCGCCGCAGGGCGCATCGAGCAGCGAGCGCGCGCCGAGCCGTTGCAGCAATGCAGGCAGCGCCTCCTGGATCGCGGCTGTGGCAACATCCTCCGAGCCGAGGCCGGACACCGAAGTGGCCGCGCCCCAGAGGTTGGTCCGCTCGATCCGCGCGAACCGCGCGGCGAGATCCAGCCCTGAGAAATTGTCACGGTCGGCAACGAAGCGTTCGTGCGCAAGCACGGGGGGACGATCGGCGGTCATTGGGCGAGCCTTTTGCGGCGCGGGTACACTATACAATCCGGCCGAACTGTTCGAAATTCCCTGGCAGCGAACCTACGCACGTCATTCGTCTCGTCGAGACCATGCGCTCCACCACTCCCAAAGAGAAGGCCAAGATCGTCGCCGGCGCGCTTACGGCCGTCGTCGCGACGGCCATGCTGTTCGTGCTCGCGCTCGGCTTGGTGCTGTCGCACTAGGCGCGATCTAAAGCCCCCCGTTTTCGCATCGAAAATCGCCGGCCCGGAACCGGCTCCGGCGCCAGCCGTTGTCAGCGCATGCGGATCCGGGAAGAAAACCGAAACATGATTCTGCTGGCGACGGTGACGCTGTGCTGTAGCGCCGTGGCCGGGACGTTGGCGCTGTTCGAGCCGGCGCCTGTACGGACGCCCGATAAGCTGGTCGCCGATAGAGCCGTGATCGACCCCACTCCGCGCACGCCAGCTCAGATCCCGGTTCGGGTGGTCGGCGCGCCGTTCGAGCCCAACGTCAATCCGCGCGAGCGGTAGCGCTCACCTCGGCCAGGCCTTGCTTACCCCGGCGAGGCCTTGCTCACCTCGGCGAGGCCTTGGCGCCCTCCTCGGGCCGGCCGTGGACACGCGCCAATTCCTCGACAAACGCGATCACCTCCGCCCGCTTGTCGGGCGGCAGCGTCAGGAACGCGCGGATGAGCCTCAGGCCCTCCGCCTCGTTCGGTCTTTCTTTCGATGCATCCATCTGCCCAGTGTCGGGCTACCGGGAAAAATATGCAACCCTTGCAAACAGCCTTGATTCGAAGCAGCCGCTTTGCTGGAATACGCGCGGCTGAGGTGGATCATGAAATGGATCAGGGAGCGCGACGCACTGATCGCGCAGACGCTGGCTTTCGTCCAATCGGTGACCGGCAGGAAGGATGATGTCCTTCAGCCGGAGGCGCCCGCATCTGGCCCGGCCGTCGCGATGGAGATCGTCACCGTGGAGGCGGTCACCGTCGAGATCGAACCGCCGCAAGCCCCCCTTCCGCCGCGGCCCGCGCCTCTGCCGACGCGGACGAGCGGCGAATTCCGTGCCGAGATGCAGGCCCGCATCGCCAATTTCCGCAAGCACCAGGAGCGCTTCGAGCGCGAACGTGAGGAATATTGTGCGGCGACCCTGACCAAATTGCGTGCAGCCATCCGCGACGCCTCAGGTCCGCCGGCCGAAAAATAAGGCCCGGCCAGGGACCTACAGCCAGGACCCTACAACCACGACCAGACCAGCCAGAGATTGGCCGCGCAGGCGCCGAACAGCGCCAGCGTGAGCGGCAGGAGCATGTGCCCGCAGGATGTGTTCAGGTCGCTCGTCATGGCCGAAAACATCCGCTGATTCCGGCCGAAGAGTCCCAGGGATTCTTTTTTCCGGGATTCAGGACTCGTTAAGGACTCAAGGGCCGTCCACAACGATCACGGGCGCGTGATCGGGCGGGTGGCCGGAACCCTCCCCCCGTAAGCTCGTTAACGGGCATTCCTGGAGTCGGGATGCATGCCCTACGCCCTCTTCTGCAATGACGCCCAAATCAGCAAGTCCTATCCGAGCGAGGCCGACGTCTGGAAGCTCGCCGAGCGGAGTGGTCTCGTCGTGGACGTGACGGCGGACGACGAGCGGCCGGGACCGCGCCGGGTGCTCGACAATGATTACAAGATCGAGCCGTGCCAGGCGGCTCAAGGCGAGGACCCCGCCAAGAACAAGGCGGAGGCCGATCGGCAGTCCAGAATGGAGCTTGAGCTGAATTCCTGAGCTCCGGCACGGAGCCGGAGCGAAAGCTCAGGGGGTGGCCGCCACAAGCGAGGCCTGCTCGCCCGGCATCGTTACGCAGGCCTTGCGGCGGTGCAGCCCGCGGATGGCGCCGGTGACCTTCATGACCTTGCCCGACGGACATGAAGCGTCCTTCACGAAGGCGACCTCGTAAGGTGCCAACATCAGAGGCTCGGATCTGAGGATTGTCTGTGCAGAGCACGGCAGGCAGCCGAAGAACGAGAGCACCACTGCCGACACCAAGATACGCATGTCCGTCGTCCCACCTGCCCGGTAATTGTCATATAACGCGCCCCGGAGCGCGAGTTCCGTAAACCGCAAAAATTATTTTTGCTTTACGCCAGCCTCATGACGCGCGTGAGAAGGCGCGCCAGCATCGTTTGCAAGCAAATGACGCGCCAAATGGTTCACGGAATGCAAAGAAACAGGCGCCGGAGGCGGGAGGCCGGCAGACGAAAGGCCGGCGGAGCCGGCCTTTGTCAGGACTTGGATGTTCAGGTGTTGGATCTTCAGGTCTTGGATCTTCAGATCTTGGATCGGCGCTGACCGTCAGTATCGCGAGGCGGCCGGGCCGCCCCAGCCGAAGCGATAGTTCACCCCGGCCTTGACGGTATGCTCGTCCTCCCGGCCACGAACGCCAACGATGTCAGCCGGGCCGGAGGTGAAGGTGGTGCTGCCGAAATTGTAATATTGATACTCGGCCTTGGCCGACCAGTTCGGCGCGAACATGTATTCGAGGCCGGCGCCGACCGTATAGCCGTCCTTGTTGTTGCCGGTGGTGGTGAAGGCCTGCGGCACCCCGGCGATGTTCACGCCAAGGCCGTTATTCCGCCAGGCATAACCGCCCTTGGCGTAAAGCAGCGTCGGTCCCCAGGTGTAACCGATGCGACCGGTCACCGACCCGATCTGGTCGGTGTTGGATGTCACCTGCGTGCCCAGCGGGAAGATGGCGCCATTGTTGTTGGTCGGCAGCCAGGAATACTGGGCCTCGATACCCACCACCCAGTTGGGCGCGAACTGGTAGTCGAAGCCGCCCTGCACGCCGCCCAGGAAACGCGCGTCGCTCGACTGGAAGCTGTTGTCGCCGGCAAACGCGCCGCCGAGATGGCCACCGATATAGAAACCGGTCCAGTTATAGATCACCTGCGGCGGCGTGACCGGAGCCTTGGTATAGGCGCGCGGCTGCATGTCGGCCGCTGCGGCCGGCGCAACCAGCGCCAGCAGAGCTGCTGCACCCAGCAAGATCGACTTCATGATCATCCCCGTTCTTTCATTACGACACTCGGGAAACAACGTGGCGTGAATTGGGTTGCTTCGCGGCAATGCCGGAACGTTGATCGTTCGTGACTGTGACGGCGTGGCAACAACACGAATTTGTTCTGTCAATTCGGCTGCGCAAGGCCGCCGCCACGATTTGTCGCAACACGAAACCACCCCGTTCAAAGCTCGCCGAAATGTGATCCAGCGGCTCCGGCTCCTTCTGTCTAACACCGGGCGATAAAGGCTGCCTTTGCGCTACCGCGTCATCTTTTCCAGTTCCGGAAACGGTGCGTAAACCGCACCGGCGCAGAGATCGCTGGTCTGGTCGACCACGCGGTCCGCCCGGCCGTTGACGAAGATCACGGCCCGCTCGCGCATGCCCTTGTAGCTCCCATCCGTCTCGCGCGGGGTGAAGTGCAGGCAGCTCACATAGAACTGCCGGCCGCCGACCTCGCGCTGCACCGGCTCGGCCATGGCGGCATTGCGCACGCCGACCGGATTGTTGAGATAGGCCCGCATCAACGCCACCGTGTCGTTCCGGAAATTGTCGGGAAACGGCTGCGGCCCGCCGGCCTGGATCCCGCCCATGAAAGTCGGACGGTCACTGTCGCTGCCGAAACATGCCGCAAGCGCCAGCGGCAACGCCAGGATCACCGCACATCTCGCCAATCGCCCCACAGGCCCCGCTCTCCGCTCGAACAGATCAGGAGACGTTCTAGCCCCAAGCCGGGATGAAGGGAATTCGCTTGCAGCGGCGCAAACAGCGCACCGGCCAGCCGCCGACATCTCGGGCTTCCGCCCGAGGCGTGGCAACGGGCCAGGCCTGACGTCCGCGCGCGGCGGCGGGCAATGCCAGGGATGCCGCCGCGCGGGATCAGTCGTCAGTTGCGCTTGTCAGACGTCGCGGGCTTGGTCACATCCGGCTGCGCCTTCTGCGCCTCCTTGGCCGTGACCTGCTTGTCGTGATGGCGATGCTTGCTCACGCTCTTGTGCTGGTCGGTGGTGACCGCGGCATTGGCGTCCATTGCCTTCGACTTGCCATCCACCTTGGCGTCCGTCTTGACACCGGAAGCCTTCGCGTCCGTCGTCTTCACGTCCGTCTTGGCGTCGGTCTTGGCGTCGGCCTTGACGCCGGCTTCCGGTTTTGCGGCAGTGGTCGCCGCCTTGGTCTGGCTCTGGTCGGCCTTGATCACCGGCGCGGCTGTGGTGGTCTTGCCGGCCTCGGCGGCGAACGCCGGGGCTGCGATCACGGAGGTTGCGAGCAAGGCTGCAGAAATGGTCTTCAACATGGTGGTCTCCTCTTGGAAGGATCATCAGGCGGCGCCCTCTCGCCCCCATCGATCGTGGGAAGGAACATAAGCGGGGTGCACTGAACCCAATCTGAAGCCCCTTGCAGGCTTCCGTTCATCTCGATGACACGTTTGTCATCCACGGCCGGGCGAATAGATCGTGCGACGCGGGAATGTTTTTGCCCGAGAGGTGTTCCGGTCTTCGGGCAATCGTGTAGGATCGCCACGTTCCATACCGGAGAACTTAGATGCGCAAACTCTCAATGCTCGTTGTGCCGGGACTCGTCGCCGTGACACTGGCGGCCGCACCGGTGCTGTCCAGCGCGTATGCCGCCGCCGGCGACGACCCTTCGTCGCCGCCGAAATCGGACACCTCGACCAAGAAGGGCAAGAAGAAGAGCTCTTCCGTCAGCGACCCCAAATTCCTCGCGGCCTACCGCACCGCCTACGCCGCGATCTACGACAAGCACGATTACAGGGGCGCGATCGACCAGCTGAAGTCGCTCAAGCGCAACGACGTCGCCGACGTCGCCAACCTGATCGGCTACTCCTATCGCAAGCTCGGCGACTACCAGTCGTCGAAGGTCTATTATGAGCTGGCGCTGAAGGACGATCCGAATCACGTCCGCACCTGGCAATATTACGGCCTCTGGCAGCTCGAGCAGGGCAACCGCGAGCAGGCGCAATATCACCTCGACAAGATCGCCTCGCTCGCCGGCACCGGCAGCTCGGAATATCGCTCGCTGGCCGAAGCGCTCGACAAGCCGACCGGCGCGACGCTCGTCTACTGAAGGCATCGCATCTCCGAACGACGCAAACGGGCACAACCTTTCAGGTTGTGCCCGTTCTGCTTTCTCGGCTAGCCTTTCGCACCGACCTCCCTCGCAAACCGGTAGCGCAATGGACACGTGGCTGCGATCCGCGATCGACTACATCGGCTCCTGGATCGAATACCAGCTGACGACGATCCAGCAGCCGGGCGTCATCGTGGCTTTCGCCCATCGCGGCGAGGTCGTCGCCGAGCATGCGTTCGGCCTCGCCAATCTCGACACCGGCGAGAAGCTCACCCCGCGCCATCGCTTCCGCATCGCCTCGCACTCCAAGAGCTTCACCTCGGCCGGCATCATGAAGCTGCGCGAGCGGGGCAAGCTCCGGCTCGACGACCATGTCGGCCGATATGTCGGCGGCCTCGATCCGCGCGTCGCCGAGACCACGATCGCGCAAGTGCTATCGCACAGCGCGGGGCTGACGCGCGACGGCGCCGATTCCGGCCAGTTCATCGACAGCCGCCCCTATCTCGATGCCAAGGAGCTGCTTGCAGAATTGAAGCTGCCGACCGCGATCGACCCCGGCACACGCTTCAAATATTCCAATCACGGCTTTGGCCTGCTCGGCCTCGTGATCGAAGCTGTTGCGAAGGAGCCCTACTCCGTCTGGATCAAGCGCGAGATCATTGCGCCCGCCGGCCTGCGCGAGACGGAGCCTGACGCACCGTTTCCCAAGGGCGCAGCGTTCGCGCGCGGCCACACGCGCAGGGTGCCCTTTGGCGAGCGTTGCGTGATCCCGGGCGACAATCCCGCCCATGCAATGGCATCTGCCGCAGGCTTCGTCGCCACCGCCGCCGACACCGCCCGCTTCTTCGCGCAGCTGGCGCCCAACGCGAAGAAGAGCGTGCTGTCGGTCGCCAGCCGCCGCGAGATGACGCGAAACCATTGGCGCATCCCGCAGAGCTTCGAGGCCTATTACGGCTTGGGCGTCAATGCCGGCAAGACCGATGGCTGGGACTGGTTCGGCCATGGCGGCGGCTTCCAGGGCTATATCTCGCGGACCTGCTCCATTCCCGCTTGCGAGCTTGCAATCAGCATCCTCAGCAACTCGATCGACGGCGCGGCGCCGTTCTGGATGGACGGCGCGATGCAGATCCTGCGCGTCTTCCAGACCCGCGGCGCCCCCGACCGGCGCGTGCGCGACTGGACCGGGCGCTGGTGGACGATCTGGGGCGCGACCGATCTCGTCCCCGCCGGCAACCGCGTGCTCGTCGCCAACCCGCAGTTCAACAACCCGTTTATGGATGCCGCCGAAATCGAAGTGACCGGCCGCGACACCGGCAAGCTCGCCTGGGCTGCCGGCTATTCCAGCCACGGCGAGCCGGTGCGCCGGGTCCGTGACAAGCGCGGCAAGATCAGCGACATCTGGATTGCCGGCGCGAACGTGAAGCCAAAAAAAGTCGTCGCACGCGAGATCGCGCGCCGGTATCCGCCGCGCAAGCGCCGGCCTACTCCCGAATGAGCGCCTCGACCTCGCTTCGGAACGCCTGCCGCGATCCGTCGCGCGAATAGAACATGTGGCCGCCGGGATAGACCACGAACTTCACGCGCTGCGTCACGAAGGCCGGCAACTGGTCGAGCACCCGCCTCGTTGCGAAATAGGGCGTGGCGAGATCGAACAGGCCGTGCGTGACCAGCACGTTCAGCTTCGCATCGGTGGCGAGGATCTGGCGCAGCTCGGAGACCGATTGCGGCGGGTTGATGCCGCGGCCGAAATCCCATTGCCCTTCGACAGCACCGTTCAGGACTTCATATGAGCCGCCGGGCCGCCAGTTGAGCTTGCGCGAGAGCACGTCGACCGCGGCGCTCGTCAGCGGTGCCTGGAGCGCATCGCCGGAGGGATCGCCGAAGCGCGAGCTGCTCGAGTCCGGATAGGGATCGAAGCCGCGCACCGAGGCATCGTAGCGTCCGGTCACCTTGCCGTTCTTGCGGTCGAATTCGCGGCGGAATTCACCGACGTCGAAGCGGCCGGCGAGGCGGCGGCTCACCGCCTGGTCGATGCCGGTGAGTTCGGCGACCTTGTCGGCCAGACGCGTGGTTGCCTCCTTGTCCGCCTCGCCTTTGACGAGGTCGGTCAGGAATTCGCCGCGCGCGTAAGCTTCGACGTCGGCGAGGTCGGCGCGCTTGACCGGACGTTTGGCTTCGCGCGCCACTGCCACGTAGCTCGGCAGCGTCGCGACATATTGCAGGAGGCTCGTGCCGGTGAACTCGCGGAAATCCAAGAGCGGCGAGACCAGGATCAAGCCCCTGACGCCGACGCCGTGCTGGAGCTGCAACTGGCGCAAGACCTTGGGGCCGCGAATGCCGCCATAGCTTTCGCCGGCGACGTATTTCGGCGAAGTCAGCCGCTCGTGCTTTTCGAGCCAGCGTCGGATCACGAGCGCGATCGAGTTGGCGTCGCCGTCGACGGAGTAGAACGATTTGCGGGCATCCTCGCCGCTCGCCACGAAGCGGCTGTAGCCGGTGCTGACGGGGTCGATGAAGACGAGATCGGTGAAGTCGAGCCAGGTCTCCGCGTTCGGCTTCACCTCGGGCGAGGCCGACGGCGACAGGGCCTCGCCATCGAGCGGCAAGCGCCACGGCCCGGCCGCGCCGAACTGAAGCCAGGCCGAGGACGCACCGGGCCCGCCGTTGAACAGGAACGTCACCGGACGCGTGGCGCGCTCGGCACCGTCGAGCTGGTAGGACGTATAGGCGATGTCGGCCAACGGCTCGCCTTTGCCATCGAACACGCGGATCGACCCGGCGGTGGCCGTGAAGTTGAGGGTCCGGCCGGGCAGATCGAGCGTCTGCTTCGTGGTCGAATCCGGCGGCAGACGGTGCGGCTCGGCCGCGGACGACGACGTCTGCGGCGCGCCTTGCGCGGCACCGCCGCGCCCACCCTTCTGTCCGGCCGGCGCGGCCGCCTCGGAGCGCGGCTGCGGCGCATCATCTGCGTGTGCAAGGCCGGCGAACGCGAAAGCCGACACCGCCAACACCAGGCCCGCGCGGCGGAGCGCCGGCAAAGTCGTGACCATGATCATCCTCCGTGTCCGGCCGTGACCGCCGGGGAGTCAGAAAGGTAGCGCCAAATTACGACGGTTTGGGGAATCATTGGCGGTGCGGGCCCTGAAGCGGCCGGCCGGGTTCAAATTGCCCGGTTCTGTGCTTAAGTCCGGTTGGACCGTCCCCATTAGCTTTGGTGGGCGGTCATCCTCGACAATACGGGCCTACCTCGTATAGACGAGCCCGGCGGAACCTTCCTCGACCCAGCGGCCCTGCCGAGAAGCCATGACCAAGCCTGCGCGATACGACCGGATCGCCTTCGTCGCCAGCCCGAGCAACGAGGCGCAAGCCGCCTTTGGCCAGCTGACCAGGGACTATGGCAATTGCGATCCCGATGAGGCCGACGTGGTCGTCGCACTCGGCGGCGATGGGCTGATGCTGCAGACGCTGCACCACCATATGCGTACGGGAAAGCCGATCTACGGCATGCACCGCGGCACGGTCGGCTTCCTGATGAACGAGTACTCGACGCATGATCTGCGCCAACGGCTCGAGACGGCGCATGAATCCGAGATCAATCCGCTCTTGATGCGCGCGACCGACGTCAACGACCGCGTTCACCTGCACCACGCCATCAACGAGGTCTACTTATTCCGCCAGACCTCCCAGGCGGCGCGCTTGCGGATACTTATCGACGAGCGCGAACGCATGCCGGAGCTGATCGCCGATGGCATTATCGTCGCGACGCCGGCAGGCTCGACGGCCTATAACCTCTCCGCCCAGGGACCCATCCTCCCAATCAACGCCGCCCTGCTGGCGCTGACGCCAATCAGCGCCTTCCGGCCGCGGCGCTGGCGCGGCGCCCTCCTGCCCAATACCGCCTATGTCGTGATCGAGGTGCTGGAAGACGACAAGCGCCCCGTCGCAGCGGTCGCCGACCACGAGGAGGTGCGCAGGGTCCGGCGCGTCGAAGTGCTTTCGGACAAGAGCATCTCGATGCGGATGCTGTTCGACCCTGGCCACAGCCTGGAAGAGCGTATCCTGCGGGAGCAGTTCGGCTACTGAGTGTCCTGCCGGCCCACCCCTGGCCGCAACCCTTCGTTAACTCCCGGCACGATATGGTTAACGAAGGTTGACCCGCTTTTGGCCCGGGCGTCATGTTCCGTATCGACTTCAACAAGCTGCGCTTCCTCGTCTGCGACGACAATCCGCACATGCGCCGCATCCTGCGGACGCTGCTGCATTCGTTCGGCGCGCGCGAGGTCTATGAGGCCGAGGACGGCGCCACGGCGCTCGAAATGTACAGCCATTACGTGCCCGACATCGTCATCACCGACTGGGCCATGCCGATCTTCGACGGGCTCGAGCTCGCGCAGATGATCCGGCAGCCGGAATCCAAAGGCAATCCCTATGCACCGATCATCATGCTGACCGGACATTCGGAGAAACGTCGCGTCACGGTCGCGCGCGATGCCGGCGTCACCGAATTTCTGGCCAAGCCGATCTCGGCCAAGGGGCTCTATCAGCGCATCCTCAACGTCGTCGCCAATCCCCGCCCCTTCATCAAGACCAAGACCTATTTCGGCCCCGACCGGCGCCGCAACACCAACTCCGCCTATATGGGCCCGGAGCGCCGCGTCGGCGAAAAGCACGAGGTGCTGCAGCAGCCCTCGCTGCTCGACAAGGCCCGCTCCACCATCTAGCGCAACCGCTTCAGACGAGGCAGGCATCATGGCGAAGAACAGCGCAAAGGACATCGAGGTCAAGGCCTTCGCCACGCACCAAGTCATCACGCAGCCCAATCCGCTGCGCAAGGTCCTGCGCCGCGTCGAAGAAAAAGACCTGGACGACCCGGTCGGCCGCGCCGAGCAGGCGCTCGCGCGCCTCTCCGGCGAGTTCAAGGACTGGATGGTGATCGAGGTCCAGCGACTGTCCGCCGCCTGGACCGCCGTGCAGAAGGACGGCTTCACGAAGAAACTGCGCGACGAGCTGTTTCACGCCGCGCATGACATCAAGGGCGATGCGGCGACGTTCGGCTTTCCTTCAGCCGCAGGCATCGCCGAAAGCCTGTGCCGCGTCATCGAGCACGCGCCTGACCTGGAAAAGGTGCCGGCCGAGCTGTTCACGCACCACATCAACGCCATTCTCGCCATAGTGCACGAGAACACCAGGCTGGACAGGATCAGCGTCTCGGCCGAGCTCAGCCGCCGCCTGCGCAAGGTCGCCGACGATTATCTTGCCCACGTCAACCGCGACCGCCCCGAGCATCTCGAGGTGATCCTGGCGCCGAGCATTGCGCCGGCGGAATAAGGCTTCACTCTCTCTCGTCATTGCGAGCGCAGCGAGGCAATCCAGACTGTCCCCGTGGAGGGATTCTGGATTGCTTCGCTGCGCTCGCAATGACGGAGCCTGTCTCTTCCGGCCCGCCTTGTCGCGAGCTTCGAACTACGCCGCAATCAGATCGTCATAGACCGGATCGACCACATCATCCGCGACAATCTCGTCGCAGAACAGCCGTGCCTCTTCGCGCGCGGACTCGGTGGCGAAGCGTCGCAGCAGGACCATGAGTGGCTCGGTGGCGCCGCGATCGGATTCGCAATGGGTGAGCACGCGTTCGACCATGCGCCGGCGCAGCCGCACCGCGCCGTCGTCGCTGTCGACGAAGCCCTGCTCGTGGCAGGCATCGAGCGCGACCTGGAACGCCGCAAACGTCGCCTCCGGAAGCCCGGCGCGACGGAGCAGCGCGTGCACGCTGTTGCCGCCGCGCTCGTGCAGCAGCGCCGAGACGCGCGCCAGCGGCAGATCGGCGAGTTCGGCGAGTGCCGCGTCGAACAAGTCCAGATTGCCCGACAGCAATGCGCGCAGGATCAAGCCCGCGGTCAGCTGGCCGGTGATGCGCAAATGCCGGACCAGGCCCTGCATGTCATCGCCGCGCGAGCGCGCCGCGATGTTCATGGTGGAGCGGTCGCGCGCCTCGATGGTGATGCGGTCGGCGCGGTCGGCGCTCAGCCAGTTCCGCGCCACGACGAATTGCGCCAGCGTCTCGGAGAGCTTTGCCACCAGCGCAGCACGCGTTGCAGCCGGCAGATCCTCCAGCACCAGCATCGCCTCGCGGATCGCGGCTAGATGGCCATGACGCTCGACGATCCGGTCCCAGGAGAACGGGGCGAGCTCGGCATGGGGATTCTCGATCAGCTCCAGCGCGGCAGCCGCGCAGCCGACTTCGGCGATCGCGGCGCACACCGACACCGGCAATGCGATGCGGCGCGCGACTGCGCATTGCACCTCCTCGCCGCCGGTCGCGACGATGTCGACGAGATCGGCGTCGATCAAGAGCGGGGAATGTTCGAGCACCGGCAGCGCGACCGTCGGCTGATCGGCCGACAGCGCCCGCACGATTGCGGCCGGCGCATCGAGGCTGCGGGCAAAAGCTTCAGCCATCGCCTGCCGCACCAGCGGCGAGGCATCGTCAAGCAGCATCAGAAGCGCGCCTTCGGCGGCGATGCGATCGTCTGCAGAAAGGTCCGAGATCAGCCAGGCCCGGGCCAGCGCCCGTGTTGCCTCGGCCCGCTCGCCTGCGGGTGCCGTCCTGATCCAATGAATGAACTGCCGAACAATCATGCTGCTTCCGGCTTACACAACAAACGAAAAACGATGACGCTCGTCACCTGCAACACAAAATAAACCACGACGCTTAACAAAGCGTTCACCATAACTGGCTGGTTTTGTTGATGATTTGTTAAGGGAACAAAGCCGCCACGCGCGGCACACGCGACGAGCTCTCGCTGATCCTCCGTCATTGCGAGCGCAGCGAAGCAATACAGGACTGTATCCGCGGAGAGATTCTGGATTGCTTCGCTGCGCTCGCAATGACGGTGTTGACGCAGCTGCGCACACAGTCTCGATCTTGTGCACGGACGTAACGCGGCGTCCGGAGCAAGAGCGAAGCTAGCTCGAGAACGTGCCGCTGCGATCGCTGAAGAGATCGAGCGGTTGCGGCGGCCGCACGTCGGGCGTTGCCGATGCGACCGAGGTGAGCGAGGCACTGTTGCCCCATAGTTTCTGCACCGTGGTCGAGACCGGCTGCGTGGCATCGCCGGGTTGATAGATCGAACGAAACACCGGCGTGCCCGTCGCATTGTCCGCGACATGTGTCGACGAACTCGCGCTGACGGGCGTCACGTTGCGGGTATTCGGGAAGGTCTGGAGATAGGCGGCGTTGTCCACGACAGGCGCTGTGGGCACCACCGCATTGGCGCTCGCGACCTGCGTGGTCGAGGGCGTGGCGCCATACATCGCCATCGCGCTGCGGGTCACCTTCGAATTCGCGGCGCTGGCATAGCGGGCGTCCAGCACCGAATAGACCTCGGAGACGCTGCGGGCGCGGCCGTCCTTGGCGTAGAAGATCGGGCGGTTGGCCGCCGCCGCGTTGGGAAACAGCCGCGCGCCGACGGCTTGCGGATTGTCCTCGGCATTGGCGATCAATTTCGCCGCGCCGCGGACGCCCATGAAATGGGCCATGTAGAGTTCGCTGTCGCTCGGCCTGCGCCCGAGCAGGCCGGTTAGCTTGAAGCTGTTCGACTGCGTCAGCGCCGCGGCCATGGCGGAAGCGGCTTCGGGATCGTCGCGCAGCTTCATGATCGACCGCTTCTTGACGGGATCGTCGACGGTGTAGGTCCCCGATGACGTCCTGGTGATGGCGTCGGCGTAGCTGCCATAGCCGAGCTGGGCACCCGCTTCCTTCACCGTGCCGAGCCAGGTCTGGTCGATGAACTGGTAGAGCCCCTGCGCGGACGAGGTGGTGGCGGCGGCCGTCGGATTGAAGTCCGATTCCATCTTGGCCGTGGTCAGCATGTACTGGAAGCTGACGCCTGTGACGTTCGAGGCCTGCTTGATCGCACCGGCGACACGCGCGCGCGAGGGGTCGAGACCGGCCGCCTGCGTCGCACTGAAATTGTCGACCGACATAATGAAGTGCCCGCCCCGTGCGGCGTTGTGCGGCGCCGGCAATTCGGAGCCCTGCGCGTCACCGTGGGACAGCTATGGTTAATGCGGGGTTAATTGATGCTCCGCGTCATTCCGGGGCATCGCGAAGCGATGAGCCCGGGATCCATTGAGCTGCGCGTGATGCCTTGCGATGGATTCCGGGTTCGCACTCCGCGCGCCCCGGAATGACAGCGAGCTATTTCTTGTAGACCGCGTCTGGATCGAACAGCCGGTCCGCCTCAGTGAAGACCAATCTCGCTCCCCCGCCCTCGGCCTCGACCTTGCGGTAGAAGCACGACCGCCGGCCGGTATGGCAGGCCGCGCCGATCTGCTCGATGCGGATCCAGACCGCATCCTGATCGCAATCGGTGCGCATCTCGACCACGCGCTGGGTCTGACCCGACGTCTCACCTTTTCGCCACAACGCATTGCGCGAGCGGCTGAAATACCAGGCTTCGCCGGTCGCAATGGTCTTGCGCAGCGCCTCCTCGTTCATGTGCGCGACCATCAGCACGTCGCCGGTGGCGACGTCGGTGGCGACGACCGTCACGAGGCCAGCGGCATCAAATCTGGGCAGGAAGGCGAGGCCCTCCTCGATCTCATGGGAATGAGCGGACACAGCAACTCTCGCCGGTTTGTCGCGAGGTCAGCGCGTCGTGCCTCGCACCAGGGACAGGAAACGGGCCTGCTCCGCCGGATTGTCGCGGAACATGCCGGTGAAGCGGCTGGTGAAAGTAGAGGCGCCATGCTTGGCGACGCCGCGCACCGACATGCAGGTATGCTCGGCCTCGATCAGCACGGCAACGCCGCGAGGCTTGAGGACCTCGTCGATCGCGGCGGCGATCTGCGCGGTCAGGTGCTCCTGGGTCTGGAGCCGGCGGGCGAAAATGTCGGTCAGGCGGGCCAGCTTGGACAGGCCGACGACGCGCTCCACCGGCGTATAGGCGATGTGCGCCTTGCCGTAGAACGGCATCATGTGGTGCTCGCATTGCGAGGTGAACTCGATGTCGCGCACCAGGACGAAATCGTCATAGCCCGCCGTCTCGCCGAAGGTGCGGTCGAGCACCTCGGCCGGGCACTGGTGGTAGCCCTGATAGAGCTCGTCGAAAGCCTCGACGACGCGGCGCGGCGTGTCGAGCAGGCCCTCGCGCTCGGTGTTCTCGCCGATATAGGCGAGCAGCGTCTTCACCGCCGCTTCCGCCTCGGCGCGCGCGGGACGCGGCTGGTCGGCGCGGACGGCGGCCGCGAGGAATTCGGCAGGATCAAGCTCGGCCGGGCGGTTTTCGGGCTGCCGGTCGGAGGGCTTGCCCGGGCGGATGGATTTGATTGCAGCGTCCATATCTTCTCCGTTCGACGGCCTAACGGCCGGAGTGTCACCGGCAGACGGGTCGGCCAAGCCGCCGGACGCCTGAACAGAACAGTTTCGGTGCAAAAGTCCCAAGGTCACAAGCCGGCAGCGCAGATCTGGATCACCACCACCGCTCCGCTGGACTGTTTTTCCACCAGTTCCGCCCCTATATAGGACCGTGGGCGGCGCCCGCCAAGGCCGATCCGGCCTGGAAGCGGGTGTGGACGCGTTGGACTCCATCACATGCTGAACGACATTTACAACAAGCGGATCATCGAGCTGGCCGGGAATATTCCGCGGCTCGGACGGTTGGCGGACCCCGATGCCTCCGCCACCGCCCATTCCAAGCTGTGCGGCTCGACCGTGAAGGTCGATCTTAAGATGAACGGGGATACCGTCACCGACTTCGCCCATGACGTGAAGGCCTGCGCTTTGGGCCAGGCCTCTTCATCCATCATGGCAAGTCACGTGGTCGGCTCGACTGCGAGCGAACTCCGTGAGTTACGCGAAACCGTTCGCAAGATGCTGAAGGAGAATGGTGCGCCTCCTCAAGGAAAATGGGAGGAGATCAAGTTCCTCGAGCCGGTCCGCGACTACAAGGCGCGCCATGCCTCGACGCTTCTCACCTTCGATGCCGTGGTTGATGCCATCGGCCAGATCGAGGCCAGAACCAAGCAGCCGGCCGCAGCGCAAGGCTGACCCCCTCTCCGTCATTCCGGGCGAACTTGCGCACCCCAGGTACGCACTTGCTCACCAAGGTTCTCGCTGACGCGCGCCCCGGGATGACTACCGAGATTTAAGAGCTTACTTCGGCGCCGCCGCAGCAGCCGGTGTGGCAACACTACCGGTCGGCACCAGGGCTTCCGCCGTCTTGGTCGACTTGGAAGCCTGCTCCGGTTCCGCGCCGAACCTCGCCTGCGTCTTCGGTGCAAGCTCCGCCATTGCCGGCGCCGAGATATCCACGTGCGGGAGCACGTCAGCCACGAGATCGGTCGTAACCAGATTGGTGAGCTTGAGCTCGCCGGCATCGAGCTCGTGCAGGTCCTCCCAAGGCGGGACGCTGAGCGCAAGCGACAACAGATCCCCGGCGCCACCCATATCGAAGGTGTATTTGGCGAGGCGCCCGATGTCGCGCTCCACGATCATCAGGTCCTGCGCGCTATAGCTCGCCGCCTTGGCATCATCGGCGCGGTCGCCCATCCAGATCTGGTGAACCCGGACATGAGCGGCTTCCGGCACGTAACGCTTCTTGCCGGCCAGCAGCAGGAAGGCGCACATGGATTCGCAATACGCTTCCGGCGCGACGGCCGGCCGTGTCGACGGTCCGCCGCGGAGGCTCACGCCGACCGTGGTCAAAAGCCCGAGATTGCGGAAGCGCCGGCCGAGCGTGATCGCGTCATTGACGGAGCCGCCGCTGGAATCGAGCACTACGGTGGCGCCGCCGAGCTGGCGGCCGCGCGAAAACTCTTCGAATTCTTTGGGCGTATCGGCGGTGATGATGCCGACCGCGCTGATCCAGCCGCGGCAGTTCGGCTCGCAGGCGACCCAGCTGAACTTCATCGGCAGCTTGCGCTCTTCGAGGGCAGCGCCGGCGCGGGCCGACGATCCGAATGTTGCGACAGCGCCAGCCAGCGCGACTCCGCAGACGGCGGTTCCCACCAGCAACCAGCCGCGAAGTTTAAGGGAGTTCAGAAGTGTCAATCTGGTTCCTTCCCCAAGCCCCAAAGCCCCAAGGTCCCCAAACAATCCCCGGTGGCGCTACCTGAGTCCATCATACAGGCGTATGTTTCTACACACGACCGTCATAAAAATGGTATCCGGGCGAATACAGATCGTCCACAGATACTTGCTGCACTGCTCCCAAAAAACACGCAAAATATGGCGTGGAAACAACAACTTATGGTTCCCTGCACCGGAACCGGGCAAAGCTTCGCTCAACATCGCAGCACAACGCACATGAAGCATTCAGCCTGCCAGCGCTGTTCCAGTTCCGTCGATGGTGTGCTCCGGCTGCCGCGCAGATTCGGCCGTGCACTGATCTGGCTGTATCGCCACACGCTGTCACCTCTGGTCGGTTACAATTGCCGGCACCTGCCGACCTGCTCCGTCTATGGCGATGAGGCAATCGAACGGTTCGGGCTGTGGGCCGGCGGCTGGATGACGCTCGCGCGCCTGCTCCGTTGCCATCCCTTCGGCACGTCCGGCATCGACAACGTGCCTCTCACGGCGCCCAAAGGCGCACGCTGGTATCTCCCCTGGCGCTATGGCCGCTGGCGCGGAGTTAACGCGTCCTGACCTGCGGTGCTCTGAACAGCGCCGCCCTGACCGGAACCTTAGACTTTCCGCCCGCGTTGTCTTGATGCTCCCCACGGGAGGAAACAACAATGCGCTGGAAAATCAGCCCGCATTTTCACGTCAAGCCCGGTCCGAATCTCGATCACAGGGCACACGATCCAAGAACCATCGACCTGCTCGCCATCATCGCTTTGCTTGCGCTCGTCCTCGGCTCAGGCTGGTATCTTGAGAGGAGCCTTGCAACACAGCCGAGCACGACGACGTTCATCGTGCCGAGCCAGAGCGTGCATTGGTAGTCACCGGAACCAGTAGAACCGTCCCTGTGACGGAGGGATCGACTCCGGCGGTCGTAGCCGCTTCGGGCGCGGCGGCTTTGGCGCCGGCTCGGCGGCCGAAGTGGTCTCTGCAGCCGGTGCGGTCTCGCTGCCCGGCACCTTCACCGCCAGCAGCAAATTCGATTCACGCATGCGCCAGCGATAGCCGACGCCGAAATCGATCGGCTGGGCGCGCGTGAACAGCTCGGCGTAGCGCTCCTGGTAGCGGCCGGGGAATTCGTCGATGGGGCCGAGATAGCGGCCGAACGGGAAGAACCGCCATTGCCGCGCATTGTAGTTCGCAAGCGGAATGCCGGAATCGTCCTGTATGATGGTGGCGCTGTTGGCGAGCAACCAGTCGCGCGCGACGGTGAAATTGCCGGAGTGCAACAGGTAGGACGCACTCTTGAGCAGGCTGTTGCCGGGCCCGAGCGTCTCGCAGAATTTCAGGAAGCCCGTGGCACGTGCGCCGGAATTTGAGAGGTCGGTCGCGAAATAATACAGCGTACGCGCTTCCCCGTCGCTGCCGGCAAAGCTGATGCGGACGCCGCGCGTCGCGTTCCGTCCGGGATTGTCGCCGCCGACATGTAGCCCGCCCTTGTCGTCGAGCGCGACCATCTCGACGTTGCGGATGGTCTTGCCGGAGCGGGCGAGGAAGACATAGAGAATCGGCAGGGTGCCGTTGACCTGGTTGGCGCTCAGGTCGACCTTCATCTGCTTGGTGATGAAGAACGAGAAGCTCAGGATCGAGCCAAGCGAGCGTTCGACGTTATAGAGCGCAGCGCCGACCGAACCGCGCGGCAGCCGCGTCAAATCGGGCACCGCGCCGACCGGCTCCAGCGCGCCGAGCACGTAGGTGCTGGCTTTGGGATAGAAGGTGTTGGCGTAGAGGAAATCGGGGCCGCTGAACAAATAGAACATGGTCGGTCGGGGCGCGGCCAGATTGAGGTCGGCCCAGCTGCGGATCTTCGAGAGCTGACGCTGCTCGAGCTGAGCGAAGGCGCCGTCGAAGAATTTGGCGTGACGCTGCCAGGCCGGGTCCCTGGTGAGCGGCACCAGCGGCGAGTCCGCCGAAGGCTGCATGCCCGCAAGGAAGCGCGCCGTGTCATCGAAGGTGACGTCTGCGGCACGCGCGGACGAGACGGCCGCAGCCAGGAGGACGAAAGCAACGGCCGCAATTCTCAGGGGGCGGAGCATGTCTATTCGCGATGCGGTGATGCGGCAGCGACGACGGGCCGCCTGCGGAAAACAGCGTAAATCAAAAGGCCGGAGAGCATGACGAGCATTCCCGACAGCGACTGAAGCGGCCGCTCCGTCAGAAGGTAGTACATCATGAACGCGGTCACGAGCAGAAACACGAGCGGCGTGAACGGGTATCCCCAGGCGCGATAGGGCCGCGGCAGATCGGGATCGGTGATCCGCAGCTTGATGACGCCGGCGACCGTGAAGAACGAGCAGAACAACAGCGCGAACTGGATGAAATCGAGCACCGCCTCGAAGCTGCGCGTGAACAGCAGAAGATTGGCGATGGCCAGTTGGAACAGGATGGCATAGGCCGGCGCGCCGCTCACCGACCGCTTGGAGAAAACGCGCAAGGCGGGAATGTCCTCTCCCATCGTCATCATCACGCGCGGGCCGATCCACATCATCGCACTGATCGAAGAGATCAGACCGAAGCAAATCATGGCGCCGACGATCCGACCGCCGAGACTGCCGAAGATGGCGGTGCCGGCGACACTGGCGACGTCGAGCTGGCCGGCGAGCGCGCTGACCGGCGTCGAATGGAGAAATACCGCGTTCAGCGCGACATACAGCACGAGCACGATCAGCGTGCCCGCGAGCAGCGCACGCGGCAAGTTCCGCTGCGGCGTCTTCATCTCGCCGATGATGTAGGTGGCGGCATTCCAGCCCGAGAACGAATACATCACGAAGACGAGCCCGATGGCGAACGGCGCGCTGACGATATGGGCGATATCGCCGGGCTGCGGCGTGAAGCTGATCGGCTGCGGCACGGCGATGACGAAGCCGGCGACCAGGAAGGCGACGATCAGCACGACCTTGAGGACGGTCGAGATCAACTGGAACGTGGATGAGTGCCTGACGCCGGTCAGTTGCACCAGCGAAACCAGCCACACCACGCCGATGGCGAGCGGAATCGCCGGCAGATCGGGTACGACCGACTTGGCATATTCCCCGAACGCCATCGCGGCGAGCGCGACCGGCGCCGCGAAGCCGACCGTGGCCGACACCCAGCCGGCGAGGAAGCCGAAGGCCGGGTGATAGGCACGGCCGAGGAAATTGTACTCGCCGCTCGAGCGCGGAAACATCGCGCCCAACTCGCTGTACGCGAACACACCGCACAGCGCGACGACGCCGCCGACCGTCCAGAGCAGCAGGATCGAGAAGCCGGACGGGATGTCCTTGACCTGGAAGCCGAGGCTGGTGAAGACGCCGACCCCGATCATGTCGGCGACGACGATGGCGGTGGCGACCGGAACGGAGACCCCGGCCCCCCTCCCGGTCAGCCGGTCCGTCCAGGGCGGGGTACCCGCATCTGATGCCGTCATCGGGGTCCTTAACCTCAGGCGCTTCGCCTAATGGGCCGATCGTGCACTTTGGCCCAGTCAATTCAAGCAGGGTTAACAAGGGTTAAATGAGGCAACGGAGGTAGGTACCTGACCACCGCTTAGGCGCTTCTTTGGACGATGTCTCTGGATGCACCCGGGATTGTCCGTTCCGCTCCCCCACAATCAGGACACGATTGCATGGTCCTTTCGAGCGTTCCGGATGTGGGGAAGTTTCTCCGGACGCTTAACGTCGCCTAAACGCCAGTCGGCTCAATTGTTTCAAGTTTGCCGATGGACGTGTGACTTGGACGTGTGACCTGGGACGTAAGACTTGGGTCGTGACTTTGGGGTCATGGGTGGATGGCCGGGGCCGCTCCTAAATTGAGAGCTGATGATCGTGCCGATCGGACAATGTCCGGTCGGCATGATCGTGCGCTCCGGGCCGCTCTAATCTCAGTCATGGTGCCGTTGTCGCTGACGCTGGTTCAATGCGGCAAGGCGCCGGATCCGGCGGCGCTGGCGGCGAACTCCCAGGCGAATGTCCAGGTGGTCGCCAAGACCAATTCGCAGAGCTCGAACGCGCACCTGGCAAGCGGCGACACGTTCGAGGACCGCTTCCCTGCCCCGCAGTTCAGGGAGCGCTTTCCCTCGGCGAGTGAGAGCTTCCTGCAGCGGCAGATGTCGGACTTCTCGCCCAAGCGCGCCGTGCAGTCTCAGCCGGAGCAGGCGTCCTACAAGGTGGCCTCGCTCGAGCCGCAAGTGCCGTACAAGCGCCCCGCCCGCGAGGATCTGACGACACTCGTCAGCATGAAGTCGTCGGCCTTTCCCTATTTCGGCAACAACCCCGCCTCCGACGCGCCCTTCCTCAACATCTCCAAGGGCGACCGCCGCGGCCACCGCAGCTATTCCGGCCGCGTCTACTGGCAGGACGAGACCTACAGCGACAGCCGCGTGCTGGTGCACGTGCCCGAGCATTTCGACCTGCGCAAGCCGGGCGTGATCGTGGTGTTCTTCCACGGCAATGGCGCAACGCTCGAGCGCGACGTCCGCGACCGGCAGATGGTGCCGAAACAGGTCACCGATTCCGGCGCCAACGCGATCCTGCTCGCGCCGCAGATGGCGGTCGACGCCGCCGATTCCAGCGCCGGAAAATTCTGGCAGCCGGGCGGCTTCAAGCGCTTCATGGCGGAATCGGCCGACCATCTTGCGCGCCTCACCGGCGATCCCAACAGCGCGCGCGCCTTCGCCAACATGCCGATCGTGATCGTCGGCTATAGCGGCGGCTTCCTGCCGACGGCCTGGAGCCTCGAGGTCGGCGGCATCAGCGACCGCGTGCGCGGCGTGGTGCTGCTCGATGCCGTCTATGGCGAGATGGACAAATTCGCGTCCTGGATCGAGAACCACCGTTCCGGCTTCTTCGTCAGCGCCTACACCCGCCACACCGCGCGGCGCGACCGCGAGCTGATGAGCATGCTCCGCCAGAAGGGCATCAGCGTCGCCGAGGACATGGACGGGCCGCTACGACCCGGCAGCGTGGTGTTCGTGGAGACCGGCGAGGGCATCACCCATCGCGACTACGTCACGCGCGCTTGGACGCGCGATCCGCTCAAGGACGTGCTGGTGAAGATGGCGGCGACGCCGTCGCTCGCGCTGACGCGCGTCGCCTCCACAAATCCCTAGCCGGGATATCAGTTCCCAATATCAGTTCCTGGGCAGCTTCGGAATGCTCTCGGCAAAGCCGTTGAAGCAGGCCAGCCGCTCGTCCTCTTCCTTGAAGAAGCGGCAGTCGGCATAGCCCTTGGCCTTGGCCGGCTTCGGCTTCGGCGCCGGCGGGATCACCGCGTCGTAGCAGTTGAGGCGATCCTTGGTGCCGTCGTCGATTTCGAGGCAGGTCTGGAGGCGGACCGCGATCGATTGCGGCTTGCCCTTTGGAGCGGCGACAGCCTCCTTGGCGCCTTTCGGCTTGACCTGCACCAGCGGCTTGTCCCCCACCATGGGTGGCTTCTCGGTCTGCGCAAATGCGGAGGCTGAATAGAGCACCGCGGCAACCGCCAGAATCATCCTCATCTCAGTCAACTCTCTTTGATCCCCACGCCGGCCTTCTACCGCTCCCGCGCGAGGTTTGCCAAGCGCCTTGCGCGCACGACCTGCTGCGTTCAGGCGGTGGCGGCAGCCGCCCGCCGGGGCCGGGTCACGACCACCAGGATCAACGCCAGCACGACGAAACCGACCGCGACGAAGCCGAGCGCGTGCAGAAGTTCGCGGGCAAACAGCAACCCGCCGACGGCGGAGCCGACCGCCTGGCCGATATAGAGAACCGACGTGTTGAGCGCGACGGTGGCCGATGCCAGCGGCGGCGCAGCCGCGACCAGCCGCACCTGCTGCATCGAGTTGGTCGAGGCGAAGCCAAGGCCCCAGATCGTCACCGCGCCCGCCATCATGACGAGCGAGCCGGCGCCGAGGGCCCACCCGCTCATCCCGGCAAGCAGCAGGCAGGTGAACAGCAACGAGGTGCGATAGGGCCCTGCAGTGTCGACGATGCGGGTGGCGACGACGACGCCGAGGAAGCCGCAGATCCCGTACAGCGCGAAGACCGAGCCGATCGCATCGGGACCGGCGCCGGTGAGCTTGTTGAGCAGCGGGCCCATATAGGTGAACACGACGAACTGCCCCGACATTTGCAGCATCGTGATCGCGAGCAGCAGCAGGATCGTCCTGCTTCGGCCGACGGCGGCCCATGTCTTCAGATCGACCGGTGCGCCCTGCAGGCCCGCCGGCAGGCGCAGCAGCAACAGCAGCAAGCTGACGCAGCCGAGCGCGCCGACCCCGCCATAGGCCGCGCGCCAGCCGTAACGGCTGGCGATAAAGGTGATCAGCGGCAGGCCGATGGCGGCTGCGAGCGACCAGCCGAGGAAGAGGTACGCAATGGTGCTGCCGCGCCGTTCCGCCGGCACGATCAGCGCAGCCGTGCCGGCGGCCTGCGGCGTATAGAGCGAGCCGACTGCGAGCATCGCGAGCCGAATGATCAGCAGGCTGGTGCAATCGGGCGCAAGCGCGGAGGCGAGATTGCCGAGTGCGAGCACCGCCAGTGTCGTGGCGAGCAGGATCCGCCGTTCGATGCGGCTGGTCAGCCACGCCGTCAGCGGCGAGCCGACGCACAGCGTCACCGCGCCGAAGGTGATCAGGAGCCCGGCCGCGTGGATGCTGATCCCGAGCCCCGCCGACAATTCCGGCAGCATGCCCGCCGGTGCCAACACCGAGCAGCCGGTCACGAGATTGCCGAGCATCAGGGCGGTTGGCGCGAAACGGCCGGCGGCTGGGGCGCTTTTCATGCAAACGCATGTAGCGGCGGCCTGCGACCGGTTAAAGGGTACAACGTGAAATAGTTGCTGGCTCCGCCCCGGGTTTTGCGCGCCACTTTCTTGGAAATGCCGGATTGCGCAGGCCGAATCGCCTGATATATCGCTCGTTCCCGCTTACCTGCGCTCGTTCGCAGGAGTGAGCCCCAGGAGAAAAGCAATGTCCGACCAGCCCAAATCCGAGTCCGGCTTCCAGTACAGCCTCTCCAATTTGAAGCCCGTGACCCCCGCCGCCAAAGTCACCCTCACCTTCCCCGACGGCGCCAAGCGCCAGTTCGACAAGGGCATCACCGGCCTCGATATCGCCAAGGGCATCTCGCCGTCGCTGGCCAAGCGCACGGTCGCCATGGCGCTCGACGGCACGCTTGCCGATCTCAACGATCCGATCGAGGCCGACGCTGGAATCGAGCTCGTCAATCGCGACGACCCGCGCGCGCTCGAATTGATCCGGCACGACTGCGCACACGTGCTGGCGGAAGCGGTGCAGACGCTGTGGCCGGGAACCCAGGTCACGATCGGCCCCGTGATCGAGAACGGCTTCTATTACGACTTCTTCCGCAACGAGCCGTTCACGCCGGAAGACTTTGCCGCGATCGAGAAGAAGATGCGCGAGATCATCGCGCGCGACAAGCCTTTCACCAAGGAAGTCTGGGACCGCGAAAAGACCAAGCAGGTGTTCCGCGACAAGGGCGAGGCCTTCAAGGTCGAGCTGGTCGACGCCATTCCCGGCACCGAGCCGATCAAGATCTACTACCAGGGCGACTGGTTCGACCTGTGCCGCGGTCCGCACATGACCTCGACCGGCAAGGTCGGAGGCGCCTTCAAGCTGATGAAGGTGGCCGGCGCCTATTGGCGCGGCGATTCCAACAACCCGATGCTGACCCGCATCTATGGCACGGCCTTCGCCAAGCAGGAGGACCTCGACGCTTACCTGAGGCAGATCGAGGAAGCCGAGAAGCGCGACCATCGCAAGCTCGGGCGCGAGCTCGACCTCTTCCACTTCCAGGAGGAAGGTCCGGGCGTCGTGTTCTGGCATCCGAAGGGCTGGACCATCTTCCAGCAGCTGATCGCCTATATGCGCCGGCGCCTCTCCGGCGACTACAACGAGGTCAACGCGCCGCAGATCCTCGACAAGGTGCTGTGGGAGACCTCGGGCCATTGGGGCTGGTATCGCGAGAACATGTTCGCGGCGCAATCGGCCGGCGACGAGGCCGAGGACAAGCGCTGGTTTGCGCTCAAGCCGATGAACTGCCCTGGCCACGTCCAGATCTTCAAGCACGGCCTGAAGAGCTATCGGGACCTGCCCTTGCGCCTCGCCGAGTTCGGCGTGGTGCACCGCTACGAGCCCTCCGGCGCCATGCACGGCCTGATGCGCGTGCGCGGCTTCACCCAGGACGACGCGCACATCTTCTGCACCGAGGATCAGCTCGCCGAGGAGTGCCTGAAGATCAACGATCTGATCCTGTCGACCTATGCCGATTTCGGCTTCACCGGCGACCTCACGGTGAAGCTCTCGACCCGGCCGGAGAAACGCGTCGGCACCGATGCGATGTGGGATCACGCCGAGCGCGTGATGGCGACGGTGCTGCGCGAGATCCAGTCGCAGAACAATCACATCAAGACCGAGATCAATCCGGGCGAAGGCGCGTTCTATGGGCCGAAGTTCGAATACGTTCTGCGCGATGCCATCGGTCGCGACTGGCAGTGCGGCACCACACAGGTCGACTTCAACCTGCCGGAGCGGTTCGGCGCCTTCTACATCGACCATGACGGCGGCAAGAAACCGCCGGTGATGGTGCACCGCGCGATCTGCGGCTCGATGGAGCGCTATATCGGCATCCTGATCGAGCACTATGCCGGCAACTTCCCGCTCTGGCTCTCGCCGGTGCAGGCGGTTGTCACCACCATCACCTCGGAAGGCGACGAATACGCCAAGGTGGTGCTGGAGCAGGCGCGGCGCGCCGGGCTTCGGGTCGAGATCGACCTGCGCAACGAAAAGATCAACTACAAGGTCCGTGAGCACTCGCTGGCCAAGATCCCGGCCCTGCTCGTGGTCGGCAAGAAAGAGGCCGAGACGCACTCCGTCTCGGTCCGCCGGCTCGGCAGCGACGGCCAGAAAGTGATGACCACGGCCGAGGCGATCGCCGCCCTGGTCGACGAGGCGACGCCGCCGGACGTGAAGCGGGCGCGCGGCGCCGTCTGAGCCCTGAAATCGATCTAAATTCGCTTCCGGTTGCGGGCGTGCATGCTTATCTCGGCATGGCACGCCCGCCGACCATTTGAAGAGGATATCGCAGTGCCCGATGCCATCGAACTCCTGAAGACCCGCCGCTCGGTCAAGCCGCGCGAGATGACGGGGCCCGGCCCGTCGGCGGCCGAGCTCGAGACCATCCTCACCATCGGGGCGCGCGTGCCCGATCACGGCAAGCTCGCGCCCTGGCGCTTCATCATCTTCGAGGGCGAGGCCCGGCTACGTGCCGGCGAGGTGATCGCGCGGGTCTTCGCCAGGAAGAATCCGGGGGCACCGGCGGCCGACGTCGAGACCGAGCGCAAGCGCCTAATGGACGCACCGCTGGTGATCGGCATCGTCAGCTTCACCAAGCCGCATCCGAAGGTGCCGGCGTTCGAGCAGGAATTGTCGGCGGGCGCCAGCGCCATGAACATCGTCACCGCCGCCACCGCACTCGGCTACGGCGCCTGCTGGCTGACCGGCTGGTTTTCTTTCGACCGCGACGTGCTCGACGGCCTCGGCCTCAAGCCGGATGAGAAGCTCGCCGGCTTCATTCATATCGGCACGCCGACCAAGCCGAACGAGGACCGTCCGCGCCCGTCACTTTCGGACATCGTGACGCGATTTTAATCGATGTTGTGTTGACGCATCGAGCCTCTTGCGGCTTTGATCCCGCCGAGGGAGGAAGGTGCGGATGAGACGCCGTGAATTTCTGGTCGGGGCCGCGATGCTCGCCGGCACGATGGCGCGAAGCCGGGCCGCGGACATCCCCGCCCCCTCGCCCGACGGCCTCGACCGCATCACGGCGTACTTCGACAATGAGGTGGCAAGCGGCCGGCTGCCGGGCGCGGTGATCCTCGTTCAGCAGCACGGCAAGCCGGTCTACCTGAAGTGCTTCGGCGTGCGCGACACCAGGAGCGGCGTCGCGATGACGCCGGACACGATCTTCGCCATCCATTCCATGACCAAGCCGATCACGTGCCTTGGCGCGATGATGCTGATCGACGAGGGCAAGCTCGCGCTGACCGACCCCGTCTCGAAATACGTCCCGCTGTTCGCCGGGACCAAGGTGGGCCGCGAGGTGACCCTGCCCAGCGGCACGGTCGAGCTGGACCTCGACCCACCGGACCGCCCCGTCAACATCGAGGATCTGCTGCGGCATACTTCGGGCATCAGCTACGATTACATCGGCAGCGAATGGGTCGAGCACGCCTACAAGATGGCCAACATTTTCGCGGGCCATTTCGACAACAGGGAATTCGCCGATCGCATCGCCAAGCTGCCGCTGGCGCGGCAGCCCGGAACGCTGTGGCGCTACGGCCATTCCACCGACGTGCTCGGCAGCGTCATCGAGATCATCTCGGGCCAGACGCTGTACGACTTCCTGAAAGCCCGCATCTTCGATCCGCTCGGCATGAACAGCACCAAATTTACGCTCGCGACCGAGGACGAGCTGGCGCGGATGGCGCGGCCGCTGCCGAGCGACTCAATCCTGCTCGCCGGCGAGCGCGACCGCCTGGACCATCCAGAATGGCAGTCGGGCGGCGGCGGCCTCCTCTCGACCATCACCGACTATCAGCGCTTCTCGCAGATGCTGCTCAACGGCGGCGAGCTCGAGGGCAGGCGCTATCTCAGCCCCGCCGCGTTCAAGGCCATGACGACCGATCAGATCGGGCCGGGCTCCGGCGTCGGACGCGACTATTTCTATTTTCCAGGCGACGGCTTCGGCTACGGCTACGGCCTTGCGGTGCGCACCGATCCCGGCAATGCAAAACCGCCGCCGCCGGGCTCGCTCGGCGAATTGAAATGGGACTCGGGGAGCGGCACCTATTTCGGCGTCGATCCCAAGCTCGACATGGTCTACGTCATGATGCAGCAGACCCAGAACGAGCGCGGCCGCATCACCCCCGCGTTCAAGGCGCTGGTCTACGATTGCTATCCGCCCGCGTTACGCCGCCCGTGAGGTGCGCTGGCCGAAATCGGCGAGGAGCTTTCCGAGCTCGGCCGCCGGCCGCGCGGCGCTGAACAGAAATCCCTGCACCTCGTTGCAGCCTTCGGCGCGCAGCCAGTCGAGCTGATCCTCGGTCTCCACGCCCTCCGCGGTCGTGGTGATGTTGAGGCTGCGCCCCAAACCCGAGATCGCGCGCACGATCGCACCGCAGTCGGGCCGCTCAGCCAGATCCTTGACGAAGGAGCGGTCGATCTTGATCTTGTCGAACGGAAAGCTGCGGAGATAGCTCAGGCTGGAATAGCCGGTGCCGAAATCGTCCATGGAAATGCCGACGCCGAGCTCGCGCAACTGGTGCAAGGTGGCGACATTGGCGTCGGTCTCGGCCAGGAAAATCGACTCGGTGATCTCGAGCTCGAGCCGCTTCGGCGACAGGCCGGACTGCGCCAGGGCCGAGATCACGACCTGGACCAGGTTGCGGCTGCGGAATTGTGCCGGCGACAGGTTGACGGCGACCTTGACGTCGACGGGCCATTTCACCGCCTCGGTGCAGGCTTCGCGCAGCACCCATTCGCCGAGCTGGGTGATCAGGCCGATGTCTTCGGCGACGGGTATGAACTCCGCGGGCGAGATCATGCCCTTGTCCGGATGACGCCAGCGCAGCAGCGACTCGAAGCCGGAGATGCGGTCGGAGGCGATCGACACCAGCGGTTGATAGTGCAGCTCGAACTCGCCGTTGGCGAATGCCCGGCGCAGATCCAGCTCCATGTCGCGGCGCCTCTGCGCCTGGAGGTCCATCTCACGCTCGAAGAAGTGGTGCACGCCGCCGCCGTCGGCCTTGGCCCGGTACAGCGCCATGTCGGCATTGCGCATCAACTCTTCCGGCGTGGTGCCATCGCCCGGGGACAGCGCGATGCCGACGCTGGCGCCGATCACCATCTCCTGTCCGTCGACGTCGTAAGGTGCCTTGAGCATGTCGATCAGCAGGGAGGCACAGGCGCTAGCCTCGTTCGGCGAGACGTCGGCAGCCAAGATGACGGCGAACTCATCGCCGCCGAGCCGCGCGGCGAGATTGGTGCCGCGGACCGCTATGGTCAGGCGCTCGGCGACCTGCTTCAACAGGCGATCGCCCACCGGATGACCGAAGGAATCGTTGATGTTCTTGAACAGGTCAAGATCGATGTAGAGCACGCCGACCCGTTTTCCCGCGGCCTGGTCCAGCGCCTGCTTCAGGCGCTCCTGGAAGTGTTCGCGGTTCGGCAGGTCGGTGAGCCCGTCATGATGCGCCATATAGGCGATGCGCGCTTCGGCCTTGCGTCGTTCGGTGATGTCGACCACCGCCACCAGATAGCCGTCGCGCTCGTCGAAGGCGACGCGACGGCCGAAGGTGAGCACCTCGATCTCGCTGCCGTCGGCGCGCAGGTGTCGCCAATTGCGCGAGGAGTGGTAGGCGTCGCCGAGGCGCTCCAGCGCCGCGGCGTGGCTGTCCCACTCGTCCTCCGGCCATATCTCGTGCAGCTTCATGCGCAGGAAGGTCGCGCGGCTGTAGCCGTAGTGCTGGACCGCGGCGTCGTTGACGCTGAGGAACTCCTTGGTCTCTGCGTCGAACACCCACATCGGCATTGGATTGTTGTCGAACAGGAGGCGGAACGAGGCATCGCGCCGCTTCAGGACAGTGACATCGGAGATGGTCAGCGAGACCACGTCGGCAAAGGCCGTGGCGCTGAGCCTGAGGTAGCGCCCCTCGCTCTCCAGCTCGAGCTGCTCGCAGCGGCTGCCCGCAACGGCCTTGAGCAGGAATTCCATCACCTCGGGCAAAGCCAGCAGCGTGCCGCCTTCGCCGATCCGCCGCCACAACAGGCTTGCGCCTGCAACCTTCAGCAGCTCGCCCGCACTCTTGTTGTGGTGCACGACCTGAAGGTCGAACGGCTTGCCGGCGGCATCGCGCAGCGTCGCCAGCGAGACCACCGCGTCGTCGGTCGCGGAAAAGATGGCGTCGAGGAGATTGTATTGCGCGCCGCGCTCGTTGACATAGGCGCCGATCAGCGTCGCGCCCCAGCGCGAGGACGTCGGCAGCGCCAGCATGTCGTAGGTCCTGACCATGCCGTCGCGCACGCAATGCGCGCTCGCCAGGTGCGGCCGTCCGGCCGCCAGCGCGCTCGCCGCCGCTTCCGACAGCGCCGTGGCGCAATCGGGCGACAGCTCGGCTAGGGGAATGTCCCAGCGCTCCTCGCCGAGCCATTTCTGCACGTAGCGTCCGCTGCGCGACAGTTCGAGCACGCCATCGTTCTTCAAGAGCGCGATGTGGTCGGCGAGCCGTCCGAGACTGCCGAGCATGACGTCCTCGTAGCGCGGCAACCGCTCGCCCGGCTTCAACGCCGCACGCCATTTGCGCTGAAGCACCGGGATGTCGTCGAACATTTCGGCGGCCGGTTTTCCCGGCATCTTCTTCGCGGCAGTCATTGCAGTCCCCAACGCACTTTCCCGCCGCATCCAATGCAGGCGCGCTTAACGACGTGTAAAAAGCGCGCAGGCGCGGGTTCCATTCAGCGATTATGACAGTTTTAAGTCAGGTGTTGGTTAGTGGGCGTTAGAGACTGTGACGGTTGCGCGAAGCTGCTCTCGTGTCCCGGACACAGCGCGGCGCGCAAGCGATGCGGCGCAGAGCCGGGCCCGAGAGCGGAGCTTTGGCGCGCACCTGCCTCAACACCGTGAGCGCAGCGAAGCAATCCAGAATCTTTCCGCGGATGCCTTCCTGGATTGCTTCGCTTCGCTCGCAATGACGGAGTGTGTGGTGGGCAGCGCCGTTCTTCAATTCGCATTTCGCTTGCAGACACGCTTCCGCATCCTCGCGGCATTTCTCGCCCGAGCTTTGCTTCTCGCTCACCCTCAT
>NZ_JBPZPT010000007.1:0-123524 GCF_056156565.1 Bradyrhizobium sp. JHI2711
TCGGCGCCCCCCCCCCCCCCCCCCCCCCAAAGAACGGCGCAGGGCATCTGATAGAGTCTGCCAAACGAGCCTTATATCCAGTGCGAACAAGTCATCACTACGAACCAATTCGGGCGTTCTGCAGGCCGGTGCGCTCGGAATACTGCTACGAAGACAGGCGGCGCTCGCCGGGAGGTGTCATGAAGATCGCCGTTGCCAAGGAAATCGATCCGTCGGAGCCGCGTGTCGCCGCTTCGCCTGATACGGTGAAGAAGTTTAGGGCGCTGGGCGCCGAAATCGCCGTGGAGGCGGGCGCCGGCATCAAGTCGGGCCTGCCGGATTCCGAATTCACCGCGGCCGGCGCCACCGTCAGCACTGACGCGCTCAAGGACGCCGATATCATCATCAAGGTGAAGCGTCCCGAGGCGTCCGAGCTGGCGCAGTACAAGCGCGGCGCGCTCGTCATCGCCATCATGGACCCTTACGGCAACGAGGCCGCGCTGAAGACGATAGCCGATGCCGGCGTCTCCGCCTTCGCGATGGAACTGATGCCGCGCATCACCCGCGCGCAGGTGATGGACGTGCTGTCCTCGCAGGCCAACCTCGCCGGTTACCGCGCCGTGATCGAGGGCGCCGAGGCGTTCGGCCGCGCCTTTCCGATGATGATGACCGCGGCCGGCACCGTGCCCGCTGCCAAGGTGTTCGTGATGGGCGTCGGCGTTGCGGGCCTCCAGGCGATCGCGACCGCGCGCCGCCTCGGCGCGGTGGTCACCGCGACCGACGTCCGGCCCGCGACGAAGGAGCAGGTGGAATCGCTCGGTGCGAAATTCCTCGCCGTCGAGGACGAGGAGTTCAAGAACGCGCAGACCGCTGGTGGTTACGCCAAGGAAATGTCTAGGGAGTACCAGGCCAAGCAGGCCGCGCTCACCGCCGAACACATCAAGAAGCAGGACATCGTGATCACCACCGCGCTGATCCCGGGCCGGCCGGCGCCGAAGCTCGTCAGCGCCGACATGGTCAAGTCGATGAAGCCGGGGTCGGTACTGGTCGATCTCGCCGTCGAGCGCGGCGGCAATGTCGAGGGTGCCAAGGCCGGTGAGGTCGTCGACCTCGATGGCATCAAGATCGTCGGCTACACCAACGTCGCCGGCCGCGTCGCGGCCTCGGCCTCCAGCCTCTATGCCCGCAACCTGTTCTCCTTCATCGAGACCATGGTCGACAAGAAAGAGAAGAAGCTCGCCGTGAACTGGGACGATGAGCTGGTCAAGGCCACGGCGCTGACGAAAGACGGCGCCGTCATCCACCCGAACTTCCAGCCCAAATCATCTTAAATCGGGTTTAAGGAGAGCCGCCATGGAGCATGCTGCACAGGTCGTCGACCCCTTCATCTTCCGGCTGTCGATCTTCGTTCTCGCCGTCTTCGTCGGCTATTTCGTGGTGTGGTCGGTGACGCCGGCGCTGCACACGCCGCTGATGAGCGTGACCAACGCGATCTCCTCGGTGATCGTGGTCGGCGCGCTGCTTGCCGGCGGCGTCGCGAATGTCTCGAGCGGCTCGGGCTGGGCCCGTGCCTTCGGCTTTGTCGCGCTGATCTTTGCCTGCATCAACATCTTCGGCGGCTTCCTTGTCACCCAGCGCATGCTGGCGATGTACAAGAAGAAGTCGAAGTAAGCGGCCACCTCGGGCTGATGGGATCAATGGGGACCTGAGATGAGCGCCAACCTCTCTGCATTTCTGTATCTCGTGGCGGGAGTGCTGTTCATCCTGTCGCTGCGCGGGTTGTCGAGCCCGGCTTCATCGCGCCAGGGCAATTTGTTCGGCATGATCGGCATGGCGATCGCGGTCGCCACCACGCTTGCCAACCATCCGCCGGCCGACGGGCTCGCCTGGGTGCTGGTGATCGTCGGCATCGCGATCGGCGCCGCGATCGGCGCGGTGATCGCCCGGCGCGTGCCGATGACGTCGATGCCGGAGCTGGTTGCCGCCTTCCACTCGCTGGTCGGCATGGCCGCGGTGCTGGTCGCCGCCGGCGCGTTCTACGCGCCCGAGGCTTTCGACATCGGTACGCCCGGCAATATCCACACCCAGAGCCTGGTCGAAATGTCGCTCGGCGTCGCCATCGGCGCGCTGACCTTCACCGGCTCGGTGATCGCATTCCTCAAGCTCTCGGCGCGCATGAGCGGCGCTCCGATCATCCTGCCGGCCCGCCACGTGATCAACGTCGCCCTCGCGGTGGCGCTGGTCGCCTGCATCGTCGGCCTCGTCGTCACCGGCAGCCTGGTGTTCTTCTGGCTCAACGTCATCCTGGCGCTTCTGCTCGGCGTGCTCATGATCATCCCGATCGGCGGCGCCGACATGCCGGTCGTGATCTCGATGCTGAACTCCTATTCGGGTTGGGCGGCCGCGGGCATCGGCTTCACGCTCGGCAATTCCGCGCTGATCATCACCGGCGCGCTGGTCGGCTCCTCGGGCGCGATCCTGTCCTACATCATGTGCCATGCGATGAACCGGTCCTTCATCTCGGTCATCCTCGGCGGCTTTGGCGGTGAGACCGCTGCGGCCGGCGGCGGTACGGGCGAGCAGAAGCCCGCCAAGCTCGGCTCGGCCGACGATGCCGCCTTCATCATGAAGAACGCCTCCAAGGTCATCATCGTGCCCGGCTACGGCATGGCGGTGGCGCAGGCCCAGCACGCGCTGCGCGAGATGGCCGACATCCTGAAGAAGGAAGGCGTCGAGGTGAAATACGCCATTCACCCGGTCGCGGGCCGCATGCCCGGCCACATGAACGTGCTGCTGGCCGAAGCCAACGTGCCCTATGACGAGGTGTTCGAGCTCGAGGACATCAACTCCGAGTTCGCGCAGGCCGACATCGCCTTCGTGATCGGCGCCAACGACGTGACCAATCCGGCGGCCGAAGAGGACAAGTCCTCGCCGATCTACGGCATGCCGGTGCTGCAGGTCTGGAAGGCCGGAACGGTGATGTTCATCAAGCGCTCGCTGGCTTCGGGTTACGCGGGCATCGACAACCCGTTGTTCTACCGCGACAACACCATGATGCTGCTCGGCGACGCCAAGAAGGTTACCGAGAACATCGTCAAGGCGATGTGAACGCCACGAGCTAAACATGGTTCAGAGCCTCTCTACTCTTGATCAAGATCAGCGCGGCCGCGCCATAGATTTGAACAACTGGCTCGCCTGATGGCCATGAGGCAATTTCATCTTGCTTGCTCGATTCGCTGTAATGCAAGCTTTCGGAGACATTGAGATGCCGCCGCCGCCCCTTTGGATCCCAGACTCGCAAGATACTCCAGACATTTCGCCTGCGACCACTTGGTTGCTGGCGATCGTGGCCGCCCTCGTCAATCTCGCTTTCGTGGCATTGGTCCTCTATTCGGCGTGAGCGCAAGCTGCGCTCTTGCGGTAACGGCGACCATCTCCACGTCCCGAAATCGCATCACCTGTTCAGGGCCCAAAGCGTCCCGACGCATGAGCGTTCAATTTTTCATATCCAGCTTGAGGAGCTAGCGTGACTGCATATCGTGGGCCAGTGTTTGAGATGGCCGTAAAGCAATTCGAGGTGATCGCGAATTACCTGAGCATACCGGATGATGCGAGACCGCGCCTGTTGTTGCCGAAGCGATCTGTCACAGTATCGTGTCCAATTCACCGGGATGATGGCACCACCGCGGTGTTCGAGGGCTACCGGGTACAGCATCATTTGACGCTTGGCCCGACAAAAGGGGGCACCAGGTTCGCGCCCACAGTCGACCTCGGCGAAGTTGCAGCGCTCGCCATTTGGATGAGCTGGAAATGTGCCCTGGTCGGATTGCCGTATGGCGGGGCCAAGGGCGGCATCAATGTCGACCCCTCGACCTTGTCGAAGCGCGAGCTTGAGGCGCTTTCGCGCCGTTATATGCAGGAAATGATCCCCTTCGTTGGGCCACACACCGATGTTATGGCTCCTGACCTCGGTACGAACGAGCAGATCATGGCCTGGTTCATGGATACTTATTCGATGTACCAGGGCCAAACCGTCACCGAGATCGTGACGGGCAAGCCCGTCAGCGCTGGTGGAACGCTCGGCCGTCGTGAAGCGACAGGCCGGGGTGTGGCTCATCTGGTCAGGCGCGCTGCAGACGAGCTCAAAATCCGTCTCAATGGCTCAACGGCGGTTGTTCAAGGATTTGGAAACGTCGGTTCGATCGCCGCGCTTGAGCTGCATAACATGGGAGTGAAAGTGATCGCGGTCAGCGATCACACCGGCGCGCTCTACCGCCCTCGTGGGCTCGACATACCACAACTGGTCCGGCACGCAGCCTCGCAAGGAAGCCTTGATGGCTACTCCAATGAGCTCGCTCTGGATCCTGCAGAGATCCTGACCGTGCCGTGCGACGTGCTTGTTCCGGCTGCCGTCGAACGGGTCATCGACGCTGGAATGGCCGCTAAACTGCGCTGCCGGATCCTTGCCGAAGGCGCCAACGGACCGACCACGCCGGAAGCTGACCGAATTCTGGAAGGACGCCAGGACGAGGTGTTCGTCATTCCCGATATTCTCTGCAATTCGGGAGGTGTTGTCGTCAGTTACTTTGAATGGGTGCAGGACCTTCAGCGATTGTTCTGGGAGGAGGAGGAAGTCATGCGCCGGGAGTATCAACTCCTGGATCGTGCTTTCGAGCGTGTCCTGGCGCGAAGCAAAGGCGAAAATCTGTTCAATCGCACCGCGGCCATGGCAATAGGCGTCGAGCGTGTTCGCGGTGCCAAGGAAACACGCGGCCTGTTCCCGTAAAAACCTAGTTCTTCCCTCGCGTGGAGCCGCCGTAGGCCCCCTATGCTGCCGCTAACGAGCCACTTGAATGATGAGCCCCAACTGACCTGTGCGCTCGTCCTGATGGTCTCCTTGGCGAGCACAAATGCACCCAATCCACTGGCAGATCGGTCTGTCTGCCAGTTCGCCCTAGACTTAGCTGGGCCGTCGCCGACAAACGGCAGCGGCATGTTTAGCGTTGAGTGATAGTCTCACGTCTTACAGTTTTTCATCGGCCGCAGGATTGGCAAGCCATGCGCCATTTAAGGAAAGAAAGCATTGTTCTCAGCTCTCACACTTCGCGCGCTCTCGTTCAAACGCACCCCATTGTGGCGCTTGCTCAAGCTGCAGATTCCGGCCAGCCGAACATTCAGTGCCTCCTTGCGATTAAAGATCGGCCTGCTTGGCATCATCGCGGTCATTGCGACCGGCGCGATCTGCCTGGTCGGGTTGAACCACGCGGCGCAGGTCCAGGGTGATGCGGACGAGGCCGCTCGCGTTCGTGACCGGTTTGCGGCGCTCTCCCAGAGCTTTCTGGAATCGCAACATGTGACGACCGAATTCCTGCGTCGGCGCGACGAGGCAATGATTGAGCGCCATGCCGAGCTGCTCAAGCACGAAATGGCGATGCTCGGCGACATCGAAGGCATTGCGGCGCGATTGCCTGAGGGCGATCCTCTCAAGAGCTCTTCCGGACTGCGGAGCGGGATCGACCTCTACGCCGCTCGCTTTCAGAACATCGTCTCGGCCGAGCGCGCGCTTGGTTTTAACGCCGAGGAGGGGCTCCAGGGCGGGCTGCGCACGGCCGAGCTTCAGCTGGAAGGGCGGCTTGCCGAGCTCGACCAGCCAAGGTTGACCGTTCTCATGGAGAGGATGCGCGGGTATGAAAAGGATTTCATGCTGCACGGCGAAGAAAAATACGGCCAGGATTTTGACAAGTCTGGCGCCGAATTCGCCGGGCTGCTGGCCACCTCAGATCTCTCACCGGGTATTCGCCCCGAACTTGAGAGGCTTCTCAAGTCCTATCAAGCCGCATTTTCTGCCTTCATGTTGGTCCAGCAGTCGCTGAACGAGGAGATGGAGGATATTGCCAAGGTTTATGGCAGCCATCGACCGGCATTGGCACAGGCAATTGCAGAAGCCGATCGCCGAAGCGCCGCGGCTGGCTTGCGCGCGGCAAATGCCCGCGATCTCCTGTTTTGGCTGGTGGTTGGGGCGATGGGCCTGGTCGCGACGTTTGCGCTGCTGTTCGGCCGTCGCATTGGCGGTGCCATTTCACGTATGACGGTGGCGATGCGTCAGCTTGGTGCCGGTCAGTTCGAGATTGTTCTGCCGGGTCTTGATCGTAAAGATGAGATCGGGGACATGGGACGGGCGGTCGAGGACTTCAAGCAGGGCATGCGCCTGAAGGCTGAGCGCGACCTTGCCGAACAGTTGGAACGCGACCGCCTGCAGGGCGAGCGAAGCCGCGCGGAGCTAGAGCGGCTTGCTGATGCGTTCGAGGCGGCCGTCGGTAACGTCATTCAGACGGTGGCTAACGCCTCCCGCCAGCTTGAAAGTGCGGCTCTTGGCCTCACTCAGTCGGCCAAGCACACGACCGGCGTTTCGAGCCACGTCTCGGCAGCATCCGACAGCGCCTCTTCCAATATCCAGCTCATTGCTGCCGCGACGGAACAGATGATGACCTCTGCCTCCGAAATTGGGCGGCAGGTGCAGGAATCCTCGAAGATTGCGCTGGAGGCGGTCCGCCAGGCGGCGCAGACTGACAGGCAGATCTCCGAGCTCACTGATGCGGCCGAACGGATCGGCGACGTCGTTCGGCTCATTGCGCAAGTGGCACGCCAGACCAACTTGCTTGCGCTCAACGCCACGATTGAAGCCGCACGTGCGGGCGAATACGGCACCGGCTTTGCGGTGGTCGCGCAGGAAGTCAAGGCTTTGGCGGATCAGACTTCTGATGCCACCTCGCAGATTGCTGCGCAAATCGGCGCGATGCAGTCGGTCGCCCGCAAATCGGTGATTGAAATCGTTTCCATTAGCGCAACGATCGACCGCATCTCGCAGATTTCGGGTGCTGTGTCGGAGTCTGTTGAACAGCAGCTGTTGGCAACGCGCGAGATTGCGCACAACATCCAGCAGACCGCCGCGCGAACCTCGGAGGTTGCGAGCGGAATGAGCCAGGTCGCCCATGGCGCCGCAACCACGGATACAGCGGCAGGCGGCGTCCTGCAGTCGGCGCAGGCGCTGTCCAAGAGCAGTTCTGAGTTGACCGCTGAATTGAGCCGCTTCATTGCATCCTTGCGACGAGCGTGAGCGGCCCAAGCGGTCGAGCAGCCAAAATGTCCCTTGTGCAGGAACACTCAATGCAACCCGATGACCGGCGAGATGAAATGGCGCGAAAGAGCGGACTTGAGGAGATCGGTCCTACGAAATGCGCCGCTCGGACAATTCTGATGCCGTCCATGGGACGACGCATTGTGTCGGAGGGGCTCGGCACGGCGTTCCTTCTCGCTGCCGTGGTCGGGTCCGGTATCATGGCGCAGCGGCTCGCCGGCGGCAACGTCGCGCTCGCGCTTCTCTGCAACACCATCTCCACTGGTGCGATCCTGGTCGTCCTGATCCTGGTCTTCGGGCCGCTGTCGGGAGCGCACTTCAATCCCGCGCTGAGTCTGGCCTTGACCTTGCGAGGCGAACTGACGTGGCGAGCCCTGTGGGCCTATATTCTCGCGCAGATTGCCGGTTCGCTCACGGGGGTCTTTGCGGCACATTTGATGTTCGATATTCCGCTCTGGCAAGTCTCGCTCACACAACGAACCGGAGCAGGACAGTGGATCGCAGAAGCCGCCGCAACGTTCGGTTTGCTCGTCACGATCTTCGGCTGCGCGAGCCGAACTCCCGCTGTGGTTCCTTACGCCGTTGGCTTGTACGTAACGTCCGCCTACTGGTTCACCGCATCCACTTCGTTCGCCAATCCCGCGGTGACGATCGCACGATCGCTGTCCGACACCTTTGCCGGTATCGCTCCGAGTAGCGTTGTTCCCTTCATCATCGCGCAACTGATTGGGGCCCTTGCGGCCACAACGCTCGCTGCATGGTTATTTAGGAACACCGCCTGAAAGGGCGATGAGATTAGGAAGAAATCGTCATTGCGCTTTAGGTAATTGTTTGAGCATGATCTTTTCGCAAAACACTGCACACGCAGAATGAAGCGAAAGGGTCCGGCGCAGCTGACGTGATCGACAATCTCATTGACGTCAGTCGGCACGTCAATTCTGTCTTCTTGAACTTGCGCTCTGGCTGCTCCTCACACTTACCAACAGGTCGATCGTGCAGCCAATGAATGACGGGGAGGTCGTCGCCGCCCAGATGAGCACGCCACAGCCGCGGCGCCGGCAAGTTCCTGCATTTGGGAAGAAAACCGGAAGATCTTGAGCGCCGTTTGAAAGACGGCGCCCCGATGCCATGAAGCGTTGGTCGTTATGCGGGATGGTCACGCCAAGAAGGGTTGGCGCGATGCTGATTGCGTCACGTAAAGTGCTGAGCGGGGTATCGCCCAAGGCCGGCGTCTTGCAGTTCAGCTTAGGTTCAAAGGGAGAGTCAAGCTGCGGCGCGCTCGACGCAACTTGACCGATGTCACCAACCCGCTCGAAGTACGCCGATATTCTGGTGGTGAGCGTCGGGTCGGCGATAATCAAGGCAACCTATTCGACAATGACCGACTTAGACCTAGCGAGATTGCGTGGCTGGTCAACATCTGTGCCCATCAGCAACCCAGTATGATACGCCAAGAGCTGCATCGGAATGTCATAAACTATCGGAGTAAAGCTTGCCCCCATGTCAGGCAATACGATGGTCGCGAGCGAGTTCACAGAGGCCGCCTCGGCTCCCTTTGGATCGGTTATTAGGATGATGTTGCCACCTCTTGCTGCAACTTCCTGCATGTTTGAGACCGTCTTTTGGAACAGCGAGTCGGAAGGGGCGATCACCACGACAGGCACACCATCGCTTATCAACGCAAGCGGACCGTGTTTAAGCTCGCCCGCAGCATAGCCGTCGGCGTGGATATAGGCGATTTCTTTCAGCTTCAGCGCTCCTTCCAGCGCCAGCGGAAAGGAGCTGCCGCGACCGAGACATAGCACGCCACGCGACTTGGCGACCTCCCGCGCGAGCTTCTCGATTTGCGGTTCGGTTGCAAGTGCAGCTGTCATCAGGCGAGGAACTTCGAGCAACTCCTGTACGAGCGTGGCCTCGGTGGCCCGGGATAATTCACCACGCGCTCTCCCGTTGGCGATCGCAAGAGCCGCGAGCACGATCAACTGGCACGAGAAGGCTTTGGTCGAGGGGACGCCCATTTCGGGGCCGGCCAGCGTCTGCAGCACGGTCTCGCTCTCTCGCGCAATTGTCGAGCTCGGCACGTTGACTACGGAGAGCGTGCGCAGTCCCTGAGATTTGGCAAAACGCAGCGCAGCCAGCGTATCAGCCGTCTCGCCGGATTGCGAAATGAGGATGGCGAGATCGCGCTCGCGCAAGGGCGGTTCCCGGTAGCGTAATTCGGAAGCGACATCGACCTCGACGGGGATGCGGGCCAGCCGCTCGAACCAGTATTTGCCGATGTGGCCGGCATGGCGTGCGGTGCCGCAGCCGGTGATCAATATTCGGCCAATGTCATTGAAGTCGAATGGCAGCGTCTGAGGGAATGCGACGCGATCGGCCGACGCGTCGACATAGCGCGCCAGCGTATGGCCGGCGACTTTCGGTTGCCTGTGGATCTCCTTGAGCATGAAAGGACGATAATTTGCCTTTCGGATGAGAGCCGGCGAGGCTCTGCATTTCAGTACCTCGCGATGGGCAATGACGCCTTGCATGTCGTAGATCGTGAAGGAGTTGCGGGTCAGAACGGCCCAGTCGCCGTCTTCCAAATGGGTAATGCGCTCCGTGAAAGGCGCAAGTGCAATCTCATCCGACGCCAGATACATTTCTCCGTCGCCATGGCCGATAGCAAGCGGCGACCCATTGCAGGCCCCGATCAATAAATCGTCGTAGCCCTTGAACAGAAAAACCAGCGCGAACGGACCACCCAGTTTGGGCAGCGAAGCCTTCACCGCGTCCTGAGGCGAATAGCCCTTGATCAAATGGGATTCGACTATGTGAGCGACTACCTCTGTATCCGTCTCGGAGGCGAATTGTGCACCCTTTCGTTCCAACTCGGCGCGCAGCTCAGGATAATTTTCGATTACGCCGTTATGAACGACCGACACATTGTCAGTCGCATGCAGATGGGCGTTCTTCGCGCTCGCCTTTCTGTGGCTGGTCCAGCGGGTATGCCCGATGCCGGTATGCCCCCACACCGGCGCGGCGCGCAGGCGGTTCTCTAACGCCTTGAGCTTGCCCTCGGCACGCTGTCGGTAGAAATGACCGCCTTCCAGCGTTGCCACGCCTGCAGAGTCATAGCCACAATATTCTAGCTGCTTCAGGGAAACGATTAATTGCTCGGAGACCGGACGGCGTCCCACAATGCCGACAATTCCGCACATGCAGGTCAATATGCTCCGCAACTAGCGTTGAACCACATCGTCTTTCGAGTCAGGCGGCAAGCTAGAGGGGTTGGCAGGTCAATGAATCCCCCCATTTGGCTAGCCACGGAGCTGGCAATTTGCATGCCAGTACCGAACGACTTTACAAGCTATTTGGGCCGGTTCCCGGACACGCTGCTAGACGTATATCATCACGCTGATCAAGCATTCCGGGGGACTTCTGCTGACGATGGCTCGGCGCCTAAATGGAGCCGCGGGGCCCAGAATGTTCGCTCACTCGGCCAGATACTGACATTCCCCATCGACCTCGTTGCCCGATCTAACATCGCTCCGGTGTGGTGAGTAGCCGAGAGGAATTCACATTCATCGTGTGATACATTCGGTCCACCCATTTCGCCTTGTTATTTTATCGGCGTGGTGGAAGCCCGCGAAGAGGGCGCTGCCGCGCAGTCGCCGGCTGATCATATTCAGCCGTGTGTGGATCAAGACGTGCATGTGCGAAATTCGACAAGACCGCAAGTATTCCGCCGTACGGCGTGAAGTGGTTGTTTTGTCCGCCTGCTACGCAAGTGGCATAAGCCGTTTGTGGCACGCACTTTGCTGAGGTCCTGCGCAAACTCGTTTCAATGTGGCCGTCTGGCAGATAGCGCAGCCCGGAGTTCATATGGCCCTTGCTCGGCTAATCACATCAAGGCCATCGACAGGCCGTGAATTGAAAGCCCGCCGGGTGCGGCGCGATTGCCTTTGTCGTTCGTGCTGTACAGCACTTGGCCCTTATTCACGCCCTGAGAGTGGTAGCGATGCTTAGGAGTGCGCCGAGCATCACGGACGGCAATCGGCAATCATCGAACGCGTGCCCACCATCGCTCATGTTCTCGGAGCACCCTCACCGATGTGTTCCCTTAGGGCACGAGGCGCTCTGCGCGTTTGGTGTGAGCATTTTCGCCGAGCGATGTCCATCAGCTAAGGGGCCAGCGCAAGTGCGCCCTGGAATGCACTGAGGCGATCGTTGCCGACTCTCTTGGCTCAGAGCTGGCCACTTGGATTTTGATATGCCGCGACACGAGAAGGATCGAAAATGGCTGTTGTCCGATTTGTATTTGCCGCACTGAAGCCGGGTGTCAGCGCAGCGGAGTATGAACGCTTCGAACGCGAGGTCGACTATGTCGTCGCCAGTAAATTGAAGACTATCGTCAGCTATTCGACGCACCGCATCACGGAAACCGGCGTCGGCATATCAGGCGGGCCGTGGGACTATATCGAGCGCATTGAGGTGACCGATCGCAAAGCCTATCAAGCTGAGCTCGCCGTCGTCGGCAAGAAAATGCTCGAAGAACTCTACGAAAAATATCTCGACAGATCTAAGACAGTTTCGGTCTGGTCAGAACGGATCGAAGCATGAGTCTCGCATCCTCACCGTTCCCAGCCAAAGTTGCGTTGTCCGGCGGTTCTTGCCCGTCACCCGAAGAAAAAACACTGGGTTCGTGCCAACACGGGGACGGCGCCTCGAGAGGCGCGTCCGTGTCCGACAGCGCGGCCCAATTCGATGAATTTGCAAGTCTGCACGAGAATATGACTGAATGGCCCCTTCAAAAATACATCGAAGTGCCGAGCGTACTAGAGGTGATGGGTGACGTTGATGGCTTCTCCATCCTCGATTTTGGGTGCGGCGCGGGGGCATATTCGCGAATACTTAAGCAACGCGGAGCAGCCTCTGTTGTAGGATATGATCCGGCGCCAGGCATGCTAAACTACGCGCGGCGTCGCGCAGAAAAAGAGGGGATCAATCTCTCCTTCGTCACTCATCTCCATGCCAACATGGCAGCCCAATTCGACTTGGTACTTGCATCCTATGTGCTGCCCTATGCCGCCACCAAAAGTGAGCTGGACAGCATGTGCGCCGAAATGGCCGAACTGTTGCGTCCTGGCGGGCGCTTGATATCGTTGTCCACTCATCCAGCTTACAATCCACATCCAAACTGGTACGAACCCTGTGGCTTCAGGCTCGTCGTAGACGATCCTGAGAACCCATATTTAGAAGGTGGGCGTATTAAGGTCGAGTTCTGCAAAAATGGAGAACAAGGCGGCGTATTTGCATGGCATTGGCCCGCTCCCTCTTTGGAGAGTTCATTAGCACAAGCCGGGTTCCGATCATTGAAATGGAGAGAACTGTTTGTGCCCACATGCGCCCGTATAGATCAGCTTCCCACGGAGCTACATGCATATCTCCAAAGCCCGCACGCGATCATCATTGAAGGCGTCCGTGTCCCACGCCATGCGGGGCGACACCCATGACGTTTGTACCATTCAGGAGCAAGTTGTTAGTCCCGTTCTCCTCAGCGGTCGCGGAAGGTCTATGCGGCTTTGACGAGCATGAATGGGATGCCCTCGTCGGTGATAACAATTTTTATAACAGCTACCGGTGGCTGCGAGCGCTCGAACATTCGCTCGGCGCAACGGACGTGCTTGCGGTCCGCGGGGCGGCCGGAGTCGTGGCTGCGTGCACGCTTTGGGAGGGAGACCAATCACCTGGTTTGTTCTTCCTGCCAGATTGCATGGCTGGAATTCCCGGCCCTTGGCAACAAAGTTTTCTCTGGCTGGGTGGTCGGCGCAACACCCACAACGAGATACCCTGCATTCAGGGCAGGCGAAGGTATGAGGCTTTAGGCGAGTTGGGACGCAGCGCTCTAAACTATGCTCAGGAGCGGGGATATGCCGGCGTTGTAGTGCCGTACATGCCCTACCCGGCGGCGGTGGAATTCGCGGAGCACATTGGGGGTACGGTCGTTTTGCATTCTGCCGAAGCGTATCTAGAAGTGCCGGATACAGGGGTAGCCGGGATGATGGCGGCCTCGTGCGCGCATGATCGTAATCAAAGCAAGTCTGAAGTCGCGGCGTTCCGGCGAGCCGGGGGGAAGATCGGATGGGCCTCAGCCGAAGAACTCGATGACTCCATAGTCGCTGATCTCATAACCCAAAACAGGTCTCGACACGGAAGCACCCAGGGTCGCGACTGGATGGAAAGGATACTCGCCGGGCAGAGAAAGGCGGGTGTGTCGCAGTTCGGTGCCGCAGCAATTTCCGAGTGCAACAACGAGATAACCGGGCTTGCTGTTTTCTATCGCTTTGGAACGGCACTTCACTTGCGCTACTTCGGGGCAGACTACAGTCGCGATCTCAAGGATTACAGATATTTCGTCTTATGCTATTACGAGCCCCTCGATTACGCTGCGGCGCGCGGTCTCACAACATTGCGGCTTTCTACCTCCTCGTTACGTGCGAAAGTGAACCGAGGGGCAAAGATCGAGCCGCAGGCGATCGTCATCAAGTGCGTTGGTGAACAGCACATCTGCGGCTCCGACGTCAAGCGGCACAATCTGCGTATGATCAGACAATATCAGAATCAGTTCGCAGGCCATCTTTGCAGGGATTGGGAGTTGGTCGAGCGTTTGCTGGGTGAGTAACTGCGAGATTGAGCAAGATTCGCCGAGGTCTTTGGTCGGGTACGGTGCCCCTCGGCCTAACGCCAGGACTTCGACTGAAGATGCCGCGCTGGTTCTTCAAGCCGGAGCACGACGAAGGCACACTCAAGCAAAAACTGCTGCGCACATTCTGGGATACGGTGCCCGATGACGTCATGACGGCTGACTCCGGGTCTCGAGGGTCGGCAGCGAGCGCTTTTGTGGCACGAAAATTCGCGAGATTTCCGAACGAAACTGGGTAGAGCACGGCAGTCCCGACGACACTCCCGCGTGGCGAGTTGATGGAATCCAGCCTAAGCGAGTTTTCCGGCTTCAAGCAGTGCTTCCTCTCGAGAGGACGTCGGCGCGGCCGGACCTTTTTATGAATTTGGCAAGACGAGAGCCAGACTCGCCGCCAACGATGTCGCCGCCGAGGTCGCCAAACGCAACGAGCCCAAGCTGCGCGCGCGCCTGAAGCCGGATGCGGCCTCGCTCGCGCAGCTGCTCGGCGAGCGGGTCTTCGCCTTCGCCGGAATCGGCGATCCCCAGCACTTCCTCCGCACATTGGAGGCCAGCGGCATCGAAGTCGCGCGCACGCGCCGCTTCGACAATCATCACATGTTCTCGCGCGAGGAACTCGCCGCGCTTGCAGCGGAGGCACAGCGCGAGCAGCTCACGCTGGTGACGACGAAAATGATCTTGCGCGCCTGCATCGCAGCGATGGCGTGCCCTACCGGCATCGTCCCATTCGCTGTCCAGCTCGAATTCGACGACCGGGCCAAGCTGCGGCAACTGATCAGCGACCATCTCTACAAGGCCCGCGAGCGGCGTTTTTCCAGACGCTGATCTCGTCCGGTGGGCAAAGCGAGGCGTGCCGACCAACTTCGTTTCGCACTCGCTAAAGCTACCGCTTCAGCAGACAGTCATGCTCACCACACCCCAACGACCATCATTCCTATGATGGTCAGGCACGAGACGCAGGTCACCGTGAAGGTATAGCATTCGGGTGTGTTCATCGCTGTCTCCCAGACTGTTGAATTGCTTGGCCACTACCACGCGGGAGAGATTGCCGGTCTTGGCTGCTTCAATGCGGCGCGCCGCGATCGGTCTTGCGGTATGCCGCCGCCCTCTCGTCGTCACTCTGATCCGAAATAAGGTAGTCCGCTTCGAGTGCTTCAAAGCGTTCAGCTGCGATCAGAAGCTGCTTGCGCATTTCAGCGAGACGGGCGCGGCAATATTCGCGATAGAGCAAGTCCAGTATGATGGGCATGATCACCCCCATCGATTGACTTTGAATTGACAGATATTCCACCGCGGATTTTCGAGGTGATCGTCGCCCGTCAGATGGCTCTTCGATATGAGCCCGTTCACAGACTGCGCCAATTCCAAAGCTCAATGGCCGTTTGGTTGACTTGATTGTCTGTGCGATAAAAAAGAACAGGGCTAATTACCTAACAGGAAGTTTAGCGGCACTGTGTTTCAGCAAGACTTCGTCAAACAACTTAAGGGCGCCGGACCGCGACGAAAATTCCAACCACAAAGCGAAATGACTTACCTCGGAGTGCAAGCACGATTCGATGCAACGCGGATCGACGCGACTGCCTGAAGCAGGCGATCGATCAGAAGGTCGTTGGGGAGTCCAGGAGGAGTTTCATCAAGAGGTGCGTAGGCGGAGATACCACGGAGCAGTGAACCGGTTCGAAAGGCCGGTCGGGGGGCGGTGCTTGCTCTGCGCAAGCGAGAGATCACACCTTTCGTTGATCAGGCTTAGGCGTGATCGGGTGCTCCCGTGAGACGGCGGCAAGGCTGCCAAGCATCGTTCAGATGATCGGATTATGTCGGGTTAGGATGCGAGCCGGCGGCTCCGAATTCCAGCGGGGCTGCGCGTTTGTCGTTAGGCGCCATTGAGGTCGTTTACTTGGTATCACGTCGATAAGGGCCGTGACTTCCTCTCCCGCTGCATCACCCGGTGGTGTCTCCGCTCCAGCAATGCTTCCGGAGCAATTCCATGATTCCGACCACGCGGATCGAGCATTTTAGGGTCAGCTACCGCCGCCGAGATCCGTGAGGTGAACAAGGTTGTACCTCAAACCAGTCCCCTAGCTGAAATAGCTCAAGGAAGATCACCTGAGGCCTCCGTTGCCGGATTGCTCGAGCTCGATACTTCTTCGTCGCTTAAGGCGCTGCCTAACCGTTCCGGCGCCACTCTCCGCCTTGAGCAGCAGCAAAGGAATTCCCGTGTGGGGCCAGCAGATCGTTGCTGAGAGATCTGCTGATGGCACGAGAATTGTTGCCATAAGCGGAACTGCCGCCTACGATTTAGGTCTGGCCCTGACCGCGAAGATCACCAAGCAGCAGGCGCTTCCTCGTAGCCAACAAGCTTGTCAGCTTTGTCAGCTTCTGGGCAAGCCTTGTCTCCTTCGCGGCCAGCGCCTCCACCGGCTCCTGGCGCTTGGTCGCGTCGAATTGACTCAGCGCGCGACGCTCTCCTCCAACTGAGCACGCCGTCGCTCCATCTTCGTGCACGTGAAGTTCCTGTCCCGGCTGTTCACGGCATTGAACTTGCTGCCATCGGTGGCGGCGCCTCGTCGTTGCCAATAAGTCCATCTCTTGGCAGAGTTCGAGGAGCAAAGTGGGGGCGCGACGCTGCCCGCTGGCTCCGCAACCTCGAAGCGCATCTCAGCCAAACCGAGCGAATCGAGAAATACGTCGATCACCCGAACAGGGCCGCTCTCGTCAATGGCGTCATCGAAGTATTCGGGCTAAGCGTTCGCTTTCCAGGATCTACTTCTTCATGAAGCGCCTCATCAATTACCCCGGAAAATCACAGGAGAACATAACAGCAGCCCAGTGTTGTCACTGCCAGGACTCGTTGCCGACATTCGCGGAAAAGCGCGCCGGTAACGAAGTCTTTGACTGGCGCTACACATTTAGAGGACTCCACATGAGGGGACTACCAACCTCATTGAAAGCGCGTTGGCCAGCGCGTTCCGGCGCACCGTTCAAGGGATGTCTTTCGAACAAGGCTCGCTACGATCCTCAAGCTCGCCGAGGCCGCCGAGAAAAGCTGCGTCGCGTCGATGGCCACAACCAGTTGACGCAACTCTCCCGCGTTAAATTAGCCAACGGGAATCGAAGTCGCAGACCCGACTCAATCCACTGTCGCCTAGCCCGCTCCGGCACCAACATTCGGCGATAGCACTTTAACCCACGATAAGTCGCACCTTGGATCGAAAGACAAGTAATCGCAAGTTAGTTCTTCACCCGGCTGTACGTCTCGGGCTGTGAAAATTCGGCAATGATCGTCTTGGTATGTGTTTGGTTGATTGCTGTGATTCATGAAACGAGCGTTGTCAGCATTGTACTCTAAAACACCATCATCAACGTCGAGGTCTCTTGGATAGGCGTGCTTATCAAGTAAAGCTTGAAATGTTCGAGGTAAAGTTGCGTACTGTTCAGGTGTCACGGCAATGTCAACGATTGGGTTATGAATCCAAATCAATGCACCTTTAGGCAAAAGAGTAGCGGAGAAAAGTCCAATACCGCCAAACTGGTCTGGCTTCAAAATAGTTTCAACGATCAACACTGACATATCTCCCCAAAGTCGCTAGCACCCTGCAAGCTAACTAACCTGAGCCGTGCAATCTCCTGCATAAATTGGTGGGGTCGTTTAATCGCGTCTCGGTCACAACCTCGATTTTTTTTCAATCTGTGCATCCCTTTCGGTAGCGGCTGCTACCGATGAGGATCTCGGCTGTCGCTCCACGAGGAGATGCTGCAGGACTGGCGCCACGGTTCACCTTCCGCGGCAGCGACGTCGTGGCGATCCTGGAAAGCGCCTGCAAGGAATTGGGGTTCCCGGCAACGATCCGCGTCGATGAAGGCAGCGAGTTCGTGTCGCGCGATCTGGACCTCTGGACCTACCAACGCGGTGTCACGCTGGACTTCTCCAGCCCGGTAAGCCAACCGACAACGCGTTCATCGAAGACTGCGCCTTCCGGGTCGAATGCCTCAACACGCACCGGTTCCTCAGCCTTGCGGACGCCCAAGAAAAAGTGGAGACTACAACGAAGAACGGCCCCATGGCGCCATCGGCAGCAGATCGCCGATTTTGCTGCAAAACCACGTCGGCGCATCCAGCCCGGATGGTCCAAAGGTCGGCCTCGCTGCATCAACCCGAGACTGTAAGCGCTGCTGGATGAAAGTTGAGTGGCAGGTGCGGGACGATTCCACGGCGTATCCAAAAACGCCGACGCGTGACCGATCTGTCGCTGGCGCCGCGTTCGTAGAGCTCGTGGTGATCATCGAACGCTTCCGCTGCGACGCCGTCGTGCGGACGCCAGATCTTCACTGAGCGTTTCGCCGACGGGATATTGGCGTCATCCGCGCGACGCACGGCGCGGCTGGACTCCATGGTCCAGCATCTCGGTCTGGTGCTTAGCGGGTGACGGACAGGCCTTTGCAAAACGGCTGATGCTGCCAGAAAGCAAGGACAAGCCTGTGGGTTTGTCCGACGCCCCAGCTGTTCGCAGGCCGATTTTCTCAAGATCATCGCCAAACTCACCAGGCCCGGCTGGGGGGCATGAACGAATGGCTATGTTCTCCGCGTGGAGACCCCAGAGCGGAGCTGAACGCAGGATAGACTTTCATTTTCCTAAATAAGGCTCACCTCAAGGGATCACGGCCAGCAGTTAATCGAACCATCGACCAGTGCCTGCCTTATTTGTTCGGCCCGTTCCTTGGACAGCTTCTCGGCCAAGCTGTGGTCCTTTAACAGCGCCGGCCCCTTGCGTTCTCGATCATAAACCATCCAGCCGGTGGTCCCCCTTCGAACGAGGAACCTGGACTGTTGCGGAGGTAATTCGTGGATCAACAGTTCCTCCTACATTGACCTGTTACGAAATCGCGTCGGGTGTCCCAAGGAAAGACGACACTCGTGTCACGAAAATACGCCGCGCCCTTTATGCCTGAGCCGGGACACTGAAATTTCCCACGCAACAAACGCACTGCACGCCCTGTGCCACTGGCCGAGGCATCTTTCGATGCGGCGTTCATCTATCCTCACCGCCGCAGACGGGGACAAGCAAACGCCTCGTGAAATTGATCCCTCGCCCGAGGCCAGACGGGCCTATGACCCCGGCCGGGTGGCCGGATCGGCCGTGAAGGCTTGGATCAGCTAAGGCATAGATTTGGTGCTGCGATCGTCAATTTAGGCCGGCAGGAAGTCCGAAACGCCTCGCCGGCTTGCGTAAACGAGCTTTGGTCTACGACTTGTCTCGGATCAAGTGCGACGTGAAGGCGTTCACACATGATGAACGATATGACTTAGATGGAGGTAGCAGTTTCGGTCGAGATCGCCGAAAGTTGGTGACGGCGGGAATCGAAAAGGCGGCATATCGTGGGTGCTTGACGCCTCCACTTCTTCACCGAAGGACCGATATGCCCTATCCAAAGACAACATTATCAAGTTGATTCCGCCAGGAACCGTCGCCGATCAACTCACAAAAGTCTTGCGCAACTGGGCACGTCCATCTCGCTCAGGCGATCGAAGCCGAGGTCGCGGACTATCTCGGCAAGCATCCCGATTTGAAGGACCGCGGCCGGCCACCAGCGCATCGCCCGGCACGGTCACCTGCCAGAGGGGGAGGTGACGACCAGTATCGGTCCGGTCGCTATCCGCCAGCCGCGCGTGCGCGATCGCCAGGGGGTCGCCTCCGATTCCCGACCGCATCCGGTTCTCACCGTCGATGATCCTTCCACCCTACATACGCCGTTCGAAGTTGATCGAGACGCTGCTGCCTATCCTTTACCTGAAGGGGATCTCGACTGGCGACGCCTCGGAAGCGCTGGCTGCGCTGCTCGGCAAGGATGCTGCCGGATTGTCGGCCTCGGCGATCGGTCGCCTAGGGATGGCTAGCTCGACGAGCACACCGCGTGCCAGAAGCGCGTCGGCGAAACGCTACGTCTACATCCGCGCTGATGGCCTCCATCTCGAGGCCCGGCTCGAGGACGAAAAGCAGTCACGCGTGTTCAACAGGGCGCCGGAAGCAGCCTCTTTACTCCGAGGATTTCCCCTGTCTCGGGACTTGAGGAGGCCCTGATTAATGGCAATGCTGTAAAACGCAACGGCAATAACACCGTAGGTGTTCTTCGCAGCTTGGTCCCGGCTCTCGGCAAAGATCAAAGGGCGATGGCTATGCGGCTCGCCGAGGAGCCGCACAGCGATGATGGCGCAAGTTAATCGGGCCGAGTAGCGCTCTCCCGCACAGCCGGTCCCGAGCCAAGCACGCAATCGTCGCTGGAGCAAGCTATGGCCCATTAACAAGCCCAATACCGGACCTATGTGGACGGGCTGCTAGCGTCGGGAGTGTGCGCGGCGTCTACTCTCGTGGGTGATGGATGAGCCGAACGTCATTGGGCCCCCCCGGCCCCAGGAGGGCGGTGTAGAGCTCGCCGCGAATGTTGTATTGCTTTTCCGGCTGCGCCGCGTCCGGCAAGAGGCCCCAGCGGCCGAGCTTCGAACGCATCGTGTCCGAGGCGGGTTGGGTGCCGTGCGAAAAATTCTCGGGAACAGCGAATGATGCAGCATAAATTTCGCGGGCCGCCGGGGATGTCCTGTCAGCCCTGGAGGACGCCGGGGCGGCTTGCTGCATCGAACGTCCAAGCAGCGCTGGTGAGACTCGATTCGCTGGCTGTGCGCTGGGCTGCGGAACGTATTCCTGTCGAGATCCGAGAGGAATGGCAGGGCCTGGCGCATTGAGTGGGGTGCTTGGCCTCATCGCCGCCGCGGGCACGAATAGCGCCGTGTAGCGGTCATTGTGAACGATAAAGCTGTTTGGTCGGCTGTCCTGACTCGGCGGGATGCCGCTACCGTCAAGCGCAGCCGACGCGTGCTGGTTGCCCTGCCTGAAGTTGAAGGGATGGACAACCGCTCCTAAATTCAGGGTCTGCTCATGGCGCGCGGTTGGCTCGAGAGACGATGATGGGCCGGCGTCTTGCACCATCGCCCACAGCTGATCCTGATCGTAACCTTCCTCAGGAAGGATCAATGGTGAACCGACCGCTGGCCCGAAAGGCGACGGTGCGCCGGCGTTTTCCATCAGCACACGAGCCATTGAATTGCCCGGCTCGCTCAGCTGGCGCTCAATGGCATCCAGTTCCGCATGGCTTAGCGTCCTCTGCCTCTTCGCAGGCCTCAACTGCCCGCTGTAATCCTCACCCATGAGGGGCGCGTGACTTGAAAGGGGGGCGCTCCCGGTCAGCTCGTTCGGAGCCGGCTGGTAGCCGTCGCTCCAGTTGAAGTGACGAACGGCTTCTCCGAGATCCGGTGCTTGGTGATCGTGCGCGGTTGGCTTGAGAGACGATGCTAGGACGGATTCGCCGATCATCCCTCGCAGCGAATCCTGATCGTGACCTTCCGCAGTCAGCTCGCTCGGCCAACTCGAAGCCTCCCGCGCGTTGTGCTGCGCAGCGACGTGCCCGACGCCTCTGGTGACTGCGTCTTCGGGATGAGGACCGCTGGCCCCAAGTTCCAACGCCTCGGTAAGTCTACGGTCTTCGTCAGGCAGATGAGGATAGTAGCGATCTGGAGAAACAGGAACCCCTGCGACGGCAGTGGTATCAAGCTGCGGGACTTCATCCAAGTACGGCTCAAACTCCGCTTGCTGCTGTTGCGGTTGTGTCACCGCGTCGTTGTAAGCAGCCCGGTCGAATGGGTTGATGCTGTTAAATGGGTCCATATCCCCTCCCTTTGGGTCGGTTCGCAATCCTGAGCAGATCCGCTCTCTGTTCTCCCTCTATTAGGATCAGCTGTCGACAAGCTGACGCGCTTGGAGACTTGAGTGAGCCAAAATGGCCAATCCGACTGCCACACTCACCCGAGGCACGCGCCAAGGATCGCCGGATTGCATTTTTCCGAAACACTGGCTGGGTGAGTCGGAGCTGGCACCAACAGATTCTATTTCGTGGAGTAGCATCATAGGGCCTACTAAAGTGTGTACTGAGCTGCGAAGTGTTCTGGACGATGCGTCTGGATGGTGCCCGAACCGAGGCGGACCCCTCCGATGAAGGCATGCCTTGCCAAGAAGGTCTTAATTCTGGCGGCAGAGGGTGAATCGGATCCCGGCCATCTTGGCGCGTGTCGCGGTGGGACAGTGCAGGAATCCTTTGCGGCTGCGACCGATCTGAAGGAGGACGCGACGTGCGACATGTGCGGTCGCCAGGAGGGGCTTGAATTGATGCACTCGCAAGGCATCATCCATCGAAACCCCGGTCATGGTTGGTTCGTCGCGCGGCGAAGTGAATATGTCAGCGCCACGGTTGCGCCGGGCGCTCTCGGCAAATCGTCGCTCATCATTACCGAAATGCTCTCGATGGTCTCAGGCCAGGCGTTACTCGGCACGGCTTCAGAGCAGCTTCGCGTCTGGCACTTCAACCTCGAAGACCCTGCCATGGAAACGACGCGCCGCATACAAACCACCGCTAAGCAGTTTGAACTCTCTGAACATCATCTTGGTGATCGGCTGTTTGTCGATCACGGCCGCGAACGCCCCCTCGTCATCGCCAAAACGGAAGGCCGCGACACCGTGATCTGCACGCCAGTCGTGGACGCGCTGATTGCAGAGATCGAAGAGCGCGGCATCGACGTGGTGATCGTCGATCCGTTCATTTCGTCGCATAAGGTTCCGGAGAACGACAATAACGCCATCGACATGGTGGTGAAGGAATGGGACAAAGTCGCCGACAAGGGCAATTGCGCCGTTGAGTTGGTCCACCACGTTCGGAAGGGCGAGCAGGAGGTTACGGTGCAGAGCGCGCGCGGCGGCGTCGCGCTGACGGACGGTTGCCGCTCCGCCCGCGTGCTCAATAGCATGACCGAAGCTGAAGCTAAGAACGCAGGCGTCGATCATCATGGATTGTATTTCTCAGCCTATGCCGACAAGGCCAACCTAACCGAGCCAGCCGACAAGCGGGATTGGTTTGAGCTGGTTTCGGTCGATCTCGACAACAACCCGTTGAGCCGGGTCAGCGGCAATCCGTTCGATCATCTGAAGGGCGACGATATCGGCGTTGCGACGCGCTGGGAGCGGCCTGACCTGCTGGCCGGGGTTACGGCGTCGGATTTTGAGCGGTGCGCGCTGGCGATCAAGCAGGGCCAGTGGCGGGCCGACCAACGGGCGGACGGCTGGGTTGGCATCGCAGTCGCGAAAACGCTGGGTCTCAGCCTTACCGACAAGCAGGACCGGGCTAAAGTCGTGGCGCTGCTCAAGACATGGCGCGAGACGGGCGCCTTGGTCGAGGTCGAGCGGCCTGATGAGCGCCGCAAGCCGAAGAAGTTCATTGAGGTGGCCGACGACGACTAGGGGCGCTGGCTGCTCCAGTTGACCGGAGCAGAACCGGAGCGACTGGCGCACCTGATCTGCTCCGCTCCAGTTAAATCCCTTTAGGGATTAACTGGAAGTGGAGCAACAGATCGGGGGCTGGATGACTGGAGCAGATTGGGCGTCGGAACGAGAAATCAATATAGGGGCGCGCGCCGCACCTTGGCTGGCCGAGACAGGATGCCGTTTCTCGCCCCCTGAAGTGCCAAAATTGATCCAAAAATCGCTTGAAGGCATTCATCGTTTGATATTCAGTTGGCCTACCAAGAACTGGAGGGCCATCATGGAACTGGTAACGGTACATTTTGACGATCCCGCCTTAGCGAGTTCGATCTGCATTGCTGTCGAGAGCGCCGCTCCAAACGCGTCGATCCATCATTTTACCGGCGGACTGAAGCCTGAAGCGCCCCCGGCGGCGGCAGGCGACTTCGATCCGCAGTTGATTGAGCGGCTGGTAAAGATCGTTCAAACCGTGCCTAAGCACATCCGACTTGGCCTGCTGTACGGAGACGACTCATGCAGCATGTCTCACGGCGACGCGCGGTACAGCATTCGGCCAGAGACCATCGCCCTTTCGCGCAGGCTCAAACCCCTCTTCCCACATCTCGCCTCGCCCATTGACGCGCTGGTTGTGCGACGGCGCGAGTACTTTTTTGAAGGAAGCTACAAGGGCATCCGATACATTCCGACCCCGCTCGGAGTGGCGGTGCGCGAGGCCTTGAAGGCTCAAGAGGTCGCGTAATCACATTCGCCGAATGCAAGTCAAAAGAAACGGGGCCGGTCTCCCGGCCCCGTATACCTTATCGAAGGTGAACCCTGACTGCCGAAAGCAGCAGCAGGAAAATCACCGGGTCAACTTCAACATGAAGCCAGATCATCGGATTGCTTTCCATGTCAGGCTCATAGCCACGAGCAGTTAAGACCGTGGTGGTGCACTCACCCTCGCTGACGTCCATCTGCGCAAACGGACGGTTTTGTCTTTCGCTGGCGCTGCTCTTGGCGTGGTTGGCGTGCGGGCTGTTCGAGCTTATCCACTCACTGCTGGACGAAGGGGCCTAGCTGGCAGGACCCGTACCGCGATCGGTCCCTCTCGCCGCGAAGGACATGAATGCGGCACGTACGATCCAAGATGCGACCAGCACTCCAATCGAGATAGCAACGGCAAAGTACCAAGGTTGGTAGAAAAGGGCACGACCATCAGAATAAGCGTTGCCAGCGTCAGGAGCTGGCTCTCTGCCATGTAGCTTGCAAAGTTGTGCATAATCGTTTCCCCCAGTTAGCGACTATGAGCTTCGCTGAACGCCAGAAGCGAGGCAACTGGTAGTCTGCGCGTCCGGTCGTCTTTGCCTTGTCAGGACACTTCATGACCCTTGAATTGATGCCTCGACTGGCTCAACTGACGAAGGTCCACGGCGCAATTTTGGACGCCGAAGACCTTGTGATCCAGTGCGCCACGAATGCCGTACAGCGCGCCGATCTGAAGATGCCTGTCTTGGATGCGCTGAAGCTCTTTGAATGGCTTTCGCGACTTCCTTATTCGATCACGTTGGACCCGAACGAATGTTTCGTAACGTACGATTACATGCCGCTATTGGCTCAACTCACCAAAGCCCACGGCATGGTCCTTCACGGCAGTGAGGTAATAGTTCAATGCGCGACCGCGACGGCGGGGTGGGCCGATGTAATGATGCCGGTGGAGGAGGCGCTCAAACTGCGTGGAGTACTTGCGACGATGCTGGATGCGTTCGCAACTCCAAAGAAGGCAAGCGTCGGACGGCACGAGCACGTTCTACGTTTCCCTCGACCAATCAGTTTGGTTGCTATTCTGGAGATTAAGAGATTTCATTATCGTGCCAATCGATACATGCAGGCTCTCAGCCGAGAGGAATTGGAGCAACGACTGCATGATGTAATAGCAAACGTTATCACGCTCGGTGATGACGGGAAATACACCTTGATAAAGCCAAGGCGGGATGGAATGCATTCGCCGACCCGCAATATTGATTTCCTGTCTCTCTATACTGAATTGGCCGAGGAATTTCTCATTCGCGGATTACTTGACGGTGAGAAATCAGCTAACCCGCCGGAAAAAATCAGGCGCTTAGCCGACGAAAGCTGGTGTCGTAGGGCGGATTGGGTGGATGCTTCCCAGTATTCTCGCGAAAGCTATTTTAATGCGCCAAAGATGCTCTTCAAATTTGGAAAGGCCGAGCACATGCGCGCCCTGTATGAAAGAGGCGAACTGCTTGTCCGGCCTGCCTCATATTTCGCAGGCGCCGAGGGCTTAGCACGTCAGGACAATGAACTGACGATGAGTTGGTATCGTGACGGGCGAAAGCTAGAGTTTTCTACTAGCGATTATTATTGTTGGTGCTGCGCTTCCGTTTACGACTATCGCTTGTTTATGGATTTCCAGAGCGACGCTTGTGTGGCAATAAATGACCTCGACAGCTTCATCGAGAGATTTGCGAAAGCAGTGGCGGCACAGGTGTCAGGCGTGGAACGCGTGCGTCTCATACCGGCGTACTACTACGACCCGCTTTCAGTTTCAGATGACCCGGTCGAATTCGCTGCCGTTCAAGATGAAGCAATCCAGTGCGCGAAGCACTTTCGGTTTGCATATCAGTGGGAATTCCGAGTTGTCATCACGCGGTCCACTCCCGCTCCCATGCAAGCATTCAAGCTTGATATGGGGTCGCTGCGGGACATCGCGGAGTTGGTCGTTGCGCCGGGTTCATGAGCGCCGAAACGGCAAGGAGTAATTGTGAAGCCAGAATATTTCCTGAGCGTGGTTGTCGGCCGAAATATTGATTTGCTCAGGGAGAAACCCGGTCGGCTGGCCTCGGCCGTGAACATCTTGCTTACGCTCGATGCATTTGTCGGAATTCTTCATGCAGCCTTGGTGGCCGCTGGCGTGTCCGTACCGGATAAAGACGATGAGTTTCGGGACGTTCTTGCAGCGCAAAATGAGGATTATCGCATCGTTCGCGATGCCGTGTTCGCAATTAAGCATGGTCAGTTAACTGGCAGAAAATCGCGGATTGTCACAAACTCCAAACAGATGGCGATTTACGGAGCTGTTTTTGAAGAAGCCGTTTTTCAGGACGGGGTTTTCGAAATGGGCGCAGCTCGCATTGAAGTTGACAGCACGAGCGTTGACGTGGTGGAAGTCGCCGAGCGTGTGATCACATTCCTGTATGAAATTCTAGAGCAGACAAGCGGCGGACAGCGCCAATAGTCGCTTTTGAAATGATTTAATCGAAGGGGAGAGTTGGTCCTATGCAGCAATTGGACACGAAAGCGAAACGTAGCGAGTTTCAGCAAAAGGCAGATAAACGCGCTCGTCACCATGCACCTCAAATCGAAGAGATCGTGCCGATCGTGATCGAGGCTGTCTACGAATTTGCTGATCCGGGGAGTGGAAGGCTAGCCGGACGTAGCGGCTGGGCGGCGTTTGGGGGCCGTCGCGTGTGGGGCGGCTACAAAAATAAGAAAATCGAGTTTCGCGAGGAAAATCGCCTCGGCCGCGCCGTTGCGCGGTTTGATAATGGTTCCTCAAAGAGCGAGGTGGAGCGACAAGTTCGCGGTTTTCGACGCCGAAAGTGAGGGCGGTGTTCGGACGAGGAGAGAAAACCTCATGCGTCCAATGGTGTAGGTCGGCTACAAATGTCCGAATAGCCATTGTAATGTTGCGCGGCCGACACCCTTCCAAGCTAAAGGCCCGTCGCTTGAATTGGGCCACCGGGACCGTCGCAAAAATCGTCGATAGCGCGTCGTCGAGGCCATGACGGATATCTCAGCGCCTCGTTATCCTGGAAGCCACGCAGAAGGGCGATCTCGACATAACGGAATGGCTAGAGTGGTTTCTCGATTGCCTTGATCGCGCCTTCGATCGCGCCGACGTCATTCTTGGATCGGTTCTCAGGAAGGCCCGCTTCTGGAAGAAGCATGCCGATCAAAGCTTCAATGACCGCCAGCGCACCATGATCGAGCGTCTGTTTGAGGGCTTCGAGGGCAAGCTCAACTCATCAAAGTGGGCCAAGCTGACCAAGTCCTCATAGGACACTGCCCTACGCGACATCGAAGACCTCGTTGCCAAGGGGATACTCGTGAAAGACCCTGCTGGCGGCCGTAGCACGACCTATTCGCTCTTGGATGGAGATGCGTGATAGACGGACGGAACTGGCCTCCGGCGATACAGCTATTTGTGCCCGTGAACTAAGGGCGCAAAGAGATTTGCCAGATCAGTATCACTAAACTTGTCGGGCTCTTGCGTGCTTTGGAATTCGAAAGGCACTATGACCTTCAAGCGTGTTCGAAACGGATACGTATTGGGTGCCAAGGAGACACTTGAAGTGTCCGTGACATGTTCGAGCGCGTCATCAAACGGTTTCAGGCGGCTCTCAGCAGGTAACGAGCTTTTCCACCACAACTCTCGCCGTCCCGATTGTTGGTGCAAGCCCTGGTTTCCAGTCGGGGGAGGCTTGGGGGGCTCTGCCGTTGCTCAAGCTGCTTCCGGAGGTGGACGGAAAATCCAAGTCCGATGACCCCTTTACAATCGGTGGGCTTCCAAAAGCTCCTCAAACGACAGCGTGTTGGGCTGGGGCGGGGGGTGGTTCCAGGGGCGGCAGCACAGCCACGCCGTGGCGTTTGGCGGGGCTGGTTGCAGGCCTGGATGAGCAGGATGGGGAATGCCAAGAAATGCTGGGGGCGCCGCCGAGGTATCGGCCATTAGCCGTTGTGGAACAGGCTGCATAATGAATAACATATTGATTTCGCTTGCTATTTTCTACAAAACCTTGGAGGGGTGCTTGCGGGTCGGTCCGTTAATCTTGGCTCTCGTTCGAGCTGTCCGCCCCGTTGCCCGGGCTTATGGGAACTGCTAACTTGAACGGATAGGGAACATACCCCGTCCAAGGGGATTGGTGAGTAGCTGGATTTTTAAGGGTAGATGCCCTATTTTCCGTCCTGAGAAGTAGGTACTGGTCGAGAGCCATGAGCGTCCGGATCAACCGGGAATACGTGAACGACACCGCGAAGCTGATCATGCATCGGCTTATCGCGCGGCAGATCGGTCGCGACCCGTCGCTGGTCGAAAGGGCCAAGGATTCTTTGGCCCATAACTCGCAACGTTTCGAAGGCTACACTTTCGTTCGCGAGTGGTCGGACATGCTCGGCTTTCCTCCATCTACGGTACGCCGCCGTCTGACGAGCCGCGACGAAGAGATGACGCGTTTGCGTCTGTCCTCACCTTTCGTTTTGGCGGAAGGTATCAATTTTGAGGACGACACTCTGCGCCGTCGTATCTGGAAGGCGGCGAAGCGGATTGCAGAGAGATCTGCGATCCATCAGACCGCGGCACTTCCGCGGATGGCGGCGTGACACAAAACTCGTTTGTTCGAACTATTGAAGATCTTGTCGAGACAGTCAGGGTGATCGCCCGGCTGTTTAAAACCGACAAGGTCTTCATCATTGGCAGCCAGAGCATCTTGCTTTCATGGCCTGATGCGCCCGTCGTCCTGCGCACTTCTGGTGAGATCGACGCCTATCCGGAAAACGCGAAAATATGGGAAATCCAGCAGAAGGAGCTGGATCCCGAAGATGATCCCGAGGCCTCAGAAGAGATCAATGCTCTCTACGGCGAGGGCTCTACATTCCATCGGGAGCACGGCTTCTATATCGACGGTGTCGACGAGAATACCGCACGGCTTCCTGGGGATTGGAATAAACGCGCGATTACCAAAACTGTCGATGTTGACGACAGGAAGGTTCTTGCCGTCGCACCATGTCCTGAAGACATTATTGTATCCAAGCTCGCTCGCTTGTCGGAAAAGGACAAGGAGTTCGTGGAGGGTTACCATAAGGCGCGGCCATTCAATCGCGATCTCGTCGTTGAGCGTATCAAGGCGACAAAGCTGGAGGCCGAACTTCAGGAACGAGCCATAAGCTTCGTACGCGGCCTTCCGGACGAGCCCAAAGCAGACGCTGCAGCAAGCAATTCGCCGGGATCCTAGCGGCCGTGGCTGCGATCCTACATGTTGCGGCAAACCTCTCGGCTGCGTCTAACGATCCTCGCGCAAGGGCTGAGGAGCTCCTCGCCGGGCACTCGCTGAAGCGGCCCGGCGGCAAGCCGCCGCCGCTATCACTGCCGCGTCAGACGGGTGCCACAAGAGTCCGGTCTTGTCGCTGCACTCGGCCCGCGTGTCCCTCCGCTTTCGCCGAGGGTCGCTATGCTCACGCGGCCCGGGTGCCATTTCGCTGCGGCGATGCGCTGCGCGCACGACGACCAGTTATGGGATGTCAGGTGTTGACCCGCTTGCGGTTCATCTTTGCGGCGCGCTCTTCTTCTGGGTAATTCTCGCGAAAATGCGATCGCGCTCGATGCGCCGGAAGGGAAGAGGCAGGAAATCGTCCTGCTGGAAAAAGAGAGATCTAATAAATTTGTGTCAGAAGTTCTCTTATATTTCTGACACCGGAGCGTGAGCCATGACCCACCTGAGCACCCGGATTTTGGAAGCCACCAAAGAATTGCCCGAAGGCGCGCCGATCGCTGCCAAGGCGCTTTTGCATCTTGGAAAGCGTGCCGCCGTCGATCAAGCTCTGTCGCGTCTTCGAGCGAGGAAGACTTCTGCGCGCGAGACGAGGGATATATTTGCGTCCAGTTGAAAGCCGTTTCGGAATTAGAGCCCCGTCAGTCGAGAAAGTCGTCGAGGAAATCAAGGTTCGCAGCGGCGAAATCATCGTTTCCAGCGGCGCGGTGGCGGCCAATCATCTTGGTTTGACGACGCAAGTACCTGTCCGTCAGGTTTATCTGACCTCTGGTCCTTCCCGCAGGCTCCGCCTTGGTAAGCAAGTCGTGGAGCTCAGGCATGCACCGCGTTGGCAGCTTGCCCTGGCGAACCGACGTGCAGGTGATGTAGTGCGTGCGCTTGCCTGGGTGGGACCACAGACGGCAGAACGAGCGTTGAGATCCGTCAGTCAGAAATTGACCCTGACCGAACTGAAGGAGCTGAAGTCCGCTGCTTCTTCCTTTCCGACTTGGCTTGCCAAGCCGGTAAGCGAACTCCGTGTCGGATAGAGTTCTAAACCTGGCTGGCGCCGAGCGCCAAGAGGCGCTCGGCGTTGCCGCGTCCAACTCAGGTCGTCCGGCACATCTTACTCGAAAAGGATGTCTGGGTTGTCTGGTGCCTGAACGCACTCTTTTCTCGCCTTTGGGCGAACATCTTGTCTTCAAAGGCGAAACTTCGCTATCAAAGGCTTACGGTGCGATCCGCCGTTTTTCGACATTCGGACGATAACCTTTCGAGGCAAGCGCCTGAGCGGGAGGTCAGCCTAGGCCGTCGAGACGCCGGCGCGCCGGAGCTACAGGCTATCCACGTGCCAATCGATCGCACGGGCTGTTTCATAGGCGTGCCCCTGACCCCGATCTCCCATCTTCACCGTCGACGGGTCGAGGTTGCGAAAGAAGAACACGACCTTGCCGGCTGTGTCGTTTGCATACACGCCCTTGTCGGGGATTGGCTTGGATAGCCACTTGCCCTGTTTCGTCGTCGATACGTTGGTCGCATTCCCAGGTTCGCCGGACTGCCAGGTGCTATCTGCGGCGAATAAATTAATCCAGTACCTATCTGGATCGCCATCAATGGCTTTCCCGCTCAGGCTTATGTTTGGCATTGTTGCTGCTTCTCCTCTAGGTAAATCGTTCTAGGCAATGACGGGAGTGGAGGGCGTGTACGGCGTGCCGTGTTCAGACGTTCTCTTTCGAGGTCGTTTTGCGGGGAAGGAATCCATCTCTTCCGACGGGGCCGGCGCGACCGTAGCGCGCGAAAAGGCGAACGACAGAATTGAACTCATAGGCTCGAATGTACTCCCAAAGCGCGGCACGCCCCTCATTGGAGAGATGATTGATCCTGTCACCGGGTTGCGGGATTTCGCCGAGCAGGACCAGCCAATACGAGAAGAGCTCGCCGAAGCCGATGGTCCCGATAACGTCGTAGCGAATGAGATGTTCGATCCGCTCCAGCCAGAGTAAAAAGTTATCGAAAGCGGAGCGGACGGCCAGATTTTGGTCCGTGAATGTTTTCTTTTCGATTTCTTCAGTTGGCTTCCAGTGGACGGCGAGCGCGGTGGGCAGGTCACGGACGTCGAAGGTCTGGCCCTTCAGCGTGTCTTCCTTCCAAAACTGGGCGTTGCCGTAGTCCAAAAGGCGCATGACGAAACGCACGTCCCCATCTTCGAAGAATTCCTTTGTTTGGTCGGATGCCGCCAGCGCGCGATCGCGCTGCCGGGTCAAGTTCGCCTGCTCACTATTCATCCGATACTGATAGAGGCCGAAGGCAAAACCGGCCGCGGTCAAAGCCAGACCTATCAGTGCTGCTGCATTCGAGTCGGGCATAGCAGGGTCCTCAATGGTGAACGCTAGTGAGCTGTGTCGCCTTTCCCGCTCCCCTTGTAGGCTTTCGTCCCTAGGTAAGTCGCGTGACTGATCAGCAGCACCGACGTGAAGGCACCTCCGGGGTCGGGCAGGCTCTGGATTCCAGTCAGCAGCACGTCTGGTGCGATTCCGCGGAGTTGCTCGACGAGCATCGCGAAATAGCCCAGGACCAGGGTGACGGTGAGCACGACATTCTGCAGCCGGGAAATATCGACGTCGCCCGAGTCGGCCACGTGTTCACCCACGAAGACGTCGGCAAGAGACGCCATCGTCGGGTCCGAACGGACTTCGACGGCCGAAGAGTCACTCGACCCCGTCAGCAGGCCACGATCGGACTGGTCGTTACTGTTCTTTGGCCTCCCACCGATCGTCGTGATCTGATCCGACGGCGAGCCGGCCATTCCGAATGCCTTCGTATTCAGGATTAACGCGGAGATCATCGGTGAGGCAAAGGCGATCCCGAGTGCGGCGGCGATGGATGCCGGGACCTGTGGGAACGTACCTGGTCCGCCAAGGCCAACATTGAAAAGCGCCGCGGTGGCGAAGCCGCCAAGTGCAACGATGGTCCAGAGCGTCACCTGCGCCCGCGCCAGGGATACGCGGTTACGCTCGTCGACCCAGATGCCGACCATGCGCCCCTTGGTCCCCAGGCCGAGCGCGATGGCGAGTCCGGCAATACCGAGGGTCATCGCCAGAAATTGCACGATGATCGACCGCGTGCCGGGAGTGTCTCGCAGTCCGAGAAGCGCATTCGCGATGCCGGACCAAATGGACGTATTCGGCGTGACCGCGATAATGCCGGCATCGACTGCGCTACGCACCACAAGTTCGCACGACAACGTCGCGTCCGTTGCGGCCGCGCCATCTGTTTCTGGCGGCTTCTTCGACGGTGAAGCAGCATTTGTGTCCGGCGCGGAAGGCCCATGGTCGAGGCAGCTCCGGATCGTAGCGAGAGCCATTCCGACCTTCGGTCCGTACGGAACGATCGGCTGGGCGGGAGCGGCCGGCGCAGGCGATGGGGCGGCCGGCGGCACTTGAGCGGCCGGTGGGGCGGCCGGCGGAGGCGCGGCAGGGGCAACTGCGGCTGGCTTCACGTACTTGCCGCCGGCATCAAGGAAGCTGCAAACGCTCCGCTTCCAGTTGGGAAGCAGAGCTGCATCCGAGATGCAATTGTCGGCCAGCTTGTCGAGCACACGGTACTGGATGTCGAGATTTCGGAGTTGGCTCCCTGCATTGCCGTCGCTCTGTCCCGACCATATGGCCGAGATGCCACCGAAAACGAAGATCAAGGCCGCGATCGAACCGAGCCACCATGCGGCTATCCTCACCGGCTTGGGAACGCTCCATGATCGCGGCGCCAGGCCAGTTAGGCTATACGACGAGGTGAGGCCAAGTTTGCCGGGAGCCTCTTCGCTCGTTCCATAGAGGCGGTACGTCAGGCCTGATTTGTCCTCGAATTCGAGGCCCTCGGTTGTGCCGGTCTTGTAGATCCAGTCGGGCGGCGTGCCGACGTCCTTCGATGGCGCGCCATTTCGGTCGATCTGCCAGAGCGTTGCTTGCTTGGGCAATGCGACGGCACCGTCGTAGCGGTTCTGCGAGATCTTTTCGGCAACGGCCTTCATGATCGTGTAGTTCGCCGCTTCGTCGGCAGACAGCATGTTGCCGGCGATTTTCATTTGATCCTGAAGCCCGTTCCAGCGCGCAGTTACTGCAATGCCGGCGACGACCGACCAGAGGCGTTCCAACGATTTTGCTGAGTCCGTTCCCTTTGCGGTCAATCCGCTCGTTTCTCCCAAAATAATTTTGGCGAGCCTTTCCACGTCCCCCTCAACCATTTGGTCCCCCGATGATGAGCATTCTGCCACTAGTCTCGTAAGTCACGATTGACGAATGCCTGGACGCGTCACACGTGCTTCCACGGAATCGGCATCGACATTCCGAGCACCATTCCTTTGGCGTCCGGAGGATTCATGTCGAGGTCTCCTTCGATCGTTTCGTACTGAAAGAAATCCAACGGAAACGACGGCGCGGTCTCGAGATAGCCGCCCATCGCGCGCGTCTTTGGACGCAGAATGCGCAGGAAGCGGATCTGCCCGCCATCGCCGAGCTTTGGCCCCTCGTTCGGATCCTCGAATGTTGGCCAGTCTGGTTTGACGAGGTTCAGCGATGTGGACGTCCCGTCCCAGAGCTTGACCGCGACCGGGCGCTCCCGAACGCGATCGAGCGCATCGTGGATGTTGCGTGTCAGCACCAGCACGAGGACTTCCTCGAGCTCTCCCGCCTGCTGATCCGCCGCTGGCGCGAGCGATTGCAGTTTCTGCAACGGTCCTTGCGCCGTGGGCTTGCGCTCGATTGAGACTATGGTCCCCGTCACCGAGGCGATGAGATCATCCGTCGACACCGTCGACGCAACTCCGTCGATGACGGCGTCGAACAGAGACATGGGCTCGGCAAACTGCCACCACAGCGATGGTGTAAACGTAGAAAGCCTTGCCGGCGAAACGGCCGCCTGAGCTCCCGTCGCCTTCATGACCATCGTGAGGGGCTGATTGATGGGAACCTCGATTGCACTGGTCAGCGGCAGGCACGCCACCGATAGCCAGCGATTTTCGCTCGGTGACAGAATCTCATCCGTCGTATCGCGTGCGATTCGGGCGCGCACCGCGATGTCACCGGCCGGCTTGTACGTTTCGCCTTTCTCCGGTTTGTCCCGGGCCGACACGATCAGACGTAACCGCACGTCGCCGCCGGCCGGGACGTCCAGCGTCCAGGTGCCGGCATCGCCTAACTGCGTGAAGAATTGGAAAGCAATGCTCCGTTTTGCGCCGTCGTCCTTCACGCTGAATGTGATACGAACGAACTCGCTGTCGCTGTCGTCAGTGAATTGAAACCGGATCGCCGAGCCGTCCAGGTCTTCCGTGCTGGCAATGTCGATCGCGAGCCCTTCGTGCTCGGCGGGGAAGATGCCCTTGCCGACGACGTCCTTGAGGTCTTTGAAGTCTTCCGGCGCAAAGTCCCGCATAATCTTGCGGCTGTTGGACAGCCGGAAGCGGTTGGACCCATCGTTCATCGCCAGAAGGCGCGGTTCGCAATAGAATTTATTGTACGATGCTGGAGCCAGGCCCTGGCCGGTGAGGGCGGTCGCAGGGTCGATGCTCTCCGGAGCCTCGAAACGACGAAACTTCAGTTTCACGAACGACCAGGGAACAATGTCGGGTTTGACGGGTGTAATCATTAAACCGGCGTGATCGAAACGCCCGGCCTCTGTTGCGAGGTCGAAAGTGTAGCCGATGGGGCCGTCGATACGCAGCGGTATGATCGCGCCGCCGGAGCCGGTTGCGCTCCGGATCGAGTCCGGGCCGTGCTCCTGCCAGTATTTGAGGGCATCTGTCGGCCCGTCGGTGCCGGCGTCGATATTGCGTTGGAGGGCGGCTCGTTCCGCAACCAATCTGTCGAGCGCTTCTCCGGTCGGCGGAGGGGTGCCGTCCGATGGATTCAAAAGCTTATCGATCGTCGCGACACGCGTTTTTCGTTCGGCTCGTGTCATCGGATGCCGGGCCATTTCGACCATGGCGTCGATGCCATCTCCGACATGGAAATTCGGATAGAGCGGTTCGTTAAACAAGGCCAGGAGCGGAGGAACGGTTCCCCACGCCATGGCGCGTTCGGTCAGTGGCAGAACGATCGCCAGACCCGGACGTTTGGGACGACGGTCGTTGGAACGATCGGCCAGCACCTTGTTCTGCCAGATCGCGCTGCCGTTGGGCCCCCGATGACTGGAGCGCATGAATTCCGGCCGTCCAGGCCGCATAGCCTTGTAGCGGCTTACGATGCGAAGACCGAAGCGCCACAAATTCATGCCGCCACGCCAGTCGAGGCTCTTGTCGAACAGGCGCGGAATGGGGTTGCTTGGGGCAGGATCGCTGCGCCGCCTCAATCCGCCATAGACATGGGCACGCTCGATGCGACGTTCGAAGATTTCGCCAACGTCATCGTTGCGACGGTCCGAGAACGATGTGTCGAACAGCTCCCGATACCGGGGTTGGTCGATTGCCTCAGCTCCGGTCGTGGCCAACCGGTACCATTGGTCGTCCTGCGGCCTGCCGCGCCAGCTCCAGCGTTGCGATTCGAGCGCAGCGAGATGGCAATAGCGCAAAGCCGGATACGTCGACGTTCTTCCTGTGAACGCCGCCGTCAATGAAATCCATGCCTGCTCGGCATATTCGGGGGCGCGGCGCAGGTCGATGTTCAGCGGCTGTGTTCCCAAGATCTCGGGCACGGCTTCGGTCGCAACTTCGAGCGTCAGCACCAGGGGGCCCGCCAGCCGCATCTTCGCGTCGATCGGACAGTGTCTGAGCGTGGCCTTAACGGCGGCCGAAAGCCGCTGGTCGCGCGTGAAAGGGCAAAGCTTGTCTTGCTTGTCCGGCAATCCTGCATAGACGCGCAACTCGTAGATACGACCCGGCAAGAGTGTGGCAGTATCGCCGGTCAGACCTTCCCGCCCGTTTGGATCGACCTTGATGGTCATGGACGGCATCGGCGCGACATGGCGACGGCCAGAGCCATCGAAGCCGAGCACGTCCTCGAGGGAGGTCCAGGCAGCTCCGACTGCTGCCATCTTGAACTTCCGAAAAGTTGGAAAGATGCATACCAGTTCACCGTACAACTGTGTCACGGCCGGATCATCGAGGGACCGATCGTCCTTGGTCTTGTTTGGGCTCGTTGCTACGCCGAGCGCGGCGTCGAGCGCCTTGGCAACGACCGGTCGGTTGGCCACAACTCGATCGTCGAACAGGGGAGGGTTGACCCATCGCCCGTAAGTACCAAATTCCACCGTCGGTCGTTGCAATCGGATCGTCATCTGGCGAGCGCCCGTCGCGGCGCCGACCTGGATGCCGTCGAGCACGTAGGTCGCGCGCATCTGATGGCCCGATTCCGGCGCAATTCGCGGCTTACCGACAGCGACGCTTGCGAAGTTTCCCGTACTGTCGAGCTGACTGACGATCGGTGTGACGATCGGGGGTTCGATGTCGACGTCCTTGTCCGTCGCGATAATGATCAGGACGTCTCGCCATTGCGCGATGTCGCTGGCGGGCAGCTGCAAGTCTTGCGTTGCCGCCGCAAAATCAAACTCATCCTCGGCCCATTCGGGCTCGTCAACTCCCGCGGCGATCGTCGTTACGGTCGTGAACGCTTCGACCCGGATCGCTCCGCTTCTGCCAACGTCGTGCGTCAATGTCAGCAGGTCGGTGATGGCTTCGCTCGGCCCCGAGCGGCCCCGGAACGTGATGGACAGCTTACGCGCTTCGTTTGTTTCAGGCCACTCCATGCGGCCGATGTCGATCCGCAAACCCGGGTCGGGACCGGCGCGGACTTCGAGGACGCCGGCACGTCCTTGCCGATCGAGGAAGAAACGTCCTTGCACATCGCCTCCGATGGTCACGGGGGCTGGCCGTATCGGTAGTTCACCGGCGAGCGGCACGACGCCGTCGGGAATCGCTTTGGATCGGTCGCCCGCAAGCCTTGGCGCGCCGATTGGACGTGTTCGTCGGTAGAGCGCTGACCGACGCACCGCATCCGTGTTTGTTGCGATCTTGACCTGTCCCTTGAGCGGCACGATCGTTTCAATCGGCCGGATCGTCAATGGATCATTGGGATCATTCCGCAAGATCGGAGGTAGGGTCCCGCCGTGACCGATGACGTATGGGACGACGTGGAAGGCATAGCCGAATGATAGCGCGAACAGGCGATAGTCGGTGGCGCCATCGCCCGTGGTCGGCGGAAAGCGATAGGCTTCGATGCGGCGCGCGTACGAGGATGGAACGTTGTCTAGCGCGGCATCGGTGGCCATCTCGGCCACCGGCGAGCGATTGTCGTATGAAAGCAAGGCAGCGCGTATGCCGCCGATCTCTCCGACCTGCAGCGGGACCGGATCGACGATAGCTCCGCCGGCCCAGGCAAGATTACGGACCATCACCGCATTGGCTTCACTGAGCGCAGCTCGCGCCGAACCTTGCGACGAAGTGTCGGGGGCATGCAGCGTGGCAACGTTGAGGCTACGCCACGCTTGGATCGGATCGCTCAAGGTGTCGGTACGGGCCATCAGGGCTCCCACACCAGACAGCCGGGTCCAAAGGTCGGCGGCACCGGCAATGCTCTGGAGCTGGTCGAAGCGGAAAACCAGTGGAGGCGAATCGACGGTGAGGCGGCGGCTGGAATCATCGCCGCCTCCTGACTCGTCTGTGGCTGATGGCACGAGGCGGCCGGCGAGACGAACGGCATCGCGGCGAGCGGCCTCGACGACGGCTTTCAGCAAATTGGCAAGTTTCTCCTCATCACTCCCGGGATTGGCAGCCGCGAGTCCCGCGTCGGTGAGTGCTGCACCGATGATCAGATCATACAATGACGCGGCGGGACGGCTGCCGTCGGCACGCTCGGCGCCGACGAGGGCGGCAACGCTGGCTATCAGCCGCTCGTCGAGTGGAAGCTCCGCAGCCGCATCTTGCTCGTTCTGGGGCTGGGGCGCGTCCCATGTCAATCGTCCGGCCGTCAGTCCAGGAATGTACGGCCCGATCACGGCCAATGCGAGATCGGCGCGAAGGCCGGGTCCGGTCGTGATGCGGTCCAACGCGGTACGTAGCGGCGTTGCAGTCGCGTCGGGCATGACGATGGCAACGTCCGGAATGTCTGAAACCTCTGCCTTCATCGACAGATAGAAGGCTGCCCCGAGCAGACGGTCGGCCGGCACAGGCGTGGAACCGCCGGCCGATAGCGTGACGGTGACCGCCGCATTTGCGTCAGGTCGGATGATCGCGATCTCGACGCGGATCGTCGCTCCACGCGCGAGCGTCGTTGCGATGACGGAGGCGCCATCCTGAAAAATGGCAACGTCCAACGTGGCAGACGCCGCCGTCCCGGCGATACGAATTTCGGGTGGGATCGGGCGACCTGGTGCCGTCAGGAACGCGACGACTAGCTTGAAATCGCCTGCAGGTGGCGTGAGAGCGAGATCGAACGCCACTTTCGTCGGTGCCGCCGGCGCGATGGGGGCCGCGGAAGCGGCTGGCCCGAGATCCAGCACGGCGCCCGAAACTGGTTGGGTGGCTCCAGGGCCGAACGCTTGAGCGTCGGGGGGAAAAGTCAATGTCCGTGCGCCGATCACGCGAGGCGCAGCGATCAGCAGCGGATGAGGACCGTCGGACGAAAGATCCGGTCCGCCGAGCCAATTGCGTGCCACGAACTTCCGCAGGCCATCGTCTGACTCGATGCTCTCGATTTCGGGGGCGATGGCCGAGCCGGGCGGATCGAGCGGCAAGCCGAGCAGCCCCTTCAACCTGCGTGAATTGATGGAAGCAAAGCGGGCGCGGCGCGGATTGTTGCTGACGCTTCCGGGGTCACGTTCGGCGGCGCCCAGGATCAGGGCCGCTGTGAGATTCCAGAAGTCGGCTTGGCGGAGGGAGAGGCCTTCCAGTATCGAGAAGCCGGGTGGCAGCGCAATCGCGGAAGCGGCGCTGCGCCTGCCCACGACCCACCATGAAATCGAATCAAGCGCCACGAGAAACTTTGGCGTCGGTTGTGAGGCGAGATCCCGGGCAAGCGCGCGTCGCAGCTCGTCGCCGCCCGCCACCTTCGTGATTTCGCTCGTCACGGTGGCATCCAGCACGCCGAACACACGGGCCCACGGATCAACGACTTCGGCGATCCGTCGTGAGAGGGAGGCGGCCCAGTCCTCATCGGTCAAGCCGTGCCCGACGGCTGGCCTCTTGATCAGCATGGTCTCCATGTCGATGAGCCGCTGGGGATCGCCGGACGGACTGAGATCATCCCATGACAAGCTCGGTCGCATGTCGACGGACCCGTCCGCGAACATGGGCGCGGAACCAGGACCAGGCGTAGGTACAAGGTCGACGCGACAGAAGTCGCCGTTTTGATCCGACATCACGGTGGGACCGGCCGGATCGAGCGTGTAGGTACCGCCGCCGGTCGGACCGAACAACGGTGCCGCGATGAAAGTGGTGCTCTTGTCAGGCGCGGGGTCGATCGTGAATACGGTGAACACCTTGTTGGCAACCGGAACCGGGTTCGGCAATCCCGTCAAGCTTTCGACAAGCCCAAACACCGTGCGCCCAGTCACCTCTGCCGTACCCGCCGGCATGCACAGGGCAGCTTCGAGGCCACTCGTGTTGACGATCGAGGTGATTTCCTCCTCGAGCCGGCGGTGAAAGCGCCTGCTTCCGTCGGCGCCGGGAAGATCGAAATCCGCCGGCGCGTTGGCGGCCGCCGTGACGATGGTTCCGGCATCCAGATCCTGGATGGTAGGAACTCCGGTCACGTCGACGATGCGCCAGAATCGCCAGGCGGTGACGTCGTGCGGATTCCAGGTCCCGCTGCCATCCGCCAGGCGCCACTTCCAGGGCAGGATCTCACCGATCGCGTCCGTCAGAAGCGCTCCGTCGGATCCATCGATGACGGCGCTTACCCGTAGCGAGATCTGAGCCTTGTTGCTCACGTCTGGCAGACGATCCGCCTGGACCTTTATTCTGAGATTGCGCGGATCGGAAGCCATCGACGAACGGTCCTTGGTACGACAAAATCAAGCGTAAGAATCGGAATAGCCTTCAGACTGCTTCTTCTCGCCGGCGAATTGATATTCGACGTGCTGGGAGACACGCAGCGTGTAGAAGACGCTGATCTTGAAACTGAGCCGGAGCGTTCCGGACCCGATCATCAGCGCGCCGTCGTAGGTGACCTCCAGCAACAACGAAATGGCCGCCGTGATCAGGCCTGCGACGTCGACGTTGCCGCGCGCGAGTATGAAGACTGAAATTGCAGTGGTGTTGCCACCGGCGCCGGTCGACCACGTCATCGTTATTGAGCAGCCGACCTGAAGCCAGACGCCACCCGAGACGACGCCAAAGTTGAAGCCTAGTCCAACGCCGGCGACGATACCTACCTCGAGCGAATAGGTCAGGATCGGGTGAGGTTTGGCGACCGGGAGGAACGATAGCCGCTGCGTCAGGAATCCGCCGCCGTTCAGGATCCAGACGCTCAGCGTGAATGGCATTGTCTTGGTGGCGACCGACAGTTCGCACATCAACTCGAACTGAGGAACCGCGGCGATGCCGAACAGAATGTGCAACGAAAGGTTCGAGATTCCGAACACGCCGAGCTGCAGGTCCGGCAGGTCGATGTCGAGCGTGGCGGCGATGCCGGCGGGCACTCCGCCGCGCATCAGCGGTTCAATGACCAGCCCGTCCCCCTCGCCGGAAGCGGCGAGAAAATCAGTCAGGAACGCGAGCGCGTCGGCGAGTTCTACCCGTTCCGGGTCGATCTTGAAATCGATCTTGCCGGAGTCGTCGAAATACAAGCCAGTCTGACGGAAGGTGAGGATGTCCTGTCCGCCGGTCACGACTCTCCAGTCGCCGAAGATGCGGCCATTGAATGTCTTTTGGGTCCCGTCGCGGCCCACTGACATCCGCGCCTTGGCATTGAACTTGGCTTCGTCGACGACGATCTCAACGGGGCCGAACGACAGGAGGGGCGCGGGCTCGGTGAAGGGGACGTCGATGTCGGTCTGAAGCCAGGCGCGCATCTGGACGTTGTCGAAACCGTGCTGAACCTTGATGGCCTTGGAGTCGTCAAGATCCGGGAAGGCAAATCTTTGAAGCAGGCCGCGGAAATCGATACCGCCCATATTCGGTATGAGATCCGCGACGGACAATTGCTTCAGTTTGTCGGGAATGAACTGCTCGGCAACGCCGCTCGAGGGCAGCCGCACGCCGAACGACTGAAGCATGTCACCGACCGCCTTGCCGGCCTTATCGGCCGCCGCAAGCGTATCCGAAACCCGGTTGACCAGCGCAATCGCCGGGGTCATGTCGACGACCTTGTTGGCCTCGGCGAGCACGTAGGCGACTTCTGGTCGATTGAAGCCGAGCCGATCCGTTTGTGGAGGGTCGCCGACGGCACGAAGGAGCCGTAAGGTATCGCTGCCTTCCTGATAGAGCCGATTGGCCTGATCGGCTAATTTTACTGGATCTGTTCCCAGCGCATCGCGCAAAGTCTCCTGGACCGCGCCGGAAATCTGTCGTGCACGATTTTCGACCTCGCGCGTGACGCGTTCGGCTTCTTCCGCGGCACGCCGCTTCAGGTCTTCGATGGACCCCTGGGCATCGTTGATGGCTTGCTTTACCGCATCGTCCAACCGTTTCTTGTAACCGTCCACGTCGAGGGCGTTCTGCAGCCAATCGGCGACCTTCTGCGCGTCCTTCCGTATCTCTCCTATAAAATTGTCGAATACCGCGCAGGCATCCTTGAGTTCCTTCCCCACGTCAACGATCGCGGCGGTGATGCCGGCAGCGAGCGCGTCGAGTGTCTTCCGTAGAACGGTTGCGACAATTTCGCCCTGCGCAACCACGGCCTTCTCGATCAACCCGCTGGTGTCAGCTATCGCCGTCAGCGCCCGATGGATAGCGCCGGTGGAATCGGCATCGTCGTCGGGATCTTCGGGAGCCGAGAGGGCAATGATCGCATCGGCTATCCGATCGAAGATGCTGGTTGCCTCGGCAAGGCCCGCGTCGATCGTGTCTTCGAGAAACACGACGAGGCCGCGCGCGGCATTCTGCGCCTCGGCGATGATTTGATCGAGTTTGGTGGCGAGCGCTTGGAGTGATCCGCCGGCGGTGCCGAGACGGGCTTTCAATGCGTCCTCAAACTGCTTGAGCGACGCCTCGTAGGAGGCGAGAGCCGTCCTCACGTCGTCACTGATCGCAGCACCGACGTGAGTAAGACCGTCGGCGAGCGTGATTGCCTGCCCCAACGTGTCGTGGATGGCCGGCAGGATGCGGCGCGCTGCCATGAGCGCTGCCGTATCGTCGATATGCGAAAGTTCAGTGTCGATTTGCTGCGCTTGCTTGCGAAGCTCGTCAAGCGTCGCGCGTGCGGACGCCGCGATCAAATCGTTGACCACCGTTGCCGCGCCGACGTCGTCCTTCAGCGTCTTGAACGTATCGTGGATCTTGCCGAGTGCGGCCGGAATTGCCACGTCTTGCGCTTCACCGAGTGAGGCGCCGGCTACTGCCTTAATGGCCTCGAGATCCGCCGTCACCCGCTTTGACAGCAGCTCGATGTCCGCTCTCCTTTCGTCCGCGATGGTGGCGATCCGGTTCTGCAGTCCTGACAGCTTGTCGATCAGGTCGGCGCGTTCATCCGGCGATAGCCATGCATCCTCGCTGTCGAGGAACACGCTCACGTCGCGAACGATGCCAGCGATGTTGCGGATCGGCCTCAGGCCCCCATCAAGTGTGGAATCGATCGCCTCGCCGGCGATCTTACGCAGACGTTCGACCTGTCCTTGGGCAGCATCGTTCAGGCGGTCTGCGAGCGAGGCGCAGGGCGATTTTGGGTCGATCTTGCTCAGATCGATTGACTTGAGCGAGTTCTTGACATCGGAAGTCGCGGCCCTGAGATCGCCGACGAAACTCGGATGGCTGAGTGCGGCGCCGATGGCTGCGACGGCGTCGTTTTTGACAGCGGTGAGAGGCTTCTCGGGGTCCAGTTTCTCGAGGACGCCGAGCGCTTGGCCGACTTTGGCATCGATGGCCGCCCGCAGGTCGGAACTGTGTTGCGTCAGTGACTGCCCGAAAGTCGTCAGTGGGCTTGGGGCGCCGACGGCGGCCCGTGGTGCGGCGCGGGCGATTGTTATGTTCTTGAGTATCGTGCCGGGGCCGCTCGGAGCCCGGCCGTGGGTGAGGACAGCCGGCTCCTTCGCACGGACCAGGCCGATGGTCATCCGCTCGAAACCAGGTGCGTGCGCCGGCTCTGACGGCATCATGGCGTCGGTGAGATTGGCGCTGTTGGGCTTCATGCGGCCCGCGGCCGGCGGCGGTAGATCGATGAAATCGATATCGCGCACCGATCGCCATGCATCGGTGTCGTCGCCGCTTTCGCCGTCGACCACGGAAGTGTAGAAGACGAGCTTTTCCGGCTCGTCGACCTCGACGGAAATTTCGCCGCCGCCTTCTCCCGCCAGCAGGAAACGAATCTGCGGCTTTGGATAGATCAGCGAGGGATCGTCCGGATTGATCGGGCGATCGCCTAGCCTGGTGGGGGCCAACACCGGCGGGAGGCTCGCGAAGGCCTTGTTCCACAGAGGCACTTGCCAGCCTTCGCGGCGCACATCGCCGCCCCAGCGGCTATCGACACGGATTTTGCCCGACTTGAACTCCACGCCCACGAGAAATCCGGCGGCCGCGATCGATTTGCCGTCCTCGGGATAGCGGCGCACCGGCTGCAGCAGCTCGACGTACTCCTCGACCTTGCGAAGGATCGGGCGTCCGGCGTGTTCGTCCTGCAACAGGCCGATCGGGTCGAAATTGAAGAATTGCGCGGAAGGTACGACGGACCGCTCATAGATGATGACGTGTTTGGCTCGATTCCAGAGGCCGCCGATGCGTCCGATGCGCTCGAGCTTGTAACGGTGGACGCGGCCCTGGCCGGTCTCGGTCTCGACAACGGTCTTCTTCTCGTCGAACAGCGCCCGCTGGCCGCCATAGCCGCCGTGCGCGGAGAGGTGGACGCCTTTCGTCGAACCCCCGTCCGCGTCCGGTCGGCTGTAGACCTTCATCAGGATATTGGCGCTCTCGAAAGCCCAGGCGACCCCGCCGGGAAAACTCTCCCGGTCGTCCTGGCTGGTCGAAAACGTCTGCGCGAGCTTCTTGGATTCGATCAGACCACCGGTATCTGCCGGGATTTCGCCTTGTACAGGCCAGCGAAGAGGGGTCGCGGGTCCATGTGCCGGGTCCGATCCTCCGGTGCGTAGCCTGAAACTTACGCCGTCCTCGATCTTCAGCTCGGCATCGGGGCGACCGCTCCAGAGCTTGTCGACGGCAAGTCGCCTGCGCTGGGCCCGCAACACGAGGCTCGCGAGTTGAAGATGGCTCTTCAGTGTCGCGCGAGACGCGCTCGCCGTATCGGACACGGGAGATACAGGCGCTCCGATCGTTGCGCCGATCTCGGTGACGAAGGCGTCGGTGCTCTTGTCGGTGGTGCTGATCCGGGTCGTCAAACCGTAGAGCAGCTCGAGCCGAAGCTCCTTCAAGCGGGAGCCCGGCGTCCGCATGGTCGGATAGCCCATGTTACGACGGAGGTTCCAGCCTGGCTCGCGGAAGTTGGTGTCCGCAAAGGTGGGGTCGACCTCGAGGCGTCCGTGCGCACCAAACCGCGCGGCCGCCGGGCGGCCTGGTTCGACATCTTTCGGTGCGCCGGCGATTGCGGTTGCGTTCTTCTCCATCGCCTCGCCGATGACCTGAGGCGGCAGTACCATCCGTACCGCCTCGGAAGGATCAAGCACGCGCCAGGACACGTCACCTTCGTCGCTCCATATCGCGACTTCGTTGCTCTGATCGGTGGCGGCCCGAGCAGGCTCGACATACTCCACGGCGGCGACCCGGAACGGGGTCGGGTCGATCACCAAGGCGAGCCGCTTTGGAGCTGCGCTGGTCGTCGTCGTCGATCTGATCGCGCGCAGCGAAAGGGAGACCGACTGATTTTCACCGGGCGCGAGTGATTCCGTGGCGACCAAGGCCTGAATGAGCTTTTCGTCATCGGGTTGCTCGGAGCCGCTGCGGTAGTCCAGTTCGAGCAGGAGCGGCTCGTCAGGGTCATCCGAAATGGGCGTCGGGCGACCGAGCAACTGCCTGCGGATCTGAGGAGGCAGGTCGTCCTGGCCGATTGGCTTAACGCACTCGATCGGGAATTTAACGACCGCCTGCAATTGCGCATCTGGCAGCTCGTCACCACCGGATCGGGCAAGAAGCCCGGTCAGATCGGCCTTGGTGACCATCGTGAGGTCCGGGGCTTTCAGAAGCGAGAAGCCCAGCGCGCCGAGCGCTATCTCGGAGCCATCGGTGCTTTCGAGCGAGAAGCCAAACTTGATCGTCGGCACCGTGCCGAGATCGTCGGTCTGCGTGATAGCGGGCTGCCATGCCGGTCCGTCCGTGCACGCGCCGGGTTGGACATCGGTGCTCGCGGCGACGAACGGCGCGGAGATGCGCGCCTTGCAGACCGGCGCCGTGCCCTCCGTTGCGATCATACGAGCGAACGTCGCCGTACAGGGCGAGGCGAAGCGCGGATCCTCGTCCGACTTGCCTTTCTCGACGAGCTCGAATGCGGTGACCCCCTGCCACATATCGGGGATGAACCGCGGCTCGAAGGACAGGAAAGCCGTTTGACGCCGCTTATCGGCCGCATCCTTGACGGTGCCGGTGGTCGGCACGATGACACGGCGCCAGGCGGAATTCTCGCGCAGCAACCCGACTGCGTGCCACGGCATTCCGCGTTCCGACTTGCGTTTGGCCAGCGCGGGCATGACGCTTAGTGGCGTCCCGTCACGGACCTTACGCAGACTGTCATGCTCATCGTCGATGACGACATCGAACGCGTCGATGACGAAATCGGTTATCTGATCGGGTCGCTGAAGCTTTGGGTCCGCTTTAGGGTCGACGTTGAGCGGATCGAGGCGGGCGGCGACGATCCATTGCACCGGTAAGAACGGCTTGAGGCCGCGGGCGCCGATGTCACCGACGCGTTGCTCTTGGGAGAAGCGGACCCGGCCTTTGACCGGCAGGAGCTCGGGTTTGGAAAAGAACCGCTTGAGGATACTGCCGATCTTGCCGCTATAGTTCCAAAGGGTTAGCTCGAAGCGCAAAGCGACACGGATGATGTCATGGGAGCCCGTGTCCTTGTTGAATTGGTGCTCGACCGCACGAAGCCCGAATTCGCGGCGCGGACGGTTGGGCGGTTGACTGGGAATGCCCTGATCGACGAACAGGGGTATTACGTCGACCTGATCGGTGGAGAGATTGCCGTCATCGGGTTTGACGATCGCGTCGATGAAATCGCTATTTGCATAGCGTAGTGGAATGATGCTGAGCGCGGGTTCTCCACGATCCCATGGCCCGATCGTGAGCGCGATCTGGATAAGCCGGCAAAGCGCGCCTCTCGGCGCGGCGGCGATTTTCCACAAGGATTGTGTCGTTGTCGCCTGGACCAAATCGAGGCCCACGTGAAAGCGGCTGTCATAGCGGTCGCCTGAGGTGGCGACTTTCGGCCTGATCCAGTGGCCGTTCAACGCGAGGCGAACTTGAAGCCTGATCGCGAGCGCTTTGAAGCTGCCGGGTTTTCCGGTCGCCGGCGTAATGACGAGCTTCGAAACCTGCCATCGCGGCGCCGGATTGTCGGCCAGCGTGCGGGCCAGGGCGATCGTATCGAAGCGGGCGAGCGGACCTTCGTCGAAGACGTCCCAGGCTTTCTGCTGCCGCTTGACCGGATCCTTCTCCGCCGCATAGTTGGTCGGCGCGCGATATGCCGTGAACAGAGCGATGCCGCGAAGTTCGATCGCAGATGTTGGCGGGGTTGGGTCTTGATCGTCATCGACGGCGACGTGACCTAGATGCGCGTCGTTCGCGTCGCTGCCGTCGTGATAACGGGCATTCGCCGCGTAGAGCGGGTTCTTCGGGGCGAACGGGTTGTCACGATCCCTGAGAAGGTTTTTGAAGACCGCAAGATCGTAGCAAACGTAGCGCCAGTCGGTTCCGTCCAGATCGTTGGTGCCGATGACGACGGCCTCAAGCGGGCCATCCGACCTGTCTTCCATCGCGCGAATGGCGATAAAGGAAATTCTAGCCGGCCCAGCGACGCCCGCCATGGTCCAATCCCCTAAGCAAAAACGTCGTGCCCGAAAATAGGAAGTCTAGAAATGCGGTCGGACGAAATGGTCCGTGACCCTCTTGCAACTTGCCGTAGAACGCTTGATCGGTCAATATCGAACGTGTCTTACCCTCCACCGATTGCGAGAAGCGACATGACGATCATCGATCCGCATCTGCAATGGATGTACGACGACACGCCCGCACACGAGCGGGCGACGACACGGGTGCCGGTCACGTTCGAATGGCATGGCGATCTTGATGAACTTGTGGCCTTGGGAATGCGGCTGCACGCGACGGCCGGCGGCATCATCTCTGCCGAGATGCCCCTGTCGAGCCTGCCCGAGGTCCACCGCCTGGGCATCGAATACATAGAGCTCGCGCGCACGCTATACTCGCCATTCGACGTTAGCCGATCCGACATCAAGGCCGACGTGCTGCAGCCCGTGATCGGAAGCGAAGTGGGGAAGGGGGTGATCATCGGCATCGTCGACACTGGCATCGATTACACGCATGCGAGCTTTCGCAAACCCGATGGCAAGACCCGAATCCTTTCGATCTGGGACCAGCGCCTCGAACCCGTGCCGGCACGACCGGGTCGTCCGCCCCGCTTTCCCTCGGAAGGTTCCCCCGGAAACAACGTTGACGGTACGGCTCGCAGTGGCGTGGAATTCACCGAAACCGCCATAAATGACGCGTTGAGAACGGGTGGACGGCGGCTGCGCACCAAGGACGTGCCCGACGATCCACACGGAAGCCATGTCATGGGAATTGCCGCTGGCAACGGCGCCGTTTCGCCCGGCAGCCCGGCGGCAGCTTTCGTCGGAATGGCTCCGGCCGCGGATCTGATCGTTGTCGCCACCAAGTTCAACTTTGCGCTGATACGGCAGGGGATCGAATACATCCAGGAACGAGCGAGAGCGCGCAATTGTCCCTCCGTTATCAATCTCAGTTTGGGCCAACCGCTGGGCGCGCGCGACGGTCGTAGCCTGGATGAAAGGGCGATTGATGCTGCGCTCGGGGCCGAGGGGCGCGCCATCGTCATCTCGGCCGGCAACGATGGAAACAAGAACAAGCACGTTCGGGGCAGGATCGCGCGCGGCGCCACGGATCGGATCACTTTCCGCATCTATGACAGGCAGATGGCCAAGGAGCTGGACATCGAAATCTGGTACGGTCTGAAGTCGACTGCGGAAAGGTTCGATGTCGTTCTCACCGATCCTTCGGGCGTTTCAATGTCGCTCGCGGCCGGCGGGGGCTCGGTGCGGCGCACGCTCGGCCGCTCGACCGTTAGTCTCGCATCCGCCATTGCCGTTCCTGCCCACAACAAGAACCGGATCAGCATCGCCATTCGTCGGGACGGTCTGCGGATTGCTCCTGGGACATGGTCGATTACCTTGTCGGGTGTCACCGTGGGGACCGGTGCCGACGCTGGCGTTTATCATGGTTATCTGCGTGCCCCGAAAGGACGCAAGGGGACTCCGGCAACCGCGTTCACCTCGTCGCAAACGAGCGCCGCGAGTACCGGTACGATTCCGGCGACCGCGCTCAAGGCCATCTCGGTTGGAGCATACGTTACGAGACCGTCCGCAGATCTGCACAAGCCCGCGGCGTTCTCGAGCCAGGGACCGACGTTGGACGACCGTCAATTTCCCACCCTGTGCGCGCCCGGTCAGTTGATCATTTCGGCGAAGGCCATCAACGCCGAGCCGCACCCGGAGTTCGATGTTGCTGGCAAGCCATTTACGGCCAAGCAGGGTACCAGTATGGCGGCTCCGCATGTTGCCGGCGTGGTTGCGGCGATGCTGCAGGTGAAGCCCACGCTCAAGCAAGATCAGGTCGCCAAGCTGCTCGGTGACCACGCCGACGCCCCGCCTGCGCCATTGCCGAACATTTGGGGGCGCGGACGCGTCAATGCGCTGAATTCCGTGACCGCAGCGAAAGCACCGGTAGGAAGTTGATCGCAACACGAATTTGGCGCGACGGAGCGAATTCGACCTTGCGGCACGCTCGAGCGTGCGGCGCCGAACACAGCCAAAAAGCTATAGACGACCGCCATAGTTGGCCTTCTCCCATTTGAGCTCGATATCGTCAGCGACCAAGTCTCGGCGGTGCGGCCTGATCTGATCGAAGTAATGCTTGAAGTCGACGTGTACGCTCATGTTGTCGGGCGATAGTTTCCCGTCCAGTCGTACAGCAGGACCGACCCTGCCGCCAAGCGTGCATTGACGGGTGTGCATTGGCGGTGGACTCGCCCGTGTTCGGATCCACGGGGAGGCGACGCATGCCGGCCTTGAGCAATCCACCGGCCTGGTTGTTGGGCTGGGGGCCGGCCGGGTCCGGCGAAAGCTGCAGGACGCTTTTGTCATGCTTGAGCCCGTCCGGGATAAGCGATGCGCCGGCAACCATCCAGTTCAGGGCCACATCCGACACGCGGCTTCGTTTTCCAAATAGCCGCCGCCGATATCGGCGTGCACGCCCGGGAAACATACCTGCTCGAAATACAGGTTGCCGTGGACGTCGCGTTCGCCCGCTTTTTCCGCCGTCGGGGACCACGGGAAACTTCTGAAATCCGCACGGTTCTCGTCGATCGAAATCGCATGCTTGGCGTAGATCGCGAGTTCAGTTTGGTGATGTTGGCGAGCCGGATTACGATGTGGTCCTCTCGCCAAAGTCCTGGCCATCAAACGCCGGGTGCAACTCGCCGCTCCGGCTAGCTATCTAATGTCTCGCCGTCCCGATGCGTCGCAACCCAGACGTCCTGAATCACTTTGGGGCGTTCGATCCCGTGCTTGTTCAACTCCGCCTCCGGAACGCTTTGCATGAAGGTGAGGGAATAGACCCGGTGGTTGTCGTCGAGAATGCTCAGACCGCCCTCGATCGGCATTGTGCGGTCCTTATCCGATAGGCCCACCAGCGATTGGTTCAAGGGGTTCGCGCGGGATTTCAGCTGGGTGGCGTTGAGTTCGCCGCAGTTCCGACCTGGTGATAGTACTGCTTGAAGGCGTTGTGGTTTGCGAGTGCATCGGGACGATAGGCGCCGACCCGCGTGCATTGAAGGACGCTGGGCAGGTCGAAGCGCGCCCCGACGGTGGGATGGACCTTGGCCGCCGGGTCGATATTGCGGATCTTGGTCTCCCAGTTTTGGCGTGCGACGTACTTCTGCAGCCACGACCATTTCGGAAGTTTGGCGGCGTAGCCGTCAATCGTGTCGCGCATGCCGGCGACCTCGCAATGCTGCACGCCGTCGGCCGCAGGGTAGACGTTCAATGCGGGGCCAAAGTCGCCGGTGTTCGGCATCTTGACGCCACCCACGAAAATGGGCCCGGTCAGGAGTCCGTTCGGAACCGAAACGGCCTCGTGGCACATCCATTCGAGCGCGACGTCAGATAGCCGAGATTCCGGCTCCGGATAGGAGCCCCCGACGTCCGAATGGTTACCGGCGAACCACCATTGGCGGAGCCGCTCATGCCCCGGAAAGTGGGGAGAGCCTTCATCGCCTCCGCCCCATGCGACGCGGTCGAAGTCCTTCCGGGTTTCGTCGATCGCGTTCGCCGAGCGAGCGAAAGCGACGTGTTTGCTCAGCAGACGATCGAAGTTTTCTCCCTTCCATACGGCCTTGTGGGATCGGAACTCCCCAGGCTTTGGATAATCGCTGATCGTCTTGGTATCGGCCTTGGTTTGCCAGTACCAGAACGCGCCAAGGGCTGCGCCAACAATGGCGACTTGCGCAACAAAGCCGACCAGCATGAAGTTCGTGCCGAACAAGGCGCTGTACAGCACAGCGAACAGCATGGACGGAAGGAAGCCGGCAGCGAAGGCGACGGCGGAGACGCCGGCCGCGAGGCCGGCCTGAATAACCAGGTAGCGCATGCCACTGGCCCCCAAGGCGGCGACGGTGTCGAACACACCGATGAAGTATGGAGCCACGTTGGAATCAGTGCCATCGCCGGACCGGTACTTGAGCTGAAACCGTCGCGCCAGTTCGAGCCGCTCGTACTCAAATTCAGCTCTTGGATGGCCCGCGCCGTGCTCCAGCACGGTATCGACGGCCTCCCAGGCGATGTCCTTGGCGGCCTTGCGGTGCCGCATGAGCGGACCACCAGGGGTCTCGGTGGGCACTCCGCACAGCATCAGCAAGTTTGCCAAACTACGTACCGTGTAGGCGCCACGGCTGAAGCCGAATAGAAAGATCCGGTCGCCCTCTTCGTAGTGATTGATGATGAATTCGTAGCAGTCGGCGATGTTGCGCTTGATGCCAGCGCCCGTCACAGAGCCGAGCAGTTTCTGGACGAAGCGGACAGGAGCAGTGAGGGCGGTGGCGCCGATATCGGTGCCCAGCCCAGCATCGTAGAACACCACTTGTTTCGACGGATCGATGGCTGTGTCGGCGTGGTCGCGCGAGATCCGGTACATCTTGTAGATGTTGCTGATGCGCTGCTCTGGACGAGCACCCCCGTCCTGACCGGTACCATCCGAAAATACGACGACGTTCTTGCCCACTATATCCTCCCCACTCTACTCCCTGGTGCCGCGCGGGTGGCATCCGGCTCAACCGGTGGGGCCGCGCTGGTCAGGCGTCTTAGGTTCTCCATCAATCGATCCCGAACGTCGTCCTCGCTGACGCCCCAGATAGCGGCGAGCGTTCCCTCCGCCATTGCCGCATCCCAGGGCGACAGTGGACGACCGTCGACTTGTGCGAAGGGTCCATCCGTTTCCGTGAGCACCTGGCTCGGTGGCATCGCCGCCGTTATCGCGCGACCTTTCTCGCTCGCCAGCATCGCCGGTCCCACGCTGAACCAGCATCCCTGGTCGATGGCGCGCGCAAGCTCGTTCTTGGACCCCGAGAACCAGTGCAGCACGGCCACGCCGGCATTGGCGTTGGAGGCGAGCGCCTCCAACACGGGTGTGGCCGCACGTCGGCTGTGGATTGTCAGAATGCGCCCGCCAGCGGCATCGCACATGCGCAGGATCTGCGTGAACACGCGATGCTGGACCGTCCAGGTGCTTTTGAGTTCAGGACCTCCATCCAAGCCGATCTCGCCGACGTACCTCGACCTAGGAAGAAGGTCCTCGAATAGTGCCAATTCTCCCTGACGGTCGTTTGCGAGCTGCGGATGCAAGCCGAGTGCGGTGCGGATGCGCGCTGCGTCTTTCGCGAGGGCAGCCGTGCCCGACCAGGCCGATGGGGTCGTCGTCACGGACAGGACAAAAAGTCTGCGATCGATGCATTCCTTTGTAGTTGCGACCGCATCCGGATAGAGATCGAGATGAGCGTGGAAATCGATCACTTGACACCGTGTTTCGCATGCAGGGCCCCGAGCTCTGCCAGTCCTCGTCGTAGCATATCCTTGAGCGCCTCGCGCTCGTCAAGGCCGCGCCATGAAAGGGCGCTTCCCAGCCAAGCGTCGAAACCACCATCTTTCGCGGCGGCCAGCGCCATTCCGACCGATCGCACGTCATCGAACCCGGCGTGATCCGGGTCGTCTCGTCCCAGTTCTTCAAACACGTATTCGGTCGAATCGGCGCGCCCCCATGCCAGGAACGCCGCTCGCCGCACCTGGCATGGGACGCAGCGGCCGCAATGATGGTAGTTGTAGCGCTGAAATCGTCCGCAACTCGTCGAGCTCGCCGCCAGCCTGCGCAGCAGCGGCTGATCTTCGCATTCCTTCAGCATCTCCCCCTTGGTTTTGGCGGCGTAGGGAGTGCGGATTCTCACACCAAGGTTTGCTGCGTTCAAGATGCTTTGAAATTGCGCCAGAAAGTAGGGGTGGGCGGTACGCGTGCTCAAGCTGCCGATGCGGCTTCCCGTCAGCGGCGGGTTAACGGCGATGAAGCCATTCTCGCAAATGTAGAGCGGCAGGTCGCCGCCGGGTCGATATGGCTTCAGGGCGGTGGCGACCAGGACGCCGAAGGCCAGAAATATGATCGATCGGGCCCTCTGCGACGTATCCTCGACCCCCGGCACCACCGCGTTGTCATTCAACTGAAAATGTTTCAATCCGCCACCGATCAAGGACGCGAAGTGAAGCTGCTTTTCCGCGTCTCCGCGGACTATCTTGCTGATCGCGACAAGCCGATCCCCATCGGCGCCAAGATCGATCGCACCGCTCAGGCTGTCGAGACCGCCCGAAAGAAGCACGACGGCGTTTTCCGGGGGCCTAACGATCCGTTCGGGCGGAACCGGTGTGCGACCGCCGGCGATGAAGTGAAATTGCCAGCGGTCCGTCGTTAGAAAGGCCAACGCGTCCGCAAGCAGGCCGGCCAGTCCATTCCAGAACGCGGGCTCGGCGACTGCAATCTCCAACTCGAACTCGCGAGTCCACCCATCCGGACTTTCGGTCCGCAAGCCGGCGGCGTCTGCCGCCATGATCGACATGGCGATCGATAGCAGATCCCAGGCTCTCCGAGCCGGGGCAAGCCGCTCCCTCCGGATCTCGTTACGAACAGCGGCACCGGCGCTGCCACGGTCGTCAGCGCCGGCCTGGCCGAAGAGAATGACCCTAAGAGCTCCTTGTTCGTTCAGCCGGCCGACGTCGGCCGGTGCGCACAGCAGCTTCATTCTTCGTACCCTTCGAAGACTTCGAACGTATCTCGAAGCGCGTCCTGAACAATGCGGGCGACTCGTCCGGCGGTCAGCGTCCGTCCGTGGTCCTTCAGCTTGCGAAAGGATGCGGCAACGGCCTCGACGATATAAGTACGCATTTGCTTCAACCGCGCCATCGCGACTGTGGCGGTCGCCGCCTTCTCGAGCAAATGCTTGCCGACATCGAGTTCGAAGCGGCGCGCTACATCTATTGCAGAGAACCTTTCGATGACGAAGTCGCGCTCGATGTTCGACAGATTGAGCAGGTCGGCGTCCGGATATTGGGCAAGCAGGTCGGACATGGCGTCGTGTATCGCCGCCCGTTCGGCTTCCGCGTCCTGTGTTCCGTCGACGGGCCTGACCGCTTCTATGATTGCGGTCGCGATGTCCTCGGCGGAACGCCCGGCCAGAGCGGTCGCGTCGACCGGCGCATCCGCGGCGCCGTTGGCGGTTGAGTACAGCGCATGGCTGAGCGCTCCTGCCGTCTGCGCCGTGCCACCGAATCGACTGGTCGTAACATTGGAGCCGCCGTAGCCGCTACGGACGTAGTGCCCAAGTCCCCGCCTTAGATCGCGATCGTCTCCGGATCGCGCAAAATTGCCAAGGCTCATGCGGACGCCACCGAAGCGCTTTTCGGGCGCAAGTCGCGGCGGCGTGAGGACAGCCGGCGGAGCTAACGGCGGGGGCGACGAAGTACCTTCCGCCGGCGGCGCGTCGGGGTCGTCGGAAGGAGGCGGTGGAGCGAGAGGTGGTACCGGATCCTGTGGCGCGGCGGGCGTCCAGGGCGGTACCATCGGTACGCCCGGACCGGGCCCATCGCTAGACTGCGACGTTCCCATTGTCCCTCGTCTTCTTGATCGCGTTCTTAACCGTCCTCGAGATCGCGGGCGACGAACTCCATGCATCGAGAATTGTCGCTGACCACGCGCGATCGGCAATCTTGGGAACGATGCTTGGCTGAATTTGCTGGGCAGGGCGATCAGCCAAGAACGCCGCCAGCCTTGAACCCTGGACTGGATCCGCTTCAACCAAGGCAATACATGCGTTCAATATCGGCGGTGCTCCCCATTCCTGCTCTTTTCTAGCGCGTTCAAGCAAGCGGTCCATCATCACCGTGGTTTCGATGCGTGCGACCCGCGCGAGCCCATCCTTGAGAGTGGTCGCCATTTCCGGATGTTCGAGCAATGCGGCGAGCAGCTCCGCCGCGTCGGACGACAAGCGATCCTCGGGCGTAATCAACGGTGCATATTCGCGGCTGACGTAGAGTGCACCACGAAGATCGGTATCGTGCAGGGGCGGCGAGAGCGCCAACCATTCTTTCACGAACTCGCCCGTCCACGGCGCCTTCAAATCCAGATCGCGGCCGGCAACCGCGCCTTCTTCCCATTCCTTGAGAAAGGTGGGCTTGCCCTCGGTATCGATGCTGACGTTTTTGACCAGCTCGGCGTAAGCAGCAGTGTCGCCGATACGCTCGAACAAAAGCAGTTTGGCCAGCACGGCCTCATCAACGCCGACGCCCTGCGCTTTCGAGATCGTCAAGCGGATCGAGAGAGCGTTCAGGAACCGCTTGATCAGTCGCGGATTACCGAGAATGCCGGAGGCGGTCGTCATCAGCGAAGCGAGTCGTTCGGCCGTGTCGAACTGACCGACGAGAGATTCCGGGAACGCAATTCCGAGACTCTGAAGGAAGGCTCGATCGACCTTTTTCCCCTGCCAAGTCCGCCTGAGCTGCCCAATCACAGCAACCCGGACCTTCTCCTTATGGTCGTCAGAGAGCTCGCTGTTGTCGACAAACAGGAGCATCATGTAAGCGCGGACCTCCTGGGTGCCGAGCTGCGGCACCCTGATCGGAACCTGGATGAGCTTGTCGAAATAGTTGGTGATTAGGAGGTCGTCGTTGACGCCGACAAAATGCTTCTTCACCGCGTGCTTGATCATGTCGTTGTCGGCCGCGATGACGAAGGCGGTGTTTTTGAGGAACAGGAAGAGGCGGATCGCCTCCAGCGTCGAAATCGTCGTTTCGGGCAGACAGCGATCAAGATCGTCGATCAACACAACTAGCGTGATCCCGAGCTCCTCCAGCGTTTGTTCGAAGGCATCGCGTAGCGCCTGAATTTCCTTCGGTGGAGACGTTTCGTCCTGCGGCTTCAGGAGCTCGCTACCCTCTTTTGCCACATCCGCTGCAGCTTTTTTGGCGTCGGCGGCGGTGTCCTTCCCAAGGCCCTCGGCCAAAACCTTCTTGCCGAGCTCGAAAATCTCGCCGGCGGCTCCGACAGGAGGTACTCCGAAGTAAAGCGAGGTGGCGAGGAGCTTGGCAGCCCGCAACCACTTGATCCGCTTGGCGAGCGACTTCACCTTGTCGAGCGCGGTTGCACGGGTCTTGGCCTCTTCCTCAAGCCTATCGGCGATGACGTCCATAAGAGCCGCACGTGCATCATCGTAGCCTTGGTATAGCCATGCGTTGAACTCGACGAACACGTATTTGCTCGCGCCACTCTTCTTTTCGCGGGCCGTGACCGCGGAGCGGGTGAGCTTGATCATCGACGACTTGCCGATACCCCAAGCCCCCGAGACACCGATGGAAATTGGTCTGCTCTTGGCCTGGACGATGATCTCGGCGACCGTGTCAGCCACGCCGGAGAAGTTCAGGAAGTCGCGTTCGGTTTCGTTATCGGGCCACATCAGCAATCTCGCGCGTTGTCATGGCAGCTCTCACCTTGCGATCCGGCCTCACAAAAAGCGGACGTGCCTCAGGGAGAGCCTGGCGGAGCCGCCAAATGCAGCACATCGTACCGCAGGGTTGCCGAAAAACGCGACCACGACCCTTCTTCTTACGCGTCAAGGTTGAGGGAATCATATCGTGCAGACAAGAAAATCGTCACATATCCCAAAGTAAGACGGATGTCCAAGTGGTAGCCAATCCATTGACTCCAGCTCCAATGCTCCCAGCTGAGGCCGCCTTTGGCTGCCAGGGCAAGCTTGTCGAGCTCAGTGAAGGGGCGGCTGATGAGCGTTCTCCCCAGCACAAAGGCCGAGTATGCCCCCGCGACTACGTCCTGAGAGCTTTTCAAGACGGATCAGCTTCGGCAGGGCGACCGAAACTGATATTGTAGTGGGCGATTACCGTGGTTGAAAAGCCGCCGCTCCTCATTGCCTCGACACTGGTTCTGGCGAGCCCCTAGTCGTCGGGCTTCAGAAGGGCAAATTCCACACGAAATAGAGAAGCGCAGCAATGGCCCCCCAGAAAAGTATGCCGCGGAAGATGAAAGCGAGCGCCATGTTAATCGCCGTCTCGCCCAAGCCGCTGCGCCATCGCAATTCCATCGATCGCGTCTGCCAGTCCTCCTAAGAAAACCCGATACCATGCATCATCATCGGGAAGTTCCCACTCTCGTAGGCTGCCGACGTAACGGGTCAGAGCAATAACGCCCGCGATCGAGGTTGGCGTTGAACGGATGAGCACATTCGCATGCTCCGCGAGAGCATGGGTCCTTTGACTGCTGATTTCGTCGGCGGCATCAAACTCGGGCCCATCGAGCTTCGCCGATACGGACAAGGCCGCATCGTAATGCGCCGACAGCTCGCGATGACGCTCAATCACTACGAAGGTTAGATCCCGATCGGCTGCAGCAGTCGACTGGGTGGAAATTTCCTGTGACGACAATGTTGGCCCCGAGCAAGTAGCAGGCCTGCGTTAGCATGGCGGCCATGATGATAATCAGCGTAGAGGGTCGTTCATCTGCGGTATTTCTGCGCGATCGGATTGGGCATTCAGACGAGGTCACCGGCTCCATTGGAGATCGAGACGTTTCGGGGACAGGCGCGCGCCTTACTCGCGCCGGAAAACGGCTCGGCTCCAGTTGTTCCCGGCGTAAAGCTGCATATTTGCGCGTATCAAAGGTTGTTAGCACGCATCGGCTGCGCTTGGATACGCTTCCACATTCGAAAGGGGCGGGCGAAATATGAAGTTGATTGCAATAGTTGCCGGTCTGTTGCTGCTCGGCGTGATCGGACAAGCAAACGCACGCGGAGGACATGGAGGGCGCGTCAGCTACGGCGGCGGACATCACACGACCAGTCATGGCGGCAGCTATTTGGGCGGATCCGGCTCATCACACCGTGGCGGGACTTATCTCAATTCGAGAACTGGCAACCGTTACGGCACTCATCGATAACGAGCTCCGCGCGTGGTCGCCGATGCAAAGCCGATTGGTGTTGTTGCCCAGCGTCGATGAGGTCACGGCCATGTTGCCCCAGTCCCGGGCCACGGCGTTGGCACCCGGAGCAGCGAGGCGGACACGACAACGCGCATGCCTGCAGCTTACGGAAGGGGCGGGCGCTTCGTCCCTCGTCTGTTCAACAAAGTGGCAGGAGTGTTGCGCGCAAGTGCTTCAGTATACGCCGGGAGCCGTACATTCTTGTCAGGGCGCCGCCACTCGACGAATGCGATCGCGGTCTATCCTCAATACTCGCGAGCCCGATCGCAGGCCGCTCTTGAGGTGAAAAGAACGCTGAAACAGCTACCGGAAACAGGGCAGCGTTATCGGAGTTCGCGTGACCGAGACGAGCACATTGTTCACGTAATGCTCTGTCACAAGCTCTGCGCGAATGCTGCAAGAAGTCGCTCCCATCGCCGCCATGAATCCGCTTCGAGCCCGCGCTGGAGAAGCCTTGCGACTTTCAGCAATGAAGCGAGCGGCTGCACCGGGAGTGCCGAGCGCGTCGGACCGGGCGTTTTGCAAGGCTGCCACTAGCTCATTCAGATCTTTGCCCTTGATCTTGGTATCGCCGACCATTGACGGAACCATGTCACGAAGACCTTTATCAGCAATCTCGCCAGCGAGTAGTCCGGGAAGCGCCTTGCGGAGAGACTGCTGAAAGGAAGCGGTGGTGCGCCCGGCGAGCTCCTCGCACCGGAGCATCGCTGAGATGTAGCTGAGGCGGGTTCTCTCCGCCGAGTCGAGCCAGACCTGCTCGCAATTGTAAAGCAGGGTCATTCGATCGACAGGTCCGAGCTTCTCGATTGCTTCACGAATTTCGCCAAGCACCTCTGCGGCTGGCTTGCGCAACTCGTCGGGAAGACGACCGGTCGCCTGCCCCCAGACGGCTGCGAGACCGGCCCACCGAGGCTCGAACTGCTGGATCGATAACGCCTGCATGTCGTTCGGAATCTTGGATTGAGCGTCAGCTATGCTTTTCTCCATGGCATCGATCTTGGCGACGACCGCTTCAGTGCGCGCGCGGAGCTTGCTCCCAAACCCCTTGGCTACAGCGGCGGCCACGTAGTCCGTGAATCCTGATACCGCTGCTGCGAGCTTGCTCGCGCCGGTCGCAAGCCGTGCGCTCTGCTTCTCGATGCCTCGTTCGATAGCGGTCTTTACTGATTCATTGAGGAAGGCTTCCACAAAGCCGGCCAGGAAACCTAGCGGCAGGCCGAGGTCCTCGTTGTTCTTCAGAACATCCATCACGGCGTCGACGCTTCCCTCGTAGGCGGCGCCAATTGCGCGTGATCCCGTGGAGGCGAGAAGTTCTTCCGGAACAGTTCGCTTTTCTGCCGAGGACGCCTTCAGCTCCTTTTCAATCGCTTCGGCCGTTTCGAGCGACCATTGCGGACGCGTTGCCTGCACATCCGGGAATGTTACGGCGACCGAAGTCGGTTTGAGGGGAAGAGCCTGGTCAAATGGCTGGATCCGCCCACGATACGCGTACGCGACCGACTGGAGAGCGAGCGGTGTAGCGGTGGGAGCATCCAGTTTCGCGGGCGCAACACGGCGCTCGCTCAGCGGCTGGGATGCCGGTTTCTCTTGCAGCTTCTCCAGAGGCGGAAGAGGCCTGACGATCGGCGGTTCGTCGACATTCAACGGGGACAAAGCGACCGAAGCGCTCGCCGGCGGAGGTCCTGGCGGAAGCACGGGTGATGGTGTTGGTCCGTTCGGGGCGCCGTGGGGCCCGTCCAGCAGAGAGGGATATTGTCCTGGCAGATCGCCAAGCGCCTTTCGGAGCTTGTCGGCCAGGAGAACGATGTGTGGCCATTGCTGGTCATCATCATCCCTCTTTTTCGTCTCGTAGGTCTTCACGAGACGAGGCATCAGCTCCGCGAGAAGGACGGCTTTCGTTTCCAGAAGGGCCTTTGCATATCGTTCATCAATCCGTTCGATGTGGTGCTCGATCGTCGCTATTCGTTCGGCGAGCAAGCCATCAGGACCTGCAACGATGCCGCCGAAGAAGGTAAGAGAGGTCAGCAGCGTCAGCCAGACGTAGGCGAAGCTTACCGATCGAAGATAGCCGCTGAAGACGCTAATTACGGTCCGATGGCTGGCCCAGAAGGGTGCCACAAACAGAAAAATCAAGGCCAGATAAATAGAGAATTCCAGCGCCGGAGAGGGTTTCAGAAAGGTGGCCACAGTCCGCAAACGGGCCAGTTCCGTCTCCAATTCCCGGATGGTCCGGCTGGCTCCTTCGAGGTCGTCGGTGAGGGAGAGCCATATCTGAAGGCCGGAAAAGATAATGCCGGCGATAGCGAACGGCAGGAAGAAACGATTGAGGTTGCGCAATACTGCGCGCCAGAGTGAGCCTTCCCTGGTCTTCGCGGCAACGTACCTTGTCAGGAGAAACCCGAACACGCCGCCTGCGGCTATCAAATAAGTAATCATGCTTGTCTCCTTAATGGGCCTCGAAGGCACCCACCGGATCGAGCAGTAAAATGAATTGGGAAAACCTAGGGTCGTATCGATGCTAACGTCAATGCCCAAGATGGGGAACTTTTGGTCTAGCTGCGGGCGGCCGGCGACCGATCGTGAAATGGTCGATGGGCTGTCGATGTAGCTCCTTGGGTTGATCTGCCGCGGCTCTCCCGCGCGCCGCCGGGCCACGGTGGTCTCGCGGCGGTCCGCCCTTGGCATCGCTCAACGAGCGGCCCGATCGGCCGCGTACGCTCTGAGCGGCTGGTCTTGCCGGCACGCTGACCTTGACGCTGCAGAACTTCTCCTGAAACTCCGCCACCTTCGAGAGGAAGGCGTCTATCTGTCCCGGTGCCAGGTTGTTGAGTCGCACCTTGTTGCTGCTCTGGTCGCCGTATCGAGTGTGTACGGAGACAGTATTGGCCCCGCTGCGGGCCAGGTAGACGATGCCGAAGTTGCCCGACATCGTCGGTGCCACCTCCAGCCGGTTGAGCTTGCTGAGGTCGGCGGTGGTGGTCTGGGCATCGCGCTTGCCGGCGTCCACCGTGAACCGCAACTGGCAGTGCTCTGGCTCCTGCAGCTCGTACCGTTTCGGCCCGCAAGAGACGCGAGGATATTGGTTTGCAGAATCTGTCGATGAGCGGTTGCAGCATCTTCGCGGATTTCTGCGTCGGATGCAGACGATTGCCGGTGCAGACCTAGTCGATGACATCGGCCGGCGGATTTTCCGGCAGGGGCACGTCACCCTTGGCAAGGAAAGGCCTGTTCGTGATGCTATTTCACGAACCCGGAGGACGAGGCCTACCGCTTCGGAAAGATGAGATGGCCGACAGGCCAGGAATCCTGCAGCTGCCAGCAGTCAAGGAAGACATCGGCTCGGCCCCAGCCGTAGAAGGTCAGGCACAGGCCGGGGTTCTTCACGACGCGCTGCATCTCGCGAAATGCCGGTCGGATCCACGACGTGTTGTCGTCATTGCGGATGGTCTGCCCGCTACTCGATTGTATCGGCAGACATACGGGGTCGGTCAGGATGAAGTCCACCGACCCGGTTGCCATCTGCCGCATGACCTGGATGCAGTGGCCCTAGATAACGCGGTTGCGAAGGGAGCTTGCCGGCGGTGCTCACTGGCGCACCTCCTGAACCAGCGGCCGGGCTTTCCAGCCGAGATCAAAGCCGTTCGCTACACCGAAATTGTCGGCCCGGTAGATCGCCTCGGCCTTGCGGATCGCATTGGCGGAGCTGCCGGCCTCGACGATGACCGTCCACTCTTCGTAGTCAAACGCCTTGACGACGAACCGGCGGAAGGTAGCGGCGCTCATCGCGCCGCCTCGTTCTTGGCATGGGCCTTGGCGGTGCGCACCACCAGGCGCCCGTTAAGCGGCAGGGCCGCCGTGAGCGAGATGTTGTAGCCGTCGCCGTCCTCGTGCGCCCAGGCGGCGCCGACCTTGGTCGTGAATCACCTTCGCCTTCGACCACGTAGACTGTGTGGGTCGGACGGCTTTGACTTCTGAAATGGCTCAAAAAATCAGGATGCTGCTGTCCTGAAAAGGCGGAGCTCGCGCGCATGCGCGAACGCGTCGCAGCCTTTTCGGCCGTGAGTTCGGATCTCCTAAAAAGAGATCGAGCGACGAACGAAGGAAGTCGCGTCTTGAGCAGCTGTCGATAGGGGCCTAGTAGGTGACCAGGTCGCTGATAACCACGGCGAGAGGTCCTTCGTCCCCCTTAAAACTAGCAATCATCGCATCCAGAAAGTATCCGGCTCAAGATCTTCGAGGTCGATGGGATGACCGGCATGATCGGCCAGAAGGAGGAAGAACGAAAGCTGCGTGCGACCATTGCCTTCGCGGAACGCGTGAATGACGTTGAGTTCGGAGAGGAAGTGGGCCAGCGGCCCCGCCCCGGCGGTGCACTTGAAGGGAGGAGGGTGAAGAGCCGGGGCCGCGTTCCGCTAAAGCGCGGACGGGCAGTGTGCCCAAGCTGCGCGCGGCTCGCATTAAAGCAGGTAAATGGAGGTTCGCTGCGCTGCAGAGCTCGAAGCTCACTCCGAGCGGCATTTAATTTTCTTGGTATTCGACACCCGGAGAAATGTATTATCCGTATTTGATTCGCTGATGATTATTTTCACAAGAGCATGTTCATGGCCCAGCGAGCAGTATCCCGTGAGGATGTCCAAAGCTTATTCGCCTTCTATGCATTTGTTGCCCGACACCACAACAAGCATGACGGCGCATCTCGGTGGCTGAAATTATTCACGTCGAGCCAAAACCTTTCCGATGAACGTCTGAACCAGTGGTCAGAGCGTGTTGATGCAGTCGGTCCGGAAATGGTCGGTCGCGTGCTCGATCCGCGCGCTCGCGCGGTCGTGGACGGTGATGCAAATTATGACCATGCGAGCGCGTTTCTCCACGCGCGACTCAAGGCATTGGATGAACCCCAGCACTAAACTCCGCCGGCCAGCTTCAGCAGCGAACCAACTTAGCAGGACGCCTGCGCCGCCACTCGCAAGCGCAATGATGCGACCGCCAGTCAGCCGAGCAGTCGGGCTTGCCTAAAATGAAAACGACTTGGAGTGAACCCCTTCGCCACGGCGCGCACGTGGGCTTCGCATGTCTCCAACGCAATCTTCTGGGCGAGCATCACGTCTCCTATCGGCAGAGAGCCCACCGGCATGAAACACAATCCCTCTTGCGGATGATCGCGCTCGTCCACCACGCAAACATTACCGGAAGTTCCGGCGTAGACCCTGTATTGGCTCCCACTCTCGTTTCCGATCACCTCGAAGTAACCTTTGCGGGCTAGCTGCTCGCGTTGCGCCTGCGAAAGCCACTCCCGCAAGCGCCGGAGCGAGCGGCCTTCCGGCGTGCTCTCGGCGCCGTGCTTGATGAAAAGGGCTCGTGTCGCTCTCATGCGAGAACGGCTGCCCATGGCCAACGATCGGAAGGCCAACATGGCTGGGGCTCCCACTAACCTCCAACGAGCCTCGGAAAAAAGATGGTCTCTTCCGCATTCCGGTCGAATGATTTGATTTGTGATAGCTGGTCCGTTCCGGTACGGACCGCAGCGGTGAAGCCAACCTTCGTCAGCTCATTGAAGCGCTGTTCGGCCCTGACCAATTCCTGTGCGTCGTGAAGATTGAAGAGATGACGGCTGTCGCCGGTGCGGTCCATGACGATCTGGATTGCCATAATTGCTCTCCTCGAGTTGCGGGTTTTATGGGCTGAACGCACGGATATTCAGAAGACGAACTTCAATCAGAACTTACCCGTGTTCTGCTGATGGTAGACGGCGGTACGCCCGGATCGGGAGGTGGCGCTTGCTTGCGATCGGCGGCATCGCCGAGGCTCAAAGTGAACTCGTGAACCGGCGCTGCTCGCCCCTTAGGTTGATACCGCTCCACCAGTTTCAGGAGGCGCCTTTTAACAAATGGGTCAGCCTGCTCTGCGAGTTCACGCAGTAACTTAGCGCGCTGTTCATTGAATTCGTGATCCAACATGTCTATCCCCTACACAACGCGCATGCGGTCATGCTCTGTAAGAAGACACTCAAAGCGGCTCATCACGTGAGCCAAACAATTTCGCGATCAAAAGGTCTGGATGCAGAAGATAGCGCCTGAGCGGATCAGTTGGCTACAAATTCGATCTCAGATTTGAAATAAACTGAAATCTAGTTGCCGAATGCCACTAACCAAAAGCTTCCAGGGCATCCTTTCTGTGACCGAGATGCAACGGGGCTCCACCTTCGGCTCGGAACTTTGCACGCCGGGCTGTTCACCCGCAGAGCTTAAATTATCACAGATGCCGCCGGAGCTGGGGTCAGCCGCCCTGGTTTTTAGCCCCGGTGGCCTCGGAATGTCCGAGCGGCCCTTTCCTTATTCGCGGGCCGCAATAACTTGAAGTACGGCGCTGCAAGGCGCGGCTAATCGGAACCCAATGGGTAACAAGGGACTTAGTACGGAGATTCCCTTGATTGGGTGCTACCGATGGCGATCGAGGATTTCAGAGAAACAAGGCCGATCTTTCTCCCGGAGCAATTCTTTGTGGGGCGGATCGAAGGCTGGGCGGTGCTGGAAAGCCTCGTTGGCGGATTGCTAAAGCGCGCGACGATTGCGGCGCACGGCGAATTCGAGACAGATACCCAAATCGTGATCTTCACCGAGACGTACACATTCGATGATGGCCATTGCGACACGATGCACTGGACCATACGAAAAGGTAACGAAGGCAAATACACCGGATTGGAAAACCGGCTGGAAGGTGAGGCTCTTGGAGAGCAAGCCGGCTGCGCCTTTCATTGGAAGTACACTCGCGACACGCCGCAACCAGGCGGTAAATCGATCAAATTGAATTTCGATGATTGGTTCTACGCAATAGATGATCGCGCCTGCATCGTGCGTGGGAGCGCCGGACGTGCGGGCATCCCGTTTGCGACGGCACACATTACCTATCGGAAGCTGTGATCCCAATGCCCGCGGATGTCGAGCGCTCTGGCGCAGCATTAAGATGAGATTGTAGGCGCAGGAACCGATCCTTCGACAAGGCGCGCCAAGCTCTTGCATGCCAAAGCCACCTGCAACCACCTCATCCGTTCGGCCGGACAGGTCGCTGCGATCGCCTTCTTCATTGCCAGCACGGCTTCAGCTTGATGGTCATGTTCTCGGTCTGGATGACGCGCACTCCTACTCCGCCGCCGAGCACGAAGGGTTCCGCAACGCTGTTCTCTCACTTTACGATTACATCTTCAGCGCGCTGTTGTCCGCCGAGATGACGAGCCGCCAAAATACGCTCTTTCACTTCACGATTGAGCTGTTGCTGACTATTCCATCTGCAACACTCGATACCCTGATTACTGGACAATGAGGTGTCGGTAGAGCGATCTGGCGCGAGCTTCCTAGAAAGCGGAAGTGCCGAGTTCTTTCATCGCACTGAACGGCTCTACGAGCTCGCGACAGCTATGTCCGCCGAAGCGCTCTCCGTCTACGACTGGCTTTGGGGATACGGCTAGTCCTGACAATCGTTCTCGCCTGAGCGGCTCGTAGGCGACGGCGGAGAGTCTGCAGTTCTCGAAATAGTGCGACCAGTCCCTCGACCCGCTCGCCCAGAATAGTCGAATAGTGAACCCGACCTCGATTACTCATTACTGGAAACCATAATTGTTAAAGGCAACAGGCGGTCGACAACGGAAAAAATATGCAATCCAAGGTAGGAAAATACAACCCATAAACTGCGGCGGTTAAAAAGGGCCACGCAAAAGCCCCGATACCAATGTCACAGCGCACTCCTTTCGCTTGTCTTTCGGGTCAGTTTCGTTCTGAAAGTTCGCCCAGTTCGGCAAAGCTAAGCCTGGTATCGCGGCATTCACGTGCGCCCGGTCTCTCGAGCTGGTAGTCCCATTCTGCCCTTTACTCGCGCAACGGCTGCCTAGCCCGGCGCGCTCCTTCTCGCGAAGGCAGCCCCTTCGCGCTCTACGACTTCTCTTTAGTCGTGCCGAGCGCACCGGCAGTTAAGAGTTAGTTTAGCTTCCGGCACGATCATTGGCGACCGCAGGGAGCCAAGCATGCAATTGCACCATGCGAATACCTTGGAAAGGATCACGATCGCCCCAGATCACGGCAGTGGCGAGCTCACGTGGCCCATCACTCGCGATCAATCGGATTTCTCGACCCCCAATCGAGCTCTTGGCGCTATTGGCGCCGGGCCGGCCTCCAAAACTGACTATTTGTCTCGTCGCGGCGGCCGCATTGGGGGCGGGCTTTGCGTTGGGTTGGGCTGGCGCTTGGTACGGTCCTGCAGCTATCTCGGCTCTCGACCCGACTGCTCAGGTAGAAACGGCTTCGCGCCGCATGCCAGACACAAGGGCAGGCGGTAAAGCCGAAGGCGTCCGAAAGATTGCATCGGGTTCGCGAACAGCGCCTGCTTTGGGGCAGCCCTCCACATTCATCGCGAGCGTTGCTCCGAAGCCTGGGACCAAAGCGCCAAATGCGGCGCAATCGGCGGATGCTCTCGAAGTGGACATGTCTGTGACGGGCTCGATCCAGCCTGCGGGGCCGCTCCTGTCGGTTCCCGAGACAAGACCAACGACCCTGGCAGGTTGGGCAGTGCTGGACGTTCGCGGCGGAACAGCGGTGCTCGAAGGGCCCGATGGGATTCGAATGGCAGCACGAGGTGATGTGGTCCCCGGCGTCGGGCGAATCGAATCTATCGTGCGCTGGGGCAACCGCTGGATAGTTGCAACGGCTCGTGGATTGATCTCGACGCCCTAGGCGTGAACGCTGGCGACGCAATCAATTTTCATCGTCAATGCTCAGTTGAGCACGTTTGAGTTTCATATAACGATGAAACCGTACAAATATACGTAAGAACACAGGCCGCTTGGTCGTCTTGAGAGACCTTGACGGCTCGTGCGAAAATGCTGCCAGCCGGCTGCCGAAGTCAGGCTATTTATCCGCCGTGCAGAGCTGGTACTTGTCTTGTTGTTCATGCTTTTCCACGTTCATTCGCGCCATGTATTTGTCTTTGACCTCCTCCGAAGGACAAAGACACGGCGGCTTGCTGCCGTAGTGGATCTTCCAACACTCGCTTGCGGTCGCATCAATGAGCTCCCAAGCAATGACATTTTCTGTCTGCACGAGAACGCCAGGGCCAGGAATTGCTGTCGTCTTTTTTCCGTCTACCTTGCACGCAGGAGATAGAAAGACCTGAGCGGGATCAAGTTCGGTCGGGTAAACGCGGATAAATCCCTCGACGGTCGCATAATCCTTTACGATCGCTCGTACCATCGCCTTCGTATAGACCAGCGTGTTGTTCTCACGAGCATCGATAGGACGCACAGCCACACAGGTGAAGCTCTTCTTTAGTACGTATAAAAGCGGGTGGTCTTGAGTTGTTTTGGTAAGCGACACGAAAGGTATCTTGTTCACCGCCGTGATTACCCAATCATCATCGTAGGCAACCGACACGAAAATTCCGAGAACCAGCGCGACTACATATGCCAGCACTATCTCCGCCGTTGCGACTGCTTGCGCTGGTTTCCGCTTCTTTGCGCGCCATTGCCGCATCGCGAGCGAGGCAATCCCAAAGGATGCGATGCTGATCGCAATCGAAATAAAGGCGTATGCAAGTTCACCGAACCGCAGATCGACCAAATAACTTGCGAGGCCCAGACCAATGAAGCCTGGCAGGAACGCGGCTACAAACTTGATAGCCTTCTTGGGATCATCGGAAATCATTGCCACTATTTGTTACAGCAGTCGTTGTTGCAAGAGCCGTCCTTGCACTTGCACGCGGAGCCATTACAGCCATCGTGAACGCCGCCACAGTCGGGACACAGCTGGAATGAGCCATTGTCGTTCATGACGTACACGGCGAGCTTAGGCTGACGACATTCGCCGCCGGCCATAAAGTTGAGTTGTCCAAGGACGGTATCGAACGAGTCGGCACGCATGCTCGCAGCAACTCGGTCAGGAGCAGGATCATTCCGCGCGGCGCGTGACAGGATTTGAAAGGCTGCGTAGCCATAGTAGGCATCCGCTCCCTTCATGTCCCTCAAGGAGTTGGGCAAGCTACGTGGCTCTCGAAGGCTGGGATCGTGCGGCGCGATAACCGCCACTTTGATCTGGTTTCCGAGGCGGCCGATCTCCAGGAGGCTGATGCCACCGATGAGAAGGCTGTTTGATGGGAGTTCGTCCAAACGAATGTTACGAGTATCCCCGCCAAACATGAACACAATCGCCGGCGAGCCAGCTGTGCCATTCCAATTTTGCAACGGCAGCTGGCTGACTTGGGCTTCACGGCTGAGCGCTTCGGCGAAAAACTGGCTTTCAAAAATGTAGCTCGTACGACGATCTTGATTGTCTTTCGCATACCGAACGGCGAGCTTTGCAAGCTGCTCGGCGCTATCGCCGATGTGGAATGAGTACTTTAGTCGCTGGTCCGAAAATGGCCCCTTAGATAGCCCGACCAAGACGGTTGGCGTCTGTTGCTGTTCGCTCACCCCGGACACGGCCAGCATTACAGATGCGCCGCCTTTTGCAATCAGGAAGTTGACGCGATCGACTTCAATAAGCTGGCGGGCCTTGTTGGCCGCGATGTCCGGCTTATTCTGATGATCATGGAAAATGACCTCCACCGGTCGGTTGGCTATTTGCCTCAGATCATTCTGAGCGGCGGATACTCCCGCCCGAAACTGCTGGCCTTCATTTGCCCCGAAACCGGTGAAGGTCGCCACTACACCGATACGAATTACTGGGTCTTGCGCCTCTGCCGGAAGGTGCATGACGAGTAAAGTTAAGACTACTGCAAAGATCGTTTTCCAGCGACCCATGTGAGCCTCCTATGGATACAGTATGGCAAGTACTGTCCAGATAGTTCTGGACGAGCAATAAAACGCGCGAAATGATTCAATTCCAAACTCTACCTTTGGTAGCTTTGAGGAACAAGAGGGCACCAGCTGGGACGTGCAAATTTGTGGTCGGCCGACGCGAACCGCTCGGTAATCCCCGTTTCCCTGCGGAGCACTTGCCACGATCTTGATCTTATCGGTGAAGTCAGTGAACAGAGATAACTCTGTGCCAATGGCATCACGGCATCTCTTGGCCGATAGCCCCCAATCGTAGAGCCATTTTTGAAAGAAGCGAATAAGCTCGTCTACGTGCGCTTGATCAAGCGATACTTCGGTAGTTCACGTGAATTTTGGATCTTGCAAGCCTGTTCTGCCCAGCCATTTATGGTGCCACAATAGGTAAAGGCATCATGATCAGGACAACTCCGCTCATACTCTCCTTCGCGAACCGAGAAACTAGTTGGTTGAGAAGAGGTTGGTGGTGTTCCGGAGCCGGCGAAACAACAAATGGGGCGATGATGCAGATTGAGGGGATAAGCTTTCCGAACATAACGTCTGGCTCCTTTCTTAGAGACGCCGCGATCGCTGTCAGGTAGCACCAACCGTAGAATATCAGGTTGCTGTCCACAAATCAGCGACGTGCCCGGATCTAAACGTAGAAACGACCGAGCAGGCGTGGGCGGAGCAGGAGTCAGGCCGGAAAAGCATCCGCCGCGTATTTCCCCGCCGTCATCGCAGGTGGCAACTTGGGGTTCGTACTGTGCCAAGTCGGTGGCCATTGGTTCGGCCTGTGTCCCCACATGTTGAGCTGTCCCAGGGCGTCGAAAAGCCCAAGGTATTGATAATAGCTGACGCCCTCGACATCCGTCGAAATCGGGCAGCCGAGCGTTACGACCCGGAGTTCGTGTGATCGGTCCGGTGGAAGGGATCTGATTGCATTGCCGATCTGCAGGGCGCCCTTGCTGTGTCCAACCAGAAGCTTGAATGCCGCGTCACGATGAAGGAGGAGTGCGTGAAGAACGTCTGAGGAGCCGTAGCCGTGGCGAAAGACTGGCGCGCCGTGCAGGGACTTTGCATCCGGCGTAGACGCGGGCAGTTGGCGGCCTATGCTCGCTGTCCTGGGCGCGGCATTGGCAAGAGCGTTCTGGATCAAGCTCTTTGCATGCAGATAGTCGTAAAGGCCGAAGCCGAACCAGCCCCCTAGCGCCTGCAGAATGACGTCGGCCATGCCGTATCCCGGGACGATGGCAAGCACAGGTTTTCCGAGTGCTATCGAGATGTCCCACGCCAGCGCGGCGCTGCCAAGGGCCGAACTACCGACCCCCGTGATTGTTACGATCTCGACAGCCCGCGTTTCCGGGTGAGGCGAAGTCAAGAAGACCTCCACATTGGTGTATCTGTGCACATATGGTGCGGTATTAGCGTCGATGAGCAGAAGCGAGCCTTCAGGGTCACTGAGTGCATCGAGCTGGACGATCCGGGAGGGAGGTTTCTCCTCCCGAGCTCGCACGGACGCGTCTTTTTCGGCCAGCTGCGCGGCCAACGTCGCTACATCGTAAAAGACGATATCCAGCGCCGTGTTGAATAGGCGGCAGGCGCGGACGGCGGGTTCAATTAACTGTGGCGGCGGCTCAAACAGATTGAGAAAGGATCGCTCAGATTGGGTCGGCAGATTGTCTCCGATTGGCATGTGAAATTCTCCTCGAGGCTCAATTGAGCATGCCACACTTCTGTGATGGCGTTGGAAGCATGCAATGCGCGCGGGTCGACGGGACGGGGCGAGTGTGGGGAGTAGAGAGGGACAATGACGCCCCCGGTTCATTTTTAAGTTCTTCAAGCCGCCGATTGCCCGGCCGTTTTTTAGTCGTGCTAACGGTCGACGAGACGTTCCGCTCAGACTTTCTAGGGGGCGGTCTTCGGTGCGCCGTCAGACGACGACAACAATCGCGATCTCGTGCCGTTGCGGGATAGCTTGCCATGGATCTCCCCTTATCACCTCGATGCGGGCCTGCCCCGATCGAAGCGCACGAAACAAGATGTTGGTTGGCGGTCCGAGTGGGCTTAGCACCCGGCCATCGTCCGAGAGTACGCCGGTCGAGAAGACACCTAACAGCTCGATCGCCGTCTCGCCTTCCAGAAGACGACCGCCGCTTGCTCCAAACATCAGTACGTCTCCCACCCGCACGTGCAGCACGGGTGGAAGGTCCTGGGAGGCCTGAATCTCGACGAGGCGCGGCAAAGCGTTACGGTACCAGTTCCTCGTCCACCTCCACATCTTCCGATGGCGACCATTCGTCGGCGAGGCCCATTTGAGCTTGGATCGACGGTGCACCCTCTGACGAAACCTTCGGGTAGATCTGTCCCGCGAAGGCATAGTCGGTGGCGTTGATGTCCGAACCTCCCCGGATCGGCTGACCGTCTTTGGTAATCGATCCCGGAAGTTGATAGCACATGATCGAATCTTGGTCAGGTGGGGTGGCCATTATCGAGTCCTGGCTGAGCGGTGTCAGCACCTGTTGGTCCACCATCTCACGAGACCATCCCTGTGTGCGCAGGAAGAACTCATAGGCCTTTTGTGGGTCTATGAGGTCAACCAGCTCCTCACGCATGTGTTCATGCGGGAAGCCGAGCGTGTGCCCAGCTTCATGACGCACGACGCGATGGAATTCGCTGTCCGCTGTGTTCATGGTGAAACCCTGGAGGTTCAACGTCGGCCGATTACTGGGAATGTGCAGGATGTCGGTCCCGAGATAAGACCAGTATCCTGCTTGATTTCGCGAGATGCGCACCTTACCCACACCACGGGTCTCCACGAATGAGATCCCTGCGGTTTGGTTCCAGGCATTCATGTGCTGAATGATCCGGCGGCGCAGATCACTTGGCCCGCCATCCAGGAAGCTGACCGTGAGCCGGCGCTGTTGCGGGCCCCAATACTTACCAACCAAAACTGCAATCGCTGCTGGCGAGAGTACCAGGCCGCGTGCCACGGAGCCAATGGCACCGAAGTTAACTCGGTTCATGGGATTGATGGTCGTTGCAGTCTTTGCCGCTTTTTCGGCTAGACGGCCGGGCAGTTGCTTAATTGAACAATGCGCGTTTTTTCCACCCGCGTGGTTATGGGGGCGCCGCGCAGCTTCGCCGCCATTCGGCTTATCGTCCTCGTCCACATACCGTCCGGTATCCGACGCTGCCTGAGCCACCTCTGCGATTCTCATTAATGCTTGGCGGAGTTTCTGTTCGCTATCGCTCATGTCGTTCTCCTCTTGCTGGTTGCTGGACACCGACTGTTCCACCAAAGAGATGGCATATACCGGATCGCGACAGTTGGTGGCGGCTGCCGCGCTTCGTCCATCTCTTCGAACCGCCTTTACCGTCAAGATGGTCTGCTTGCGCTCGTATTCGGCGTTGATCCGTCACGGACTTTCGGATTGCATAGCGAACTCGGCCGTCCGGGCCGAGGATGACGGTTGAGCCGCCGATGACTTCAGTGAACGTTCCCGATATCTGCTTGCACCAACGCCGCTGGGTGATCTCGGCGACCGTATCGAAGGTGACCTGCCGGTCCGGGCCGATGCGGCGAAGGGAGCGAATAGAACCAACAACTGCAGGATCGACGTGATCTCCGTTCAGTTGCACGTCGCCCGGTAAAGCGCAGCCGAACGCGCGTGCGTACCCCGGCCGCATGACGTAGGATCCGAGTGCTTCGGCCTGCCGGCGCAGTTCGGTCTCGTCGGCTGCTCGTCCCGGGTCGCCCGCGAAACGTAACCTCTTGAAGTGCAGGTCTTCGATCGGCTCCATTTGCTTGTCAGGTGGTCGCCATAGCAGAGTGTCCTCCGCGAGATCGGGCACGTCATCCGGGTAGATGCGCCGACGGGCGAAGGAATCGATGATGGCCTCGCGATAGCCGAAGGGGTCGTCCTGAACGAGATCGAAATCCGCAGTGATAACTGCTCGCAGATACTCGCCAAAACACAGGTCGAACGGCGGGCAGTAGTCGATGGCACGTATGCAAACCGAAAGGAACTGTGATGCCAGTGTGCTTGCTTGGTCGGCGAGAATTTCGCAAAGCTCAGAACCTGGAGCCTCACCGGGAGTTAGACGTGCCAGGCGAATGAATCGCTTTGTCTTCCGGCGAAGTATCGTCGCGAATGCTTCGAAAATGGCCGTTACTAGAAGCGAGCCACGCTCGTGCGGTTCGTCGCCAGCTTGATCATATCGTCGGACGCTGCGCTCCTCGTCTTGTCCAAGCCCCGCTGCATCGATGGCCGATCGCAACGGCCCGCCCGAACCCGTGGTATGTCCGAATTGGTTAGCGAGTGACAGAAGCAGCGCATCGGTCTCGAGTTTGCCGCCTGACCTCTCAATTGCGGCACGAACGACATCCGAATACGAGAAGTGCATGAGCATCGCCACGAGGTCGGCAAAACCCTCGTGAAAGGCCGCGACATCCGGGTGGGTCGGCAGCCGAAAGCGCGGCCGAAGACCGTCCAGCAACGCATGGGTCATCTCATGCACGATGATGTCGTGTGAGAGACTCGTGAACACCCGACCTCCGGGTCGATTTCGTCCCTGAACGCTACCATCGGCAGTGTAGTAGCCGAACTTGAGTTCCCCTGCTGATGAATCGTAATAGGCATTGCGGCCGCAGAAGGCCTGTGGACGAATTCTGAGCTTTGCATAAGCTTGACCAGGACGAGAGTGAAAGCCCCAGCACGGATCGCGTCCGAGCGCGCGTCTGAAGACATCGTACGTGGCCGCGCAGACCGCGTAGACCATCTGCTGCCGGAACATAGGGTCGGACGGCGAGGGGGGCCGTCCATTTTCTATCAGGATGCGAGGATCATCCAACTCGACCGGCTTGTTGAGCCGCCCCGTCGTCTCGTCCCAATCGACCACCTCCAGGATGCTGCCCGCGGGCCCCGAGCGCAATCGCTCGAATGGGACATTTAACACGGCCACAGCGCCATCCTGCCGACTCGCCGCTGGATCAAGCGTGTAGATCCTGAGCGGCCGATGGATCGGGTCCTGATGCGTTCGTTGATACGGTTGCAAAGAGGCGGTAGCTAGAAAGACCGGGTCCACTACAAAATAGTTGGCCGATGCAGTCGGCTCACGCTGTACCTTGCCGATCTTCGGGAAAGGTACACTCGATGCCCTTTCAGGCTTCACGTAAGGAAGGGGCGGGTGCGCCTGAATATCCATAAAACGACTCCCCAGCACAATTCAGCCAGCAGAGCGCGATCCTTTTGGCGTAGATTTCACCCGGGTCACCGAAACACTTTTTGTACGATGGCGACCCAAGTTTATCGACATCCCACGTCAAAAGCGGCACGCAGATATTGCAACGTCCTTGGCCGCCGGCGTGTGAGCTGGTTCACTCTACAAGCTTGAAAAAGCCACCCGGCATTTAGCGGTCTAACTTAGTTCAATTCTTGCCAAGAATGGCGGGTCCGCCAATGTGCCCGCGAAGAGTATTGCTAAAGGTAAAGTAACTCGCGCAGTCGACGCTTGCCGCGGCCACGGTTGTCGCGTTGCCTGCTGGGGTCTCGAAGGTCATGTATGCTGCCCGACGACAGATTCCGTAGTTTAGTCCAAATCTCAACCGTCAGGTAGTTTTTGTCTCTGGGACAACTTGTCGCGCAACCGCCGGCGCACTCATGAGACTCTCGCGGCTTCGAATCTAGAAGGTTCGATGCTGATGGCATCTTGTCTCGCGGCAGGGCCGTTTGGCACCGGGCATTGGCTTTCGGGAATTCGCATCGCGCGGACGGGCGGTTCGAACATTAGCCGACCCCTTCAAGCACACCGCGATCTTCTTGGATCTTATTAGACATTTCATCGTTCGGTGATGATGCGGCAGTCGATGGACTCGCGCACCACGCGACCTGCGCATAATCGGCCCTGGAGCTCTAAAACTATGTCCCGCATCTCTCGTATATCGGAAACCCGTTTGTGCCGTTGGTTGCCAGTTTTCCCGAGGATCGTTTTGAACGCACCGAAGCGATCCACGGTGCCGTTCGCGTCACGCATGATCTGAATATCAGCCTCAATCTCTTCAGATCTCTGACTTTCGCCGAAAATCCATTAATGTCTTGCACGACGATGAAATGCAACAATACGCATCACACCAAGTCACCTTCCTTGTCTCAAATTCGTGCACCACTTGGTGAAGGTAGCCGTCAGAATATTCAATTTCTTCAAGTATTCGTTTCCTTCGCGTTTCATCGAAGAGATCGCGCTTAGCAGATCTATGCTCCCAGCGGGTCAGCTCCAGTAGCCATCGGTAGCCATTCCGCTTCAGAGAGCTTGGAAGCCACGCTAGATCTGGATAAACTTGTTACGCGACATGCTGCAATCGTTGGATCGACCGGCGCAGGAAAATCGAACACCGTCGCAGCAATTTTGAAGGCCCTCAAAACACGATCCTTTCGCATAGCGAATACGGCGCCGCACGGTCAGACGAGTAGTCGGTGCGACGGTCTACGCTACGCTCTCGCCAGATCTGCCGTCAACGAGCCCCATTGTTCACGGTCGCGTTTATTGGGTCAGATAGGAAGCTTTGTACGAATTCCTCTCGGTTTTCTCAACGCATACGGGATCGTTTCGATGGTCGGCACGGTGGCAGTGCCAGGAGAGGATCCGCTCATGACGGCGCGATCAGCCGAGTATACCTTGGAGATTAAGCTCATAGGTGAGGCCTACCGCAATTCACCGTTTCAACGGGGACTAAGCGTTTATGCGATATCGCCTTAGGTGCCCGACAGGGCTTTTGCGATCCCATAGTGTGCTGCTCGCGCCTAGGGAAATCCCTAGGGTGTAGGGGCGCTGATGCGGCTACGCCGATTTCTTATGACGGCACGGAACCAGCTCTGTGGTCGAATAAGGGTGGCACAGAGCCTCGTTGAACGGCACTTTCCCTTCTTGTGACCGACTATCGCCACGCTGTTGCCGCGAGTGGTGCATCGTGCAAGAGTCGCGCGAAGGAAGGCTACAGGGCGCGGGCTAGAGACTACAATTCCATGGGGCGACGACGGGGTAAATCATCTGACGCCGGAACCATCTTTCTGATCCTGATCGGCGGATTGGTGGCAGCCGCTATGGCTATCTACCGGTTCGTTGTGGAACACGCAGCCGCAATAGGAGCGTTTGTCTTGGCGGCCGGGGTCGTTTGGCTCCTCTATCTCGCTCTGAGGGGCAGGTCGCAGAGCGTTTCTCCTTCCGACGGGCATTCCGAGCTTCCGAGTTCTGGTCAAAGCCCGCCACCAGCGATAAGCAAGCTTCGTTCGAGTGAGTCGCCGGCAGTGTGGTTGGCGGCGGGCGAAAGGGCAGTCTTCGGCAAGGCAGAAATTTCTGGGGGCATGTTCTACTACGGCGCCTTGATAGCTGGGCCGAACGGTGAGACCAGGCAGTATGCCATAAATCCCGCTCTGCCGGCGTACTCGCGGCAGCCCGATGTCGATGGTCAGTCGATGCCTTATTGGCCATCGTACGAGCAAATCTCGCCGGCCGCCCGACGTTCTTTTTTGGACTGGATGCGTACTGGACGGCGAGATCCCAGCTACGGCATTGGATATGTGTTTCTCTTCTTCTATGGCCTTGAGCACCGCGTGTTCATAGATCAAGGGTCAGATGTTCCCGCGGTTATTCAAGAAGTCGAAAGATTGCTTTCGATCTACGGTGCGAACAATTCCTTCCAGAACTACGCCACGAAATTCCTCAACGTTGTTCGGATATCGCGCGGCATCCGCTTGGCGTTGCCACCCCTTTCTGCCGAACGCAGCGTCGGTTCGGAGATGGAGCTCGCCACGCGTCTGTATCTGGCCGAGCGGCTCGCAGCGTCCCCGAGCGTTTCGGCTGACGACGCGCTCTATTGGGTTATGGCGATGCCGGACACCTATCTTAGAACCCCGGCCGTGAGGTGCTTCGAAGAATTTGTCGCATTGTGGAAGCTGCGTTTCGGCACACGCTTTCCCAAGGGTTTTGCCGTGAATTCCAAGGGCAACGTCTGGCTGCGGTATCGTGCTGCGAGCGGTGCGTTCGAAATCGACGTTCCAGGACAACATCAGCGCCAGCCTGATGCGAGCCTCCTCGTGCGAGACTTAGAGATTTTGAGGACTTTGCTAGACGATTGCACAAACGAGCTCGACAGCTTCAGCCGTCTGGTCGGTCGGAAACCGGCAGCAAGGCATTCGATGGCCGCGGCGGCGCTTCTTCCTATCGATCTTCAACGGGCGGCCAAAGTCGGTCCCGTGGAAGACTTCAGGCGCCAGATCGATTCCCTGGTAGGAAGCCAAGGCCGCGGCAGTACGACCGCACAGGTGCTCCTAGAGATGGCTGGGATCGAAATACCGGAAGGAGGCAAAATACCAAGTGCCGCTCTGGATACGCTGAGCGGCGCCTTGGATGTCGTTGGGATCGCAATAGAGCCCGATCGCCGATACGGGAGCGGCGCGCCTCGGGCGGACGACCAAGTGTTCGTGTTCCGGGCGGCTGACGGCGGCCCGGTGGATCCAGCCAGGGCGCCGTTTCGAGCGATGCGAGCGCAGATCGAAGTCGCTGTCCTGGCCGCTGCGGCCGACGGGGATGCATCGTACGAGGAATTACAGCGCACCATCGCAAGGATTAGGGCGGAAGGCGATCTATCGGGGGTAGAACAAGCCCGACTGATCGCGTTCGCCGTCATCACATTCAACAATCCGCCCAAGCGCGACAGGGTCATGCGCAAACTTGCAGAAACCAGTCAAAGCGAGCGGCAAGCAATAGCCGAGGCTGCGGTCGCGGTGATCGGCGCAAATCAGAATATCGATGCCGGAGAGGTCAAGTTCCTTGAGCGACTGCACAAGTCGCTAGGTCTGCCGACGGAGCGTGTGTATGCCGGTCTGCACCGCGCTGCCGCCGAGAAGGATGAGCCGGTAGCATTGACGGAGGAGGCTCGGGCGGCAGGCATCCCCATTCCAAAGCAGGCGCCCCCGGCTCCTCCCTCGGCGGGCATCAGAATCGATGCGGTCCGCTTGGAGAAGACCCGAAAGGATACGGAAGCTGTGTCCGCCTTGCTCGCCAACATCTTTACCGACGAAGGCCCGCCTCCTGTCCAAGCCTCTCCACTCCCAGCCGATCAATCCTTGGAAGGATTGGACGGTCCTCACGGCGAATTGGTCGAGTTACTTGAGCTTCGTGGATCAATGTCGCGTACGGAATTTGAGCGACATGCCAAGGAGGTCCGCCTGTTGCCGGACGGCGCAATTGAGCGCATCAATGACTGGTCGTTCGACCACTTCGACGAGCCGCTGATCGAAGAGGGAGACGAAATCGTGATAGCGGCGCACTTGAGAGAACGCATCGCCGAGATGAAGGCCAAGGCCGCATGAGCAAGCAAGTCAAGACGATCCGTCCACGCGAACGCGATACTATTATCCAGGCTCTTTCCGCCGGCGTTGTCCCACGCATCGGATTGCCTCACATCCAGGTCGGGCGGGCCAAGGAGATCGCCGCGATGCTTCGGGACATCGATCGCATTGCCGACGCGGGCGCCGCGATCAGGTTCGTTATCGGCGAATACGGGGCAGGGAAGACCTTCTTTGCCAGTGTAGTCAGGCTAATCGCGCTCGAGCGAAAATGCGTGACTATGCATGCCGACCTCTCGCCCAATCGGCGTATTCAGGCAAGTGGGGGGCAGGCCCGGGCACTCTATTCCGAGGCCGTCAACAATATGGCAACGCGCAACAAGCCTGAAGGGGGAGCTCTCCAAAGTGTCGTCGAGCGCCTGGTGACTGACGCCGCAAAGGAGGCGGCGGAGAAGAGCGTATCTGTCGAGAAGGTGATCGACGAAAAGCTCGGAGCGATTGCGCAATTAGCCGGTGGGTACGATTTTGCGACCGTGCTGAAGGCATTCTGGCGGGGCAGCGAGGAATCGAACGAGCTTCTCAAGCAAAACGCTATCCGATGGCTTCGTGGTGAGTATTCGACCCGTACCGATGCGAAGAGAGATCTCGGTGTGCGGACCATCATCGATGACGAGAACCTCTACGACAGCTTTAAATCGCTCGCATGCCTGGTAAGAGTCGCGGGCTACGCGGGACTGATCGTTATGATCGACGAGATGGCCAACATCTACAAGCTCCAGAGCGCTCAAGCGCGAAAGCAGAACTACGAGCAAGTACTCAACATTGTAAACGATGCGCTTCAGGGAAATACGTCAGGCATCGGTTTCGTCATGTGTGGTACGCCAGAGTTTCTTCTGGACACGCGCAGGGGCATGTTCAGTTACGAAGCTCTTCAGTCGCGGCTAGCCGAGAATTCCTTCGCTGCGGGCGGTCTCGTTGACATGTCGGGCCCCGTGATCAGGCTGCAGAGCCTGACGCCTGAGGATCTGCTTGTGCTCCTCGGAAACATCAGGATGGTCTTTGCGGGCGGGGATCCTACGAAGTATCTGGTTCCCGACGATGCGCTTACCGCCTTCATGGAGCACTGTGACCGAAAGATCGGGGCCGCATACTTCCGTACGCCGCGCTCGACGATAAGATCGTTCGTTCAAATGCTGTCGGTACTGGAGCAGAACCCGGACAGCCGGTGGCAGGATCTTCTTGAACGAGTGCCGATCGCTCCAGACGCACCCGACGACGTAGCGGAAGCGACGCCTAACAACGGGGACGACGATGAGCTCACCAGCCTCCGCCTCAAATCTTGAGGGGGCCTACGACAAGCTGCATCCGACGATCCGCCGGTGGATCTGGGATCAGGGATGGGACGAGCTCAGGGAAATACAGGCCCGTACCATCATCTCAGTCCTGGACGGCGACCGCGACATCTTGATCGCCGCCTCCACGGCAGCAGGGAAGACTGAAGCCGCGTTTCTGCCAGTTCTCACGAGCGTTGCCGATCGGGCGCTCGCTGGGTTCTCGGTCCTCTATATCAGCCCGTTGAAGGCATTAATCAACGATCAGTTCAAGCGGCTGGATGAACTCTGCGAAAACATGGCCATTCCGGTCGTGAAGTGGCATGGAGATGCCCCACAGACCGCGAAGAAACGGGCAATGGCCGACCCGCGAGGGATCTCGCTGATCACTCCCGAATCCATCGAGGCGATGTTCGTCCGCCGTCCGGGCGACGCGAAGCGGTTATTGTGCTCGGCGGACTTCATCGTCGTGGACGAGCTGCATTCCTTTCTTCAGGGGCCTCGCGGTCTCCATGTCGCTAGTCTGTTGCGGCGCATCGATGCCGTGTCGTCGCGGCCGGCGCGACGTATCGGGCTTTCCGCGACGATAGGCGACCTCGGTCAGGCCGCCGCTTGGCTTCGACCCACGATGCCTCAGCTTGTCGAAATCCTGGAAGCCAAGTCGGATTCACCCGAACTCAGACTTCAGGTTCGCGGCTATGTTGAGCCTCCGCAGCTGGACGACCCAGATCACGCTGAAGGCGCGAGCGGCATTCCCGAAGAGGCGGTAGTCCGGCGCGTAGCTCTGGACGATATTGCGGACCATCTCTATTCGACACTCAGAGGAACCAACAATCTTGTTTTCGGCGGTTCGCGTCGGACAGTGGAATCGACCGCGGATCGGCTCAGGAGGCGCTCTGAAAAGGCGAAAGTGCCCAACGAATTTTACCCCCATCACGGGAGTCTTTCAAAAACCATCCGCGAGGAGCTGGAGAACCGCCTCAAAGACGGAAAGTTACCGACGACCGGTATCTGTACGTCTACCCTCGAACTGGGGGTCGACATCGGATCGGTGAAGTCGGTTGCCCAAATAGGTGCGCCGAGATCACTCTCCTCTCTACGTCAACGCCTTGGGCGAACGGGACGCAGGAGGGGTACTCCGTCGGTCCTAAGAATCTACATTCGTGAACCAAACACCGATCAGGATACGGGTGTCATCGACCGACTACGCTCGAACACAATACGATCGGTGGCCGTCATCCGACTCCTGCTCGAGAAATTCGTCGAGCCGGCGGGGCAGGTACCCGAGGTTGCCTCCACGCTAGTCCACCAGATACTTTCGGTGATCGCCGAGCGCGGCGGAATACGGGCCCGCCCACTGTACGAGTTGCTGTGCGGTTCTGGTCCCTTCGCGATGATTTCTGCTGCAGAGTTCGCGCTTCTGTTGAAGCACTTGGGATCTGACGAGATCCGGTTTATAGAGCAATCACCCGACGGCACGATCATGCTGGCCAACGAAGGAGAGGCAGTCGTTCAATCGCGCAACTTCTTTGCCGTATTCGAGTCAGCGGAGGAGTGGCGGCTTACTGTGTCCGGGAGGACACTGGGGACATTGCCGATATCGTTCCCGGTCCATAAGGATAGCCTTGTCGTTTTTGCCGGGCAACGATGGATTGTGCAAGATCTCGACGAAAAGACCAACACACTTTTCGTGGCGCCTCACCCCGGCGGCGTCGTGCCACGGTTCGAGCGAGCGGATGGCGAGCGATTACACGATCGCTTAGCCGCAGAAATGAAGGCTGTCTATCTCGCGTCGGACGAACCCACTTATCTGGACCAAAGAGCGCGCGATTTGCTGGCGGAGGGCCGGGAGGCTTTCAGCGGTTTAGGTCTTGACACCACGAACGTGCTTCAGGAGGAGAAGGACGTTCACGTCTTTCTGTGGCGTGGATCGCAGGTGACGGCGGTTTTTGGAGCTGCCGCCGCTATGGTGGGTCTTCCCGGCCACGTGCATGATCTGGGATTGACCCTATCCGAAACGACCGTCGCGATGGCAAGATCTAAACTCGCAAGTCTGGCGGACTTCACTGCTGCAGACGTAGTTCGGGTTTCTTCGGCGGTCCAGAATATCACGGCTGGGAAGTTCAAAGATCAGGTCCCTGTCGAACTTGCAAGAACGCTGTGGGGCCGACAGAATACCTGCGAAATTGGTGCGATACCGGGCATAGCTCGGAGTATCTGATCCACAACGAGGCGTAGCGGAGGGGAAAAATGTATAAGCTCGCTGATTTAGCGCGCTCCCGCGATCGGCTCCGGTCCTGATCTGGGGAGCGATCTTCGAATTTCGTTAGCTAGCTCAATCTCCCGCTCAGCTTGACTCCCTCGGCCTCGGTCCCCGGCGCAAGCCATTCGGGCCGGCGGCTTCGCAATCGGCCGCCGACCAGCGCGGCGTGGTCGTTAGGGTTGGAGCTCGCCTTGAACCGGCCGAGACGCCGAGGCCTGCTTTTGGCTCACGGCAGCAGAAATTCATTGCGCCCGAAGGCGAACTCAATCTAAGCTTGCGCGCATATTTGACGCTTACATGGATTCCGAAGTTCTTTTGACCTATCGGCGGCATCGCCGAAAGAACGTGTGTCTTGCCGAATGTCCTCCAATCGATCTCACATATTGACCTCCGACGCTATCGAGTACCAAGGTCAGCGCTGCGTTGCGTCCCACCAATCAAACTTCGAAAAACATCGTATACATGCCGATGCGTTTGCCGCGCAGCTTGATGGAGAGTTGCTGCCCTGCGGCGACGGTGCAGATCCAGTCCCGACGCAGTCGTTCACTTGTGAAGTGCCCGGCGCCGACAATCCGCTCCTGACGCCGCAGGAAGTCGCCTGCCTCGAATGGTGCAAAGAGGGGAAAACGAACTGGGAGATCGGTGGGATTCTCCGGATTTCCGAGAAAACCGTCGAGTTTCATCTCGGCAACGTAAAGAGAAAGCTTGGGGCGACGAACAGGATCAGCGCGGTCGTTATCGGCCTCCGGTATGGGCTCATCTCGCTCTAAAAACTTCCGTCCCCCAACGGCAGTTGGGCTGCTCTGTGGGTCCGCGAGAGGTAGTGTCGGCAAACTGAGACACTGCCCGCGAGGGGGATGGGGGAGGCAGACTGCACTCGCCTATTCCAGCTCCGAATAGACCGGTGCGTGTTGCCGTTCATGGCTGCATTGCTATCGCGGCTGAAGGTGGCGCTGGCGCCTCTCTCCACATTGTCTGGTTGGGCTTTGGTTTGTCACCGAACGTGGTTCTCGCGGCATTGCGCGAGCTTATCAGGCCAAACCACATTTCTAGACAAACTCCGCCATAACGTCCGCGCCAAGCCGCAAGCAGGTCAACATGGATTCGAAATTGGCCGCCGAGGCCGCACTATGAGCTTTCCGCACATGATCGCCGAACCTTTTATCATCAGGGAAGAGGTCACGGCATAAGTTGGAGCTGTCGCGAAGCAGCCTGACCCCTTCAGTGTAGATCGGAATACCGCACTTGATTGCAGTTACGAGCTCGTCTGGCACACTATCTTGCTTACCGGTAGCTATCCATTGCGCACATTGCAGGACATGCACGTCGGGCAGGTCAGGATTCATTTCCCTCAGCCGCGGGATAAGTTCATCAGCGTAGGGGTGCCTTAGCTTGTAGAGAACGTAAGCTGCCAAAATGCTGGTGTTCGAACTCGGCATGTCTTGAGGATTTCGCAATCGCTCAATGAGATCATCAAGGAACAGGCGGGCACGCTCCATGGCGCCTTGACGTACGTATTCGTACAACGTCGTTGCAAGGGCATCTTCAGGAGAGGCCGGATATGCGGATAAAACGGATCCACTCCGATAGGCGGCGAGCTCGGAACTTGCCGCGAGCTTAACCGCCTCTCCTTTGGGCCCGGGCAGCCAAACGACTAGAGCAGCGTTGTGGCTAGATGGTTCGGAAATCTCAACATAGAAGCAGTTGGTCGGCGCGATCCCAGAAGGAACGGATATTTCTCCTTGAGCATCTACTTTACCGTCTCCACCTTTCCTCAAGACCAATGTTGAGTGCGTCCGGCCGGGGGTCCACTCAACGAACGTTCCCCAGCGGTAGGACAACTCAATCGGAGAGCCAGCATGCGCGTCGTGTGCAGTGCGGCGGTGTTCAGAGTTTTGAATGCGCGGCGATCCCGGATCTGCCGAACTGACGTCAGTAATGACGACCTGTCCGCGGAATCTGTCCAAGAGGCGGGTAAGCGCATTCCTGCCAAGTTCTGCGATGTTCTCAAGTGCGCGGTTTCCGAGCTCGCGGAGGCGCTCACCCAGCCAAGGCGGCATGGTCTCGCCGGGCTTACGGCTCGCTTGTATTGCGGTTGCGATTTTCATCAAGGACTCGGCTTCGCGCCAGAAGTCTGCAATCGCGTCAGTTTCCTTCATGTCCAGCACAGCTTCGCCGATAGCTAGTCCGTTGGTACCTGTTTCTGGGGTTGCGACGGTGATCGAAATAATGCGCCCGGAAGGAAGAGCGGTTCTCACCAGGTAGGAGCCTGGACCCGGCACGCCGACGTCTGTAGGACGGCCGGCAAGACGCAACGCCGCGCGCTCGGCCTTTCCGGCCTCGGAAAACACTTCCACGGCTATGGGCGCGCCGGCCAGGTCCGGTGGCACATTTTCAGCTGTGATCCGGACGATGTAGCTGGTCACGGCTTCGCCCCATCCGGTTTGCCTGTGTCGCGCCGCTTGATGTCTATGATGACTTCAGAAGCCGGAAGCTTCGGCTCGAACGGTTTAAGGCCGGTTTCATATTTATCGGTGTCAAAAGCCGCATTCGCCGTCCACTTTCCGATGGGGACGGGCGTGCACCACGGCCCGTCCCTCCGTTTTGCTCGGCTTAGGCGTCTTTCACCTGGCGCCTCTTCGGCGACGAACAGATCTGCGGCTGACATCGCTGTGCCAAGGCTACACCTTACCTTGACCAGGACTTCAGGGGGGCCGACAAGATCGCAGAGAACGCCTGTCGTGTTGACGACACCCGGCTTGCTTTCGGAGAAGATGATCCCGCTGTTATCTTCCGTCTCAGCGCGATGCAACGCCGCCGACTTTAGAGCAATTGCCAGTGATGACATAGTCACCGGGCATCCATCGACCGTTGGGTCACCAGCACGCTGCGTCAAGCAATGTATGAGTTCCTGCGTGAAAAAGGGCGCGTCTTTCGCGTCTCCGTAGGCCTTACCGCCTGCGTATGAGCCAAAGTAGATTGAGGCATCTCTTTCCGAGATGGCGGCACCGCTTACAGGCGTGCAGAGCGGGCGACCTATCACTTCGAGCTGGTTTGCGATCGCCTCGAAGTTATACTCGGAGCAAGCGTCGATGAAGAAGCATTGCACGCTGGGCTTCCGGTTTTGTAGGTAGGTCGCGCTCGCGATCGTCGCGATCAGGTTGCCTCCCTCTTTGTCGTTGGTAGGAAGCCGCGCGTCTTGGGCGAACAACGTCGGCTCGGACTTGAATATGCCGTGGCCGGCAAAGTACCAGATCGCGGCATTTTCCAGCATTGTACCGGAACGGTCCAACCATTCACCGAACCGCTTGCGGATATTCTCGAATGTAGCTGGTTCGGCTGGCATCGCAGGACAGGTAGTTGCAAACCCGAGCTTCGTGGCCGCGTCACCTTCCAGTTTCCACTCGCCCTGCTCTGGTGTTGCCGAACATAGGAATTCGACCGAGCCTAACGGGCGGTCAACCTTGGAGAATTTCGTCAGTGCCCACTCGGCGAATTTCCTGGCTCCGTTCACCGATGTAGTGACCGTCGGAATGATGTCCTTTGAATCGTATTCGCCGACGCCAACGATCATTACGTGAGTTCTAGGCTTGCCGTCACTCGCAGCCTTCTTCAGAGCTTCTTCTGCTTGTTTGACAAGCGTCGTATATCTTTCGACGGCATCCTCTTCGGCCTTGCTCGCGTCGAGAAATGGAATGCCGTCTGCGGCCTTTAGTTTACGGCGTCTAACTATGGCCTCGCTCATTTTCAGCCAAGCCGGAGCGAGGGCGTTTTCGCCTGTAAACCCTTCGGCCCAGATCAGGGCCATAAGCGCCTCCAAATCAAACTTGCGCTCCCTTTTCTTCAAACAACTCCTTTACTCTTTCACGCAGGCGGGCAAAGAAGCGGGGAGTGTCAAAATATGCGGCATGGGAAATGATTGGCAAAGCATCCGTCTCGAACTCAAAATCGAGTACGTCTTTGAAGACGCCCTTGGTCGCGAAACCAACGTAGTCGGTCAAATCATAGACGTTAATCCAGCGCGATACTGCGGCAGGAAGATCAGCAGGCTCGCCCTTTGCGAAAGGCTCCGCCAACTCGCTAGCCGCTGCTAGGCGCCCCATCTCCGCGAACAGTGCGACCTGAGAACCTACGGTCACAAAAAGGTCGCACCGCAGGTCCTTCGCAAAGTGGGTTAGAATGTCGTAGAGAATGATGCCACCGAAGCTATGGCCGACAAGATAGAGTTCTTCGTCGCCAGGGCGACGGGCCGCGTTTGCTTCCTTGATCGCGGCAATGACTCGTTCGACAATTGGTTGTCGGTTGTCCATGTAGGTGAACACGTCGCCCACGAAACGTCCGGCGAATGTGGAAGCGGAAGGACGGACGTATTCGGAGAGGCCGAGGAACGCTGCACGAGTTGCATCGACTGCAGCACCTCCCACGGCGTCTTTTACGTTCTTAGTCACTTCACTCACTGCATCCTTGATCGCGGTGGCGCCGGTCTTAAGCCAATTCAGAACAGAGTTTCCAATCGCCAACGTTTGGATTGTTCCATTGGCTCCTGTGGCCGCTTCGCTCGAAGTTGCAGAAAGTGCCGTTACCGAACGAAATAGCTCTTCCACAAACTCGCTGTCGTTCTTGACGGTCTGCAGCCAGGACGGATTGCGGTTGGCAGCCGCGTATGCCTCGGCTACCAGAGAGAACCGCGCCACGTCCGGCAACGCATTTGTCAGTGCCTGTGCTAATGGACCAGCCTTTGGAGCGTTCGAGGAGCCAGCGAATAGCAAGTCCACCGCCGCGGGCAACGATCGGGCCCTCGCAACGGTTAACAGTGGATCGCTGTTCAAGGTGGGTTTGTTGACGAGTTCGCCGTCCAACTTTGCTGCGGTAGAGGTCACCAAGTCCACACGCGCCGGCTGGCCAACCGCTAATGTTTGTGCGCCGGACGTGGGCAAGCTGGCGAAGTTGCGGGCAAACTTGACTCCGAGGTCTCCCCAGTAGGGCGCAAATGTTTTCAGTCCGTCGGCGGTCTTTACCCGATCGATAAAAGCAACATGCGCCAGCTGTTGCTGGAGCAATGTGCTTCGGTCATCGAAGACCCGCTGCTCTTGTGGGGTGTTGCCTCTGCGCGTATTCACGCCATGCACGAAAACAAGCGGCATTGTCGGGCCCTCGTATAGCTGGTCCATCTTAAATGGCTAGCGTAGCAATAGACAATCTGAAATGTAGCCCGGAAATTTGCTCAGCGGCGTATGCCTCGCCTGCGACCTAGGGAAATCCCTAGGATGCCACTGGCAACTAGAGGTTGGTTCGCTGGTATTGGAGGCGCCAGTTCGTTTGTCCCGCCCGGGGCGCTGCCTGCCCAGTATCCCGCCGACGCACAAGAGTAGTGTGCGTAAACGGCGCAGTTTCCAACGTCCGAACAACAAACGACGTTCGCATTGCGATGCTTCGATATTCAACAGCGCTCCACTCTCGACAAGTCAGCCAGTCGCGATAAGGTTGCACATTGGACAAACGGGGCAGGACGGCATGAGCAGAGAGCGAGCTACCGATGGTCCGCTGCGGGTACGGGCTATAGCCGGTACACACGTCGTACTGATGGCAATCGATATCGATCCCGAGCGACTGGAGGGCCTCAGGTGCTTCGCATTCCAGGCTAGGCACGGTCAGGAGACCCGGTGGTTGCAAGGAACCAAATATTTCGAAAAGCTGGTGCCCAAACCAGAAAAGAGTGCGAAGTATTCGACTTTGCAGCACCCGATCCAGAGCTTCCTTTGGTCAGACTACGAAGCTCGCCCTGACACAGAATATGAGTACACGATCGTTGCGATGTACGGTGAAATCGACGGGCTTGAGCGGAGGTATAGCGCAGCCGTCAGAATCAGGACAGAGAAGGAGAACGACGGAGAACACGGCGTTTGGTTCAATCGAGGGGTAGTCGCTAGCCGGGCGTACTCTGTGACTTTCCAAAACCGCACGCTGACGGAGGAGATGTACAACGCCGTTGATGATAAGAATCGCGTCTCTGAGGAAACCTCAGTCTGGCTTTCGCGGGGGCTTGAAGAAGCCTGTGTGACCTTCATCAACGAAGTCCCAGAAGGCGACAAGCTCCGTGTTTGTGCCTACGAATTTACGTACCTTCCGCTGCTGAAGGCCCTCAAGGCGGCGATCGCTCGGGGTGTCGACGTCAAGATCATCTACCACAAGACGAAGGCGAACGAAGATGCCATCGATGAGGTGAAACTTCCTGCGGGGAGGCTGATCGAGCGAACCCGCCCGCAAACGCCGCACAACAAATTCATCATTTGGCTCGATGACCAAGCAAGTCCGAAGGCAGTTTGGACCGGATCAGTCAACTTCACTCCGTCTGGTTTCCTGGGGCAGACCAATGTTGGTCATGTGGTGACTGACGCGAGCAACAAACCAACCGCGATCCCACGGAAGTACCACGAATATTGGAAGGTTCTTTCCAAGAACCCTACCGGAAAGCCGGCGCGCGAAGCGGCCATCGAACTCTCGCCGAACCCGCCGAATCTCATCCCGGAGCAACCAATCACAGCATTCTTTTCGCCCAGGATCGCGGATAACCTGCTCGACTGGTACGGAAAGAGGATCGAGAACGCGCAAACGTCTTGCATGTTTACGGCCGCCTTCACCGTCGACCCAATACTGCTGAGGTCCTTGGGCAAACAACAGAACTCAATGCGCTTCGTTCTCCTCGAGAAGCCCGCTACTGCGGATGCCCGCAAGGCGGAACGCAGTAGCCGCGGCCGCTTGGTCATGTCGAATGGCTCAGTGCTCGGAAAGGTGACGAAGCAGTCCTTCGAAAAGCAGGAAGGGGAGGGCGGTACAAAGCTGGTGCCAATCCCCAATTTCCCGCTCGAGAAGTGGTTCGTTGACGAAGAATTGGCTCGAAAGGACGGAAAAGGCTTCGTCTTTTTCGTGCACACAAAATTTCTCTTAATTGACCCGCTTTCGGACGACCCATTCGTTTGCACCGGTTCAGCGAACTTCTCGGGTAATTCCCTTACGGCCAATGACGAGAACATGCTTTTCATCCGGGGCAACACCCGTGTCGCTGACATCTACCTCACAGAGTTCGATCGTATTTTCCGTCACTTCTTCTTTCGAATGAGCGCCAACCGTGCGGCCATGGCTGATGAAGAAGAGGACGAAGCTGCTAAAAAGGCGGTGTTGCTGGATACAACGCCGACTTGGATGACGCCGTATTTTGAGGATGGCGACTACAAGTGCAGTCGTCGAATTATGTTTTTCGCTGACCCGCGGGCGAATTGGTCGACGGAAGCGGCGGAGGATACGAAAGACATATTTGCTGACGAAGTCGAGCGGGCCAAAGCCAAACGAACTAAGGCAAAAGAAGCAAGGGAAGCGAAAGCGGCTGCCGGACAAAAGTCTGCGGCGGCTGCAAAAAAGAAGCCCACTAAAACGGCTAAGGCAAAAGCGGGTAAAAAGAAGAAAGCAGCAAGACGGGGCGCGTGAAGAAGACCAAAGCGTCGAAATCGAAGCGAGCTAAGACACGCAAACAGAAGCCCCGGACAAGGATTAGGGTCGTGGCGAGCTATGTTCTCTACGTTCAGGATGACAGGGACAGCGCCTTCAAGCATTTCGGCGTTGTGATCCATGATGAGGCGGAAGCCATCGCCAATGCCACTGGACACCAGACCCTAATCTTCAAGGACGGAGAGCCATGGAAGCTCTTTGACGGATTTGGGACGTCCTACTCGATCGTGTTAGATTGAGGGATTCTCGGAGGGTATGAACGCCGTACGTCGGAGAAGTCCAATGAGTTTCATTGGAAGAGCGGGATTGCTCGCGCTACTTCTTGCCGCTTCTACCGGGCCTGCGCTGGCGGAGAAGCGCGACGCTTGGCACGTTGACGGCAGATTGCTCGGGAAGGACGGTGAGAAAGCCGAGGATGTAAGTGGGATGGCCTGCGCCACTGACCAGGGCTTTCCTCGTTTATGCGTCGTCATCGACGACAACGTACAGCATGCGCAGTTCGTGGAGGTTCACGATGGAGAGATCATTGTTGGCAAACCGGTCGACTTAATTGCTAACAGTTTTGAGGGGAAAGCGCTCGAGCTAGACGGCGAGGCCGTCGCATTCGCAGATGGTTTCTACTATGTGATCGGTTCGCACGGCCATCCGCGCGATAAGAAGGGAAAGCTGAAATCCAAGGCAAATGCTGCGGAGATCCGAGCGAGGATCGCTGCGAGCAGCCAAATCGTCAGATTTCGGGAGGATGGCGCGGGCGTCGATAGGTCCGCAAGGTTCCGGGATATTATCGCGGCCGATCGGACACTTCGCCCATTCATGGATAAGCGTCTGGAGAAGAACGGCCTCACCATCGAGGGCCTAGCGTTTGGGCCAGGTGGCAAGTTGTTCGTCGGCTTTCGAGGGCCCGTCCTAAGCGGGAATCGGGCGGTCGTGCTGTCGGTGGGGGCGAAAGCTTTATTTGAAGGGGGAGACGATCGGCATGAAACGTTTCGGCTTCGATTGGGGCCCGGCCGCGGTGTTCGCGACCTGACGAGCTTCGCTGGCAGCTTGCTGATCTTGGCAGGCCCGGCCGCGGACGAGCCTGGGTCTTATGCGCTCTATCTCTGGAACGGAAGAAGCGAAAAGGTTCGCCTCCTCGCCGAATTGCCGTTCAAAGGTAAGCGCAAACCGGAAGCCGTGCTTCCCCTAGATGTAACGAAGTCCAAATTGAGAGCCCTCGTCCTCTTCGACAGCGAGAAGGAAGGCTCGCCAACTCCTGTTGAAGTTCCCTTACCGTGAGCGTTGGGAGATTTAGTGATGCGCCGCATACCTTTAGCAATTATCGCTCTTCTTGCGTTTTGCACCAGCGCTTCGGCGTGGGGCGACGAGGGACACAAAATCGTCTGCGAGATCGCCTATCGACTGGCGCTGCCCGATACGCGTGCCGCGGTTCGCAAACTCATCCGAGCAGACACGGAGTTCGACACCTTTTCCGAGTCTTGTGTATTTCCCGACCATCCGCGCATTCGTACTCAAGACCACTTCGTCAACCTTCCACGAGACTCGCGTGGGCTCACGTCGGATGACTGCCCGTTGGCGCCAAGCTGCGTACTGAAAGCCATCCTGAACGATTCGAAATTAGTCAACTCGAGACACGAGAAAACGGTGGATAGGCTCATTGCGCTGAAGTCACTCGGTCACTGGGTGGGAGACATTCATCAGCCATTGCATGTGTCATTCGAGGACGATCGCGGCGGAAACAACATTCGTGTGCGAGGAGAATGTTCGGGTAATTTGCACAGTGCGTGGGATAATTGTCTAGTCGTGCAGGCAGTTGGATCCGATGTGTTCGACGCTGCATCGGAGCTCATCGACGAAATCACCCCGGAGATGAAACTGAAGTGGAGCTCGTCCGAACCTCGCGACTGGGCGAACGAGTCATTTGCCATCTCTGAGTCAGTCAAGACTGGTTATTGCGTTATGCATAGCTCGTCTTGCGACCTTCCGGAGGGTACGGTCGCCGTCAGTGAGGATTACCTTGCCGTCAATGTTCCTATTGTAAAGCAACAGCTTCAGAAGGCGGGATTCAGACTTAGTCGGCTCCTCGACAGCGTTTTTGCTGACCGGTAGGGCACCCGTCCCCGTACCTCGGGATTTCCCTAGGGCCGACGTGGCCCAGGCCTCGCTCGGGCGGGTGATCGGGCTTCCAAGTGCTGCACAGCCTGCAATGAATCGGGTACCCTTTTCATGCCGAAGAACTCCAAGTCGCGGTCAACGATCCCCAAACGCTTCCAGGCGCGCGAAAGGTGGAGATTCTCCGCTCGCTGTCTGACGATCGAGATGTAGAGGAGCTTCTCCGCAGGCGCTTATTGATATTTGCTGCGCGATACGGCGATCGTGATGCAATGTCCAGCTTGATCGACACGGCCGATGAAATGGAGGTCCAGGAATTAAGCGCTACACCTTGCAGGACCGGCAACATTTGCTCGACCTTTCGTTCCTGCAATTGGTCGTCTCTCGCTGCTCCTATAATGGGGCGTCCGGTTCGGTTGCGCATGATCGCGGCTCACGGGTCTCAACCGGCCCTAGATTCGCTACTGCTCATCTATGAAAATGCCGCGCATCGGGACCTCAGGGAGGTGGTTTTGGGTGTGCTTGAGCCCCTGGCAGGGAGGCTAGGAGTGCGGATTCGCGAAGTCGACGACCGATTGGGCGCGGTCGCGATTGGCTAAGCTCTGGCTCCGATAACGGCTTGCAGTCATATCGGGGCAGCGTTGACCGTCTTCGGCCTAACGCTCGACTCGAACTTAGCCTCCGAAGCGAGCCCCCGTCACGTTCAGGTTGTCCACCGCCTAGGGAAATTACTAGGGCGGCGGAGCTTGCGCGAAGCGAAAAGCCCTAGCATTGTCGCAAGGGGGGGTGACCAGTCGGCGCATGAATTTTCAGGAATGGATTGATAAGGCACGCAATCTCGAGGCGGAAATTGCTGCTGCACCTTCGATAGAAAAGAAGCCGCTTACCACGGTATTGTGCCGACTGCATTTGCTTGCGTGTGAGGCGCCAATCCCTGTTCTCGCGGCCTACGAGCGACTTTCAGAAGCGACCCTAAAACATTTGACTGGCCGGCGGATCGAGACGATGACGCGCGGCACTCATCGCTGGACGCCGCGCTCGCTATCCCCAGAGGACTGGATGCTTTCTCTGGGGAGCCAGATTAGAGCAGTCGATGAATACCTGTACACGACCTCCGGGACGGATTTTGGGGACCCTGATTCGGAGCTAGATGAGTGGCGTTGTCCTTCGACCAACATGCTCGTCGTGCCTCGCCCGCGAAACTTGCAGGACTCTCGGCTCGCTGGGCGACCTTATCTCAAACGCGGAATACTGAGGCATCGCCTACTTCCCTCCGAGGTAGGTGGTCTCGAAGTCGTCCCCATCCGCATAGACCTACGGGAAGCTGGCGAGAAGTCGGGAGTTGCGGCCTCGCTGTTCTCCAACCTTCAGCTTTTCACTCGCGAAACTCGCGAAGGCAACTTCATCGCCGAAAACGTCACGTTCGACGATATCGATGAAACCCTGGACAATCAGATCGACCAATCGATGTCGAATGGGTGTGCAGGCATCGTCTGGCCGGAATTGACAATCGATCAATCCACGCGACTTAAGATCTGCGACCTCTTACGGAAGCGCACCATTGCCAGTGATGATGAATTCCCTCTTCACTGGCTGCTCGCCGGAAGCTGGCATGAAGAGACTGATGTAGGCTATTTCAACCGAGCGACGGTCTTGGACGGATACGGACGTGTGATCCGCTCATTCGATAAAATTGTTCCGGCTCGGGATGAAAAGGGCCGTCTGGAGGATATCAGATCGGGGGAATGTATCCCCGTCCTTATTACCGACAGCCAACTGATCGGCTTGGCCATCTGCCGAGATTTCTGCGATCGGGCCTCGATGACATCGCCTTACCTTACCTTGCCCGTAGATTTTTTCGCTGTGCCATCTATGGGGGAGGAGTCCACTATGGTCGCTCACCTCAACGTCGCGGCGGAGGTGCAGGCAAAAACGGGTGCCCGCGCTCTCGTGGTGCAGCAAACGGACGCCCGCTTGGCGTCACAGAAGGAGCTTGGCTACGTCCTGCCCCTGCCGCCGTCTCCCGCCTCCATTTCCGTCAATTCCTTGAAATCACTTACGAAATGGCAGTTTGTTTCAGAATGAAACATGGGGTTACTTCGGGACCAAATCGGGTGTAAAACGTTGTAAAACGATCTCTTAAACCTTAGATGGGATAACGGTTCCATGTTGGCTTTCGACGATATCGCTTTAGGCGATGCCTCTCCCGAGGAAGCGCGGCACATCATTCGTGCTGCCCTAACCGACGGCGGCGCCCGTGCGGCTGAAAGCATCTACCGAGCCCTCCGCGCCTGGACTTGGAAGTGCTTGTCCGACGGCCGGCGAGACGAAGAATTGCGGCGCTGGCACGAGATTATGGCGCGAACTGGGGCTTATCTGGAGGTCGATCACAAGACCTTTGCAGACAAGATCAGTGTGCTGAAGGAGTTGGTCTCTGAATCCATTACTGCGGGCGAGCGTCTGTCATCCGCGGATGTGTTACAGCGTGAGCATGTCCGCGACATCCTCATGGAGATTTTCCGTGAGCCGCATCGTCGAATCTACAGGGCAGCACTGCTGCGCCATTTTGGTCTTGGACAGGCAAATCTCTCACGAGTGCTGAATATGATGACGGTTGCCGGTCTTATCCGGCGTACCAGTTTCGGTAAGCACGCGGCTTTCAGTCTAACCTCGGTCGGCTTGCGAGCCGCCAAGCTAATCGCCGAAAGAGAAACACCAGCACACAATCACAAGCGAGTCGGAGTGCCGACGACAGTGACCTCGCATCCAATCAAACACGGGGGAGCGAAGCAGGTCCAAAACGCCAAGGAGCTGCTTCATCCAACCAGAAGCGCAAACCAATACGAACCCGCTGCATTCAGCAAGGCCGTGGCTGTTTGAGGGGATGTAAGTTCGGATCGGAGAATTTCAGATGGCGAGTAGCCGGGCCGTAGACGCCGCTTCGGAAAGCGAAGAGCGGACTCCTGACGCAATCCGCATGTACGGGGATTTCCTCGACAATGTGAGCGTCGTGAAAAATTCGCTTATGTCCTTGCTCCTTTCGGTCGGTGATATCGAGGCCGCAGGAGACGAGAGCAAAGTCGCTTCCGGTGAGGAAACTGCGCCGGGTCGGACAGTACTCGTGCCGTTCGTCGAGATGAAGCTGGAGGGCGAGCAAGAGCCGTATTTCGCCAATGTGCTTACCCTGGATAACGTCGCCTATCTGATCTACGATCTCGCGCAGGACTTTGAGGTGGTCTGCCAACAGCTTTTGACTGTCTCGAACGGAGGAGTGCCGCCCGAGGCCCGGCGCATTGAACAATCCGCAGAATGGATGAAGCGGGCCCGTGAACACGCTGGCCGCGCATTTCAGTATCTGGAAAAGATTTCGGACCGCATAGAGTCGGTCGGTTAGGATGAGCCTATAATGGGTTGAGGGCTCTTGAACATGCCAAGCTTAACGGCTCGCGACAGCGCCTGAATGGCTAACTATTTCAGCTTGCCGTTCGGCAAACATGCGATAGGCACTTTCTGCACTGAAACGCGGGTGACTGGAATAAATTGTGCCACGCCAGTCACAGCCGCGTCCTCCAGGTGATGCTAACTGGCATTTTCGTCGCGTCGGCCTTGGACGGATTGCCAAATCTGATGCCGCGACCCCGCGGCGTCCTCTCGATAGGACAACGTGATCAAAGCGTCGGAATCTTGGCGTCGATCCCAGCTCTTGGCATTTCCCTTACAGTCGAGAACGGAGTTTAGTGCGGCTTTCGTGGGATCACGAATTTCAAAGGTCCGCCGTCGCACATACCATCCGCCAAGATTACCAGCTCATATTCGTCGCTGACGTCTCGCAACACCGCCAACGCCTCCGGCTTGAGCTCATCGTCGCACTTGCGGAGCTTGACATCATCGAGTCCAAGGCCGGTAACGTTTTTCAGTTTCGCCACGTCGGCGTGAACGCCATCCCACAGGCCCAGGATCCAACCGGCCTTCTCATTGGCGACATCGTCGTCGGGGCCAGCGAGGACCAGTACGCCGTCATTCACTTGAACCAGATCCCTTATACCGCGGCCTTCGCCGACTTCGACCAACGTGGCGTCCGCCTTCGGTGTGTCGGATTCGAATAGTGCGACGGCATCTACCGAGAGGATCGGCGCTCTTGCATCTTTCGCCGGTCCGCGAAAGCCGAAGTGCAAAGTCCCGTTCCGTATTGCGACGCCTTCGATGTTGACGCCTCGTTGCCCTTTGAGGTTGGGAGCCTTCTCGGGCGGCTCGGTTCTCAGGCATTTCTGCTCGCCGATGCTGTCCGACAATGCGGGTAGGGAGCTCATTAAACGCCAGAGGGCGTCGGTATCCTTGTAGTCGGCGAAGTGCTGCGAGGTATCCAGTTTTGCCCTTCCGCTCGTGGGGTCGATAGCGAACCGGATAACATGCCGGCTCCCCGGATTGCTCTCGCAGGTCTTGCGTTTTGCCGAATGGGAGCCCGTAACGTAGAAATATTTGCCGTCGGTGGTCGCCCCTTCTGCGTCCAGTTCCTCGTCCGAGGATCGGAGCGGTACAGCCGCATTGTCGATCACATAGCCCGAGGACGAGACGACCACGTAGTGCGCCAGCGTACCCTCGTCGAAAACGACTAGGCAGGGGCTGCCGGCCCCTGTATTGCAGGCTATTCCGCTGAGCGACTTCCGTGCTTTGTTGGCATGCGACGGGAAGATGAATTGTCCGGCTTCCCACGGGCCCGCGACAGGCTTTACTGTCGGGACGGTTTGAGCGTGGACGTCTGCGGCAATGCTTGAGTGAAGTCTAATGAGGAAACGGAGTTCCCAATGAAAGCCTCGAGCACGTTGCTCGCATATTGGCACCATTTGACCATTTCACTGGGAATCAGCCCTTTCTGTCGAACGATGTGACAACAGATGTAATTCCGTTCTTCTCATAGTGAGCCACTTGACCACGAAAGAGGGCGTTGCCAGGCAGGTCGGCCAAAGCTCGACGAAGTTCAGCGGTAAGATATACATTTATCCGGGAGACCATAACCCGCCTCATTTCCACATCAAAGGGCCGAATTCGAACGCACTTATCGATTTGGTGACGCTAAGTGTCATTAGGGAAGGCATCGAAGAAGGATCTAGACGAAGTAATCGCCTGCGCAAAGAAGGCGGAAAATCGAGCGTTTCTGGCAGCAGAGTGGAGAAGGCTAAATGAGCGAGAATGAGACTATCGATAGCGGAATTCCGCTTCCTCGCATGGCATCGATTAAGCCCTTCGCTCCCTACACCATCGCCGTGAAGTCGGCGGATGGTCCACGCGCCGGGCGGGAGGATGCTATTGATATCAGTCCAATAATCTTCAGTTACAAAATCTACAAACCGCTTCGTGAGGAAGGCCGGTTTTTGACGGCGCGCCTTGTCGACAACGATGGGGACGCGGTCATTTGGGATGGTGGCGATGATCTCACGATGTCGGCGGATATGATCTATGCGCTAGCTGAGCAGATCATTACGCCCAAGGAGTTTGCAACTTTTCTCGCGCGCAACAACCTGACTCAAGAGGCGGCTGCGGCCCATCTTGGACGCAGTCGACGCCAGATTGCGACCTACGCAACAACCGGCCCTATCCCCCGGATCGTGGCTTGGGCTTGCTATGGTTTCGACGCGTATCGACGGGCCAAAGCTATGGCTGAGAAGGTTGAAAAGGATGAGCATGCTAAAAACAACAAGACGGCTTAAATTCTATTGATCTGCCACAGCATGTGCTGCTCCGGACTTGTTCGTATCCGAGCCCGTTTTTCGTAGGAAGCAGCGCCAGGATTATTGGAAGAATCGCGTTCGCCCGTTCTGGCAAGAGGTCTGGCCCAAGTCCCGAAACCTTGCTTCAAATAGCATCGCGGACTCGCTGGCTGTCCTGAGCATCGCGGGTTTGCTTCAACCTTAGGCGCGGTTCTGGACTGGCTGCAGCCCCTGGAGCATCCCCACCATGTTGTGCACGAGCTGGATGAGTCAGGACTGTGCGCCCGATTTCCCAAAGCCGCATTGCGTTTGCTCGACGCTATCATCAGTGATCAGCCTTGGGCTCCCAGAGAACTTGTGAAGTGCCTGGAGGCTATCGTGCAAGCGATACCGGGGTTGCGAAAAGACAATCGATATCAGCGCTTGGCTGAGTATGCGCGAAAACACAGGGTCTGACGTTGACACTTAAATCCGCAAAAAATTGAGATGGTGCATGAATACGCAAGGCATCTCGCAGGGAGTCTGCCCGCCAAGGATCGGACGATGCACCTCAACCAGTGCGACGGTCTCGTTTCGGTTCTTTGGCGTCACGGACGACGGTCACAATCTCAAAATATGAAACACTCGCAAGCCGGAATACCGCGCGACAGATCCTGCTGAGGTCCTGAATGCCGCTTTTGACGAACGATCCCCTTACGCAACTCGCGTTCTCCATCTACGAGAGCAAGGGCGTGTTTGCGCTCCTGTTGGGGGCCGGCCTCTCCCGTGCCGCCGACATTCCGACCGGATGGGAAATCACGCTCGACGGAGACTATAACGACGCCCGAATCTTAAACACGGAATCCGAGCTGAGCGGCTACCCGGCGCAATACGACACCTGTGCGGTTGGTCTGGAGAATGGGATCATGCCCTTCGTGCGGCGTTTCTTCGCGCGCCGAACCCCGGCGATACTCGATGTTCTGGGCTGCGCGCGGTACACTTGGCGACGGCCGCAGCAGTTGATCGAACATCGGAAGGCTCGGACAATTCCGATCATCGATGCGAATAAACGCATGATGGGACGGGTGCGCTGGTAAGTCGTGGCACGCGTTTGTTGCAATAGAGAAGGAGCTGCCAGATGAAACGGCCGACCCCAGGAACCCAGCGTGCGAATTTCAATGCTCTGGCGAATTTCAGGCGTTTTTGGCGAGACTGCGATGGTTGGCAATCGAACCAAGCGGCCGGGTTCGCCTCATTTCCCGCGTCGATAGAGTACCGATGGAGGGGTAACACACGGCTATTTCGCTCTGACGTAACAATCATATCTCACAGCGGCCCGGACGATGGGAGAGTCGATATTGAGGAAGCACATAGGGTACATGTTGACGACTTCCACCTTCGCTTCGAAGCGCGTTGGCAACAGTACACATTCGACGAAGATTCTGGCTCGCTCACCATTACGGGATCGTCAGACAAAATGGGAGGACCGTATATTGTGAACGTCATGCCGATCTTGGTGAGAGAGGACCAAGGCGAACCTCGCGAAGGCGATTGAGCGCAACATTCAGTACGGCTGATGGTGGGGCTTTGTTGTACTCGGTGCCTTTTGACCTTTCCGGGGTAACCTAACTGGCAACCACCTATCGCTTCGACCACCACGCGCGTTCTTGGGCCAGCGCGTCCGGAGGCGTCGCAGGATGAACCCGGCCGGGAAAGTAGGGCGCCGAATGACTGTAAGCGTCAGCCCGCTGGTGCCGCTAATCCGGACGCCCGTCGGCCCGCCAACCACCGAGCCGCCGTAATCTCGCCCGAGCCGGGCGAAGATCAGAGCGAGGATCTGCTCCGGATCCTTCTGAAGGGTTACCGGCTGGTAATCGGCCTCGACGATTGGGGGGCCGGATCCTTGAAGGTGCGACTGTAGGCATAACCCGCCTTCGCGAGCCGGCGTTCGTTCACCGGCCGACTCCAAATTGCGATTGCCGCGGCGCTAACCGCGGCGCCTCTTGCGGTGGCACGTCGCTGTAGTGCGGAGCAATCGTCTGCCACCAATCATCGAAGCTTCCGAAGTCCGCTCGTCACCTCTCGGTAGTCCGCCCACGGTCAAGGCCGTCTCTCCGGCGACATAGGCCGCATCAGCGGCCCGCTTGGCGAATTCCTCCAGATTCTCGTTCGCTTCGCGCTTCCACCTCAGAGTGCCGGCGTAGGCCCAACTGATCGGCCCTGGTGGACCGCCTTCTACGAACAAGATCCGGAAAGCCTTGTCGGTCGGGTGGCGCTTCGCGTTGAGCTTGCGCTCGATCGCGGCGAGCCGAGCTTCAATCTTCTTCGTCATTGGTTCCGGTCCTTTGTTCGAGTTGCGCGAGGCGCGCTTCGATGTCGGCGGTCTCGATCGCGCGGCGTTGCATCTCGATGGCGGCAGAAACCTCCATGGCCTCGGCCGGCGATAGCTCACCGTCCGCCTTGGCTGCCGTGACAGCATCCAAAGCGGCCACAACGTCGCCCGTAGTTTTCATCCGCGGCAGCGGAAACCGCACGGGGCGGCCCCGGCGCCGCGGCATGACCCGGTCCAAGATCAATCGAGCTGCGCCCATGTCGCCGCCCTTCGCTTTTCTGACGACCCTAGCGACCACGGCTTCGAGGTCAGCCGACATCAGCGCCTCGGCCAGGACTGTCGTCGCGTGACGAGTCCCTGGCCGTTTGCCTGCCGGATTTCCAGAACGACCCTTCGGAAAGGGCCGGCCGCGGACTCGCTGCTTTGGCGCTGCATTTGCTGCAGCTGAACGTTCCGTCGTCACGGCTTCAGTTGCGGGTTCCGATGAAGGCGACGTGCCGAACCGGACGCGACATCTGCTTGAAGATGGTACCGTTGCCGAGGAAGCGCGTCGCCTGGTGACCACCCGGCAGCGTCTCGCGGATCATGCGGTGCTCGAACGGTTTCAGGTCTGGCGGGTTGAGACCATACTCAACCGCTCGGCGCGCATCTGGTCGCACACCGTGTTGAGCGTGGAGCTATCCCGCGCGATCACTGCAAGCTCCGTGTCTTTCCACTTTTGGAATGCCGCTGCAGCGCGGTTAAGCCTGACCTGATAATCGAGAATGCTTCCGTTCATCATCGGAAGCGAAGCGCGCTCGCCGAGCGCGACGTACGCGACGTCGGCCCTGGCCCGCAAATCGGCAAATGCATTGCGGGTAGCCGGCGTCTGATGGACTGGTTGGCGAAGCTGCAGCTCGCGCACGTGCGAGAAGAGTTCGATTTCAGAGCGCGAGACGGAGCCGGCCGCAGTGCGCTGTGCTTTCGTCCGGATCGTTGCCCATCGGATCGCCGTCGTCCTCGTCCTTCTTCTTAGCGTCGGACTTGAACTGCTTCAGCTCACCATCGAGCGCGTCGTATTTCGCGTTCATCTGCTCGCCGACCTTCGCTACGTCGGCGCGCGAGCTTTCGGCGATCGCATTACTCGCAGGAAGAAGTGCTTCGGGATTCACTCGTGGATCTCCTGGGAGTGCGTGTGTGAGTGCGTCCCTGCGTCGATTGAACCTACTGCAAATCCCGCGCGCTCGCGAATAAGGGTAACAAGCGCGCAAGTTGATCTGTCAGCACACATCCTGCATGATCATTCGCGCTGATCCGGATCTCCTCTTTCCAGCCCAACCGCTCCGTCGTGCTGACGTGCCGGCAACGGCGGGGCGGTTTTTTAGAGACCCGACTTAGCGCGGACGTACCGCCGATCGTTCTCGTTGGCCCCGGCGTGAGTGGTCGCGCGCCGGGGCCATTAAATCCGCGAGAGTCTTACGCTCTTCCCGGAGCTCCGCCGCCGCTCAATTGTTTGAGCTGTTGGCTAATCTCAGCGAGGAAGTAATTGCGCAGCTTTTCCAAAGCCAATGTCGATACCTCCGGCGAGCCATCGCGCACCACTTGCTCGAATGCGCTCACGATCCGCTCGAGCTGAACGATTATCCGATCATCGGGCAGGCCCGCGAGCCTTATGACGGCGGCGTCGACCATCTGCTTGAATGTCGCGGCATCTTTCTCGTCTGGCATGTACTAGTGCCTCTAAGAGTTGCTTCCCTTCCGGGCAGCCCCGCCGCGCTCCCTGTGCTGTCGGCGCCTGGGATTTTCGGACAACTGAGCGACCGATGTACTCGATCAGCCGCGGCCGGTGCGTCATGTGTCCATGCGTCGCGGAGTGCGTAACGACAAACAGCGGCCGCGCAGCACTTCGACGAGAAGACGATGCTCTCATTTGAGGCAGCGATGACCGTCATCGACGCGCGGCTTGAAGGGGTTTGGCACTCAGTTGAGATTCAAGTTCTCGGATCGCTTCATCGGCCTTGGTCACAATGTCTGTGAGCGTGTTTATAAGGTCATTTCTCGTGTGGGCTTCAGCCTTCGTGAAATCAAACTCGATATGTCTGCCGATTGCTGGCTTGTCGGGCTGATCTTTGGCGATCCGGGCGACATATCCCGCGCTCTCCTGGTACTGATAATATGCTTCTGTAATTTTCTGAACCTCGATTGGTGTAAGCAATCCTAAGTTCTGGATGTTGGCAATATATACCTTGAAGCTGTCGACCAGAGGAATCCAGGTGAAGTCGTTGCGCTCAACATAAGCGATCTCTGATCTCATCAAGTTCGCCAGACTGGTGAGTTCGGCCTTGAGCGAGGTGCGTAGTACGGTCCGTGTGTTCTCGCGCAAGCGACGCTCCGTTCTTGGCGTTTGAAGCGCATTCCATCCAAGGCCCGCCAATACTCCGACGAAACCAAACACGCCGGATACGATAGAAGGCAAGATGCTGATGCTTTCTGCTGCCATCGCGGATCCTCAAGTGATCCTACACATTCTACACGCCAAGGCTTTACCGAAAAAGGTTGCATTTTGGCGCACTCCGACTCCTTACTCCCAGAGATAGGTGCGCCGCCATGCTCATGGCTCCCGGATGATAGGGAGCACCTTGGTTGGTGCCCTTGCGGCTTCCGCGCATTTTGATGCTTTCAATCGCGAGCGCTATGTGCTCTGCGCTGTTTTCGGGAAGGCGTTGAACTTGGTCACCCAGCTCTAACCGTCCAGCTGCCTATCATTGCCCAAGTGGTGCATCGACGACAAAAGGAAGGTGCCTTGCTGCGCAGCACTCTGGTAGATCAACGACGACATGGTCTGCTGCGAGTTCGTAATCAGCGTCTTTGGCATCCGGATTTCATCGCCGATTTTCAAGTCCGCGCGCATCACGGTTTTGAAGGCGATCGACGGTGCCTGAATCCATGTGGGCTGACCGATCAGATCATTGGAAGCGATCTGCTTTGCGCCGGACTGGGCGCCGCCGAGTAAGTAGCGGATTGCCTGACGCGGTCCGCGCGTCCGTAAGCATTGAAGCCCACGTCCGGTAATGACGACCTGCCATCGACCGATCACGGGAGTGAGGTGGGGCATGCGGCTTTATTGCGTTCTAAACAAACGAGTGAAGAAAAAATGCGCAAGGTGGCGGATCGACAGCGCGAAACATCGACATCACGGGTTTTGATCCTCAGCATCGAAAATCTCTTGACGATTCAAGAGAATATTCGATAAATCGCGCCACTACTGTAGGTTATGTTCTCAATTTTCGGGTCGGTGTCCGATAGGAGATCTCCGCTCAATTTGTTGCGGGCCGCCCGCTATCTACCGCGCAGGCCCTCGACGAGGGCTGGTACGAATTTCTAAAATCCAAGCCTATTTGCTCGCTCAGGACTATCTCCGATGACAGTATGGGAAATTGACGGGATGACTGTGCGCGAGCAGCTCTTTACATTACTGCGCAACCTGCGGTGGATTGCTGTCTTCTCGGTCCTCATTTCAATATTGCTGTACTTGCCAGATCAGATTCAAGAGCTCTACCGGATAGCCGCTGACGATATTGGGTGGGTAACGCTCAAGGAGTTCGTCGCCGTGGGCGTGATTGCGCTTACGATCTGGGCGGCCGCTTTTCAGCTTAGCGCCGCAACCCTGCCTCATATCCCGCCCGCTAGGGGGACCGTGGCGCTTTGTATCAAAGTTGCACCCATTGTACTCGGAGCGTTGCCGATCATCGCCGCGACGGCAGGTCAACTCGCCTCGCGGCCAGCTGAAAAGATCGGAGAGGTCGAGGAGGTCGGGAGTATCTTCCGCATTCAGGACCAAGCGCTCGCCTTCGAGCGGAACATGCTACTCATCCTTGCGCTTGCCATGTTGATCCTGCTCGCCTCGTTTGTCGTATTCGCTTGGCAGATGGGATCAAAACATCGCTCGGCGGCACTCGCGAACCGGGCGAACATCGCCTATTTCATCCGCTATAGATTTCTCGCGCTCACGATCGGCGGCATCGCCCTGTTGACGACCGGGTTCGTTTTGTTTCCGGACAGACTTGCACAATTCGTCGGATCGTTCGGCGTAATCGCTCTCTTTGCGATGTGCGTGGCCGGTCTCACCACCCACTTTGCACTACTGACGATCAGGTTCAATTTTCCTTTTATACCGGTTGTGTTTGGCGGCTTGTTCGTGGTTGCCTCATTGTTCGGAGGCGATGACCACGGGCTACGCAGCGTGGCCGGAGCAACCGGCCCATCAGAAGACATGCGCACTTCTGCAGTCGAAGCATTTCGGGATTGGCTTCGGCAAAAACCGCGCCTGGCCGAGGCCGAGAGGCTCGGAGAATATCCGGTGTTCATTGTGGCTGCCCAGGGCGGAGGCATCTACGCAGCCAACAATGCGGCGCGCTTTCTTGCCAGGATGCAGGATCTCTGTCCGGCATTTCGGCAGCATCTGTTTGCGATAAGCGGCGTCTCCGGGGGGAGTGTCGGCTCGGCAATCTTTGCAGCTGCGCTTCATGCCGACAAGGCGCCACTTGATACGGTCGCTCCCGACGCAAAGACATGCCCGAAGATCGCCGACTTTCTGGCCGGCGTCGGCCGGGCCGAGGATGTCGATGCCCCCGGGCAGGTGGAACAGCGCGTTGCAAGCATCTTGGAGACTGATTTTCTCTCGCCCTTGGTTGCCGGTTTTCTATTTACCGACTTCACCCAGCTGTTTTCTCCGTTCGCTATCCCAAGTTTTGATCGCGCGCGTTTTCTGGAGTACACGCTGGAGAATGCTGCAGACAGAATGCTCAAGAACCAAAAGGGTGTTGGCGACCAATCCAATCTGCTAAAGGCCGATTTTCAGTCACATTGGACACCTTCCAACAATATGCCGGCGCTGTTGTTGAACACGACGGATGCCGGTAGCGGCAAGCGCGTTGTGATCTCGCCATTCGATATCGACCCGCTCCACGTGAAAGACAAAGACCTCTGTATTCTCTCGATGCTTGATCGTGCCGGCACAGGAGCCGATCAAAGTGTCAAGAGCCACTCGCTGCGGATTCCGCTTAGTGCCGCGGCCTTTACCAGCGCTCGGTTTCCATGGGTGACGCCGGCAGCGACGGTCTCCTTGCGGAACGATTGTATTACCGCCAATCCGCAGGCCCGCCTCGTGGACGGCGGATATGTCGAGAATTCCGGAATAGAGACCGCGCTCGATTTGATTGAGCGGCTCAAGAGCATCAAGGGCACCTCTGACGCGCCAAAATTCCGGATTTATCTGCTGTCGCTGGTGAGCGGTCAGTTTGGAGACCACGGCTCTTTCAAGTTCGGTGAGCTCATGGAGCCGGTGCGCGCGCTCTTGAGCACGCGAACCTCTCGAACCTATGTTGCGCTCGACCACGCGAACAATATCGATCGTCGGCCAACGAGCGATGTAACGCCTAGCGTGCAACGCTTTCCAACGTTCGGTCGAATAGACATCACAGGCTCGTTTTACAACCTGCCGCTTGGTTGGACGCTATCTGAGAAAACCGAAGATATCATTTCGCTAAGCAGCGGCCGCTTTTGGGATTGTGTGCCGAAGGATGACTTCGATCAATCCCGCAAGAAGCAGAGCAACGCGGATTGCTTGCAAGTGAAATTATTTCATCTCTTGAACGGATCCGTCGCATCTGCATTTGAGGCACTTAGGGATGCCAAGCTTGCAAAGGCTGCTTACGCCGATGAGTTGGAGAAGGAATACAGGCCCGCTTCAAAGATCAAGCCGCAGCCGTTACTTGCTTGCTATGAGAGCAAGTGGTTGCAGGAGCGTGGCTATCAGAAATACCAGGATAAAGTCTCTGCGTACGAGCATGAACTGGCGGAATCGATCAAGAATCATGCGCCAGTTCCTGCACCCGTGCCGCCATATCGAAAGAGCTATATGGCGTATTTCCAGGCCGAGCAGGTTAAGGCTTTGCTGCAGGAATGGGACCGCATCGACGAGCGCGATCCACGGATCCTGGCCTATATCCTGGGGGCAATCTCCTACGACAGCGCCGATTTTACACGAAGCAGCGAAGACTTCTCTTACAGCGCGGTCTCTCAACTGCCGCGTAAATGGCGCGACCGAATAGAAAAGAACAATGCCGAGCTTGCGGCCGCGAACAAATCGCCCGTCGGCATGGAGGCGTTGCTCAACCATCCGAAGGAATTGGCCAACTTTGTTCTTGGTTACGAGGGCAACCCGTTCGGAAACCAGGTGGGGACGGACGACGGTTGGCTGTTTCGTCCACGAGGAATGTATCAATTGGTGGGACGCGAGCAATATCAGGAAGCGCAGAACCAAATGCAAGAGATCGGAGAACTGGCCGGGCTTGATCTCCTCACGCTTCCCGATGCACTGCGCGATGCGAAGATCTCAGCCAAGGTCGCCTTCGCTCACTTTCGGCTTCATCCCTATCGGAACCGAACGTTGTTTGAGTTGCTCAAGGATCCCTCGAAGGACTGGATCGCCGTGCGCGCGCTGCAAACCGACATGGAGCATGGCCCAACCGATAGGGAGCGTGTCTATGCAAGAAGCCAGATGTTTCTCGGCTGCATTGAAGAGGCGTTACATCCTACCCAACTCAAGACATTGCAGAGTAAATTTTACGGCAGCGAGTAAACATCCTGATACCGGGCCGCGGGCGGGATGTGACTGAAAGCGTTGTAGATCGGACTTTCGATTGTTTAGTCTTACAGGGGAATTGCTGACGATGGCAAAGGGTGAAATCCGCCGGTCAAAACTTGGTCGGCTGTTTACAAGTCTGTCCGCAGCGGGGCTGATCGTCGCCGTTGCCTTGGGAGCAGGAACAGCCAGGGCCGAGACGCCATCGAAGCCGCTTTCGGCCAACGACGTGTCCATCCTGTTTCCTCCACCGAAAGCGCCAGCAGACCTCGTCAATCTGATCGCGATGTCCGACCTCGCCGGCCCCACTGGGGCTCCGCAGCGGCTTTTGTCCGATGAGGATTTTTCGCGTTTCATTGCAAACGCCGAAAATCCAGAACGCGAAGGCGTGCCGGACTCGGGCACACGCCGCATTCAGCTGCCTGATATCGTGAAAAAGATCGATGCCTGGTTCGTTGCGGGCATCCGGATCGATCCGGGAGCCCCGGGATTATCTACTGATGTCATCGCCCAGTTTGGCCGGCAACCGCAAATCCGCCTGATCATTCAGCCGGTGACCAATGGACCCCAGGGATTGAAGGTCCATGACACTGCCGGTCATCTTATCTTCAGTTTCAACCTCGAGCCTGATTCACCTCTTGATGGTTGTGGGCCATTCCCGCGATTTAAACCTGACGATCAAGCTTTCAAGGCAATCGTTCGTGACGTTGCATCATTGCGTGATCAACTTGCGGCGGGAAAGTTCGGCAATGTCAAGGTCTCGACTACCGGTGACATGAACGTGCACCCGGGCCTTATCGGTGCATCCGCAAAACCGTTTCGTGATGCCCTCAAAGCTTTGCTGGAAAAGCATCTCTCGCCGCAGCGCCTCAACACCATGGCTGTCATGGGGATTTCGCCGCCCGAACCCTGGGTTTTCGTCTCGATGCTGAGGGTCCCGCAGGCCGGGTTGATACCAGTGCCTGGCCCGACGCTCGACGGCCTTCATGCCGCGCAGATGTTTAGCATCGTAGGCCAGACGCACGTGGTCCCGCGGCCTGTCACGAATAACCAGAATCCAACGACGTGTCGCCACGCGGCGCTACAGAATCCTCCTCTGCCGCTTGCCAATCGTAAGGGTGTTTCGACAGCCGATTTCATCGATGCCAAGGTGCCAAATAGCCGCGTACTCGAGATCGTCAATGTCATTGCCGACACGAAGAAGAGTCATTTCTTCAATACGGACTGCGTGAGCTGTCACACCGAAACCGCCCAGTCGCTGGCCAGGAACGTGCAAGGCTTCGCGGTGTCAGGCGTGAACCGAGCCGTTCTACCGAAAGAAGACTGGAATGTTCGCAATTTCGGTTGGTTCCCCTCATTCCTGCATGGTGGCCCAGCGGCCGCGACCATAACGCGACGCGCGGCAGCCGAGACCACCGACGTCGTCACCTTCATCAATAGCCAATTGCTGAACAAGTAATAAGCGCCATCGCTGGCCGGCGCGCTCGCGCGGCGGCAGGCGCATCTGAGATTAAGGAGAATTTTGGGATGGGGGCACGTTCGTTCAACCTTTGGGTGGGTGGCGTGGTGAGGCGGTGGCCTCATGTCGTCGGTCTCTTGTTCGCGATTGTGTTCGTCGTGGCGGCGTCAATAGGGATGGCGTATTTCGTACCGGAGAAGCTTCGCGATGCGGCGCTCAAGGTCAAGAATGACGCAAATCTGGTTGCCCAATTGCTGCCCGCGACGCTGCCCGCCCCATCGAAGATCGATAGCGCATACTGGCTGCCGCAGAACTGGAGTGCGCGGCAGCGTTACTGGTTCCACCACACGTCCCAAGGCACGGCGACTATTCCTGTGCCCTATAGATGGTTCCTGGCTCTAGAACGTCCTGAGTTGTCGGTCCGCTACACGAGCCTGACGGACAACGAGTATCTGCGTCGCCTTGGTTTCATCCCAAGTCCGAGCTCAAAGGACTTTGACGCTAGCTCACCCGCGTACGGCTACCAGGAGGACGCCAAGGGCGCTAGCTCCACTTGGACAGCGAGCATGCCTGACAATGCAAATGGTTTGCCTGTGGGGTTCGCGATCCTGAAAGGGGGCGTCGACCCGACAACGGGAGATTTCTACGAAGATCAGATCGGACTAACCTGCGCCGCCTGTCATACAGGTCATCTCGAGTACAAGAATGTCAGCATTCGCTACGATGGTGGGCCCGCGATGGTCAATCTTGGCGAGGTTGAACGGGTCATTGGGTTATCGATCGGCTATACGCTGATGTTGCCGTGGCGGTTTGAGCGCTTCGCCGACCGGCTGGAAAGCATTGAAGCTCGAAGCGTCGACCGCAAGAAGCTTCGAGGTGATCTGGAGCGCGCACTTCAAAAGATCAAGAAGCAAAAGGCCGCAAACGATAGCCTTTTGACGAGGCAGGGAGTGACGAACCTCGACGAGGGTTTCGGTCGGCTTGATGCCTTGAACCGGATCGGCAACCAGGTCTTCTACACGAATTTTCTCGATCCAGCGAGCGGAGAACTCCCAGATCCGCTCCTGAAGGGCAACTTCGCGCGCAACGACGCTCCTGTGAGTTTTCCGCCAATCTGGGACACGCCGTACTTCCTTTGGGCGCAGTATGACGCCTCTGTTCTCAACGAGCTTGTTCGCAATTCAGGCGAAGCGCTCGGCGTCAGCGCGAAAATCAATATGAGGGCGCCGGCGCCGGGACGGCCGCTATTTGAATCATCCATCCATCTAGCGGACATTGCGCGTTTTGAGGAGCTTTTGCGCGGTACCGATCCCTTCTCGTCGGCTGAGGCAAGCGGCAGGAAATTTAACGGGCTTGTCGCGCCACGATGGAAGGATGCGCAGGACAGGTTCCGAGGCGACCCGGCCTGGGCCATTGACGAGAAACTCGTTGAGAAAGGTCGCGATCTTTATCGCTCGCACTGCTTTGAATGCCACCGAGGGCCCGTCAACGATCCCGCATTCGAAGCAAAGTGGCCGGAAGATTCGTTCTGGAAGCCGGAGAACCCAGATCGCTCTGTCAAGGGCGAGAAGAATTGGGTGGAGATCGGCGGACGCCACTATTTCAACGTCGCTCAGCTGCCGGTGAACGCGATCGGCACTGATCGCCAACAATCCAATGTCCTGACAACTCGGCGTGTTCACTTACCTGCCTCACTCGGCCTCAATCCGATCGATGACCTGAACAAAGCCTGGGGATGCGGCCTTCCGGCCGATGCGGCGCCAAACCCCTTATTTGTGCTCGCGCTGATGGATGTCGTGGGCAAGACGATCGATCAATGGAACCTCGCGAACAACTCCTCCGAAAACACCAAGCAGCAGATGTGGGGGCCGAGGAAGAATTGCCAAAACCCGCGAGCATACGTTGGGGCGCGGGTGCGCCGTAACAGCAAGGACGAAGATGTCCTTGCCCTTGAACCTCAATACCGGGCGCGTCCGTTGGACGGCGTCTGGGCAACGGCTCCGTATCTGCACAACGGATCCGTGCCGACGCTGAAGGACATGTTATTGCCGCAGGGTCGGCGGCCGAGCTCTTTCTGCGTGGGCAGCCGCAAATTCGATCCTGTTGACGTCGGGCTCGTTGCGAAAGTACGAGCGAACGACGCCTGCGCGGCCGGGCTGACGGACTTCAACGTATCTTTGCTTGGGAATAGCAATCGCGGGCATTCTTTTGAGGGCAAGGAAACGGACGTAACGAAGCTGCCGCCTGGGGTCATCGGGCCAGAATTAACCGACGCCGAACGGCGGGCGCTTCTAGAGTATTTGAAGACGCTATAAGGAGGCCGTCACGCTGGAAGCTCGGCGCTCGTCGCCCTACGGCAGAACCAAGTCGATTTTCTTGGGAACGCTTCGTAAACTTATCCTTGAGGACATGTCACTCAAGGTCCTGCGGGGGAGTTGCCGGAATTCCCTTCGAGGATCGGATGACGGCGGCGGTCCTTGATTCGATTGCGCGTCATGCCGGGGCGCGCCGGGCTTGGCTGATCAATTCGATCAGAAGGCTGAACTCTGGCCAGGATTAGAGCCTTAATCAGGAGTAGAGCCGTGATCTTCTTCGGTGCTGCTAACTGAGGAGGCGCTCCCGCGCTCGAGCTGGGTGCAGAGTGCGCAGAAATCTACTCAGAACGTGAACTGGATGGCGCGCGCGGACTAGTCTAGCGTCATCGACAGAGCTTGTCGGGTTCACGGCATCGAATAAGTCGCCGATCATTGATGATGCGCCACGAGCTGACATGTTCAACCACGAGGCCCAGCTTAGCGCGGACAAGACCATCAGGCTATCGAACGACTTACCCGAGTATGTCGGTAATCTTCGCTAAAGACACCGGACTTGATGACGCGCGACGTTCTTCATTGTATGATCATGCAACCTTAAGTGAAGATGTTTAAGAGCCATTTCCATCGCCGTTCACATTGGCAGTTGATAGTATTTATGTCGTGAAATTCGCCGTGCTGTGCAGTCATTGCACCGCTCCATTGGAGGAGACCTTCTATGCTCAACTCCGAAACCACCGCCTGTCTCCGTCGAATTCTGGATGAAGTGTGCAAGGGGCTGTCGCGTGAGGAGACCGGCATCCGAGCGCACGTCGCTTCCAAAATTCTAGAAGCCGCCTCTCGCGGCGAGACGTCCGTCGAAGTTCTCAGGCAAGTTGGGCAGAACGCCTTGACCAGTGCTCCCTCGATGTGGCTACAGCAAGGCTCTCGTCGATCTTCATCCGAAAGTAGCGGTGCCGGCGAACCTACCGGCCCAACCAAACAGGATTAAGCACGCCGATCCGAATCCATCAGCAAAGCGCCCGCGAACTGAAACCATTCAGGGAGCGCGCTGTCGTGGAAGCTGACCCGGAACGGCTAAGCGCGCGAAACGGCATTTGTCGTAAACGGAATCAATTCAGGGTTGGCCAGCGGATCTCGCGAAGCGGGATCATAGTGGCATCCGGCGATTGACCAAGCACCCGCAAAGAACCTGGGCGATTTGGTGGGCAGAGACGGCGACCAGCGCAAGTTCGAGTAAACTATTCTAGCTGGTGGGACGAAAGCGCGCCGGAGGCTCAAGGAAAAAATATCAAGCCTTGCGATGTCGCGTTGACGGATTAGAACCATTGAGCAACTGTCGCGAACTGTCACTCCGGCCGGTCGAGATCCTCCGGCTGCTACATGCCGCGCGGTGCTGACTTCGGATCGGATCGCGCGGAGAGTGCTGGAAACTCGCTGGATCTTCGGGAGCGGGCCCTGCACGAAGGCTCGTTGTGATCGGGCGCAAGGGGGCGACGTGATAAAACACGTTGCGCCTGACCTGATCGGCGAGCCAACCCGGAGCAAGCGAACGGAAAGGGCGAGAAGACCGGCAAAGCGTCGGCTGCTTGCATCGCAGATCCTGCTGGGCGCCGGCGATCAAGTTCAGACTTCGCTCTTCGTTTGTCGCATAGCTTGCGCCATCTAGCAGCTCTTACAAGCGGCTTCTCTACACAAGCAAGCAAGCTTAACGGAGTTTACTGCGGCCTGTGACGAATCTCAGGTTCTTGAAAAGTATCTTTGTTGCGGCGATGCGCATCTTGCATGATGGCTCGTTCGCGTTGGCGCGTTGTTGCGCAGCTGGTGCATTCTTTCATCGTCTTCTCTGAAATCCCGCATTTTTGGTGCGTGTGTGATCATGTTCACGCGCCTTAAGGCCATTAGACGAAAGCAGGGCGATCTTAGGAAGTTGGATCCTGGCTCATGATCTTAGATCAGGCGCTGCCTTCAGCCTCGTGCTGCCGATAGGGGCAAAAATAGCCTGACAGTACTTGCGGCTGGCAATGTGAGAGCGCGAAGTCGCTGCATTGTCTCGGCGGCGCACGGTATTCCTCCGGGGGCCGCGCTCTGTCTCTATTTTGTGCGGTCAACTGCCAGGAAGCTAAAACAAGCTGCGCGCCGTAAGGAAAATCTACGCCTCCGGACAGAGCCAGGTACGTAGGTCACAGCCCTGACGACCTGCATTCGGTGACACGCGCAGATTTCGCAAATCGAGGGATTGAGTCCGTTGTTTAGCTGCAATGGGAGTTGCAGCGTTCACATTTTGCGCGACTTTCCTGCTCGGCAAGAAGAACAACCCAATCAACCAGCCGATGAAAAGACGACGCGCATTGGACAACTCCAAGTCGCGAGGAAGTGATTGCGGACTCGTTGGGGTTGTTGTAGATATAATATACGCCTTAAGATAGAATTAGCTTACCGAGGCGAGGCGTCCTGTCGTATCCGCTTCGCGAGCGCAGGCCGCGAACGAGTTCAATTCTTGGCGGATGAGGCCATGCCGGTCGCGTGAGGTGACGACGCAATTGTCCTTCGCAGATTTTTCAAGCACGAGTTCTGAGACGAGGCGAACGTTACGCAAGCTCGAAAAGAAAGCTGGTTTCGTTTCATGGACTGGACATGGATTGCGTCTATGATCTGCACTGTTGATCAGGCAGCAAATCGATCTGGTGGCCCGATATGCGAGTGTCCTTCGATGGGAACGGCACTGGACGCATCGGCGCGCAGAGGGAGTGAGATCCTAAGATGCTGGTGGTGTGTATCAAAAATCAGCCGCCTAATTGTGGGGAGTGATGACCCACGCTCAGACAATTCGGATCCGTGTCCTCAAGACCGCCTTGGCGGGATTGTCGCCAGGCACGACCACCAAACACGGGGCTTGTTTAGACATCCACGGAGAGAGGCGCCGACATGTGTGGCACAATGACTGTTGATAACGTCATCCCGCGAGCAGACATCGTCAAGCACGCGGACCGGCTTGGTGCCGAAATCAAGAATAGTACGCTGTCGGAGGATTTGCCAGACGAGGTCATCGTAGCCTTCTACCGGCTGCTGCTAGAGCATAAGGTCATCTTCTTCCGTGATCAGGGAGATTTCGATGATGCCCAGCAACAGCGTTTTTTGCTTCGGCTCGGCTCACTGATACCGAATCCCGCCATGGTGGACACAAGGGGAGGTTTAATAGTTGGGAAGACGGTGCCTGATCGCGCCCGCAGTCATATCGACCAGGTGAAGGATGAGGTCGTCTTCAGTGCCGGCCGCGCAACAACTTCAGTGCTGCGGGATGCATCGATCCTGCCTTTTCGCGGGGACATCGCTTGGTCGAGCACGGCGGCAGCTTATCTTGATCTTCCCGATCCCCTGCGGATGCTTGCAGATAACCTCTGGGCTGTGAGCTTCGTCGCATCCGATCTCACTCCGACAGAGGGGGCCACCGAATCCAACAAGCGGCCATGGGGCGGCGTATCCACCGGAACGATCTACGAAACGACACATCCGGTCGTTCGTGTTCATCCCGAGACCGGCGAACGTATGCTCTGGCTCGGACGCTCCGTGCAGAACTTCGTCGGTCTGCAGCGCTATCCTAGTCAAAGACTGTTTGAGCGGCTGCAGTCGTATCTTGTCGCGCCGCGGAATACGGTGCGCTGGAACGGGAAATCAGGCGACATCGTAATCTGGGACAATCGCGCGACTGAGCCGTACCTCGCCAACAAAATCGGCAGTCCTCATTGGGCGATGGAGCAGCGTGCGATTGACGCCGGCGTACCGCACGTGAAGCGGCCGAAATCAAGGGCTGCAAAGGCTGCCTGAGATTGTCTGCACCTCCGGATGTCGTAAGACGCCTGGTGACCCAAGACCAAGTTGCGGCGCTGCGACGTCGAGCGGAGCCCCGCTTCTTATTTCCCCGGGACCGGCTAACGGGCGCAGCTGCCGCCTCCTCGACTTCTTCCAGGCCCAACTGCATTTCATCTTCAGGCATCGCTCTCTCTCCGGCCAAACCGATGCCGCTGCATTTTTGATGATCTGATACAGCCGTTGGCTCTTGCTTACCGAGCGGCATCGCCCTCATCGTCTCGGAAAGTAAGTCCGGGTGTTGCTCACTACCAATTCAGCATATTCGCCCATCCGGCGACGCATCCGATGATTTTGATTCACATCGCGCAGGGCCGGCAGAAACTATCCCGGTCGCGTTCGTGCCGGCGTCTTACGTGTCTCCAAGAACAAGCTGCCAGTCGAGATTCTCAGCAGCGTCTACAATTACCTCTCGGCAAGCGCATCGCACCATGCTCGACCTTCGGCCAGCGGAAGATACCATCCTCGAGCACCAGCTTGATCCTCCGCCCGACAGCTCTGGAGAACGGGTCTGCTCCCATGCTCTTGCGCAACAGGCCAGGGTAGCAAGTCCTTCATTGCGGAAGTCTCTTTGTTGGGCCTTGCGATCCCGAACCGCACCCGACACTCCGACCACAATTCCAAACAGACTCTTCGGAAACCTCAGGCTTGAGCGGTTGTCCGTAGGTTTACGCGAGCGGCGCAAGCGTTCATTTTTCGAGGATACTCACATTATATAATACGCCGCTCCGGGGGGAGCGGGGCGCTAAGCGGAACCGTGCTGGCGCGGCATCGGCTGGGGCGGGCGATGGCAATTGGCGGCCCTAGATCGAAGGGAGCACGTGGCCGCTCCGTTTCGCCTGCTCCCGTCTTTAGCTGAAACATGGCTCTCTCGACAATTACGTCCTGTTCCGGCGAAGCCGTGCCGGCTTGCGTCCTCTGGACATCGGCTTGGGGGGCATTGCACCCTTGGGCGGCTCAGTGAACAATTCGGACAAGTGAATACCCAACGTCGCGGCGATACGGTCCAGGAGATCAACAGTCGGGTTCTCTTTTTTCTGCTCAATGCGCCCCATATATGAGCGGTCGATGCCGGCATCATAGGCCAACTGCTCCTGCGGAATGCCGCGCTCTACGCGGATCCGGCGCACATTCCAAGCCACAAGCGCACGAGCGTTCATGCGCAAAGGCAGCCATTCCGATGATTATGAAACCACTGGTTATAGCCAGACTATTACGATAAGCTCGCACCCAAACGGTGGCGGTTCTCCCGAATCGCTTCGAGGAATCAGGTAACGGTGAGATGCAGACGCCGTTAGCGCGTGCGTCTTCTCGTCGACCATCAAAAGCGTTCTCGAGGGCCAATAGCTTGCCAGAGGAGGAAGTCGGGCTCAGAGGTTACCTGCGGCGTTTTCCCCAGGACCGCGACTAGACAGGACGAGCGTTCAGCCGGGGCACGAAAAGGTAACAGATATTCTCCAGTTGACACGTTCTGGCCATGCCTTTCACGAGTGCGAGCGGGCCACTCACCATGGGCCGCCAAGCCATTCCGCCAGGAGCAGCAAGGACAACCTAGTTACAGGGCAAAACTGCAGTCACTTCGAGTATGGACTGCGATGAGGGAAAGCGCAGGATGGAGCCACCAGGTCACTGTGGGCCGATATGCGATTGCCATCTTGGCGCGAAAGGGAGGTTGGCGTGCGACAATTGGGTAGGTATCAAAACAACCTCAAACTAGTTATCGTTGCTCTGATTTCGATTTTTCAGCTTGGTAGGAGTTTTAGGTAGTGCCAGGCGAGCCGAAGATCGCAGAATTGGCGCCCAGCGTGGACGAGCTCACGTCATATGACAAGGAGCACGCTGTTGCCTACATGCGACTTCTTGATGCGGACGCTGACAAGGCAGATTGGCGCGAAATCGCGCGCATTGTGCTTGGGCTCGACCCGACCGTTGAACCGGATCGCACGCGACGCACGTTCGAAAGTCATCTGGCTCGGGCCAAGTGGCTTGCGGGCCACGGTTATCGCGATCTGCTAGGTGGCGGTTGGCCAAAACAATGAACAGAGCGGATATGAGGATCGCCGGAATTCCTAGCAATCGCAAAAGTTGATAATTCCATCGATTAAGTACGTGCGCGATGCGCACACGTACGCAAGCAGCCGGAAAGCGCCACAATCATCGGCTGCATTTCACCGCGGTGAAGATTTTGCGGGAAAGATGCGATGCCGGACACTGACTGGAGATCTGAGGAAGCGTACAGCGGCCTCGAGAAGGCAGATGTTGCTGACCTGGCATGGGAGTGGCTGCGCCGGGATCGCGACTACCAAGAGGAATATGAGCGGTTATCTCGCCGCGAACGTTCAAGCGCAGCGGCGGGCGAGTTCCGACGCAAGTGGGGGCTCTCGTTTTCCTGCTGATCCGCAAAAGACCTTCGACAAGCAAGCGGTCTTCTGGGCACCCGAGGTGCTGTCGACCGTGCTGAGTGTGCGGGCGGCCAGCTACATTGCGTCCGAAAGCTGCCAGCTCGATTTCGAGAATCTGCCAGGCAGCGAGCTTCGTCGTGCGCCGGATGGATGGCATGCGATCGTGCCACTCGGGGGCACGAGGCATCGCCTTTGGCTACGCGAGCTTCCGGCGAGTGGATCTGTTGTCCTCGTTGATCTGCCGCTCGACGTGAATTTCGAGCTTCGCTTGGGGGCCGCGCGTCGGCTTTGGCTCGCCCTCGAGCGTCGGCCGCTCGGAATGCCTCCTCTTGCTCTCCCTACTTTGAAGCAGCGTCGGCTGATTCTTGCGCTACGCGCAGTGGATGGATGGCAGCAAGGAAATAGCTATCGCCAAATCGCGCAAGGTCTTTTTGGAAGTCATCGTATCGCCGAGCGCGGCTGGAAGACAGACGATCTGCGCAGCCGAACCATTCGGCTTGTTAAGCTGGGGCGGCGACTCATGCGCCTTCGCTGCCGAGCATTGTTCGAAAAAGGCATCGGCAGGGATGACAGTTCATGAGTTGAGGCGCGACAAATGGCATCGTCTCTGTCTGTGCAACGAATTCTACTTCTGGCATCGCTCGATTGGCTGTAGGATGAGGTGTTTGCGTTCCGATCTATCACTCCGTCCTCTGTCGTCGGGGTCAGTGCAACAGAGACATTATCTTCGCCGGAAGACTCTGACCGTTTTGCTCGGATAGTCCCTCAGGTTGAGTGCTCTTCTGGATTGAGGCGGTACAACGAACTCTGGCAGACTGATTGAGACATCCAGAGAGACATTTCAGGTATGCTGCGCTAACGCCGCCTTCTTGCAAAGGCGGGCAACCCACCGGCAAAAAGAACGAGCGATCTCGGGATTCTCGCTGCGATCCACCGCATACGCCCGATACTGCATGCCACTTTGAGCGCGCGAGCCGGGTATGATTTGCAAAGCGCCACCTCGCACCAGATCACTGACGATGATTTCAGGTGCGACAAGAAGGCATTTTCCTGTCATGACTGCCGGCAGAGCAAGATAATTGTGATCGTAACGCGCGCCCGGTCGTATATCGTTTGAGGACATGTTCATCGCCCTCAGCCACGTCGGCAAGATGTCAGGACGTGATGTGATGTTCAGTATCGGCGTTGACCGAACAATCGAAAACTCTCTGCCTGCGACTAGATTTGGCGGGCCCACGCACACCAGCTCCTCATTGTAGATCTCCCAACTGTCGGCGGGTTCGACGATGGAAAGATCGCGTGTAATCAAAATATCGAAATCATCCGAAGATGCCGGCGGCGAGAGCGAGCTCACGACGTCCACGATAACGTCGCCCACTTCAGAAGAGAACGTCTGCAGATTTGGAATCAGAAATGAGGAAGCAAAGGTCGATAGTGACGTACGGACGACAATCCGATTGGTTCCTGCGTCCGCGCGGCGTCGCATTCTCTTCGCGGTGAAGCCGACCGTTTCGAGTGGTTCAGAGACTGCGTTTGCGAATAGCCTCCCGAACTCGGTTAGATCACTGCGCCGTCCACGCCGCTCGATCAGGTCAGCACCAAGATAGTCCCGCAGGACGGACAAATAGCGGCTGACTGAGCTCTGTGTTGTTCTCAAAGTGGTGGCGGCGCGCGTGACGCTGCCTTCGCGGGCGACGGTCACAAAAGCGCGGATGGCGTTTAAAGGAACTTCGTCGTCTTGAGCCGCCACTGTCTGCTCCGGCGCCAGAATGAACATCCATCACATTACTCGATGTCCATAGGGGGATTCCCGCGTATAAAGGGTAGGCTGTGCATAAAATCCACGTCGCGCCATTGATACTGGGTCAGTACCGCAGAAGATCTGCGCCGACAGCTCGGTGCTGTAATGGGGCTATGTCCTTTTGCGGCGTGCCGGCTTCGGCTTGCGACCTTTAGGTAAGGTAGCGGGTGGCGGCGCCCCCTTGGTTGGCCGAACAAACAGCTCAGAGACAGCAACGCCGAGCGTCTCGGCAAGCCGATCGAGAAGATCGATTGTAGGGTTCGCCTGTTGGCGCTCTAGTCCGCTCATGTAGGAGCGATCAACACCTGCATCGTAGGCCAATTGCTCCTGCGGAATACCGCGCTGGACGCGGATCCGGCGCACATTGTAGGCCACAAGCGCACGAGCTCTCATGCGCGAAAGCAGCCATTTCGATGGTCATCAAACCACTGGCTATAACCTACATAAAAACATCATCGGACTGGAAAAGAGTTGTTGCAGAACGCGGAGAGCAGCGCAGACGCGACTGGCGCCATGGAAAGAATCCGATGCTGCTCCTGCTAGCCGCCATGCTAGCCAAACTAGGGGATGGCTCGGCGATCGGGTAGTGAAACCCTGAAAGCGCTGTTCCTGGCAGATGCCGCAAGCCTCTGTGTCGCTGGCCACCTCTGCTCCCGTGAGGGCCAAGCCGCTCGCGGTGCTACTAAGTGGTATTGCCGAGAGGGACCGCAGGGCACCTACTGTACTAGTGGGCAAGCCTTCAAAGACGCTGTCCCTACCGCGCCATTACCGCGCCAGGGACGTCAAGGGTTAACGGCGACGTGACTCGGCGCTCAATCCCTGGAAAGCGCTGTCCTGCCACGCGCCGCTAACCTTGGCACCAGCCTTGCCCCATTCGGTATGAATGCTGACACTTCGCCCCTCTAGGGTGCCGCCAAGTTGTAGGCTTAGTACGACTGCCAATCACCTACCTGAATTGGTTGGATCGTCCGCTACTTTCTACCCTGGTTCGTTACCTTCGCGGAGAAATTGGAGATGCCCAGCATACTAGTCTAAACCGATCCGCTGCATGAAAAAGGCTTATACGCTGCCGCTCATGACGGAGCCCGAGAATGTTGCCGGTAAGACGGGAGGCATGGAAGCGATCGCTTGAAAGACCACACGCGTCCCTAAATTAAAGGTCGTCAATCTCCCCCGGCACAAGCGGACCGGGTGTCCGTGCCCGAAAAAGCATGACAGTGCGGCTACCAGGGTCGGTTCTCCGACGCCGGAAGCAGCGCGGGCGCGACTCGGCGCCGGTCGGTTGGGACTGGATCGGCGCTGTCCCTGCCGCGCCAGCGCTGCAGATTGACGCTCTCGATGGGTTGGTGGTGCCGGCTCAAGTGCCGCGAAATCGGACAATTACGCTAATCACAAGCCGTAACGAGCCTGTGGGCGCGTCGATCGCGAGTGCCATGCAGACGATGGCAGGTCCACTACAAGAGTAGGTAGGTGCCAAAGTGGACGCGGGGTCCTAGCGTCCTCCTGTTCCTCTGCCGATCATCGAGCCAGAAGCGAACAGCGAGAAGGTCATATGGACAAAACCTTACGACGTGCGGAATCAGGGTGGCTGCGCATGTCACCTCGATGACGAGCTCCGGCGTTCCGATTTGGGCGCCGAAGAAGGCGACGAATGGCGGGGCGCGTGCCTACGGAAAATCAATCAGGCAAGAAGCAGTCTATGGAACGTCAACCGGTTGACGCGGTCACGGCGATCGATCGGCTTGCAAGTTCGGATCCGGAGAGAGTTGCGCTGAGGCACGGCGCAGACGAACTCACATATGAGGCGCTACGATCAAGATCGGATGCCCTTGCAAGGACCTTACGAGAGCAGGGTGCTCGCGGCACGGTTGTCGGCTATTGGGGAGGGCGGGACCTCGACTGGGCGACGGCGGTCATCGCAATTTTGAAAGCTGGATCCACGTACCTACCGCTCGATCCATCGCTGCCGGCTTCCCGTACATCATTCATGATCGAGCAGAGCCGCTGCGCTTTGTTGATGGGCCGAGACCGGCCGGATTCGCTCAGCCTATTCCAGAAGAGCAGCAAAGCAGCTCCGCAATTTGTAGCTATAGAGGCGGCACTGCGCCGGGTGCAGATCTCGTCTGTTGTGCCATCCCCGAACGCGGATGGACTTGCCTATATTCTGTTTACGTCTGGTTCGACGGGCCAGCCTAAGGGCGCAATGATCGAGCGCGACGGCCTAAACAATCATTTGGCGGCAAAGATCGATGCCCTAAGTCTCACTCGGACGGATCGCGTCGCGCAAACGGCATCGCACTGCTTTGACATCTCGCTTTGGCAGCTTCTTTCTGGGCTTTGCGTCGGAGCCTCTACATCAATCATCGATGATTCGACATTGAGATCGCCATCATCGCTCCTTCAAGCAATTCAATGATGCGGCGCTACGATCGTTCAACTCGTTCCGTCGATGCTGGCAGTGTTTGTTGAATATCTGCAATCGCTTGCCGCGGCAGAGCGAGCCATGGACGGCTTGCGGATTATTTCTACGGTCGGAGAACCTTTAACGCCCGGATTGGCGCGTGCGTGGCTTGCCTTGTATCCCCGCGTTTCCATTCTCAATCATTACGGGCCGACCGAGTGCGCCGACGGCGTGACGCATCATCTGGTTTCCGTTCCGCCTGCGCTGGCTGAGCCTTATGTGCCGATCGGCAGGCCAATTCAAAACGTTGAGGTTTATGTCGCGGACGGACCACGGCTCTGCAGTGTAGGAGAAGTCGGCGAAATCTGTGTTAGCGGCGTCGGTGTCGCTGCCGGTTACGTCAATGACCATGTCCGCACCAAGAATGCGTTTGGGCCGAACCCGTTCTCAAACGACCCGTCGTTCGGGCGCCTATACCGGACAGGTGATCTTGGGCGCGTTCGTTCCGACGGGCTTCTGGAATGTCTCGGTCGACGGGATCGTCAGGTTAAAAGTCGCGGGCACAGAATCGAGCTGGGAGAAATCGAAGCTCGTTTGTCCGCTCATCCTTCGGTGCATGGCGCCGTCGCACTCGCCTCTGTCTGCGCAGGTGTAAAGCTTACGGCGCGAGATATAGCTGGGTCGGAGGCGCAAGCCGAATCGCGGCGTCTGGTCGCGTATGTGTCGGCTCCAGCTGAACTGGCGGAAAGCGATCTTCAGAAGTTTCTTGCTGAGGCACTCCCCAGCTACATGCTTCCGGAAAGAATCATCCATGTGGACGATATTCCACTGACCAGGAACGGAAAGGTCGATTTTGCAGCGTTGCCTGACCCGGCCAGTGTTCGGCCGTTATTATCAACGCCCTTCGCGGAGCCGCAATCAGACCTCGAAGTCCGGCTACGTCAAATCTGGTCCGGCATTTTGCGTATCGAGAACATAGGTGTAAATGACCAATTCATAAGCCTTGGCGGAGACTCGCTCCGCGCAATGCTTATATTGGGACAATTGCAGACCTTGCTAGGAGTGAGAGCGGATTTCAGACTGGTCCTGAATGGCACAATTCGATCTCTTGCCGCTTCGATCGAGGGGCGCACTGAGCTCAATCCGTGTACGGCTTTGACATGCCGAAAGCTAAACCGATCACCTCTGACGCACCTCCAGGAGCACCTTTGGTTTTTGGCGCAGCTCGATCCATCTGCCCGGAACTACATCATTCAAGGCGGGCTGCGCATTAAGGGAAACATCAGTTTAGCTCGGTTCAATCGCGCCTGGACCGAGGTCATTCATTCCCACCAGGCACTTTCGGCGCGCTTTATCGACAAAGACGGTCCGGTTCAATGCTTTGATGCTCCGCCATGCACCAATCTTGAATTGATCGATGTATCTCATCTCACCTCCTCCGAGGCTGAGGAGCTCATCGCACAGTTTCGGCGAACGGAGCTGAAAGACAATTTCGATCTTGGACAGGACCACTTGTTTCGCGCGCGCATGGTCCGGCTTGGTCCTGACAATCATCTCATATTGATCACCGCTCATGAAATCATCGTCGATGCCTGGTCCATCTCTGTGCTGCTCAGAGATCTTCAGCAAAGGTACGTAGATGCCGTGGCGTTTTGCCCAGAGAACCGTGCGTCACTCTCGGGCTACGCGGCGTGGGAAAAACGACACGTTTCTCCAGAGGCGCTGGAGAGCCAACGTCACTATTGGCGTCGTCAGATTGGTGATGATCCGCCGGTGCTTTCGCTTGGAACGGGACGAGCGCGCCCGCAGACAAATTCATACCGCGGCGCCTCGCATCCAGTGCTGCTTGGCGGCGATCTTTCCAGTCGTGTAAGAGAATTTGCGCGCCGCAACAGCTGCACGATCGACAACGTCAAACTCTACGTGCTCGATGCACGATTGAAGAGAGTGCCTGTTGGAGCGTCCGGCGAACTGTGCATCGCGGGCCGCTGTCTGAGCGCTGGGTATTGGCAGGATCAAGATCGGACTGACCGCTGTTTCCTGCCGAATCCGTATGATGGCGGACAATACGATGTGCTTTATCGAAGTGGGGACATCGCACGCATCTCAACCAGCGGCCTTCTCGAGATTTGCGGCCGATCGGACAACCAGATCAAGGTGAGGGGCTTTCGCATCGAGCCGGAGGAGGTCGAAGTTGCCCTTGAGTCTCATCCGGCAATCGCAAAGGCCGCGGTCTTCGCAGAAGGCATCGATGAGGATCGCCGCTTGACGGCGAGCCTGGAGCCCGCTCGGGAGAATCTAAGCTCTCGAGAGATTCTCGCCCACCTGCGCAACAGATTGCCATCTCCCATGGTTCCCACAGCCTTCAGATTGGTTGACAGTGTTCCCCTGACGACAAGCGGAAAGATAGACCGTGCTCGCCTTTCCTCCGTTCCTTACCGCGAGATAGAAACTAGTCCATCTGCTGAGCCCCGCACCAGGAACGAGCGGGTTCTTGCTCGGATCTGGGAGGATCTATTAGGCGCCGAGCGGGTGGGAATCGACAGCAGTTTCTTTGATATCGGCGGCGATTCTCTTCTCAGCGTACGTTGCGTCACGCTGGCGCGCTCACCGTCAACCAGCTTTATCGAACACCGACCATCAGGGAGTTGGCGGCCGGGGAAGCGGAGGCGGCACCCCACAACGTGGCTTCCGCGGACGGCTTACTGCCTGTGCCCCCCGTAATATCGTTTTGGAATTCTCTTGTCGGCTTTGACGAGCATTTTAACCTCGGCGATCTGTTCTTCTTGCGCAGCGGCATCCTGGACATCAATATCCTGGACCGCGCTCTCGCCCATGTCATCGAGAGGCACGAAGGCCTCAGGCTCCGCGTTGCCCGAACCCAAGATGGACTACGGCTGGGGATTGGCGCTTGTCCGGCCGAGCGCATCGTGGAGGAGATCGATCTCGTCCGGATGACCGGCCCAGACCAGCGCAGGACAATCGAGAGCGTCTCGGCAAGACGTCAACACATGTTTCGGTTTGACGGCCACACGCCTCTCGTTCACGTCGTGGCCTTCCGTGCTTCGGAAAGCGGCGATTATTATCTGCTGGTACTGGTGCATCATTTCGTAGTGGATGGGATGGGCTATCGGCTATTCCTGGAAGCATTGGAGGACGCATACAACGCTCTTGCTGCA
>NZ_JBPZPT010000008.1:0-112548 GCF_056156565.1 Bradyrhizobium sp. JHI2711
TTTGCTCACGGCTCTCCGCCCTGCAAACCCTTTCGCGCCAACGCCATCAGCGTCCACCGCCCCCCGGCCCGCGTTCGTGACGATCGCGATACGCCCCTCTTCCTTGGGCCGGGTTGCGCGACACATAGGCGATTTCCGAATTTCGGTAAAGCGGAATATTTTGGGCCGCGTGCGTTGACCCATAGATTGGATGTTTTGCCCGTCGGGCAACGCAAGGGATGGTAGCTGCAACCATTCAATCCGGCGCGGTCTGCGCCGCCGGTGGATTCGGTGCAAGCGCCTGCGCCGGCTTCGTCGCGGCCGGATAGAGCTCGGTCTTGGCGAGATCGCGGCGGAGCGACGATGGCGCCGCGTGCAGGGCAAAGGCGATCGCGATCTGCGTTCTGTTCTGAAGCCGGTACTTGCGCATGATGTTGCCGATATGCGCCCGCACCGTGTTCTCCGAGATGTTGAGCTCGTAGGCGATGTTCTTGTTCTGCATTCCCCGCGCGATCAGCGTCATCAGCTCCCGTTCGCGCGGCGTCGGTGCGATCAAGTCCTTCGGATCCGAGCTCATGGCTGATGCCTCCCTGGCCTTTGCGAACATCCCGGCATGCTCTCACTCCGTCTTGAGCGCCTCGATCGGGCTCAGCTTGGACGCCTTGTGGGCTGGATAGACCAAAGACGAGGCCGGTCGCGATCGAGAAGACGAGAGACAGGCCGATCGCCTGGCCGTCGATCGAGGTGACCCAACCGGCCATGCGGGCGACCGTCATCGAGAGCGTGATGCCGCCGGCGACGCCGATGGCGCCGCCGAGCAGGCAGAGGACGAGCGCTTCGGAGAGAAACTGCAGACGGATGTCGCGCATTCGCCCACCGAGCGCCCCGGGCGACGGTCACACCACAATGGTCCAGGACGAGAACGGCACGTCGGTGATCACGCAGAGCGGCGATCGGCAGAAGGAGCCCGGGCGCACGACGGTCACTCGCCGCAGCGGCGGCAACACCGCGATCGTGACACAGGGCAGCGCAAGCCCGCAGGACATGCTCGACTGGCTGCGCAAGCTGCAGGGCCACTGATGCACGAAGCCATTGAAATGAGAGAGGAATTCCGGGCGTTCTGCCGCACCTTGTTCCCGGTTATTCGCGTGCCTTAACCAATAATTAATTATACGTTTGCGGGTGGGCGACAGCCCGGCCTAGCCTCCTTTCGGGGAGCCGCTATCGCGAAGCCAAACGAGTGTGGTGCGTATCATGATTGCCAGATCATATGGGGCGTTGTTCGCCTCGCTCAGCGCAGCTGCGCTGCTGCTTAGCTCCAGTGACAGTCTTGCCGGACCCGCCGGCGCCACTGCGTCAGGCGCCGCAACTGCCGCCGCGCCGCCGGCTGCGGCACGTCCGGCGATCGGGCCGGGCGCCAGGTTCCACCGCCGCAGCGCTCCCTGGGTCTATTGGCCGGGCGGCGGCAGCTACTTCTACGACGGCGCCGGCTACAGCCAGCCCTTCGCCGATGTGAACCAATCGCTCTCCGCCGATGTGCGCTACACCTACACCTATGATGTGCCCTGGGACTGGACGCATCGCTATCCGCCGAACGTCGTGCCGTCCAATCGGCCCTACGTGCCGAGCTGCCCGACGGAGCAGGTGACGGTGCCCGGCCGTGGCGGCAGCGAGCACACCGTCAACATCATGCGCTGCTACTGAGTTAGCCCAACTCGAAGCTGGTGACGCCGAAGACGCGGTCGAGCCGCAGCGGCGCGATCTGCCCCGTATACATCCGCGCCGTCTCGAACACCGGCTCGAGGCCGAGCTCCTCGGCGAGCGCGATCGCGACGGGATTGACGGCGGGGACGTCGAGGAAGACCTCGCCGGCGCCCGCGCTTCCGAGCAGCGCCTGCACGACTTGATCCGCGGCGTCGCGGTCGTCGGCGACGAGCGGGCCGATCTTGTAGCCCGTCCGGCAGGGCCGGATCACACCCCATGCAGCGAGCCTGCCCTCGCGCAGCAACGCGCGGCCGACATGACCTCGCGTGTTGATCCAGGCGCGCAGGAAGGCGCTGCGCGCGGCGGGGAATACACGGGCGTCATCGGCGTCCACCAGCGCAAACGGGACCTTGTCGAGCGCCACGACATCGGCCGGCGGCTTGACGGATCCCGCAACGGTGCCGCCATAGCGGATGTTGGCGTAGGCGAGCCGGAATCCCGACTTCTTGTAATTCTCCTGCTGCGCCACCACGCCGTCGAGGCCGATCACGCGCGCGCCTGCATGCGCAATCGCGGCATTCCAGATGCGTAGGCCATGGCCCGCGCCGCGAAAGCGCTCGCGCACGATGTAGAACCCCAAAAAGGCGAAGCGGTCGTCGTAATTGACGCAGGAGACGGTCGCGACCGGCTCGCCGTCGATCTCGCCGACGAAGAAGCCTCGGGCATCGGGGATCGCGAAGCAGGCGGCATCCGCCAGCCCCGGATTCCAGCCCTCCGCCGCGGCCCAGTCGACGGCGAGGGCGATTTCGTCGGGGCGCAAATTGCGGATCTGCAGATCACTCATTTCAAGCGCCTCATGATGGATGTCTTCGGCCATGGACCTGCCGACGGGTCTGGCTGTAGAAGGCCTCATGATAGGCCGAGCCTGCGGCTCGCCTCAACTGAAGGGATCATCGGATCATGGCAGTAGAGAAGGTTGCGCTCGTCACCGCCGGCGGCAGCGGCATGGGGGCGGGGGCTGCGCGGCGGCTGGCGGCGGACGGGTTTCGCGTCGCGATCCTGTCGTCCTCGGGCAAGGGCGAGGCGCTGGCGGCCGAGCTCGGCGGGCTCGGCGTTACCGGCTCGAACCAGTCGAACGACGACCTGAAGCGCCTCGTCGAGGCTGCGATGGCGAAGTGGGGACGGATCGACGTTCTCGTCAACAGCGCCGGGCACGGGCCGCGTGCCCCCATCACCGAGATCACCGACGAGCAGTGGCACACCGGCCTCGACACTTATCTCTTGAACGTGATCCGTCCGACCCGGCTGGTGACGCCGCTGATGCAGGCGCAGAAGGGCGGCGCCATCATCAACATCTCGACCGCTTGGGCGTTCGAGCCCAGCGCGATGTTCCCGACCTCGGCGGTGTTCCGCGCAGGGCTCGCCGCCTTCACCAAGATCTTCACCGACGCTTACGCGGCCGACAATGTCCGCATGAACAACGTGCTGCCGGGCTGGATCGACAGCCTGCCGCAACAGGACGCGCGGCGCGACAGCGTGCCGATGAAGCGCTACGGCAAGGTCGAAGAGGTCGCGGCGACAATCTCGTTCCTGGCCTCCGACGGCGCCGCCTACATCACCGGCCAGAACATCCGCGTCGACGGCGGGCTGATGCGCTCGGTCTGAGCGGCGGCCTCAATGTGAGGCGATGAGCCGCGCCAGCTCCGGCAGGATCTTGTAGCGGGCGATCTCGTGCGGATACTCGCCGCGATTGGCCAGCAGGACGATGCCGATCCGCCGCGCCGGCACCAGGCCGATATAGCCGGAGGCGTTGTTGAGGCCGCCCGGCTTGTCGACGATGGTGACGCCTGGAAGGCGCACGGTCTCCCAGGCCAGGCCCTGTCCGAATTTTTCGTCGACGCGGAAGGCCTCACGCTGCGTCAGCCGCCGCAGGGCTTCGCGCAAATGCGGGTCGATCGCGCGGCCGTCGACGCAGGCGGCCGCGAAGATGGCAAGGTCGCGGGCGGAGGCGAACATCTGGCCCGTGCCGGGAAAATCGAAGTAGCTCTGCTGGTTGCCGATCGGCCCGATCGCCATGCCCTGGTCGGAATAGCCCTGGACCACGCGCTGCATCGCCGCCGCGTCCATGACGGCGCGATGGTCCGGACCGCGCTCGGGGAGGAAGGTGGAGCCCATGGCGAGGGGGCGGAGAATGCGGTGCTGGATCAGCGCATGGATCGGCTTGCCGTAGCAACGCTCGAGCACGAGCTGAAGCAGCACATAGCCGGCATGGGTGTAGACGCGTTGCCGGCCAGGTGCGATGCCGGGTGCCGGCGTGAAGGCGTTCAGCAGGGCGATGAACTGCTCGCGCGTAAACTCTTCGTTCGGCCAGGGCGGATGGTCGGTCGGCAGCAGCAGGCCCGACGTGTGCGTCGCCAACTGGCCCACAGTGACGTTGCGGATGTAGTTGCCGCTCAGCTCGGGCAGGTATTTCGGCAGACGATCGTCGAGCCGCAGCTCGCCGCGCAGCACGCCGAGCGCCACGAGCGTGGCCTCGAACGGCTTTCGCAACGAGGCGAGGTTGAACAGCGTGTCGGGCGTCACCTTCCGTCCGGTCGCATCGTCGGCGAACCCGTAGCTGAAGAACTCGACATGGCGGCCGGCATAGAGCGCTGCGGCGAGGCCGCCCGCATGGTCCGCCGTCGCGGTCGGCGCCGGCGCGCCGGCGACGATGTCGCGCATTTGCGCAATCATGTCGGAATCGGCCGAGGCGCGGCGCTGGCAAAGCGCCATCGCCATCGCAATGGACGCGGCCTGGGCGAAGACTCGCCGGGTGATCGGGGATGAGATGACAACGGGCGCCACGTGCTCTGATCGATCATGCTGATGCGCCCCCGGGATGGTTTTAGTGAGGAGGGCGCGAGGTCCCAACTCACGATTGCGCGTTGTGGGTTCCCGCCAATCCAGATCACAAAACTGAGCCGTTCGGCTAACAATTGTTGACGTCCGCGATCCTGCGTGTATAGTTAGCTTCATGGCTAACCAATTATCCAACCTCGACCAGATCTTCGCCGCGCTCGCCGATCCGACGCGGCGGGCGATCGTGATGCGGCTGTGCGCGGGCGAGGCGTCGGTCGGCGAGCTCGCCGGTCCCTTCGACATGGCGCTGCCGAGCTTCATGAAGCACATCCATGTGCTGGAGACGAGCGGGCTCGTTCAGTCCGAGAAATCGGGACGCGTGCGCACCTGCCGTCTCAGCGCGGATGCGCTGGTCGGCGCCGAGGATTGGTTCCAGCAGCAGCGCGCGGTCTGGGAAGCGCGGCTCGACCGGTTCGAGGCCTATGTGATGAAGCTCAAGAAAGAGAAGGAAAGGGCGGCCGCCAAGCGGCCGTCCCGAACAACCGAACGGAAAGGTTCCTGACAATGACGAGTTCTGCCAACCCCGCTCTGTCGCAATGGTCGCTCGACCGCGAGATCGTGATGTCGCGCGTGATCGACGCGCCGCGCGATCTGGTGTTCGAGGCATGGTCCGACCCGAAGCATCTGCCGCAATGGTTCGGCCCGAAGGGCTTCAAGGTCGAGACCTTCGAGATCGACGTGCGCGTCGGCGGCGTCTGGCGCTTCAACATGATCGGGCCCGACGGTACGGTCTATCCGAACCGGATGCGCTTCCGCCGCATCGAGCGGCCGTCGCTGATGGAGATGGATCACGGTACCGACCAGGATGACGATCCCCGCATGTTCCGCTTCACCGTCACCTTTGCCGAGCAGAGCAACGGCAAGACCGTGCTGATGATGCGGCAGCTGGCCTCGAGCACCGAGCAGCGCGATGGCATGATCGGCTTCGGCGCCGTCGAATACGGCTACCAGACGCTCGACAAGCTCGCGGCCTATGTGGCGGGCATCAAGCGGTGAAGGCAGCCCCGCCATTCCCGGGCCCTGAGATGGCGAGCCGGGAATGACGGCGTGCGCGAACGCATTCTGATCAAGCCGCCGTCGAAATGGCGGCTTGCCTCGTACAGGTCAGGTCAGCGCGTTGGTGACCGGCGGCTCCTGCATCTGCTCCACTTGCGCGGCGCTGTCGGGACGTGCGGGTCCAAGCACGGGCTCGTCGCCGAGCGGCTCGAAGGCGGGGCGGAAGCTGAATTCGCCGCGGCCGTCGAGCGACGGACCTTCGTTGTAGCGGCCCGGCTCGAGCGGCGCTCCGCTGCGCTCGGTGCCCATGAACATGTAGCTGAACTCGGTCGCTTCCTTGCTCCGGTCGAAGCTGTTCGGAATCGGCAGCGCGGCATCTCCGCCCAGCTCCTCGATCACGGCGAGCCATTGCTGTTGATGCATGGTGTCGCGCGCGATCAGGTAGCTGAGCATGTCCTGCATGCCCGGATCGCTCGTGGAGTTGAAGAGGCGCACCGCCAGCGTTCGGCCGGTGGCTTCGGCGGCCACGTTGCAATACATATCGGCGGCGAGATTGCCGCTGGCGTAGATGTGCGAACAATCGAACGGGACGCCGTCGGCGTTGGCCGGGAAGGCCGCCATGCCGGTCGACAGGATGTGCCGATGCAGCATGCCCTCGATCACGTGTCGCGGCCGCTCGCCGCCGGACATCACCGCGCCGACGATCGGATTGCCCTGCATGCTGCTCTCCTGCATCGTCGCCGGTGCATTTTCCAGGTTCAGGGCGACCGCGGTCGAAAGCATCTCGATGTGGCTGATCTCCTCGGTTGCGGTGTTGAGCAACACGTCGCGATATTTGGCCGGACCGCGCGCGCCCCAGGCCTGGAAGAAATATTGCAGGCAGACGCGGATCTCGCCTTCCACGCCGCCGATCGCCTGCTGCAGTTGGCGGGCGAAGATCGGGTCGGGCTTTTCGACCCTGACCGGGTATTGCAGTCGCTTGTCGAAATAGTACATGCGCAACTCCTTTTTGTTCTGTCGCATTGGCGCAATGAAGGCCGTGGGGTTGCGTTCCTAATCATCTGCAATCGCGGTTCAGATCGCTTCGAAATTCGCGGACCGCAAAGCCGAAATTGACGCGGTCCCCACCACCACTCCTATGCGCGTCGATGGGAAGGTACGGCGACCTCGTCGAACAACTCGGCCAGAGCATCGAGCGCAACGCGCATCGCCGGTCCTTGCATCGCCGCGCCATGGCCGGTCACGACGATCTCGGGAGCAAGCGCGGCAAGTTCGCGCACCGAGGTTTTTGCGCTGGCCCAATCCGGCGTGAAATACATCGGCGGCCCGTGCATCTCTGGCGTTTGCGTCATTGCCGCGTAAACTGACTCCTGCCGGGTGGTGATGAAGGCGTCGCCGGCGATCAGGACGCGGTCGCGCTCACGCCAGAGCGAGACATGACCGGGCGTGTGGCCGGGCGTCGGGATCCACCGCCAGTCTTGCATGAAGGGCACGCTGTGGTCCGAGGGCAGATCATAAAGGCGGGATGCGACGTTGACGGGTCTTGTCGGAAACAGCGGAGAGAGCAGGGCGAGCAAGCCGCCACCGACACTCGGATCGGCTGGCGGATAGGATTGCGTGCCGTCGAGATAGGGATGCTCGGCGTGATGCGCATAAACCGGGACGTCCCACTCGTTCGCCAGCGTCTCGAGCACACCGACGTGATCGAAATGAGCGTGTGTCATGATGATGCAGGCCGGGCGGCCGTGGCCGCCGAACCGAGCCTTGGCGGCGGAGCGAATCGCCGGTGCCGCTCCGGGGATGCCGGCGTCGACCAGTACCCAGTTGCCGTCGCCAGCACCTTCGCGGCCGACAAAGATCACGTTGACGATGGCAAGCTGCCGGTAGGCAACGTCGGCCACGATCTGTCGTGTGTTGTCGTTTCGCTCGAGGTCGAATTCGGGGTTTTCCGCCTCGGCCGCCGGGGAAAGAGGAATTTGCGTCATGCCGGTCCGTGTCGACCCAGTCTGATGTGTCATCGTTCTATCGTGCCCATCCGCCGGATTTTCTTCTGGAGCAGCATCACGCCGTAGAGCAGCGCTTCCGCGGTCGGCGGGCAGCCGGGGACGTAGATGTCGACCGGCACCACGCGGTCGCAGCCGCGCACGACGGAATAGGAGTAATGGTAATAGCCGCCGCCGTTGGCGCAGGATCCCATCGAGATCACGTAACGCGGCTCGGGCATCTGGTCGTAGACCTTGCGGAAGGCCGGGGCCATCTTGTTGGTCAAGGTGCCTGCCACGATGATCACGTCAGATTGACGCGGTGAGGCCCGCGGCGCAAAGCCGAACCGCTCGGCGTCATAGCGCGGCATCGACATCTGCATCATCTCGACGGCGCAGCAGGCGAGTCCAAACGTCATCCACATCAGCGATCCCGTCCGCGCCCAGGTGATCAAATCCTCGGCGGTGGCGGTGAAGAAGCCCTTGTCCGCGAGGTCATCGCGGATCTGCATGAAATAGGGATCTGAGGCGTTGTCCGGCTGCCCCTGGCCCGGACGCGGCACCGGGAAATTGCTGGCGGGTGAAGGACTGTCGGTCATTAGATCATCATTGTCGCTGGGGTGAGGGCGCAACGTCGCGCTGTGACCACGCGCTGCTGTGAACGGCGGGGCGCAGCCGGCGTTCCCGCGGTCGAAGACCACGTTTCCGTTTGGCTATCGCAGGTTAGCGCTGGGTCCTTCGGCCGGAACAGGCGACGAAGACATGGTCTCTCCTGCGGCAATCAGCGCGGCCGTGTTAGGAACAATCGCCCGTGCTTCCCGGTTGCGCGAACGATGCCCGTCAAATGGAGAACAGGAAAATGGCCAATGCAGCCCGCGATACGTTCGTGGTGGGACTACGCAATGCGCATGCGATGGAAGTGCAGGCGCGAGAGTTGATGGAGCGCCAGTCGGAGCGGCTGGACGAATATCCCGAGGTCAAGGCGAAGATCACGGCGCACCTTCAGGAGACCAATGAGCAGCTGCGTCGCCTCGAAAAGTGCCTGGAAGCCTGTGGCGAGAGCACGTCGAGCCTGAAGGATACGGCGCAGTCGGTGATGGCCAACATGATGGCCATGGCGCATTCGGTTGCCGGCGACGAGATTCTGAAGAACACTTTCGCGAACAACGCCTTCGAGAATTTCGAGATCGCCGCCTACAAGTCGCTGCTCGCGCTGTGCGGCGCGGCCGGCATGCCGGAGGCGAAGGAGCCGCTCGAGACGTCATTGAAGGAGGAGCAGCGCATGGCGGCCTGGATCGATTCCAATGTCGAGAAGGTCACCATGGAGTACCTCACGCATCAGCGCCAGGCCGCGTAGTTCTTCGCGTTCCTCGCTGACAGCGAACCACCGGCGCGCCCCGCGGCCGGTGGTTTTTTCGCGCCGCCGGGTTCCCTGCCATCTGCGCGTGAGCCTAGGAACGATCGCTGCGATCAGGCTTTGGCAGTGATGACGCACATCATCTTCAGCGATTACCGCAATCCCGCGGCGGAGCAGGCCTACGAGATCGCCTGGGACTTTCTTACGCGAACGGGCGCCATCAGCGACGAATTCGACGCCTGCGTGTTCCTGGCGCAGCGCATCACCGTGATGGTCGAGGAGGGACACACGAATCGGATCCGCATGGCCAACCGCGCGATCTCCGAATACCAGCGCCATGCCGCGGAACGCGACGATCTCATCCGTGGCGGCGGCCGTTACGCCGAAAGGCGTTGAGCGCCGGCGAAGCGGGTTCACTCCCTGGCTTCGTCCGTGACGATGTCGCCGAGCTTCTGCCAGCGCTGGCCGTCGAACTGCACCATCTGGAACTGCTTGTTGACGCGATAGTCCGTCGGCGTGGTCGTGACCGAGATCCCCGGGAGCGTCAGGTCGAGCTCGACGTTCTTGAGGTTGGCCGCCTGTCGCATCACGTTCTCGCGGGTCAGATCGTCGCCGCATTGCTTCAGCACTTGCACCAGGAGCTGCGCGGTGATGTAGCCGTAGACGTTCAGGTTCGAATCCTTGTCGCCCTCAGGATAGTACTTGGCCATGAAGGCGAGGTAGCGCTTCATGCCCGGGTCGTCCTTCCATTCGGGATCCGCGGCATCCTTGACGTATCCGACGCTGATGATGCCCTTGGAATTGTCGAGCCCGGCGGGCTTCAGCACGGCGCTGAGCGAGGAGGCGTTGATGTCGATGATGTGCAGCGCCTTCCAGCCGATCTCGGCGACCTTCTTGATGGCCTGCGCGGCCTGCTTCGGCGTGGTCGCGCTAAACAGCACGTCGGCGCCCGCATCCTTCAACCGCAGGATCTGCGAGTCGATCGTCGGCTCGTTGATCTCGTAGGAGGTCTCGGCGACGACCATGCTCGCCTTGTCGCCGAGGCCCGCCTTGAGGCCGGCGAGATAATCCTTGCCGAGATCGTCGTTCTGGTAGAGCACGCCGATTTTGGCGTTCGGATGGTTCTTCAGGAGGTATTGCGCATAGATCCGGCCCTCGACGAGGTAAGAGGGGTTGAAACCCATGGTCCAGGGGAAGTTCTTTGGATCGGTGAAGCGTGCGGCGCCGGTGGCGGCGAAGAGCTGCGGGATCTTCTTGGCGTTGAGATATTTCTGCACGGCGACGTTCGGGGCGGTGCCGATGATCTGGAAGGTCAAAAGCACTTCGTCGCTTTCGACGAGCTTGCGGACCTGCTCCACCGTCTTCGGCGGCGAATAGGCATCGTCATACTGGATCAGCTCGACCTTGCGGCCGTTCACGCCGCCCTGGTCGTTGATCATCCTCAGATAGGCGGCCTGGGTCTTGCCGATCACCGCGTAGGCCGAGGCCGGGCCGCTGAGCGGCACGGTCTGGCCCACCTTGATCGCGGTGTCGGACGCGCCGGGATCGTATTTCTTTTGTGCCTGCGCTGCCGCGACCGAGAGGAGAAGGGCGGAGGTGGCGATGAATTTGGTGACGACGTTTTTCATGTCGGTTTCCTCCAGCAATCCTCATTCGCCCTTGAGGCCGGCGTCGCGGATCAGCTTGGTCCATTTCTGCGTTTCGGCGTCGATGAACTTGCTGAACTCGGCGGCGGTGCCTGGGCGCACTTCGAGGCCCTGCGCGGTCAGCTTGTCCTTGATCGCAGGCTCGGCGAGCGCCCGCAGAACCTCGGCCTGGAATTTGTCCACGATGGCGCGCGGCGTCGTGGACGGCACCATGAAGCCGTACCAGCCGGCCGCAGCCACATTGGGAAAGCCCTGCTCGCGCAGCGTCGGTGCCTGCGGATACAGCGCGCTGCGCTCGGCCGAGGCGACGCCGAGCACGGTGAACTTGCCGCTCTGGATGTAGGGCAAGGCCGTCGGCAGCGCGGTCAGTGTGGCGTCGACGCGTCCGGCGAGCAGCTCGGTGTAGGAGGCCGCATCGCCCCGGAACGGGATGTTCAAACCCTTGACGCCCGCGTCGCGGAACAGGAGCTCTCCGGCAAGATGCGGCTGCGAGCCGGCGCCTGGGGAGGCGAAGGTGAGGCCGTCGGGCTTGGATTTGCCGTAGGCGATCAGGTCGGGAAGCGTCTTGAACGGCGCGTCGGCGCTGATGATGAGGAACAGCGGCGCGATCACCACCATCGCCACCGGCGCCAGATCCTTGCGCTCATAGGTCAGCTTGCCGAACAGCGCCTCGGCGGTGGCGTAGGGCGCCGCGACATAGAGGATGGTGTAGCCGTCGCCCGGCGCATGGGCGACCATGTCGTTGGCGATGCGCGTGCCGGCGCCCGGCTTGTTCTCGACAATAAACTGCTGACGCAGGCTGCGGCCGAACTCTTCGGCGAGCAGACGCAGCGAGATGTCGTTGGACCCGCCGGGCCCGTAAGGCGAGATCAGACGGACCATGCGCGAGGGCCAGGCGTCCTCGGCATGTGCCCTCATGCCTGAGCCGGCCGCGAGCCCGCCCGCGATCGTGCCCAGCAGAGCTCGCCGCGTCACCTTGAACGATGCCACTGTTGTCTTCCTCCCTGTATTTGTTTCTCTTTTATCTGCCGCTCTTACGACCTCAGATCACCTTTCGTTGGGTGAGCTGCTCGATCCTGGCGTCCGAGAGCCCGAGCCAATCCCGGTAGACCTCGTCATTGTCCTGGCCGACGTCGCCCGCGGCATGGCGCAGGCGCGCGGGATCGACGGTGAAACGCGGCACGACATTGGTCATGGCGACCGTGCCGAAATCCCGGTCGGCAACGCGCGTGATCACCTCGCGCGCCTTCACCTGCGGGTCGTCGGCGATCTGATCTATCGAATAGATCGGGGCGAGCGTTCCCTGCGCGGCGTTGAAGCTCGCGAGGACCTCGTCGAGGGGATGCGCGGCGCACCAGGCCGCGAAGATGTCGTTGAGTTCGACGGCGTGCTTGACGCGCTGCTCATTGCCGGCAAAGCGCGGATCCGCGATCAGATCGGGGCGGCCGATCGCCCGGCAGTTCGCTGCAAAGAGCGCGTTGGTCGAACCTGCGAGCGTGACCCAGTGACCGTCGCGGGTGCGAAACACCGCGGCCGGTGCTGAATAACCATTGGCGTTGCCGATGCGGCTGCGAACGGTGCCGAGCTGGTCGTGCTCGATGGCGAGGACGTCGAGCAGGCGGAAAGTGGCTTCGGTCAGCGCGAGATCGATCTCCTCGCCCGGCGCATCCGGGTCGCGCGCCCGCTTCCACAGCGCTGCCAGCACGCCGACGGCGCCGAACAGGCCGCCGATCGAATCCCCGATCGGGTATCCGGGATGGGTCGGTTCGCCGCCGCTCTCGCCGGTGATGTAAGTCAGTCCGCCCATGGCCTCGAAGATGCGGGCGAAGCCGGGGCGCTCCCGATAGGGACCATCCTGCCCGAAGGCGGTGGCGCGCAGAATCACGAGACGCGGCTGGATCGACCACAGCACCTCCTTGGGAAGCCCCCAGCGATCCAGCGTTCCCGGACGAAAATTCTCGATCAGCACGTCGAAGCGTGGAAGCAGCTGCTTGAACAGCGCAAGCCCTTCCGGCGTGCGCAGATCGAGCGTGGCAAACTTCTTGTTGCGGTTGGCGGCCTTCCACCACAGCGGCTTGCCGTTCTTGAACGGCGGAAACGACCGCACGCCGTCGCCGTGCCCGGGCATCTCGATCTTGAGCACGTCCGCGCCGTAGTCGGCCAGCAGCGTGGCGGCGAACGGCGCGGCGATGATCGTCGCGATGTCGAGAACCTTCAATCCTTCGAGCGGTCCAGCCATATCATGTTCCGGCGCTTGTGATTTTCTTGGTTTTGCGCGGCGGCGGCTTGAGCTCGGCCTGCCCGACCATGGCGCGGATGCTATCGGCGAGCGCCGCGATGCGCGGACCGATTTCGCCCTCGAGCTGCCCGGGCTGCAGCCGGAAGGCGGGGATGCCGCAATTGATCGAGAATGATTGTTTCGCTTCGCCGATATGAAACAGCGGCGCGGCGACGGCATGGATCGAGGCCATGTACTCGCCCCAGCAGGTGCAGAAGCCGCGGCTTTTGCATTGCGCGATGCCGGCGCGGTATTTGTCGCGGAGCGCCGACCACAATCCGGCATCCTCGGCGGCGAGATTGCGTTCCAGCCGGTCTGCATCGGCCGGCGGCAAGGTCGCCGCCGCGGCGCGGCCCATGGCGGTCATCACGACGGGAATGGGCATGCCGATGTCGGGCACGTGCGGGCCGACATCGCCGGAGCGCGCGGTCTCGACATAGATCATCGACGTCGCATCGAGCAGGCCGATCGACACCGTGCCGCGGACGCTGTGCGCCAGCTCCTGCATCATCGGCCGCGCCACCTGGCGGAATTGCATTCCGGCGAGCAGGGGATGCGCCATCCGCAGCGCCCGTGCACCGACGCGGTACTTCGACCGCTCGGCGTCGTAGCGGAGATAGCCGAGCTCGGCCAAGGTATGGGTCAGCCTCGCCACCGTCGGGCGCGGGATGCCGGTCAGCGTCGACAGCTCCATGTTGCCCAGCAGCGTGCTCCCGGCCTTGAACGCCTCGAGCACGACGAGCCCCTTGGCCAGAGTGGTGGCGAAAGCGGCGTCATCAGCGCTCTCGGCCAGCACGGCTGCGGCAGAGGAGAGCGGGCGCTGCGGCTTGGGTGAGTCAGTCGGAGCCATCCGGGCATATCAGACGGACGGATTTCGAATGTCCAATAGATTCGCCATCCATGAGAAAATTGTCCGATATGTGGACACTCGGCTCGCAGCGCTTCTTGCGCCTTCCGAGCACCGCTGGAACGACCGGGCACACAGATTTTTGTCGTGATTGCGTGTCGTTCTGTGACAGGATTATTACGACGACGTGTCAGATCGATAATTTTTGCGGAGCGGTTCATGTTGCAGTGGCAGGCGCGGTCAAATCCCCTGGCGTGGTGGTGGGGATCCCTCACGCTTGTGAGCAGCGCCAATATCCTCGTCTGGTTCATGCTCTATCGTGAGTTCTATCCGACGCCTTCGGCCAGCCTCGGTGGCGGCTCGGACATCGGGTTGATGTTCCTGCTGTGCGCCGGCTATGTGTTCGGCTGCGCCTTCCGTTCGGTGCTGCCGCGCGCCGACGTGCAGCGCATCTGCCTGTTCGACACCTGGCTCTCCAGCGTCGCCGTCGGCCGGACGGTGGCGACGGTGGCCGAGCTCTGCTTCGCCGCGCAATGGGCCATCATCCTGCATCAGCTCGGCAAGATGACGGGCGCGGAGACCGCGGTGAACATCGCGCTCGTGATCGTGCCGATCATCATCATCGCGGAATGCTTCTCCTGGTACGCGGTGGTGACGACCAACTTCCTCTACAACGCGATCGAGAATTCGCTGTGGGCTGTGACCTTCTTCCTGGCCGGCATCGCGCTATGCCGTCTGATGCCGGAATTCCAGGGCGTAGTGCGCTGGGCGCTGATGTCAGGCATCGTCGGCATCGCCTGCTTCCTTGCCTTCCTCATCACCGTCGATGTGCCGATGTATCTCAGCCGCTGGCGGGCAGGGCATGAAGAGGGCAACACATTCCTCGGCTTCCTCGAAGGACTGCATGACGTCTCGACGCGCTGGGTGGTGACCCATGACATCGCGCACTGGAAGGGCGAGCTGACCTGGATGTTCCTGTATTTCAGCGCCGCGGTGTGGTCGAGCCTCGCGCTCTGCGCGCTCTACGCGATGGAAGGCTATCTGACGCGCTATCTCGCCTGACGGTCAGATTCCAACTTGACGCGTTCTCTGAAGCGAAGCGGTATCCACTTCGCTTCAGAGGCTTTATTTGCCGACCAGGCTGCATTTGCTGCGATCGAGCGGGCGGAAGGCCTGGTCGGGCGGGATCGTCGCGACCAGCTTGACGAAGTCCCACGGGCCCTTGGATTCCTCCGGTGTCTTGACCTGCACCAGATAGAGATCGTGCACCATGCGTTGGTCCTCGCGAATGCGGCCGTTGGGGGTGTAGGCGTCCGACACCGGCGTCGCCTTCATTTTGGCCATCACGACGGCGCCCTCATCGGAACCGGTGTCCTTCACGGCCTGCAGATAGTGGCGCACGGCGGAATAGACGCCGGCCTGAATCTGCGAGGGCATCGCCTTGCGGCGAGCATAGAACGCATCGGAGAATTTCCGGGCTGCCGGCGAGACATCCTCGAAGAAGGAGGTGACGATGAGATCACCGCGCGTCGCTTTGAGCCCAACCGCCTCGATGTCGACGTTCTGGAACGACATCGGCACGATCTTCATGCCTTGGCTGGCGAGGCCGAACTCCTCGGCCTGCTTGATCGCGGTCGCGTTGTCGCCGGCAACGTTGATGGCCAGGATCTTGGCGCCCGACGACTGCGCCTGGAGCAGGAATGAGCTGTAATCGGGCGTGCCGAGCTGCGCCTTGACGCTGCCGGCGACCTTGCCGCCGAGTGCGGCGATGCGCTCGCGTGCGGTCACCTCGATCGAATGGCCGAAGGCGTAGTCGCCGGTGATGAAGAACCAGGGCTCCTTGCTGGTCTGCATGATGCCGGAGACCACGGCGGTCGCGGTGGAATAGGCGTCCTGGGTCCATTGCACGCTGGTTGGCGCGCACGCTTCATCGGTCAGCTGGTTCGCGCCGGCGCCGGAGATGAGGAATATCTTGCCGTTGCCGCGCACCAGCTCCTGCACCGCCAGCGCTGCGCCGGAGCTGCCGCCATCGGCGACGGCCTGGACCCCGTCGCTGAACCATTTTCGCGCCAGCGATGCGGCGAGATCCGGCTTGTTCTGGTGATCGGCCTGCAAGATCTCGATCGGCTTGCCGTCGATCTTGCCGCCGAACTCCTCGGCGGCCATTCGCGCCGCTTCGACCGAGCCCGGACCCATGGCGGTCGCGAACACGCCGTTCATGTCGGTGAGGACGCCGATGCGGATGGCCTCGCCCTTGATCTCGGCCCGCGCGGGGAGGGGCGCGAGCGCAAGTGCGATCAGGAGGGTGGCGGCGGAGGTGGTGCGGGTCGTGCCCATGGCGTTTCCTTGATGTTATCGTTGATTGATCGATGTTGACGGTCAGGCCTGTTCGGCGATCACCGAGTTGCGCAAGGTGCCGATGCCGGAAATCTCGACCTCGACGGTGTCGCCGGGGCGCATCCACAGCGGCGGCGTGCGCTTGGCGCCGACACCGCCCGGCGTGCCCGTGACGATGACGTCGCCGGGCACGAGCGGGCAGATGGTGGAGATGTAGGCGATCAGCTCGGGGATGGCGGTGATCAGGAGATCCGTCGTGGTGTCCTGCACGACATTGCCGTTCAGCCTTGTCTGCAAGGTGAGCTTTGACGGATCCGGAATCTCGTCGGTCGTCACCAGCCACGGACCGAAACTGCCGCTCTCGGCAAAGGTCTTGCCGGCGAGGAATTGGCTGGTGTGGCGCTGCCAGTCGCGGATGCTGCCCTCGTTGTAGCAGGAATAGCCGGCGACGTGGTCGAGCGCGCGGCCGGGGGGAATGTGACGGCCCGCCGTGCCGATGACGAGCGCGAGCTCGCCTTCATAGTCGAAGTCGTCGCTCACCCCAGGTTTGACGATGGGCTGGAGATGGCCGACCTGGCTACAGGCAAAGCGCGCAAACAGCGCCGGCTTTTCGGTGACGGTGCGGCCGGTCTCGGCGACGTGGTCGCGATAGTTGAGGCCGACGCAGATGATCTTGCCGGGATCGGGAATCACGGGCGCGAAGTTGATCTTGTCGAGCGGATGATCAGGGGCCGCGGAGGCGGCCAGCCTTGCCGCCTCGGCGAGCTGACCGGCTTCGAGCAGCTCCCGCAGCGTGGTGCACGCCGCCATCCGCGCGCCGAGATCGACGACGCCGTTGTCCTTGACGGCGCCGAAGGAGGGGCGTCCGTCCACACTGAATGAGAGCAGCTTCATGAAATGTCCTTGACAGGGTTCGGTCAGGCCGCGGAGGGCGCTTGGGCTGAAGGAATTCGGGTTGCAGGGGCGATGGCGGCGATGAGGCGGTCGAGCTCGGCCTCGTTGCGGGCGGAGCCGCGGATGTAACGGTCGGGACGAACCAGTGCGGCGATGATGCCGTGCTCGCGCAGCCAGGGCCCAAGATCGTTGGCATCGTCGCTGGTCAGGATCTTGATCCCTGCCTGCGACAGCGCGAGACGCGATGAGAGTGCCGCCGCTGTCTCGACGAGCAGCACGTGGTTGTAGCCGGTCCGGTCATCGCTGCGGCTGGCGTCAGTCAACGTGAACTGCGGCGCGAGATGTCCGGCGAGCGGCAGGTCGCCGAACTCTAGTCCGGGGCCGAGCAGGGGCTTCTTCACATCCAGTTTGACCGGCGCGTTCTCGCGCGCTTCGCCGGCGGCAAGGCCGGCCTCGATCGCCTTGGTGTTGATGACACCGCCGAGGCGAATGGCGAGCTCGATGAACTCGCGCACATGCGGCAGGCGTTCGCTCTGATAGGTGTCGAGCAGATCGGGCGCGGCGCCTTCGCGGATCACGCTCGCCAGCTTCCAGGCGAGGTTGGCGGCATCACGGATGCCGGCGCACATGCCCTGGCCGAGGAAGGGCGGGGTCTGGTGCGCAGAATCGCCCGCGAGCAGCAATCGCCCGTTCCGCCATTGCTGCGCGATGACCGAATGGAACGTGTAGACCGCGGCGCGCTCGATCTCGGCATCGGCGGGCGTGATCCAGCGCGACAGCAGCTCCCAGACCTTCGCGGGTTGCGCAACGTCCTGCGAATCCTCGTCCGGGAGAACCGTGATCTCCCAGCGGCGCCGCGTGCCGGTGCCGCGCACGTAAGTCGCGGGCCGGCTGGGATCGCAGTGCTGAAGGCTGTAATCACCGAGGTCGTCGCGCACGCGCTTGAGCAGGACGTCGATCACGAGCCAGCGCTCGTGGAAGCCGAGGTCGTCCATGCCAGAACCGATGAAGCGGCGCACCAGCGAGCGGGCGCCGTCGCAGCCGATCACGTAACCGGCGCGGACCTCGCTGAGCCTCCCGTTGGAGAGGTCTTCGCAGCGGACGCGCACGCCGTGCTCGTCCTGATCGAGCGCGAACACCTCGCAGCGGTTGCGCAAGGTGACGTGTGGCCAGCGGGCGAGGCCACCGATCAACGCGTCCTCCAGATCCGGCTGGTGGAAGCGGTAGCTGAGATGCCAGCCCATCGGCGTCAGCGTTTGCGGACGGGACCAGTCCAGCAGCATGCGGCCGGCTGCATCGAGAAACAGCATGCCGGGACTGAGAATGACGTGCGGCAGGATCGCCTCGGCAAGCCCGATGGTCTGGAACACGCGCATGCATTCATCGTCGAAATGCACCGCGCGCGGCAGATGATAGGTCCGCGCCTCGCGCTCCAGCACCAGAGTCCGCACGCCGCACAGGCCGAGCAGGTTGGCGAGCGTGGCGCCCACCGGCCCGCGGCCGACGATCACGACGTCAAACTCTTCCGGGGTGGATTTATCTTGCATGGGGTATCTCTTCCCCAAGCAGGGCCGGCGCATCAACGCCGGCGCGGCAAGTGTCCGCCCAGCGGACGGCCTCTATTCCGCAACAGGAATGGCCGACGCCGTTTCCAGCAGCTGGCTCGCAAACTGCGCGACCGCTTCCTCGATCCCCAGCGCCGAGCGGATCCAGATGATCGAGATGCAGCCGAATACGGCGCCGTCCCGCACGATGGCAACGGCAATCGAAGCCGTCTTGGGATTGTATTCGCCCTCGGTTCGGATGGCGTAACCTCGCGCCGCGGTCTCGGCGATCATGCGGTCGAGCCGGCCCTGGTCGAGGAAGGGGCGGTCGTCGGCCTCATCGATGCGGCGGAGATGATTGATGATGAGATCGCGTTCGCGCGCAGGGCAGGCGGCGAGATAGGCGCGGCCCGCAGACGTGCGCAGCATCGGCAGGCGCTTGCCGATCATGCCGCGGTCGATCGAGAGCGGGCTGCGAGAGTGGGTGGTCTCCTGCACCACCATCGCCGCGTTCTCGTAAGTCGAGAGATCGACCGGCCAGACCAGCTTCTTGCTGAGATCGGCGAGATAAGGCGCCGCCGCCTGGCAGATCACCACGCCGGGATCGTAGCCGTCGCCGAGGCTTAGGGCACGCCGGGTGACACGAAATCGGTCGTCGCTGGCGCTGCGGGCGATATAGCCGAGCTCCTCCAGGGTTTCGAGGAGGCGGTAGACGGTGGGTCGGGGCAGGTCGAGCGCGCGGGCGACGTCGCCGGCGCGGATGCCGCCGGAGCGGTTGACCTCGTGCAGCACGTCGAGCCCGCGCTTGAAGGCACGGACGCCCTCAGACTGCCGAGGCTGGCCGTTCCGCGTCCGCTCCTTGGACACTTCCTATTTCCTCCCTTGTGGCACATCGCGGCGCGCTTATTGTCGCCTGCGAACGCGAGGCGATTGCGGAACGCCACCGTAGGATCGCGCGCGGCCGGTATCAAGCTCGCCGCAGTACGGTGATCGCGTCGCCTTCGGGAGGAGTTCGATGGAAATCGCAGCGCTCGGCTATATCGGAATCAGTTCATCCCAGCTCGAGCAGTGGAGCCGGATGGCGACCGGGCTGCTCGGCATGCAGCAGGTCGATCGCGGCGGCAAGATGCGGGCCTTTCGCATGGACGACCGCAAGCAGCGGCTGATCGTCGACGGCGGCAGCGATGCCGGCCTTGCGGTGATGGGATGGGAGGTTCCTTCGACCGCCGAACTGGATAAGCTGGCAGGACGGCTCGAAAGCCATGGCATCAAGGTGGCGAGGGGCTCGCGCGCACTCGCTGACGAGCGGCATGTCGCCGAGCTGATCGCGTTCACTGACCCCGCCGGCAACCGGCTGGAGGCTTTTTGCAAGCCGGAGCTTGCGAGCGAGCCGTTCAGGCCGGGTCGCCCGATCTCGGGCTTCCGCACCGGCGCGCTCGGCATGGGGCATGTCGTGCTCAATGTGGAGGACGTGGAGCCGCTGTTGCCGTTCTATCGCGACGTGCTCGGCTTTCACGTCTCCGATTTCGGGCTGAAGCCTTACGGGCTTTATTTCTTCCACGTCAACGGCCGCCACCACTCCTTTGCGATGGTCGGCTCGGGGCGAAAGGCGATGCATCACTTCATGGTCGAGCTCGGCTGCCTCGATGATGTTGGGCAGGGCTACGACCTCGCGCAGATGGACGAGGGGCGCATCGCCTACACGCTGGGCCGGCACACCAATGACCACATGACCTCGTTCTACGTGAATACGCCGTCCGGCTTCTTCATCGAATATGGCTGGGGCGGACGCGTCATCGATCCCGAGACCTGGCAGCCGCACGAGACCTTTGATGGGCCCTCGCTGTGGGGCCACGAGCGGCTGCATATGCCGGAAGAGCAGCGCAAGCGGTTGCGCGAGATGCGGCTGGATGCGGCTGCCCGCGGCGTGCGCGTCGCCGATCCGCGCGTGCCGCCACTCAACTGCGCGTGGCTGGACTCGGTGGTCGCACGTGAGTGATCCGCGACGCCGCGATCAGGCTTCGCCGAGATCAACCTCCGTCAAGATCCCCTGGCGCAGCGCCAGCCGGACCAGCTCGATGTCGGAGCCGACGCCGAGCTTGTCCTTGATCAGCGAGTGCAGGTTCGCCACCGTCTTCGGGCTGACATGCAGCGTCTCGGCGATCTCCTCCGTCGTGTTCTCGGCGAGCAGCAACCGCAGCACCTCGAACTCGCGTGGCGTCAGCACGTCGGCGGCGGAGCTCTCGCCGCTGATGCGGCTGAGCGCAAGCTCGTGGTCGATGTCGGGGCTGATGGCAATCTTGCCGGCGAGCACGTCCTTGACCGCGCGCACCAAGGTCTCGGGCGGGCTGGTCTTGGTGACGTAGCCCCGTGCACCGGCGCGGATCGCCTGCACGGCAAATCCGGCGTTCTCGTGCATGGTGAAAACGAGAATCCGTGCCGCCTTGTCCCACTGCCTGATCCGCCTGACGGCCTCGATGCCGCCTATGCCGGGCATGCTGAGGTCCATGATGACGAGGTCGGGCGTCTCGGATTTGTAGAGGCGATAGGCTTCCGCTCCGTCGGCCGCCTCGGCGACAACGCGCAGGCCCGGCTGCTTCTGCAGCACCGAGCGATAGCCCTCACGGACGACGGAATGGTCGTCGACCAGCAGGATGGTCGCTTCCGCCGTGCTCATGCAGCGTGCTCCAGGGCCTCAGAGGCGGCTGCCGGGAGCGGAATGAATACGCGCAGCGAGGAGCCCTGAAGGCCGGTCTCGAAGCTGATCCGGCCGCGAAGCGCGGCGACGCGCTCGCGCATGCCCAGCAGGCCCATGCCCGATTTTGCGGAAGCCTCGTTCGGGCGGCCGTCGTCCTCGACCACGAGAGCAATCTCGCTGTCGGCCATGGTCAAATGCAGGCTAACCTTCGTTGCACCGGCATGCTTGGCCGCGTTGGTGAGTGCCTCCTGCACGATGCGGTACAGGTTGGCACTGACGGAGGCGGGCACGCTGTCGAAGGCGCCGTCGAACCGGATCTCGAAGCGCGGCTGGCCGCGGCTGCGGCCGTTCCACCCCGAGATCAGGCCTTCGAGACTGGCGACCAGGCCGAGCTCCTCGACATCGGGCGGCCGCAGCCGGAACAACGCGCCGCGCAGCGTCTCCATCATGCCTGTCGCGGTGCGGGCGATGCTGTCGCATTCGCCGAGCAGGTCGGGACAGTCCTGTGCCGCAGTCTGGCGGGCGGATGCGGCCAGCGCGCGGATCGCGGCGAGGGACTGGCCGAATTCGTCGTGCAGTTCGCGGGCGAGATGGCGGCGCTCCTCGTCCTGGAGCGCGATCAGCTTCCGCGTCAGCTCGTTGCGCTCGGCAAGCGCAGTGTCGAGGCTTTCGGCGAGGTGGTTGAAGACGTCGCGGATGGCGGAGAGCTCGGCGAGATCGAACGGCGGCAGCCGCGTGGTGAGGTCGCCGGCGGCGATGCGTTCGAGGCCGCTGCCGATCATGCGGGTGGGGCGCAGGGCACGGGCCAGTGCGGCATAGACCAGCGCACAGAGCAGCGGCAGCGCGATCGCAAGCGCGATCATCAGGCGGCCGGCCTCATGCCAGGCCTCTGCCGTCTGCACCGCCGGGTCGATCGAGACCACGGTCTCGCCGAGTTTGGTTCCGCGCACGATCACGGGCCGCGCCGCCTCGCGGCCGGGGTCGAACAGGCTGCGATAGAAGGCGGAGAAGGCTTGCGGCGGCGGGCTCGCCGGGGCAGGCGCGCCGCTACAAAAGCGCTGCAGCATGTCGCCGCTCGCGCTGCGGAAGCCGAGGCAGAGGCCGGGCGTCATCACATGGGCCGACACCGGGTCGAGGTCCGGAAAGTCCGAGCGAGGGCTCGCCGCCCACTGCACCTTGCCTTGCTGCAGCTCCAGCGTCTTGGCCACGATGGCGGCGATCCCGTCGATGCGCGCATGCGCGGCGCTATCGGCGGTGACGAGGAAATAGGTCGATATCACGGCGAAGCAGGCAGCCGATATCGCCGCCACGCGCAGCGTCAGACGGACCTTGAGATCGAATCTCGGGCGATTCCACATCGGCTTGCACCTGGTGCGAACGGGCTTGTCGCGCCTCATTAAAGGGCAGAACGCCGGCGGCGGGAAGCGTTCCCGACTTGCCGCACCGCAATGTCGTGAAAATTTCCCGGCATTGGTCGGGATCGTGGCAGCTGCGGGGCCTGAGGCGGCCCGTCTAGATTTTCGTCCCATCCACGAGGTTCGTTCATGCACCGCTGCCGCCTTGTTCTCTCCGCCTGTCTCCTCCTCGTCCTCTCTTGCTCGCCCCTCGCTGCGCAGGCCGCCATCGGCGTCGCCATGGACGATTTCAGCTACACCGACACTTCGGGCGAGCCGACCGACCAGACCGCGGCCCACGAGCGGCGGCTGGCGGCGTTCATGGCCGCGCTTCGAAGGGACATCGAGGCAGACCAGCGCTACCGCTTGGTGCGATCCGTCCAAGACGGAGCGGTGTTCAAGGTGGTCGGCGGCATTCAGAAGACGAGCACGCTGGTGCAATGGGCCAAGGTCGCCGTTATCGACGTCGGCGCCAAGACGCTTGTGCTGGACAAGCTCTACAGCTTCCGCGGCGACAATGACGAGGCATGGGAGCGCGCCCAGATGTTCGTGTCTCGCGAGGTCATGGCCGCGCTCGGCACGCCTGCGCCGGTCGCGCTTGCCGTGTTCGATTTCGAGCTCGAGGACATGACGGCCGCCTCAGCGGGGACGTCCGGTGCGTCGGATGCGTCATATCTCGCGGAGGTCACTGGCGGTGTGCGCGAGGCGCTCGGCCAATCCGGCCGCTATCGCATCGTCGAGGTCGGCGCAGAGGCGGGGAAGGCCGGCGCTTTGCGGGATTGCGGCGGCTGCGAGGTCTCCATTGCGCGCAAGCTCGGCGCGGACCAATCACTGATCGGCGTGGTGCGCCGCGTCAGCCGCACCGAATACACGCTCGGCTTCCAGGTGCGCGATGCCAGGACCGGCGCGGTGCTGGCGCGTGGCGACAGCGGACTACGCATGGGCGCCGACTATTCCTGGAAGCGCGGGGCCGTGCGGCTGGTCACCGACCGGCTGATCGAGGGGCAACAGGCCAACGACGCGCCTAGAAGGTAAGCTGGACCTTCATCGACTGCGCGCGGTCGCTGGCGAGCTCGAAGGCCGCGGCCGCATTCTCGAACGGCATGGTGGCCGTGATCAACGGCTTGACGTCGATCAGGCCGTCGCCCATCAGGCGCACCGCCAGCTCGAACTCGGGATCGAAGCGGAATGTGCCGCGCAGCTGCAATTCCTTGGCCACGATGGAATTGATCGGCAGCGTCATCTCGCCGCCGAGGCCGAGCTGCACCAGCGTCGCACCGGGCCTCAGCACGTCGAGCGCGGTGCGGAGCGCGGCCTGGTTGCCGGAGGCCTCGAACAGCGTGTCGAACACGCCCTTGCCGGCGCGCCAGGGATCGAGCGCAGTGGCATTGGTCGCGACGTTGATGGCATGCGTGGCGCCGAGCTTTTTCGCGACCGCGAGCGGAGCGTCGGCCACATCGGTGACAACGATCTCCGACGCGCCGCCGAAGCGCGAGACCAAAATCATCAGCGCGCCGATCGGACCGCAGCCGGTGATCAGCACGCGCTTGCCGAGCAGGGGACCGGCCTGCTTGCCGGCATGCAGGCACACCGCAAGCGGCTCGGCGACCGCGGCTTCCGCCAGCGACAGCTTGTCTGAGATCGGCACGGCCTGCGTCGCGTCGACCGTGATGAACTCGCGAAAGCCGCCCTGCACATGGGGAAAGCGCATCGCGCTGCCGAGGAAGCGCATGTCGAGGCACTGGTTGCGCATGCCTTCCTGGCAATGCAGGCAAGCCCCGCACGGTTTGCTCGGGTTGACCGCGACGCGCGTGCCCGGCCTGACATTGGCGACGCCGTCACCGACGTCAGCGACGACGCCGGCGATCTCGTGACCCAGGGCCATCGGTTGCTGAATCCGCACGACACCGAAGCCGCCGTGATGATAGTAGTGCAGATCGGAGCCGCAGATTCCGCCATTGGCGATCTTGACGCGGACCTCGCCAAGGCCGGGGGCCGGATCGGCAAAATTGTCGATCCGCAGGTCCTTCGGGGCGTGAATGACGACGGCGCGCATGGCTTGCTCCTTCGCGGTCTTGGCGATCACATCGCGGCGATCATGCCGCCATCGACATAGATGATCTGGCCGTTGACGTAGGTCGACGCATCCGAGGCGAGGAAGATCGCGGCGCCCACCAGCTCATCCGGCTTGCCCCAGCGCTTGGAGGGAATGCGGCCCATCAGCCAGGTATTGAAATCGGCGTTGTTGACCAGCGCCTCGTTCATGTCCGTGAGCATGTAGCCGGGGCCGATCGCATTGGCCTGGATGCCGTGCTGGGCCCATTCCACCGCCATCGAACGGGTCAGGTTCTTGATGCCGCCCTTGGCCGCCGTGTAGGGCGCAATGGTGGGGCGGGCGAGCTCGCTGCCGAGCGAGCCGATATTGATGATCTTGCCGTGCTTGCGCGGGATCATGCGCTTGGCCGCCTCGCGGCCGATCACGAAGGCGCTGGTGAGGTTGGTCTCGATCACCTTGCGCCATTCGTCGGTGGTGAACTCCACCAGCGGCTTCCGGTGCTGGATGCCGGCATTGTTGACGAGGATATCGACGGCGAGGCCTTGTCTGTCGAACTCGTTGAAGGCGGCGACGATTGCGGGCTCATCGGTGACGTTGAAGGCGGCGCCTTCGGCCTGGTGGCCGGCGGCGCGAAACTCGGCGGCGGCCTGCTCGACGCGCTTGGGATCGACGCCGTTGATGATGATCTTCGCGCCGGCCTTGGCCATGCCCTCAGCAATGGCGCGACCGAGGCCGCGGGAGGAGCCGGTGACGAGCGCGGTGCGGCCGGAGAGATCGAAGAGGGAAGTGCTCATCTCAAGAATTCCTCAGACGTTGGAGCGGCGCACGGTCAGATCGGTGCGCTCGAAGACGGCAGGCAGGAGGTCGACGCCCAGGCCGGGGCCTTCCATCGGAAAGACGTAGCCGTCCTTGATGGTGGGCATCGTGGTGACGAGCTCATTGTACCAGCCCTTGTAGAAGGCGCGCACTGATTCCTGGATCAGGGTGTTGGGCTGGCTGAACGACATGTGGATGGCCGCGATGAAGCCGATCGGGCCAATACAGTCATGAGGAGCAAAAGGCCGATGATAGGTCTCGGCCATTGCCGCGATCTTGCGGCCTTCGGTGAGACCCCCGGTCCAGCACAGATCAGCCATCACCACGTGCATGGCATCGCGGTCGAGCATGTCCTTGTAGGGGAAGCGTGAGCCCAGCGTCTCGCTGGCGCAGACCCAGACGTCGGTCGAACGGGCATATTCGGCCAGCGCCTGCGGCGAGTTCATCCGGATCGGGTCCTCGTACCAGGTCGGCTTGTAGGGCTCGAGCGCACGGGCGATCTGCTTGGCGGTCGGCAGATTCCAGAGCGAATGGAGCTCGACCATGATCTCCATCTTGTCGCCGACGGCTTTGCGGATCTTCTCGAACGGCTCAATCGCCTGCTTCATCTGTGCGGCGGTGATGTAGAGGCCCTTGTTCTCCTGCGCGGCGGGATCGAACGGCCAGATCTTCATCGCCGAGATGCCGCTTTCGAGCAGGCTTTCGGCGAGCGCATCGGCATGGTTCATGAAGCCGTCGAGATCTTCATAGGGCCCCTTGGAGGCGCCGAGATTCCAATTGGCCACCGGGCTGATATTGGTCGAGCGCACATATTGCGTGCCGGCGCAGGTGTTGTAGATGCGCTGCTTGTCGCGGCAGAGGCCCCCGAGCATCTGGTGCACCGGCTGACCGCAGACCTTGCCGAATAGATCCCACAGCGCGATGTCGATCGCTGATGCCGCGCGGTATTCGACGCCGGTCGAGGACTGCGCCATCGGCAGATTCAGCATGTCGCGATGGATCGCTTCGATGTGCAGGGGATTGCGGCCGAGCAGGCGGCCGGCAAAGGTGTCGTGGATCTGCGCTTCGACCGCGCCGGCGCCATAGAAGGTTTCGCCGAGACCGATCAGACCAGTGTCGGTGTGGATGCGGACCCAGATGACGTTGGAAAATTCCTCGGTGCGCAATGTCTCGAGCGACGTGATCTTCACGGCAAGTATCCTCCCATCGAACGGCGCTTCGCACCTGACGTCTCATTTTGCGCTGCAGCATGCTGCAGGTCGTGCCGACGTCTTACGCTTGCTTGTAATATATCACAACATGTTTTAAGGGTGCCACAAACAAGGCGCCACCCAGCAACGAGAGCGCGGGCTGACGGGAGAGGACGGCATGGCACGGCGCAAGCGCGCACTCGCGGTGGTGAGACACGGCGACGGGGAGGGCAGGCCCTCCCGGCGCAACCGTCTCAACTTCTTCGAGCTGGCTTATCAGAGGATCGAGGAGCTGCTCGTTCATTGCGAGCTCAAGCCCGGACAATTCATGACGATGCTGGAATTGCAGCAAATCACCGGTTTCGGCCGCACGCCGGTCCATCACGCCGTCAATCGTCTCTCCGCCGACACTCTCATCGTCATCCGGCCGCGTCACGGCCTGCACATCGCGCCGATCGATCTGGCGCGCGAGCGCATGCTGCTGGCCTTACGCCGCGACATGGAACGCTTCGTGATCCGCCTCGCCGCCGATCGCGCCACCCTGTCGCATCGCAATCAGGCGATGCACATCGAGCGTCTGCTGCGCGAGCGCCGCGCCAGCCTCACCCTCGACGAATTCAATCATATCGACCGCCGCATCGACGCGTTGGTGCTGGAGGCCGCCGGCGAGCCGTTCCTGGTGCACACGCTGCGGCCGCTGCACACGCTGTATCGGCGCATCGGTTACATCCACCATCGCTTTATGCCGGGGCAGGCGGATCTGTCAGGCACGATCGATCATCATCTCGCCATTCTTGCAGCCGTCGCCAACCGCCGCGTCGAGGAGGCGGTGAAGGCGAGCGACGCGTTGATCGACTACATGGGCGAGATGTTTACGGGCATGGAGGCGGGGATCGATCCGCGCCTGCTCGATTGCAGCATCGAGCCGCTGCTCGGCGCGTAGAGCATGATCCGGAAAAGTGTGAGGCGGTTCTCCGAAGAGATCATGCGCAAGACAACAAGCTAAAGCGTGATGAGATCCTGATGTCATCGCGCTTTAGGGAGTTCTGAAGAAAGGAAGAAGAATGTCAACGATGGCGATGCCACAGGCGACCGCGAGCGAAGCCGCGGTCCGCTACCTCATCACGAACTACAGTCCCAAAGGCAACAAGGTCGGTTGGCTGATGATGGCCTCGATCCTGGTCGAGGCCTGGGACCTCTATTCGATCGCCTTCGTGCTGATCTTCATCAAGGAACAGTACAATCCCGATCCACTGATGCTCGGCCTCGCCGCCGCGGGCACGCAGGGCGGTGCCCTGATCGGCGCGCTGCTCGGCGGTTGGCTGTCCGACAAGATCGGCCGCCGCGTGATGTTCCTCGTGACGATGGTGCTGTTCATCGTGCTGGCGCTGGCGCAAGCCTTCGTACCCAGCGTCGGCTGGCTCGTCGTGATCCGCTTCCTGCTCGGCATTCCGCTCGGCTCCGACATCTCGACCGGCTACACCTACATCATGGAATCCATGGCCAAGGGCGAGCGCGAGGTCATGGGCAACCGCTGGCAGTTCATGTTCGCCGTCGGTGAAGTTCTCACCATCGGCGTCATCGTGATCTTCCTGCTGGTCGACATGAACCACGAGATGCTGTGGCGCGTGACGCTCGGTCTCGGTGCGGTGCCGGCACTGATCATCCTGATCATGCGTCACGACGTGCCGGAGACGGCGGTGTGGCTGGTGCAAAAGGGGCGCTACCGCGAGGCCAAGCAGGTCGCGCGCGAGATGTTCAACGACAATCTCGACATGCTGCCGGATCGGGACGTCGAGGTTCCCAAGACCAGCACGCGCGCATTCCTCGCTGACCTCAGGAAGGATCCGATTCGCTGGCGCGCCACCCTTTATGGCTGGATCGCCTGTTTCGCCCAGGCGAGCGAATTCTCGACCTTCGCATTCTATCTGCCGGTGCTGTTTGTGATGGTCGGCGTATCGAGCGTGCTCGGCATCAATGTGGTGACGATGGCGCTGTTCTCTTTCGCCGCCCTGTCGGGCTGGGTCGGACCCTTGCTGACGCCGAAGATCGGCCATCGTGGCATCGCCATCGCCGGCTTCGGCATCGTGCTGGTTTCGCTGCTGGTCGCGGCCTTCGCGCTCTACACCGACAACAAGATCCTGCTGCCGTTCGCCGCCGCCGGCATGCTCTGGGGCCATTATTGGGATGCGTCGAACTGCATGACAATCCCGACCATGGTCGCCCGTCCGCGATATCGGGGCACCGCAAGCGGCTTCGCCTACATGTTCGTGAAGCTGCCGTCGTTCCTGGCGATCTTCCTGTTCCCAACGGTGTTTGCCGCGATCGGGCAGGCGAACGCCACGCTGATGGTCGCGATCTTCCCGCTGGTAGGCCTGCTTGCCGCGATCTTCATCCTGCCGGAAGTCTACGGCTACGAGAACGACTGACGATGAGCGCTATCTGATCGCGGCGGCTAACGCCGCGATCAGGGCCGGCGGCGTCACCAGCAGGCCGAGCTTGAGGAACGGCCAGGCGCCGACCTCGATTTTCTCGCGGCGGAGCGCGACCAGCCAGAGGATGGTGGCGAGCGAGCCGGTGACCGACAGATTGGGGCCGAGATCGACGCCAATCAGGATCGCGCTGACGACGGGCACCGGCAGATGATCGCCGGCGGCAACCGAGCCGGCGACGAGGCCGACCGGAAGATTGTTGGCGATGTTGTCGGCGAGCGCGGTGGCAATGCCCACGCTCCAGGCCGCCTGCGGGACCGATTGAGCTACCGCCTGGTGCAGCAACGCGTTGAGCTGCGCGATCACGCCGGTCTTGATCAACGCCTCCACCATGACGAAGAGCCCGCCGACCAGCGGCAACACGCTCCAGGACACCCCGCGCAGCACGGGCAAGGGTGATTGCCGGCTGAGCAGCAGCACGATCGCGGCCGTCACGCCGCCGCAGATAAAGGTCGGCAGGCCGAGCTGCTTGTCGAGCGCTGACGCCGTGACCAGCACGATGCCGATCGCGACGATGCCTATTGCGGTGAGCTTGCCGCCGCGGCCGAGCTTGGGATGCGGCACGCTGCGCGCGATCGTCTCTTCCTTCAGCGCGTGGTGCTGGGTCAGGCGCAGCACGATGTAGGTCAGCAGGATCGACGCCGCCGAGGGCAAGGCGAACAGGCGTAGCCATTCCGTCAGGTGCGGCATGCGCGCGCCGAACACGACGAGGTTGGCGGGGTTGGAGATCGGCAGGACGAAACTCGCGGCATTGGCGATGAAGGCGCAGACGAACAGATAAGGCAGCGGCTTCGCGCCGGCCGCGCGCGTCGCGGCATAGACGGCCGGCGTCAGCACGATCGCGGTAGCATCGTTGGAAAGCAGCACGGTCACGAGCGTGCCGACGAGATAGATCAGCAGGAACAGCCGCTGCGGCGAGCCGCGTGCGTATTCCACCGCGAGCGCGGCGAGATAATCGAACAGGCCTTCGAGCCGCGCCAGCTCGGCGATCAGCATCATTCCGATCAGGAAGAGATAGACGTCGAGGCCTTTCTCGATGCCGACAAGCGCGTCCTGCCAAGGCAGCAAGCCTGATAGCACCAGGGCGCTCGCGCCGATCGCGGCCCAGATCGCCTCGGGCAGGCGAAACGGCCGGATGATGACGCAGGCGGTCGCGACGAAGATGATGCTCCAGGCCCAGATGGCGTCAGACGGCACGTTCAGTCCTTGAGGTTCGGTCAGTCATTCGGCATCGATAACCGATGCGGGAACGGCTGTCTTCCCCTAGAGTCTTGCCGCGGCAACGGACTGGAATTCGTGGCTGCTTCTCGCGAATGTGACACTCACCTTGCCACCGACAGCTTCTCCATGATCGCCTTGCGCAGGATGCGCGAGAGCGATTCCACCGAATACGGCTTCTGGATCAGCTCGAATCCGCGGTGGGCGTTCTCGGCCAGCACGTTGCTGTAGCCGGAAGTGAGCACCACGGGCAGGCCCGGATAGCGCTCGCGGATGATGCCGGCGAGCTCGACCCCGTTCATGCCGGGCATGATGACGTCGGAGAACACGAGGTCGACGGCAAATTCGTTCTCGCCCAGGATCGCCAGCGCCGCGTTGGCATTGGCGACGCGGCGCACGACATAGCCGAGATCCTCCAGGAGCTCGGTGGAGAAGCGGCCGACCTCGTCGTCGTCCTCGACCACGAGCACGCGATAACCACGCCCGGTCGTGGCCGCCTCGTGGCTCAGGGCCGCTGCTTCCTTCTCCGTAGTGGGGCTTTGCGCCTGCGGCAGGTAGATGGTGAAGGTGGCACCTTCACCTTGCGTGCTCGTCACCGCAATGTCGCCCTCGGACTGCTTTGCGAAGCCGAAGGCCTGGCTGAGCCCGAGGCCGGTGCCCTTGCCGACCTCCTTGGTGGTGAAGAACGGCTCGAAGATCTGTTCGAGATGTTCCGGCGCGATGCCGCTGCCGGTGTCGGTAACGGAGATCGCGACATAGTCGCCGCGGCGCGCCGATTGTGCGCGCAGGCTCGGTATTCCCGAGACCTTGCGCACGGCGATGGTGAGGCGGCCTTCGCCGTCCATGGCATCGCGGGCGTTGATGGCGAGATTGATCAGCGCGGTCTCGAACTGGGCGATGTCGGCCACCGTGAAGCAACCGGTGTCCCGAACCTCCACGGCGATCTCGATGCGGGCGCCGACCAGCGGCCGCACCAGCTGCGCCACGCCCTCGACCTGGCTGCCGACGTTGAAGATCTGCGGCTTCAGCGGTTGCCGGCGCGCGAAGGCCAGAAGCTGCGCGGTCAGCTTGGAGGCGCGCTCGACCGTGTCTGAGATGGCATCGACGTAGCGTCGGCGGCGCTCCTCCGGCAGCTCGCGGCGGCGCAGGAAATCGGTCGCAGAGCGGATGATGGTGAGAAGATTGTTGAAGTCGTGAGCGACGCCACCGGTGAGCTGGCCGATCGCCTCCATCTTCTGCGACTGCCGCAGCGCTTCCTCGCCGCGGCGCCGCTCGGTGATGTCCACCGCCTCGGGCACGGCGCCGGTGATGTTGCCCTGGCGGTCGAGCACGGGACGCATGCCGAAGTCGAAATCGCGCTCGCCGATCGGAAGGCGCAGGCGCATCTCCAGCCGCACGGGTTCGCCCTTGAGCACGGTGTCGAAGGCCTCGCGCACGGCGGCACTCATGCCCTCCGTGCCGGTGAACCAGGGTGTGTCCCAGAACGGCTTTCCGACCACGTCCGCGGAATTCGCCTTGATGCCGGCGAGCGCGGTCTTGTTGGCGTAGACCAGCTGGCCCTCGAGATTGACCAGGCCCTGATACTGATTGCTCGTCTCCAGGATCGCGCGCAGCCGCGCCTCGTTGGCTTCGAGCTCGGCGGTGCGCTCGGCGATGCGCTCTTCCAGCGTCTCGTTCAGCCGCCGGAGATCGATCTCGGCCTGCTTGGCGACGGTGACGTCGTGGGCGACGCCGATGAAGCCGATATGCTTGCCGGTCGCATCCCAGCGCGGCTGCGATTCCGAGCGGAGCCAGCGCCATTCGCCGCTGGCGTTCTTGTAGCGCGCTTCCAGCACGAAGGGTTTGAGGGACGCTTCACCCTGGACGGATTGCTGCAGCACGTGCGGCAGGTCGTCGGGATGCAGCACCTTGCGCCAGTCGAAGTCGATGGCCTGGTCGTAGGGCAGGCCGACGAAATCGACATAGGCCTGGTTGGCGAAGGACCGCTTGCGGTCGAGCTTGGTGACCCAGATCGGCACCGGCGCGCTGTCGGCGATCAGCCGGAAGCGCTCCTCGCTTTCGCGCAGCGTCTCGCGCGCCAGCGCCTGATCGGTCATGTCGATATGAGCGCCGACGAGCCGGATGGCGCGGCCGTCCTTGTCGCGCTCGATCTTTGCGACGACCCGGATCCAGCGGGTCTCGCTGTCGCTGGGGCGGATGATGCGGTATTCGGCGCTATAGTCCTCGCTCGCTCCGGCGAGCGCTTCGAAGAAATGCTTGACAGTGGCGTCGCGGTCGTCGGGATGGATACGGTTGACCCAATCCTCGTGCGACTCCTCGGCGGCTTCCGGCGGAAGGCCGTGGATCATCAGATATTCGGGCGAACGCCGGTTCTTGAAGCCTTCGCGGAAATCGACCTCGACGCCGCCGACCTTGCCGATGCGCTGGATGCGCGCCAGCTCGGCCTCGCGCTCCTGCAGCGCGCGATAGGCATTGTCGCGCTCGCGCGCGACGTCTTCGAGGTGCTGGCGCAGCCTTTCGGCGGCGATGGTCTCGGGCAAGGGTTCGTTCAAGGCATCGGCCGTTGTCATGCAGGTGCGCACGTGCCGGACCGATATTCACACAGACGGAGCGTGATGGCCATTGTTTAGAGGGCAGGTGGTGCCGGGAAATGGGGGCGCGCGCCTGAACGCAGAGAAGTACGCGGTGGTAACGTCCGGTCTGGCAATTTGTTCCGAATACTGGAACGATCGGCGGATTGAGGCGTCGTCGCGAGGTGCCAGCGCGCTCATAGGCTTTCCTTTCCCACGAGGCTAAATCTTGAAGCTCTTTATCTGCCAGGCCTGCGGCAACGTCCTCTATTTCGAGAACCGCGCCTGCGAACGCTGCGGCCATCGGATCGCCTTCCTGCCAGAGAAGGAGACGATGTCGGCGATCGAGGCCGACGGAGACGCCTGGAGCATCCTCGCCGACAAGAGTGAGAGCCGGATGCTGTGCCGGAATGCCGAGTACGACGCCTGCAACTGGCTGACCGACGCAGGCGATAGCACCGGCTATTGCCGCGCCTGCCGCCACAACGGGACCGTGCCGAACCTTTCGGATCCGGCGCAGCTCGCCGGCTGGCGCGAGCTGGAGGTGGCCAAGCACCGGCTGTTCTATTCCCTGATCCGCTGGAAGCTGCCGCTCCAGACCCGCCAGGACAATCCCGAACATGGCCTGATCTTCAACTTCCTCGCCGACGATCCGCACAGCGGCGAGAAGGTCATGACCGGCCATGACAACGGCCTGATCACGATCGCGCTGACCGAGGCCGACGACATTGAGCGCGAGCGGCGCCGGCTCGAGATGGGCGAGCCCTATCGGACGCTGCTCGGGCATTTCCGCCACGAGGTCGGACATTACTTCTGGGATGTGCTGGTGCGCGATGGCGGCAAGCTCGACCAGTGCCGCGCCGTCTTCGGCGACGATAGCGCCGATTACGGCCAGGCCCTGCAGCGCCATTATGCCGAGGGCGCGCCGCCGGACTGGCAGCAGAACTACGTCTCGGCCTATGCCACGACGCATCCGTGGGAGGATTTTGCCGAGACATGGGCGCATTACCTCCACATCGTCGATGCCCTGGAAATGGCCGCCGAGTTCGGCATGGAGGTGCGTCCCAAGGTCGACCGCGACGGGGAGCTGACGGCGCGCATCCGCTTCAACCCGTACGAGGCCAGGGATGTCGAGGCGCTGGTCAACGCATGGCTGCCCTTCACCTTCGCCATGAACAGCGTCAACCGCGCCATGGGCCTGCGCGACCTCTATCCCTTCATCCTGTCGCCCGCGGTGGTCGGCAAGTTGGGCTTCATTCATGACCTGGTCCGGGACGCGGCCAAGGCCGGAAAGTCCTAGGGATGCCGCACGGCAGGCGCGCCGGGCCCATTTCGGTCTTGCGCTGGTACGCCAAAGGCGGCCCGATTTAGACCGTTGCCTCCGGCCCATTTTGATGTACCACGGGAGCCACACGGCCCCTCCCAAAGGCCCCAACGGCCAGGGAAGGGTCCCGCCCAAGGTCGAGACTCAAGAAAAGCATGTTCAAACGCATTCTGATCGCCAATCGCGGCGAAATCGCCTGCCGGGTCATCAAGACTGCCCGCAAGATGGGAATTCAGACGGTCGCGGTCTATTCCGAGGCCGACCGCGATGCCCTCCACGTCGAGATGGCCGATGAGGCGGTGCTGATCGGCCCGCCGGCCGCGGCAGAGAGCTACCTGGTGATCGAGAAGATCGTGGAGGCCTGCCGGAAGACGGGTGCCGAGGCTGTGCATCCCGGCTACGGCTTCCTGTCCGAGCGCGAGGCGTTTCCGCGCGCGCTGGAAGCCGCAGGAATCGTTTTCATCGGCCCGAATCCCGGCGCGATCGCCGCAATGGGCGACAAGATCGAGTCCAAGAAGGCCGCCGCAAAAGCAAAAGTCTCGACCGTGCCGGGCTATCTCGGCGTCATCGAGGACGACAAGCACGCGGTGCGGATCGCCGACGAGATCGGCTACCCCGTCATGATCAAGGCCTCCGCCGGCGGCGGCGGCAAGGGCATGCGCATCGCCCATTCCAAAGCCGAGGTTGCCGAGGGCTTCAACCTCGCCAAGGCGGAGGCAAAGGCCTCGTTCGGCGACGACCGCGTCTTCGTCGAAAAGTTCATCGTCGATCCCCGCCACATCGAGATCCAGGTGCTGGGCGACAAGCACGGCAACGTGATCTATCTCGGCGAGCGCGAATGCTCGATCCAGCGCCGCAACCAGAAGGTCATCGAGGAAGCGCCGTCGCCGCTGCTGGACGAGGCGACCCGCCGCAAGATGGGCGAGCAGGCGGTCGCGCTGGCCAAGGCCGTGAACTACGATTCCGCCGGCACGGTCGAGTTCGTCGCAGGCCAGGACAAGAGCTTCTACTTCCTGGAGATGAATACGCGCCTCCAGGTCGAGCATCCCGTCACCGAGCTCGTCACCGGCATCGATCTCGTCGAGCAGATGATCCGCGTCGCGAGCGGCGAGAAGCTCGCCATCGCGCAGAAGGACGTCACGCTGACCGGCTGGGCGGTGGAATCGCGCCTCTACGCCGAAGATCCGTTCCGCAACTTCCTGCCCTCGATCGGGCGCCTGGTGAAATATCGTCCGCCGGCGGAAGCGAGCCACGACGGCATCACCATCCGCAACGATACCGGCGTGCAGGAGGGCGGCGAGATCTCGATCCATTACGATCCGATGATCGCCAAGCTCGTCACCCATGCGCCCTCGCGCGCGGCGGCGATCGAGGCGCAGGCGACTGCACTGGACTCGTTCTATGTCGATGGCATCCGCCACAACATCCCGTTCCTGTCGGCCTTGATGCATCATCCGCGTTGGCGCGAGGGACGGCTCTCGACCGGCTTCATCGCCGAGGAATTCCCCAAGGGTTTTGCGGTGCGCGTGCCCGAAGGCGAGGTCGCGCGTCGCATCGCCGCGGTCGGCGCCGCGATCGATCACGTGCTGGGGGCGCGCAAGCGGCAGATCTCCGGCCAGATGGGCGGCCGCGTCGTGCAGCGCGAGCGGCGTCGCGCGGTTTGGCTCGACCGCCAGGAGATACTGCTCGAGGTCGCGCGCGAAGGCGAAGCGATCACGATCCGCTTCATCGACGCCGACGGCAAGGCCGGCAACACGCATCTGTTGCAGTCGCCGTGGAAGCCGGGCGATCCGGTCTGGCAGGGCACCATCGACGGTCAGTTCGTCGCCGTGCAGACCCGCCCGATCGCCAACGGCATCCGCCTCGCGCATCAGGGCGTCGAGGTGCCGGTCTATGTCTGGACCGAGGCCGAGGCGGCCTCCGCGCGGCTGATGCCGGTGACCACGGCCTCCGACAGCGGCAAGAAGCTGCTCTGCCCGATGCCGGGCCTCGTCATCTCGATCGCGGTGAGCGAGGGGCAGGAGGTCAAGGCCGGCGAGACCCTGGCGGTGGTCGAAGCCATGAAGATGCAGAACGTGCTGCGCGCCGAACAGGACGGAACCGTGAAGAAGATCCACGCCAGCGCCGGCGCGACACTCGCGGTGGACGCGCTGATCCTGGAGTTTGCGTAAGATAAAAGATGTGAGTGGGGGTCTTGCCGGGCCCCAAGCTCACCGTCATTGCGAGCGCAGCGAAGCAATCCAGACTGCCTCTGCGGAAAGACACTGGATTGCTTCGCTGCGCTCGCAATGACGGAGTACGTTGCGGCTGCGTCGCAATAATTGGGAGGGCAACCATGGCCTTTCGTTCCCGCCGCGAGAAACTGCGATCGATCCTGTCGGGCGGGACGTGCGTCCATCCCGGCTCGGTCTATGACGCGATCTCGATCCGGATTGCCGAGGATCTCGGCTTTCCGCTTGGCATGTTCGGCGGATCGGTGGCTTCGCTCGCCGTGCTCGGCGATCCCGATGTCACGCTGATCACGCTCACCGAGCTTGCCGAGCAGATGCGGCGGATGTCGCGGGCCTCGGCGCTGCCGGTGCTCGTCGACGCCGATCACGGCTATGGCAATGCGCTGAACGTGCGCCGCACGGTGCAGGAGCTGGAGACGTCGGGCGCGGCCGGCCTCACCATCGAGGACACACTGTTGCCGGCCGCATTCGGTGCGACGAAGGCACAGCTGATCTCGCTGGAGGAGGGCGTCGGCAAGATGGAGGCGGCGCTTGGCGGCCGCAGCGATCCCTCGCTGGTCATCATGGGCCGCACAGGCGCAGCCGCGATCACCTCGATCGAGGATGCGGTGCGCCGCGCCCAGGCTTATGAGGCCGCCGGCGTCGATGCGCTGTTTTTCACCGGCATCAAGTCGCGCGCCGAGCTCGAGGCCATCGTCTCCGCCACGCGGCTGCCGATCGTGCTCGGCGGCGCGTCCGAGGAATTGAGTGGGCTCGATTATCTCCAGGGCCAGCGCGTGCGCATCGCGCTGCAGGGCCATGCGCCGATCGCCGCCGCGACGCAAGCCGTCTACGAGACACAGAAGGCGTTGCGCGAGGGCATGGCGCCAAAAAGCCTCAAGGGCCTGGCATCGTCGGAGCTGATGGCGCGCGTTACGCGCGAGGCCGCGGTCAAGGCGCGCAGCTCCGATTTGCTCGGATGGAAGAAGACATGAGTCGGGCGATTCTCCAGGTCATGATCCGCGGCCGCGTGCAGGGCGTCGGTTATCGAGCCTGGGTGGAGTCTCAGGCCATCGCGTATGCCCTCGAAGGCTGGGTCCGCAACCGCCGTGACGGCAGCGTGGAAGCGCTGTTCGCCGGCGCGCCGACGCACGTTGCGGACATGGTCGCGCTGTGCCGCCACGGCCCGCCGTCCTCGCGCGTCGACAGTGTCACCAGTGAGACGGCAAGCGTGGATGAACTGAGTTTGCGCAGGGCAGGGGAAGCGTTTTCGGTGCTGCCGACGGTGTGATAGTTCACAAGAGATCGTCATGCCCGGGCTTGTCCCGGGCATCCACGTTCTTGGTGCCCGTGTCCAGGCGTGGATGGCCGGGACAAGCCCGGCCATGACGGCGAGTTGGCCTTGGTAAGCGGTGAACATTCACCTCGGCAATTTCGCGATCGCCTCGCTCAGCTCGTGGATCTCATAAGGCTTGCGCAGAATCGGGAAATCGCCGCGGACGCCGGCGGCGACCTCGCTGTAGCCGGTGGCGAGCAGGATCGGCAGGCCAGGACGGATCTGACGGAGGTGATGGGCGAGGCTGAGGCCGTCCATCTTGCCGGGCATGACAATGTCCGAGAACACGAAGTCGACGCCATCGCTCTCGATCTCACGCAATGCCGCTTCTGCATCGGCGACACGGCGCACCCGGTAGCCGAGCTGCTCCAGAAGACCGATGCTGACCAGCGCGACATCGGGATTGTCCTCGACCAGCAGCACCGTGCCGCTGCCGCGGAACGCCGCTTCCGGTACCTCCCGCGACGGCATAGCGTTGCCGCGCGGCAGGACGATGGTGAATGTCGTGCCCTGGCCGAGCTCGCTCGCGACCTTCACCGTGCCGCCGGCCTGGTGGGCGAAGCCGTGGACCTGCGAAAGGCCGAGGCCCGTGCCTTTTCCGATCGGCTTGGTCGTGAAGAACGGCTCGAAGATCTTGTCGAGAACGTCGGAAGGAATTCCGAGCCCGGTATCGCGGACGTCGATTGCGACGAAATCGCCGACGAGGGGCGCCTCGTTCAGCGCGAGATTGCGCGCACCTATCGTCACCGTGCCGCCGTCCGGCATCGCGTCGCGGGCATTGATGACGAGATTGAGCAGCGCGGTCTCGAGCTCGGAGACGTCGGCCTTGATCGGCCAGGTGTCGGAGTGGATGTCGAAAGCGAGACGCACGGAGCTGCCGACGCCCGCGTCGAGCACCTCGCGGATCGCCGCGACGCGGTCGGCAAAATCGATCGCCTGCGGGTTGACGCTTTGCCGACGCGCGAAGGTGAGAAGCTGGTTGGTCAGCGCTGCGCCGCGCTTGGTCGCGGTGTCGATCGCCGAGATGGCGCGCTCGAGCTTGGGATCGTCTGCGGCGCCTTTCTTCAGGATGTGCAGGCTGCCGCTGATGATCATCAGAAGATTGTTGAAGTCGTGGGCGACCCCTCCGGTGAGCTGCCCCAGCGCATCGAATTTCTGCGACTCGGCCAACTGCTTCTGCATCGCCTCGAGCTTGAGCTGGGCATTGCGGCGCTCTGTGATGTCGCGTGTGATCTTGGCGAAGCCGATCAGCCTGCCGTCCTCGTAGATCGGGTCGATCACGACGCTCGCCCAGAAGAACGTGCCGTCCTTGCGGACGCGCCAGCCTTCCTCCTCGTATCGGCCTTTTTCCCGCGCGATGCCGAGCGCCCGCGCCGGCTTGCCGTTGGCGCGGTCGGTTTCGGTGTAGAAACGGGAAAAATGCTGGCCGAGGATCTCCTCGGGGGAATAACCCTTGATGCGTTCGCCGCCGATGTTCCAGCTCGTGATGATCCCGTTAGGGTCGAGCATGTACAAGGCGTAGTCGGCAACCCCCTCAACTAACAGCCGGAAACTGCGCTCGCTCTCGAACAGGTCTCTCTGTTGACTGAACTTTTCGGCCATTCCGGACCCCGCCTCGACGGGAACAAACGCAGCAATTGCGGGATGGTTCCCGCGCTGTGGGACATTTTTAGGCAGGACTGACGGGCCGCATGCAAGGCGTCTTGACAAGAAAGCGAGTTCGTCAGAGATTTCTGTTATGACAGAAATGACCGGAAAGAAGAAACTCCCTGCGGCCGTTGAGCGCTTCATCCTGCACTGGGGCGACATGGGGGACGAGTGGGGAGTGAACCGCTCGGTCAGCCAGATTCATGGGCTGCTTTATCTCGCCGAGGCGCCGATGACGGCCGAGGACATCGCCGAGACGCTCGGCTTGGCACGGTCCAACGTCTCCAACTCGCTGAAGGAGCTGCTCGCCTGGAACCTGATCCGGCGGGTGCCGATCCTGGGCGACCGCCGCGACCATTACGAGGCCGAGACCGACATCTGGGAGATCGCCGCGAGGATCGCGGCGCGGCGCAAGGAGCGGGAGATCGACCCGGCGATCGCTGCGCTTCGCGCCTGCGTGTCCGATGCCACGGACGATCCCGGCATCAGTCCCGTTGCAGCCAAGCGCCTGAAGGAGATGCTGGCGTTCACCGAGCTCGCCGACCACTGGTTCATGCAGATGCTGAAAGTGCCGCGGCCGCGGCTGGTCGCATTGATGCGGCTTGGCGAGAAGATCGCCAACCTGCTGCCGATCGGCAAGGTCAAATAGCATCGAGGAGGTTGCGATGACGTCGGCAAGACTATCGGGCTCCAACGCATCGACCTCCGCTCACGTAAGTCTGCTCGACGACCGGCGTTTCCGCACGCTGCTGTCGGACGAGGATTGGGGCCGCTTGCCGCTCGCCACCTGGGGCGCTTCTCGAAACGGGTCGCCGACGGCGACAGTATCGTCTATGTCGGCGTGGTCGACGAGATCGCCTTCAGCGATTTCGGCTGGTGGTTTGCGCAGGCCGCACGCCTGATCGGCGGACCGTTGCCGACCGGCCGCGATATCGGTGTGCCCATGATCGTCACGGTCACCGAGGACGGCGCGACCGGCCAGACCTGGACGCGCATCTGCGCGCGCAAGCGCGGCTTTCCGCAGGTGATCCATTCCGCCAAGCGTTTCGCCGGTCCGACCGGGCTCGAGGAATATGTCGGCTTCGGCGTGTCGATGGCGCTGCGCATCGCGGTCGAGGATCAGGTACTGATCTTTCGCAGCGCCGGCTATGGCCTCCAGCTTGGACGGCTGTGGCTTCCGCTGCCGGGCTGGCTGACGCCGGGCGAGCTCATCGTGACACATCGAGATCTCGGCGAGGGCGCCTTCCGCTTCAGCTTGGATGTCACTCACCCGCGTCACGGTGCGCTGATCCATCAGTCCGTCTGGTTCAGGGAGGCCGTATCATGACGCCGCTGCTGTGGACACTCATCGCCATCCAGATCATGATGGGCGTGTTCGACACCTTCTATCACCACGAATTCACCGAGCGCCTGGCCTGGCGACCGTCGCAGCGCTTCGAGCTGAAGCTGCACGGCATCCGCAACATGCTCTATGCGCTGCTGTTCCTGGTGCTCGGCTGGCTCGAGGTTCACGGCGTGCTGGCGCTGTTGATCGTCGCGGTGCTGGTCGCCGAGATCGTCATCACCTTGATGGATTTCATCGAGGAGGACCTCAGCCGCAAACTGCCGCCGAGCGAGCGCATCAATCACACGCTGCTTGCGATCAATTACGGCGCCATTCTGGTGCTGTTGATACCCGTGCTAATCGCCTGGGCGATGCAGCCCGTCAGCGTGATCGTCGTCTATCAGGGCCTGCTCAGCATCGCCGCGACCGCCTGCGCATTTGGCGCGGCACTGTGCGGCCTCAGGGATTTCGCGGCGGTGCGGCGGCTCGGTCGCATGAAGAGCGTGCCCGCAGCCGGGCTTGTCGAGAAGCTACGCGGCCGCAAGACCGTGCTAGTCACTGGCGCCACCGGCTTCATCGGCAGCCGGCTTGCGGCAGGCCTTAGCGGGGCAGGGCATCACGTCATCGCGCTGATCCGCAATCCCGCGAAAGCCGAGATGCTGCCGCCGCCGGTGACGCTGATCACCAGCCTCGACCAGCTCGCCGCGGACACGCCAATCGACGCCGTCGTCAATCTCGCGGGTGAGCCGATCGGCAACGGCCTGTGGACCGACGCGAAGCGTGCGAAGATCATCGGCTCGCGCATCGACACGACCGGCGAGATCGTCAAGCTGATCGCGCGGCTCGCGCGCAAGCCCGAGGTGCTGATCAGCGGCTCGGCGATCGGCTGGTACGGCCTTTGGGCCGACCAGGTGCTGACGGAATCGGCAAAGTCGCATGCCTGCTTCAGCCACGAGCTGTGCGCGGCCTGGGAGACAACGGCGCGGCCGGCGGAGGAGCTCGGCGTGCGCGTGGTGTATTTGCGCATCGGCCTCGTGCTCGGCACGGAAGGCGGCTTCGTCACGCGCATGTTGACGCCATTCGAGTTCGGCCTCGGCGGCCCGCTCGGCACCGGGCGGCAGTGGATGTCCTGGATCGAGCGCGACGATCTGATCCGGCTGATCGCCTATCTGATCGCGACGCCGGATCTGTCGGGTCCCGTCAACGCCACGGCGCCGATCCCCGTCACCAACGCGAAATTCACCGAAGAGCTCGGCCGCCGCCTGCACCGGCCCGTCGTGTTCCGCATTCCCGGCGGCCTGCTGCGCCGGATCGGCGGCGGCTTTGCCGACGAGCTTCTGCTCGGCGGCCAGCGCGTGCTGCCGAACAAGGCGCTGAGCCGCGGTTTCGTGTTCCGCCACGAGACGCTGCGCAGCGCGTTCGAGGCGATCCTGTGAGCGTTCAGGTCGGCGCCACACTCCGAAATGTCGCCGCCACCGCACGCAGCGCCGCGAGTTTCGCAGGATCGCTGACCTTCGAATGCAGCATCACCTTCGAGCTGCCGAGCTTCGGCAGCTTGTGCGCTGGGCCGATATCGACCAGGCCGGAAGGCGCGATCCGTCGCGCCAGCGGCGCGATCGCAAGCCCCGCTAGCGCGGCCGCGACCACCGCGGTGACGCCGCCGCCGACGAAGCGCTCGCGCCAGGAGATGCCGGCCTTGTCGAGCGCGCGCACGGCGACGGCGCGGACGCCACAGGGCGGGGCGAGCGTTGCGAGCGGCAACGGCTCCCCTTTCGGCAGGGTGAAGCGGCGTGCGGCGAACCAGCCGAACTCGTCCTCGGCCAATTTTTCGCCGCCGCGGCGGCTGCCTTCCTGGCGCACGATCACCGCATCGAGCTCGCCCGCATCGTAGGCATCCTGCATCTCGCGCGAGAAGCCGATGGTGACGGCGAGGGTGAGGTTGGACGACATGGCGTGCAGGCGCTCAAGTAGCGGCACCAATTCGGGGCCAGCGGCGTGATCGGAGATGCCGAGCGAGAGCGACTGCGCGGCCGGCGCGTCGCCCGACAGCGCGAGATCGTGTGCCGTCATCAACGCGCGGGCGCGATCGAGGAACGCGGCGCCATCGGCGGTAAGGCGGACTGCGCGCGGCGAGCGCTCGACGAGGCGCTTGTCCAGCAATGTCTCCAGCCGCTGCAGCTTGAGACTGACGGCGGCCTGCGTCGTGCCGAGCGCTTCGGCGGCGCGGGTGAAGCTCTGAAGGTCGGCGACCAGAAGGAAGGCCTGGACGGTGGCGATGTCGAGTGTGGGGTTCATTATAAACCATTATCACTGATATCAGGATAGATAAGATACCAAAATGACAGCGACAGGTCTAGTTTCTCCTCCAACGCCGCGCAACTTGCGCAGCTTATCGAGGAGAACGACAATGCCCCTGATCACCGTATCTTACACCACGTCCCGCCAGTCCCCCTCGCTGAAGGCCGATATCGCGAGCGCGGTATCCGAGCTCACAGCAAGTATCCTGCACAAGGATCCCAAGGTGACCGCGATCATCGTGAAGTCGGTCGAGGCAGGCGACTGGTTCGCTGGCGGCAAGTCGCTCGCCGAGCAGAAGCTCGCGAGCTACTGGATCGACATCCACGTCACCGAGGGCACCAACACCAAGGACGAGAAGGCAACCTATCTCGCCGCCATGTTCAAGCGCATGGCCGAGATCCTGGGCCCGCTGCATCCCGAGACCTACCTGCATGTCGACGAGGTCAAGGGCGACGCCTACGGCTTCGGCGGCCTGACCCAGGAGCGACGCTACATCGCAGGCAAGCTCGAGGTTTCGCTGCAGGCGGCGTGATGCGAGAGGCCGCGGGTGAGCCGTCTCACCCGCGGCCTGCAGCCATCAGCTCGCCGCGCGGAATTGCACTTCGGCTTTGTTGATGAAGCATGTTTTGTCGAACAGCGTCAGGTCCAGCGGGTTGGGCAGGCGGACATCGCTGAGATCGGGGCAGGGCTTCGCTGCGGGATCATAGGATCGATCGATCTGCGAGATGAAGACGAGGATCAGCCCCGTGTCGCGCGCGAACGACCTCAGCGCCCGCACCTGCACCGTCAGGTCGGGGTTTTCCCGCCTCTGATCGAGCAGTTGCAGATAGTCGATCACGACGAAGGTGCCGCGCGGCGCCGCTTCCATCTGCTTGACGATGTAATCGGCGCTGATTGCGTCCGAGCAATCCACCTCGAACAGCTTGTCGAACTGTGTGGGCTCCACGCCGATCGCACGGAGGCGGTCCAACACATCTCGCTCGGTGTACTCCAGTGAGAAGAATGCGGCGCGATGGCCGGACTTCATGGCTTCGACGGCAAGTTCGAGGCTCATCAACGTCTTGCCCTGGCCGGGACGGGCCCCGACCAGCACCAAATCGCCCGGCCGGAACTGCGCGAACAGTTTGCTCGCCGCCGTCAGTGCGGCTGCTTTCGCCGCGAGCATGCTCCAGGCGGAAAAGCCCTCCGTCGCAGCGATGCGGTCAAGCGCGTCGTGGAGCGGAATGCCGGCCTCGCGGGACAGGCGCCTGGCCTTGCGCTTCAGATGGTAGATGGGCGCAGACAGTTTCATCGTCAAAACCTCCCATTGCGAGCATGGATCGCAACCCCTCCTTATGCCTGGCGCTCGAACAGTCGGCCGATGATCAACTCGCCCGGCATGAGGTCTGCTTTCCCGGCGGAGGGAGGAGGCGTGGGCGGCACCGAAATGAAGCGTAGCTGATTCCGCGACGGGCGGAGAGCGGCGCGGTCGGCTCAACAAAAAAAGTATTAGACTGCCGCTTCCGGCAGCAGCGCGCGGGTCGGTCCGAACAGCTCTTCGAACGCCTGCCTGAGCGCGATGTCGACGTCGGCCATGGTCACGAGCTGGCCGAGATCGACCAGCGAGGTGACGCCGTAACGGGGGTCGACGACGCCGCAGGGCACGATGCCGGCGAAATGCGACAGCTCCGGCTCGACATTAATGGCGATGCCGTGAAACGAGACCCAGCGCTTCAGGCGGACGCCGATCGCCGCGATCTTGTCTTCGTGTCCAGGTCCCTTGTCGGGCCGCCTGACCCAGACGCCGACCCGGTCCTCGCGCCGCTCGCCGCGGACGTTGAAGGCGGCGAGCGTCTTCAGGATCAGCTCTTCCAGGCTCGCGACATAGGCCCGCACGTCCGGCCGGCGGCGCTTGAGGTCGAGCATGACGTAGGCCACGCGCTGGCCGGGTCCGTGATAGGTGAGCTGCCCGCCGCGCCCTGTCGCGAAGGTCGGGAATCGGGAATCGAGCAGGTCGCTTTCCTTGCCCGAGGTGCCGGAGGTGTAGAGCGGGGGATGTTCCAGCAGCCAGACCAGTTCAGGGGCCTCGCCCGCGGCGATCGCCGCGACACGCGCCTCCATGGCGGCCACGGCCTCCGGATAGGGCACCGGGGCATCCGAAATCCGCCATTCGACGACTTCGCCGCCTGCGGCGGAAAACGACGTCAAATCGAGGTCTTGGCGGTGGCTTTCAGCGGAATTAACCATTGGCTAACCATAACGTGGTGATCATCTCTGGAGCAAATGAAGAGTCCCAAGTCCCAAGTCTCAAGTTGCGGCGGTCCTGACAGTGCCCACTCTCGACAAAGTCACCGTGGATCTCATGGTCGTCCTCGGGACGACCACGATGCCGATCCATCAAGTATTACGTCTTTCCCGCGGCGCCATCATCGAGCTGGACGCAACTGAGGCCGACGAAGTCAAGGTGCTCGCCAATAATCTGCCGGTCGCCTCCGGCGTCGTGCTGGTCGACCGCAACAGAATCGCGGTCGAGGTCAAGCAGATGCTGCCGCGCTCGCCGGGGACGCGGTAGGCCCCCGGTCACACGGGACCGGGCAAGCGGTAGCGGCCTGGGTATCCTATAAGGCCGATCTCCTGGGGAAGGGCGGCGTTTTTCCTGCCAAGCTTGTGGAATTCAGGGCTTTTGCAGGCTTGTATCCCCCTGATGGATTTGTTAGATCGGCGCCGCTGATCCGGCCGCCCGAACGACCTCAGGCCGGCATCTCCTAGCGCTCGTGGCGGAACTGGTAGACGCGCTGCCTTGAGGTGGCAGTGGGTAACACCGTGGGGGTTCGAGTCCCTCCGAGCGCACCACAATTTGCAAATCGCTGGCGGGTTGCCCACCGTGGCGGTGAATACGAGTGTGCAAGAGCCGTCGAAAGTGAACGCAAGCTCACTGTGTGGCTTGCTCGTTGCCCTCAAGATTTCACCCCCCATCCTAAGTAATGATGAGTTTCAGCGGAGAGCCGGCCGCAATGATCCCACGCCTGTCGGGCACGTTGCGGACGATTGGGGGCGATAATCCGGGAAAATGCCTGGCATGCTCAGTTGCCGACGCTGCTGTTGAGCTCGCCAAACAAGCGGCGGATCGCGTCCACGTTCTTCGTCATCGAGTAGAGGTTGCACACGTTCAGGTCTCGGGAGGTGCCTGGCGAGGACGGTTGTCAGTTGCGGGTTTGGCATGCGCCAGCTCGCGGGTCGGTCAGACATACCAGCTAGAACATAATGGGAACGAAAGAGGCGATACGGTCGCTCGTTATCGTTCTCCTCGCCCGTTGGGCATCGATGAAGCGGTCCTACACTAACGGGGATCCAGAAGAGCGCTTGCAATTCCATGCTGGCCTTCAACTCCAGGGAGCATAGTCGTCACAATTGCCCCTGAACTGCGGATGCCTTGCGTGCGATGTCTCATGCTCGGCGGCCTCGGGCGCGCGATGCCGACGATGATCGTCGTCTTTGTCCCGAGCGCCGTGCTTCCGCCCTTCTTACTCTCTCGCGGAGCCGCCTCAATTGGGCCAGCAGGCTGACGAGCTCGATTCTTGTGTCACGCAGAACAGCCAGGCTGGAAATCCCACTACTCACTACAACACCCCCAAACAGGCCTTTGCCGAATTCGTGACGGAAGCTCGGATTTGTGGCGACGTGCCAACAACGTCTAAGCGATGGCCACCGGGGGCGTCGGTTCGTTTTACGACAATGCGCGAAAATATTCTAAATGGCTGCAATGCATTGCAACAGCAACGCGCTATCGGAAGGGGAATATCAACACACTCTCCGAAGCGCGCGCGTCATTTGCATCAGCACGTTGGCGCTGTACGAGCTACCTCTACTGTTCTGACGATCGGCTCCTCGACCCAGGCCTCGCGGGCAAACCAGTTGTGATTGGCCCGACAGTCCGGACAAAGAGTATTGCCGAAAAACACGATGCTTCGCAGGAAAGTCTCACGATCGGATTTGATGCCGGTCGGAATCGCGCGGCCGGATTGCGGACATTTGACCATGATCATGCCCATACGAGCCTCCCTGAAACACGTATTTGTCGAGAAAAAGGGCCGGCCGGCTGGAGTGCGCTCTCGTCGGTGCGGGTGACTTGGGGGGCATCGCACCTGGGGTCGTTGTTCGAGCAAAAGGGCAGCTTGCTCGTGACGACGCTTCTCCAACCGACCGGATTCTTGCTTGGCGAATTCTTGGGATAGCTGCGGGCTTTCGCCGCAACTCTGAATAATGTCCGACCTCAACCGAACGCTTCTGGGAGGCGCCTAATAACCGTCATGTCGAAATACCCGCGACTTCGTGTCGAACGTTCCCCCTGCGACAAAACCATCAATTTCCTCTCGACGGACAGATCAGCCAACCGCATCACTGGTGTCACTCCCCTCGGTGCAGTCCATTAACTATTCTCTTTTTTATTATTTGTGCAAATTAAAACTCGCCTTGTCGGTCTGATTTACGACTCTCGGCTGATTTATTTTTGCGCGGCGCGATGCATTACCGAAAAACGTCAGTCCCTTTTCTAGTAGGCTTCTGCAGGCCACCATTCTCAAGTCGGTTCGGCACGTGGTTGCGCTTTGTCACGGTATTGAATGCTCGCCCGAGGTTCAAATATGAAACAAATTTTGATTATAAGCAAAATCTGCAAATCTCGTTGGTTAATTGCTGCCGATCACGTAAGGTACACTCGTCCAGGTTTCTTCGGCTGGAGGAGACAATGTGGGAATTAATTCTTAACGAGTACAACCTCACCTCGGAGACGCTGCAGCTGGCTCAGATGCGCGCAGAATTGGTCAGCATTGGCGAGAAGGAACGCATTCTAAGAGAACGGAGTGCCGATCGCGAAGCTTATCGGTACCTATTGGATGCTCATCGGTCGATCGCCAGGCCGAGCCTCATGGGAGAGCAGGGGTTGAACATTTCTCCTCAAGACGGGGGCAAGGACGGTCAGCTCGCGGCATGACCAGCCGGATTGACATGTCCAAACGAGCCGGACCGGTGGCGTGTGTTCGGGTGAACGAAATCGCAGGCGCGGCAGACCGGGCTAGATTGAGTCTCGCAGGTGGCGGCGGGTCCGCTTGTCCGGTGCCGCGACAACATCGCATCCCGGAGGCTGTCGCCGCCTCGCCGGTACAGGCGAGGCAGAATGGTTCACATTGGTGGAAGCCGTGCTGGAAAGATCGTCGGCAGAGATAGTATTGAGACCGGCTCCGGATGCAGTATTCGCGCTGTTGGATGGTCGACCAATGATCTTCAGCGAAGCGGGGCAGAAGATTTTTGAACTCGACCGAGTAGGGGCATTCATCTGGTGCAAGTTAGGGGAAGGCTCCTCGCTTGGAGACATTTATCGGGGGCTTGCGGCGCAAGGCATTGACGAGCACACGGCACGCCAGTTCACGCGACAGGTCGTAGATGTCTGGGTCGATCGAGCGTTGCTCGAAGTCGATTGGCGAATGCCGACCGATTGCGCCTTCTCAGCTCATCTGGGTCGCCACAGAATAGACATCCGGGCTGCAAATCCGGACCTCTTGAGGCGGCTGCTGTCGCCATTCAGTGTGTCGGACCAGAGTGCCGGCGGCGACGGCGACATCGCGATCGAGGCAATGATGCTGGATGAACAAGTGTTCTTGCGCGCAGAAGATTCCAGCATTTCCAGATGCGAAGTCGATGCACTAGCCCCTACGATCAAAGCTCACGTCACCGAGCGGCTTATTCGAAACATTCGCTGGGTGTTCTCCCTTCATGCCGCTTCTCTCGTGAACGACGGCATGGGCCTGTTGTTATGCGGCCATCCGGGAGCAGGAAAGTCTACCCTCACATTGCAACTGGTGGACGCCGGATTTCGGTACGCTGGCGATGACGTCGCGCTGGTTGGCGGTGACGGAACGATCTGCGGAGTACCGTTTGCGCTCACCCTCAAGGAAGGATCGTGGGACTTGCTCTCGCGACTACATGGCGACCGCTACGATGCGACGCATTGCCGCTCCGACGGCGTTCGGGTGCGGTACGTACCCATTCCTGATGCGCAGAACGAAAGCTTCTCCGCAGGCTGGATCATCTTCTTGAACCGGGTCGCGAGCGGTCCGACCGAACTAACCGAAATAGTTCGTTTGGATTCGATAAGGCGGCTCATCGAGCACGCATTCGCCAGCGATGGTAGACTGTCGCAGACTGGCTTTCTTGCTTTAAGGCGGATTGTCGCGGGTGCGCAATCGCTTCAACTCACCTACTGCGAGGCCGGAGAGGCTCGGCGCCTGCTTGTGGATCTGTGCAATGGCAAGGCATAGCAGCGCGGTCAGGAGCCTCTGCAATTGCTTGCGAGGCATGCCGCCTGTCGACATGGAGTGGACCTCAGTCATCGGGCTCGCAAATCAGACCCTGACGACGCCGGCGCTCATCGACTTTGTCGACAAATTCGCGTCGGTGCTGCCGGAGGACGTCTGCGCCTATATTCGCCATATCCACCGCCGAAACGGGCTGCGCAATAACCGCCTCGTCGCTCAACTCGAAGAGGCCGTCGTTGCGCTGAACGGTCATGGCATTACGCCGGTCCTACTCAAGGGGGCTTCGACACTGGCGACCGCGCCCGAGGCGCGAAGAGGTGTTCGGATAATGTCCGATCTGGATATCATGGTCATGCCGGACGAGGCCAGAACGGCAGTCGCCGCGCTATCTGGAATTGGTTACGATATCCATAACCAGACCCCTCCCGAAAGCCATAGATGGTATGCCGATCTGAATCGCCCCCAGGATGTCGGGTCGATCGACCTGCAGCAGGCAGCTCCAGGTCCTGCGTACCTCTACCAGAACTTCGGGCATGCGCTGAACCATTGTATTCCTGCGCCGCTCGGACGGGCGCGCGTATATATCCCCACGCCAACCTTCCAAGCGCTGATGTTGATCATCCATGATCAGTTTCAAGACTATGGTTATTGGCTCGGCGACCTCGACCTGCGGCACCTTGTTGAATTGCGCGACCTAAGCCATTCAGCCGAGCCTGTCGATTGGGAGAAGCTTACCTCTCGTGTCTCGGGCGACTTGATGAAGAACGCGGTTGAAACCCAGCTGATCGCCGTTGCCGAGCTGCTTGGCGTCGATATTCCACACGCGTTGCGCTCCCGACTGATTCCTCGCCTGCAGTTCATGCGTCAGTTGATGCAAGCACGCTTTCCGGCTACGCGCGTGCCTCTCCTGGCGATGAGCCTTCTGGACTTCAGAAACTACCGCAGAGAGGCAACTATCGTCTCGACAAAAACAGGGGCGAACCGACGGGGATTGTGGACTGTGCCAAGAGCTAGCACCTTACGACTTCTTTTGAACGCGACGACCGCAGCTCGTGCGGGCAAGGTCTAAGGCCAGCGAACGTCATCGCTTTCGCGATTGAGGCGTCGGTTGGCCAAGCGGGTTTTCGATCCGCCGCCTGTTCGAGGTGGAATTCGCCGCTCGGGACGCACGGTGGAAATTCCCAGCTCAATGCGGTGTGTCCGACTTTCGCGCATCTAGGAATGCTCTCGACCACCAGCATTCCGTTCTGACGATTCACCGTTCTCGGGGATCTTGAACTCCTCGAGCGTGTGGCCCGATTGCAGGGCGGCAACGAGCCAGCGGGGCTGCTTACCACGTCCGGACCAAGTCTCTGTTGGCTGAAGCGGATTGAAGTATTTCGGCACGACCTTCGGGTATTTGCGACGAGGCGGCTGGCCTGTTCCCGCCTCAGTCGCCCCGCTTTCAGCTCCGCCGAGTTGATCCGGCTGGTTGAGCTGCGCAAGACGCTTTTCTAGCTCTCGCTTTTCGGCGGTGATCTTTTCGGCGAGAATCTTTGTCAGCTCCTCGTGAAGGAGCCAAAGTTCCTCAAAATCCATGGCTTCGAGATCTTGCCTTCGCATTAGCATTTCTCGACACCGTTCGACTGACCCGTCGTCATCCAGCCATTCTTCGTCCGAGTGACAAATGAATGTTTGACCAAATCAGTGCTCAAATTGACCATGCAATAAATCTATTATATATTATTTAATAATTAATGCGACGATTATTTTATTAATTGATCTTGGTGGCAAAGAATCTTGCGAAGATGCGTAGAGGAGGCATGGTTTGATCGAGTATCCTCTTGAACGTCTTCAGGATTCAGTCGGCCGGTTTGCGGCTCCGTCGACCGTGTTGTCCGATATCCGGGCCCTGAGCTTCCAAATCGAGCTCAGACGGCGCGCGCTGAAGGATATTGGGATTATTAGCTGCCGTTTGCGTCTCTGGGGAGGCCGCAAGGCGGTAGGCCAGCCGAGGCTTAACAAAAGCAGTCCGGCGCGTCAGCATCTAATGCTGCGGCGTGGCAGGTCCCTGACGGGATCGGCTCATATGCCATCTCTGATGGGGCTTGAGCAGTTCCCGCGCGGTGATTAAGCAAATAGATGTGCGCATCTCTTGTCCGCGGTTAAATTGTGCGGATCGCTCATTTTCCCGGCTTGATTATTAACGTGGACCCAGTTATCTGGAGCGCCAGTTCCAGTTCGGTTCCAAACATTCTTCTGGGATAATCGGGCTCTCTGTCTTGATTAATATATCGACAGAGGCAATATTGGGTTGGGCGCAACTACACGGTGAGATCATGGCGGCTAAGAAACTTGAGTTAGAAGCGATGTCCCTTGACGATCTCTGGTCGCTTCATGAGGAAATCAGCGGGATCCTGTCTGACCGGATCAAGGCGGAAAAGAACGAGCTGGAAAAGCGCTTAGCGGCACTTGGGGGCGGGATGGCTGTTTTGGCGGATTCGAGCCCGGCAGGCGCGTCTTCGACCGGCAAGCCGAGACGCAAATATCCTCGGGTGCTGCCGAAATATCGGAATCCGCAGACGGCCGAGACCTGGTCGGGACGTGGTAAGCGGCCGCGCTGGTTGGTTGCCGCAATGAAGTCTGGCCGGAGAATTGAAGAGTTTCGCATTGGCGAAGCAAGTCCGAAGCTTCGCCAGCGCGCGTGACTAATCGGTAATTGGCAGGAGTGTAAGGGCCAATAAGAGGCGCTACTCGCATGATCTGTGCTCTAGTAGGCATTGCGCCCTCGCAAGACCTCTACCGGAGTTCGCAGGAGGATTGCGAGATCCAACCCAAGACTCCAGTTGTCGATGTACCAGAGATCATATTGGACACGTGTTTCGACCATGACTGCTGTGGGAGTGGCGCCCCGGCAGCCATGGACTTGAGCCCAGCCAGTTAATCCCGGCCTGACCCGGTGCCGAAGCGCGTAGTTTCGCACAAGCTTGTCAAATTCACTGTCGTGAGCCACGGCGTGAGGACGCGGGCCCACGAGCGACATGCTGCCATCGAGAACGTTTAGCAGTTGCGGCAATTCATCGAAGCTCATTCGGCGCAGCCATTTGCCGACGCGGGTAACGCGTCGATCGGCGCGGTTGGCCTGAAGGATTACGGGCCCGTCCTCGAGCACACGCATGGTCCGGAATTTACGGATCAAGAAGATTCGGCCGTTAAAGCCACAGCGTTGCTGCCGAAAGAATACAGGACCCGGGGAATCTAACTTGATCGCCACCGCGGTGAGCGCAAGCAGCGGGGCGAGCATCACCAATGCGAGGCCCGCACCGATAACGTCAATCGTCCGCTTGATCGCGCACTCCAGCGGTGTGAGGGGGCCACGCTGGAGCTCTACACAAACGGCGCTTCCAAGACTCCGCTTGGGGTGTCGAAGCAATTCGGATGTCGTGCCAACGGGCACGAATATAATCGGGAAGGGCAAAACGCGCAGATCGGCAACAAAGGCTCGCAGTTCGGGCCATCGCTCCGGTTCAGCTTCCACCACCACCTGATCAAGATGGCAAGTGCGGATGTAGTCGATGACGCGCGTCGTGAGCCGCCTTCGGCAGGCAGGACCGAAGCCTAACGGCGGCAAGCTGAACCGTTTCTTGACGAGATACCCGTGCATCGACAAGGTCTCGGACAATCCCACGTTCTTCGCCAATGGTTGATCGCTGATCAGAACAATGTTTGTAGTGGCGAACCTCCTGCCGCTCAGGGCCCTTCCGAGAAGCACCTTGACTCCCCACCGTTCGCCCAAAAGTAAGCTCAGGCTCAAGACCGCGAAGAGCAGGCCTGGGTGCTGAGAGGTCTCCGGGCGAATTGCGAAGCCGTACACCGCCAAGATGAAAAGTACTGAAGACATCCAAGCTAAACAGACCGCGCGCATCTGGTTTCGGAGGACGAGGAGCTCAACCGGCTGATAAAGGCCGTAGGTCTTCAGCAGGCAAACGAGACAAGCTGCGCTAACCAGCGCCAAGCCAAGGGCGTTGACCAAGTTGGCCGCGGCTTGCCCATACTGAGCTTGGTAAAGCAATGTAGAGACGAGACTGGCGAACAGAATAGTCGCAACATCAGCACCGAGCACCACGTGCTCGATCGCGTCATAACGGAGGGGCCATTTGGGCTCGCGGAATACCGTCGGTTCGGGACTGAGGCGATCCGTAACCTCCCGATCGGGGAAATGTCGGTTCACGAAATTCATGTGCCGGGGGCTCTGCGATTTAATATTTAATTATTTATTAATTAATCGCGCTTATCAAGCAAAAACCCGGGTTCCGCAAATTTAATGGAGTGCGCCCCTTTGTCGCCGATCTGCGATCGTGGCGTGGGCTGAGGCGCGGCTCTTGAGGTTATCGAGAACCCCTTTGCGAACTCTGCGCGTGCACCTGGTCGAGGAACGTCGGATCGAGTTCCGAAATCAGGCCTTCGAAATAGATCTTACCATCAGCCGAGGCTGACCGGTACGCGGTCACAAGGGCTGGCTTGAGGGCAGGGCGATGCCTAACGACGAGGCTGACGTCCCGTTTGATCAATTCCCGCAGGTCGGGCTCCCGCACCATGACATCTGCGGCGAGTGCGACCGATACGCGCAACGGAAGCAGGTCCAAATCATTCGGCGCAGTATAGTATGACATTCTGAGCATCGCTGCCGTGTTGGGCTGGGGCGAACTGTGCTTCGACGTCGCCGCGAGCAAGAGCCAAATGTCGCCGCGGAGTGGCGAAGAGCGCAATGCACGGGCAAACTCGTCCGAAGTCATGGGAGGAGCTGTCCTTTGTTCGTCGGCAGCCAGAGCTGAATCCCGGTTGAATGTTGATTCCCCTCGGATCAACAAATCTTTGCGCGCTGCCGCAAGGGAAATCGTCTTCGACATCGCGCTCGGCCCTGCTGCTGCAGTCGACAGAACTGCCGGCAAAGACGATCTTGCACCGAGATACCGCTCAGGAAGGGCCATCCACGCTGCCTCCACGATCAGCACAATACCAAGTACCATCAGGCTAACGCGGGGCCAAATGGCGACTACCGTTGGGGTCAACGTTCGGCGAGGCGCAGGTGCTTGAACTGCAATTTGGTCAGACGTCGCTTTCGGCTCAGAAGATATGGCGTCACGTCCTGCGTCGGAGAGGCTTTGACCGAACGCCAGCCCAAAAAGCGCAGCGACCAGAAGCGATGCTCCTAAACCCAGAATACCATGATCGGAAAACGCGAGTATCGTCACTGCAATCAATGCACCGGCGCCCAGCGCTGGGAAGACGTAATCGTAAGCACGCGACAGAGCACGTCTGATCAGCACAGAAGCGCAGAGCAAGGCAGCAACCACGACCGCGCAGAGAAAAGCCCACCCCATGTCTATAACGATCGTGGCGGCGGCGGTTGGTCTTTCCGGCGAGTCGCCAACTCCGGCGTCCTGATAAATCGGCAAAAGTACCGTCGAAGCACCCGCACCGGATCCTGCCGGCGCGACGTCCTGCAGCATCCGTTCTGTCGCGGCCTGACTGCTCATTGACAAGACGATCGTCAGATCGGTGTTCGTTCTGAAGGGAATGACCGTAGCCGTGGCAATGAAGACAATCGTGGCAGTCGCAAGGACGCCAGCGGTACCCCACAATCCCGGGAACCACCTGCGAACCGCGAACACCGAGAGCAAGATTTCTGAGCCGAGGAGGGCCGAGACGAGTGCAGTTGAGTTGCCCCGAATGAGCAGCGCCGCCATACAGACAATCAATGCGATGGTCGCGACGGACAACGCAGGGAGAGGGCCTAGCGCAATTGTTCCTGGCCGACTGCGTCGGAGTATTTGATCGACCGCACGAATTGCCGTTGCGCAGGAGAGCAACACACCGAGCACCGCGACGGTTGAGCCATCGGGCCCAGCCACACCGGTTATTTCCCTGCCGAACCACAAGGCGGTAACGATTGTGGCTATCGACAGCAGAATATGTAGCAGTCGCGCTGCGCGATGTCGGTCAAGCGCGATGACTGCTGCAGTGAGACCTGCAGCAAGCACGGCGCAATACTGCACGAGCGAGAACATGGTCGCCGTGGTGTCGACTGTGATTTTTTCGGCGAGGGGCTCGTTTAAGGTCGCCGATGCAGTAGCCCAAATGGGATTGCCGAGTTTGCCAATCGGCATCGGCACCGCCTGCAAAGCCATCCAGAGCGCCGGAGCCGCGAGTACAACGACGAGACTAGGACGGAGCAGTTTAGCAAGCCCGAGGGAGGAGGGAGGTAGAAAGATCGCGACCGTTAGCGCCGCTGTTGCGAGTACCACCGATATCAATACCCAGGCCTGCAGGCTTTCTGGCATTGCAAGCGCCGCGGCAATCGCCACCAACTCGGCCAATATGACAAGCCGGACCATCATGTGAACACCCGTGGTGTTGTGCGGTCACTCCGCTGGTCCCTCAGGCCAGCTAAAGGGGCAGGCCGCTATGAGCGAGCCTCAAGAGCCAGAAAGACCATAACGGATGTAATGGCTATCATGGTAATAGTAGCTCCGATGACCGTCATATCGAGCCATCGCCTTGGTATCGGTCTTGCTGAGAACTGCCCCAATCAGAGATTCGTGAACGTTTGGTGCCGTGTGCAGTGCGTGTTGCACGACATCAATCTTGGTCCGGCCCCATTCAACAACGAGAATGTAGCAGTCAATCAGGGATGAAGTGGCTCGAACATCCACCAACGGCGTCAAGGGCGGAAGGTCGACGATGATGTAGTCATACTCGGCTCGTAAACGGTCGAAGAGTTTGCTTATCGAGTCCGCGCAAAGAATTTCGCTGGTGTGGAGCAAAGGTCCGCGACGCACGGCGGGCAGAAATGCAAGATTGGTCGTCGGGTCCCTCCAGACAACTTCGGCGAGCGACCGGCTACCGTTTGCTACTTCGATGATCCCGCAGGCCGCCTTGGGCGCGAAGATGCCGGTTAGTGACGGATTCCTGAGGTCGCAATCGACGATGATAGCTCTTTTGCCGGTGTGCCCGATCAACTGTGCGAGCGAGGCTGCAATCGTGGTCTTCCCCTCATTCGGTAACGCAGAGGTAATGCCGACGACCTGGGAAGAGATTTTCGCCGGGTTGTGGTCGATCGCTAGCTTGATGGAACGAATGGCCTCCGTATATCGAGATAGTGGCATCCCGACCACGGTCTGATGAATTGCGGTTGGAGACGAGGCTATCCGTCGCTGAACATCATCATCGGTCTTCTGAAGGCGGATTGGTGGTTTGGGAGATTTGCGGGCCGGCAACAACGGGACCAAAGATAGACAAGGCAACTCCAGTACGGTTTCCACCTGTGAAGAGGTCCGAAAGACGCGGTCCATGAGGTCTCTGAGGAGCGCCAAGCCGATGCCCAGCGCGAGACCGCCGAGAATGCCAAACGCCAGGATCAACCTTGCTTTCGGCTTGCTCTTGCTCGCCGGCGGCGAAGCCGGAAAAAGTACCCGCGTATCCGAGGTGGGAAACGTCTCCTGCTGTGTAGAGCCCATGTAGCGCTGAAGGAAGGTCTCGTACAAGCTATGCAGGCCCTTTGCCTTGCTTTCCAAGTCCTTGATGGTCAGCTCAGCAGAATTGACCGAACGGGATTGCGAAACGGCTTTGGATAATTGCTTTTCGATCTCTTCCTGGCGCTGTTTGGCCAGTTCGAATTCGCTTCGGCTGACCTCGGCAAGTCTCTTGACCTCGTCAAAAATGGAGACGCGGAACTCTCGCGCGCGGTTTCGGATATTGACGACTGCCAAGTGGTCACGACCGACCCTCGCGGCCAACTCGGCCTCCCGTCTGGTGAGCTCCAGATATTGCTGGCGTAGCCCGGTAATAATCTGGCTGTTAAGCGCATCCGTTCCAATAGCATCCAGATTGTCTATCGAGGACGGCTTTTTCGGGTCGACGGCAAGGAGAGTTTCATAACGAGCCAACTTGGCGGTGGCTTCAGATGTCTGAGCACGTGCGGCGGCCAATCGATTGTTGATCTCCGTGATCTGCTGCTCGTCGATGGGCTTTCCACCCAGAGAAACAATGTTGTTCTGAGCCTTGTAGACGTCGACGGCACGTTGCGCGGCGAGGGCTTGGTCCCCCAGATCACGTAGCCTCTCCTGCAGCCAACTGGTTGCCTTGCGATTGGCGTCGAATTTTGCATTGAGCTGGTCTGCAACATAAGTGTCGGCTATCGCATTCACGATCTCCGCGGCCCGAGCTGCGTTGCTCGAGCTGTAGCTGATCTCAATGACCCGGCTGTACCCGACACGTCCAGCGGAAAGCCGACTGAGAAATGCGTCTACGAGAGTGTCCGATGGTTCGCCATTCGTCTCGGGTGGCGCATCCTTCTTCGATCTAGTCGAGGGCCATGGCCAAATTCGTTGCCAGAGCGCCTGCAAAGAGAGGCCGGATGCACTAAAGTCCGGATCCTCGGCCAGTTTCAACTTGTCAATTACTGCAACCGCATTGGCCTTTGATCTCAGGAGCTGAAGCTGTGTCTCGATTTGACTGAGATCGAAGGCCGGCTCGGCGAGGAGTGATTGCTGCTGGACAAATTGAGGCCTGGGATTGGCCAAAAGGATCTGAACCTGCGCCGTATAGGTTGGGGAAGCCACACGGAGATAGAGCAAGCTGGCCGCAGTGGCGAGTACGGCGGTAACAAGGATTACGAGATACTGACGCCGTAGAAGCCCGATGCCGAAATTGATGACGTCGGTGATCCCTCCACCGTCCGCCTGGGCGGGTTGCGCCGGTCCGTTCACCGGCAGCCGCATTCTATCCGCATGTTGAAGATTGTTCTGAAGCATCACGTACCTGTCCGACGATTGGTCACATTGCGCCCGCCCGCCCGCAGGCGGCATTTAAAGCGATCTGCGAGATGGTATGAAATTATATACCTTATAAAAACCTGCTTGCCAAATTAAATAGACAATATATTAATCGAAGCGGAGATGAAAAATGCAGGTGTGGCGGCTTTGCTCAAAGGGGCGTTTGCTAATGCCCTGAGATTTCCGTGACTTGCAGGCTGATCTAACGGCTTTCGCCGAAATCGTGCGACGGTTTCGTGGTTGATTGTGAGCGTGAAGATTAATCTCGACGGGGATTATGGTCCGCCTCAACGAATTGAGAGCGGACAGAAGGGTACCCAATGTTGGAGCTGCGATCCTTGGCGATCCCTGATGTCAAAGTCATTCGCACAGATCGGTTTTCCGACGCCCGCGGTTACTTCTCTGAGACCTTCCAGCGATCAGCGTTTGCAGAGAAGGGAATTCTCCATGACTTTGTTCAAGACAATCAGTCCAGCTCGGATCAGATCGGCACGGTGCGCGGCCTGCACTTCCAGCGGCCGCCGTTCGCCCAGGCGAAGTTGATACGGGTGTTGAGCGGGGCGATTCTCGATATTGCAGTTGACCTCCGGCGTTCGTCGCCCAGCTTCGGCAAGCACATCGCGATACAGCTGGATAGTGAAACCGGCGAGCAGGTGTTCATCCCGAAGGGCTTTGCGCACGGCTTCTGTACGCTGCAGCCCAAGACCGTCGTCTTATACAAAGTCGACCAGGTCTATGCCCCAAGTCATGACGGTGGCGTTTATTGGGCTGATCCAAGGTTAGCGATCGAGTGGCCCGTGACGTCCTCAGAAGCCCATGTGTCGCCAAAGGATCAGACTCTTCCTACGCTCAGCCAGCTCGGTTGCGTTTTCGACTAGTGGAGACGAGTAGAATGCGTATCTTGGTGACCGGCGGAGCGGGCTTTATCGGTTCTGCGGTCTGTCGCCGTTTGGTGCTACAGACCGGTGCCGCAGTGATCAACATAGACAAGTTGACGTATGCAGCCAATCTGGCTTCGCTCGCGAGCATCGAGAAGCTGGAGACTTATGCGTTCCTGCAATCCGACATCTGCCATCGCGCGGCCATGGATCTTGCGTTCGCTGACTATGAGCCTGACGCGATCATACATCTGGCCGCCGAAAGCCACGTCGACCGCTCCATCAACGGACCCGACGCCTTCGTCAATACCAATGTGGTTGGCACCTACACGCTCTTGGAGACGGCCAGAGCCTACTACGAACGTCTACCGGCTTCGAGGCGGAGGCACTTCCGATTCATCCATGTGTCGACAGACGAAGTCTACGGCTCGTTGGGACCAGATGATCTATTTCGCGAGGATACGCCCTACAGGCCGAGCTCGCCCTATTCGGCGAGCAAGGCCGCCGCGGACCACCTCGCACTCGCGTGGTTTCGGACCTACGGCCTGCCGGTGATGGTGTCGAACTGCTCGAACAATTACGGGCCGTATCAGTTTCCGGAAAAGCTCATCCCGCTGACGATTCTCAATGCGATCGACCGGAAGCCTCTGCCGGTCTATGGCGACGGAAGGAATATCCGCGACTGGCTTCACGTCGATGATCATGCCGCGGGCTTGATACGACTTTTGCACGAAGGAAGGCCCGGCGAGAAGTACAACTTCGGCGGAGATGCCCAGCGATCCAACCTGGAGGTCGTCACCCGGATCTGTGACGTTGTGGATCGCTTATCTCCGGGCGCGGGGTGCAGACGTTCTCTCATTACGTTCGTGCCGGATCGTCCCGGGCATGATGCCCGCTATGCAATAGACGCATCGAAAGCACATCGCGAGCTCGGCTGGAAACCGATCAGAACCTTCGAACACGGCCTGTTCGAAACCGTCGGATGGTATCTCAAGAACCGCGCCTGGTGGGAGCGTGCTCGTAGTGGGGTCTATGACGGCTCGCGTCTGGGTCTCCTGGCCGCCCAAAACTGAGGTGGAGATGACAGATCGACCAATCCTCTTTGCCGGACGGAATGGTCAGCTGGCAATGTGCCTTCGTGATCTTGCCACAACGCGCGGTTTGCCTGCGGTGGCTCTCGGGCGCCCAGAACTCGATCTAGAGAATCGGGAAGGTATCGACAAGCTCATTGCGTCGATCGGGCCGTCTGCGATCATCAACACGGCCGCCTATACGGCGGTAGATCAGGCCGAAGCTGAAGCGGCGAGGGCCTTCAGCATCAATCGCGATGGCGCGGCCGCGCTGGCGGATGTCGCGTGGCAAATGAACATTCCGCTCATCCATCTCTCGACCGACTATGTATTCGACGGTGCGAAACCCGAGGCGTACGACGAAAGCGACATTCCGGCGCCGTTGAACGTCTACGGCGCATCCAAGCTTGCCGGGGAGGCTGCTGTATTGGCAGCGCACCCGCTCGCGACCGTGATCAGATGCTCCTGGCTTTACAGTCCCTATGGCAGCAACTTCGTCCGAACGATGCTGCGGCTATGCGAGACGCAGCAGGTCGTAAGGGTTGTCAGCGACCAACATGGTAACCCGACTTACGCGTTCGACCTCGCAGAAGCCGTCCTTCGGATCGCTCAGCAATCACTAACCGACGATCGCAGGGCCACGGCCGGCATTTTTCATCTCGGTGGCCAAGGCGAGGCAAGCTGGTACGATTTTGCGCAGGCAATCTTTCACGAGTGTTCCCATCGTGGAGCGCGGATTCGGGCGCTCGAGGCGATCACGACTGAGGAGTTTCCGACCGCTGCGCGCCGGCCTCTGAACTCGCGTCTGGACTCATCCAAGGCCGAACGCGTGTTCGGGATCCGCTTGGCGCCTTGGCGCCATTCACTCCAAGCTTGTCTGGACCAGCTGGTCGGAGAAGGAGAAACCGATGCTGAAGGGAATCGTGCTGGCTGGCGGCAGCGGAACGCGCCTCTATCCGATCACACGAGTGGTCAGCAAGCAGTTGCTTCCGATCTATGACAAGCCCATGATCTACTATCCCCTGTCGACGCTGATGCTGGCAGGGATCCGCGAAATTCTGATCATCACCACGCCGTCGGATCGGTGTCAGTTCGAGGGATTGCTAGGCGACGGCAGCCAATGGGGGATCAAGCTTAGCTATGCCGAACAAACCCGCCCCGCTGGTCTGGCAGACGCGTTCATTGTCGGGGCCGATTTCATCGGAAGCGATCGCGTGGCGATGGTGCTTGGGGATAATATTTTCTTCGGCGATGGCCTGAGCGAGTTGCTTGCCAGGGCGGCAGGTCGCGCGGAAGGCGCAACCGTCTTTGCCTATCACGTGCGAGACCCAGAACGGTACGGCGTGGTCGCGTTTGATGAAGCGGACCGCCCCGTGTCGATCGAAGAGAAACCCAAACGGCCGGCTTCGAACTGGGCAATCACGGGGCTGTATTTTTTCGACAACCGCGTCGTCCGCTACGCTCGCCGTGTCGAGCCATCGGCGCGCGGCGAGCTCGAGATTACCGATCTTCAGATGCGTTACCTTTCGGCCAATGCGCTCCACGTTGAACGCATGGGGCGGGGATTTGCGTGGTTGGATACTGGCACGGTCGAATCTCTCATCGACGCAGGAACGTTCGTCCAGACCCTGGAGAAGCGGCAGGGAATGAAGATTGCGTGCCTCGAGGAGGTCGCGTTCAGACTTGGCTTCATTGATCGCGATCAACTTCTAGCGTTGGCTCAACCATTGGAGAAGAGCGGCTACGGCAAATATCTGAGCGAAATCACGCGACTGCCGCAGTTTGCCTCGCGTTAGCACCACTCGGCCGATATCGAATCTGAGTTAAATTAATGTATTGAATTGACCGCAGTTTAAAAGACAATTAAAATATTGAGAGGCGATTATTTATTTAATCGGTATGCTCATGCTGGTTCAAAAGGCGAACGCCTTCGGCCGGGGAACTCGGCACGTTCTTTGGGAGCAGGATGTTCCAGCCCTTTGGCAGGAATTGCCGGTCGCGAGCGCTTTCGCGGGTTTCGACGCACTTGGCCTCTGGGCTCCGCGGGGTGTTGATCGGTCAGTAAGCGGGGCATTCGCTCCAGGGGGGGACGTCTCGTTCTTCGAACGGACGTCTCGGGCCGACTCGGCGGGCTTGCGCGGCGTTTTGCCCGCTCTCTTCGCTGCACCTTCCCGGTCGCGATTGCCTGCGCTGCTATCTTCGACGTCTTTGACGAGCGGTCATAATGGCCTGACGCCAACGCTCTCATTTGTGGCGAGCGAAGCGGCGCGGAAATCACAATCGACTTCCACCCCAGGCGCCACTCACTGGGTGCATCCGATTGACGGAGCCTGGAATGTCGCAGCGAACTGGAGCGCCGGGCTCCCAGGCACCATCGACGCTGCGTTCCTCGATGCAGCCGGAACGTATGTCGTCACGAGCTCGGGCGGTGTTGATATTGGGAGTCTAATCCTCGATGCAGGTGCGACGCTTTCGTTGGATGCCGGCTCGCCATTTATCGTCGAACGCGATGTGCTGAACAATGGGACAGTCGAGGTTGGAGCGTTCCTCGGCAATCGCATTCCGACCGGGGAGTTCAGGGGTGACGTCAGCGGTACTGGATCTTTCGAGATTGCAGACAAGGCGATCTTGGAGATCGGAGGTTCGGTTTCCGGCCAGTTCTTGAATGGATCGTTCTCCGGCATAACGGTGTCGTTCGAAACGGGAACTGGCACGCTTGTCCTCGATCAGTCGGCCAACTTCCACGGCTTGATCGCGGGTTCGTCGCCGGGAGCGCCGCTTGCGCCAGGCAACCTCATCGACTTGAAGGATCTCCCCTTTACATCGTCGATGTCGGCGACCGTCCAATACGACAATAGCTCGAATATCAGCACGGTCGATTTCAGCAACGGTGCGGCCAATGTCTCCTTGCTGTTCTCGGGGATGGACTTGAATTGGAATTTTGAAAGCGATGGGCAGGGAGGCACCATTGTTTCCGATCCGCCCACGAATCCCATTGTACTGGAAAACCAGAAGCCAGGTACGCCGAAGAGTGTCTGGCAGATTCAGCCGGGCGAGAATTCAACTCTGACAGAAGGATTTGCGACAGCAATCAGCACCAATGTCGGAGGGACGGTCCAATTCAAGATCAACAACCTGACCGGCAACCCGAACTATCGCGTCGATGTCTACCGGCTCGGCTATTACGGCGGCGATGGTGCCAGGCTGGTTACGAGCCTGCAGCATCAGGCCGCAACGGCGGTCGTCCAACCCGATCCATTGCGCGATCCGTCGACCGGGCTCGTCGATGCCGGCAATTGGAGCGTGACCGATTCCTGGAGCGTACCGGCCGATGCGGTCTCGGGCGTCTACATAGCCAGCGTCGTCAACGGCACCGAGATTTTCCAGATCCCATTCATCATAAGGAACGACGCTTCGCACAGCGACATCGTCCTCCAGACAAGTGATCAGGACTGGCAAGCCTACAATGGCTGGGGAGGGGCCAACCTATATTTCGGGAATGGTCCGGGCGTCCGTGGATCAGCCTACGCGGTCAGTTACAATCGCCCCCTCATAACGCGTGACGGCGAGGGAACTTTTTCCGAGGGGGGAGACTCCCCGTTCACGGCTGAGTTTGCGGCCATTCAGTGGCTCGAGCAAAACGGGTACGACGTTTCTTACATTTCGGGAATCGATGCTGCGACAAACGGCTCGTTGTTGCTCAATCACAAAATCTTCATGGACGCGGGGCACGACGAGTATTGGACCGAAGCTCAGCGTGCCAACGTACAGGCCGCAGCGCATGCTGGCGTGAACCTTGCATTTCTCACAGGCAACGAGATCTATTGGAAAACAAGGTTGGCACCCAGCATCGATGGCAGCGGATCAGCCAATCGCACACTCATTAGCTACAAGGATACGCACGCAAATGCGTTGATTGATCCAACAGGACAGGCGACCGGCAATTTCTCTGACCCGCGGTTCGGTCCGCCTCTCCCCTCGAACGAGTTGACCGGTACATTGTTCGCGGTCAACGCATTCCGGTACGATACGATCACGATACCGTATCCAATGACCCAGTTGCGCTTCTGGCGCAATACGGCTGTCGCGCAAACGTCACCCGGGCAGACCGCCTCGCTCGTACCTGGCCTGTTAGGCGTTGAATGGGACACGGCGCCGGACAACGGATTTCGCCCAGCGGGGTTGATGAGTGTCTCATCTACCACATTGCAGGTGAATGGACAGCTTCTCCTCGATTATGGCAACACGTTCGCAAACGGCACGGCAACCCACAATCTCGTGCTGCATCGGGATCCCGTCAGTGGCGCACTGATATTCTCGGCCGGTTCGATCAACTGGCCGTGGGCGCTTGCAAGCGACCACGACGGACCTGCGACTCCGGTAGACCCTAATGTCCAGCAGGCGATGGTCAACCTTTTCGCTGATATGGGCGTTCAGCCGGCGACGCTGCAAGCAAACCTGACGGCCGCGATTCGGTCGACCGACACCACGGCGCCGACGTCTAGTATCGGCAATCTCTCGGCTGCCAGCGTTGTCGAGGGGCAATCGATCACGGTGACGGGGACGGCCAATGACGCGGGCGGAAAGATTGCCGGCGTCGAAATTTCCACAGATGGTGGAAACACCTGGCACCCAACCAACAGCAATGTCGGCGCGGCGACCGTGACCTGGTCATACACGTTCGTCACAGGGGCCAAAGGGACCTATAATCTCAAAACCAGGGCGGTCGACGACAGCCTGAACCTGGAAACATCCGGTGCGGGCGCAACCTACACGGTCACACCATCTTCCAACCTGACACTCTTCAGTAGTACCGATACGCCTGCGTTGCTCTCAGACAGCGACTCCGCCTCGGTTGAGCTCGGCGTCAGATTCGTCCCGGCCGTCTCGGGGAAGATCACCGGCATTCGCTTCTACAAAGGGCCTCAGAATACTGGCACCCACATCGGAGATCTCTGGACCGCAAACGGCACGCTGCTTGCGAGCGCCACCTTCACCAACGAAACCGCGAGCGGCTGGCAGCAGGTCAATTTCGCCACGCCTGTGAGCGTGAACGCTGGCACGACGTATGTTGCTTCCTACCACGCGAACACCGGTCACTATTCGTCGACCGACTTCTACTTCATCGGTTATGGAGGCGTTACGAAAGGTGCGCTCACCGCGCCGGGTAGCAGTCTCAACGGTGTCTATGCCTATGGCAGCGGCCCGACCTTCCCCAGCACCGTTTCCTCCACGAAGGCCCCGAATTACTGGGTAGACGTCGTTTTCGATGATTCAGGCGTGGCGTCGCCACAAGCTAATGGCGACAGTGGCTTCACAGTTACCCAGAATGGCTTGCTGAATATTGCGGCATCGACGTTGCTTGCGAACGACACCAACCCGTCCGGGCTGGCTTTCTCGCTTACCAGCGTCGGTAACCCGGTCAACGGAAGCGTAAGCTACAACTCGCAGAACCAGACGGTGACCTTTGCTCCTACCGATGGCTATGCCGGCGCGGCGAGTTTCACGTACACGATCACAGACACGAGCGGCCAAAGTGGTTCCGGCCAAGTGTCCCTCAAGGTCAACTATCCGGTCTCCTCGCAGAGCCTGTTCGGCACCAATGATGCGCCAAGCGTCCCCAATTCCGGGGATACCAGCCCCGTCGAAGTCGGAGTCAAGTTCACCGCATCGGTGAACGGGACGATAACCGGCCTGCGCTTCTACAAGGGATCGTTGAATACGGGTCCCCATATTGCGGATCTCTGGAGCTCGACCGGAACTCTGCTCGCAACTGCGACGTTCACGAACGAGACAGCCAGCGGCTGGCAGCAGGTCAACTTCTCTACGCCTGTGGCGATTACGGCAGGCACCATTTATGTCGCGTCTTACCATACCAACGGCAATTATTCCGGTACCCAGAACTATTTCACGACATCGCTTGCCAACGGGCAGCTAACAGCTCCGGCTGGCAGCAACGGAGTCTATGCCTACGGATCCGGAAACACGTTCCCGACGAATACCTTCAAATCCTCGAACTACTGGGTCGACGTCGTCTTCAACGGCTCCTCTAGTCCCAACAATACGGCGCCAACTGCGGTCGCCGACACCGGTGATGCCACCGAGAAGGGCGGCGTGAGCAACAGCGTCGGTGGCACGGCGGCGACTGGCAACGTGCTGACCAACGATACCGATCCCGACGCGGGCGATACCAAGACGGTCACCGCCGTCAGCTTCGGCTCGACCGGCGGCACACTCGGTTCAGCGCTGTCTGGAGCCCACGGCAGCCTCGTGCTCAATGCCTCGGGCGGCTTCACATATACGGTCAACGAGACCGATGCGGCCGTCCAGGCCTTGCGGCAATCGACCGACACGCTCAGCGATATCTTCAATTACACGATGCGCGACGCCGCCGGCGCCACGGCATCGTCCACACTCACCGTCACAATCCATGGCGCCAACGACGCGCCGGTGCTGGCCGCCCAGACCGGCAATCAGACCGCAACGGTCGGTACGTCATTCTCGTTGACGCTGCCTGGGGGTACCTTCACCGACGTCGATTCCGGGGATTCGCTCGCCTACACGGCGACAGCCGCCGACGGCACGGCACTTCCCGCATGGCTGACCTTCAACGCCTCGACGCGGACCTTCAGCGGTACACCAACGTCCAGCAATGTTGGCACCCTCAGCATCAAGGCCTCGGCCACCGATCTCGGCGGCCTGTCAGCCAGCGAGACGTTTGATCTCACGGTGACGACAACGCCCTCAACCGTGAGCCTGTTCTCGAGCTCGGACACGCCGGCCATCCTGTCGAATTCCGATGCGTCGCAAGTCAATCTTGGCGTGAAATTCACGTCCTCCGTGGCCGGCACGATCACTGGCGTCAAGTACTACAAGAGTGCAAACGACCCCGGGACTCATACGGGCTCGTTGTGGAGCAGTACCGGCACGCTGCTGGCGAGTGCGACGTTCACCAACGAGGGCAGCAGTGGCTGGCAGACCGTCACATTCAGCAATCCCGTGTCCATCTCGGCTGGCACGACCTATGTGGCGAGCTTTCACAGCAATGGTCATTATGCGTCCACCACCAACTACTTCACCACCGCGCGCACCAGCGGTCCACTCACGGCTCCTGCGAGCATCAACGGCGTCTACACCTACGGCGCCGCTAACCTGTTTCCGACCAGCACGTACAACGCCAGCAATTACTGGGTCGACGTCGTCTTCAACGGCTCCTCCAGTCCCAACAATACGGCGCCAACTGCGGTCGCCGACACCGGTGATGCCACCGAAAAGGGCGGCGTGAGCAACAGCGTCGGTGGCACGGCGGCGATTGGCAACGTGCTGACCAACGATACCGATCCCGACGCGGGCGACACCAAGACGGTCACCGCCGTCAGCTTCGGCTCGACCGGCGGCACACTCGGTTCAGCGCTGTCTGGAGCGCACGGCAGCCTTGTGCTCAATGCCTCGGGCGGCTTCACATATACGGTCAACGAGACCGATGCGGCCGTGCAGGCCTTGCGGCAGTCGACCGACACGCTCAGCGATATCTTCAATTACACGATGCGCGACGCCGCCGGCGCCACGGCATCGTCCACACTCACCGTCACAATCCATGGCGCCAACGACGCGCCGGTGCTGGCCGCCCAGACCGGCAATCAGACCGCAACGGTCGGTACGCCATTCTCGTTGACGCTGCCTGCGGGTACCTTCACCGACGTCGATTCCGGGGATTCGCTCGCCTACACGGCGACAGCCGCCGACGGCACGGCACTTCCCGCATGGCTGACCTTCAACGCCTCGACGCGGACCTTCAGCGGTACACCAACGTCCAGCAATGTTGGCACCCTCAGCATCAAGGCCTCGGCCACCGATCTCGGCGGCCTGTCAGCCAGCGAGACGTTTGATCTCACGGTGACGACAACGCCCTCAACCGTGAGCCTGTTCTCGAGCTCGGACACGCCGGCCATCCTGTCGAATTCCGATGCGTCGCAAGTCAATCTTGGCGTGAAATTCACGTCCTCCGTGGCCGGCACGATCACTGGCGTCAAGTACTACAAGAGTGCAAACGACCCCGGGACTCATACGGGCTCGTTGTGGAGCAGTACCGGCACGCTGCTGGCGAGTGCGACGTTCACCAACGAGGGCAGCAGTGGCTGGCAGACCGTCACATTCAGCAATCCCGTGTCCATCTCGGCTGGCACGACCTATGTGGCGAGCTTTCACAGCAATGGTCATTATGCGTCCACCACCAACTACTTCACCACCGCGCGCACCAGCGGTCCACTCACGGCTCCTGCGAGCATCAACGGCGTCTACACCTACGGCGCCGCTAACCTGTTTCCGACCAGCACGTACAACGCCAGCAATTACTGGGTCGACGTCGTCTTCAACGGAACCAGCGGCAGCAACCAGCAACCGGTGGCTACGACTGACAGCAGCTTCCACGCCACTCAAGGCGTCCCTCTCACTATCGACGGGGCGGCACTGCTTGCCAACGATACCGATCCGAACGGAGACGCTCTGACGATCACTGGCGTGAGCGGTGCCGCTAATGGGACCGCCAGCTTCAACGCCCAGAACAATTCGGTGACGTTTACGTCAGCGAGCGGCTTTACCGGGCCGACTTCTTTCGACTACTCCATCTCAGACGGCCGTGGCGGCACTGCAAGCGCCTCCGTCAACGTGACGGTGCATGCCCCATCGTCCAACGTCGTTAGCCTGTTCAGCTCCAATCCCACGCCGAGTGTTGTATCGGCCAACGATGGCCAGGCGATCGAGGTTGGTATGAAATTCCAGGCCTCCGCCCCAGGTGATATCATCGGGCTACGCTTCTACAAGGGACCGTCCAACACGGGTACGCACGTTGCCGATCTGTGGAGCAGTACCGGCACGCTTCTGGCGACGGCCACGTTCACCAACGAAACGGCGAGTGGCTGGCAGCAGGTCAGCTTCAGCACTCCGGTGACGATCGCGGCGGGGACCACGTATATTGCGTCTTACCACAGTGCGGGGGGCTATTCTGCGGATCCAAACCTCTTCGCCAGCTCCCTCACGAGTGGACCGCTAACGGCTCCGTCGTCGTCGTCGAGCGGCGGCAACGGCGTTTACGCGTATGGGACCGATAGTTTGTTCCCGACGAGCAGTTTCAACGCGACGAGTTACGCCGTAGACGTCCTGTTCAGACCTCAGCTAGCAGCATAGGAGACGTAAGATGCACGCCGAACTTTATACCGATGGAATCGAAGAAATTACCGTCAGTGGAACCATCGTCCGCGTCGATCTGGTCAGTCTTTCACCGACAGAGCGTGACGCCAACAACGCTCCGAAGCGCGTATTTTCTCAGCGGCTGATCTTTTCGGTCGAATCTTTCGCTAACTCGGTCGACGTAATGCAGAAGGCGCTCCAGGGCCTGGTCGATGCGGGCGTCGTCCGGCGGAACCAGCCAGCTCAATCGCACAACGGTGCGTCGGGAGTACGTGATGCGCTGGCGCACAACACACGGTCTCTGAATGTCTCTTCGAACTTCCGCTGACATCGATGCCGCTGGCGGCGCGAAGGACCGGGTTGCGGACGCGCCCGCGCCCGGATTGTCGACCCAGACGGCATTGGAATGCCTGTCCAAGGTTTCCAGTCACCATGGCATAGATCTGCCGGTCGAACGCTTGAAGCATGCGTATGCGGTAGCCGGCCCGCTCTCGTTGAATCTCCTGCTGCGCATGGCGAAGGATGCAGGCCTGCGCGCGAGGAGCACGAAGCTGGATTGGGGCGCGCTGATTCATCTTGGAGAGGCCTATCCGGCGCTGGCGAGGCTCGCCAATGGCAACTGGATCGCCGTTCTTGGTGCGGGACGGCGAACTGATGGCACCGAGGTCGTCAGCATCTTCGACCCGCTCGCCGACCGCAAGCACGAGGTCTTGGTTGTCGAGCGCGATCGATTCTGTGCGCAGTGGGCCGGTGACACGATCCTGATCAAGCGCGAGCAGTTGACACAGGATGGCCGAGGGAGTTTCGGCCTCCGGTGGTTTGTGCCGGAACTGCTTCTTCAATGGCGGCTGTTCAGGGACGTCGCCATTGCCGCCATCCTGCTCTATGCGTTGGGCCTCGTCATCCCGATATTTTTCCAGCTCGTCATCGACAAGGTTTTGGTTCACGAAAGCTTCACCACTCTGTACGTACTCGCGGTAGGAGCGGCCGTAGCGCTCGTCTTTGACGCGATATTCGGCTTTCTGCGGCGCTACTTGTTGCTATATGCGACCAACAGGGTCGACATTCGCGTCGCTACGAAGACGTTCGGTCATCTCCTCGGGCTACCGGTTACGTTTTTCGAGCACATGGCCGCCGGAGTCCTGGTCAAGCACATGCAGCAGGCGGCGAGGATCCGTGAGTTTCTGACCGGGCGCTTGTTTCTGACGACCCTCGATGCGCTTTCGCTGTTCGTCTTCCTGCCGGTCCTTGCGCTTTATAGCGTCAAATTGACTTTGATGGTCCTGGCCTTCACCGCCGCGAGCGGCGCCGTCGTCGGCCTGCTCATGGGTCCATTTCGACGACGACTGTACGATCTATATCAAGCGGAAGGTGCGCGGCAGGCTCTCCTCGTCGAAACAGTTCACGGCATGCGCACCGTGAAATCGCTGGGGATGGAGCCAGTGCAGAGCAGGGTGTGGGATAGCCGCTGCGCGCAGTCCGTGACCATGCGATTCGGTGTCGAGAAGATCTCCGCAGGCGCCCAGGCGCTTACCGGATTTCTGGAGAAGATCATGACGCTCGGAATCATTTCCGTCGGGGCACTCGATGTCTTTGCCGGCGAAATGACAATCGGCGCGTTGGTCGCCTTCAATATGCTGGCCGGCAGGGTCTCCGGACCGCTGGTCCAGCTCGTGACCATGGTGCACGAATACCAGGAAGTGGCTCTTGCCGTGAAAATGCTCGGCGAGGTGATGAATCAGAGGCCTGAGCGCGACGGTCGGAAAGATGGGCTGCGGCCCGACCTTGCCGGCAAAATCGAGTTCGAAAGTGTCTCTTTTCGCTACGGATCCGAGGGATCGCCGGCGCTTGATGATGTCTCCTTTACCGTCGAGCCAGGATCGATCTTCGGGATCGTGGGACGGAGCGGCTCAGGCAAGACGACTCTCACCAGGCTGATTTCGGGCATGTATCCGGTGCAGCAGGGGCTGCTGCGCATCGACGGATATGACTCGAGGGAGCTCGACCTCGCGCATCTGCGCCGAAACCTTGGGATCGTCCTGCAAGACAATTTCCTGTTTCGCGGGACGATTCGCGACAATATCGCCTGCGTGAAACGTGATGCCACCTTTGCCGAGGTCGTCGCTGCAGCTCAGCTCGCAGGCGCCGACGAGTTCATCGAACGGTTGCCGCGTGGCTTCGACACCATGCTTGAGGAGGATGCATCGAACCTGTCCGGCGGGCAGAAGCAGCGGCTCGCGATTGCGAGAGCTCTGATCGTCAATCCAAGGATCTTGATTTTCGATGAAGCGACGAGTGCCCTCGATGCCGAAAGCGAAATGATCATCAGGCGCAATCTCCGCCGTTTGGCGGCAGGACGTACCGTTATCGTCGTCTCGCATCGGTTGTCGATGCTGACCGAAGCAAGCCAGATCCTGGTGATGGACCGCGGCCGAATCGTCGATATGGATCGCCACGACCACCTCCTGTCGAAATGCACTATCTACAGGCATTTGTGGAATCAACAGATGAAGCAGATTGCATGAGGGAGACTGGTCCATCACGCGCGGATGTGAATCCGAACGGTCTCGTTCCGGCCAGATCGGTCGAGCGCCGCCGCAAGCTATTCAGGCCAGTACCGAGGCGAGCGCCAGTCATCGCCGAGTTCCAGTCCGATGCGACCGAACTCGAGCAGCAAGCGCCACCGCGGCTCGCGCGCTTCATCCTTTACGGCGTACTTGCACTAATTGCTTTCGTGGTCATCTGGGCTTCCGTTTCGCAGGTGGAGATGATCGTCACGGCGCAGGGAAAACTTACCACGACGCGTCCCAACCTGGTCGTGCAGCCGTTGGAAACGTCGGTCATACGCGAGATCCACGTCAAGGCCGGTGATCGCGTCAACCGCGGCGACGTTCTGGCGACGCTCGATCCGACGTTTTCGCAGGCGGATTTCGACCAACTGCGCGGCAGAGTGGCTGGATTCGATGCGTCGATCGATCGTCTGAGCGCTGAATTGAACGGAATCGAGTATGCCGTCAAAGAGCTGACGAACGCGGATCAGATCCTGCAAGGCAAGCTGTTCTTGCAGAGGAGAGCCGCCTACGAGGCGCAGATTCAGAACTACGACGCACAGATCGCATCCGCGCAAGCCAATCTCAAGACGGCACAGAATGAAGAGGCGGTTCTCCTTCAACGGCTCGACACGATGCGTTCGATTGAAGCGATGCGGACCACGCTGATGGATAAGGAGGTCGGTTCGAGGCTGAACTTCCTGCTGTCTCGCGATGCTCGGCTCGAGGTCGAAAGCAATCTGGCGCGTGTTCGCGGCAGTATCGCCGATAGTACCCATCGGCTCGAAAAGGCCCGCGCTGATCAGAAAGTGTTCGCCGAGGAGTTTCGTCGCACCACCTATCAGGAACTGGTGGAGACGCTGCCGAAGCGCAATAGCGCGGCAGAGGAATTGAAGAAGGCCGAGCTTCGTCGACAGTTGATCATCCTGCAGGCGCCGGCAGATGCCGTGGTGCTGGATATCGCGAACCGGACAGTCGGCTCGGTGGTTCGCGAGGCCGAAACGTTGTTTGTTCTGGTTCCGCGCGACGTGCCGCTTCAGGCGGAGGTCAACGTCGAGGGGCGGGATATCGGTCAGGTGGCGCTCGGACAGTCGGTTCGGATCAAGTTCGAAGCGTTTCCCTTCCAGAAGTATGGAACTGCAACGGGAGAAGTCCGCGTCATCAGTCAGGATACGTTTTCCCCGGATACGAAGGCCGAAGGTGCGCGCCGCGCGCCAGCTCCCTATTACCGCGTACTGGTCGATTTGTCGGACACGCACCTTCGGCTGCCGGCTGAACGCATTCAACTGATTCCGGGTATGGCGGTGACGGCCGAACTGAAAGTCGGCAAGCGCACCGTGATCTCCTACTTCCTCTATCCATTGCTACGCGGACTGGATGAAAGCATCCGGGAGTACTAGGTAATTCAGCGTAGATGCCGGTTCAGGTAGATCAGTCCTCATCCGGAGAGGGCGCGCGCTCGCGAGAGTCGAACTACGCCCTTTGAGGCTTGGTGCTGCAGCCCGAACATGGCCGCCGGGCGCACACCCATCGTCTGGATGGATCTTTCCCGACCAGTAAAATCGCTCGCAGGAGGCGTGATCTCCAAACGCTCAATGTGTTGCTTGTCTGTCCACCTGCCGCCTGAGAGCACTAGGCCTTAGCAGATACTTCGTCCAACGTCCCTCAGCTGACTGCACTTCAGGGCCGAAGTATGCCTTCGGGGTGGCATTACAGGCGATTGTCGAAGAGTGCTGCGCGCGCTGTCGGGTGCGCGTGTCGGCACTTGCATCGAACTGACGGAGGAAGTCGCGGCGGTGGAGGGCAAGAGCGTCGCACGCTGTTTCATTCCATATCGTCAACCGCGGGGCCGAAAGCTTCAAAGTCGCGAACAAATACCGCGAGAAAATAGGGACGGATCTAAAATTTTAATTTATTTATCTTCTTGAAAATAACCGCCCGGACGGTATTATAGAATAATAATAATTAAATGCTGTTTCGATTGAATAATACATTTTTCTGCAGAGGGTTGCGGTGCGTGCGTGGATGTTTGCGATGGTCCTTCGATACTCAAGGTATGGCCGACACCGTCGATCTCGCGAGCGCGGTTGTGGGCTGGCCGGCGTTCGACATCTTCGCATGCGCAGTGGGCGTCGCCTCGTATGTAATTCCACCGCGAATGGCCGGACCGCATTTGTCAGGAGCCAAGTCGCGTGTGGTGGCGGTACGTCACCTTGTTCGCATGTCAAACGCATCTATGAAGGACTCGCGTTATGATTTTCGTAACAGTCGGAACGCAAGTGCAATTCGACCGTCTGATCCGAACGGTCGACGAATGGGCCGGTGCACGCGCAAGGAGCGATGTTTTCGCTCAGATCGGGCCATCAAACTATCCATTCAAGCACATCCGTACCGAGCGGTTCATTGACCCAAGTCGATTCAAAAGTTGCGTCGAGGCGGCAAGCGTGGTGATCGCTCATGCAGGCATGGGCTCCATTATCACCGCCCTCGAGCTCGGAAAACGAATTATCGTCATGCCACGCCGCGCGAGCCTGGGTGAACACCGAAACGATCATCAGATCGCAACGGCAAAACAGTTCGCCGCGCAAGGCCGTATTGAGGTCGCTTTCGAAGAACGGGAATTAACGGACAAATTGGATCAGTTGGACATCGTCAATCGATGCGAACGCCTCGGTGGTGAAGCATCGCCGCAGCTGATCATGGCAATTCGGAGTTTCATCGAAACGGGACATGTTCGTTCCGGACCTAACAGCGCTTCAGCTTAGGCGGTGGATATGAAAATACAATACGGCCGAGCCTCTTCTCCTGTCCAGTCGTGCCGTAACGATGACGGAGACCTCCGCCTAAGCCAGCAACGAAGATTGCCAAAAGCGCACCGCCCTGCTCGACGTCGCCATGGCAACCGTGAGCTGGAATGTCCTAGACACACTGCGCGTCTGTCCGTGTTCACTTGGCCGCGGAGGTCAGCGGTGTGGCCATCGCCAGGACTGTCGAACTAACCTAGCAAGTTGAAAACCTCACGCGAGTTTTGATCACTGGTGCAGTTATGTCGAACGATACAGTTGGCATTGGGGTTGTCGGATACGGCTATTGGGGACCGAACCTGGTCCGCAATTTCGCTGCTCATCCTTCGGTACGTCTAGTTGGTATAAGCGACCTTGATCCGGAGAAGCTCGCGACCAGCAAGCGTCTTTATCCGGGAGCGATAACGACGTCCTGTTACGACGAATTGTTCAAGAACCCGGCCATCGATGCCGTGGCCATCGCTACGCCGGTTCATACACATTATGAATTGGCGCTATCCGCGCTCAAGGCGGGAAAGCACGTTCTGGTTGAAAAGCCGCTGGCACAAAGTTCAGATCTGGCCCGACGCCTGATCGATGAGGCAGCTCGGCGCGGTCTAATACTGAGCGTGGATCACACTTTCGTCTATACGCCGGCCGTGCGGAAAATCCGCGAGCTCTTGCTTAAGAAGGAGCTCGGTGAAGTCTATTACTACGACAGCACGCGGGCCAGCCTTGGCCTGTTCCAGAGCGACGTCAACGTGATCTGGGACTTAGCGGTGCACGACATTTCGATTATCCACCATATCTTGGATGAGAGGCCTGTTGCAGTTTCGGCGACGGGATCGTGCCATGTGGCCGGCTCGCCGGAAAGCATGGCCCATATCACATTGTTCTTCGATAGCACATGCGTTGCCCATATCAGCGTCAACTGGCTCTCGCCAATCAAGGTCCGCCAGACGTTCATTGGAGGCAGCAAGAAGATGATCGTCTATGACGATCTTGAACCGACGGAAAAGATCAAGGTGTATGACAAGGGTATCACCGTGGACGGCCCCTCCGATCACGCCCATCAATTCCGGATCGGTTATCGGGCTGGAGATATGTGGGCGCCCCACGTCGCTCCTAAGGAAGCGCTGCAGGTCGAGGTCGAGCATTTCATCGCTTGTGTGCGCAATGGGACGCCACCGATCTCGAGTGGCATGTCCGGACTGCGGGTGATCGAGGTCCTGGAGGCTGCATCTCGGTCGATCGCCGAACACGGCAAGCCGGTCCTACTGAAACGGCAGGAGTACAGGAGTCCGGAACGTGCGACGGCGACGGTTTGAAGCATTGGCGGGCGACACGGTATCCGCGAACAGCGCGACGGTCTCGCGATGAATTCGGTAGAACGTTCCATCCTGTTTTCAGCGGCCGACCGCTATGGCAGCCTTATCCTGGTCTTCGTTGCCACCGCTATCCTCGCTCGTCTGCTTTCGCCGGCAGAATTCGGGGTCTATGCAGTCGTCACTGCCATCACGACGGTGATTGGCGCATCCTTTTTTGAGTTCGGGGGCGGAAACTATCTGATTCAGAAGCGTGAATTATCCACGGCGGACGTTCGCTCCGCGTTCACCATCACGCTCGGAATATCGGTAGCAATTGCGCTTCTGCTGTTCGTGCTTGCGGGCCCGCTCTCGGAGCTCTTTGCCCAGGACAGTCTCAGAAAGGGCATCCAGGTGGCGGCGCTGAATTTTGTTCTAGTCCCGTTTCACGGGACAACATCCGCTCTGCTCCGCCGCGACATGAAATTCGGCACGCTGGCCGTGTGCAACCTGGCAACCGGAGCGGCGACGGCCGTCGCATCGATCGTGCTTGCGATGGCGGGATTCAGCTACATGGCGCCAATCTGGGGCGGATTGGCGGGGAGCATTGTATTCACCGTGATGCTGCTTGCCAATCATCGGGACTGGGGCGTCTTGCGTCCATCGCTGCTCGGGCATCGCGAGGTAGTCAACTTCGGTCTTTACTCCAGCGCGGTCAGCGTCATCAATCTCGTCTACAATCTGGCGCCGCAGCTGCTGCTCGCCAAGATCCTGGATTTTGGATCTGTCGGTCTGTACACCCGGGCTACCAATCTGACACAAATGTTCGACCGGCTCGTCGCGCAGGCTCTAAATCCTGTCATTATGCCGGCGATTGTCGCACAACGCAGGGCAGGGGCGGATCTGAAGGCCGTCTATCTCGAGGCAGTTGAACTCCTTTCGGCTGTGCAGTGGCCGTTCTTGATTTTTGTCGCGCTCATGGCTCAGCCGATCGTTCTGATTTGGCTCGGGCAGACGTGGCTGGAAATAGTTCCCTTGGTCCGCATTCTCTGCATTGCAAATCTTGCGCTATTCGCGGCTTGCCTTACCTATCCCGTGTTCCTCGCTGTTGGAAGCGTACGCGACGCCTTGGTGTCTTCGCTCATCTCGCTACCACCTTCGCTTCTGGTCGTTCTGGGCGCATCGTTTTTCGGCGTAGAGGCTGTCGCAAGCGCGGCCCTCGCAACACTGCCGTTCCAGACCGCCGTGGTGATATATTTCCTCAAACGTCATCTGGCCTTCAGTTCAGGGGAGTTTTTCCGCGCCTCTCTGAAGAGCGGCCTGGTGACGTTCGCTATGGCCCCCGGTGTACTGGCTTGCGCCGCATTGATCGAAGCGGGCATGCTTACTTCCCTGACCGGCCTGATACTGTCGTTCCCCATTGCCGGCCTCGGCTGGTGGTGCGGATTGACAATGACCGGCCATCCGCTGCTGCATCAGCTTCGCCACGTTGCAGACGGGCTCTTCCGGAGTGCGCCGAGGCTGCGTCGATCACGTCCGGCATAATCTGGAGGACAACCATGCCAATAACGAAGGATGTGAAGCTAGGCCGTGACGTCAGGATATTTCATCCCGAGCTGGTCAACCTGTATGGTTGCACCGTTGGCGATGAGAGCAAGATTGGAGCCTTCGTCGAGATTCAGGCGGGGGCAAAGATAGGTGCGCGTTGTAAGATTTCGTCGCATACCTTCGTCTGCGAGGGCGTCACGATCGAAGACGAAGTTTTCATCGGCCACGGTGTGATGTTCACGAACGACAAATATCCGAAGGCGACAACCGCAAATGGTCGTCCTCAGCTGGCTTCGGACTGGACACTTCAGCGCACTCACGTCGGTAGGAGAGCCTCCATCGGCTCGAATGCGACCATTCTATGCGGCGTGACGATCGGAGAGGGGGCCTCCGTAGGTGCGGGAGCGGTGGTGACAAAGGACATTCCCCCCGGCGCAGTCGTGGCCGGCGTGCCTGCTCGGATTCTGGCCGCCGCTGACGACGGGGTGCCAAGCGGTCGTAGCTCAGCAGAGCCGCTTCAGAAAGACTATCACCGGTAATATATATTCTGCTTGAATTTAACGCTTGATTAAATTTAATAGTGGGATTTAAATAGCCGATATAATGTCGATCAAATCAAGGCTTTGAATCTTGATACCCTTCCTGGACCTGAAAGCGCAATACAGCCAGATCAAGCCGGAAATCGACGCCGCAGTGGCGAGGGTCGTCAGTAGCGGGCACTTTGTGCTCGGACCCGAGGTCACAGCCTTCGAGGAACGCTTTGCAAACTATTGCAGGACCACCGCTTGTCGCGCGGTGAACAGTGGCACCTCGGCGCTTCACCTTGCCTTGCTGGCGGCCGGCGTCGGATCCGGTGACGAAGTCATCACGGTCTCCATGACGTTCGTCGCAACAACCGCAGCTATTCTCTACAGCGGCGCCAGGCCGGTATTTGTCGACGTTGACCCGGTAACATGGACGATGGATCCCAGCTTGATCGAAGCTGCGATCACACCGCGAACCAAGGCGATTCTGCCAGTTCACCTCCACGGGCTGATGGCCGACATGGATCCGATAATGGCCATAGCGCGTCGTCACGGGCTGGTCGTCATTGAGGACGCCGCGCAGGCGCACGGCGCGGAATATCGCGGACGTCGCGCAGGCTCGATCGGCGATCTGGGATGTTTCAGCTTTTATCCGGGCAAGAACCTCGGAGCGTTTGGCGAGGGTGGGGCGGTCGTCACCGACCGGCCTGAATTCGCACGCCGCGTGTCCCTGTTGCGGGATTGGGGGCAGGAGGCGAAGTACGACCACGTCATTGCCGGATACAACTATCGCATGGACGAAATCCAGAGCGCGGTACTGAATGTCAAGCTGGACTATATTGAGCATTGGACGGACGCACGTCGGTCGCTGGCTGAGCGATACAATGCGCTGCTTTCTGGTCTTCCATTCGCGCGTCCCCAGCCTCCCCAGTACGCCCGCCACGTGTATCACGTCTATGCGGTCAGATCGGAGTGCCGCGACGACGCGCTGAACCGGTTGCGTGATGCCGGGATTGGCGCCGGGATTCACTATCCCGTCCCAGTGCATCTGCAGAGGGCATATGCAGAACTCGGCTATCGGGCCGGTGATCTCCCCGTCACTGAGATGCTCGCGAACGACTTCCTCTCTCTTCCCATCTATCCCGAGTTGCGGCCGGAACGGACGGCCGAGGTTGTCGGAATATTGAGGAGTGCGGCGCTGCGGCCTAGCGCAGACATCAGCACCCGGTCGGAGCATCCACAAAGCTTCATGACATGGTCGCACAACAGGAGAGCGTCTTGATCGATATCAAGGGTAAACGCGTTCTGGTCACCGGCGGGGCAGGATTTATCGGCTCCCACATCGTTGATCTGCTCTGCGACGAGGGCTGCATCGAGATTGTTGCCCTCGACAACATGATCAGAGGCCGGCCGGAAAATCTCCGGCGGGCGCTCGGGCGTGGGCCCGTAAGGCTGGTTCACGGCGACATTCGCGATCGCAAGCTGATGGAAGCGTTGGTCAAGGCTGCCGACATCGTCTTTCACCAGGCCGCGCTCCGCATCACTCATTGTGCGGCCGAACCGCGCCTGGCTAAGGAGGTCATGGTGGATGCCACCTACGACCTGCTGGAGCTGTGCATCAAGCACGATATTGAGAAGATCATCGCGGCCTCTTCGGCATCGGTATATGGCATGGCCGAGGAGTTTCCGACGACAGAGCGGCAGAATGCCTACAATAACCGAACCCTATATGGGGCCGCCAAGGCGTTTAACGAAGGGCTACTGCGGGCTTTCAACGATGCATGCGGCCTCGACTATGTGGCATTCCGGTATTTCAACGTCTATGGCAGCCGGATGGACATCCACGGACGGTACACCGAGGTCTTGATCCGCTGGATGGAGCGGCTGGAAGCCGGATTTCCTCCCGTTATCTTTGGCGACGGCCGTCAGACCATGGATTTCGTCCACGTCCGCGACGTCGCGCGTGCCAACATCCTTGCCGCCAGGGCAAAGATTACCGATGAGGTCTTTAACGTCGGGAGCGGCACTGAAACAAGCCTGACCGAGCTGGCTACGGTACTTGCGTCGGTGATGGGACACCGCGGCCTCACGCCTGAATTCGCGCCGGAGCGCTCGGTCAATCCAGTACCGCGACGGCTGGCCTCGACGGGTAAGGCAGAGCGTTTGCTGGGCTTCCGCACCACGGTTTCGCTGGAGCAAGGGCTCGCAGATCTCGTGAAATGGTGGCGATCCGAGCGCGAGCTCGCTTCGGAACATCAGCGGCAGGCGGCGGCATCGTGATTCCGATCGCAATGTCGCTACTTGCAGATCAAGAGACCGAAGCGGCGCGCCTGGCCGTTCTCTCTGCTTGGGCGTCGGAGCGTTCGAGGCCGAGGCGGAACGCGCGGCCCTGCCATCCGGCTAGGTTCGGTAGAGTCCGCAGACGGGGGTGAGCACGGGTTCGCCCCTGTAGTCGGCTCGGTCGATGCCTGTGCGGCGCCCGCGCAAAGTCATCGGCTGTGAGGCTGAACCACCCCATGAGGCTGATCGAACCTGTGGCAGCCTTAGAGAGGTACGCAAATTTGATCGATCTCGACCGGACCATTCATGATTTCGATCGTCGTCCCAGCCCACAATGAGAGTTCTGTGATCGCACGGACGTTGAGGCAATGGGTTGGCAACCCAGCTTCGGACCAGATCCGTGTGGTCGTCGTCTGCAACGGGTGCTCAGACGACACTGCGAACGTCGCCCGGCGTTTCGGCCCAGCCGTCAATGTTGTGGAATCGAACATCGCAAGGAAGACCCACGCACTGAACCTTGGCGATCAAATCGCGGACGGTTTTCCGCGGATTTATGTTGATGCCGATATTTTGATTACCGTTGATGCCATTCTGGCTTTGGCAAGCCGCCTCGATGATGGTGGCGTTTTGGCGGTCGCGCCTACAGCCGACATCAATCTGGCAGGCTGTTCCTGGCTCGTCCGTAAATACTTCGGAATCCGGTCACGGCTGCCATCCTCGCGTGAGGGTATCGGCGGTTCTGGCGTGTATGCCTTATCTGAGGCGGGACGCAAGCGGTTCGGCCAATTTCCAGACATCACCGCTGATGACACCTTTGTTCGACTTCAGTTCAGACCAGAAGAGCGGGAGACACTGCCCCGCGTTAGGTCCATGGTATTCGCCCCACGCACTCTGCTGCAGCTTATCGCCGTCAGAACTCGTGCCTACAGGGGAACATTCGAGCTCGCCCGGCGCTTTCCTGAACTGCGTGTCAACAAAGGACCGGCGAATGGCCGGGCGCTCATTGCGCTGTTCAAGGAACCTCGCTTATGGGCCGGACTATTGATTTATTGTGGGGTCAACATTGCCGCTCGCTGTAAGGCTACCCTGGGTTCCCGACTTGGAGCTCATCGTTGGCAACGCGACGACACTTCCCGTGCGGTACTATCAGATTCAATCAAGTAAGATTCAAATTCGGCTGGCCTGACAGGAAATCGGACGTACCGCGCATATAAATCGCTTGATTTTAAATGGCGGCATGTTAATTTAAATTAAAATATTAAATGCAGGCGCCGAGGACCCGATCCGTTCATGGGAGCTTGCGAGCTTGCAGCGTTCTAGGGAGGCCAGCCCATGCTTCTCAGCCCGGTTTTTCACCGCAAGACGTTGCTCAAGAACAACACGCCGCGGTCACCCGGCACTCGGCCGAAACTGCTGGCGGTCTCTTCGGGTGGGGGCCATTGGGTGCAGCTGTTGCGGATCAAACCCGCCTTCGAGCATTGCGAAGTCACGTTCGTCACCGTCCACGACTCCTATCAAGCCCAGGTGCCCGACCACAAATTCTACCTTGTCAATGATGCTAACCGGTTGACCAAAATCGCGCTGTTGAAGGCGGCGCGCAGAATGGCCTGGATCGTTTGGAATGAAAGGCCGGACATCGTCGTTTCGACGGGTGCCGCTCCGGGATATTTGGCACTACGGTTTGGACAAATGATGGGTGCGCGCACTATCTGGCTCGACAGCATCGCCAACATCGAGCAGCTTTCGATGTCGGGAGACCGTATTGGTCATTGCGCCGACCTCTGGCTGACGCAGTGGCCCCATCTGGCGCGACCTGAGGGACCTCATTACACAGGCGCGGTGCTATGAGTTTCCTGGCGGTCGGAATGCCGTCACAGCTGGACCAGCAGCTCCATGTCTTCGCGCATCGTGATTTCTCGTGACGGCATTGCTTGCATGATTACCTCAAGCTTGGAAGTGGATGATAGTCATGCCTCCTTGAGGGGGACTGGATCGCAGTTGCCCCCGGGCGACCATCTGCGCTGACGCGGTGGTGTCGCGTGACGTTCGGCTACGCGACCGTCGTGTCGTGCGCATCGGCTGCAGGAAGGCAGGTTGGCGCCTGAAGCTGCCCCCGATAGTGGCAGACATCTACATTAGATTGATTTATTATCGTTGGGTTAATTGACTTAATATAATAATCTATGACAAATAAATCGCGACGCCGCATCGCGCTCCAGGAATAGGAATAGTCCTTGATGTCCTTGTCAGGTTTGAAAGCTCAAGATCGTCGGGCCAGTTCTGAGATCGATGTAGCGCCAAGCCCGGGCAGGGGTTGGTCTGGGCGGCTCGCCAGCAGGAGGGCGATAATCCCGTGATTCCGATCGCATTACCGTTGGTTGCTGAGGAGGAGGCCGACGCAGCTCGCGCAGCTGTACTCTCCGGCTGGGTCTCGCAGGGCCCCCAGGTGGCAGCCTTCGAGCGCGATTTTGCGGCCCTGGTCGGTGCGCCTTATGCCTGCGCCGTTTCCAACTGCACAACCGCCCTGCATTTGGCGCTCGTCGCCCTGGAGATTGGGCCTGGCGACGAGGTCATCACGGCGAGCCACTCGTTTATCGCCACGGCCAATTGCATCCGGTATTGCGGCGCGACTCCGGTCTTTGTCGACATTGATCCCGGTACATACAATATCGACCCTAACCGGGTTGCCGAAGCGATCACTCGGCGCACACGCGCGGTGATCGCCGTCCACCAGATGGGTATGCCCTGCGATCTGACAGCCCTCGCCACGCTGGCCGATCGCCAGGGCATCATCTTGATCGAGGATGCGGCCTGCGCAGCCGGCAGCCAGATCCGAGTGGATGGCAGCTGGGAGCGCGTCGGCAAGCCGCATGGGCGGATCGCCTGCTTCTCCTTTCATCCCCGCAAGGTCATCACGACCGGCGAGGGTGGGATGCTCACCACCTCCGATGCGAAGCTCGACCATAAGTTCAGGCTGTTGCGCCAGCATGGCATGAGCGTTCCGGACATCGTGCGGCACGGCTCACAGCAGGTGATCTTCGAGAACTATCTGGTAGTCGGCTACAACTACCGCATGACCGATATACAGGCCGCGGTCGGACGCGAGCAGCTCGAGCGGCTGCCTGCACTGGTGTCTCGACGCCGCGCGATCGCGGCCCGCTATCGAGAAATGCTCGGCAATTTCGGAGGCCTGAGACTGCCGATCGAGCCCGAATGGGCGCGGTCCAACTGGCAGAGCTATTGCGTTGGGCTGCCGGACCGCGTCGACCAGCTCAAGATCATGCAAAGCCTGCTCGATCAGGGCATCGCGACTCGACGCGGCATTATGTGCTCGCACCGGGAAGCGCCCTACGCCAAGGACAAGCACCGCCACGATCTGCGGCACTCCGAGTTCGCGCAGGACAATTCGATTCTGTTGCCAATTTACGCGCAGATGAACGAGGAAGACCAGGAGCGGGTCGCCTGCGCGTTGCGAAGGGAGCTCCAAGCCTCTGCATTGTAATAGGCCGCGTTCCTCAAGGCCCAAGACGCTCTGTGCGTTCTTCATGGCGCGTCATCGAGCAAGTTACGGCTTAGGCTCATCAAAGTGCGGATCCACAATAGGCGAGTTATTCCAAATGCAAAAGCCGCTTGTTAGCTTTGTCGTCCCTTGCTACCGACTGGCTGCTTTCTTGCCAGAATGTGTCGACAGCATCCTCTCGCAGACCTTTGAGGATTTCGAAATCCTCATCATGGATGATTGCTCTCCGGACAACACGGAAGAAGTTGCCAGAACATTCACAGACAGTCGCGTTACCTATGTCAGGAACGAGCAGAACCTGGGAGCGCTCCGGAATTACAACAAGGGAATACTCTTAAGTCGAGGGAAGTACGTTTGGCTTATATCGGCTGATGATCGCTTGCGCCGACCGTACATACTGCAAAGATACGTCGAAACCCTGGAAAATCATCCGGAGGTCGGCCTCGCGTTCTGCCCCGGGGTTAGCCTGAGACGTGGAAAAGAAGGTGCAGTGATAGATTACTCGACCTATGGAGACGTCGATACGATCGTCAGGGGAGAGGAGATCATCAAGCACTCATTGAAAGTAAAAGGAAATGCGATTCTGGCTGCGTCGGTGCTTGTTCGACGTGACTGTTACGAGACACTGAGCCTCTATCCGGTCGACGTGGTATGGGCCGGAATTCCGGTCGATTTCATATGGGGCGGCGATTGGTACATGTGGCTATTGTTCTCCTTGCACTATCACGTGGCATACTTTGCAGAGCCGATGGTGTGTTACCGTGAACATGAACTCAGTATGACAAACGCCATCACTCAAGAGAAGATCGATATCTGCTGGCACTCCGAGTTGGCCGTCATCACGATGATATCGCAGGCTGCCAAGGAGAAAGGCGCCCTGACAGTATATAAGGCTTGCTTGGGTGCGCTCGCCAACTTCTATGCCAAACATTGTGCCTCAAAACCCTATTCGTGGATGGGGCAGACATCCTGGTCCACTATAGATCTTCAGCAGGTGGAAGCGACACTCGATCGCAGCCCTTATACTGAGCAGGAGAAGGCGTGGATCCGTTCACGCATCATGGTGGCGCTGGCTGAGATCTATTATTCAGAGGGCGATTCTGTATCAGCGAGATCATACTATTTGAAGGGATTGAAGCTGAAGCCTTTCATGCTGCCGGTGTTCTTGAAATTGATTGTTCTTTCATTCGGTGGTCCAGGCCGGCAGGTTCGCGAGTTGCTGCGAACCGCTCGAGAGCATTTGGTGCGAGGCTGATTGAAGGATCAGTTTCCGAGTTTAACCGACTCTTTTGCTGTAAGTTCGATGAAGAAGACCCTAGTGATCAGCGACAGGTTTCCTCTGCCTGAGAAGTTTGGCGCTGACATCAGAACCATGAATCTCGCACGATACTTTGCCGGCCTTGGGCCCGTCGATATTGCGTATCTCTCGGATTTGCCCTCCGGCCTGCGACAGATGGCAGGAGCGGGGGGACATCTCGAAAAGGAGGACGTATTCTCCGGGAAGTATTGTTTACAGAAGCTGGAGTACCCTAGAACCTTGCGGGGACGGTTCGGAATGTCGGTCCGTGGCTTTCCGTATCCCGTTAGAGAGTATAGCAAAGCCTCGATGGAGAAGTTGGTCGCGCTAATAGAGTTTGGCGGCTACGATTTTGTGCTGGTGCGATACCTCCGGAATACCGCCGGGTTTTTTGGATTGTCACAGGCGGCGAAAATGAAGGTCATCGTTGATATTGATGACGTCCTGACTCTTTCACTCTATGATACGCTGTTTACCCCGACGAATAATGCCCTGAGGAAACTGTTCCGTGCCATCAACAAGGTGCTCCTGACTTACTATCAAACTCGTTGTGTGACCGCCTTTGGCGCCTGCTTGGTATGTTCCGAGAAGGATAAATTGGATCTGTGGGGTGAAAAGGCCTCTGAAAGTATCTTCGTTGTGCCAAACACGTTGGGGATGAGAGGTCCAGGAAAACTCCCCATGGGGAGCGGGTTCGCCGGCCGACACATTTTGCTGTTTATTGGTGCGCTTCACTATCAGCCTAATGTCAGCGGCTTGCTCTGGTTTTTGGAGAACGTGTATCCGCTCTACAGGAATGTGTACCCCGATGCCGTTCTTTTGGTTGTTGGACGTGACCCATTGCCAGAGGTGATCGAAGCTTGCGCTCGCTCAAAGGGAGTCGAGTTGCATCCCGATGTCCCTGATGTCGTCGAGTACTACAAGGACTGTAGAGCGGTTGTTGTGCCATTGCTCGAGGGTAGCGGGACGCGGTTAAAGGTTTTGGAGGCGGCACTCTTGGAGAGGCCCATTATCTCTACAAGGAAAGGTGTAGAAGGGCTGGATGTCGTCTCTGGCGTTCATTTTTTGGAGTTCAATGATGATCGTAGCTTCTGCGAGGCGTATAGGGCCTTAAGCAACGAAACGGTCTATGACGCTCTTGTGGCGAGCGCTGAAAGCATGGTTCTAGAAAGATATTCAAACAGCGCTCTTTCTGCTTCAATGAGCAAGGTGGTTGCATATATCGATTCAAGGAAGGCCAAAATGTCCTCGCCGAGGTCTCACACCCCCCGCAGGGCAACCTTCCGGTGAAGCTTTCAATTAGCTACGAATTCTCATCCGTCCAGAGCGCCACTGCCCAGGTGCGGGACCGGGAGGACCCCTGCAGTCCGCGCCGCATGTCGCAGGCTTGGCCGATCTCTTAGTCAATCGCTCTCATGCCCTTGCACTTCAAGCGTGACCCTCGGCTTGGACTTACGGTGATCCAGCCCTAGGCAGCGTTCAGCAGGAAAGCTACCTGGTCGCCCTGCTGTTCAATATTCAGCGTTGCCGCCCTCTTGGCAAACTCTCTCATTTCCCGCCGGCTGAACACATCATCTGGTCTGGATGATGCGAGCGGCTTGGAGCTCCTGTACATTTCGCTTCCCCAGAACTGAAATGCAGTCGAGTCGTCGATTGATTGCCTAACACGCAAACCACAGCGCTCCGCCAATGCACTCATTCCCTTGCGAGAGGGTATCACAACGTGGCGCGGCGCATCCAGTTGCACCCAGTTCGGGCCGTACTCTCTCCACGCATGCGAGGATGAAGTTGGGATGCGAACCAGAATGCGGCCACCGGGCGCAAGTAGCCTTCTTGCATTGCTAAGACTTTGGTCCGGCTCGGGCACGTGTTCTAACGAATGATTGAACATGATGAAGTCAAACTCGCCGGACATACTCTGAAGGTCCGATTTTTGAATCGTCACGGCACCTGCTGCTGGTTCGACAATGTAGGGATCGACTCCTGTAAGATTCTTGAACCCTGCCGCAGACATTCTGTAGAGAAGTTTCCCGGACCCGCAGCCTACGTCAAGCACCCGAGAACTGGGATTAATTCCGAAGCATCCGATGACCGCTACGATGGGGTCGTACCTCACAAAGGACGCCACGGCTCCCAATATGCTTTTGGTGCCAAGTGCGTGCGCGTCCCTGACGGCAGTAACACGCGAATTCCGCGAAGGTTTGGAGAATGAGTAATACCCATCGGGGTAAAGGCGACTCTCATCGGCTACGTCCGATAGGCGCTGGATCGTCCCACAATCACTACATTCCTGGTACTCAAACCGCTCTTTTGTGCCAAACATCATCTCAATAAAGACGTGGTGGCGATGTTCGCTGTCTGACAAGCAAGTTTTACAAATCATATCGAGTACCTAGCCACAACGGCGGATCGACTGCCGGCTCAGCGATCGGTGAGGCCGTAGAGGTGCAGTGTCCTCACTATGACGCGAAACTGACGAGCTTGCCGACGCCTTCGGCCTGATCGCTCTGTCCAACCCCTTGATCGGGCCGTCACTTTGCATGCCCCGCCTGTCGTTCTCGCCGGGTTGCGGCCCGCGGGCAATCAAGCGGAACTCCGTTGGCGCCCGGAGGTCGAAGCTTCTTGTATCTGCAATGAATATAATAAACAAACTGCCGGCTGTCCAAATTAAATAGGCAAAGATCGCATGTTTAATTCCGAGAGCTTCCTCTTAAAGTTCAACCGAAGCCGCGTCGCCCGGGATTAGGCTGCGCCGGCGTGGGCTTTGCCGGCCGCACCCCGTAAACGTTGAGCATGGTCGGGGCGCGAGGCCGGTATTTCAGTCGAAGCTCGATGTTATAATATACCAAAACGCCTCCCTTATATTTAAATAGATGGCGATTGAAAATTAAACCAGATTTAATTATGTTGAGGCGCGGAGGAGCCTTCCGAGGGGCTCCGGGTCTGACAGGCGGGATGCCATGCGTCCTGATGCGACACGGAGTTTTATTCTTGAGTGCAGACAAAGCGGTGAGTAGGCGGAATTTCATGTGCTTGCGGACTGCGTCTCCGGCGGAACCCGAGAAAGCCATTCTTGGTTTGCGCGCTGAAGCATTGCAAAAGTCTGGCCAGCGAACCGGGAGGTCGTGCAGATGGCGCCGGCGTGTCAGGCTCGACTGAGCAGGAGCATTTCGTGATGTCCAAGGCACATCCGCCCAAGGCTGGAGGAAGGGCGGAAGACCCCTTGGTCACGGTCGTGATGTGCGTGTACAACGCTGGTAAATATTTTCGTCCGTCGCTGTTGAGCATAATTAATCAGACATACAGGAACCTGGATATTCTCATTGTCGACGATGGTAGCTCGGACGGTTGCTTCAGCTCAGTTCAGGATTTGCTGGTAGATGAGCGTGTTCGCGTGATCCATCAAGCGAACTCAGGCAAGCCTGTTGCTATCAATCGAGCGCTCGATCGGATCCGCGGCGAGTTTTACGCAATTCAAGACGCGGATGACATCAGCTATCCAACTAGAATCGAAAAGCAGGTTCGTGCGCTGCTCAACAGCCCGCATTTGGCTGCCGTGTTCTGCGGCAACGAGCTCATCATCAACGAGAGATTCATGGCACCCGTGTTTTCGCCGAAAAGCGAGAGCGACTGCCAGTCCGAGATCAGGGCCTTTCAAATGCCGGCTCTCGATCCCACGGGAATGTTTCGAATGTCATTGGTTGGCGATATCCGGTTCGAGCCGTCGTTAATGGTTGCCGAGACCTGCGATTACATATGGAGAGTCGGGGAGGTGCATCCGATGATCGTATTGGGGGAGTGCCTTTATGCCTACCGCATTCTTCCCAATTCCCTCAGCCGACGGGCGCCAACCTGGCGGAAGCAGTTTGAGGTCGATGTCTTCAGGCGAGCATGCGAGCGGCGCGGTTTGCGGTTTGAGCAGGGTTGCGCGGATGCGATGTGCGGCTACAGAGGATCTAACAACAGTTTATTGGACAACAACATCGCCGCCCATTTCATCAAGAGCGTGCTGGATTGGCGTAGGTCGAACCGTCGGTTGTCGGCATTAAAGACGGGTTGGCAATGTGCGTGTTTGCACCCAGCGGATCCGCACTACTACAAAGCGCTGGTTTACGCCTTGATTTCACCCAGCGTAGCGAGCCGCCTGCGTCGTGACTTCCTGGCGACTCCCCTGGAGACGACGAAATGAAGCGCCTCGTAGGGAGGAACCGTCGCTTTGTGGGGCGCCTCGGCTTCGAGCGCGCTGCTTGTTTGCAGAACTTCTCAGATATTTGAGGTACTCGCGTTGACCCGCAAAAGCTTAGAATTGGAATCGGGTTCTCAGCTTACGTATCTGTATGGTCGGCAGCGGAGTCCAGTTGGTCGCGCGGCGGGGGCGCCGCGTTGGGGGACGGAACTGTATCTGAAGCTATTGTTGGTCGCGATTGTCTTGCCCGAAGGGCTGTCTTTCTTCGTCGGCGATTTTCGCCTCTCGGTTGCTCGAGTTCTAATTTTCTGTTCCTTCATCGCCGCGCTACAGCAGCTTGGACAGCGTCTAGGCACGCGAACCGTCGTCTGCGTCCCATCGGATATCTTGGCCCCGCTTACGGGCGTTTGGATGATGTTGGCTGCCACAGTCACTGATGGTCCGGCGGGTTTTAAAGGGGCTGGAATCGAGGCGCTCGAATTTGTGGGCGCATACCTGACGTTCCGGTTTCTTCTCGGGCCGGTCGATAGTTCCGTTCGAATAGCACGGTTCTCCTGCAAGCTGATGATTGTGATCGTCGGCATAGCGCTCCTTGACCCGCTGAGTGATAAACTGTTCACCTATGAGTTCATCAAAGGTATTACCGGCTATGCGAAGCTCAGTTACGATGGACCATTAGCAATCAGGGCTGACACGTTCTATCGGGACGGTGTCGTTCGCGCCATGGGGCCGCTCGAGCATTCGATATTGTTCGGTGCTGTTTGCGTTTGGTTTGGTGTCGTGGCCTTCACTACGTTTAGGCACCAGGTACTCGGCTGGGGTGTGGCGGGCATCGCCCTCATCGGTGTGTGGTTTTCGCAGGCGCGCAGTCCATTGTTGGCCTATTTGATCGGATTTGCGCTGGCGAGTTTCTATGCCGCAAGCCCTCGCTTCGCTGCCCGATGGAAGTTGGTCGGGTTGTGTGTGACCGCGCTACTCCTTGTTGTTTTCACTTTCTCTGGCAGCCCGGTCGCAACCCTTGTGCGCCTCAGCGGAGTAAGCCCGGAGGCGGCATGGGCTCGCCAAGCGATTTGGGACACGGGAGGACCTGTGGTCCTCGGTTCGCCGATCTTCGGAATTGGTTTGAACGGCGACTGGAATTGGCAGTCGCATGGCGCGCTCGTGAGTTCGAGCGTGGATGCCTTTTGGCTTGCCACCGCAATGTCGTATGGAATTCCGGGAAGCGCATTGATCCTTTTGACAATTGCCAGCGCATGCTGGCTTGGCTCGATCGACAAATCGCCTCACCTTACTCCCGAAGAGAGACGGCTGTCAGTGGCGCTCGGAATTGTAATAGCGACGATCGCGTTTCTAGGGTTCATTGTGCACTTTTGGGGCATTTGTTGGATCCTCATCGCTGTGTTTACCGGGATGCGAGCGAACCTCGCGGAGACCGCCATACTGCGCGATAGAGCCGCACCAGCGGCGCAAACGAGGTGCAACCCGATTACCGGAGACATTTGAAGACGGTGGACCGCGAGGTCATTACGCTGGCAGGGATGCCGATCAGGATTTCTCGCTGCGCAGGACTAAAGCATGAAGGTTTCCATTATCATACGAACTTACAATCGTGCGTACATCATCGGAGAAGCGATCGAGAGTGCCTTGAATCAGACGTATGGGAATTTCGAGATAATCGTCGTTGATGATGGATCCAAAGACGGCACGGCCGCAGCGGTGAAAAAGTTTCGAAGCGACAAAGTGCGTTACATTCGGCATGATCGCAATCGCGGGGTCAGTGCGGCAGGCAACACGGGTATAAAGGCCGCCAACGGCGATATCATTGCTCATCTGGATTCGGATGACCTGTGGAAGCCGGAGATGCTCAGCAGTCTCGTCGATGTTTTGCGTCGTCATCGTCAGATTGGCGCGGTGTTCTGTGACGTTGAGGTCGACCGTGGCAGATCCACGTCGTCAATTGTCTCAAGCATGCGTGCATTTCCGAAACTGCTCGCATCGCGCTCGCGCTCTGATTTCGATGTCTTTCTCTTCAGCAGCCGTGAGATGTATCTGTGTTTGCTGGAAGAAGTGCCTATCAAGCCGACTGCGGTATTGATCCGGCGCACTGTTCTGGATGAGCTTAGAGGTTATAATGAATCATGGTGTTCGGGCGAGGACTGGGAACTGTACCTGAGAATCTCGAAGCATCATGGATTTGGATACGTCGATCGCAAGCTCGCAGTTATGCGGGTACTCGAGGATTCAACCCTATCGAAATTCCAGGAGGAGGATAAGTCGTCCTTGCTGCAGCTGGCAGTGAGCGAGAAGAAGGGGCTTCGGCGAGATCGCGAAGCACTCGAAGCGGCAAATCGTGCAATCGCTCGGCATTGCAAGGATCTGGGATGGATCTATCTGCACTCGGGAAGACGAATGAAATCGATCTCAACCTACGCTCGCGGATTTGCCGAAACGGGACACGTACCTCTCGTTATGAGAGCCGGCGTGGCTCTTATGCCTCTGTCGCTTACTGCGGGTTTGAAAAAGCTACTTCTATCCAGCGATCGCTCGCTCGCTCCATGAGAGATCTTTCCGGCGAAGTGGTCGATGGTCCCTGTGTGCGTGAATAGAATGACTCAAAACCACATCTCCGACAGGCCGGCGGCACGGCGGATTGCATTCGCCACGATCGGGGATGGGCGCCTGGTCAGGTTCTGGTCCGGTACCCCGTTTCACATGTCGAGATCGCTCGCAGGTGAAGGTCATGAGGTGGTCCATATCGGTCCGTTGAGCGCACCGATACTGCCTTTATACAAGACGTATTCCAGGCTTTGCCGTGCCTTTCGCAGGCGCGGCCGTTCCCCGTTGCATGCGGGGGCGGTCGTTGCACAGTATGCAGCGGACTCAGCGCGTAAAATCCGAGCGGTGTCGCCCGATATCGTCTTCGCGCCGGCCGGCTCTACCTTCGCATGGAGTGTGCCTAACGGCGTTCCGCTCGTCTATGCGTCCGACGCGACCTTTCGGCTCATTGAGAACTACCATCCTAACTATCGAAACTTGTCGCGAGGTGCTCGGGACATCGCTGAACGCGTGGAGCGGGACACGATCGCGCGCGCGGATCTGATCCTCTACCCGTCGGAATGGGCAGCCGAATCTGCCATCAGGGACTACGGTGCCGACCGTAGCCGGGTGCATGTCATTCCTTGGGGCGCCAACCTCGAAGAAGCGCCGGATCGTGCCTCCGTGCTAGGTTGCCGCAAGCCGGGTCCCTGCCGTCTCCTCTTCATCGGCGCCAACTGGGAGGAGAAGGGCGCTGACATCGCGGTCGGCGTCCTCGCTGAACTGAGGAAGAGGGGCATGGAGGCGGAGCTCGTGATCTGCGGATGTACTCCGCCGAAGTCAGTTGCTCAGGATGGCCTGACGATCATCCCTTATCTCGACAAGTGTGATCGCGAACAGCGCAACCGACTGGATCAACTCTATCGGGACGCGGATCTATTTCTGCTGCCGACCCGGGCGGATTGCTATGGAATTGTGTTCTGTGAAGCCGCGGCCTATGGAGTACCGAGCATTGCGCCGGCCACTGGCGGCGTCCCCTGCGCTGTCCGTAAGGGGGAGACGGGCTTGTTGTTGCCCCCGAACGCGACGAAGGCGGACTATGCGGCGGTCATCTTCGAGACCTTTGCTAACCAGGATCGGCTGGCACGCCTGAGACAATCGAGCCGCGCCGCCTTCGAAGCCCGATTGAACTGGCAGGCTTGGGCCCGGCGGGTTTCAGATCTGATAGAAACTCTATGATCGTCTTGAATTATCATGAGCTGGTGGAAGCCTCGCCTTCGAACGCGTGGTGCCTGACTCATGAGGCGTTCGAAGTGCATCTCGCACTTTGCGGGGAAGCGCTGGTCTCGCCCCAGAATTTTCTGGAGCATTGCTCCGATCCGACATCCCACGGCACCGGCGCGGTCCTGTTGACTTTCGACGATGGATTTATTTCGGACTATACGCATGTCTACGCCCGTTACATGACGACCGGTCGTATTCCGGGTTTCATGTCCTTTATCCCGGTAGACTTTGTAGGCTCGCCGGGACGTATGAGTTGGGACATGATCGAGGAGCTTGACAAGGGGGGTGTTGCGATCGGCTCACATGGCATGGCCCACGTCGATTTGACGACTGTGTCGGACGTAGAGCTCGAGCGCGAGCTCGGTGTGTCCAAGTCGATGCTCGAGGATCGCCTCGGTCGACAGGTAGCTCTCTTCGCCTTCCCATATGGACGGTTTTCCCGACGGGTCTGGGAGGCCGCGCTGAGGGCTGGCTACACACACCTCTTTACAATCCAGCTTGGATATCATCGCGGCTTCGAATCTTTTTTGTACTCCCGCCTTTGTATGACGAACAACATGGATGCGGAGTACATGCGCCGCCACTTGCGCGATCCGGATGCGATGCGCGGCGTTTCCTGGAAAATCAGCACAAAGCTCGGGCTCTATCGCCAACTCATGCGCTTGCGGTATCACTAGCGAATTTAGTATTTTGGCGGTTTCAGTGCTGTGCAAAGCCAGGACATTGCCCGTTGAGTCGTCTTGGCCTCGTCGATCACCTCGAATGCTCGTTTTGCCTCCCGCAACACTGCCAATGATCGCCGTGATGCGGTGTAGTTCGAGACGATGATGCAGCCTCCCGGTTTGAGTGATTGCGCGTAACGCTCGAGCGACCGAACGGGGTCGCGCAAATAGAAAAGAGACTCGTTGAAGACGATGACATCGAAACGGCCGTCGGGTTCGTACACGTCGCCGTCAGCCTGAGAAAAGTCAGTGCGATCGTCGTTGTACAGACGGAGCTTCTCGATTGCCACGTCAGAGATGTCCACTCCGACGTAGCGTTCATATCCAAGCTGCTTGAAGCGCTCGAATAGCATGCCGTCTCCGCAGCCGATCTCGAGGTACTCGCCGCCACGTCTAAAAGCGTCCATGAAACCAATGAGTGTCCAGTAGCGAGCTACTTCGCGCTGCATGTAGGTCCAGAGGCCATCGCTGTACTCGGCGTCCCAAGTGGATTTCGCTTTTGGGCTGTCACCGAACCCCTGCGCAGTCTCCCACTCGCTAACGGCACGCCCCAGCGCGTCGCCAAAAGGCAGCCGGGCCAATCCGAAGGCATAGTACGCGGCGCGCACCCGGCGCCATGCGTGGTAGTGAAGTGCTGCAAGCATTCCCAACCTGCCAACGCGTATTCGACGTCAGATAGTTTAATACAGGTGAAGTTATCGACAGATCAAGAGTGTACGGCGGGCGAGAACTGCAGATTTCATAGTACCTGTGAGGTGAGCTTCGCCCGGTCAATTCGCCTGCGCATCTCGGACCTTTGTCCGTGAGCCGCCAAGGAACGATTCCCGCAAATGTCTTGCGCTCCTATCGTTCCGTGATCGGATCGAGAGTACCACGCTCCGCAGAATCACAGCACGTCCCAATAACTCGCCCCGCTGCCAACGCGCGGGCATCATCAGGTAGTGGCTGGACGCTGCCACATCGGGTCTTCCGTTGTCGCGGATCGGGTCTAAAGCATTGTTTCTAGCTGAAAGCCGGCCGGGAGTATTGTCCGCGAGAAGGTAGTGCTTTTGGCAGGAGCTACACACTCCGAATATTCGGAGAAATGGGTTGGCTTGTGCAATGCAAAAATTAAATGCCTATTAACAGTTGACGGATGTATTTAACTGCGCCTATCATTATTCGTTTTTGCAATTTGTGACAGAAAATCAAAGCCATGAGTAATGGTTTTGCGGAAGCGATAATTTCCCTTTCATTGCATGCATTGCCAGGGCGGTTGCGCCTAAGCGTTAAACCTGGAGCGCTCGGTTACCGGGTTGGTCGACGGATTTGTCTTAAGTCGCTGTTTACAGCTGGTGGCCCATCGCTGTCCGCTTGGCATGCTAGCCCCCGACCAATTTTCGCTTGAAGGGAGTTGTCATGCAGATCGGGCCGGCGCTTTCAGGTGTATTAGGTACCACGACGATTGAGGAGTTGCGGCGCCCGGGAGCGCAGGATGCGATCGTGATCGGCGGGGGAGCCGCCGGGGGATTGGCGGCGCTCTTACTCGCCGAGGCTGGCCTGCGCGTGCTTGTGCTTGAGGCCGGGTGGCAGAATTCGCCGCGAACGACTGGGATGCGCCGAGCTATAGCCGGGATGAGCCGTAGGCTCGCGGACCCTGCGACACTTCGGTTGCTCCCTCCTGCGGTTGTTCCCTTTGGCAAGATGGCCTTGAGAGGCCTCGGCATGTTGCGCCAGCCCATCCAATCTCGCTGCAGCATCTGGGGCCGAGCACCGGACTCGTTTGTAGATGATCATGACCTGCCTTACGTGACGCCACGGAGCCAACCTTTTGTCTGGATACGCGCGCGAAAGCTCGGCGGACGCGTGGGCCTTCCAGGGCACGGCCGGCAATACTATCGGCTGAACTCCTCCGACCTTGCGCCGTGCGATGGATTGAGCGCGCCTTGGCCGCTAGAGCCGGGTGAGTTGGACCCCTGGTATTCGATGGTCGAGCGACGGCTAGCGCTTGCCGGTGCCATGGATGGCGTACCATGGCAGCCTGACAGTCACCTCTCGCGAGAACTTGAACCTTCACCGAATCAGTTCGCGCTGATGGCAGCGATCCGCGCACGGTGGCCTCACTCGCGGCCGATGCTCACGCGCTTTGCCGCACCGCTGGATGCCTTGGAAACTGCTGCTCTTACAGGGCGCCTTCGATGCCGTGAGGGCGCAGTCGTACGGCAAATCGATGTTGATCGATCAGGTCGCGTAGGCGGCGTAGTCTGGTTCGATCAACAAAGTGGAACCGACGTACGTGCTTGCGCTCCGTTGGTCTTTCTGTGCGCGTCCTCGTTAGAGTCGACACGAATACTCTTGCTTTCGCGTTCATCCAAAGGGGGCCAGGGGCTCGGTGCAGGATCTGACGCGCTGGGGCGCTACTTGATGGACCATATTGTCGTAACTGGGTGGGGTGGAGGTGCGCCGCTGAAGCCCAGCCCAGTGCTCGAAGATGGGTGCGCGATTTACCTTCCACGCTTCGATGCGCGCGACGGGCCCGCGCCCCTCGGCGGGCGAGGTTTTGGCGTGCAGTTGTATCAATTTCCAGGAGGGCACGGGCGTTCCCATTTTACTGCGGTTAGCTTCGGTGAAATGCTTCCTCGTGCCGAAAACCGAGTAATGCTACATCCTACGCGACGGGATATATGGGGAATCCCCGTATTGCATATCGACTGCCGCTATAGCGAAGCGGATTTGGCGCGTGCCCGCGATCAGGCAGCTGCCATACGCGAGATCGCCGCAACAGCTGGCGTGACGTTGAGCCGCGTTAATGAACGGCCGGCCCCGCCTGGCTCCGCGATTCATGAATGCGGGACCGCCCGGATGGGTATCGACCCCGCGACCTCCGTGCTCGATCCAAATAACCAGTGCTGGGACGCACAGGGATTGTACGTTACGGATGGTGCCTGTTTCCCGTCCCAGGGCACGCAAAATCCCACGTTGACCATTCTCGCTCTGACCGCGCGCGCATGCCATCATGCGGTGAGCACCGTCGCCCAAACAAAGCGAGAAGCTGCATTCGGACTAGCCGGAGGCGCGTCATGACGGTGGCTGCTGCCGCGCCGTTTCGAGAAATCCTTCCGCGAAACATGCTCCCCCTAGGTTTTGGATCCGGCGCACTGTTGAGCAAGCGACGAACCCGCCGTGAGGCTCTTAAGTTGCTCGAAGCAGCTATGGATTGTGGGGTCACATATTTTGATACTGCGCGAATGTATGGCGCCGGTCGCGCAGAGGGCATTCTGGGAGAGTTGGCGGCGCGAAAGCGGGAGCGCCTGGTTCTGGCAAGCAAGGCGGGCATTGTCCCACAAAGTCATGCACTTCATGTCCGCGCAATGGGTCGTAGCATTCGTCTTCTGCACAATGTCGCGCCAAGCTCAAAGAATTACCTGCCTGTGCCGTCCAACTATCTGCCGCGTTTCGGAGCCTTTGGTCTCGTGGAGTTCCGAAAAAGTGTCGAGACTAGTCTCAAGGAATTGCGTACAGACTATCTCGATATTCTACTCCTGCACGAGTGCAGCGCTGCCGACGTAGAGGAAACGGACCTGATCCGTCTTCTCGATGATCTCAAGCGTGAAGGGAAGGTTCGCGCCATTGGCATAGCGACAGGCATAGAGGAGACGGTGTCCATCCTCCAAAGACATGCAGCGCTGTTCGACGTTGTGCAGATTCCAAATGCCATCTGGAATATGAACGTCAGGAAAGTTCCGGCAACTAACCGCCTCGTGATTACGCATTCGTCTCTTACCAGCCGATTTAAAATACTGCTTGATCGATTGTTGTCCGATGAGCGGATGGCGGCTGAATGGCGTTCGCTGACGCAGGTAGATCCACGCGATTCGACAGAACTGGCTCATCTACTGCTGGCTCATGCGCTGAATGCAAATCAAAACGGGATCGTCATCTTTTTCTCATCCAATCCGTCGAATGTTGTGGCAAACGTGAGATCTGTCAGCAGTCGAGCTATCGACGAGAAGCAGATCGCGGGTTTGAACGCATTATTGGCGAGAAAGCATGTTGCCGAATTTCTTGACGCGAGCTTTCGAGATCTGAGTTTCTGATCGGTGCAGACCGACGACGGTGGCTTGACTTTGCATCAGTCAGACGCGGCAGAGTATGGCCAGGTCGTCGGCAGGACCTGATCGAACATCTTGTTGCGACCCTGCCGGGGAAGCGGGTCACTGTGTGCTGGGCTCGGGGGACATCAACGATCAGGATAATCGGCGCGCGCTCGTAACTCTCGATCTGAATGGTGTGTCCGCAACGGTATTTGCTTTGCTTGGCGTTTTTGGATGGCGCTGGATGGGCCATTACCTGAATCGGGCAATATGGGTTCGGATTGTTCGCAGCGCGATGTGTGCTCAAATGCTCTTGCTCGACGCTTGCGCTCTTGATTGTCCGGGCAAAAATTATGTCGTGTTTGGCGGTGGATAATCTTGTGGATCGAAATATTTAATTGGTTTTCTGCTGTGGCGCCGTCGACGACACTTGGTAAGCTGTTGTCTAGTGGCGAAGGCGTAACATCGATTCCGGCATACTTTTGTATATCTTCGACCGCTCCGTGTGGCCCTCGTTCAATGCGGTGCACGAGTGGTTGATCGGACTGAAGAAATTTCCGGCATTTAATTCGCGCGATGCGAATGTGTCTAGGGTAGCTCAGGAAATTACCTTGGGTGAGCCGTCGTGTCGTCGCAAAAAAGCCTCCACCCGCCGGGAAGACGCACCCCAACGGCGCTGCGCCAGCAGAGTCGCACTTGGGGTCGCGTCGCTTGGGGAAACAATTGGGCGCGTGCCAGGGGCAAACCAGATTGAAATTAACAGGAGAAAACTAGATGGCATCCATTCCTCTGACATGGAATGATCCGATGTTTAGCGACCAGACCAATTCGGGGACGGTCTGGCTTGGAAATGGAGAGACGATTTCGGGTGTGAGCATTTCCGACCAGAGCGACACTGTCGCCGTCGGAGGGAGCGGCTCGTTCACCATCGACGACGTCCGTATTTCTTCAAGGGAAGGCGTGCGCATTGGGGGCAGCGGTGATGTCACCATCAACAATACGTACATCGAGACAACGGGACTGTCGGGCGATCACGCCGACGGAATTCAGGCCTATGCTCCCGGCGCCACCGGGAATCTGACCATTACAAACTCGACGATTGTATCGCACGACCAGAATGCCACTGCTGGGCTGTTCATCGCAGATGGTTATAGCGGAACGTTCACTTTCAATAACGTGGTGTTCGACGGTGGCCCATTTGGTCTGCGCATTGCCGCGGACGCAGGAGCCGGTCACGATGACTACCTCGCCCTCAAGGACGTGTATTTTGTGGGGCCATTTGCGTATGGCGCGCTTTGGTTGGAGGAGGTCAATGCGAACATACACATCACGCAATGGGAGAATGTTCGCTACGCAACGATCGTGGACGGTCAACTCATCCCGGGCGACCTTATCCCGCCTCCGCTTCCGGTTGAAGGACCGACCGCACCCAGCACGCCGACCGTGCCGGATGCTCCGACTATCGCGTCGTTCTCGACCGACAGCGGCACCGCTGGCGACAAGATTACCAACGACAATACCATCGAGCTCAAGGGCACCGCGGCTGCCGGCAGCACGGTCAAGATCTACGACGGTACGACCCAAATTGGTTCGACGACTACGGACTCGAGCGGCAGTTGGGACTACATCACCAAGATCCTGACCGACGCCAAACATACGCTGACCGCAACGGCGACCAGCTCGTCGGGTCAGACCAGCGCGGCGTCGTCTGCGTTGGCAATCACTATCGATACCAAGGCTCCGACTGCGCCGACCATTGCCAGCCATACCGTGAACACCGCCAATCAGGTGGTGATGTCGGGCAGTGCCGAAGCGAGCAGCGTCGTGAAGGTGTTCGACGGCACGACCCAGATCGGGACCGCGACTGCCAACAGCACCGGCGGGTGGAGCTATACAACCAGCGCCCTTGCGGCCGGTTCGCACAGCCTTACCGCGACGGCAACGGATGCAGCAGGCAATACCGGCCCGGCGTCCACTGCGTTCACCGCCAGCATCACCGGCACCTCGGCGCCAGCCACACCGACCTCGCCGACGTCACCGACGTCGCCGACTGCCGGCACGGTGGTCGAGTCAGCTGGCGCGACAACTCTCGTTGAGAGCGGCGGCAAATATTACCTCAATGGCAGCACCGGATCGGGTCCCACGCTGAAGGACAACGGTGTGCAGTTTGTGAAAGGGTCGGATGGCACCTGGACTCCCATCGGTGCGGAGAAGACGGCGACGGGCTATGTGGTTGCGTGGAAGGAGACGAGCACGGGTCAGTACACGGCGTGGAACACCGACAATAACGGCAACTACGTGTCCCATGTCAGCTCCCTGACCGGCTCCACAGACGGTGGCTCGGTGTCGGGTACTGACTCTGGCCTTAAGTCGCTCGAGACGAGCTTCCATCAGGATCTGAACGGTGACGGGCAGGTAGGTACTTCCACTGCGACCATCCCGACGTCGCCAACCCCGACGACTGGCAAGGTCGTCGAATCGGCTGGTGTGACAAGTCTCGTTGAGAGTGGCGGCAAATACTACCTCAACGGCAGCACCGGCACTGGCCCGGCGCTAAAGGATGACGGCGTGGATTTCGTGGGCGGGTCCGATGGCACCTGGACTCCCATTGGAGCGGAGAAGACGGCGACGGGCTATCAAGTTGCCTGGAAGGAGACGAGCACCGGTCAGTACACTGCGTGGAATACCGACAATAACGGCAACTACGTGTCTCATGTCAGCTCCCTGACCGGCTCCACGGACGGTGGCTCGGTGTCGGGTACGGACTCTGGCCTCAAGACGCTGGAGACCAGCTTCCATCAGGACCTGAACAGTGACGGGCAGATCGGTACGTCCAGCGTAGCTACGTCATCCACTGCAACCGGTAGCAACGCGGCTATTGCGGGCAGTACGTTCATCGCTTCGCCGGGCAACACGACCCTGACCAGCACTTCCGGCGATGACACTTTCGTTGGCAGCAGCCAGGCCGATACTTTCGTGTTTGGCGCGAACTTCGGCAACGACGTCATCAAGGGCTTCGTTGCCCGCGGACCTGCTCACGACACGATCGAGTTCAGCAAGAGTGTGTTCGACAGTTTTGCCAGCGTTCTTTCTCACGCGACGCAGTCCGGCACCGATGTCGTGATCGCGACGGGGAGCGATACGCTCACGCTGAAGAACGCCAAGCTCGGCTCGTTGACCAGCAACGACTTCCACTTCGCGTAGGGGACGGCATCCACAGAGAGCAATCTTCAACAACTGCCTTGGGGATCTCTTGAGGGATCTTCCAACAAAGGCGCGTTTCAGGGGCAGAAGCCATGATTGACTTTGGACGGCGGGGGGTATTCCCCCCGCCCGCAAATCTCTATCGAATTCCAGTTCTTTACATATCAGGACTCTGGTCAGCCGGACGGCAGTGGGCGGAAAACGCTCAACTGCAGACGCCGCAACTGGTCGGCTGGGCAAAGGGCCTGATCGAAGTGCTGCGGTCACGGATATTCGCTGGTCGACCCCGGCCAGTGGATCACTATGACGAGTCGCAGTCAGAGTTGTCGGCGTTCCTGCGGTCTTGCCGCCGGATCTTCTGGGCGCTAGCGGCATTCAGCGGCATGAGCAACCTTCTCATGCTCACCGGCTCGTTCTTCATGCTGCAAGTCTACGATCGGGTGCTGCCCGGACGCAGTATACCGACTCTTGTCGCTCTGTTGGGTCTGGCAACGGTGCTCTACCTGTTTCAGGGCGGGCTCGACTTCGTCAGGAGCAGGATCAGCGCCCGGGTGGGCCGGTATTTCGATGAAAGTCTCGGGGTTCGCATCTTCGAGGCTCTTGTTCGCCTGCCTTTGAAGACCAGAGCGGATGGCGATGGCCTGCAGCCGGTGCGGGACCTCGATCAGGTCCGCAGCTTCCTGTCGAGCGGAGGGCCGACGGCGCTCTTCGATCTGCCCTGGATGCCGATCTATCTCGGCGTCTGCTTCCTCTTTCACTTCTGGATTGGCATCACTGCGCTGGCTGGTGCGTTGGTGCTGGTCGGCATTACGATGCTCACGGAAACGCGTACCCGAGGTCCGGCAAAGGCGAGCTCGCGTCTTGCCATTTCGCGAACTGCCCTCGCGCTCGAGGGACGGCGCAATGCCGAAGTTCTGCAGGCCATGGGTATGCGGCAACAGGCGGCTTTGCGTTGGCAGGATGCCAACGCAAAGTACCTCGCAGCCCATGAACGGGCCAGCGATGTCGCAAACGGACTCGGTGGTGCCTCGAAGATTTTCCGCGCGATCTTGCAATCGCTGGTTCTTGCCGTTGGCGCCGTCCTCGTCATCAACCAGGAATCGACGGCCGGCATCATCATTGCCGGATCGATCCTCACCGCGAGGGCCCTTGCGCCTGTCGAAATGGCAATTGCGAACTGGAAGGGGTTCGTCGCGGCGCGCCAATCGGGACAACGACTCGATTACTTGCTGAAACTTCTTCCTCAGGAGGAGGAGCGGTTGGCATTGCCTGCGCCTGTGGAAACCCTTAGCGCCGAGAACCTCTATATCAGTGCTCCGAACTCCGAGAGACCCACTCTCAGCGAAGTGTCATTCCAGCTGCGGAGTGGGCAGGCGGTCGGAATCATCGGTCCGAGCGGATCCGGCAAGTCGACGCTGGCGCGTGCGCTGGTTGGCGTGTGGCCGTGCATTCGAGGCAGGATCCGGCTCGACAACGCCGCCCTCGATCACTGGTCTTCGGACGACCTCGGCAAGCACATCGGTTATCTGCCCCAAGACGTAGAGTTGTTCGACGGCAGCATTGCTATGAACATTGCACGCTTCGACCCGAACGCAACCGCCGCCGCTGTTCTGGAAGCCGCCCGCGCCGCGGGCGCGCATGACCTCGTCCTCTCACTGCCGGACGGGTACAGCACGAAGATCGGCGAGGGAGGGCTGGCGCTGTCGGCGGGGCAGCGGCAGCGTATCGCGCTTGCGCGCGCTTTTTACGGGAAACCCTTCCTGGTCGTGCTTGACGAACCCTCTTCCAATCTCGATGCGGAGGGCGAGGAGGCTCTGACGGAGGCGATCCTGAACGTGCGACGCCGCGGAGGGATTGTGGCCGTTGTCGCTCATCGGCCGAAGGCGCTGGAAGGTGTGGACCATGTATTGTGCCTCGGCGAAGGCAGAGTTCAGTCCTTCGGCAAGCGAGAGGAGGTACTCAAGAGAGTGCTGCGGACTCCGGTGCCGCTGAAGGTCGTCGCAGAAGCTCAAGGAGGCGGCCGATGAACGATCAGATAGCGCCGGCGTTGCAGTCCATCCAACGTTACATGATCGTCGGAATGATCATGTTCGCTTTGGTGACTTTTGGGGTCGGCGGCTGGGCGACGACTTCCCAGTTGTCGGGCGCGGTGATCGCGCAGGGCGTGGTCGTGGTGGATTCGAGCGTCAAGAAGGTCCAGCACGCCACAGGTGGAATCGTCGGAGAGTTGCGCGTGCGCCAGGGCGATCGGGTCAATGCAGGCGACATTCTGATCCGCCTCGACGAGACGCAGACGCTCGCGAATGCGACGATCGTCACCAATAGCATCGACGAATTGCTGGCGCGGCAGGCCCGTCTCGAGGCCGAGCGCGACAGTGCCGAGCAGGTCGTGTTTCCAAAGGTACTGCTCGACCGAGCCAAAGAGAGCAACTCCGAGGCGAGCCGTGCAATCGCCGCGGAGCGGAAGCTGTTCGACCTGCGTCGTCAGGCGAGGAGCGGCCAAAAAGCGCAGTTGCAGGAGAAGAGCGCGCAGTTGGAGAACGAAATCAAGGGCTATATGGGGCAGACGGAGGCCAAGCAGAAGGAGGTGGAGTTCATCCGACAGGAGCTGGAGGGCGTGCGCAGCCTCTGGCAGAAGAACCTGGTGCCGATCACCCGGCTCAATTCCCTGGAGCGCGACTCCGCCCGCATCGAGGGCGAGCGCAGCCAGCTCGCAGGAATGATCGCTCAGTCGAAGGGCAAGATCTCCGAAATCGGACTCCAGATCATTCAGATCGACCAGGACCTCCGTACCGAGGTCGGCAAGGACCTGATCGAAACCCGCTCGAAACTCTCCGAGCTGGGCGAACGCAAGACTGCGGCGGTGGATCAGTTGAATCGGGTCGATATCCGGGCGCCACAATCCGGTCGCGTCCACGAGCTCAGCGTCCACACGGTCGGGGGGGTGATCTCTCCGGGCGAGCAAATCATGCTGATCGTTCCTGACGCGGACTCGCTCGCGGTCGAAGTCAAGATCGCACCGAAGGATATCGATCAGGTCTACGTGGGGCAGACCGCTACAATGCGCTTCGCAGCGTTCAACCAGAAGACCACGCCCGAAATCGACGGCGAGGTCAGCATGGTCTCGGCAGACATCACGCAGGATCAGCGTGCCGGCACGAGTTACTACACAGGCCGCGTCTTGCTGAAGACGGAAGAGCTGGTGAAGCTCGGCTCGGCCAAGTTGCTGCCCGGCATGCCTGTCGAGGTCTTCATCAAGACGGCAGGGCGGACCGCGTTGTCCTACCTGCTCAAGCCGCTACACGATCAGGCGCAGCGCGCATTCAAAGAGCGCTGAGCCCTTTGGATTTGAAATGACACAGCCCCGAGTGGACCCGCACTCGGGGCTGAGAGGAATCTCAAGAGTGTGTCCATTGCTGCGAACAACATTGATGTTCAAGACGAAAAAGAAGCCCAAATGAAAAGATAACGACGGGCTTGCAGGCGTGCCGTGAGCTGGGTGAACACCGAGGAGAGCTGCTCGCTGCGGATGGCTCGCCGCTCGTCGCATTGCATCCGAAGCCTATCGTTTGGCTTCGACCGCCCGGAGCTCAAGATTGCGCCGCGAGATCGATCGAGTCGATGCGGGGTAGACCGCAACGTTGGCCGCATCAACGAGCACCGAGCTGACGACGAGCCCCTGCAATGAGGCTGGAGGTGGACGGCGTGGCTTGAGGGCGCTCTGGCCGCCAGGAACGAGCCACAAGGGTGGACAGCTTTCGCACCTTCGTCAGGCTTGATTGGGCGTGTCTGAGCAGCCGCCAGAGATTGGCTGGGGTGAGCTTGGCAATACCGATCCACGTCGTCAGCGCCGACAGCAAAGCTCCTGCGCGCGCACGGACCGAGTATGGCGCAGGCTTGCTGTGTTGGCCGGCGGACCAGCTAGCCGCCCGGCGGTGCAGCCCGCTCAGCACATCCATTCGCTTGTTGTGCAGAGTCATCGCTGTGACGAAGACAAGCAGGATGGCTTCAGCCCCCAAAATGACGAGCAGTTCTTCCGGCATATGCAATCTCGATTGTGAGGCGGAGAGGTCGTTCGGAATACGATCTGCCGGGGGGCACATTAAATCAACGATTAATTCGTCGGAGCCGTTAAATTGTTGCCTTATTTGCCGGCGATGCGCCGGGGGCCGGGACGCGTCTGCGGGGGCGATCTGCTTGTGGCTGTACTGGATAATGCGCAAACGGATTATTTCTTCCTGCCGATTATATTTAATTGACAATTAAATTAAATAAATTAAAGATGAAATATGGTTGCCGCGGGACTGTCGGTGTCAGCCTGCCAGCGGATCCGAGCCTCAGTTTTGCGTTTGCGAGGGGATCGGCAGATGTATCGAACCTTCGGCTCCGTCGTGGCGGTCGCTATCATGCTCGGAGGAGTTCAATGGGCGGGGGCGGGGCGCATGTCCTTGCCGGCGACGCCGCGGTCAGGGCAGCACATTGAACTGGGAAACCCGACGCTGCCGCCCCTTGCGTACACGGTGTTCTGCCTGCGCTACGAGGCGGAATGTCTTCCGCCGCGCTCGTTTCGTGGTGGGCCGATCCGGCTGACCGAGGACCGCTGGGCGGCTCTGCAGGAGGTCAATCGCGCGGTCAATCTCGCCATCGTGCCGGCGCGCAACGAGCTCGGCCTTGCCGGCGAGGAATGGGTCATCAACCCGAAGCACGGCGATTGCAATGACTACGCCGTGAGCAAGCGCCACGAATTGCTTCGGCGCGGCTGGCCTGCGCGAGTCCTGCTACTGAGCGAAGTCGTCGTCAGTTCCGGAGAGCACCACCTCGTGCTTCTCGTGCGCACGCGAAATGGCGATTTCGTTCTCGACAATCTATCACCCGAAATCAAACCATGGTCGCGCGTTCACTATCGCTGGGTTCGGGTACAAATGCCACGCCACATTCTGTGGGCGAGGATCGAAGGGAAGGGAGCATGAACCCGACAACCATTCAATGAAATATCTCTGGTTAAGATCGCCTGCGGTGTGAACGCGCAATCCGCATGGTCGCAATCATTTGAAGGGGAAATCTGTGCAGAAATTATCGCGTTGGCGAGGCTTTGGCTGGGCGCAAATAGCCGCCGGCTTGTGTTACGCCGGTTCCGCACTGGCGGATCAAACACTTTCCTCCAGCCAAGCGCCAGGTCCTGCCTCCTCGCGTTTGCCTTCTCCTGCGTCGGCTCCTCCACTCTCATTTGATGACCCCCGCTTTGCTGGAAATTCCTCCGAGCCATACACCCGTTACGGGAAGTTCTTCAGCAACGGTGAAGTCGTCGAGCATCGTTCCTGGGACCACAACAACGATGGAAGCTCGGTCGTTTGCGGGGATTGCACTCTGAAAAATTCCCGCATTCGATCCAACGAGGGATTCCGGTGTATTGGCTCCGACGGTATTGGCGGCATCAACATTGATGGCGTCTACATCGAAACCAAAGGTTTGCCGGGCGATCACGCAGACGGGCTTCAGTGTTATGATCCTGGCAAAACCAACGCCATCACGGTTCGCAATACAACATTCAAGACCTACAACAACACCAATGCAACGGCCGGATTCTTCTACGCTGATGGATTAGGGGGCTCAGTTAGCTTTGAGAACGTCCTGTTCTGGGGCGGACCTTACGGGTTGCGAATGCATCCCGATGGCATGAACGTCACTGTTTCCCTTAAGGATGTGTATTTCGTTGGCCCGTTCCTATACGGCGCATTTCTGATCAACAATGCGGGCGGCGGAACAATGACGATCACCAAATGGGAAAACGTCAGGAGTGCAACCATCGTCAATGGCCAGCTCGTCCCGGGGAGTTTGCTTCCTCAGCCTCGGATCCGCTGATCCATTTTCCTGCCCCAGCCCCGCGGCTTGCATTCTCGGATTAAGGTCGCCCGTCCGGAAATAATAACTTGCAAATTAAACCAATTTAATAATATAAATGTTTAATAGTGGGTTCCAGCCGGTTATGCCATACAGAAGACGAGGAAGGCTGTCGTTTCCATTTGAGCTTGGGATTCGCAGTGGATGTGGGTGGTAAAATGGTGGCCGGCCCGGGCCGCACGCAGCGACCGGGCGGTGCAGTTGCGAAGGAACCGGGAAAAGCTCGTGTTTACAGGAGCGCGCACTTAGCATGGCCGACCTGGGTCGCCAGGCACTCACCACATTGATGAGCCAATTCCGGATGGTTTGGCGACCATCAGGAAGGACGGGCCTGACAAATCGCGTTCGAGCGAGATGGTTGTCGAAGATGGGTTCGGTCGAACATTGAAGGGGGGGCCGGACGTATCGCATGAGGCTGAATCCCATGTCGGATGCAATTTATGGGGCCGCTGAGCCCGACATTTCGATCATCATCGTGAGCTACAACACGCGCACCATGACGCTCGAATGTATTCGATCTGTCTTGGCACAAACAACGACAGTACTCTACGAAGTCATCGTTTTCGATAACGCTTCAACAGACGGATCTCCGGAAGCCATTCGCGCAAACTTCCCTCAACTCGAGCTCATCGCGTCGCAAGAAAATCTTGGGTTTGCCGGCGCCAACAACATCGCCGCGATGCGGGCGCGGGGGCGCCGGTTTCTGTTGCTCAACCCGGACACCCTGATCTTGAATCACGCAATCGATCATCTGCACGAGTTCGCCGATGCGAATCCGCGCTTTGGGATCTGGGGCGGGCGCACCGTGCTGTCTGACGGCCGCTTGAATCCTGGCTCCTGTTGGGGAGATGCCACCTTATGGAGCATCTTCTGTTTTGCTACTGGTCTGACCAGCTTGAAGCGCAGCAGCTCGGTTTTCAATCCCGAAGGATACGGCGGTTGGAAGCGTGACAGCATTCGTGCAGTCGACATTGTCACGGGCTGCTTTCTTCTCATAGACCGCGAACTTTGGAAGCGACTTGACGGCTTTGATCCCGAGTTTTTCATGTACGGTGAAGAAGCGGACTTGTGCCGCCGGGCGCGCAAGCTTGGTGCATCCCCAACCATCACGCCTGCAGCTACCATCATTCATTACGGCCAGTCTTCCGAGCCCGATCAAGCAGAGCAACGCATCAAGGTCCTTGCCGGCCGGATCACGCTGTTGCGGCGTCACAATTCTGCTGCGACGATTCTCGCAGGCAAGACACTTTACATGCTTCTCCCCCTCCTTCGCTTGCTTGCGTACGGAACGGCCGGCCTGATCTCCGGCAGAAGTGATTTGCGTGAAAAGGCGCGAAACTGGCGCTATGTCTGGCAGCATCGTCAACGTTGGGTGAATGGCTGGAGCAATGTCGGCGTGAGGAGAGCGCGCGGTAATCCGCGCAACAACCTGCCAGAGGAGGTAGCTGCTGTGGAACGTCCGTTAGGGGACGCGTTATCCCGCTCGCGCCAGGGATAGCCACTGATGCGGCGCGACGTTACCATTGTGGTCTATCATCATATCGCGGACCATGAAGACCCGTTAACCGGCAAGCTTGGAGTTGTTACAAGGCCAGAGGTTTTTGAGAAGCACGTCAAGTATTTCGCGCGTCATTTTGACGTGGTGAGCGGATCGGACCTTGTAAGTGGCACTCTGCCGCGTAAACCTTTGCTGATCACCTTCGATGACGCATATCGCTCAGTTCTCGATACCGCAAGTACTGTCCTTAAAGCGGCAAATGCACCTTCGCTGTTCTTCGTCAATCCGACAACGCTGCTCGGAAGCAGATTGCCAGTGGATAATATCCTATCGTTGGCAGCGGTGGTGCTCGGTAAACAGCAACTGATAGCTCTCCTGAACATCAACGAAACCGGACCAACATCAGTCCCTAGGCTCATCGCCAACGTGATTTCAAAATGGACTCAGGCGCAAATTGCGGAGGCGAAGCAGCAGCTGTGTACCGCAATGGGCACCAATGAATTGGAGCTCCGGCGTACATCGAAGCTTTTTCTTAATATCACCGATATCAAGCGGTTTGCGAGCTTAGGGATTGAAGTAGGAAACCACTCGATGAGCCACACGTTCTTTCGTTCGCTTTCATCGAGCGAGTTGGAGACCGAGATCGTGCAAAGCCGAGAGCTTCTGGAGAAGTTATCGGGACAAACGGTTCAATGCCTGAGTATTCCTTATGGGAATGCATTGGACGCGACCGAAGGTGCGCTGCGCGCCGCACGGCGTAATCACAAGGCGATCTTTCTAGTGCATGCGAAAAGCAACCGCTTTAAACCAGCGGCTGACATTTTCTATCGGATTAGCCTGGGGAACGCCGCGCCAGAAGAGATTCCGTTCAAGCTCCGGATTATGCCTGTACTACGGTGTGCGAGAGATTGGCTATGGTAGCTGGGCAGCCCGAACCAAAGAGAATAGTGATTCTGACGCGGGATGGCCCAGAACATCGTTATGTCGCAAACATGCTTTGCGCTGGACTCTCCATTGACCGCATCATTGTGGACCGGTCAGCACGGAGAACAAGACTGCGGCGCGCCGTACGGAAGGGGTTGGTGCATTTCTTAGGAAAGGCAACCCGTGCTGTCTTTCTCAAGATGACTCGAGACGATGAGGCCCGGACTCGGTCACTTGAAAGTCTGTTGGGGCAAAAGGCTCAAACATTCTATGCATCTGATCGAATCGACTATGTCGAGGGCATAAACGGCACCGCAAGCTTGGAAGTCCTGCGGCAGAGACGCCCCGATGCGATTCTTATTTACGGCACGTCGGTCGTGAAGAATGCGGTCCTCGACTCTGCAACCGATATCTGCATCAATCTGCATACAGGTATTAGCCCGCAGTATCGCGGAACCGCGTGCAGCTTTTGGCCTGTAGTCAACGACGAGTTGGACATGCTCGGTGCGACCATTCACGAATGCACGTCCGGCGTCGACAGCGGGCCGATCTTTGAGACAGTGCATTCGAGATACGAACCAGGGGACGATTTGCATAGGATTTTTGGCCGAGCCGTGATGGTCGGTGCCGAAGCGTATGTACGAGTGGTTCAACGCTATGTGGCGGGCACCTTGAGCGGAGTTTCGCAAGATCTCAGCCTTGGGCGCGAGTACCGTGGAGCCGATTTGACCATTGGTCCGGAATTGGTGGCGCGACGCCGGCTCGCCCGTCTGAGGTCCATCGCCGAAATCTCGATCATTGGTCAAAACGACAGGGTAGTTCGCTGACGCGCAATCGTGCAAAAGCTCGCCTTATCGACCGAAGTCGTAAGCCGCCCCAGCAGATCGTCATCGATGGGGGAAAGCCGTGACCGGCGCCTGCTAGGACGACGCTGCGAGCCCCAGCGCCGTAACCGCTGAGGGGTCGACCCAACGTCGGATAGTGCCGTCAATCAAATTGGCCCCGTACATCCAGCCATCAGGGCCCTTCTGCATGTCGACGATGCCTTGTACGTTGTCCACCAACTGGACGCTGGTGACCTGCCGGCTTGCGTTCAGGGTCGCAGCGAAGATCGTTCCGTTTTGGACATCGTCGAAAAAAATGGTGTTCTGATTGTAGAAATCCCCCGCGGTAATCACGTGGGCATTGTCGGGGGCCCCGTGGCTTAGAGACAGGATCGGAAATACGGCGGGCGGGTCTGACGTATTGTTCCGATTGCCATTGTTATAGAAGGTGATCGCCTGCGCGAGATTTTGGTAGCTGCCGGTCCTGTCGGGGCCTTCGAGATAGGGCCATCCAAAGTTCGAGCCGGCTGGCCCCGTATTCAGCTCTTCCCAGCTGTTCCAGCCCACATCTCCGAGCACAGGAAGATTAGTAACTGGATCGAAGCTGAAGCGGTACGCGTTGCGAACACCGTAGTAGAACACCTTCGACGCATTACTGTTTGGATCGCTTGCCTGATAGAACGGATTGCCGGGCACTCCCTCACCTGTAACGGGATCGATCCGCAACAACTTGCCCGATAGATTGTGGATGTCTTGGACGCGCACTCCCCGGGGGTCGACGAAGTTGTACGACACGCCATCGCCGACGGTGAGGTAGAGATAGCCGTCCGGGCCGAAATGAACAGCGCCTACGCCGTGCGAATCGCTATCAGTCGCCAGATAGTCACGAATGTTTTGGTTCTGGATGCCGGTCCGATCCGGATCGTTGTCCTGCGATCCACTCTCGATCTGGCTCGCCGGAGCTGTGATCGTGGTGCCGTTGACGATGCCGGAAGGAGCGATGCTCGGATCGCCTGTGCTGTTTACGTCGGGACGGCTCGTATAGGCCCAGATGCTGTTCTTTCCGACCAGCACTACCTCGCTCGCCGGATCGGCAATCATTGTGGTTGGGTCAACGGTGACCCTCACCAGGCGAGCAGGTCGGTTGCCGGCCTGATCGGGGCCGGCAAGGCCGGGCTGGCCCGCCGTTTCGGGTGGATCGTAGGTATAGAGCAGGTAGACATAGGGGTTCGTTGCGAAATTCGGGTTCACCGCGATACCCAGCAGTCCGCGATCATTGACGTCATTTACCTCGCTCGAAATGTCGATCAGCGGAGTTGATCGAAGTTCTCCGTTGTCCACCACACGCACCACGCCGTCCTTTTGGGCAATCAGCATGTAGCGGCCGTCTGGAGTCCAATCGATCGCCGTTGGCCCGCCGGCATACCCCTGGCCCAGTCCCGTCACGTACGTCTCACCCGCCAGATTGCCGAGATTGGGGTTGTCATTATCCAGGATTTTCACAGTCGTCGTTGTCTCGGCGCCGAAAGTGGCACCGGTCGGGTTGCTCAACGTGACCGTGAAGGTCTCATCATTCTCCGGTGTCGCATCGTTGATGATCGGTACCGTGATCGTCTGGGTCACCTGGCCAGCAGCGAAAGTCACCGTGCCTGACGAGGCGGTGTAGTCGGAACCCGCGAGGGCGCTGCCGTTGCTTGTCGTGAAGCCGACAGTAGCTGTTTGACTGGTGTTGCCGCTGCGCAGCAGCGTAATCGTTGCCGTCTGTGTATTCTCGGTAACGCTTATCGCCGCGTCCGCCATTGAGATCGCGACGGGCGAGTCGTTGTCGATGATGGTCACGAGCACTGTGCGCGGGGTCCCGAGAGAACCGGAACCGGGATTCTGAAGCCCGACCGCGAACGTCTCGTTACCCTCGGTGAGCTGATCGTTCACAATTGAGATGGTGAAGCTCTTGGTGCTCTCTCCCGGGTTGAAGACGACCTGACCGGTGTTCGACCGGCCATTAAACGTGGGCTGGATGAAGTCCTGGCCTGCCGTAGCTGTGCCGCCGGTGCCGATTTCGTTCGTCGTGTACTCCACGGTTGCTTGAGATTGGAGGTCGCCGGAGCGTACGACGGTGATGGTAGCCATCCCTCCCGTCTCACTGACATAGACTGTGGAACTGCTAAGTAGTGAGATGACGTTGCCCGCAGCGAACACGACGTCGCGGAAATAGTTTGCATTCTGATAGACATTGGTGGGGAAGGCGCCCTTGGACAGGTCGAAGACGCCGGCACCCACTGGGGCGTTCAGGCCACCATTGCTGATGGCT
>NZ_JBPZPT010000009.1:0-92121 GCF_056156565.1 Bradyrhizobium sp. JHI2711
ATGAGGGAGGAGGACGGTGCGGACCATCCCATTAATGGTGACGCAAGCGGCCAAGCGGAAAGCTGTCGCCCATCTCCGTGGAGCCTTCGGGATGAGCGAACTGCGGGCGTGTAAAGTCATCGGCTGCCGTCGCATGACCATGAGATACCAGACGATCCGGGCGGACGATGCCGGCCTTCGCCAACGCATGAGGGTGATCGCGCAGGAGCGCCGCGCTTTGGCTATCGGCGCCTCCACGTTCTGCTCAAGCGGTAGGGCTATGTGATCAACCACAAGAAGCTGTTCCGGCTCTACCGCGAAGAGAAGCTTGCGGTGCGTCGTCGTGGCGGCCGCAAGGGGCGATCGGGACCCGGGCGCCGATGACGTTGCCGATGGCGCCGAACGACCGCTGGTCGCTCGACTTCGCATCGGATCAGCTCACCGATGGTCGCCGCTTCCGTATCCTCACCGTGGTCGACGACTGCACCCGCGAGTGCCTGGCGCTGGTAGCCTACACCTCGCTCTCGGGCACCCGGGTGGCGCGGGAGCTGGACAGGCTGGTGATGGAGCCCGGCAAGCCGAAGATGGTGGTTAGCGACAACGGCAGCGAGCTCACCAGCAACGCCATCCTGACATGGGCTGATCAGAGCCGCGTGGCATGGCACTACATCGCGCCGGGCAAGCCCATGCAGAATGCCTTCATCGAAACTTCAACGGCCGGTTGCGCGATGAACTATTGAACGAGACGCTGTTCACGTCGTTGGCCCAGGCCCGCGTCGCGCTCCGATGCTGGCGGACCGATTACAACGAGGCACTACCACACCCGCAGCTCAGATGGAAGACGCCGTCCGAGTTCGCCTTCACCTGCCACCCGCGCCGGGAGCTGGCGCTGCGCTATGCCGAGGGCTCCGCGCCAGCTCGCGCCGCTGCCACCGCCCAACCGGGCAAATCCAACAGCCGGGGCGAACTCAGGACTGGGTAAAACTTGGGGGGCAAGGTCATCGGTATTGAAGATTTCCCGCTTACCGTGGCAAGCGATAGCGTCCTCCAGCGTCTCGATGCAGAATGCGGCTTCCATCGTGATCGAGACGCGCCACGACAGCACCCGGCGGCTGAACCAAACAAGCACCGCCGCGAGATAGACGAAGCCGCGCGCCATCGGGGATGGAGTAAGAAGCGCATAGGCGCTTCTCCTCCCCGAACCGTACGGGCACCTTTCAGCGCATACGGCTCTCCACTCAAGTCTGGCCCATGGCCATTGCGACATCTCGATATCGCGAGGTGATGGTCTTCCGGGGCTCATCCCTGAAGATGTAGGGATTTGCCTCCGGAGTTCTCCATCGGAACTGCCCCTTTGGACTGGACACCAATCGATGCAGTGCTTTCCCGACATGATGGCCTCGTTCACTGACCCCGTGGACAAACCAGGTCTTGGCTTGCCCAGCGGCCGGCGGTCGGTACCAATTCCGCATCAGTGGTTTGATGCGACTCCGGTACTTCCTCGCCAGCCAATGCGCCATTTTCCAGAACACAACGTGATCGATGTGTCGGAACGTGGTCGCGGTGAAGTCCGTGTATTTGTAGAACGCCGCCCAGCCCCGCAATTGGCGGTTCAGGCGGTCCACCATGTCGACCTTGGCAAGATCATGCTCACCGGAGAGGGCCTTCGACACTTTGTGAGTAAATGCCTTGGCCTTCTCTTTGGGTATGGTCGTGACGACCGCCATTCGTCCGTGTGATCCCCGCTTGCGAATGATCCGGTGCCCCAGAAAGACGAAGCCGTCATTGACGTGGGTGATATGGGTTTTGTCCATATTCAGCGTCAACTTCAGCTTGCCTTCCAGAAAGGCACGGCATTCCTCGCGGATGGCCTCGGCATGGGCCTTCGTCCCTTTGACAATGACGACGAAGTCATCGGCATAGCGACAATAGGCTACGGCAGGTTTCCACTCACGGTTCTCTCGAACCGTGATCGGACGCCCCTGTTGAATGCCGAAGTTCCACGCCCAGCGATCTTTCCTCGCTTTCTTGTTCAGGTATTTCGCCTCCAGCCAGCGGTCAAACTCATGGAGCATGATGTTGGACAGGAGCGGCGACAGAACGCCACCTTGCGGAACGCCTTCACTCGCTGCGGAGAACAAGCCACGGTCAACGTGACCGGCTTTGAGGATTCGCCAAAGCAGATCGATGAATCGCAGATCCCTGATGCGACGACGCACGCATTTCAGGAGCAGCCGATGATGGACGGTGTCGAAGTAGCTCGCCAGATCGCCTTCGATGATCCAGCGGCCCTTCGAGTCAGAGCCATCCTGCAACTGCATCCTAACTGTGCGAACCGCATGATGAACACTGCGTTCAGGACGGAAGCCGTAGGAGCCGGAGTGGAAGTCGCTCTCCCAGATCGGCTCCATGGCCATCAGCATCGCCCGCTGGACGATGCGGTCCAGCAGGATCGGTATACCCAATGGTCTCAGCTTGCCATTGGCCTTCGGGATATGGATTCGCTTGACTGGCGTCGGTCGATAGCTGCCGTCCAGCAAGGCCACGCGCAGCCGCTCCAGATGATGCTCCAGATGAGCTGCAAGACGTCGCTTGTCCATTCCGTCAAGGCCCGGTGTGCCCGCGCCGCTCGACGCAAGTACGATCCGGGCCGCTTCGGCAAGCCAATTCCTGTCGGTGATGAGCCTGAGCAATCGATCAAACCGACGGGTTTGATCGGCTGAGGCCCATGTCGCGAGCTTGTGCTGCATTTCACTGATTATCAAAGGTCTTCACCTCGTTGGGTCAGATCACGTGCACTCCAAGCAACTCAAGCTGCTCCCCTTCGCCATGTGGCCGGCTTTCCCGGCCTCGGACTACTACGGAAGCTCTGCCAGCATGACGGACATTGGAGTCAACTCCCTTGTCATTCCGCTCATGCCTTCCCTCGTTCATATGTCGGACTCCAGCGTATCGGTGAGATTGCCGGTCGCAGTCTTTTCCCTTGCTTGCCGCAAGTCGATGCCGTTGCCTCGGTCTGGCTATGTTCTCCCCCTCGGCCCACGCAAGACGCCATACATCTACGCTCGCGTTCGAGTGTCTCCGGCTACATTTCCATCGACACCATTCAGCATTCCGCCTGTTAAACCGTGTAGGCGGAGGCGACATTTCAGCCCACAGACGCGGATAAACCGGTTCGTGTTCCTCAACCTTCCGATACTCAGCCTCGGGAACCATCTCGGTGTAACGGTTTCACCTCAATTCCCTTTACCTGCGGGCTACGTCACCCTGCCAGTTGACAGCAGGTCACCGCCGCTTGGGCTCATGCTTCCCCACAGCACATCGCTTTGGCTCAGCAGGCCGGCTTTGCTGAGCGCGCCTTCTATAAATCGTTCTCCAGCGTCAGCTCCCCGATCTTGGCGTGCAGCGTTTTCACGTCTACCGCCGGCTCGCTCGTTCTGTTGCCGCCGCCAGCACCAAATACCTCGGCCGCCGCTTCCTGAAGCTGGGACTTCCACTGCGTGATCTGGTTCGGGTGCACGTCGAAATGCTCAGCCAGCTGGGCCAGCGCCATCTCGCCCTTGATCGCGGTAACGCTACCTTGGCCTTGAATGCCGGTGCGTGGTGCCGGCGGACTCGTCTGCTCATCGTCTCTCCTGATTCACGGGACAATCTTGCCCGCCGTCAGGCAGAAATTCCACTTATCGCCCTGTCCAGATTTCCAGAGCCAGCTCTCCGGCCCGTGGAAGCGGCTACAGCCATAGCGCGTTCCATTGGTCGTCGATCAACAATGGCGCGACGCGTTCTTGTGCGAGCTCCAAGTGTTGTCCAGTCTTGATCGCGACTGCTCAAGCCGGCCTTTCTCGCCATAGGCTGCTCGATGTGTCCCGACAACGCAAACAAGTCGTCGCACAAGCCTTGCGCCAGGTCGCCAAATGCTGCGGTGACAGAGCGCGGTGCCGCGCGAAGTCAGAGACGATCGCACCGCAAACAAAGGCTTCCGCGATCCGTCCCTCGTGGACCTCGGCGCTCCAGCGCCGCCGACCAAATGCGCGCGACAATACGCTCGACACATATGCAAACCGTGTTCTTCAAAGCTAACGCATATTGCCGGTCTGCTCAACAACAACGGGTCCGGGAAATACGGTGCTGATCTCATTAACGGGCCGGTCGTTGCGCTTAAAGATCCTGCAACTTTCTCGATTCCCAGCTCCGCTGTTTTCCATCGTGCTTTCATTTTCCCCGCACACTTACGGCCACCGTCGAGGGAGCGGCCTGTGTGTATCGGATGACGTTACGTGCTCCGATGACAAGCTAGCGGCTGATCTGTCGCCCCGTTTTGCAACCAAGCCGGTCTCCCGCACTGGATTTCTGCTTAGGCGTCAGGCATGGGGATGGAACCATGCGGTAGCGCCCACTATCGGGCGCCCGAAATCGCAGCTCTCGGCATGAGATGCGGCTCATTCCGCGATGCTAAACCCTTCCCCAACCCGGCAAGGCGGATGACGGACGCGGTGGCGTTAGCGAACCTGTGGCCCGGAAGAAAATGCGCTTCGTTCCGATTAAGACGGCCGCAGATTATATGGGCGCCCCTGAACAATGGCCGAATTATCGGCGCCTGGCTCACTGGCGATCACAGCGATAACGCAGTGACATTAAAACGATCTAACGGGCGCGGGCCGGCAGATGACAAGGTGAAGTGTTGGTGACCCATGGCGCGAAATCCCGAACCGAGTGAAGCTATTTCCTCTGATCCACTCAAGCGCAAAAATTTGTATTAGCTCCTTTGTTTCGCAGATGTCGTAACGGCCAGCGGCTGCAGATTGCCGAGCGCAAGAACCGGACATATGAGCGCCCGTTCTAATTTGTGAAAAGCGTAAGGCTATTGGCTCGCGGTAGATCTGTTCAACGAGTGTGGGATCTTTCAACACACTCTCGAACATTTCAATGGATAGCGGTACGACGACCCCACCTCGTTTAGGTGGGCGAGACGAGCGAGACTCGTGCGTGGATAGACAACGTGAGGGACGCTCATTCCATGCATCAAGACAGACATCAAGACAGGCATGATGCCGTCTCCTATCAGCGGATCGAAGTGATCACGGGGGAGAGGCGACGGCGCAGTTGGAGCGATGCGGAGAAGACGCGGATCGTGGCCGAGAGCGCCGATCCGGAGACGGGCATTTCCGAGGTGGCGCGACGCAACGGGGTCAACCGGGGACTGCTCAGTGTGTGGCGGCGCCAGGCGCGGCTCGCGTCGAGCGAAGCGCCGCAGTTCGTGCAGGTCAGGCTCGGCGCCGCCGTCGAGGCGCAGCCGAACGCGATCGATAAGGCGCATGTTCTGGTGAGTCCGGCCGAGCGGATCGAGGTGATGATCGCGGGCGCGACGGTGCGCGTGCGCGTCGGCGTCGACGCCGCGACGTTGGAGCGCGTGCTGGCGGCGGTAAGGTAGACGCGATGATCTCGTTCGGTCCAATGGTCCGTGTGTTCGTCGCGACGCAGCCGATTGACTTTCGCAAAGGCTTCATGGCCTGGTCGCGCTGGTAGCGGAGGGATTAGGCGGCAAGCCCTATAGCGGCGACGTGTATGTCTTCCGATCGAAGCGATCGGATCGTTTGAAGCTTTTGGTTTTTGACGGCTCGGGAATGGTTCTAGCGACGAAGTGGCTTGAGAATGGGGCTTCGCCTGGCCACCTGTTCGCGAGGGTACGATGCCGGTGACGGGGGCACAAATGGCGATGCTGATCGAAGGTCTTGCGGAGTGGTCGCGTGTGGTCCCGAAGGTGACGAACCGGCCGACGAAAGTTGCCTGAATCGTCTTGTTTTGCTGGCGATTGCGAGTGTGTTCGTGTAGCTCTGCGATATGGCGCTTCGCCCTGAAGATCTCCCCTCTGACCCTGCGGCTCTCGCCGAGATGGTGCTGGCTTTCGAAGGCGAGAACGACGATCTGCGCGCAGAGATCGCCACGTTGAAGAGCCTGATCTTCGGCGCGCGATCGGAGCGCTCGGCGATCGTCTGCGCCGAACAGATCGCGCTCGATCTGGAACGGACTGCGGGCGCGCGGCCTCCGGCCAATGACGACAAACCGGACGCGCGGAGACCGAAGCGGCGCAAACCCAGGCGCAACATCGGCGCGCTACCGGCGCATCTGCCCCGGGTCGAGCGGGTGATCGAGCCGACGTCCACGCTGTGCCCGTGCTGCACGGGACAGATGCATCGGATCGGCGAGGAGAGCAGCGAAGCGCTCGATCGGGTTCCCGCGTGGTTGCGTGTACTCCGCACGATCCGTCCCAAATATGCCTGCCGGGCCTGTGAGGGCCCGATTGTCCAGGCCCCGGCACCGGCGCGGCTGGTCGAGGGCGGCATGGCGACGACGGCGCTGATCGCGCATATCGCCGCGGCCAAATATGCCTGGCAATCGACGCTCTACCGCCAGACGCAGATCCTGGCGGGCCAGGGTGTCGTCGTCGACCGTCAGACGCTGGCGCGCTGGATGGAGAGCGCGGCGTGGCTGGTCAGGGGACTCTACGATCTGCAACTGAAGACCATGCACGGCTTCGAGCGGCTGTTCTGGATGAGACGCCGATGTCGGTGCTCGACCCGGGACGCGGCCGCACGAGGATCTGCCAGTTCTGGGCGCATGCGACGGACGATCGGGCGTGGAAGGGTCCGGCGCCGCCCGCGGTCGCCTATGTGTTCGCAGGCGATCGCGGCAAGAAGGAGATCGTGGCGCAGGTGGCCGGCTTCGAAGGCGTGCTGCAAGTCGACGGCTATGCGGCCTACGCCTCGCTGGCCGGCGATGCGAAGGTGTCGGGCCAGATCCAGCTGGCGTATTGTCTCGTTCACGCGCGCGGCAACTTCCTGAGGGTGCACAAGACGACGAACTCACCCTTCGCCGCGGAGGTCATCGAGCGCGTTGCGGCCGTCTACGCGATCGAGGAGAGGATCCGCGGTCTCGGCGCCGGGGAACGCCGCGCGGCGCGACAGGCCGAGACGAAGCCGCTCATGGAGGCGTTGAAGGCTCGTCTGATCGCGGTGAAGGACGGGATCTCCCGCCGCTCGACGCTCATCAAGGCGATCGATTACATGCTCGAACGTTGGCAGGGACTGATGGCGTTCCTGGATGACGGGCGGATCGAGCCGGACAGCAACACGGTTGAGCGTTCCATGCGCCCGATCGAAGACGCAACTCGTTGTTCAGCGGCAGCGACGAGGGTGCTTCATACTACCATCTGCCTATCTCCCTAGAGTTGAAGGCATTTCTGGTTGGCGTCGCAAGACGGCGGACGGCGCGATCGCCTGCGAGAGGCATCTTGGCGCACATCTGGTTGCGTGAGATCAGATTGTTTGATGATCCATGTCGAGCCCTTGCATAAATGCTCCGCGGGCAATCGTCCCTCAATGATCATGCGACGTATCGTTGACGGACTGACGTCGAGCATCTCCGCTGCCTCGATTAACGAGAGCTCACCTCGATCCCGACGTTCTCCTTCACGATAAGGGGCGATCTCTCGGGTTCTGCGCAATGAACATACGCTGGTCCTCGTCCAGGACGCCCCGTGCGCGGTTGTTTTTCCGGAGCGACTGAGCAAGGCAGCGATTGCGTAGTCAGGCATTTGACGTGCAAGCACGCGTACAAGATCCACTACCTCGGTGTCGGTCGTCCAACGCGTCACGCCGACACGGTTCTTCTTAGCCTTCAGGCGGGTGTGATCGCCACCTTGCCAGTGGATGACGAGGTCAAGATGCTCATTGTCCTGATCCACGTCGACAACGGTTTCCGACAGAACTGTGCGTAGGATTTTCTTCTTGATCTCGGACGTAACACCGGGGCGTTGCCAGGCTCGGATCAGATCGTCCCCGAGTGTGAGCAGCGCTTTGCGATCGCCGGCGCTGAGTCCAGGAGAAGGCGAACTGGTCAAGCCCTCGATTTCTCGTTCAATCACACGTGCAGCTTGGATGCGCTCGTTCCAGCGACGCTCAAGTTCACTAGCGGCGTGACGATTGTCGGGGTCGACCGCGTCGTATCGGCGATACGCCCGGTTCGCTTCGTAGTGCGCCTGTTCGAGAGACCTTTGGAGCTGACGCAATTTTTCCGACTGTTCGGCGCCCTGAGTTTTCATTGCATTTAGCGCAGCCTCAACGCCAAGCGGTTGAAGCCGCTCCAGCACCTCTCGCGCCACCATCCGATCGAGGCGCATTCCACCGAAGCCAAGACAGGCTGCGACGGCCGCTTTGTTGAAGTCTCCGCGGCAGACATATCTCTGCGTGTCACCGCCTCTACCAGAATACTGAACGTATAACCGCCGACCACATCGCGCGCAGCGCAGAAGCCCAGGGAGAAGTGCTTCGCCGCGTCGGACGGCTCCTCGACCCAGATAGCTCTTGCCGTTGGCATTGTCCGCAATGAGCCGCTGGTTTCGAACAAACTCATCCCAGGAGATATAGCCCTCGTGATGGTCGCGGAGCAGCACGTCCCAGGCTTTCCAATCTCGTTGGGGATTTCGCTTCACCTTCCTCCGGCCGTTCTCAATCGTCGTCCTGACACCCCGTCGTCCGAACGCGTACGCACCGGCATAAACAGGGTTGGTGAGCATGTGATTCAAGGTCGTGTAGCTTGGCGTACGCCATTCGATTTTCGGATCGCTCGAACCTCCAACGGCGAAGGGTAGCGCGATCTTCTCCTGGGTCAACCAGAGCAAGACCTGCCGGATCGATTGCAACTCCACAAATTTCCTAAAGACGAGATCCTGCGCCTCGTGGACACGTACGTCCGGGTTTTTCTCGATTCGGTCATCTTTCGTCTTCACGTACCCGATGGCGACCGTCGTGAAGTGCTCGCCGCGCCGAGCCTTTTGTTTGACGGCTTCAACTGATCGCTGTCGAATGACGCTGAGTTCCAGCTCGCTCATCGTTCCCCTCATCCCCAACAGCAATCGATCGTTGATCGACCGCGAATCATAGACGCCATCTTCATCGACAATGAGCGTGCCGACCAAGCCGCAAAACTCCAACAACGTGCGCCAGTCTCGACCGTTTCGAGCGAGGCGGGAAGCCTCGATCGAAAATACTGCGCCGACGCGGCCCTCGCAGATTAGCGCCAACAACCGCTCAAATCCACGTCTTGCAGTGCCGCCACCAGATTTGCCAAGGTCATCATCAATAACCTCGACTTCGCTCCAGCCGAGTGCACGGGCGCGAGCCTCAAGGCCGTATTGCCTACGTTGGCTCTCCAGGTTGTGTACGACCTGATCGACCGATGACTGTCGAACGTAAACCACGGCGCTACGCGCCAGGGCGGAGATCTTCGTCATGACCCGCCTCCTGACCTGACTGGGCTGGCGCTGCGGGCGCCTTTGCGACAGCTTCGTTTAGCAGAAGCGACAGCAACTTTGCGGCCTCGGCTTGCACCACCTGAGGCAGATGCTCTGCTCGCGCCGTCGCGAACAGATCCGGTTGCCGCCTTTTTTGCATCGTCTTGGACATGGGCTCCTCCCTCGACGGGAGGCGATTCCTCCCAACGCGAGGCTACGAGGACGTCAAGGAACATGCGAAGCTCAAGAAGTCGATCCACCGGGAGACACGGATCAGCTACAATTTTAGCCGATGCTGCTTTGAGCTCCGTCATCCATGCCGGCAGAAGATGGAGGCGGCCGTTCTCGCGGCGAACCGTGAAGTGGCGGTGGCATCGTGGATTTGTTCGCCGAGCACGACCAGGTCTCGGCCAGCGTCAGGATGGAATGGATATGTTACTCGAACTTCGTTGCCCGGAATCCCTGCATTATGCAGCCTCTTCGGAAGGCGGGGGCGAGACATGGGCGGTACTCTCTTCGCTTCTTAACACGGCGAAATTGAATGGCCTCGACCCCGAGGCCTATCTCGTCGACGTTCTCGAACGCATGGTGAGCGGCGCCACGAAGACCCACCAGCTTCACGAACTTCTGGCCTGGAACTGGAAGGCCGCGCGCGAAGCCGAAAAGCGTGCCGTGGCATGACGAAGCGGAAGCAACGGCGAGTAACGCGTAAGCCGGTCAAGACGACGATGGCGGACTATGCCATGTCATTCGAGCGGCTCGGGCAATGGATGAGCGAGCGCGCCAGGTCGCCGACGCTTCGGCATCCGCGAGCGACGTCGCTCTCTATGCTCGACGGCGCAGTGGCCGCTGTCGTCGCCGGGCCGGTCTCGATGGCCTCCGAGGAATGGGTGTGCCCACTCCTCGGCGTCGATCCCGACGCCTTCAATCACAACACCGAGGGGTTCTCGGCGATCGCTGCCACGCTGATGCGCCACAACGCGATCAGCGAGACGCTGTCGACGAGACCGGAGAGCTTCGAGCCGCTGTTCGTGCGATCGCCGGACGGCGACGTCGACCCGCAGCCTTGGTGCATGGGCTTCTACGCCGTCATGAAGCTTCGGCTTCTCGTCTGGTCGCGGCTTCTCTCCCAGAACGGAACCGAACACCTTATGCTGCGGCCGATCCTGGTCCATTGCATCGATGACGCCGGTCGGCCCTTGCTGCCCCCGGCCCGGCGCACACTGGGAACACAACCCATTGTCCAAAACGCCTGGCGCGACATTCCAGCAACCGTCGAGGCCCTGTGGCAGTTCTGGGTGCCTATACGCTTCAAGCGTGGCACGTAGGCCGTCCGCGCCAAGTCCGTGGCCCTCTCGTACCGCTTACTTTCAATGAGTGGAGCTGCGCTCTGTAAGCGGGAGCGACAGTCAAGAGAAACATACGACATTCGGCGCATCGTTGTTCGGTATTCGACAAGGGATCTGGAACGGCGGTAAGTGAAAATTCTTTCCGCGAAGCCAGATAGTGTAAGGTCGTCAGGTCCACACGCTGGATCAGTCTTGGCATGACTATTGCTGTACGTCGCAATTGAGGGGTAACGACACTGAGAGTGGCCTAGCGCATTAGCACGCGCAAAGCGCAGTGCTCTTAGTTTCCGAGCTAGCCTTAAGTACGAGAGGACGAGAGATAGAAGCCCGTGCAGAATATCAGTTGGTCAGGTGCGTCCTTATGTTAAAGAGAAGTACCTTCCGCTTAGAGAGATCGTTTCTCAAGTCGCATGACATTGGGGTGGCAGAAGTCCGGAGAGGTGCATCGCCCGGAGTGTATTCCTGCGTCGCGGTATCGGAGCCTGGCGGACGCATGGATACTGACCGCCGATGGCTGTTTCGCCCGGCAAGCCACCTTGAAATCCGCTGTCCGATATTGGTCCCATTTTAGGTGAGGTATCATGCCTGAGGCATTCATCTATGATCACGTTCGTACTCCACGAGGTCGTGGAAAGCCGGACGGCGCGCTACATGAGGTAACCGCACTTCGGCTAGCCTCCGTGCCACTCAACGCACTTAGGCGGCGGAACAACATTGCTTGCGATATGATCGACGATGTTATCCTCGGCGTCGTCGATCCCATAGGCGAAGCCGGTGGCGACATCGCTCGGTTCGCGGCGCTCAAGGCTGGGCTCGGCGATGCAGTAGCCGGCGTACAGATTAATCGGTTCTGCGCTTCAGGTCTTGATGCCGTGAATTTTGCAGCCGCCCAGATTATGAGCGGTCAGCATGAACTCGTCATCGGCGGCGGCGCTGAATCTATGAGTCGGGTTGGCATGGGCTCATCCGGCGGCGCCTCGTCGATGGATCCCACCGTGGCAATACCCATCTATTTCATGCCGCAGGGACTGTCGGCAGATTTGATCGCAACGAAGTATGGCTTTTCGCGCAACCAGGTTGATAGCTATGCCGTGCAGAGCCAGCAGCGGGCAGCAAAAGCATGGGAGCTGGGTCGTTTCAACAAATCGGTCGTGCCGGTACAAGATATCAACGGGCTTTCGCTCTTGGACAGGGACGAGCACATTCGCCCAAACACAACTCTGGAGTCTTTGGCACAGCTCAAACCGGCTTTTGAGGAAGGTGGGCAAACGGGCAGCTTCGACGCCGTCGCCATTCAGTCACACCCCGAACTTGAGAGCATCAACCATGTGCACCACGCCGGCAACTCGTCGGGCATCGTCGATGGCGCTGCAGCAGTGTTACTCGGGAGCAAAAAGTGCGGTGTGAAACACGGGCTCAGGGCGCGCGCAAAAATAAGAGCTTTCGCCAGTATCGGTTCGGAGCCCGCGATCATGTTAACCGGTCCAGTCGATGTCACAAATAAATTGTTCGCACGCGCCGGCATGAATAAGTCGGACATTGATCTCTTTGAGGTCAATGAGGCGTTCGCTTCAGTCGTCTTGCGCTATATCGAAGCGTTCGAGATCGATCACGACAAGATCAATGTCAATGGTGGCGCGATTGCGCTTGGCCATCCACTAGGCGCCACCGGCGCGATGATCTTAGGCACCGTGCTCGACGAGCTCGAACGCAGCAATAAAGAAACCGCCCTAGTGACCCTATGTGTTGGCGGCGGCATGGGGACTGCCACAATCATCGAACGGGTGTGAAGGCAAGGCGGCAGGAGCAGCATATGATTTTTCAGAACTTTCAAGTTGAAGTCGCCTCGGATGGCGTAGCTCTCGTGACTTGGAGCAATCTCGGTCGTTCGACCAACGTGCTGGACGAGACTTCGACTAGCGAACTCGAGCAGATTGTTAAGGAGATCATAGCGGACGACTCGGTGAAGGGCGTTGTTATCACCTCGGGCAAGGAGAACTTCTGCGCGGGAGGCGATCTCCCGTTGCTCGAAAGCACGAATAGGGAATACATCAAGGCGATGGAGGAAGAGGGGGAGCTTGCCGCGACCCAGATGCTGTTTAATCGAAGCCGTCGATTGTCGCTCGCCTTTCGGTCGATCGAGACGTCGGGCAAGCCCTGGGTGGCTGCCATCAATGGGACCGCGCTAGGCTGCGGATTTGAACTGACGCTATGCTGCCATTATCGCGTTGCGGCCGATAACCCGGTAACGCAGGTTGGTTTTCCCGAGATAAAGATTGGTCTGCTCCAAGGCGCTGGTGGGACCCAGCGTGTGCCTCGCATCGTAGCTTTGGAAGACGCGATTCAGATCTTGCTAAAAGGCCAGCCCGTGAACCTGCCGCGCGCCAAAGCACTGAAGCTGATCGATGCGGTGGTGCCGGCGGCCGATCTGATCAAGAGGGCGAAAGACTGGATAAAAGGGAGCGGCGACGCGGTTTCACCTTGGGATAAGCAGGGATTTAGGTTCCCCGCTGGGCCGATATATTCGCCGGCAGGCAAATCGGCGTTTCGGGCTGCCAATGCGCTCTATCGGCGCGACACTTACGACAATTATCCTGCCTCCCGCGCAGTAATGAGCTGTGTCTATGAAGGCTTACAGCTGCCAATCGACGCGGCGCTGCGCGTGGAGTCGCGATATTTTACGAGCGTCCTACGGTCCAAGGAAGCTCGGGCTATGATTCGCAGTCAAATCTCGATGCGCGAACTGGAGCAAGGGCGTTGCCGTCCGCAGGACGTGCCGCCCAGCAAGGTCAGAAAGCTGGCTGTCATTGGCGCTGGTTTCATGGGTGCAAGCATTGGTTACGTTTCGGCGCGCGCCGGAATCGAAGTGGTTCTAATTACCCGGCACCAACAGAGCGCGATTAAAGCCAAAGCGTACGCAAAATCTGCGTTCGACGATCTAATTCGGAAGGGGCGTGCCAACGAAAATGAGCGCGACGAAGCGCTCTCGCGCATCACGGCAGCCACTGATTATGCGGCGCTTCCGCAATGCGATCTGGTCATCGAGTCGGTATTTGAGGACCGGAAGTCCAAGGCCGACGTGTATGCCAAGGCACAGCCGCTTCTGAAGGACGGTGCTATTTTCGCCTCGAACACTTCGTCGCTGCCGATCAGTTCTCTGGCCGAAACCTTCGGGAATCAGGGCATATTCGTTGGCCTTCATTTCTTCTCGCCCGCTGAAAAGATGAGGCTGGTCGAGGTTATTCTAGGCAAAAACACAGGCAAGCTCGCGCTTGCCACCGCCCTAGACTACGTTGCCCAGATCGGGAAGACCCCGATACTCGTAAAAGATTCCCGCGGGTTTTTCGCTAATCGCTGCGTGCGGCGCTATGTCTCTGAAGGAATAGAGATGTTTCTGGAGGGGGTGCCTCCGGCTGCGATCGAGAACTGCGCCAAGATGGCAGGCATGCCGATAGGACCGCTCTCGTTAGCTGATGAAGTTGCTCTCGACCTTCGCTTGCAGATTATGAAAGCGACAGAAGCCGATTTGGGCCCAAACGCGATCGACCCAGGCCAAAAGAAACTGATGGTAGAGCTAGTCGAGAACCAGGGTCGATTTGGACGAAAAAACGGCCGTGGCTTTTACGATTATCCTGAGAAAGGCAACGGAAAAAAGCATCTTTGGCAGGGTCTTGCCAATCTGCAACCAAGGCATATTGATTCCGACAGGGTTGATACAGGGGAGTTGAGCCAGCGGTTCTTGATTGTGCAATCGGTGGAAGCTGCGCGCGCGATCGACGAATGCATCATAACCGATCCGCGCGACGCCGATGTCGGCTCAATTTTAGGCTTCGGCTATCCACCGTTTACCGGCGGCGTACTATCATATATCGACCTCGTAGGCGCGGACAGGTTTGTTGAGCGCTGCCGCAAGCTCGAAGCTACGTACGGTGATCGGTTTACACCGCCGCAGCTCTTGGAAAATATGGCCAAGAATTCTGAATCCTTCTACTAATTAGCATAACTCTCTTGAGTGCAAGAAAAGACGTGTCGCCATCGCAGCGTATCGGGTCTGCGAAAGAGTCAAAAGTTCGAAATGTTTTACTCAGACCGCGCGATTGCGCGGCCTTGATCAGCACTGACTGGATCTATGCGAACTCATGAAGGTGATCGTTGAGCGTTGGACACAAGCCCTTGCCTTCTCCATGTAGAACGCTACAGCCCCCTTGGCTGGCAAGCTTACCAATCCGTGCTGGGCAATATCTCACTTGCCCCGATCTGCATCAAACGGGATAGCAAACAAAGGCTGAAATGCATCGAAGCGTCATGGCTTCTCTGGAGCTTGACTGATCGCGTTGACAGAATGTCCCGGCACGCTGCCAGATGGCCAGAAGCAGGAGGGCGATTGTGCACGGCTGCCAGGAAGCGAGGACCTATGTTGCTAGGCGAGCCCACTGCAGCGCTCTTGATCCGACAATGGTGTGAGAAGTTCTCGATGTTTATTCGTAAGTTCGCACGGGATGGCGTGATGAGTGATCGCCACTAAAGAAAAGAGTTTTGGAGACTGCCGCGGGTGGCCGTTATCATGGTGAGTTTTCCCGCGAATCTCTGGAGCTCCCCACGAGCGGGACGCGGGAATTCCTCACGAAAGATCTATGAGACGGCAAGATGCGCAAGAACACCCGTTTAGATGAGACGCTTTGCGTTATTCCGCCTGAAACACCGCTTGAAGGCTTCGCGAGTCTTGCCATTCCCGTCTATCGGGGATCGACAATTGTATTTCCGGACGCAGCCTCTTATCGCGGCCGGGCTACTCGTGCACCAGATGGTTACACCTATGGACTGTCGGGGACGCCGACCACACGGACTTTGGAGCGGCAGCTGTCCGCCATGCACAATGCGGAGCGGGCAATCATTGTGCCGTCTGGTCAAGCTGCGATCTCAGCCGCCATATTAAGCGTGGTCAAAAACGGCGATCTTCTGCTCGTAACGGATAACGTTTATCCGCCTGTAAAGCAATTCACGCGCAAGATACTTGGCGATCTAGGTATAGAGACAGAGTTCTTCGATCCTACTCGGCTCACAGAACTCGAGGCGCGGCTTCGCTCCCGACGCACGCGGCTCGTGTGGATCGAGTCCCCCGGATCGACCACCATGGAGATCTGCGACATTCCCGCTATTGCTCGCTTGAGCAAGGAAAACGGCGCGCTCCTTGGATGTGACAACACCTGGGCAACGGGACTATTGTGCAAACCTTTGGACCTGGGCGTTGATATAGTTGCGGAAGCACTCACGAAATATGTTGGTGGGCATTCCGATATTCTGTTGGGCGTGATTATTTTCCGTAATATGGACCTCTACCAGCGTGCACGACTCACATTGGGGTCACTTGGTATCGGCGTGTCGCCCGACGAATGTTCTCTTGCCCTGCGCGGCATGCAGACAATGAGCCTCCGATTGCGACACGTTGGCAAACTTTCAGAAGAATTTGCCCTCCAATTGGCTCAAAGTTGGAACTTCCCGGTGCTACACCCTTGCCTGCCTGGGTTTCCTAATCATGAAATCTGGCAGCGTGATTTCAAGGGCAGTTCCGGTGTTTTCAGCCTCCAAGTGGACGGCGTTTCTTCAGAAGGTATCAATCGCGCGTTAGATGGTCTCCAGACATTCGCCATAGGAGCCTCTTGGGGCGGGACCCGCAGCCTTGTGGCCCCAATGATCATCGCCAGTGACCGCGATGTTATGGCTTCAAGCGCCTCAACAACCTATCTGCGGATTAGCATTGGCTTGGAAAACATTGACCAGCTGTGGGCAGATCTTGAAGGGCTGGTGAAAACGTTGCAACGTCAATAACGCCACACACGACCGACCTAACCATCGTAAAGGCCGTTTTTGAAGAGCGGCATTGACGCGGCAAGCAGAGCTGCCGTACGCAATCTGGTAGGGCAGGGTGAGCTTGGCATAGAAGAGCTTGTACGTGCACGGATGCGCAGGACCAGAGACTCTCGACAATGAAAGGAGAGGCAAATGGCGCATCTCCCACGATGCCCCCGAGGATTAATACATCTCGGCTCAACCAATCTAGTCGTATCGAGGCAAGTGGCAAGATATCTAGACTCATGTTCGTCAGAGCTATGTGCAGATCATCAACTCAGCCGTCCGCCGCCGCGCCAACATCAAGTGCCCTTTGTCAGACCTCGCTCGATGGATCGACTGGCTTCTTCGAACTTGCCTGTGAGAGGCGGCGACGCTCCTTTACGGATCAATCATGCAAGCACGTGCGGATTGCAGCAGAGCTGAAACTCCTCTGGTCGGCGCCGTCGATTTCGCGGGGTGCGATAAAGCCTCAGAAGCTTATTGTACTTGGCCTCGTTCCAATCGCGCCGAGCCGCTCAGCGAGCAGACCCCTTGATCAATCGTTCTGACGCAGCATACTAGAGGAAGACAATGACAATCCGCCGCCACGCCAGATTGGGCCGGTGAGCCACGACCGCCCGATATTGCGCCGGAACGACGTCCGGGCTCTCTCCTACCACGACTCCAAGCGTAAATTGCCGACGCTTTGTCGACAATCATTGTCCACCCGGCAACACGTGCCGTAACGGCGTCATATGCGGCCGTCATTGCGATATGGCGTCCTTGCCCATTCCGGAGCTGCAGTTCTGGAGCTGAGGTGCGTTCAACAGACGCTAGTGAAAACGTGACTCATCTTAGATCCCGTGCGACTTATCTTAGATTTTGATCTTGGAACGACCACCCCACCAGTTTTGGAATTGGCGCTTCGTTCGGTGCGCCAGACGTTGCTCTTGAAATCAATTCACAGAAGCAAAACCAGCAGTTTCGGGCAACCGGTTTGGATCTACGCAACCCGTAGGTCCATGCGCTCGACCTACGTACCGAGACCACAGCGATACTACCGCCGAACGCAGGACAATCGACGCTGTTGGGTTTGTCGAGTTCGCGACAAGAGACTACCAGCACCTCGCCTCTTGCTGCCACTCATCTAAGCCGTTGAATTGTCAATTCTAATCCGATCTCGGCGCTCTTGCGCTTGTTGGCACGAGTTTTGTGAGTCTCTCGTCGGAGCTCGAGGAGCTACCAACGCAGATCGACGTTGTGTCGGAGCTATTCATTCGTTTTCTTCAGCAAGGGCCTGAATCGACGCTGATACGGAGAGTTAGCATGCGCGCGGCGCTGAAAAGCCTGTCTCATCTTGATTACCCGCTGGTCGCCCACCTGAGGGTGGAGCCCGAGCAAGAAGACTTTGTGGACCCATTGGATTTAGTGTTTTCGGAGCTTCGAAATAGCGCATGTCCCGGTTTTGAGCACGCGTTCTCGATTGAGGTCTGCGAGAAGACCGTTGGCTTCTTTGTTCTGCGTGAAAGAGCGGCATTGCCCGAATGGGCGCTCCCAAATGCCATGACCTTGCACACCCTTTGCGTGGACCGATCATGCCAAAGGAATGGATACGGTAAAGCAGCGATTGAACTTGCTGCTCGATGGATCTCTAGGAACCGTCCTTCTATCGGCAGTCTCATGCTCGGCGTCAACGTACGCAATGTGACAGCTAGAGCTGTTTATCTGGAGTCGGGGTTTCGGGACACGGGCGCTACTCACTACGGCCCAAGCGGCCTTCAAAACATTCTTAAACATGAGATCCGTCCGGGAGGGTAAGAGTGCCTTGTTCTCGATTAGTCCCTCGGGCGGCGTGGCATTCGCGGCACGTCTTCTCTGAGTGAAGCCTGCATGGTTTTCGCGATTCGGTCATAGAATGCTCGGTGGAGAATGTTCCAGCAAATTTCTGATCCTCGTCCCGAGCCACAAATTGGAGACTAGCTTAACTCGCCAGTCGAGGTCGTCACCAGATGGTCATCTCGAAGCAGAAAATCTACCACAACCTGAGGCCCGCCCGCTCCGCGGAGGAGGCGCACAACGGCGGTCCACTCATTACAGAAGCATCAAAAAGGCATGCTATGCTGCACAAGACCGTAACTCAATTGATCGGGCAGACGCCGGTAATGTCAGTTGACATTCCCAATCGTGATGCCCGTTTGATGCTAAAAATCGAAAAAAACAATCCGGGCGGTTCGATGAAGGACCGCATGGCGCGAAGCATGGTTATGGCTGCGCTCCAGGATGGGCGACTCGCTCCTGGCGGCACCATCGTTGAGTCCTCTTCCGGCAATACGGGTATAGGTTTAGCTCTCTCCGCATTGGACTTTGGCCTGCACTTCATCGCGGTGGTAGATCACCATGCGGCCCCCGATAAAGTCCGGATGATGCGGGCGCTCGGCGCCGAGATCCGCTACGTCGAAGGCGAGTTTGCGGAAGACGAAGTCGCCGTCGTCGCGAGGCAGCGCCTAGCGGAACGGCTTGCCTCAGAGCTTAGCGGCGCGCTATTCATGAACCAATCGAACAATCCTGCAAATCCGGACGGCTATGCAACTCTCGTCGAAGAGCTGATCACGCAAATTCCTCAGGGCATCGACGCGTTTGTCGGATGCGTTGGGACCGGCGGGTCCATGACAGGTATTGCGCAACGGCTCAAGCGCCATAAGTCGACGGTGCGCACAATCGGCGTGGAGCCGGCCGGATCGATCATTTTCGGAAGACCCGCGCACCCCTATTATCAATCAGGGACCGGCATGCCTACTGGTGACCAGGTCGGCAACGTCCTGGACTATGGCTGCATCGACGAGGGCGTCCAGGTGACCGATGCTCACGCTTTCGAGACGGCGCGCTACATCGCTCGGCGCAAAGGGCTTTTAGTCGGCGGGTCGTCCGGCGGCGCTATCTACAAAGCCTTGGAGTTCATCGACGCAGGCAAGCTGACCGGTACGGTCGTAAGCTTGGTCGTTGATGGCGGTGAAAAATATCTGAGCACGATTTTCGACGATGACTGGATGGAAAAGCGTAGCTTGCTAGATCCAACAGTCGCTGCCCAATTGGACAAGTGGCTCTTTGGGAATGACACGTAAGGCAACGGTAGCTGGGCACGCATCCCCATTCGATAATGCGTCGCTGCTTATCTTCAGTAGGCGCGAATGCATCGAGGTGGGAAACTCGCGAGGATAATGGTCTTGAGACAGGTTGAGAGGATCGTCATGAAGGCCGACTGGGCGAGAGAACTTGAGTAGGCTGATTATCGGTCAGCCTCCTGCCGGCTTAAGCCTTAAAGCCGGATGACTTTGCTGCTTGATCTCGTGAAGGGGTAACATGCTTCATAGCTTGCCTCAGCGAATGTGGGCATGGGCGTGGCGCGCATATAACGATGTGCTGAGCTCGCTCGCGGAGAGCCGATGCAGGCGCAGCTCTTGCTGCCGATTAGGAGGGACGTTTGCCCCAGCATTGAGAGCAAAAGCATCCGATGACGCTCCAAGTTCTGCATCCGTCCGAGCGTAAAAAGGGCATCGCGATGTTTGGCGAGGACAAGAACGTGTTGGAAAGGGGCGTATACCTTACCAAACCGATGTTTTGGATGAACCTATGTCTGGGTCCTCGAGCTCGAGATCATGCGTGACTTACGCCATACTTGCGGGGACCGCGCCGCAATCACGAGGAGCAGCTCTGTTGATCATCGTTTGTCCTATTCTGTCGTTGAGAGAGCTTCTCCTATCTGGGTTGAAAGGCGTCTGAGGGAGAGTTGCATCGAAACCGCAAGCGTCCGTGCTCGAGTGCCGTTTGTCAACCAAAGGTGTAAGATCTATGAGAACCCGCGTGTGGACTACTATCAATTTTGATGCGGACGGAATGCAATCCGATTTCGCGCGCGTTCCATACTCCTCGGACACCTCCGCCTATGGTTGGATCCCTATCCCGATGCTTTGCTTCAAAGGTGCTGACGGGCCAACGGCCCTATTTACTGCGGGTACCCATGGGGACGAGTATGAAGGCCAAGTCGCACTTCGCAAGCTAGCACGAGAACTTACGAGTACCAATCTCCAGGGTCGGGTCATCATCCTGCCCGCTCTCAACAGGCCCGCGGTCGCCGCGGGCCATCGCAACTCGCCCCTCGATGGAAGCAACCTCAATCGCGTTTTTCCTGGTATGCCTGATGGCGGCCCAACGGCCATGATCGCACATTATGTAGCCACGGAACTGTTTCCTCGCGCCGATCTTATCATTGATCTGCATTCGGGCGGGACATCGCTCGAATACTTGCCTGTGGCGCTGGCCCGACCCGGGCGCACCGACGGCGAAGCCGAAAAAATCCGCTGTCTTTTGAGGAGTTTCGGTGCGCCCTATGGCATCCTTACGGACAGAGCGGGAGGCGGAGCAAGCGGCACACTCTATGGGTTCGCCGAACAGCAGGGCATTCCAGCATTGACGACGGAGCTCGGCAGCGGTCCAACGATATCAAGAGTTGGCCTCGCAATCGCCGAAAGCGGCCTTCGCCGCGTGCTGCGTGACTACGGTATCGCGCCCGATATTATCGCTCCAGAGGCGCCGCCGGTTCGGCTCGCGAGATCACTCGGGCCAACAAGTACAATCTATTCGCCTACTGATGGTCTTTTCGAACCTCATGTGAGGCCCGGCGACCAGGTTGCCGTCGGTCAAAAGGCTGGATGCATCTATCGCTTAGATGACCCGCTCGCGCAACCGCTTGAACTCACTTTTGCTGCAGCAGGCATCGTCAGCTTCCGGCGCTTTCCAACGCTTACGTCGATTGGGGATGCACTATTTGGCCTTATGGTAGAAGCAGATAACTAGCAAAAAGTGTGGCAGAAGTGTTCGTTCGATTGGCGCGACTGCATCGAACGAAACCGCTACCAAAGCGTGAACCGAGAGTTGGCGTTGAGCGCCTCAGATAAGCCCGCATCAGCAGTTCGGCTGGACGCGGGCATGTACCCGGTGGTTGATTACGGCTGGCCTGCGTTCAGCAGCTCTCTTCGCGCATGCGTTTCTGGCCCGATCTTTCGCTAGCTCGAGAGCCGCAATGGCTCCATCGAGGTCCTCCAAAGCCGAACGTAACTGGAGCTGAGAATTGATCTATCGCCAAGCTTAAGCGATCCCGGCAAAGCGATTCAGTAGAGGCGCGGCGACCGCACGTAGCTCGGTGGCTCGCTTGGCACCCATCAAGCAAAGCCCTGTTGTCCCGATCCCCATGCGAGCGTCGATGCAGCGAAGTGTTTCGGCTGGGTGATGCGAGGTGTTCCATACGACAATCTTCACCCAACGCTTTGATGCGTTTGGCATGGTACGTGCTTGTTGTCCGTACACGAGTCACAGGCGAGCCTTTGTCGCGAGCTGCTGGTGCATTTCAGTCGTCTGAATGCGCAAGGTGTACAAAGAATCAGGGACAAAAGAATGTGCGCAACGGCCAATCCCGTATCGAATTACGCCGTAATCAAACTGCCTGTCAGGCAATTGCGACCGACAGAGCAAATCAACATTGAAGATGCGCGTAAACTGACGAATATAATCGGGAAGGAGAAACGTTGGAAGCGACCTATTTTGGTCGAGCACCGTCACTCTGTCATCATGGACGGTCATCATCGCTACTTCTGTGCAAACGCGCTTGGTCTCTCGTTTGTCCCGTGCGTCTTGCTTTCTTATGATGATCCCAACCTGCAGGTGACCTACTGGTCCAATTCGGCGCCTGTCGCTGTGGATCAGATCATCCGGGCCGGGCTTTCCGGCGACCTTATGGACTATAAAACGACGCGCCATCAGCTACTCGTCCCTGTGGACAGCTGCTCAGTCGACCTAGACGACTTGAGGTGAGGGACGATGGAATGATGCAGGGCTTTAACGAACGCGACGTCAAATGAAGAATGGTCCCGAGCCGTAGACAAGTTTTGTTCCCTTTCAACCTCGGTGGGCTCCCGCAACGTAGAAGGCAAGTAGCCCTTTTCCACCGTACGCCTGATGTCTGCTCGAGGGTCCCCCACGTGGTACACGTGCGCTGACGTCTAGCAGCGCGGGCAACCTTGTCTACCCGATCTTAGACATTGTCGATAGGCATCCAGGCGATCTCGCCCACCAGCTCCCGGACGCGGCCGTCGGCCGCCCTAGTGATCCGGCGACCTGACGGACAGTCCCGCCGTTAGCTCGCCGGGCATCACACGGCGATAATGCATGATGCGACCAAAACTCTCAAAAACACCCGCCTCCCAAGCTCGGTGTTGAATGTTATCGCGACGATTAGGTCGATAGCTCCCAATGTTCGAAGCGCCCGCAGACGGGGAGAAGCCGTACCGAGACAAACTCTTCGATCACGCGCTCAAGCCGGTCGATCCAGGCCTTGGCGACCCAAACCGCCCTACTATTTCCTGAAGCGCGGCCATGTGCCGGAGTGATTTAACCTCTAGTTCCTGAGGCCAGCGAGATAACGAATTGTCGAGCCTTTTCTGCGGGGATAGGTGAGGCCGTGCTTGAGCATCAAGGCGCGCGCCTTCTGCCAGTGGGCGGCAGCGCTTCAACCGCTGCCACTCGGACGTGAACGAGACCGCGCATCGTCTCGCGGCATTCATCGGAGACCATACCGCCGTCGGCGCCCACGCGTAGCAGCCACGCGAGAAAGGCGGCGCCTGGCGGTTAGTCTTGGCCCGATCACCTGCCTTCTTTGAGGCCAGTGACGAGCTAGCCTGCATTCATGAGGCATAGCCGGCCGGACAGGCCTCATAACCAAAATGCACACGATCAAATCGGCACCGATCCGTAGCGCATACTGGCTGCAGGCGCGTCGACCTCGCAAGAGGCAAGCGTCTCCTTTGCCGGCATGTTTCCACGAACGCGCAGTGTCTTCACCTCGCGACGTCTGCTCCGACACATGCATAGCAATCAGCTACCACAACTCCTTCCTGGATCATGATGATCGGATCGGCTGCCCGATCATCACTCGGACTCGCTGTGTCGGCCGGTCGCCTCAACACAGGCGGACATAGGGTCTTACAGCTCGTCTATCTCGCCAGGGTACTGGATCGGGTAGCACGCCAATTTCTGTTGTGGCGGTGGTCGGATCACCATGGAACAGCCTTTCGCGCTAAAACATCTTTTGAGGATACCCTGATCGTCAAAGCGGGTCGGACCCCTCCACAGGTTTGGCCTCACAATTCACGGGTAAGCCCCTCATAACTGTACGTGCCGGCAACGACGTCGCCGTCAGCACGGACGATAAGGGCGCCCGGCGCGATAAACGTGTTTGTCTGAGCGGTGGGAGCGCAGCGCCACTACGAGGAGGTATATCGTCGGGTCTGCGAGACCGGCAGTGGGGGCTCACGATCATAGGCCATATCCCGATTCCACAGAGACGCCCCTATTCGAGCTTCGACCGCAGCACACCAAGCCTGCTTCACCTCTCCGCCCGATCCGCGTGGCCGCCTAACATAGGCAGAGGCGACATCTGTCAACGCGGAGAATTGTCGTGACTGGCTTGATCTACGGCGGCAGCCGCCTTGGAGGCGGCGCGAACAAACTTACTAAACGCCTTCTGCTTGAGTTGAGTTCAAGTTTGAGCTCAACGAGCCGAGACTATCATCATTGGCAGTTGGCAAGACCAGAGGCAGAGCGTCTAGATCGCATGATGCCGATGAGTCACAGCTACCGTGTCAACAGCTAAACAAGATGAGAGCACAGGTCAAATCGAGTCGGAGAGATAACGTTATGAACAAAACCAACCTCGCCTGTAAGCCGTCAGATCGCATCTACGTCGGACGATCCGAGATAAATGGGTCCGGCTTGTTTTCAAGAAGAACTATATCGAGGGGAAATGTCATAGAACGGCTCGAAGGTGAGATCTGTCCGCTGGCGACCAAGAGGACGATACAAATTGATCGCGATAAGCATCTTTGTAGTGAATACATAGACTTCATAAATCACTGTTGTCGTCCGAATGCCCGCCTTCAGATCGACGATGGTGGCGTTGTACTGATTGCGATGGAGGAAATTGGTCGTGACAGAGATGAAGTGACGATCAATTACAACTGCTCCGAATACTCTCTTGCTGAGAGCTTCTTGTGTCGATGCTGTGAGCCTCCCAGGCTTATCGCTGGATACAGATACTTACTGGAGGGAGACCAGGGCGAATACCTGCAACGAATAGGGCAATTCGTGCTGCCGCACCTCTTGTCGATGTCTTCAAAATGATCGTCGTCACAGGACTGAGTTCGACTACGAGGAGGTAAACTGAGATCAGGTAGTCCAAGCATGGTGTAAGGAGTGCAACAGCTGCATCGCAGAGATGCGTTACGCGGAGTTCTGACGGTCGGGCCAGCTTGCTCTTTCAGCCCGATTTCTTAGCTCTCTGCGGACCACGTCCTGCAGCGTCTCCTTGTGTCGAGCGATAGATCCGACGACAGCTCTTCAGCTTGATCTTCTCGTCCTCGAGCTGCTTTAACCGCCGTTTCTCGGTCGGCAACCGCCGTCATACTCTTCTTCCAATTAAAATAGGGAAGTCACCTGGCTGATGCGGGCCTTGCCACCGATGTCCGACAGCAAACGGATAAACGTCTTCTGGCAGCCGAAACGCCGAGGGCGTTCATCATTCTTCGCTCGTTCCAGCCTGGGAATCAGTGCGAAACATTGCAGCTCAAATAGTGCTTACCGCGCCTCAGATCACATTCTTGCAAAAAGTCGATCCCTCGCGATTGCTATGAAATCAATCGCCTGATTCATGCAAGTAACCCGAATCCTCAGTTGTTGGCCACTTCGCGCTGGAAATAGTTGACCATTCACATCTTGCGCTGAGGCTCCCGAAAATTGCGCATGTCCGGTTCCAGACAAGCGAGACTCGGCATCTCACTGTGCAAGCATTTCAGCGACGGAGGAAAAAGGCGGAGTGCCCTCCTCTTATCTCAGCAACATCCGGGCACACCGTTGTGGCATACTGTTTGCTGGGAGCAGGGCTTGCTACGCGTGATTGGCGCGAAGGATCTAATGAAAATGATCGAGGAGGTCAAGCAGTTGGGAGCGGTTCCGATCGAAGCTTTGTCACTCATGTTTCCTTTCGAATGATGCCATGCAAGGTAGTTCGTTTATTCCCCACGGCATCGGGACGGACGGCTCGAAGCTCTCTCAAGTCGCAGAACACGCAATTGACCGCGCAACGCGAGAGGGGCATCCCCGCAAAGTTAGTTGGACGCCCAGCTCGAACGCGGCGTTCACGGAGGGCGCGCAGGCCTGTTTGCTCGCCGTTCTCGTGGAGGAGGTGAAATGAACGAGAGAATGTCCTCCTGGGCATATGCTGAATCTAAGGCGTGTGCCTCGCAGCTTTGCCTAAGCGCATCGCGCAATGCCGTCTGCCGCTTGGTCCGCTGCCTATTCGCCGAGCGTCTTCTCGAGCCGGAGGGGTTAATGTGGGCTCGCCAAGGCAACGAAGCATGGCTTCCCCTTTGGCGATCACGCGAAGTCCTACACTTTACGGATTTGCACCGTGCGCCTGCCGGAGTACTTCAAAATCGAGGTTCAATCGAAGTAATAGACGAGACCGGCGCTCGTTACCTGATCGATAGTCCCTGCGACCTCATCAGAGAGGTCGCGCCGTCTTTGACAATCGCGCCAGCAACGGACGGCGTTCAGCGTCTCATCCGCGACGTCGAGGACAGCATGCGTAACGACGTCCTCGCACGTGATCACCGGGAGCATTGGAGCGCAGAGTTGCGTGGTAAAATAGCCGAAGCTGGAGCCCGGGATTTCATCGAATATCTCCAAAGGAATCTGCCGCCGCACCTGGCGGCAATTACTCTCGATCAGTGGGGAGCACTGGAGGGGCATCCCTTCTACCCGACATGGAAGGCCAAATCCGATCTGTCGACCGAGGACGTCACTGCATTGTCGCCTGAGTTCGGGGCTCGCGTGCGCGTCCGAATCGCCGCACTGCGCAAAGAATGGTCCTATGTGGAGAAGATGCCGCATGTGGGCACCTATTCGGAATGGTTCTCCCAAAACTTCCCGCAGCTCTGGTACGACTGGACTGAAGGACTTAAAAAAAGGGGCAAATCCTCTGAGGACTGGCTGCCGCTACCTATCCATATCTGGCACCTAGACAATTTTCTGCGACGTGAACTCGCCTCAGAGATCGCGTCTGGAATTTTCGATCCCAACGGCCCGGAAATCATAACGCTGCCGGCAATGTCGTTCCGCACAATGCTGCCAGACACACGGGAGCCGAGACCCTTTATCAAATTACCGGTGGCGATTTGGATGACCAGCGAACAGCGCATTCTGCAGGCAAAGTCGATTCACATGGGACCGCGTCTCAGCACCTTGATTCTAGAAATCATATCAAATGAGAGGCATCTCTCAGAAAAATTGGAGATCTTCCCAGAGGAGCTGGGGGCAATCCTTCACCACCCCGTAACAGACGACGAGCATCGGGGTCGATTTCTTTCGGTTGTCTACCGCAACCCTGATGCAATGACACGAAATGATGGACTATTTTCGGTCACTGTTGCAGCGCTCCTTGCTGCAAGCCCGGTCGACGGCCGCCCGCTCATTTGCGAACTGATTGCGCGGGGCGGCTGTCAAAGCGAATCTGCATTCTTCCGTGCCTATGTGAGGACCGTGATCACGCCGATCCTCACCATGTATTTGCTTTACGGACTGGCACTTGAGGCGCATCAGCAAAACAGTACAATCTTGTTCGACGAGATCGGTCGTCCCCAAAAACTCCTACTCCGGGATTTCGGCGACGCCCGCACCTTTGTTCCCCTGCTCAAGGAGCGAGGGTACGATCTCAAGCCGTTCACTCGGACGGGGATCTTACCCACGGCCTTTTACGACGACATCAGTCTCGTGCGCTCATTCGTCATCGACGCGTGCTTCGTCTGTCATTTACATGAGGTCGCACTGTGCCTCGATGAACATTATGAGCCGTCAGGCCCAAGCCTTTGGTACATCCTACGGGAAGAGACCGAGGCCGTCTTTGACGCCCTCAGGCCACGCATGATGTCGGATGCGCTCTGGTTGGAAGAACGCAAAGCGTTTCTCGAGGATCCCTGGCGAAGCCGCTCGGTGCTACGGATGCACTTGGAGCGCTATCGGGACTTTCGAGTGGAGCACGAGCTGCCAAATCCACTGGCGGGAGTGTAATGACAGCGGTCCCCGGGGTTTTCGGACCTGGCATACTGCATCCGCAAACCGCCGGTTCAGCGCCTCTGATGTTGCGCTTGACGGCCGCTGGAAGCTGAAATGGGGCTTTGACGCTCCGTGCCAGGCCAGCTGAAGACCCACTTTATCCTTCAGAGCAGGATCGATGCGCCGAGAATCCAAAAGTGGCGATCGCTATATTCGGGCTGCCGTCGTCTTCAAGTCTTTCATTGCCACCCTGCCGGTGTCGCAACTCTCCTGGCCTGACGGACGCGCCCCCCTTTGCTGTTTTGCCTGCCAAAGAACATCGATGGCGGCAACATAGCGAGATTTGCTGCCTGTTCTTTCGGCGGCCATGATCGTGTGCGGTTTCGCCAGAGCTGGCTCACTTTACGCCAAGCGCTCCCGCTTGGTGGTCCACAAAGGTGGACGGGGCACCACCTTGGTAATGCAGATCGTTTCGTTCCGAGCGATGTGACAGAGACTGGAGACGAGGCGCAGGCGATCCCGTTCTCTATGCGCCTCACGGTCCACATTGGCCAGTTTCGCGATGACCTTGTCGCCTCAACTCGAGCATAGGGGAGAACAAACGGCGAGACGTGGGCGAATTCGCCGGAATCAATGCAAGGACGCAGAATTTCAAACAGCAGCGGCGCTACATCGAATGAATCGAAAGTCGGTCGTTTGATAGCGGTTTTCCGGCAACTGCAAAAGGAAACGATTTCTGCGCCCCAGGCGGTTCGGTGAGTTCAAGAAGGCGCACACCTTGGCTCGCACGATGCGATGTGTGCAGATCCTCGCTCCCATTCAGCAGGTGTTTTGAGCAAACAAGAATTGGTGTCCAGGCACCATCCTACGCACAAACATGAGGTAGCATGTCAAGTGAAAGTCCCGCCCTCACCATTGTCGTCAACCACGATAAGGCGGAATTGTTTGCACATGTGTTGGGTGAACGTTTTCCGCAAGTCCGAATCATTGTGGCGCCGGATGCCGAACGGCTAGAGCAACACATAGGTGAGGCCCAGGCATTGCTTGCTTACCATTTCCCGGTCGAACTGCACGGCCGGGCGCGGAAGCTGAAGTGGTTTCAGTTCCATGCTTCCGATCCGCGACAGAGTGGGTGATATCATCGTGACAAATGTTCGCGGAATGCAGGGCGGCCTCATCGCTGATTACGTGATGGGCGGCGTGACGATACTGAATTGGAATTTCCGAAAACTTTTGTCCGAGCAAGCGGAGCGCAAATGGATCCATCGATCCGTGGCGCCTTTGGCCAACAAAACGCTTGGCATTGTTGGGTTGGGTTCGATCGGTTCGACTATTGCTCGGCGCGCGAAGAGCGCGGGGATGATCGTTTTGGGTGCGAAGCGGGATATTTCTGTCCCGGCGGAAGACGTAGACCGGTTGTTCGGCTCCGATCAGCTGAAGGACTTGCTGCCACTCTGTGATTTCGTGGTTTTGGCCGTGCCGGCCACGCCGGAGACGGTCGGTCTGATCGGCGCTGACGAGATAGCATGCATGCGAAGTGATGCATTCCTGATCAACATCGCCCGGGGCAGCGTCGTCGTGGAGTCCGAATTGATCAGTGCCCTGCAGGCGGGCTCACTCGGGGGTGCAATGCTCGACGTGTTCGAGCGTGAGCCGCCGCCGCAGGACAGTCCGCTTTGGGAAATGCCGAATGTGATCATGACGCCCCATATTGCAGGTATTCTCACAGATTATGTGGAGCGAGCAATTGACATCGTCACAGAGAACGTCGAACGCTACCTGAAAGGGCTCCCGCTGAGGAACGTAATTGACCTGCGACGCGGTTACTGAGCCTCGATGGGAGCCAGGCAGAAGATTCGGTTCGCTCGCCCCACGTGCCGCCGCATGGGCGTCTCCAATCGATGGCGTGCTTAGGCTTGCCGCGAGACGAATCTTACATGAATCCTGGACGATATCCTATATGAATGCTGTTGAATGCCTTTTGCAGCGGGCCAAGCTTTGCTGGCTCAACGAGGCTAGTAATGGCCGGCTTCCTGATGGGGGGGACGGCCTGAGAGGCGGTCTCCTGACTGAACAGCCCTCTTTGGGGCACCTCGAGATGACAAACCTTGCTCTGGAGAGCAAGGATGGCCGGCCCTCCCCGAACTGCTCGGCAGGTTGTCCCGGTCGGAGCCAATTGTTGTCGGGTCAAGCCGTCTTTTCCTTTGCAGCGGCCTCATTCCCCCTACTGTCGTCGTGCTCGAGCTGAGTATCGTTTCGATCGAATGAAAAGCCGCGCTGTTGTCCAGTTCCGCGTTGAATTTCGAACATATGACGGCCCAGATTGAAGAAATTCGGCCGGCGAGACGGCTAGTCTATTTGAACAACGCAGTGAACCGCCTGAGCGCTGCACATTAACCCGGGCGCGATGCAGAGGTTCATTGTCTATCGCCCTTTCGAATTACCCTGACTGCTCGGAGTTCTGATTGCTGTTTGCATTGATCCTGCACGCGATGCGGCGCTGATGCAGCGTCGATTCGCGTCTGCTCGGAATATTGACTGCCCGTACATCGCCGCGCTGGGCCTCCGGTTCACCAGGGACTCCAGCGATCGGATGATGGCGATCTGTCATCCTGGTGAGTATTCGATGTAGCGCATCGGTGTACGAGATGCGGCCCCACTGCAGTCTAGGGCCTGCGACGAGTGTGGTCGGCTGAACAATGTCTTGACGTGCGTTCCGCTACCTCGCTCGCAGATGATGGGCTTTAAGGCTGAGACGATCGAGCATCGCGTCTCGGCGGAATAACTAAAGGAAGAATTGGAGCTATGGAAGCACGCGTTCCGACCGCCGCGGTCGCCTCAAGTGATTGGTCGCCTGCAGTCGATGCGAGTGACGTCATTAGCGGCATTCATGCGATGCTGCATCCCCGCAACATCGTGCTCGTCGGTGCCACAGACAAGCCGGGCAACTATGCCGAGCGCATTTGGAACAATCTGATCAAGTATAAATACGCTGGCGGGCTCTATGCTATGAACCCCGGGCGCGACACGATCTGGGGCGTGACCTGCTATCGGAATTTCGCCTCCCTTCCCGAAGCGCCCGACCATGTGCTCGTGCTGGTGCCGGCGAAGTTCGTCGTTCAGGTATTACGGGAGGCAGCCAGCGCAGGTGCGCGATCAGCAACTATCGTGACGTCGGGATTCAGCGAGTTGCAAGATGAGGAAAGTCAGCGGCTTGCGGCTGAACTTAAGGCCGCGGTGCGCGAGACGGGAATTTTCGTAACGGGCCCGAATTGCCTTGGCAATTTAAGTGCAGGCGAAAGACTGTTCACCAATATCGATGACCGGGTCGTCACGATGGAGCAGGGGGCGGTCGCGATTGCCGGCCAATCGGGCGCTATCGTGATGCTGATCCGGCAGGCGCTCGAGGAGCGCGGTGTCGGTGTCGGTTATATGGTATCGACCGGTAACGAGGTCGGGCTGGAAACGCCGGCTTTGATAGAGTACTTCGCCGCCGATCCCTCGATCCGAGTCATCGTGGTTTATCTGGAGGGCGTGCGCAATACCAATGCGTTTCGGCGTGCCTGCAGGGCAGCGCGTGACGCCGGAAAACCTGTCATTGCGTTGAAGCTGGGGGCCTCTGCGGGGGGGCGCGCTGCCGCTATGGCGCATACCGGGGCGCTGGCAGGCTCCATCGAATCCTTCGACGCGATATCGAGCCGCGAGGGCGTGATCCGGGTGCGCGGGCTTGATGAGCTGATCGAAACGACCGAATGTTTCGTTCATGCTCAATTACCTAGGGGCGGGCGGCTTGCCGCGGTGACGCTATCGGGTGGCAAGCGCGGGCTTCTGATTGACGCATTCCATTCGACGGGACTCCATTTTCCCCCGCTCTGTAAGGACATTAGCGGAAAGCTCGCGACGATGCTTGGGCCGGGTTCGCTCGTTGGCAATCCGCTGGATGCCGGTTTTGCTGCGGTGGTCGATCCATCCGTTTATCTCAAGTCAATCAAGATCATGATCGATGATCCGGACACCGACATCGTCATCATTGACGCGGAATTGCCTAAGGCGCCGCATGAGTTGCGCGAGAAAAATCTGCGCATCGTTAACGAGATGGCGAGCACCACATCGAAGCCTGTGATCTACATTAGCGGGATGTCCATCGGATTTACCGAGCACTCAAAGGCCCTGCGTAAGTCCTTGCCTTACATTGCTGTTGTGCAGGGCATGGACCGTGCCGTCAGCGCGATCAAGGCGCTAATCGACTATGCGATGCTCAAAAATGACGTGCCCGATATCGTTTCCTGCTCAAAACCCCGGGCTCGGGCCGTACTAAAAAAGACCTTGAACTGCACCAACGGCGCCGCGCTCGACGAAGTCGCCTCGAAAAAGCTGCTCAAGGCCTATGGCATTCCGATCCCAAAGGAGGCGATAGCGCGAACCGCCAAAGAGGCGTCAGCACTCGCAATGAAGATCGGCTTTCCAGTCGTGGCGAAAGTAGTCAGCCCTGACATCCTTCACAAATCCGATGTCGGCGGCGTCATGCTCAACCTCAAAAGTGCGGACGAGGTTCAGGTTGCCTTCAACGAAATCGTCACACGCGTGAAGAAGTTGAAGAGCAAGCCGAGGCTGGAAGGTATCTTGATTTCTCAGCAGCTCGAAGCCGATCTCGAGCTACTGATAGGCGCCTCGCTTGATGCTGAGATGGGGCCGGTGGTGCTATTTGGCACCGGCGGTGTCGACGTCGAGTTGATGAAAGACGTGGCACTCGCCGGAGCGCCTATTGACGCGACCGAGGCCAGAAGGCTGATACGTCGCACCAAAGCGGGCATTAAGATCGGGGGCTACCGCGGCAAGCCCGCCTTGAAGGAGGCTTCAGTTGTCAAGGCGCTCGTCGGGCTCTCCAACCTGATAGCCGATGCGGATGGTCAGATCACGTCTATTGACGTCAATCCATTTCTCGTCACGACCAAGAAAGGTCTCGCGGCTGATGCACTTGTCGTACTGCGGTCTGACACAGACAAGAGCGCCAAGAGGAGCCCACTGTGAGCGAAGTGGTGAAGCTTGAGCGTCATGATGAGGTCGGCATCGTCACGGTCAACAGTCCACCGGTCAACGCGCTGAGTGCCGCAGTCCGGGGCGGCATCTTCGAATGCATCAAGGCCGCGATCGCCGATCCCGCCATCAAGGGCATCGTGCTGACCTGCGCCGGCCGCACCTTCATCGCCGGCGCCGACATCACCGAATTCGGCAAGCCGCCGAAGCCGCCCGCCCTCAATGACGTGCTGTCCGAGATCGAGAATTCGCCCAAGCCGGTCGTTGCCGCGATCCACGGCACCGCGCTCGGCGGGGGCCTCGAGGTCGCGCTGGCGTGTCATTTCCGCGTCGCGGTGAAAGAGGCCAAGCTCGGCCTGCCCGAGGTGAAGCTCGGACTTCTGCCCGGCGCTGGCGGCACCCAGCGTCTGCCCCGCGCGGTCGGGCCTGAGCTCGCGGTCAAGATGATCGTCGGCGGCGACCCGATCGGTGCGGCGGAAGCGCTCAAGAACGGCCTGATCGAGGAGATCATCGAGGGGCCGGCCTCGGGCGGCGAAGCCTTCGTGCGCAAGCTCATCGCCGAGAAGCGCCCGCTGCGGCGCCTGCGTGACGACGATTCCAAGCTCGCGGCGGCCAAGGCCGACCGCTCGATCTTCACCAATGCGGTTGCGGCCATGACCAAGAAGTCGCGCGGCCTGGAGGCGCCGTTCGCCGCCGCCGACGCGGTCGGCTATGCCATCGACCTGCCGTTCGACGAAGGCCTGAAGAAAGAGCGCGAGGGCTTCCTCAAGCTCGTCGCCAGCGACCAGTCCAAGGCGCAGCGCTACGCCTTCTTCGCCGAGCGCGAGGCCAACAAGATCGCGGGCGTACCTGAAGGCACCAAGCCGCGTCCGGTCAACCGTGTTGCCATTCTCGGCGCCGGCACCATGGGCGGTGGCATCGCGATGTCCTTTGCCAATGCCGGCATTCCCGTCACCCTGATCGAGACCGGTGAGGAGCAGCTCAAGCGCGGCATGGGCGTGATGCAGAAGAACTGGGAGGCGACCGCCGCGCGCGGCGGCATCCCGGCCGATGCGCCCGCCAAGCGCATGGCGCTGATCGACGGCAAGGTCGGCATCGAGAATGTCGGCGATGCCGACCTCGTCATCGAAGCCGTGTTCGAGACCATGGCGGTGAAGAAGGAGGTGTTCGGCAAGCTCGACCAGTACGCCAAGCCTGGCGCCGTGCTCGCCTCCAACACGTCCTATCTCAACATCGACGAGATCGCGAAGTCGACCAAGCGTCCGCAGGACGTGCTCGGCATGCATTTCTTCTCGCCGGCCAACGTCATGAAGCTGTGCGAGATCGTGCGCGCCGACAAGACCGCGCCGGATGCTCTGGTGACCGCGGTGACGATCGCGCGAAAAATCGCGAAGGTGCCGGCCGTGGTCGGCGTCTGCGACGGCTTTGTCGGGAACCGCATGTTGGCGCAGCGCGGCAAGCAGGCCGAGAAGCTGCTGTTCGAAGGCGCCTTGCCGCAGCAGGTCGACGCGGTCGTGACAAAATTCGGCATGCCGATGGGGCCGTTCGCGATGGGCGACCTTGCCGGCCTCGACATCGGCTGGCGCTCGCGCAAGGACCGCGGCATCAAGTCCGAGATCGCGGATGCGCTGTGCGAGGCCGGCCGCTTTGGCCAGAAGACCGGCAAGGGCTACTACAAGTATGAAGCCGGTTCGCGCGCAGCGCTGCCCGATCCTGATGTCGAGAAGCTGATCGACGAGACGCTGCTGCGTCTGGGGCGCAAGAAGCGCGTCGTCAGCGACGAGGAGATCCTCGAGCGCATGATGTACCCGATGATCAACGAGAGCGCGAAGATCCTCGAAGAGGGCATCGCCGCGCGCCCCTCGGACATCGACGTGGTCTGGCTCTACGGCTATGGCTGGCCGATCTATCGCGGCGGTCCGATGTTCTGGGCCGACACCGTCGGCCTCAAGCACATCGCCGATCGCCTTTCCTTCTACGCCAAGGAGACCAACGACCCCAGCCTCGAGCCCGCCCCGCTGCTGAAGAAGCTCGCCGCAGAGGGCAAGACCTTTGCGTCGCTCGCGGCCGCGGCGAAAGCGGCGTGATGGCCTCAGCCTCTCCGCTTGTCATTCCGGAAGCGCCGAAGGGGCGGGCCGGGAATCCATTTCGCCGTGAAAAGCGCGGGTCGATTGATTCCGCGGCTCGCGACTTGTCCAATCCCGGAATGAGTCTGATCTAATTGCAGAAAATGACCCCTCCCGGTGACCAGGCTTATTCCGAGACCGTGCGGCAGACGACACCATCTTGCAATGCGCGCCGCCCGACCACCTGTCGGAAGCTGCCGCTGATTATGGCGCGCATGCCGAATCTGGCGACCAGCGGATCAGCTCACCGAACTCGCGGCCATGGTCGGGCGCGCCAACAGCAGAAATCGTCACAATCCATCTCATCTCGCATCAGGAGGTCGTTTTGATCGACGCCGTCATTGTTTCAACCGCCCGCACGCCCATCGGCAAGGCCTATCGCGGCATGCTCAACGCCACCGAGGGCGCAACCCTGCTCGGCCACGCCATCGGCGAAGCCGTCGCCCGGGCCAAGATCGAGCCCAATGAGGTCGAGGACGTCGCAATGGGGGTAGCCCTTCAACAGGGATCAACCGGCAGCAACATCACTCGCAAGGCGCTGCTCCGCGCCGGCTTTCCCGTGACCGTTTCCGGCACCACGATCGACCGGCAATGCGGTTCGGGCCTGCAGGCGATCGCGCTCGCCGCGCGCTCGGTTATCTTCGACGGCGTCGAGATCGCGGTCGGCGGCGGCGGCGAGTCGATCAGCCTCGTGCAGAACGACAAGATGAATTCGTTCCACGTACGGGATCCCGCGCTGCTAAAAATCAAGAGCGAAGCCTACATGTCCATGATCGACACGGCAGAAGTCGTCGCTAAGCGCTACGGCATCTCGCGTGCACGCCAGGACGAATATTCGCTGGAAAGCCAGCGCCGCACCGCGGCCGCGCAGCAGGGCGGCAAATTCAAGGACGAGCTCGCGCCGATCACCACCACGATGGCGGTGACCGACAAGGCGACCGGTGCCGTGTCGATGAAGGAGGTCACGCTGTCGCAGGACGAAGGTCCGCGCCCCGAAACCACCGCTGAAGGCCTCGCAAGGCTCAGGGCCGTGCGGGGCGAAGGATTTTCGATCACCGCCGCCAATGCCAGCCAACTTTCGGACGGCGCCAGCGCTTCCGTCATCATGAGCGACAAGGAAGCGGCCAAGCGCGGTCTTGCGCCGATCGGCATCTTCCGCGGCTTCGTCTCCGCCGGCTGCGAGCCGGACGAGATGGGCATCGGCCCGGTCTTTGCCGTGCCGCGCCTCTTGAAGCGCCACGGCCTTACCGTCGACGACATCGGCCTCTGGGAGCTGAACGAAGCCTTTGCTGCGCAGGTGCTGTATTGCCGCGACAAGCTCGGCATCGACCCCGAGAAGATCAACGTCAATGGTGGCGCGATCTCGCTCGGCCATCCTTACGGGATGTCAGGCGCGCGCCTGACCGGCCACGCCCTGATCGAGGGACGCCGCCGCAAGGCCAAATATGCCGTCGTCACCATGTGCGTCGGCGGCGGCATGGGCGCGGCGGGTTTGTTCGAGGTGTTGCAGTAATCGCACCTCGCAGCCGAGTTGCGCAATTGCGCACGCGCGGCACGAACCGTATTCCGCAGACGGAGTGACGGCTACGGAGACGAGTGGCTTTCTTACGAAGGCCGATTGTTACGGTCCCGGCCCCTGTGCCTGTTTGCGCAAGGCCGGAGGACGAGGAAGCTAACAGGAGGATCTCATGGATCTCGCGTTCACAAAGGAAGAGCAGGCGTTTCGGGAGGAGGTGCGGCAATTCCTGAGTGACAACGTGCCACCGGATACGCGGCGCAAGCTTGTGGAGGAGCGGCACCTCTCGAAGGACGAGATGGTGACCTGGTGGCGCATCCTCAACAAGAAAGGCTGGGGCGTCAGCCACTGGCCCAAGCAGTACGGCGGTACGGGTTGGACATCCGTGCAGCATTATATCTTCAATGAGGAATTGCAGTGCTATCCGGCGCAGCCTCCGCTCGCTTTTGGCGTCGGCATGGTCGGCCCCGTCATCTACACCTTCGGCAACGAGGAGCAGAAGAGGAAGTATCTGCCGCGCATTGCCAATGTCGACGATTGGTGGTGCCAGGGCTTCTCCGAGACAGGCTCCGGCTCGGACCTTGCTTCGCTGAAGACCAAGGCCGAGCGGAAGGGCGACAAGTGGATCATCAACGGCCAGAAGACCTGGACCACGCTCGCCCAGCACGCCGACATGATCTTTTGCCTGTGCCGCACCGATCCGTCCGCGAAGAAGCAGATGGGCATCTCCTTCATTGTCCTCTCGATGAAATCGAAGGGCGTCACCGTGCGACCGATCCAGACCATCGACGGCGGTCATGAGGTCAACGAAGTGTTCTTCGACGACGTCGAGGTGCCCTACGAGAACCTGATCGGCGAGGAGAACAAAGGCTGGGATTATGCAAAATTCCTGCTCGGCCATGAACGAATCGGCCTAGCTCGCGTCGGCCTCTCCAAAGCACGGTTGCGCCGCATTCGCGATCTCGCCTCCAAGGTGGAAGCCGGTGGCAAGCCCATTATAGAGCATCACGCGTTCCGCCAGAAGCTCACGGCCTGCGAGATCGAGCTGAAGGCGCTCGAGCTCACCCAGCTCCGCGTCGTCGCCGACGAAACCAAGCATGGCAAGGGCAAGCCGAACCCGGCCTCCTCAGTCTTGAAGATCAAGGGCTCCGAGATCCAGCAGGCCACCACCGAGCTGCTGATGGAAGTGATCGGCCCGTTCGCTGCTCCTTTCGAAGTGCGCGGCGACGACGGCTCCAGTGAGGCCATGGACTGGACCGCCCAAATCGCGCCGAGCTACTTCAACAACCGGAAGCTCTCGATCTATGGCGGCTCCGACGAGATCCAGCGGAACATCATCGCCAAGGCGGTGCTGGGGCTGTGAATTCTGCCCGTCACAAACACACTCGACGTCACGGCCGGGGCAAAAGCGCGAAGCGCGTCTTCGACGAATGACCCGGCCATCCACGCTAGCGGCACGAAGAACGTGGATACCCGGCACAAGGCCGGGCATGACGAAATCAGATACCGGGAGAGTTGAGAAACATGGATTTTGACCTGAACGAGGAGCAGCGGCTTCTCAAGGAAAGCATCGACGGCCTGCTGACCGATTCCTACGATTTCGAGCAGCGCAAGAAGTATATGAAGGAGAAGGGCGGCTGGAGCAAGGCGGTCTGGCTCAAGCTCGCCGAGCAGGGCCTGCTCGGCCTGCCGTTCAGCGAGGCCGATGGCGGCTTCGGTGGTGGCGGCGTCGAGACCATGATCGTGATGGAGGCGCTCGGCAAGGCGCTGGTGCTCGAGCCGTATCTGGCAACGGTCGTGATTGGCGGCGGCTTCCTGCGCCATGCCGGCACCGACGCTCAGAAGGCGGCACACCTGCCCGGCATCATCGACGGCAGCAAGACGCTGGCGTTCGCCCAGCTCGAGAAGAATTCGCGCTACGATCTGTTCGACGTCACCACGACCGCGAAGAAGAAGGGCGACGGCTGGGTCATCGACGGTGAGAAATTCGTCGTGCTCAACGGCGAGAACGCGGACACGCTTGTAGTGACCGCCCGCACCAAGGGCGACCGCCGCGATCATGGCGGCATCGGCGTGTTCCTGGTGCCGGCCAACGCCAAGGGCGTCGGCACGAAGGGCTATCCGACCCAGGACGGCCTGCACGCCGCCGACATCACCTTCACCGGCGTCGAGGTCGGCCCGGATGCGGTGCTCGGCAATCCCGAGGATTCCCTCGCGCTGGTCGAGCGCGTGGTCGACGAGGCCCGCGTCGCGCTCTGCGCCGAGGCGGTCGGGCTGATGGACGAGTCGCTCAAGACCACGGTCGAGTACATCAAGACCCGAAAGCAGTTCGGCGTCGCGATCGGCTCGTTCCAGTCGCTCCAGCACCGCGCCTCCGACATGTTCGTCGCGGCCGAGCAGGCGCGCTCGATGTCGATGTTCGCGACCATGGCTGGTGATTTCGAGAACGCCAGGGAGCGCAGCAATGCCATCGCCGCGGCCAAGGCGCAGATCGGCAAGTCGCTGAAATTCGTCGGTCAGCAGTCGATTCAGCTCCACGGCGGCATCGGCATGACCATGGAGGCGAAGATCGGCCACTACTTCAAGCGCCTCACCATGATCGAGAACTCGTTTGGCGATGTCGACTATCACCAGTCTCGCGTGATGGGGATAGCTTAATTTAATACACAGCCGTCATCCTGGATCTCGCAAGCGCGGGGCCAGTCTTCTCGTTCCTGGCAAAGCGAACCAACCCAGACCCTTTCGGCGAGAGACAGCCGGATGGTTCGTCGCTACGCTCCTGGCGATGACGGAGCAAGCGCACCCAATCAGGTCGACAAAAATGGAAACCACCTTGTTCGACTGCACCAGCAAGGGCGCCCTCGTTAGCTGCTCAAGCCGCGGCATAAGTGGGTTTTGTACTGCAAGAACAGGCGGAAAAAGCGAGGATATGCGAAAAGGTCGTATAGATGCGATCTGGTCCACCGGTCGGACACTGCATTGCGATCTCCGGGACTCGCTTCCACAGCTGCGAAGATTGCGGGATTCGCTTTCGCCACCGTCCTCTCAGCCAGAGCGAATCCCTATTGGCCACCGTTTCGTGATGGTCTTTAGCTTGGTGTAGAATCCCACTCTCTCCGCCACCGATTTTCAGTAGCGAAAAAGTCCTTCAAAATCAGGTGCTTCCCGAGCCGCCGAACTTTTTGCGGTGGAGCACTACGGTGGAGCACCGTGATCCCCTTAAGTATGCCATCCGGGGGGGTAATCCAGCCAGCAGAAATTACCCCCGCTAGTCGAAGCTCGGAATAACGCTGCTCTTCTTATCCCGCCTCGCGATGGGCGTTACAACACCGACTAAGAAACCTAAGACCGGCAATTCAGAGATGTCGGCGGCGCAAAAAACGGATAGGCCGACATAGAGAGATCTGCTGGGGATGTTGTAGACCTTATGATGTGCACGAAGCGGTTGTCCGTAGAGGATTCTTCTTGGTAATGGTCGACTTTTCGGGGGGAAATTCGTTGACCGTTCTCGACGAGCCGAACGAGGAGCTCCGGTTGGCTGGGGTGTACGATCGCCTCAGGCTGAAGCTTCTGGATCTGTCCAAAAAGAACTGAATGCTGAATTACAGCCTCGGTGCGAGATCCAAGCGACATCTTCAGATCGTCGACGAGGTGATGGAGGAGGTCTACAGGAAGCTCGCCGGCGAAGATGCCTCCTTGAGAATCGACCCTCTGGAAGAGCCCGAAGATATTCCGCCGGAGGAGAAGACGGAGGAGTTCATCGCCGCGCTCGAGCATGCGAAAGTCTCGAACCTGGAGTATCTGACGAAGCTTCAGGCTCTGGAAAGCTCCGGGCGCGATGACGAGTTCTCCTTGGGAAAGCTCGAGCGCGAGCTTCGCGATCACATCCGCGACGAATTCGAATTGCCGCCTCGGCCCAAGAAGGCCGAAATCAACCGTGCAGAACACGCCCGCCGGTCGAACATCGATCCGAATCCGGAGCTCGGACGCGTCAAGTCGAAGCCATCGCATAGCGACGCCGCCCTACAGACCTTGAAATTTCCGGACGAACTCGAGCGCGTGCTGGAGAAGATCGCCGCTGATGCACGATTATCGGAACAGGAAATGGAACTTTCGACCCTGTTCCTGTCGTTCGGCTTTTTGGATGGTACGAATCCGACAACTGCGACAAGAAGGCGTTCGCGCTTTGCTTCTGTTGCCCGTCGCACTCGACGTGAAGAAGGCGTACGGCCGAAATTCTTTCCATTTGTCGGCCACCGAATCTTCCGCCGAGTCAAATCTCAGTTTGCAGAAGCTTCTGGAGACGGAGTTCCACCGGAAATTGCCGTCCTTCGAAGGCAGCGATGACGAAGGATTGGCCTCTATCGAAGCATATTTCGACCTGGTCCAGGAGGCCATCAAGGATCTCGGACGATGGCAGATACGCCGATGGCTCGTCCCGGGTCATTTCGCCTTCGGTCGGTTCGCAGTATACGCCGACCTGAATCCTGCGAACTGGCAAGTCGATCCTGCTGCGCATCCCCTCGTCGGATCGATCCTGCAGGGGGCAGAAAAGGGCTTCGAAGGCGACGGCGCTCTCATCCCGAGTGAACCTACCGACTATCTGATCGACGATCCGCATATAGAAGCGGCGGCGCCTTTCCTGATCCACGATGCGGACGCTTCGCAGCACAGCGCCGTCATCGATGCGATGAAGGGCCGCAACCTCGTCATCCAAGGCCCGCCGGGCACCGTTAAATCGCAGACGATAGCGAACATCGTGGCTATACTGAGCGATGCGAAGGTCGGACCCCACATTCCGTCCCATGACGAAGAAAACCCGCCTGCCTTGCTGCACTCGTCGGCAGAATCCTGCAGGAGATCTTTCAGGAAAGCCGCAAAGAGTTGCGGACTTTGACCTGCATTTTTAGATGCTTGCACGATAGCAAGGTCCAAATTCGCGCGAAAATCGGCGAAGCGATGATCGTCAGCCCGGATTTTTGATAGTAGCTCCCAGTCGACACCGCTGGCATCGAGCAGTTGGAACGTAGTGATCGCGCGGGCTACTTCAATGCCCATGCTCTTTCCCTTGTCCGCCGTTTGAGCCAAACCCTTTTCGATACGCTCAAAAACATGAGGCGCGGTAGTGATCGGCCAAGCGCCGGTTGTCGCGACCCAGGCTAAGGCAAGCGCAACTTCATCGGATAGGAACCGGATTCCGAAGTTTATGCTGTCCTCCGGAGCCCCCGGGTTGGCATCTCGAACAAGCTTGGCCCAAAATTCCGTATCTTCGCTAGACACGTTCTTCAGCTCTTCGCGAGCGTGCGCCTGCAAGATAGGGTGCAATCCTCCGAAGCCATGTGGCACGACAGCGAAGGCGCCAGCGCGGACTAGAGGGGCTATCTCAGCCAGTCTCATCAAGCCGGCGCGAAAGCCGGTCCGGGCTTCTTCGAGCGAGAAAGAACCAATCAGCTGTCCAGTCTCTACGGACGGGTGCATCGCAGCGGCAAGTAGATCGGGAACGGCGATTGAACTGAAACAAAGTGCCGCTCGCTTATATGAGGCACTGGACATCAGGAGCGGACCTTCCTCGCCAAACTGGTCCGCGCCAGACGGCAAGTAGAGTGGCTTGTCCGCAATCGCCCTCGCCGCGATACCGTCACTCTCCAGCCAATCGTACCAAGCAGGAGCGAATCTGGCGAGGAAATCGCTCAGTTGGTCGTCTGGAGCTCCAGAAAGTTTTTCAGCTTCATCAACGTCGAAGTGGCAGCCAATTAGGTCCTCGACTGCCTGTAGAGAACCCCAATTTCGCTCCTGCCCCGCCATGCCGTCGTCCTTTCCACTGGGAGATGTATGATGTCAGGATCACTCGTCTACCGCAATCTGCGGCGAACGCGCGAACTGCGTCCAACCGCGATCAAGAAGTCCACGCGCATTCGCGGGGCGGGCCTGCTTCGACAGTGGTCCCGATCCAATCGTCTGCCCGCCTGGCCTCGCGGGCTTCAACGCTGACGTCGAGAAAATTCAGCCCTGCCTTCGGGAGTGGGAGGGAGCCCGGCCTCGATGAGCCATTTCCGGATATGACCTGGGACGTACCCCTTGGATTCCAAGATATGTTGCTCGTCTCGGTCGCGTCGCGCGAAGTACTCCTCGACGGTGAAATTCTTGATCAGGAACCTCCTGAATCCCGCCGCGTTCGATCGCACGTACTTGAACCTGGCCACGAAGCGTCCCTCGTACTCGAGATACATGCCATCCCAGGTGAACTTGGATTTGTCGAATGCCGTCATGTCACTCCCGAAGCGAACTTTCGTGCGTATCTGCGCGCTTAGAGCTTGCCGCGAAAGCGCTCGGCGGCCCATTCGCACCATTGGTGTGGATCGGCAGAGGAACGAAGAAGTGGTCGACGACGCAGGGCGGAAGTCCGTCGCGAAAGGCGATCCTCTCTTCTTGCGTCTCGATGACGCCATTGCAATGGATCGATGCCCATGAAGCAAAATAGCTTGCGCCATTCCTCTAACCGACAGATCAGCCGTATGCGGAGAGATCGCCGTAAAGACCGGCTTTACGTATCCTTGCATGGCCCCGATGACGCAACGCGTCGGCAGGTAATCCCGATTGCTCGCTATTACCCGCTCAACGAGCTACTAGCTGAAATGACCCGCTACGCGGAACAGGAGTTCGGCAAAGTTCATGTGAGTTATCTGCTTCTGCCTGGTGTCAACGACACGCAACAGCATCGGGATCAGCTCAGCGCCGTAATTCGCGGGCGACCACTGTTCAAATCCTTCTGTGGCTCCGATCTATCGCGAGTTCGGCGTGAAATGGGATGAAGGCGTCGTTGCTTGGGACGGTCTGCGGCTCGACGGATGGGCTTCCAGCAAGGGCATCCCAGCGGCCATCGACCGTTTTTCGCGGACTTGACGTATTCCTTCCGCGATATCCTCGACAGTGAAGCAGACGGGTATCCGCTCACTTTTCTGCGGCCGCTTCGTCGTTCTTTGGACCGCTCCGGAACCGCGCGAACCCCTTCAACGTTGCTCCACCATTGGATTGGTAAAGGGAGCAGCCGATGGCCGCAGCGAAGAAGAGGACCGGGCGTGGACGCAAACAGGATCGGGCCCGCGTGGCCAAGGGACAGGCTTACGAAGTGCGATAAGAAGCAAAGAAGACCGGCCGCTCGGCCTCGGCGGTGAAGAAGGCGGTCAAGAAGGTCGGCAACATCTTCCCCGACTATCCGGCTCCGATCGTGCGCAATGGTGCGGATGGACGCGACCAAGAAGCGCGCCGAAAAGCTGCAGGCCAAGGGAAAGATCGTCGACTTCAAGGAATTGAGCCGGATTCCGGGACCACCAACATCCGCAACGTCGGCAGCGCGCACTGGAAGCGTTGGCTGGGTACGGAGCACCGCTGCCTGGTCCCCTTCACCTCGTTCAGCGAGTACGATACCATCGACGGCAAAAGGACGCCGGTCTGGTTCGCTCCGGACGAAAGCCGGCCGCTGCTCGCATTCGCCGGTCTGTGGACGAACTGGACCAGCGTCCAGAAGGCCAAGGAGGGCGAGGTCACAGCCGACATCTACGCGTTCCTGACGACCGAACCGAACGAGGAAGTGAAGCGCGTGCATCCGAAGGCGATGCCGGTGATCCTGACGACGACGGAGGAGTGCGAGGTCTGGATGCGGGCGCCGTGGGAGGAAGCAAAGGCGCTGCAGCGCCCGCTGCCCGACGGTGCGTTGAAGATCGTGGCGACCGGCCAGAAGGAGGATATCGCGCCGCCGTAGCGTCCTGCGCAGGTCGGTCTCCTCGACCAACGTCCGAAATCATCGACCGCAATGAGGATTTGCGCCGAGTGCGCTCGGCGGCATCGGATCCGGCTCTCGTGCGGCGACGTCGAATGCGCGTCGCGAGCTTGCAGGTGGACAGCCGGATCCGCAGCAGAAATTCGGAAGCCGCGCCTCCGCTAGGCAGCCACTGCGTCCGGCGCCTCTTCCTCTTCGCGCTTTCGGTTGATCAGATTGAGCAGGTGAACGGAGGCCCGCGCGTCGCAGAGCGCCCTATGATGATTGTCGAGCTCGATCCCGTAGATTTCACACAAGCTTCCGAGTCCGTAGGACTTGAGGCCCGGAAAGCGGCGGCGCATCCCGGTGCACGTGCACAGCTTCGGGAAGCGGAAACGCCGCTCCAGTCGCTCGAATTCGTAGGCGATGAAGCCGTAGTCGAAGTTCACGTTGTGGGCCACGAAGATTCCGTCGCCCATGAAGTTCATGAAGCTGTCGGCCAACTCGACGAACAGCGGAGCGCCGCGCACCATCTCGTTCGTGATACCGGTCAGTTGAACGATCTTGGCCGGGATGGGGCGCTGCGGATTGACCAGGCTGTGCCACTCGTCCACGACCTGGTGATTGCGGACCTTGACCGCGCCGATCTCGGTGATGCGGTCCCCGCTCGACCAAGCGCCGGTGGTCTCGATGTCCACCACTACGTAGTCCTGCTCGGGATCGAAGCGATAATCGACGCGCCCGATCTCGGCGACGATGCCGGCCGCACCAAGTTGGCGGAGACGGGTCAGCTGATTGCGGCGGATGGCGTCGCCTTCCGTCTTGATCTCCATGAACGAGACGTTGCCGCCGCGCACCACCAAGAGGTCGGGAAAACCATCCCTCATGCCGCGGAAGTCCTCGCACATCGCGCCGACGATCTTCGCGACGCCGGCGGGATCGGCACCATCGAGCAGCGCGCGAAGCGCCTCGACCTGGACGTGGTCCCAGGCGAAGATGCCGTTCGCTCGTCCCCAGCGCTGCGCAACGGTGCGCAGCAGCGACGGTAGCGCCCGTCGCGAGCCGATGGCTTCGAGCTTCTCGTCGATCGACGGCGCGAACAACCGACGGAAGCTGCGGTCCTTCAGGCACTGCGGCAGCCAGTCGAAGCCGCTGGGAAGCTGCGAGCGCTCGAAGAGCTCGTCCCAGAACAGAAGACCGAACAACGAGTGCCAGAGCCCGTTCTCGGCGTGGAAGACCTTGGCGCCCTCGCGCCGCAGGACGCCGGCGACGCCCGCTTCGGGGTTGCCGCGGTGCGTGTCGTCGACAGTGATGACGCGCCCGGCCCGCAGCAGTTCGGTGTGCAGGCCCGTGCGCCGGCCGCCGAACTTGCGCGCGTAGAAATCCGTGGCGAAGAGGTGTTCGCCATCGCTCGCGGGATCGTCGATCATCCGCTGCAGAAGCTCTTCGGCTTCGGCGCGTTCGCCTTGGCCGTAAAGCAGGCGCGCCAGACGCTCGTTGCATTCGGGCGACGAACCTGCGCGATAGAGCTGGCGGGTGAGGTCCTTTTCGCCGGCCTTCTCGAAGAATAGTCCCGTCTGATGCGCCGCCCGGCTGCGGAGCTCGGCGGCGTATTCGCCGCCGCAAGTCGGGCCGGCAAGAACGTCGATCGCGGCCCGGCGATGGACGGACTCGGACTTCGCATCCAACCGATCGAGGATCTGGCTGTAGTGGAACGATGCCAAAGCCTCGTCGCCGTCCGTGAAGCGCGCGCTGAACGCAGTTTCCTGGTTGGTCCGGAGGATCCCGAGGTAGCGCAAAGCAAAGTTCTTGAGGTCCACCTCGGTCTTGCCGAAGTAGAGATAGAGCAGAAACTCGATCGGCCTCGTGCCGTCGAGAGCGATGAATTTGTGGGCGCCGCAATGCTGCGCGGCCACGGAGTAGGGTATCCGCTCGAGATAGTAGTCGATGAATTTCGGCTTCGACCAAGACTTGCGCACGTCTCCGCGCCCGGCCGCTTGCGCGCCGGTCATCAGGACCTCCTTCGGCAAGCAGGCGATGAACGCCGCGTAGTCGGCTTCCCCGAGCGCGCGAGCGTGGCCGGCCGCCATCAGCTCCGCGGCGGCCTGATCGACGTCCTTTATCTCAGGATAGCTGAACAGCGACCGGTCGAAGATCGCGCCACGGCGGTTGACCATCCCGACCAACAGGCACTGGGCATCTTTGGAATGACCTCCGAAGCGTGCGACGAAGGCAAGATGCTCGGCGGCGAGTATCGGACCGTAGGTCTTCTGGACGAACGCCAGCATCTCAACGAAATGGTCGAGGTAATAGTAGACGGGCAATACCGGGAGCTTGGCCACGCGGACCTTCAGGCATCGGGATTCGGTTGTTCTACTTTTGTTCGAAGACATCAACGAAAGTCAATACCCCTTCTCCCACTCCCCGACGGATTGGGAGCCGGGATTTCGCACGAGGAGGCGCAGATGGATGGCGTCAAAATTCTTCGGAGGCCAACGTCTCGTTTGTCTGCTCAAGTGTGGGCACGCGTCGACCGCGCAGGTCGGAACAGGTGGACAACCGGAGCTCTCCCGATTTCGAATCCCTGTCCCGTGTTATCCGCCGGGAACGCGCCGGCGGTCATGAGGATTCGTCCCGGCAGGAGCGATCTCGATGCTGATGACGAAGGAAAGACCGCGGGCGATCCGGACGTTGAGAGGCTGGGCGATGGGCGTCCTGCAGGAAGCCGGCGCCATCAACGAATGCGAGGAGCATGGCTGGGTCAAAGACCGCGCCGATCCGCACGCGCGCGAACGGGCCTTCGTAGTGGCCACGCAGGATCCGCCAACCGGGGTCTCTGCGGACGATGCCGTTGAGGAGATTCGTGACGTCCTGGATTCGATCGGCGACACGTGTCCCGAGTGCCCGCCAGATTCGGCGCTTAGCGTCGGCCCCGCCTTCCAGCCGGACATGTGCGCCCTTGCGCCGCCCCGACATCCTCCGATAGCAACAACGGTCGAACGTAATTTGCGAGTGCGGCACCGCCTCAAGGCCGTGCTGCACGGCGACCGGGGCGGGGGAACGACGTCATCCATTACCAATTCAACAAGCCCGACCGGTTGATCAGCTCCGGACGCATTACGCAGATCAAGAAGGGGGTGTACGGGGCTTCCGTCGAGGAGGCCGTTCCGGAAGAACTCGAGGTCTTCCTGTCGGCCCGACAAGATGCGGAGATCAAGCCGCTCCCTGCGCCGTCTCCGGTCGCTATGCGCATCCTCCGCTCAATGTTCGTCCGCGAAACCGGTACGTGGCGGCTGGCCGGCGGCGAGACCGACCGTACCGAATGCAAGGCGGGCTTCCGGCTGCGACCGGAGGATCGCTTCTCGAAGGCTCTCCGCGCAATCGCAGGGCTGGCCAACAACAAGGGGGGCTACCTACTGTTCGGTGTGGCGGATGCCACCTTCGTAGCGGAGGGACTTGCGGACGACGCCTTCACGAAATCGGGCATCTCGCTCGTCAACAGGATCCTCGCGGGCGCCCTCGATCTCGTCCCGCACGTCACGAAGGGCCTCATCGAGCTCGGCGGAAAGCAGGTGGGCGCGCTGTACGTGGAAAAGCACGATCATGGCCCCGTCATCGCCATCAAGAACGTCGGTCAGGACGTCAAAGAGGGAGGAATCTATTTCCGGTACGTCGGAGAGACCCGCCTGATCAAACCCGGAGAGCTCAGGCAGATCATCGCCGCGCGCGAACAGCGGGCGGTCGCGGAGTTCAGCGCCCGCATGAATCGCGTCGCGGTCGGCAAGGAGGCGACGATTGATCTCGACTCCGGCGAGTTCGCCGGCACCAGCGGCAAATTTCTCATCGACAAGTCCCTGCTCCCGAGCATCCAGTTCGTCCGCGAAGGCGAATTCAACGAAATGAAAGGCGCGCCGGCGTTGAGACTGATCGGCGACGTCGAGCCGATTTCGGAAGTCGAACGGGAGAGAACGAGAATCATCCGCGAAAACGTGACGCCCGACGCGGTGGTCCGCAATTTCCTGCGGAACGAGAAGGTCGCAGAGCCGATGCAGTATATCCTCTTCAAAGCCCACGCCCAGCGCAAGTGGTTTCCGGTGTGGTTCTACATCGACCAGACGCAGTCGACGGCCGAGCAGATCGCCGAGGATCTGCGAAAGCAGGTCGCGACCTACCCGTCGTCGCGGGACGCGCTCGTCGACAGGCTCGCGGGCAAGGACGCGGCTTTCCGACAATCCAGCGGGAAGGCCGAAGCCCTGCGTACCAAACTGGTCCGAGGCGAGATCACCGCGCCGACCGACGTCGACGAGGACGTCGTCTTTGCCGGAGCGGTCCAAGCTCTGCCCGCTACGACGAACACGAAGGATCTGGAGGAGATCCGGAAGATCCTGATCGACTGCCTGGACCGGGCTCAGGAATCGGACCCGCGGAGCAGCAATCGTCGGGGAGCCATCTACCGGGCCGCATGCCGGGTCGATGAGTTGCTCTACATGAAGGAGCAGACCTAGGCCGATTTCCGCCGTGCCCCCGCCGGCGCGCGCTTCGCGACTGCCTCCTTGGCCGGTTTCTTGCCGGGGATCGGCATCAGCATCTCCTTCTGACCCGCGGCGGCCTTCTTCGACTTCTTGGCTGGCTTCTGCGGAGCCTTGCCCTGGGCCGCAGCGCCGCCGACGCGCCGCCGCAGCGCCTCCATTAGGTCCACGACGTTCTCGCCCTTCGGCCGGTCCTCGGAACGATCGGTTTGCCAGCCCGCTTCTGGTTGATGAGTTCGACCAGCGCCGTTTCGTACTGGTCTTCGAACTTGTCCGGCTCGAAGCTGCCCGACTTCTGTTCGACGATGTGCCGGGCGAGATCGAGCATGTCCTTGGTGATCATTGAGGCTTCCATTCGACCATCTGGTCGTTGAGCCCGTCGTGCATGCGACACGGCATTTCGGGATCGAAGGTGTCCATCGGGTTCATGCGGTATGTCCGGGATCGACATCCTTCGGCGTCTTCTTCTCCCGCTGAGGCGCCATCCTCGCGGGGCTTTCTATTCCGGGGACACCGCGCGGGCCCAGCTCTTCGCGCTGGATATCGTCTTCCGAACGCTCGGGCTCCACGCCATTCATCGGCTTGTCGGGCATCATTCCATCCTGGCCTTGTACTTCAGGTCGCGGATTCGTGTTTCAGCCTCCTCCTTCGAGGTCACGATCTCCGATTCATCAGGTGCTCTCGCTATCGCGCTGAGCCTCTTCAGCTCGGCGAGCTGTTCCGCGGTGGGCTTTTCCATTTTCGATTCCTCGACGGCCTGCATTCGTCATCGGGCACGCCCAGCAGCCGATCGATGGTTTGCTCGCAATCTCCGGGGGCCAGGCTCGATATGGCGAGCCAGGACGCCTGAGCCTCCGCCACCGCCCTCGGCACCCGCTCCTCCGGATCCATGACCGGTACTCCACGTACTCGGAGGCAAACGCAGCTATGAACGGTGCGTTCCTTTGCTCAGACCCTTGAACGAGCTGGCGCGAAGCAGGCCTTCGGAGGTGATGTCCCGATATTCGATGTCGGCGTAGAACTTGGGTTCGACCCAGGTGGCCTTTGGCTTTCTGATGGTCTTCGTCAGCTTCTGCTTCGGGCTTACCACGGTATCGAGCGCCTTCCGGATCTGCGCTGACGTGGTCCGGCTCCATCCCGTGCCGACCTTGCCCATGTAGACCAAGTCCTTGCCTTCCTTCTTGCCCAAATAGAGGGCGGCCACGCCGGAGGGGTCCTTGATGAAGCCGACCACAGGGAATTTGCCCTTCTGAACGACCTTGATCTTCTGCCAGGCCTCCACCCGCTCCGACCGATAGGGCGCGTCCACGCGCTTGGAAACGATGCCTTCGTAATTCAACTTGCCGGCGGCCGAGAAGAGCGCCTGCCCATCTCCTTCGTGATGCTCGCTGTAAAGGATGGGCTCATTGAGCTTATGCTCCTCCATCAACTGCTTGAGCAGCCTCTTCCGCTCGATCTGCGGCTCCTTGCGCAGATCTCTGCCGTCCTGCCACAGCAGATCGAAGGCGAAGTAGATCAGCCGGTCCTGGTCGCCTCTGCCTAGATCTGCCTGCAGCTCGGAGAAGTTCGTGCGCTCGTCGTGAATGACCACGACCTCGCCGTCTACGATCGCCTGTCCTTCGATGTCGAAGGCGCCGGCTATCCTCGAAAACTTGCTGATCCAGTTGTGGCCGTTGCGCGTGTAGGCACGGCGATCCTCCCCGTCGATGCGGAGCTGAATACGGTAGCCATCGTATTTGATTTCGTGAATCCACCTAGAGCCCGAAGGTGCCTTCAGCTTTAGGGCCGCAAGCTGGAGAAAGATGAACCCCGGCATCCGAGAGGCTTGCGGCTCTCTGGCCGGCTTCTTGGTACGCTTCGCCACGCTACACAACTCATAAAAAACCCACCGCCGGGTTTGGGCCGACGGCGGGCGGTCTACCTACCTTACTCAACGAGTCCTCCAACTTCGGAGGCTGTGACGTGTTCCGAAGCGCACCAAGGCCATCGCGTTGCCCCGAGAACCGGTCCAAACGCCGCGCACAGGTTCCTATTTGAGCCCGCGGACCTCCCCCCACCGAGTTCGACCGAACCATAGGCTCGAGCCGGCGTTTACCGACATCATGTCAGACGCATTCGACTACTTCCGGGCCTATGCCGTACGAGCTCTCTGCAGGGCCCGGTCTATGCCGCAGGGCAAGATGAAGCATCTGCAGCTCGTGGCCGGGCGAATATACAATCTCCTCAAGAAAGAGGCCGCTTACGGCCCGAACACGCAGCATCTGGAGGACTTCCGCGCAGCGCAGAAACTCGAGAGATCCCTCGATTGTCCGCCGGGCGATGGCCCGGCCGCTCAAAGTCATTTTGCTAAATCGAGATCGTCGAGCGCGGGTCGGGAGGCTCGTTGAGTGGCTTCTCTCGACAGTCCCACGGTAGCGAGCCTCCTGCGAGAATACGCGCAGCGCGGCGGCAATCCCTACCGGGCAAAAGCCTATTCACGGGCCGCGGACAGCCTGGCCGCCCTTGCGATGCCTCTTCATGTGCTCATCGCCGAAGAGCGGCTCACGGAGATCCCCGGCGTCGGCGATGCGATCGCCGACATCATCACCAAGCTGCACAAGACCTCCTTGACGCCACGGGCGACGATCCGCAGCGTGCCGTCCGGCAGTGGCCGCTGCCGTCCAGCGGGCTCAACCCGCTGGCGATCGGAAAGAGCACCGGGGGCCTTTCGAATTTGCCGGTGCGTGTCACGATGACGAGCTGACGTTGAAATCGAGCGAGGCTGTTGTCGCCGCCGAGTCCGTTGTCCTCGCCTTCGATCAGCGCCTTGTACATGCTCTTCATTGTCTTTCGAGCATCGATTGAAAGCTTGTCGAAACTGCAGTCTCGGGTCTCCCGCGTCCAGGTCACGTCCTTCCACCAGGAGATCGGATGCGTAAGCAGCAGCTCCCAACGGTGGCCGGTCATCGGGTCGGGCGGAGGCCAACCCATCCCCGGTTGGTTTGCGAGCTTCAGGAGCCATTGTCGACGACGTCGTCGGGCCAATTCGGGAAGTCCGACTTAATGTCCGGGAGCGAAACCATTCACGGCGCACCTTGTCTAAGGGCCGCGCGGCGGCCAAAGCGATTAGAAATCGTGACGGATGGCAGGCTCTCGCGGCTTCGCTGTCGATCCTGAGGTTGAACAATTCGGGATTCGTTTGCGGTCGAGAACGGTTTGCCGTGCTCGGCAGCGCTCGCTTCGGCGAGCGCTTCAATCCGATCTTTCAGAACTTAAGCGAAGCAACTAGAATTCACGTGCGGTGCAAGGGAGGGGTGTTCGCCGAGGCCGGAAACGCTCTTGAGCCTCCGCTGCCGCCGTACGGACGTCTTCAGCCGAAGCCAATCCAAGTGCTTCCGATTGTCCGCCGGTCGCGAGATTGTAAGCAACCGCAGTACGGCCACCTGCATTGAAAATCGCTCTAAACAGGGCTTGATCGAGGTTCGTATGCAGCGCATAAATTCGTGCAACGACGACCGAATTTGCCGCCCGTTGTGCAAAAATTATATTCGATGGATTGGGAACGCGTTCGCATGTTCTTGGAGGTCGCGCGAGCAGGGCAAATCCTGAAGGCATCGAAGACTCTTAGGTTAGATCATTCCACGGTAGCTCGACAACTTACCGCTCTTGAGCGAAGTTTGAACACTAAGCTGCTTGAACGACATACGTCTGGATGCACTCTAACTGCGGCAGGCGAGTCGTTGATGGTCGCGGCGGAGCGCGCGGAGAGCGAATTTATCAGAATGAGTTCGAGCATCAGCGGCGCGAATCAGGCTATCACAGGTACAGTGCGCGTCGGTGCACCTGACGGCCTTGGCAACTATTTCCTTGCAGAGCGCCTCGGTATGCTTGCTGCGAAACATTCAAGGCTCGTCATCCAACTGGTTCCGCTGCCACGAACATTCTCGCTATCGCGGCGAGAGGCCGACATAGCGATCACGTTGGATCGCCCCAAACAGGGCCGACTGATCCTGGCGAAGCTAACCGATTACACACTAAGTGTGTATGCGGCGGAGAAGTACCTTGCGCGAGAGGGCCCGATCACAAACCAGCACGAACTGGACGGCCGATTGTTCGTAACGCATGTTGAGGACATGGCCTACAGCCCCGCCTTAGACTATGCTTCTGTACTCGGTCGCCTTAAGTCACGTAAATACGAATGCGGCAGCGTGGTCGCGCAAATGGAGGCAATTCGCGCCGGGTATGGAGTCGGAATCCTTCACGACTATGCAGCGCAACGGTATCCGGAGTTGAAGCGCGTGCTGCCGGCAGTTCGATTCGTGCGCAATTATTGGATCACCTCTCACCCTGATACGCATGAGACACGCCGAGTTCAAGAGGTGCATCGATTTATCTCTAGATCCGTGAAGGCCGAGAGGGCCTCATTCGTATCGGAGTAAGATGGACAGACGCACAGACGGATGCATCGAATAGGCTAGACTTCATATTGCAGTCGAGAAGGGAGCGCAAACGTCGCTGACGAGTGCCTAGCGAGAAAGCCTGTCCAGCGCATGCGGAAAATGGTGCCAGGAATTCCGGTGCATCGGCTCCTGAAGATGGGCCCAGATCATAAGTACATCGTCATGAGCAAGGCTCTCGCACGACAATCTAGCCTATAACCGAGCTGGTCCAACAGGCGCGCTTGGAGAGAGACGTCTCAATTATTTCTTTTTGAAGAGTCGGATTGTCACCGCTGAGGACAAACACCAGCACAGTCTCAGGGTACGCGGCCAACGGATTGGCGGGGCTTAGCTGAACGTCACCGGCCGCGACTTGAACAAGGTACCTGTTGTTTGCTTCCTCGGACGTGACTATGACACCCTTGATTCGCTCTGTTATTTTTGCCAGCTGGCTCAAAGATTCGCGCATTCCCAACTGGTCGACCAAATCCTTCGTGCGCAGAACCATGGTGCTGAACGCGGTTCCGGAGAGCTCAGCGTCGCTCGCGGCAGGAAGAACTTTTGAGGGAAGGCGCGTCAGAATCGGTATGCCATCCCGCAAGTAGATTGCACTCGCATCGACTTGACTATGACGGGTGCGTACAACGACTGCCTCTTGGTTGAGTTCGCGTAAGATCGCTTCGACCTTGGACACCCGACTTGCGTGTACAAGATCTATTTTGTTAAGGATCAGCCGGTCGGCCGCTTCGATTTGCCGCTGGACCAGTTTGCCAACGAACCTGTCGTTCAAACGATCGACGAAACTTGAAGCGTCGATCACTGTAATCATGGCGCTGAGGCTCAACTCTCGCAGGCCTCGGCTGTAATATGAAATGCGGCGAGGGTCGCCAACTCCGCTGGCTTCGACCAGAATGCGCTTTAGTCGCGGACGAAATGCAGTCATCCAATCGAAGGCTTCTCCGAGTCGATCGGTGACGGAGCAGCAGACGCAACCATCTTGAATGCCGAGCGTCAGCCCAGCCTCGCTAATCACGTGTTGAGCATCGATGTTGATAGGCGCGAGGTCGTTTACGATAACGCCTGTCTCTTTGGAGCCCCACGCTTGTAAGAGGTGATTGACAAGGCTTGATTTGCCGGAGCCGAGATACCCGCCAATTATGATGACGTCCACACTCATTGACGCGCTCTAAAAGCTGTTCGGAAAGTACTTTCCTTCAAAAACGGTGCCGAGAACCTTGATTTCGCGGATGCGCTCCGGCGGCACTTCGAACGGATCACTATCCAGCACAGCGAAGTCCGCTTTTTTGCCCGAGCGGATACTACCGACTTCGCTATCCATTCCGAGTATATAGGCGGCGTCGATAGTGATGGCTTTCATCGCCTGCTCGACTGAAATGCGCTCGAGTTCTCCCATGACCTTACCCGTTTCAGACAGGCGGTTTACTGCAACCCAGGCGTTCACCAGTGGTGCTGCGGGCGCCATGCTGAAGTCTGAGTGCAAGGAGAAGCGAATATTGTTACGCGTCAAAGTGCCTAGCCGGGACATCTGCGATGCCCTCTCATAACCGAGTATGCGCTTATAAAAGCGGTCGCTGAGCTCATGAACGTAGTAGACGTTGACCGAAGCATTGGCGCCCAGCTCGGCCGCACGCTGAATTTGTTCCGGTGTGCTAACTCCCAGATGCTCGATGACGAGCTTGCGTCCAAATCGCGGCCGGCGAGCTTGGAGATGCTCGAGCGTGTCGAGGACGAGTTCTAGACCCAAGTCGGCGGAGGTATGAATATGAATGACGTTTCCGGCATCCCAATAGGCTTCGGCAGCCTGGCGTAGGATCTCGGGCGATGTGATCCAGTGGCCATCCTGGCCCTCGATCCGACCCGGCCAGTTAAGTTGCATCAGGTTGGAGAAGAATCCACCGTCAGCAAACAACTTGACCGATTTGCCGAAGTGTGCGCGCTCGGTTTTCGTTGCGCGCAGAGCTTCGAGATGAGCCATACGCGCAGGGATGTCGACGGAGTCCGCTCCGAAGGGAACTCCAACGGGAGTCATTTGCACTCTGAACGGCGTGTTTTCATCGAAGGCTTCCTGGCAAAGCTGCCATTCCAGCTCTTCGCCGCCGATTTTGCCAAAGGCCATGTCACCGATCGTGGTGTTGCCGCCCGCACGTATGACGTCTTTGAAGGAACGATATCCAGCCTTGATACGTTCGGGTTCGAGGAGATAGCTCCGTAAACGCGCCAGCACCATGGCCATGCCGCTCTCGTAGAACAGCTGTCGTTCGGCATCGACTTGGGGATGCCTTTCGGCATCCTCCCGCGTTATTCCGGCCCATGCCATCGCGGCGTCGTTGAGGTAAAGCGAGTGAAAGCCGCGGTGCCACACGACAATCGGCCGTCTATTGGAGATGCGTGACAGAAGTCCTCCGCTTACCGGGCCGTGCCACAACTCGTGATAGCCCCAACTTACGAGCGGTTCGCCCTCGGAGAGCTGGCTTTCGATCTCGGTCAGACGGTTGAGAAATTCGTTTTGTCCACGAACGGAGACGAGCGATCTCCCAGGCAATTTCCAATCCACGCCAGTGATCCAGTGCATGGGAAGGAGTATAGAAGCCAGAGCAGGATGCACATGTGGGTCTATGAAGCCGGGCATCAGGACGGCATCTCGAAACCTGTCGTCGATCTCAGGTGTTTGGCCTGGGAACCACGGCCGGATTGACTCTTCCGTACCAACTTCGAGGATGCGAGACCCTCGAACGACCACGGTGTCGGCGACCGGCAATGACGGGTTCATCGTCCGGATGGTCTTCGCCCTGTAGATGGTCGTCTTTTCCACCTTGGAATCCTTCCGAAGATCTGTTGGGAATGGCCAAGCCCGTGCCATGACAACGCCGAGTTAGAGCCGGTTCACTATGCGCGGTCACAAATGCGATCGCCAGCCAACGGCTGCTCAAGGTTCATTCTGCTCGTGATGGTAACGTGCACCCGGCACCACCATTCACGACGCATCGTTGCCGCTACTGCTTCGGTTAGCTGCTCGCTGTGAAGAAGGGTTGATGGCCGGCAGCTAGGAATGGTCGTCTGTGCTATGCAGCCTGTCGCCCACTCGGCGCTTCTTCGGCCGAGCACTCCCAAATTCTTTCTCCCTCGACGTACGTGCCGAGGACCTTGAGATCAAGCACGTGCTCTGGATCGACGGCGCGCGGGTTCTTGTCGAGGACTACAAAATCCGCATATTTGCCAACCTCAATGCTTCCGATCTCGTTGTGCTTTCTAAGATGGAAGGCCGCGTCAATTGTTATGGACCGCAAGGCCGAATCCATATCCATGATCTGATCTGGGCCAATAACGTTTCCTGCGCGGCTTCGGCGAGTGGTGGCAAGATGTAGACAAAGGAGCGCGTGCGGCCAGGTCATCGGTGGGTCGCAGTGGAGCGAACTCCGCATCCCCTTTCGGACGGCGCTCCCCGCTGGCACAAACTTTGCGGCCGCTTCCGGTCCAAGGAGCGCGTCGCGGAGTGCTTCGCCCCAGTAATAAAGGTAAGGTAAGAAGAAGCTACACACCACTCCGAGCGTGTTGCAGCGGTCAATTTGGTCTTCGCGCAACGTTCCGCAATGCTCGAGCCGGAACGGTCGCTTTGCTTCGGGAAACTCATTGAGTGCCGCCTCATATGCATCCAGAACCGCGTCGATAGTCCGATCGCCATGCGTATGAACGGACATTTGATGCCCGCGGGCGGCGTAAGCTCGTATGATACGGTTCAACTCTTCGGGCTTGTAGTTCATGTGACCGACGCTGTCGCGCGGTAGACCCATGCTCGTAAGGGTGATTTCGTTATTGAGGTATGGCTTTGTCAGCCACACGTTGCCCATAAGGACGGACCCATCACCCCACACCTTGATGCCGGCCATTGCAAACCGATCGTTTCCTCCCTCAAAGGAAATTGTCTCGATTCCTTCGGGAACTGCTCTCTGATAGCAAAAGACCCGAATGGGCATTTGCTCTCTTTCCAAAGTCTTCTTGTAGAAGAGGCTGGTCATGGGCGTCACGCCCATTTCGGAGCTGGTCGTATATCCAGACTTTGAGAACTTCCACAGCCAATCCCGTAAGGAGTCGACGCCCCGCTGCTCGCCGCAGAGAGCATAGAAACTCTCGATGACGTATTCGCGCGAGCGCTCCTCAAATTTCCAAGGTTCACCATTCTCATCGCAACGAACATTCCCGCCAGGAACAACGGGGGTTTCGCGTGTGATTTTAAGTGCCTTAAGGGCCGCCGAATTGAGGTAAATTCCGTGCATGTTTGACACCTGCACCGCGATCGGAATGTTCGGTGAGAGTTCGTCCAGGTCGGCCTTGCTAGGCTCTTTGGCGCCGACGTGGAGCTGGGGGTCAAGCCCCAGGAACCAGAGGAACTCACCATCTTTTGCTTTGCTAACTCTTCTTCTTATCTTAGCGAGAGCCGCCTCGTACGTGGGCGTGTGCACCGATCGAATATCGACCACGGGGTCGCCCCAACACAAAGCGCTAAGCAGGGGATGACCGTGTGCTTCGACGAAGCCGGGTAACATCGTGCGCCCATCGATATCGACTAGAGTTGTTTGCGAGCCACGGTGACGGCTTACGGCCTCCCAAGATCCAACGGCGAGTATTTTTCCCTTGGATATTGCCACGGCTTCAACCTGCATCTGGTCGCGATCCATCGTGACTATCGGACCGCCGTGAAAAATTGTGTCTGCGCCCATCTGTGCTCCTCCTGCCGGCTTTCCGGCGTCAAGCGCCGTTGGTCTGCCCTTCAAACATTTCCGTGAGTGTGTCGGTTGGTAGTTCGCCGCGCACGCCTATGAACACCAGCTCGCTTCTGCGATCGCCTGAAAAGGAAGGGCGGAGATCGATCGTCGAGCGCTTGCCGATTAGCTGGAAAATGCCGCTCTGATCGGCCAAATCCGAGAACCGAACGATACCTTTCGCGCGCAAGATTGACGCAGGAAGAGCCTTTACGATGTCAGCGAAGTTGGCTTGATTCCCGACATTGCCTGACCAGGACCAACTCTCAAACGTGCCGGAATGATTACGAATCCTTGAGGTGCCGGTGCAGGCGGTACAGCCTTCGTGACGGCAAGGGCTTTCAGCGCGGTCGCATCGAAAGGATGCCTTCCGATTAAGCCGGAGGGCCTCTGCGTCGCCGTCACCGAGCAGCATAAATGCCGGAAGGATGGCATTCTGCGTCTTTATGATTCTCATCGTCGGCAACGCACCGCGGAGTATCGTGATCACTTTGTCGGCGAACCGCGGCGCTATCAAATCGGTCTTGTTGAGTAATACATAATCCGCGACCGCAGCCTGATCGATAGCAAGCTCAGTATGTTCGAAGCTTAGGCTCGGGAAGTTTTCGGCATCAACAACGCAAATGGTGCGATCAATCCTCAGCCGGCGAGAAACCGCGGGTTGCATAAATGCATCCGCAATGGCCATCGGGTTCGATACGCCACTTGTCTCGAGCAAAACTCCGTCGAACCTCTGCTCCGAAGACGCGATAGACAGAATTGAGCTCAAGAGGTCATCTTTGATGCTGCAGCACACACATCCATTGGTAAGAGAAATGATGGTGTCGTCCTGCGATGCGATAAGCTTCACATCGATGCTGAGCGCGGCAAAATCATTGACGAGGACAGCCAGCTTCAGCCGAGTGTGCTGTAGGATGTTGTTCAGAAGCGTCGTCTTTCCGGCACCCAGAAAGCCGGACACAATCGTAACCGGTAATCGTTGCTCCCGGGCGAAATGCAGCATCGTCGGCGAATCCTCGGTGATTACAGCAACGGTCAGGCGCGTCCGTCGCCTGCCACACCGCCCCAGGTACGAAGTGCGTTTTCGAGCCTTTGAAAATCGAAACGACGAAGCAGTTATTCCGATAAATCAACGGAAAAATTCTGTCAACATGAAATTTTACGCAAGAATTTCACGTGTGTGCTTGGCTGTTTCGGTCCGCACGGGACTTGCGTTTGCGAGACGTGGGAATGGCGTTCGGGTGTACTTCGCCAGCAGCGCAGCCGGCTGAGGACCTATCAATGCACGCAGGCGGAATGCGCCCAGACAAATTGGCAGGCATCCTTTTTAGGACGGAGTGTCCATTTCGTTTCGTGGCGCCGATCATTGCCAATGGCGAGGACTGTCGTCGGTTATAGAAAAGGTTCTCGCGGAGGCAGGTTTGCCGCCCCGGCGAGGGAGATGCTTCGCTAACAGGCACCGCTTCATTAGGGCAGATCGCCAGCCCGTTTAAGCGGGTCCATTTCTCTTACGAAGCAGCGCGACCTGGTGTAGCTTCTATCGTATGCCCCGGTCGCTCCGGAGCGAATGCAGCGGTCGCGATCATCAATTCAAGGAAGCTGCGCGACTAGGTGACGACGACCCGACCCTACGCCGTTTTCTTGCCCGGTTGTTTGCAACGGCGGCAGAGGCGGCAACGATTGGTCTCTATGCTCCTTCGAGATGATATCTGTATGGGGTCATCTGATTGCAGCTCGAGCCATTCTCGGATCTCCGCTTATCGACAGCGTGTCTAATAGTGCGGCGGGGTAATGACCCAAACCACTTTAGCTGGCACCGTTCCGGGATTTGCGCAGCGATGTTGCAAGGTGCTGCTAAAGGAGAAGCTGTCTCCTTCTTCAAGCTGAAACAGCTTGCCGTCGACCCACAGGTTCAGTTGCCCAGCAATCACAATCCCCGCCTCGTTGCCGTCGTGGCTGTATTCTTCGCTGTCGGCCCCCGGTTCAATCGTACTCAAGAGCAGCTCTAGAGGGCCAGCGAGGTTAGGCGAGAGAAGCTCCTCGGCGATCCCGAGGCCGGTGAATGTCAATCGGCGGCGGTGCGCTTTACGAACGACGATGTCTCGTTCGCCCGGCGCCGCCTGCATGTTCCCGTTGAAGAACCAATTCATATGTACGCCAAGAGCGTCGCTCAGCTTCTTCAGAACACCGATGGGCAGCTTCGATTGATTTCGTTCGACTTGGCTCAAATAGCCGACCGAAATGCCGGCGGCCTGAGCAAGCTGGGTCAGCGTCAGCTTCTTGATCTTCCGAAGTTCGCGGATCTGGCTACCGACGGCAGCCTCCAAATCCATTCCGCTTTTTGTTTCAGAGGCCGCCCATTCCTCAGCTGTGCGTATCGGTCTAATCGCCATGGGCTCTCTCGTCCTTCAATGCGGGCGGCGTGCCGCGACCAGCCGCCTGTAGCCACAAGCCACCATTCAAACCGCCAGATTGGGCTCAATCCATTTGGAGCGCCTGCAACATGAGCTCCCGACTACCCGATTCCTTATAGAAGCCACAACATCGAAAAAAAACTCCAGATGTGAAAAATCTATTCACCTCTGTGAAAAAATATGCAATATTTTCACGAAAGATCGTTAGGAGCTTTAGGTGTGACGGATCTCCCGAAGTCGGCCCAAGTCGTCATTGTTGGCGGCGGTATCATGGGCTGCAGTCTTGCCTACCATCTTACTCTTCGTGGGTGGACGGATGTCGTTTTACTCGAACGTAAGCAGCTTACGTCGGGAACGACGTGGCACGCCGCCGGGCTGGTAGGCCAACTCGGAGCAACCCACAACCTGACGCGGTTGGCCCAATACACGACCGAACTCTATGATCAGCTCGAGAGAGAAACAGGTCAAAACACCGGCTACCGTCAGATCGGATCGTTGGCGATTGCAAGTCATCAGGAGCGATTTGAGGAGTTGAAGCGCGGGGCCTCAATGGCTCGTTGTTTTGGGCTGGAAGTAAATATCTTGACTGCTAAGGAGGCGGCCGATCTTTGGCCGTTGATGGTGACCGAAGATGTTGTGGGTGCGGTCCATCTTCCGAAGGATGGTCAGACCAATCCAGTGGACACGACGCATGCGCTCGCAAAGGGTGCCAAGAGTCGTGGGGCGAAGATATTTGAGGGCACGGCTGTAACCGAGATCATGACCGAACGCGGTCGTGCTGTCGGTGTTCGCACCAAGGACAGCGAAATCGCTGCCGAATTTGTGGTCAATTGTGCGGGCATGTGGGCGCGGGACCTCGGTGCAGCCGCGGGGGCGATCGTCCCACTTCACGCAGCCGAACACTTCTATATCGTCACTGAGCCGGTGCCTGACATAAAAAAGCACCTTCCCGTGCTGCGGGACGCGGACGCCTGCACGTATTTCAAGGAAGATGCCGGCAAGCTGCTGGTCGGCTGGTTCGAACCGGTTGCAAAGCCCTGGGGGATGGAAGGCATTCCCGAGAGTTTCGAGTTCGATACGTTGCCGGATGATTTCGATCACATCGAGCCGCTGCTTGAGGGAGCGATCCGTCGCGTTCCCATACTGGCAAAGACGGGAATCCAGTTGTTCTTCAACGGACCGGAGAGTTTCACCCCGGACGATCGCTATATGCTGGGCGAGACGCCAGAGGTGCGAAATCTCTTTGTGGCGGCAGGCTTCAATTCCATCGGTATTCGTTCGGCCGGCGGAGCAGGCAGAGTTCTCGCCGACTGGATTGTCGATGGTCATCCGCCGATGGACCTGTGGGACGTCGACATACGGCGCGTCATGCCTTTTCAATCCAATCGTCTTTATCTACGGGATCGAACGGTCGAGTCGCTTGGCTTGCTGTACGCGATGCACTGGCCGTTCCGGCAGGCGGAGAGGGCGAGAGGAGTCCGGCGTTCGTCGCTACATGACCGCTTGCTCTCGCGGGGGGCTTGCTTCGGTGAGGTCGCGGGCTTCGAACGGCCCAATTGGTATGCGCCAAAGGGGCGCGAGCCCAAATATGAATATAGCTTCGGGCGGCAAAACTGGTTCGACTATTCCGCGGCGGAGCATCGCGCGGTTCGCGAGAACGTCGGACTGTTCGACCAATCCTCTTTCGCCAAATTCGTTTTCGACGGCGATGATGCCGAGCACATTCTCAATCAAATTTGCGCAAACAACGTCTCAGTTCCGATCGGCCGCATCGTCTATACTCAGTGGCTGAACGAGCGGGGGGGCATTGAAGCAGATGTGACGATCACCCGTGAAGGCGAAAAGCGCTTCCTCATCGTTACTGCGGTCGCCACCCAAGTCAGGGATTTCGCCTGGTTGAAGCGCAATATTCCAGAAGGTGCCCGGGCGCTGGCCGTCGACGTCAGTTCGGCCTACGCCGTCCTGGGCGTTATGGGTCCGAAGTCTAGAAGTTTGCTGAGCAAGCTGACGGATGCCGATCTGTCGAACGGAGCGTTTCCATTTGCCAGCTCGAAGATCATCGATCTTGGTTATGCCAAGGTGAGGGCGAGCCGTATCACCTATGTCGGCGAACTGGGATGGGAATTGTATGTGCCGACTGAGTTCGTCCAGGGTGTATTCGACGTTCTTGTCGAAGAGGGGGCTTCATTCGACATGCGTCTCGCCGGCTACCATGCGATGAACTCGTTGCGGATGGAGAAAGGATATCGGCACTGGGGCCACGACATCACCGACGAAGTTACCCCGCTGGAGGCCGGGCTCGGCTTTGCAGTTGCTTGGTCGAAGCCGCAAGGATTCATTGGGCGCGATGCGTTGCTGCGTCAAAAGGAGGTGGGCCTCAAACGCAAGATGATCCACATGGCAGTCGAGGATCCCGCACTAATGCTCTACCACAATGAACCGATTTGGCATGACGGTCGGCTCGTTGGGCGCATCACGTCCGGCATGTACGGTCACAGCATTGGAGCTTCTCTTGGTCTGGGATACGTCGAGAATCCCGACGGCGGAGGAGTTGATGCGGCCTTCTTGCAGAGCGGAAGATTGGAGATTGAGGTTTCCGGCGTGCGTGTGCCCGCACGTGCGTCGTTGCGCGCGTTCTATGATCCGGCGAACAATCGGGTGAAGGACGTCGAAGGTGCCGTTACCGTGTCCGCGGCGGCTTCCTGATCGGTGCGTGTCATGTCTGAAATCAACACGGCACCCATCAAAATCCCCGATGCAGGGAGTTCGTCTGTCTTCCTCTCGTCAAAAGAACGAGCAGATCGTCCCGATTTCGTCCTGACATTTTCCTGCCCGGACCGGACCGGCATTGTCCACGCCGTCTCCGGTTTCCTCGCGACCCATGGATGCAACATCAGAGACAGCGCTCAGTTCTCCGATCGCAGCGTCGGCAAACTTTTCATGCGCATCTCTTTCGACGCGCTCGCTGAGACCGGAACCTCACGCTTACAGTCGGAGTTTGCCGAGGTCGGAAAGTTGTTTGACATGACGTGGCAATTGCATGATTTCGGGTTGAAGCCACGGCTCATGATTATGGTCTCGCGGGCGGGGCACTGCTTGAACGATCTTCTGTTTAAGTATTCCACCCGAATGCTCGATGTCGAGATTCCGTTGATCGTTTCGAACCATAAGGATTTTTTCCGCCTTGCTGCGTCCTACGACATTCCTTTCCATCACCTGCCGATCACCGCCGATACAAAGCTGGCGCAAGAGGCAAAACTGATGGATCTGGTCGAGCGGGAACGCATCGACTTGATCGTTTTGGCTCGATACATGCAGGTCTTGTCGGATGGGGTCTGCCAGAAGATGTCTGGGCGGGTCATCAATATCCATCATTCGTTCCTGCCGAGTTTCAAGGGAGCGCGGCCGTATCATCAGGCCCAGGCAAGAGGCGTGAAGTTGATCGGTGCGACGGCGCACTACGTCACGGCGGACCTAGATGAGGGGCCTATCATCGAGCAAGACGTCCTGCGCGTTGATCACTCCCTCACGCCGGAGCAACTCTCGGCAGTCGGACGTGACGTCGAGGCCGCGGTATTGACGCGAGCCGTAAAGTTCCACGCGGAGAACCGGGTCTTGTTGAACGGCGATCGCACAGTGGTATTTGGATGAGCATTTTGATGCGGTCAAACACGAAATGAGCGCAGTGGTGATCGACGGTACTGCCGCGGCCAGGCAGCTTCACGCCGTGTTGCGTGGTGCCGTTCTAGATCTCGTGGAGCGTGGGGTGACGCCTGGCCTTGCGGTCGTGCTTGTGGGCGATGATCCCGCGAGTTCGGTTTACGTTCGCAACAAGGTGCGAAAATCGGTCGAAGCGGAATTGCGCTCGTTTCATCACAGATTACCCGCCTCAACCAGCGAAAGTGATATTCTGGCGCTGATCACACGCCTGAACGGCGCCGAAGACGTTGACGGCATTCTCGTTCAACTGCCGCTACCCTCTCACATTGACGCCCAGAAGGTGACTGCCGCCATTGATCCAGAGAAGGACGTTGACGGTTTTCATCCCACTAATGTGGGCAACCTGTCGCTCAGCGCCTCCGCTTTGATCCCCTGCACGCCACTCGGCTGTATGCTCTTGATCAAGAGCGTCCGTAAGGATCTTACAGGACTTTCTGCGGTCATCGTTGGTCGTTCAAACATAGTCGGAAAGCCGCTGGCACAACTCCTGTTACGAGAAAACTGCACGGTTACTATAGCCCACTCCAAGACCGAGGATCTGCCATCGGTCTGTCGTGGCGCAGACATCCTGGTTGTGGCGGCCGGACGGGCGAGATTCGTTCGTGGCGATTGGATCAAGCCTGGTGCAATCGTTATCGACGTTGGCATCAATCGCATAGGAGGCGATGGCAATGAGCAATTGGTTGGCGATGTGGATTTCGAGGGCGCGCGCACTGTTGCCGGCGCACTGACACCCGTCCCGGGCGGTGTGGGCCCGATGACCATTGCGTGCCTGCTCAGAAATACGATCGAGGCTGCCTGTCGCCGCCGGGGTGTTTCTTCGCCGCTTGACCATAGCGCACTAGGCGCCGGAGCCCCTCCGCCACTCCTGCGTTGATTGAACTGCGCGTAAGGCAGAAGCATTCGACCTAAGCAATGGTGATGGCGAGCCCAATTGAGCAAGATCTCTGTCAGGGAAGGATCTCGATGGATCGCATCCGATCTTCATTTAAAGCTAGGGTGACGCGGTTGCCTGAGATGCGCGTGCTGCGTTCGGCGGCTTGCCCGGCGCCGCGGCTCGAGGTCTACGACGAGCATGGCATGCAGGGCTTTAGCTAGTCTCAAGCACGTAAGGAAGACAACGCGATGAAAGTCACCGGTGATCCGCCTGAGCCGGATCGCGCGGACCCGAGCGAAGATGCATTGGCAGCTGATCTGCCGGGTTCCTACTGGTAAACTTGCTGCCCGCTGCCGGCTACACGCGCAACGGGGACGATACCGCTGTTAACATATACCGCCGCCGGCGACCGCCTGGTGCAGTTGAGAAGGGACCCGAGGATTTGACGTTAAGTCTGTCAGGGTCACGTGTCGGATGCGCGAGAGGCAAACTCGTCGGTCTTTGAGGAACATCGTGAAGCTCGCCAAACCCTTAAGGAGTAGTTGATGGCTTGGCTTGGTCATGGCCGCGGGGCAGCTTCGCGAGCCAGTCGAGCATAATTGACCTGCTGAGCCGCGACCGGTTGGCGGTTCAGCGTCTGTCGTTCTTCGGCGCGCCCACTCAGTTGCGGACTTGGCCACAGACGCCCCAAAGCAATCCCCGCATAGAGGCTAACCGGCCAACGAGAACACTCGGCGTCTTCACCCAGCGGGTCGTCATCAAAATGTCCTTGTCCCCAAAAGGGGGACTCCGAAAGATGGTTTTCGGAACGGTTGACAAGGGCCGTAGGAGATGAACTTGCCGCGATCCGAACGCTCCGCGTAGAGCATCGCAGCTGGCCGAAAGACCCCATGCGGGCGCAACATCTGTAGAAGTTTCGACTTAATCTGACGGCGAGGTTTGAACTGGCAGGGAATGGAGCTGCGGGCGAGCAGGAGCGCTCACCCAAAGGGCGCTCCCGCGCAGCCCGCAGCGTCTCACAGGAGACGTTCCCATGACCCAGGAACAGAAGGTCATTCGCGCGAAAGTCGGAATGCTGGAATCGGCCAAGCAGCTTGGCAACGTTAGCCAAGCTTGCCGGATGATGGGCTATAGCCGCGACAGCTTCTACCGGTTCAAGGAACTTTACGACAAGGGCGGCGAGCTGGCGCTGATTGAGATCAGCCGCAAGAAACCGATCCTGAAGAACCGTATCGCGCCGCAGGTCGAGGCGGCCGTCGTTGAGCTGGCGATCGACCAGCCGGCCTGGGGCCAGGTGCGGGTCAGCAATGAGCTCAGGAGCCGCGGCCTGTCGATCTCCCCGTTCGGCGTGCGGACGGTGTGGCTGCGTCACGACCTCGCCAACGTCAAGAAGCGGCTGACGGCGCTGGAGGCCAGGATGGCCCAGGACGGCCTGGTGCTGACCGAGGCCCAGCTCGTTGCGTTGGAAAAGGCCAAGTCCGAGAAGGAGGCGCACGGCGAGTTCGAGAGCGAGTGCCCCGGCTATTGTAGTGCGCAGGCACCTTCTATGTCGGCAACATGAAGGGGGTCGGGCGGATCGATCAGCAGACCTTCATTGACACCTACAGCAAGGTGGCGTTAGCCAAGCTGTATGATCGCAAGACGCCGATCACGGCGGCCGAGCTGTTGAATGACCGCGTGGTACCGTTCTTCGATGCGCGGGGCATCGCGCTGAACCGGATCCTGACCGACCGCGGCACCGAGTATTACGGCAATCCGGAGCATCACGAATACGAGCTCTACCCCGCCGTCGAGGACATCGATCACACCCGCACCAAGACGAAAAGCCCACAGACCAACGGCATTGTCGAGCGCTTCCACCGCACCGTGCTCGAGGAGTTCTATCGCGTCGCGTTCCGCAAGAAGATCTATCCGAGCATTACTGCGTTGCAGAGCGATCTCGATGAGTGGATCACCGCCTATAATGAGTTACGCCCGCATCAGGGGCGCTGGTGCTACGGCAAGACGCCGAATGCAAACCTTGCTTGACGCAAGTGCTCTGTCGAGAGCGAAATTGTTGCCGGTCGGACATGAAATCTTTGTCGGACACCTGCCGCGACAAAGCACCCACTGTCAGATCAAGTCCCTTCTTTTACACAACATCGGTTCTTGCAAGGCTGACTTTTGCCGCCGCTTTTCTATCCCTCAAATTCTTCTTCCTGACTGCTCCCAATAAGGATCCCGCAGCTGCCTCTTGAAGATCTTGCCTGAGTCTTCGCGCGGCAGGCGGGTCCGGATCTCGATCTCCCTGGGAACCTTGTAGTCGGCCAAGACCGTCTTCAGCTTCTCGCGTATGTCCAGGACATTAAGCATAGTCCCGGGTTGCGGTTCGACCACTGCCATGAGTGCCTCGCCAAATTCCGCATCGGGAATGCCAAACACTGCGCAGTCATGCACGCCCTGCACCATGTGTAGAGCTGCTTCGATCTCGGCGGGGTAAATGTTGACCCCACCGGAAATCACTACATTGTGCAGCCGGTCACATAGGAACAGATAGCCATGCGCGTCGACAAAGCCGAGATCGCCGGAGGCGATAAAGCCTTCCTGATCCATCTCGACCAGCTTCTCGGGTCTGTTGTGATATGTGAATCGCGGGAAAGACGTGTTGCAGGAATAAATCTCTCCAACCTCCCCAGCTGGCAGTACTTGTCCGTGCACACCGACTACGCGCAGCTCGACATGGCGCAAAGGAGTGCCGACCGTTCCAGGCTTTTGCAGCCAATCCAGCGAGGTCGCAAACGTCACAGCCCCTGCTTCTGTCGAGCCGTAGAACTCATGTATGATGGGCCCCCACCATTCAATCATCCCACGCTTCACCTCCGACGGGCAGGGCGCCGCCCCATGGACGACGTGGCGCAGCGACGAAAGGTCATATTTCATTCGTACACTTTCAGGCAGCTGCATAAGGCGTACAAACATGGTTGGCACCATGAGAATAGTGTCAATCTTCTCTGCTTCTATCAGGCGTAACAACTCCTCAGGTTCGAAACGAGGCATCAGCACCAGCGCGCCGCCCCGGCGGCTGAACCAGATTCCAAAGAAGTTCGGTGCGGAGTGGTAAAGCGGTCCTGGGACGAGCGCGCGAGCGCCCGGCCCATAAAGGATCGCGCGTATATCCTCCAATCCCGCGGCCTGCTCGCCGGTTGGTGGGACGCGACGTACCCCTTTGGGATGCCCCGTGGTGCCCGACGTATAGATCATTGTCGTCGGCTGGGCTGCAGGCAAAGCCGCGCACGACGGCTGATCCGCAATCCACCTTTCGAAATCGCGTGCGAACCCCGGCATCGCGAGAAGCGCGGGATGGATATTGTAAGCAGCTATCAATTCCGGCGGCGTCGCTATACTCAGAACCAACTTGTTTGAGGCGTCACGTTCCAGTTGATGCAAAAGGTCTGCATGGCCTATCAGCACCTGCGCGCCGGAGTCGGCCACAATGTACTCTATCTCTTGACGCTTGAAATGCCAGTTAACCGGTACAGCATAAGCTCCGAGCTGCATAACTCCATGCGTGACCTCCACAAATGCGATCTCATTCCGCATCAGAATGCACACGCTATCGCCTTCGCGAATGCCGAGCCGAGCAAGCCCTCCCGCGATCCGCATCGCGCGATCCGCGACATCGGAATGACTGCGCCGTCTCTCACCCGAGATGATGCCATGAAAAAGTGGGGAAGTCCCGATCATCCTATCTCTCCTCTTTAATAAGATGGGTGCCATCGAACCGCTCCGCAGGACCAAGAGGTGTGTCAGTTGCTTGGCCGAAGGAAAAGGCGCGCGCTATAGACTTCACGGTTTGAGAGACGCAGAAAGCCGGCGTCATTTCCGTGGCTGCAGTCGCGACATGACATTCACGAGATCGCCAACTCGACTAACCATCCATCCTTAACCACCTAACTGCGGCGCGGCCGCCCTTGGTGAACGCCATGCACGCTCGGGCCCGATTTGCCGCAATTTGATGCGGCGTGCCCTCTACTCTTTGGCCTCGCCCTAAACCTGCAACTTAACCTTCAACCAATATTGTTGCGCGAACTAGTCTTGTGATGTTCGCGCTCTCGATGGTCGAGCGTGTACATGACCAAACATTGAATGACATTAATGACCCGTGAAGTGACAGTGTTGAATGCCGCAAGCGAAGGGCTTAGCAATCAGACCCTGCAAGGCACTCGACTATTCGTCAAAAGGCTTCTGCATCCAGTTGGTTTCGATCCATTCGCATCAGGCCCCGTTCAACGCCCGAGAACCTATTTCGGCCAGCTCCAGCCTTGTAGTTGAGAAAGCCACATATTCTGTGACCGGCTCTGCACCAGTCGCTTTCGTCCCAGAGCACCGTTCAGGAACATTTAGTTTCCAGAGCGCTCCACTAACATTGACTCAAATGTAGCTCCGCGGCTTCAAGGCCAAGGCCCTCGAGGCCCTGTCAACCCATCTCTCCGATGGGCGATAGATAGCTGGGCACCTCAACAAGAAAGCTCCGCGAGCACATGCAGTTAGAGATCGAATGGCACCATCGCGCCGCTCTGGCGTGACGACCATAATGTGGATCACCCATGATCAGCCCTGCGAATGCCGTAATGATCGCCATGTATCTCGAGAGGCAAGACGATTGCGGCCCATGTTGAATCTATCAGTTACGAAGGAGCTGAAGACGAGGAACTTCGTGCCGACTAAAGCGGCCGACCAGTGTGCTGCGATGGTGCCGATGATCAGCTCCTTTCTCCCTGTGTTATCGCGCTACGCGCACTTCCGGCGGAACGAGGGATCATCGACACCTAAGGCGATGCTCCTGCGGAACGAGACGAATGCTCGCCTGGCGTTTCGGCGCGCTTAGCATCGAGTCCATGCGCCAGTTACGACGGATCCGTGTTTTGCGGTTGATGCTTCAATGGACTCCAAAGAGCAGATTCATGCACGCAAAGGTCTTGACCTGTATCAGACGGAGCTCGCCAAGGTCGCCCTATATTGCGCGGCGACCTGCTGCACCAGGTCGGCGGCACCCATAATCGAGAGCACGCCTGAAACGGCGTGACCAGCACTCAAGATATCGATCCACCGCCGCGGTCCTTCGCCAGAATTGCCACCAAATCTTTCTTTGGCTTGTGCTTCGGACACGGTTTCGTCGAGGGTCGACGGATCAAGGCCGGACGCGACGATTGATGGCCTTAGCATGTTGACTTGAAGCCCCGTGAAAGCCCTGGTCAGCATTACGTCGTCAAGCGTGCTATCTATCAGCATGCGTCGATAGGCACTGCTCGCCATGCTCTCAAGTGTCGCAATGAAGCTGGTTCCCATGTAGGCGAGATCACACCCGAGCAAACGTGCAGCAGCGAGGGAAACGCCGTCAGTGATGCCGCCGGCGAGTACGATTGGACCATCGAACATGGCGCGAACTGCCCGAACGAAAGCAAATGGGTTAGCCCAGCCAGTATGGCCACCAGCTCCCGCGGTAAGCAGGATCAAGCCATCCGCACCGGCTTTCACGGCGTTTTCCGCGTGGTGCAGCGATGCGACGTCGGTGAACACAAGGCAGCCAATTTCGTGCAGCGGTCCGATCGCAGCAGTCGGCGATCCCATGCTGGTTATCACAATTTCCACCTTGTGGCGTATGAGACAGGCGAGGTCATCTTTCATCCGCGCCTGACGCATTAGAAGGTTTGGGCAGTGCGGCGCGGTCACTCGGTCCCCCTTCGCGAGATCATGCTCAATGCAGGTTAGCCAATGATCGAGCTCCTCGACCGATCGCGCATTGATGGTCGGAAATGCGCCAATCGCTCCCGACCGGCAGACAGTAGTCACAAGTTCTACCCCAGAGACAGAGAACATGGGCGCAACGATCAGCGGTAGGCCAAGCCGAGATGCGATTGCAGCCGGCAATCTGCTTCCATGGGATCGTGCAATCATACTCGCTTCTAGGATCATGTTGTCTCTAGCTATTGCGTTTGCCGGACGAGGTTCCACGGACGGACGTCATAACGTTCGAAGCTTAGGCCTGCCTGAGCGAGGAGAGGCCGTCGTGCGCCTACCCTGATCGAGACAAGATCAGGGTCGTTCGAGCAAACAGGCGAGCGAAGGAGGGCGCTCGATCAGGGGAGCTAGCGAGGGCTGATAGTGCTTATGATGCATCGCGAACACCCGTAGCTCCTTGTCATCAGGCTGAAGGCTGACGTTCTCAGGTAATTCGTGACATGCGGATGCTGCTGGATCAACTGCCAAAGCAGATAGTATTGTCCGGAAGACGAGCTCCACTCTATCCCCGGATCTGCGCGATGGAGGCGCCGGAACACCTGCACAGCGCCCAAACGTCGCAAGAATTGCTCGCTCGTGGCGCTGACGGCCTGCCGCGCGACTACACGATCAGCGCATACTCGGCTGGGAACGCAAGCGCGGCGACATTGGAGCCCCCCTCTGCACTGACTAGAGTTAGTGGCGAGGCGATCTCGCAAGGCGTTTAGGATATCAGCGATCTCGCGAGATGTCTCCGATAGCCTCTGGATTGGCCATTTTCGTAGAGTGCGTAGTTGAACGTATGCTTCGGCTCGCGAACGAGACACAAAATGTTCCATTGTGCTGGCGGGACGACCAGTTTCCAAATCCGTTGCCAAGAAGACCGTCGGTCCGGTCGAATGCTAGGACGATATTCGTCAAGCGTCAGAATCATTAGACCTTGAGAGGTACCGTCATTGTTTGCGAATTCCGCACCACCTCGCGCAGTGCGGCCTTGACCCGGCCCTTTATTTTGTCGCGCAATTGCGGGCCCAACTCCCGATGGATGGCGGCGTCCGGCCCGGCGGGCAGAACGCAGACGCGCGGATAGCCGTAGCCAGCGCGGGCATGACGGATCTCCTTGAACTGATGTTCGAGGGCAGCGTGGCCGGCGCGACGGGGTTTGTAACGGTAGGTCGATCCGTCAAACGTGAGTGCCGCGCGGGTGTGGCGGATCGAGACCTGCCACTCGTTGCTGCTTCGACGACCAGCTTGCGCTTGCGGCCGGGCGTCATGCTATTTGCGGATCGCATCCTGCGGCATCCCTCGTTGAGCGACAGAGTTGCCACCAGCTTCGCCAGCTTGACGTTGTCGCCCTCGAGCAGCAGCCGCATCTCGGTTGGTAGCAGCCTGTCGTGCTTCTTCTTCCAATTAAAGTAGTCAGTCCGACTAATGCCGGCCTTGCGGCAGATCTTGGCTGCGGCGACCAGTCACGGCTCTGCTTGAGAATGAATGCCTTCTGGGCGTCGGGAATTCGAGGCCGTCAGTGTTCTTCCCCCTCCTCAGGGGGAGCCGGTGCTGGAACCCTCGCGAAAATGCCCCGTCTGCCGGCCTCAGATCGTTCTCTCCGGGCCCCGTTCGGAAATTGGGGCCTCTTGAAGGTGTTGCTGGCGATCTCACCAGAGTAGGTAGTGTCGCGATGTCCTATTGATGCGTACGGTCAGCTAGCAACTCGCCACCTGCTGTGATGCAGCTAATCTGAGGGTATCCAGCAGAGGCCGCAACATGCGGGGCGTTAATTGATGAGATCTGCGTCCCCAAGCGTTCTCTGCTGCGCATGCGCCAGGCGCACGCAAGCAAGTTCGTTACTGTGGACCCGCGGACAAAAGCAGTACCGAACCAATATCGAGAGTAGAGGAAACTCTCTGCGGCAGTTTGGCATGAGGGGCTAATCCAGTTTGATTGACGTTTTGATCGCGTGATGCGCAAATTGGTCGATAGTCCCCTTCGCATCCCCGAAGCCGAACGTCAGGGCTCAGGCGTTGTGGCATCGCTATGACTGGTGTCTGCCTACTCAGCACAACTTCAAGAAGACTATGAGGATGTCGTGAACCACAAGAAAGCAGAGTCCAATACGGCGGTTGGATTTTCGCGCGCTGGGAGGCGTTCCGACGAAAGCTTTTCCCGGGGACAAAGAGTGTTCCCCGACGGCACCTCGCGAGTTACGATTGAGCGAGATCCAACTCCGCTTTATATCGAGCGTTGGCCTGGGCAGCTATGTGCTCGATTTCGATGGCCGCCGGTTTCTGGACCTCAATCGCAACTTCACGACGTTGATCCATGGACATGCCTTCGCCCCCGTGGTGGAAGCGCTAGTTAATCAAATTCAGCGCGGCAGCTGCTTCGCAAATCCGACGGAGATCGAGATCGAACTCGCAGAACTACTCTGTGAACGCATTCCGAGGGTTGACCGCGTTCGCTTCGTGAATACCGGGACTGAGGCCGTACTATTTGCGGTCAAAGCTGCGCGGGCCTTCACCGGACGTTCGAAGATTGCCAAGATCGAGGGTGCATATCATGGTGCCTATGACTGGGTCGAAGTCAGTCAAGCGGCGACACCGGAGAACTGGGGTGACGTCATCCAGCCCAACTCGACGCCCTTCTATCGCGGGATGCCTGCAAGTGTTCTCGATGAGGTGATTGTTCTCCGCTTTAACGATGTTGAAGGCGCACATCGATTGATATAGTCGAATGCGTCTGAGCTTGCCGCCGTCATTCTGGATCCGATGCCGAGCCGCGCGGGGTTCATTGCGCCAAAGCCCGAATTCGTAGCTGCTGTGCAGGAATCGGCCCGCAAAAACGGGATTCTTGTGATTGCTGATGAGGTCCTCAATCTTAGGCAGAGCTTTCAGGGGGCTTCCGCACGTTACGGCCTTGTCCCAGACATCATCGCGATGGGCAAGATCATCGGCGGAGGTCTGCCGATTGGAGCAATCGGCGGTCGCGAGGACGTGATGAAGGTATTCGATGCACATCGGGTCGACCACTGCTTCCGCAAGGAGGTACGTTTTCTGCCAATCCACTATCCATGACAGCGGGGCTAGCCGCAATGCATCATCTGGACCATGGGTCTTTTGCTCATCTGGAGATCCTCGGGGACATCGTGCGAACAGGAATCGGTCGGGCAATCTCGAAACTGGGCGCGCCGCTCTGTGTCACTGGAGCCGCCTCACTCTTCCGCATTCATCCGGGGGCAGAAGCTCCGAGTGAATATCGCGAGATCTGTCCCACGCCCGCCGGAGAAACTCTAATGAAGGAGCTAACACGCTTCTTTGCGGAGAACGGCGTCATCCTCCCTTATGGTGCTGCTGCATCGATTTCATCACCTATGACGCGCGCCGACGCGGAGTTCATCGTCGATGTGTTCGCAGGCTTTCTCGAGAGCCGTCAAGACATGCGGGGCGCAATGAGGGTAGGCAGATGAATGGGCTATGTCGGCAGCGCATTTTGGTTTAAGCCTTTAAGAGGATCTTTCGCCTATAGTCTACCGTCCTCGACGATCCCGGTTGGTGAGGGCCGGCGATAATCAGCTGGGATAGTCGGGTGGTAATCGCTCGTCCACACGCCGCTGCTCCCTTGCACGAGTTGAGCGACCGACAGGACCCCTGTCACAGTGCGCTTGGCAGTTTCGTGGTCCGAGTAAGCATCACACCTGCGTGCGCGCAACCTTTTCGACTTTGTTGGCTACACGAGTGTTGCCGTCGTGCCTTGAGTGAGCTCGGCAATCGGAGCCACAGCTTGGCCTAAGGAGCGATAGGTCGCAGCCTTGCACCTTAAAGAACGCTGTTCAGCAGTCCGTTCAGGCCATATACATGGGCGGACCTACGCGCCGACCAAAATCTGACTTATTCTCGTCCTCTAGGCGCAAGATCGCCGTCATGTTTCGCTCCTTGTGATGGCCAAGGCCAGCCTTTATGCATTCTTAAAGGGGATGCGATCTGGCGGTCTGCTGTCGTGGCCTGCAGCAAAGCCAAGTACCTTACTCAATAGGGCTGATCTATTCATCCATGCTCCTCGGGCGGGCCGTGGAGAATAATAAGTTCGATCTCGCGAGATACCTCGAATATAGCTTCTGGATGTAGGCCATTCTCGCAAAGTGCATATTTGAGCGCTTGCGCACGGCTCGCGAACAAGCCACCGAAATTGCCGTTCTGTTCACGGACGACCCAGTTTCCAAAACGATTCTTGCCAACAAGGACGATCGGTTCGGTGGAGTTTCCAGAAGGATATTCGATAAGTGTCATAACCATAGACCATGAGTTTGTAGAACCTGGGGATAATTCTGCTCGTTGCATAGCGTGAGCTGACCAGTCAAAGCGTGTTGTGTTGGCGAGAGAGCATCGCCGTTTTAGGCTGCGAGAGACAGCTGGAAAGGCTTGCTCGCCTACCTTTGAATTGCCAGTTAGACTCGAGCAGCACGACGCTTTTGGCCTGTTTCGTTTCATATATGCACCGTTTTCTTGCACCCATGAGGCGCGGACGACTACCACCCTGAACGTTCGCCGCCGTAATGCGGCGAAGCGCAAAATCTCCCAGCGGTCGGGATTGTCAGCCAAACTTCATCGGTGCTAGGCACGACTAGCACGGGTTCATCGAGGCACGGGTACGTGGAATATGGGGGTGTTGGTGGAGTATCAGGATTATCTGCCGAACTTGGCATCTGCAGCTCCGTCCTTGGATTGCGCTTCAGGATTCGCAGATCCGTATCACGTCTAGAGGACCGCCGCGATTTCAGCCATCTCGCATGGTCGTTGCAGATCGCGGCAACCAAATGCGATGTTTCATTTCGCGAACCATTCGTCGTTCCGGATGACAGAATCTACAGCAAACACCAGGCTTGTCGCGCTATCAATTCTGGGGAAGGCAGATCGCTTCGCCGTCGCTTGAACGAGGAAGTGTACCTACCCCATTGAGACGTCTTTTCTGCTTTTCACCAGAAGATCCGAGAGAAAGAGGCGACTAGGATAAAAAACGCGCGCGAATACATGAGGATCTCGGACGCTTGCCTATGCGCGCTCATCGCTGGCAAAGGCGAGACCACCTTCGTGCTGAGCTCGTCGTTGCGCGCCAAGGCCGTAATCTCATCGCTTCGACAAACCTGCTTAGAAACGTTCGAAATGTGTTCGAGCGCAGCTTCTGTGGGCTCAAGGACTTCCGCCGCATCGCCACCAAACACGCAAGCTCTTTGGGAACTTCTTGGCCACTGTATCGGCTCAATTGAGGCGGGACATTAAGAGTTTAGGCAGGCGGCAGAAGTGGACCGTAATGAGAAAGATCGTAGCGCCCCATTCTCGGCCAATTGATGCGGCAGGTGGACCGTAACCACGGCTTATTCCTGGGTTAGATGTCAGGAATGCACTTTCAGCTAAGCCCTCAAATGCTAGCGACGTGTCGGCTCTGGTCCAGGCGTATACGATTAGCGTTCCTGGCCTTTCATTGAAGTGAGTGCAGAATCGGGTGCGCCAAGAAACGGACTGTGGGGACGCGCAAGATGCCTCTGCGGCCGGCTCGTCGGCAGAGGCGCCGGCCTTTCAGAGGCAGCTGAGCGACGTCGCTCGCCCATCCACTTCCGTGCTCATGCAGGTCCGTGCCCAAGCGGATGCATGGCAATCTGAGGCGCGGTCCGTCATGCGGGCGAGCGCGCACCCGTATCTGCCGGCTCCGGACGGTGAAGGAACAATGCTGAACGCTTCGGCACTCATGGAGCCGAGCCGTGTCTTGGATCGCGCCGTACGGCATAGCGCTTCGCATGACTGGCCAGAGGTCCTGCCTGTGGAAGATCAGCATCGGTTTCAGGTGATCATGAACGAACCCCTCCCGGCATCACCTCTGGAATTAACCGGAGAGGATGAGGCGATGCCGGGCAACTCAGCGCAGCAGAAGAGCCAGCCAATTGGGGTATTGGTAGGTCGCAGCGAGAAGCCCCTTTATGCCGAAGATGCACTCCTTATTCCCCGGCTTAAGCAGGCGCTCATCGAAGGAGGAGCCGCCGAGAGCACCGCCACGAGCAACGTCGGTCATCTGCGCAGCTTCGCCCGCTGGCTCTTTGCAAACAGAAAGCCCAGCATTGCTGATCGGCTTCATAGCGATTCAATGGATGAAGACGTCGATGAGTTCATAGCAAAAGGTGGAACGACGAACGTCCGTTGGGCATTAGCTCATCTGCGGACCTCTCAGTCGATGAGGTATCGCGCCGATCGCTGGCCGCCCTGACCTGACTCCCTATCCAGAGGACGCGAGTCTCATCAAAGAGTACAAACAACAAGCAGTGACGGCCGGAACTTTAGGTACCGCCAGCACCTATGCCACTCTTCTCGCGGATTTCAGCCACTACCTTCGTACAAACAACCAGCCGGGCATTGCGGCGCGGATTCACGACGAGACATGGAATATGGAAGAAGCGCTGAATGAAGAGATCAATCGCTTCAAGGACGCCGGTGGTCATAGAAGTATCGGCGCGGCACTTGAACATCTCCGCGATGGAGCGAGAAAACGCAATGCTCCGCCTTTATATTCCGAAGACGCACAGATGATTTCTACACTTCAAGACGCGCTTGTTGGGGCAGAGTACAAGGAGATCACCGCTATGGTGAATTATGTTCGTCCTCTTCGCAGATACAGCCAGTGGCTCTTTGCAAACAACAAACCGTGCATCGCTGCTCGGCTTAACGACGCGTCGTTGGCCAGCGATGCTGCGGTGTTTGATATAAGTAAAAGGCGGCTCGTTCTTTGCGCACTAGTACCCACTTTTCTTGGATCGTGAGTCGTGATTCAAGATATGGATGATACCCGAAGCAAGAGAAGTCCACCTTTCGAGGAAAGATCGCAAGGTGCTTGAGGCGAGCTGTCGCTCACCGATGACGTTGCAGCGCGATTTGAAGCGGGCGCGGATAGTTCTGTTGGCGGCGGATGGGCGCAGCACCCGGTCGATCGCCTTGGGGTCCAGCCGCGGATTGTCAGCCTTTGGCGGCATCGCTATGCCGACCAAGGCCTTGAAGGGCTGCAAGACAAGGCGCGACCGGGCAAGCAGCCGATTTATACGAAGGCCACTGACAAGCGGATTCTGAAGCTGCTGGACAAGCTGCCGCCGAAAGGGTTCGCACGCTGGACCGGGCCCCTACTGGCCGGGGCGCTGGGCGATGTTGACGTCCAATATGTCTGGCGGTTCCTGCGCAGCCACAAGATTGACCTCGCGGCTCGCAAGTCCTGGTGTAAGAGCAACGACCCGAACTTTACGGCCAAAGCCGCGGATGTCGTCGGCCTCTATGTCGCCCCGCCCGCGAAGGCCATTGTGCTGTGCGTGGACGAGAAGCCCTCGATCCAGGCTCTGGAGCGAGCGCAGGGTTATCTGAAGTTGCCCAATGGCCGCGCCTTGACCGGCCAGAGCCACGATTAAAAGCGGCATGGCACGACAACGCTGTTTGCAGCGCTCGAAGTCGCCACCGGAGAGATCATCGCAACGCACTCTAAACGGCGTCGCCGCGTCGAGTTTCTTGATTTCATGAAAAGCATCACCGCGGCTTTTCCGGACCGGAAGCTTCACGTCATCCTCGACAACCTCAACACCCACAAGAAGAACGAGCATTGGCTCAAGGCCCACCCCAACGTGCAATTTCATTTCACGCCGACAAGTGCGTCCTGGCTCAATCAGGTCGAGGTGTGGTTTTCGATCTTGCAGGGGCAGTCGCTCAGCGGCACCTCCTTCACAAGCCTCAAGCAGCTGCAGGATCACATCGATGCCTACGTCAACGCATACAACGACAGAGCCGAGCCCTTCGTCTGGACCAGGAAAAAGGTCCGTCAGCGCCGTTTCAAAGGCCGCCGTATCACTCCGCTCTGATTCCGGGTACTAGGCGCCCATGCGATGCGAATCCCTGCGCGCAGGGTCCAATCTTCAGTTCGCTCTGGCTGCTGGAGTCCCTAGTCAGGCGGGCCAGCGTCCGCGTCCGACCTGGGCCTGCCGCAGTGAGGAGAACAGGTCTCGATCAAAGGTTTTGCGAGGGCTTTGCGCCGGGCGCGATGTGATGCCAGGAGACACCACTCCGATCCGCCGATGTCAGAATGGCATGGCTGTATTTCGGTGCCATTTTCGCTGACTGTCCTTGGTCTGCCGCCCTCGCGCCCACTCGCTGAGAGCGAGTGTCAGCGGCCATTACCGGCAGGCATTCACGGGTGCAGTCGTCAACAACGGTCTGGTTATGGAATCGGCGTCCGTCTGTAAGCTGATCCGAGACGGCCGGCAAGGGGTGCGGATTCCGCTCGATGTCGCCCATGATTCCGAGATGATCTCGCCCACCATTCCGATTTGAAGTCGCCCGCCCGTTCCGAGATGATTTCGCCCACCATTCCGGGATGATGTCGCCCGGGTGACGAGGCCTGTTCTGGCTCCCATAGGGTCACCCCTTTCGGCTTTGCGAAGGGGACCTGGATGCCGACGGAGAGGCTTGCGATGCGCCGTGTGCGCGATGTGATCAGAATGAAGGCGGCCGGGCTGCCGAGCCGCGAGATTGCGCGACGGGTGGGCGCGGCACCCTCGACGGTGCGGCTGGCGCTCCGGCGGTTCGAGGCCGCGGGCTTGAGCTGGCCGTTGCCAGACGACGTCACCGACACGGTTCTGGAACTTCGCCTGTTCGCCAAGACCGGCAATGGCAACCGTCAGGGTCACCGCCGCATCGCCGAGCCCGACTGGGCGACCGTGCACCGCGAGCTCAAACGCAAGCACGTGACGCTGTCGATCCTGTGGGAGGAATATATCGCCACCGAGCCCGGCGGATACCGGTACTCGCGCTTCTGTGAGCTCTACCGCGCCTGGGAGGGCCGTCTGTCGGTGACGATGCGCCAGGCCCATGTGGCTGGCGACAAGCTGTTCGTCGACTATGCCGGCGATGGCGTGCCGGTGGTGGTCGACCGCCTGACCGGTGAGCGCAGAACGGCGCAGATCTTCGTCGCCGTGCTCGACGCATCGAGCTTCACCTACGCGCAGGCGACCTGGACGCAGGGGCTCGCCGACTGGATCAGCGCCCATGTTGGCGCCTTCGCGGCGATCGGCGGCATACCGGCGCTGCTGGTGCCCGACAACACCAAGGTCGCGGTCATCAAGGCGAGCCTGTACGACCCGCAGATCAACCGTACCTATGCGGAGATGGCGGCGCATTACGGCACCGCCATCTTGCCGGCGCGGCCGCGCAAGCCGCGCGACAAAGCCAAGGTCGAGCAGGCCGTCCTCATCGTCGAGCGCTGGCTGCTCGGTCGCCTGCGTCATCGCACCTTCTACAGCCTGGCCGAGGTCAATGCGGCGATCGGCGAACTGCTCACGAGGCTGAATGAGGAACGGCCGATCCGACGGCTCGGCGTGACACGCCGCCGGTTGCTCGAGGAGGTCGACCGGCCGGCGCTCAAGCCATTGCCGGTGTCCCCCTACGTCCTCGCCGAGTGGCGGATCCGCCGCGTCAGTCTCGATTACCACGTCGAGGTGGAGAAGCATTACTACAGCGTTCCGCATCGTTTCGCCCGCGCCGAGGTCGAGGTGCGGTTCACGGCCCGCACCGTCGAGATCTTCCACAAGGGCGAGCGGATCGCCGCGCATCAGCGCATGAGCGGTAATCACAAACACACCACCGTGCCGGAGCACATGGCCTCCAGCCATCGGCGCTACGCCGGCTGGACCATCGCGCGTATCCGCCAGGACGCCGCCGCGATCGGGCCGGCGACCAGCGCGTTGTGCGACCTCATTCTCGACGAGCGCTCGCACCCCGAGCAAGGCTTCCGCACCTGCCTCGGCATCCTCAGGCTCGCCGCCTCCTATGGGCGCGACCGGCTGGACGCCGCGGCTGCGCGGGCGATCGACATCGGCGCGCGCACCTATGGCTCGGTCAAGTCGATCCTCGCCAACAATCTCGATCGGCGTCCTGCTCACCAGCGCTCCGCGGACGATGCGCCGATCCTGCATGCCAACATCCGCGGACCGCGCTACTACAATTAGGAGATCATCCCTTGCTCACCCATCCGACCCTCGACCGCCTCAACGCCCTCGGCCTCCACGGCATGGCCAAGGCCTTCGCCGACATCGAAGCCACCGGTGAGGCCGCAAGCCTCGGTCACGCCGAATGGCTTGCTCTGCTGCTCGAACGTGAAGCCTCGCTGCGGCACGACAAACGGCTCGCCACCCGCCTGCGCTACGCGAAGCTGCGCCAGCAAGCGTGCGTCGAGGACATCGACTACCGCACCCCGCGCGGCCTCGATCGCCCGCTGTTCGCCAAGCTCGTCGAGGGCCGCTGGATCGACGACCATGCCAACCTGCTGATCTGCGGCCCGGCCGGCGTCGGCAAGAGCTGGCTCGCCTCGGCGCTCGGCCACAAGGCCTGCCGCGACAATCGCTCCGTGCTCTATCAGCGCGTCCCGCGCCTGTTCGACGATCTGGCGCTCGCCCGCGGCGACGGTCGACATCCCCGCCTGTTGCGCGGCCTTGGCCGTGTCGATCTGCTGATCCTCGATGATTGGGGGCTCGAGCCGCTCGATGCCAGCGCCCGTCACGACCTCCTGGAAATCCTCGAAGATCGCTACGGTCATCGCTCCACCATCGTCACCAGCCAGCTTCCTGTGGACCAGTGGCATCTGCTCATTGGAGATCCCACCTATGCCGACGCCGTGCTCGATCGCCTCGTCCACAACGCCCATCGGCTCGACCTCACCGGTGAGAGCCTGCGCCGAACTCGGCAATCCGCCCGAAAGACCTGAGCCCGTGGCGCTGTGGACATGCCGCTGCGCTTGGACAACGCAATCGCGTTGCCCACATGCCCACAGCAAAAGCAGACCGAAGAAAACAGGTTCAAGTTGCGATTCCAGATTGACCACGCGGCTTGACCGATGCCAGAAAACCAAGCGGCCAGAATGCCCCGCCACTGGGCGAGATCAAATCGGAAAGGTGGGCGACATCGCCTCGGAATCCACGGGCGACTTCACATCGGTACGCCTGGGCGACTTCGTCGGAATCCGCAAAGGGGAGACGGACCTCGCCTCATCTGGAGTCTCAGGCTGTCGCGGAAGCGGCAAATTTACGGACAGTGTGCGCTCCTCTTCTGGCGGCGATTTCGTTAGCAACGCCTCGCCAATGATAAGAGAAACGATACGACGACTCGTCGGGTTTGTTGGGTTCGCGACAGTGTTTCAGCCTGGTTCGCGGAGTCGAACCCACTAAGAAGTGATCGAAAGGGTTGGCCTGCGCAATCAGCGAACTGGCACGAGTTTTGATGCTTTCCTTGGCGCGGCAGAAGCTGCCGGTTGGCATCGTGCCCCGGGTTAACGTCATCGGCTGCGGGGAGGAGGGTGCCAACCTCGCTCAAATCGCACGCGATCGAATGGTGGGAATCGCCGCGTTCACGACCTGCCGACGGTGAGCGCGAGCAATTGTCGAGCTCAAGAGAAGATGTCGAAAATTGATTCCAGTCGCTCTCTTGTGGCGGCGCGAGCTGGCCTAAAAGTTTGTGCGCGTTCGGGGCCTCTCCTATTTACTTGAGCGTCAGCACCGCAGTCGGCTCTGTCTGTTCGAAGAGTTGCAGGAGATGCCTTATGAATCCGGATATTCATCGCAACGGAGTGTCGTATGCTAGCCCTGCCGCGGGTCAAGTGCTGCGCGATCTTGGCGTCGAACCGATCATTAATTGCACCGGCGTGCGTACCTCCTACAGACCACGGTACATCGAGACCCACCGCGCAGTCGCATGGCCGAGTCAATACAATTGGTGCGATCAAACGGCTGCCAAAGTCCGTCTTGCCCCGTAGCTCGTGTCATTCACCATCGCTGGAATTAATCTGTTCGGGCGAAATCGGAGGCGAACAGAACCTATTGCACCTAATCCGTAGTAGTTGAGGCACTCGGCGATGCGACACCGAACCGAGAAGATCGCGCCCCATCCGGGAGGATGACTGGCTGATTGTTGTAGCACTGGGCGGTGCAGGAATTATCAGCTACGGCACACTTTATTATTGTGTGGTGGCCATTGCAAAGGAGGCTTCCCATGACCTCGTAGTCACAGAGGACTGGTTAATTGGTTGTTTCTCCTTTGCCTTGCTTGCTAGTGCGCTGATGTCCCTGGTTGCCGGTCGCCTCATGGACCGATACGGCGCAGGCAAGACAATGAAGGTCGCCTCATTCGTTAGAGCTGTTAGCCTGGGAATTGCAGCAACTTCTTGGAATGCGGTCGTCTTTGCAATCGCCCTGTTCGGTATGCAACTTGCGTCGGCATTTCTCTTTTATGAGGCGGCTTTCGTATTTTTGGCGCAGCGAGATGCGATCCATGCGAAACGGCAAATGGCTGCCTTGACATTGATCGTCGGTTTCTCGTCGACGCTGTTTTGGCCGTTGACCTCGTTGCTGCTCGCATCGATATGCTGGAGGCAAGTCTGTTGGATCTATGGAGGCTACAATGTTCTCCTCGCGCTACCTTTAATCCAATTGGCTCTTGGAAAGTCGTCCGCAAGGCTTGGAGATCTGAATACCGTCTGTGGCTCGCGAGACCAGTCCTCTTCCAAGCCGATTGGCCTCGTCCTCATAACGGTAGGATTCTCGCTGACGACATTTGCTTTTTCAGCATTGCTTAGCCGGATGATTCCCATCCTTTCGTCGATCGGCTTAGACCCGCAGGAGACAGCGTTAATTTCCGCACTCTTCGGCCCGTCACAGCTCGCAGTACGGTTGTTTGCAGGATGGTTTAGCGTGAGGATTCCCCCATTCAACTCACCCTTCTCATGTGTTATGCTTTCGGCGGCTACAATCGTCATTGTGCTGGCGGCTCACTCTCTCGTTGGAATTGCAATCTTCGTTGCCCTGGTTGGGTTTAGCTCTGGTCTAAACAGCATCTGTCGAGGAAGCTTGCCGCTGTCAGTCTTCGGGCCGGGCGGGTATGGAACACGAGTCGGGTTGATCACGACTTTCCGATTGTCGACGGCCTCGTTTGCGCCGTTCTTCTTCAGCTTCGTCCAAAACAACTATGGGCTTGGGCTTGCCTTGGCTTCACTAGCCGTCTGCGCAGTAGCAAGCACGCTTTCATTCGCATTCGTGGGTATCCGATCAAAGCGGGAACCAGGCCAATGAAAAGTGGGTTGATCGGCCTGACTGCGAGCCCGACGTGAACCGGATCGTCAATAAGTGTTCGCCACCTTAGATCAACGATCGCAAGTGTCTGAGTCTAGGCCATCACGCCGAGCTCGACGTTCGCGCGCATTCTGGAAGCCGTGGTGTGCGCGAGGGGGATCAACTGAGCGGTCCAACTGCAGTGCCAAATGGGAGACGTATCTCGGCTTCGCCGGGCCAGAGCTCAAAATGCAGATGTCGCCCCGCTGAGGAGTTGCACGTTGGGATTATCTGGACGCTAGACTTGGTCATCGCGATCGCGACCGCCATTTGCCGCAGCCCCATTTTGCGTCCTGCCTTGGGCATGCCAACAAGCGCCCGCTGGCGGTCCTTTCGAGGCGATTGAACAGCAGCGGCTATGGGAGAGAACGTCAAGGTAGCCGACCACAGCTCGAGTCCGCCTCGGCCCCACATTTGCATGAAGGCTGCCGTCTTCGCTCGCGGAACCACTAAGCTGACCTACTAGAACCGGTAGTTTGCGGACATTTCGGGCCCCGCCCAATTTAAGTTGCGGCCGCCAACCAGCCGCATGGGCTCAGGTTTCGATCGCTCTCGGCAGAGAGAGCAACATCGAGGTTCGATGATCGCATATTTATCTGACCGCGCAAATGCCGTTACTGCCGTGGGGCTCCTGTGCTGTGGTGCAGCGATGGGGCTCGTGGTGAAAGGACACTATGAGGCGGGAGTCGCGTTCGGTCTCTGGGCGATCATCGCTGATGATGTCGACGGCGAAATTGCCCGGCGCACCAAAGGTCGAACAATGGCTACCAAGGCCATTGGTAAAGCTCTCGATGCTTTCTCTGACCTCTCGTTTGGATCAGTCATCCCGGCGATTGTCATCGCATCTTTTATCGAGTTTCCAGCATCTGCGGTGTTCACAGCGTTCGTGATGCTCATCGGAGCTCTTCGTCTGGCATATTTTGACTATTTCGGATTGGACGAGCGTGGTCGTTCGACCGGTCTACCTCTCTCTTACGCTCTGCCGATGCTGGCCGCGATCTTGCTGGTTGACCACACTATCGCGCCGCTTGAGTTGGGTGTGGTTCTTCCAGCATTCTTTGTACCGCTATCTTTGCTCCACATCGCCCCTTTCAAGATCAAAGCCTCTGGCAGTCTTGTGCATGTGATAACCATCGGCGTGGCGGCCACTGCGTCCGCCGGATTATTGATGACGAGTAGAGCGTTTCAATAAGCGGGCTTGCAATGTCTCAAGGAATAGAAATGTCCAGCTCAATCAACCGCGTGGTATTTGCCGGCACCAGGGGACTTGCGACCCGCTGTCTTCTGTTCGTCATCGAGACCTGCGGCAAAGACCACATCGCCGGCATTCTCGGCGCTTCCCGGTACGAGAAAACTTGGTGGCGGCACGAAACCAGTGAGGAGCTTTGGGAAGTCGCAGACCGCTTCGGAATACCCTTCTTCGAGTCGATAGATGATGTTCCTCATCTCGGAACGTTTCTCGTAAGCGTCATGTGGAACAAGATTTTCCCGCCCCATATCCTCGCACGGTTCGACGGAGGGGGTGTCAATCTTCATCCGGGCCCACTCCCTGGATATCGCGGCAGTTTTGCGCGGACGCATGCCATACTCAATGGCGAGAAGAGCTTTGGGGTAACTGTCCACTATCTCCCAGAGCGGGTCGATAGGGGCGATATTATCGGCGAATTGCAGTTCCCTGTGCTGCCTTTCGAGACCGCCCTCTCTTTAGACACCAGAGCGCAACTTTATGGATACGCTCTCTTCTGCCAAGTGTGGCTGCGTTTGTTGGACGGATCGACGACCTGTCGCTCACCAGACGAGTTGATCGGTCAAGAAAAGCGCAAGGCTTGCTTCTATCCCATGCGCAAGATGACCGCACTTTTGGATTCGTCAGACGTTCCACGCAGCGCCGAAGAACTCGATCGGCTCTATCGCGCTCTATATCTTCCACCACGCATTGAGCCTCCCAAGTGGCTCGTCGAACGAATCATGACTAATGAGGTTCGGACGCTCCTTCTGGATTCTAGCGCCGGCGGTAAGGCGTGACTTGGCGGGCAGCGCGGCAGCGAGCTCGAAATATGAGACCGCGCTTCTCGAGGGCGTCCGTGACAGCCGAAGTGTGCCTGCGAATTGCCGCTCATCGACTGAATGTGCTCTGGCTCTGGACGTTGTTTTTGTAGTATCCAGCCTACCGAGGGGTGCCGGCGAGCCGACGCCTTCCGCAGAGCCAGCTTAGCGCGCGAAGGAGGCTAGCTGTGTGTGGGATTTGCGGATTTATCGGACGGATTACTGATAAGTCAGTGACCGAGCGGAACCTCGCGCGTTGCGCTCAGACGCTGGCCCATCGGGGGCCCGACGCGAGTGGCAGTTGCGTGACCTCTTCCTTTGCCTTTGCGCATCGAAGGCTCGCGATCATTGATCCGGATCCGAGGTCAAATCAACCGTTTCTCGATGAGGAGCTCGGCCTAGCAGTCACGTACAACGGCGAGATCTACAATTTTCGCGACTTAAGGCGGGACTTGCTCCGACATGGATACCGATTTCGCACAGAGTCAGATACCGAAGTACTTTGCAAAGCATTTTCTTGTTGGGGGATTAATAGCGTCGAACGTCTGCGGGGAATGTTTGCTTTCGCAATCTACGATCAAAAGACGGGGACAGCGTTCCTTGTCAGAGATCGGCTTGGAATTAAGCCGCTATATTACGCTTGCGCGGATAATGGCTTTGTCTTTGCCTCACAGCCGTCAGCCATCCTGCAGTGGCCAGGGGTCAGCTCGAAGCTCGATTCGGTTGGATTATCAACCTTTCTCTCCTACCGTGCCGTCTTCGGCGAGAGGACGTTATTTGCAGATATTCGGAAGCTGCAACCCGGCACTTGGCTGAAGATCACGGCGCAATCGCACGAGCATAGGCGCTGGTGGGATTCTGCCTGCCTCGACGGTGGTGGTGGTGATTGCAGTTCTCTTGAAACGTTGATCGGCAGCGCCGTGGAGGAACATTTGGGGGCCGACACGCCACTGGCTGCGCTGCTTTCCGGAGGACTGGATTCCAGTGTCTTGGCTTTCGAGCTTTCAAGGCAGTCTTCGCAAAAGCCGACATGCTTCACCGGCATCGTATGCGGCGGACTTTACGATGAAAGCCCTTATGCGGTTGAGGTCGCGAAATCTCTCAAGCTAGCCCATGTCTTGGTCCGGCTGCCCGGGGCAACGAGCCTGGATGTCGTTAAACGCCTTACCGCATTACGTGGTCATCCAGTCGGCATGCACAACGAAGCGGCGATGTATTTGCTTGCTCGAGCAGTCAGCCACTCTCACAAGGTTCTCCTTACCGGCGAAGGTGCCGACGAGATATTCCTTGGATATAGCCGGATCTTCAGATTGCCCTTTGACCTTTGTCGACAGGCATTGCTGGCTGCTTTGCCAGATGTCATTGGCCGCCCGGCGCGGCGTCATCTCGGCCTTCCCAAGTTCAAAGCAAGCGAATTCGAGTTCTTTCTCGCCCGGTACACGTACTTTCCCCAAGCCGAGAAGCTGGGGCTGGCGACATCGGCATGGAGAAAGGACATTGTTCACGATGCGGAGCTGATCGACTGGATGAACAATGCCTACCATTCAGGCGGGGTTACCCCGGCCGAGCGCATAAGGCATTTCTTCGTAGGGCATCATCTGCCAGCGCTGCTTGAAATGGTCGACAACACCACGATGGCGGCCGGGGTGGAGGCTCGAGTGCCCTTCACAGACCATCGGATCGTTGCATCGGCTCTGCGCATGTCATTCTCAGAACATCTGCGTTGGAAACATGCCTTCGCCCCATTTCATGCGGCCTTCACGCCGATTGAGAAATTTAGCGAAACGCTCGACGTCTCCAAGGCCGCTCTGCGCAGTCTTTACAGAGATCGTCTGCCCGCAAGTGTGATCACCAGGAAGAAGCTTGGGTTTCCGTTACCTCTTGGTAAGTGGGCGACGGACCCGAGCTCGGCGCCCTTTCGTGACTTGATCTTCAAAGAATCTCCTGCGATCGCCGACTATCTCGACGTTGGTGCTCTCCGGCGATGGTACGCACGCCGCTCTCAAGCGGCGAACGATGCATTCGGAAAACAGCTCTGGTTGATCTGCAATCTAGAAGTCTTCCTTCGTCAACTATCTTCATAGAGGTTTTGTAGGTTTGGAATTGCCGTCGGCCGAAGGCGAACCGGAATTCGGCGTCGCTTGCGAGAAGACCTCGAGCCGATGGACGCGGAGCCCGATAATATTACGCGAGGCTGATACGCGAATGCGCCATCCAGTGCGAACGATGCGTTTTGAGGGAATCTGAATCTACGCTGACTTACGCGAATGCATTGGAAAAGGACGCTCGCCTTTATAGCTGCCTGACGGTTGGCGCCCACCAAAAAGGTTCGCTTCTCGGACGCGTGCAAGAGTGCAGGGCCAGGCCTCATGAAGGTTGGTTTATGCTGCTTTTGATGTCGGTGCATACCGGCCCGCCCGATCGTAGGCCGCTCGAGAGCACCATTCGAGACCGATCTGACTTAGCTACATGTGGGCTTTTCGCACCAACCGAATGCATCAGCGTTCGGAGCCACAAACGGTCAACGTGTCGGCTGTTGGGTAGCATAAATCTTGGGAAGCGGAAGCTCAACATTCGCCATCTTTGGAAGACCCGCAAGGATCACCGCCTTTTCCCGGTTGGGGCCGAACTCCGTCATGCTGGCAAAGCTTGAGTGGTCGACGCGCGTGGCAACACCTCCATCAGCGGGCTCTTTGAGAGGATCATTGAAGAACACGTTATCGACGTCGGTCCCGGTCACCACCACCCAATGAGTGATGGTTTTACCTTCGAACTCAATGCTGATCATCACAATAGGATACCACCCTGCCGCCATCTAATTCGAGAGGTCATCGAGGCTGTAAGTTCCAACATGGACGGGGATGCCGCGCTGGTACGCTTCGGCGAGATCTCGCTCCTGGAGAATGTGCATCACCTCCATCTCGCCGCCTTGTGAAGTGCGAGACTGAAGAAACAGTCCATCATGGCTCACAACAACAAGCGCTGCGAAGCCGCGGCGTTTGAGAGCCAAGGCCAAGCCGACCGGGCCGCAGCCGCCGTGAATGGTCGTTGCCTCTCGCCAGATCTCGAGCTCAGCTGTTTCACTCGGCTGATATCGCTCGTCCAGCGCGGACATGACCATCACCAGGGAAGATGGTCCACAGGTGGACTTCCTCTTTTGCCGATACAGAGGAACATTCCTGACCATTTGATTTGTTGAGCTTTCGAGGTCGGGACGCGACATGAGGTCACCTCAGATGGACTTGAAAGAAGCTGGGCGAGGTCCCGTCTGGCGCAGAGACTCGCTGATCGTCATCAGTGCGATCGCCGTCGCTGCGATGACTAGGCCCGGTGCGAGGGCGATCCACCATGCGGTCTTCAAATAGTCTCTGCCGAATCCCACCATATTGCCTAAGCTCGACATCGGCGGTTGTATCCCCAGTCCTAGAAAGCTCAGGGTGCTTTCCAGTAGAACCGTCTCGGTGAGCCCAAGGGTCATGCCGACCACGACGGTAGGTGCACAGGCTGGGAGAATATGCCTTGCGTAGATATGGACCCGCGAAGCGTTGTAAGTTCGTGCCGCCGTTACATGGAGCCGGTTGCGGGCCGTCAAAGCCAGCCCTCTCGCGATGCGGGCGTGGCGCTCCCAACCGTGCAAGCCCACAAGACAGACAAAAAGTGCCAGCAAATTGCCAAATATCGTGATGACAAGCAGTGCGGTCATCATGAACGGCATGGCAGCCTGCATATCGACGAGTGCCATGAGTCGTCGATCAATCCGCCAGGCTCGGCAGCGAGGAAGCCCAACGAAACGCCCAGCAGGGTACTAATGAAGGTCCCGCCCACCGCAACGAGCATGCTGATCTGGATCGAATATATCAAGCGTGCCAGCACGTCCCGGCCGAGCTCGTCAGTGCCCAACAAATGTTCCAGCGTGCCGCCGAAGAATATTGGTGGCGTAAGCCGTGCATCCAAGGAGATTTGTGCTGGATGATAGGGGGAGATCACCTGGGCCAGTACGGCAATCAATAGACATGCGACGATCCACATTGAGGCACCATACAGTCCTACCTTGGCTGGCTTACGCGGGTCGCGTGGGGCTTTCGGAGAACGAAAGATGTTGCAGGTCCATTCATGCGGCCAGGCGGTGCTCATCTATGTCTCCGAGGATTTGGACCGCGGATCGAGCCAGGTGTAACCGAGATCGACGGCCAGGTTGGTCATGATCATCGCGGTGCCAGCAAGCAGAACAATTGCCTGCACCACTGGAACATCTCTGCTTCCGACGGATGTGACGAAGAGATTTCCAATACCCGGCCATGAAAAGACCGTCTCGACTAGTATCGAACCAATTACCGCTCCGCCGATAAGCAGGCCAAGTATGGTCAGGATCGGAGCCGCCGCATTGGGGAGTACGTGGTGGATCAATATTCGCGAGAACGGAATGCCGCGCGCAAACGCCGCCAACACATAGCGACTGTCCAGCGATTCGCGAACGCCACGCGGGTGTACCGTACAAGGACGGCGGAGCTTGCGGCCGCCATGGTTACTGCCGGCAAAGCCAAGCTGCGCCAGCTCTCCGCGCCGCCGGTCGGCAACCAATTGAGGTGAAGTGCACACACGGCCTACGATGCTCGACGGAAACACTGCGGCAGCTATTCCTCCCGCAATGCCCATGACCGCCGCCAGGGTAAGAGCACAGCAGGTGAGTATCAGCGTCAATGCAAGGTGGCTGAGGACGACACCGAGTGCATCCTGTCGATAGACGTATGAGACGCCTAAGCTTCCTCGGACGACGTTATGGAGATAGGCCAGGTATTGCGCTAGGATGGGGCGATCGAGCCCCAATTCGCCTGAGTATGCGGCGGGCATGTCCGGGGTCGCGTCGGGCCCAAGTAAGACGGTCACCGGATCGCCAGCACAGCGCATAAGAATGAATACGCTCGTCACCATCAGAACGAGCGTGACCAATGCGCGGGCAATTTTGCTCGTAAATACCTTATGGGCGTTGCGCCTCATGCGATTATCACCTCTCTGCCGGCACGTGCCGAGGCTCTGTGGGCTGCGAACAAGGTGTTGAGCGCGTTGCCATTTCGACCCCGAGTTCGGAATTGGGCACCGCCCTGACCAGGGACTTCATGTAATCTGTCTTTAGGTCGAGCAGTACCTGATCGCGTGAACCGCTCTCAACAATGCTTCCGCGCTTCAGGACCGTGATCTCTGAACAGAGATGGCGACGGATCTGATATCATGACTGATGAATAGCAGGGACAGGCTGCGGCTCTCACGCAGATCCGACAGAAGGTTCAGGATCTGGGCTTGAACAGTCATGGAGTGCGGAGACAGGCTCGTCACAAATCAGAACCTCGGGATCGAGAATAAGCGCTCGCGCTATATTGACCCGCTGGGCCTGTCCGCCGCTTATCTGATGCGGTAACTTCCCAAGGATCTCGCCCGATAAGCCGACGGCGGAAATTGCTGCAGCCAGCCGAGCCTGACAAGCGGAAGACCTCATCCTGAAGTTCACAAGCAGAGGCGCGACAATCTGTTTGCCGATCGGGGTGACTGGGTTCAGCCCATCGAGAGGGTTCTGAAAGACAGGTTGCACACGGAGGCGGAACGGAGCCAATCGATTCGGCGTCAGCAGCTCGCCGTCAAAAAGGATCTGACCCGCTTGTGGCGCTATCAGACCAAGCAGAAGCTTCGCGATTGTGCTTTTGCCGCTGCCGGACTCCCCGATCAGTCCATGGGCTTTCCACGCCGGATGCTCATGTTGATCTTGCGCGGCCTCGAGCCGCCAGGGACCTCCGCAGCGGATCGGCGAGAGCCCCGTAACAAAAATCGACATTGCGCAGTTCGAGGATCGGTTCGGGTGATGCTGGCGCTGTACGAACGCGAGCAGGCCCGATTGGCGTGGTCATTTCATGGCTCCAAGTTGTGGCATGCCACCACCTGTTGTGGAGTGCCCTGCAACACGGGCGCTATGTGCCGGCAATATCCAGTGTTCCGGAGCACCGAGATGCAAAATTGCACCCGGCTTGGCGCTGGGTAGGTTCAGGCAGGCTAGCTGAAGAGCTGTGCAGACGCCGGGGATGCCCCTAAAGTGGGGGGACAGCCGAGAATAGCGCGCGCGTATAGGGGTGCAGGGGAGTTCGAGCGGCGAGATCGGCGCGCCCCACTTCGACCAACTGGCCGGTGTAGAGAACGCCGATGCGATCCGACCACTGCAGGGCAACTCCCAGGTCATGGGTGACCTGCCACTGCATTTTCATCCAGCGGCAGTTAGAGTCTCGGGGTTTTTGTGCAGCGAGACCGAACTTTGGACCACCCGGAACTAGAGTTTTGCGCCTCTGATCACGTTGGCGGGCTGGTGGCG
>NZ_JBPZPT010000010.1:0-81061 GCF_056156565.1 Bradyrhizobium sp. JHI2711
ATGCCCACAACCTCAACAACAGACGCAGACAGAGGCCCTCGCGGCCTCATATCAGAAAATCGGAGCGGCGAGAGTTCCAACTAAGAAGGCGGCGTCAGTGGTCCTGCTCCCGGGGTCCACTTCACTGATACGTGTCATCAAATGGATTGTTAGATAACTGACATTCCCGCGCAAGGTGAGGGCCCAAAACCAAGTGCAGGGGGCGCCGCACCGGAAGGACGCGGCGCCCCTGGCTGTATATGCGGCAGGCGAGTACTATTGGCCACTGTCTGATCCAGCGACAGTCACCCGCTCGTATAGCAGGATGGACTAGCCTTGCGACGACGTGGGATTAGCACGACCGCCAAATCCGGTTGGTGGGCCAGCGATCGCATCGGGTTCCTTCCGCGGAGCTGCAGATCGGGTTGCCAGAAGAACCGGTCCTCATAATCGGCACGGGAATTGCTGCCCCCCTCGTCGAACGACTGCTGTCAACGCGCGTCTGGGAGTGTGGCGCCTTAGGGCAGCCTCACCATTTCTATCGTTTGAACCCTCGCACCGAGACTACGAGTGTGCAGCCGCAAAATCTCAGAGCCACAACCTCAACGACGCAATCGTGGTGAGGTGGCTTACTAGGCTCCGTTCGCCACACGGTGTCGCGCGGCGATCAGGATGGAAGGCAGCGTCAATCAAGGTGAGAGAGTTTCGCTGGGCTCGTGACGTAGGGAGGGCGTAGCCCGACCGGAGTTACGAGCCCAGTGTCGGCGCGATCCCGAGGAGGACCGCGCCGACTGGTGATCGCGGCCAGCGGGGTTATGCAAGTGGTTCTTCCGCCAAGAGCAATCACTCGCGTGCCCGGCCGACACATCACAGATCACCAGATGAGGCTCTACATGAAGTACCGTCAGACCGATAGCCCGCCAGTGGCGGCGGCCAAGGCATCATTCAGTGCGTCGACCGCCTATCTGATCGAGAGAGACCCCCGATTTCCATCGCAAAGGAAGGCGCCCCGCGGCCGGCGACCGCCGGACCCGTTGAGCGACGTGTTCGAGACCGAGATCGTCCCGATCCTGAAGGCGGCACCTGGCTTACGCCCGGTGGCGGTGTTCGAGGAGATGCTACGGCGTCATCCGGATCTCGGCAGCGGTATCCGTCGTACCCTGGAACGATCCGTGCATGGCGGGCGATCCACGGCGAGGAGCAGGAGGTGATCTTCCGCCAAACCCACGAGCCTGGCCAACTCGGCCTCTCCGACTTCACAGACATGGACGAGTTGGGTGTTACGATTGCGGGTGCACCGTTGGATCATCGTCTCTATCACTTCCGTTTGGCTTATTGCGGGTTCGAGCACGCCCACGTCGTGCTTGGCGGCGAGAGCTTCGTTGCCTTGGCCGAAGGCCTGCAGAATGCCCTCTGGTCGCTCGGTGGGGCGCCGCGGGAGCATCGGACCGACAGTCTGTCGGCCGCATTCTGCAATCTCGATCGTGATGCACGGGACGATCTGACGCAGCGATACGAGGCCCTTTGTGCCCATTACGGCATGCGGCCTTCCCGCAACAATCGAGGCGTTGCTCACGAGAATGGTTCGATCGAAGGGCCCCACGGTCATCTCAAGCGAGCAATCGCGGACGCCTTTCTGCTGCGCGGAACTGTCGACTTCGACGATCTTGCAACCTATCGCGGCTTCATCGACGAGATCGTCAGCCGCCGCAATGCCCGCAACGCCAAGCGGATCGATAGCGAGCGCGTGGTGTTGCAGGAGCTGCCCGATCGGCGCACCTCCGACTACGAAGAGGTGATCGTCCGCGTGACATCGTCCGGCGGCTTCACCCTGCGCAAGGTGTTCTACACGGTGCCATCGCGCCTGATCGGTCACCGGCTGCGGGTGCGCCTTTACGATGATCGTCTCGACGTGTTCGTCGGCGGCACCCATCTCGTCACCCTGCCGCGTGGGCGGCCGCATCCCAATGGCAAGTACGACCAGGTCGTCGATTATCGGCACGTGATCCATTCCCTGCGGCGCAAGCCGATGGCGCTTCTCAATCTGGTCTACCGAGATCGGCTGTTCCCGCGCGATGCCTATCGGAAGACCTTCGATCGCTTGCGCGAACGCTTGCCGGACAAAAAAGCCTGCCGGATCATGGTCGATCTCCTCGCGCTCGCTCATGAGCGCGGCTGCGAGACCGAACTCGCCGATCAGCTCACCGCCGACCTCGAGGCCGGCCGACTGCCCGACCTCAACCGGCTACGTGCTCACTTCGCCCCCGATCCCGCCAACCTGCCGAACGTCGTGGTGCAGCTCGTGCCGCTTGCCACCTACGAATGCCTCATCGGTACCGCCGAGACCGGAGGTGCCGCATGAGCGTAACGAACACGGTTGATGCCGCGCGCCTCAATCTGTTGCTCAATGAGCTCCGGCTGCCTGCCATCAAGGTGCTGTGGGCGCAATTTGCCGAACAGTCCGACAAGGAAGGCTGGCCGGCCGGCCGCTTCCTCGCGACCATCGCCGAGCACGAGATCGCCGAACGCGGCCGCCGTCGGATCGAACGACACCTTGTCGAAGCACGTTTGCCCGCCGGAAAGACCTTCGACAGCTTCGACTTCGAAGCCGTGCCGATGATCTCGAAGGCGCAGGTGATGGCGCTCGCCGCCGGTGACAGCTGGCTGGGCAAGGGCGCCAATTTGCTCCTGTTCGGCCCGCCCGGCGGCGGAAAGAGCCACTTGGCGGCAGCGATTGGCCTGGCCCTCATCGAGAACGGATGGCGCGTCCTCTTCACCCGCACCACCGATCTCGTGCAGAAGCTCCAGCTGGCGCGACGCGAGCTCAACCTCGAGGCGGCCATCAATCGTCTCGATCGCTTCGATCTCCTGATCCTTGATGATCTCGCTTACGTCACCAGGGATCAGGCCGAGACCAGCGTGCTGTTCGAGCTCATCAGTGCACGCTACGAGCGCCGCTCGATGCTGATCACCGCCAATCAGCCATTCGGCGAATGGAACAGAGTCTTCCCGGATCCCGCCATGACCCTCGCCGCTATCGATCGCCTCGTTCACCACGCCACCATCGTCGAGATGAACGTCGAGAGCTATCGCAGACGGACCGCCCTCGCACGAAAACGCGGACCCGGACGGCCGCCATCGCACGCGACACCTAAAACCGTCGCTGATTGACGCTGCGCGACAATCAGAGTTCAACAAAACTCTTGCGCGCGACAATCATCGCGGCAATCATCATCGGGCCGCGACACTGCCTCGCCATCCTGATCGCCGCGCACTTCCTACCCAGATTGGCGCGCTACAACACGGCAAGGAGGAACGAGAGAAATGTGGCCGAAGTCGATCTTCACAATCAAGAAGTCTTGGATCCGCTGATTGGGCAATGCCAGCAACTGGTCAGGGAAGTGGCAATTCCCTAGCAATGGGAGGTGCTAAACGATCGCAATCCCGGGGCGATACCGAGCCACGCGGTAGAGAACTTCCGCGTTGCCGCCGGACGTGCGAGGGGCGAGTTTCACGGCGCGGTCTTTCAGGACAGTGACGTCGCAAAATGGCTTGAGGCGGCTGCATGGTCGCTATGCCAGACACCAAATCCAGAGCAGGAGAAAGCGGCCGATGAGCTCATTGAATTGATGGCGGCCACCCAATGTGGCGACGGCTATCTCAACACCTATTTCATATGAACGCGCCTCAGGAGCGCTGGACCAACCTAGCGGAGTGCCACGAACTTTATTGCGCGGGGCACTTGATTGAAGCAGGTGTCGCGTTCTTTCAGGCAACTGGCAAACGGCGATTGCTGGAGGTCGTTTGCAGGCTTGCTGACCACCTCGGCACAGTTTTTGGCCCAGAGCGCGATCAGTTGTACGGCTAGGAACGTGGCACGGAGCCGCACTTCTACGACATTGAGTAAGAGAAGCGCCAGCAATCCCGCGTCGCCAAATCCCACGGCACGCCTTGGATGATAAAAAACAAAGCGTACAGCCAAGCGCAGTTGCCGCTTTCGGAGCAGAGGACTGCAATAGGTCATGCGGTTCGTTTTGTATACCTCATGACGGCAGTAGCTCATCTCGCGCGTCTGCGCCAGAACGACCAGCAGCGCCAAACTTGCCTACGGCTATGGCAAAACATGGTTCAGCGCAAGATCTATATTACCGGAGCCATCGGCTCGCAAAGTGCCGGCGAAGCGTACAGCAGCGATTACGATTTGCCGAATGATACGGCGTATGCGGAAAGTTGCGTGTCGATTGGCTTGATGATGTTCGCGCGCCGTATGCTGGAGTTGGAACTGGACAGTCGCTATGCAGACGTGATGGAGCGCGCGCTCTCGGCGGTATCGCGTTCGACGGGCGCCATTATTTTTATGTTAACGGCTCGAAATGCATCCAAAAACGCTGAGGTCTAATGGCATCTACAATCATGTCTCGCCGGTGCGACGACCTTGGTTTGGCTGCGCCTGCTGTCCACCGAACATCGCACGGCTTTTCACATCCATTGGTCATTACATCTACACGCCCAGCACCGATGCGCTCTATGTAAATTTCTACGTTGGTAATATAGTAGCAATATCGGTCGACGGACACGCGCTGCGTTAGCTGATAAGCGGCAGCTATCCCTGGAGAGAAGAGGTAGAAATCGCCGTCGAATCTGCGCCGCCAATTGCCCACACGCTCGCCCTGCGCTGCCAGAATGGTACAGCGTGCCGCAGGCGAGCCTGAACGGCGAGCCCATGAATTGCGAGCCGCGCAGGAGCTATTTGCACATTCGCCGAGCGTAGCAGCAGGGAGATCGCGTCAAATTATCGCTGCCGATGCAAGTGCGCCGCGTATACGGCCATCAACTTTCCAATTTGGCCGGCAAGGTGGCCATCCAGCGTGGCCCCTTAATTTATTGTCTGGAGGAGGCCGACAACGGGACCGAGTTAGACAACGTTTGGCTTCACTCAGACAGCCGGTTTTCCCTTATGGAAGGAACAGGTCTCTTTAACGGCAAGATTATGCTGCAGGCGGACGGGGCGCGGTTGCAACGCACGCATTCTGAAGAAGCGGCGCTTTATAACTACGACAAATCGCCTGGACAGCTAGAACCGCAGCGGCTGACATTCATTCCGTGGTTCAGCTGGGATAATCGTGGCGAAGGCGAAATGCGGATTTAAATAGAGGAGCGCTAACGCCGGACGAGCGGGTCGCGCTTCCACGAGTCGACGTTAGACGGCCTTTCTGGCGCAGGCGATATCGTTGGTCAAAGTCTGGAAATCGGCCAATCTATGGAAGGCGGTGCGCGAGCTCCACTCGAACGTTGAAAAAATCCGAATATGAAGCGGCGGAACTCCGAAAAGAGTACGATCCGATTGGCATCAGCAGGTCAACCAGCGATCGGCCCAATTCCCAATAAAGGAGCTTCCTCGGAGGTGTTCGCGGCCTCTCATCAAACCTGATGAATGCCAATGGCACGAGCGTGCCGCCGTGTAGTTCGAAAGGAAGCCCTATGACAAGCCAAACGTGAGGGCGGCCACGTCAGGTTTTGGTAAGCCAGGCTCCCTATCAGCGCCGCTGGGCCTAACAAGCCTAAACAGATGCGGAAATGTATGTCCGACGGGAGCACCAATCGCCATGTATAATCGGATCAATGGCTCGTCCTACTTCCAATCCTCTGACTATGCCGAAACTGATGAGCAAATGGACGCGGACATCTTTGCGGATGCGTTCGCAAATATGCGCTTAGCCGAATCTGGTTCCAGTAGCAGTTCATCTGCGGCAACAAGACCGTATTCGCTCGTTTCAACCCCTCCCATAATAGAGTTCAAGGATTGTCAGTCATTCCGAAAAGCCGCGGAGGCCTATCATGGTGACGAAATCATGAAAATCGCCAACAACCCCCAAGAGTACTCCGACTTCGTGTCCGGCAAGGCAAGGCGAACTGCCGAAGTTGCCAAAGACTACGGGCGAACCCGAGATTCCGAGAAGGCGCGATACTTCAGCTACCAATTGGGCAACAAGAGTGTCGGACTTCTAAGAACGGAAGGCGGCGACAGCATGACCGAGTTCGACGTCGAAAGGTGGAAGAAGCTATTTCCTGGACGCAACGGGACTACCTCTACTGTGGATCTTCAAGTCGTTCATCCGCTTGTCGAGAACGCTGGCGACATCCTGCTCGAGCACCAGCTTCGACTAGACGGAAAACAGCCGCTGCTCAATTTGCGTCCGGCTAATTCGGAAGCAAGAGCCCGTGCGGCAAAGATGGGATTCGTCGAGGTTGACGCCGACAACATGGTTCTTGACCCAGCGAAGTCAGATAAGTGGGTAAGGAATAGCGACGGCGAATGGCAGCGCAAAGGTACTGCTGCGCGGTATCTTTCCAAAGCTGACGACAGTGAAGGTAGTGATACCGAGATCTCAGCGAGCCCCTCAACATACGACTATGAGGATGATTTTATGTGACAATGGGATCACCGGTGATTTGGCCCGATGGAGTAGACCAATCTAGCGTGCTCCGGGCTCCTCTGTGTTTATCGCCTTTTCGGCTGAGAGTTCCTCTGAGTTGGCTCAGAATACTGTCCGCAGAGTGCTTCTTGGCTTAGCGGTTGCTGATTTGTTTGAGCCTTGGAAGTAGGGGCTCACTGCGGAAGGCAATTGCGACAATGCTCGCTGCGGAGAGGACCTGGATGGGGTGCCGCCAAAGTGCGCCCGGCCGCCGAGGGCCGGGCGTGTTGTGCCGAGTCGTTGGACGGCTTGGAGCCAGAAGTTGTCTACAGATGGCGCCTACGAAGTAGTAAGGGTGTGGGCGCCTGCCGCGAGTCGGTGGGCAAGGAAATGCACAGCGAAGCGGCGCCCGATGGGCAAGACGGCTGGCATGCGTCAACGGACATAACGACGCCGAGAGCACGATCATCGTGCAGAGCACTTTCACCAGAAAAGCCTCAACAGAAGACACGCGGCGGTTGTCCTGGGCGAAGCTCCGTTATCATCGTCACTGCAGTCGGCTGCGAACAGCCAAACTCTTGCTTTGTCGATCGCTCTCGGCCAGCTCCGCTCTGCAATAGAACATATAGAAACGATCCAGACGAGTTAAGAAGGGCTCAGGGTCGTCGATTGCTTTGGGTGAGCATTACATTGAACGTCGATCTGCAGAATGAGTCGAGCTGGCGTACCCTTCCAGCACTCGCAGCGATAAGGTTGTTCTGCACCAATGTAGCCGCCCGGCGATGGTCGCTAAAGTGTCGACAAGCGACAATTGGCCTCTCGCTCGCTTGATTTTAGAGCAAGTAGCATCTTTGACTCGAAGAGGTTGATCGGCGGCGAGATCGACGCGTGGAGCGTTTAGATCGGACACCAACCCAAGCCGCAGATGGATTGCATCAGATGTCGCGCCGGCCGTCATACGCGTTCAGTGCGGTGTCGAGGCATTCGATTAACGCTTGTCCTGCAAAGGGTTTGGCGAGGAAGCCAATCGCCCCGGCGTCCAGGGCTGACGCGCGCACGCGCTCGTTGGGGAAAGCTGTAATGAAAATGAATGGTGCGTCGTAACCACGCGTCCGCATCTCTGCCAGCAGCTCCAGCCCGCTCATAGCCGACATCTGCACATCGGTGATGACACAGGATGTCTCATTCAAGTACGGCGACCGCAGGAGTGCCTCGGCCGACGCAAATATCTGCACGACGTAGCCACGCGATTTCAGAAGGTTTTCTGTCGACGCACGGACGGAGACGTCGTCGTCAACGACGGAAATCAAAGGCGTGGACAAGATGAGCCCTCCAGACGCAGTACAGCGGCAGCCAAAGCGCTAGCCACTTTCGGCGAAAAGTGGGCTTAAGTGATGGAATTGTAAAATCATACTTGCGTTTGTTCGGAACGATCGACGCGAATTCCCAGCGTCTCGCTCATTCTGATCAGGTCGGCCAGCGACCGGGCACGCATCTTTTTCATTACGTGACCCCGGTAAATCTTCACCGTAATCTCGGCGAGCCCAAGTTCGCCGGCTACCTGCTTGTTCATTAGGCCGGCCGCGACCAGTTTCATCACTGCCTGCTCGCGCGGGCTTAAGGTCTCAAATAGAGACTGCAGATTCACGACGGTTCGCTGAGCTTCCCGTCTTTTGCGATCTCGTTCGGTCGCCGCAACCACGGCATCAAGCAGTTCCTGATCGCGGAACGGCTTGCTGAGAAAATCGACCGCACCTCCCTTCATGGCCTTGACGGTCATGGGAATGTCGCCATGGCCGGTGATGAAAATGATCGGGATGTGTATGTTCAACCTGGCCAGCTCGGTCTGGTAGTCAAGGCCGCTCAGGCCTGGCAGCCGGACATCAAGAACTAGACAGCTTGTGACGTCCGGAATTGTGCTCTGCAGCATTTCACGGGCCGATCCAAACGCCACGACCTCCAACCCTACCTGTTGAAAAAGGTTCGTAAGCGAGCGGCGCACCGAGATGTCATCCTCAACGACAAAAACGATGGCCTTCGTCGAGGCCTCGGCATTGCTACCCTCACCTGGCGAGTCAAATCGTCCTGTCACTGGAGGGCCTCCTTGTGTACGGGCAGGACAAACTGGAAGGTCGCGCCCGGTTCATTTTTCTGGAGAAGCGATAGCCGCCCTCCATGAGCTTCCACGATAGAACGGCAGATCGAAAGGCCCATTCCAAGGCCACTCGGCTTGGTGGTGAAGAAGGGATCCAAGACGTGGTCAGCGTCCTTCTCGGCGATCCCGACGCCGCAATCGGCCACTGCAAGCTGCACGTGCCCCAGATCGTCCTTGGATGATCGAATTAGAAGTTCGCGCGGCCGGTCGGTAACTGCGTCCATCGCCTCAATTCCGTTCATTACCAGATTGATGATCACCTGTTGTAGCTGAATTCGGTCACCGAGGATCCTCGGCGGCGCGGCCGCCAACTCGGTTCGCAACGTCACTCGGTGGCTCACCAGCTCTCGTGTTACCAGCGCAATGACCTCCCTAACGACCTCATTAATGTCGAGTGGCACCATCTGAATCTCGCCTTTCTTCGCGAGCGCGCGAACACTGCGGATCACCTCGCTTGCCCGGATTGCGTCTTCGATGATCCATTCCACTGAAGAGCGCGCGGCGGCAAGATTAGGAGCTTCCCGAGCCATCCAGCCGAGGCACGCATCGGCGTTGTTGAGAATAGCGGCGAGTGGTTGGTTTATCTCGTGAGCGATGGAAGTCGTCAGTTCTCCTAACGTCGTTACACGCGTGACATGTGCAAGCTCCGCTTGTGCCTTTCGCAGCTCTTGTTCGGCCTGATCAGCGCGAATGAGAGCCGTTATGTCAGTGCTGACGCCCCGATAGCCCAGAAAAGTTCCGTTTCCATCGAAGAATGGCTTGCCACTCGTACGGACATAGATCGGAGATCCCGTTCGATTCACGGTACGGTAGATGAGATCCCGAAACGGCAGATGCGCCTGCAACGTCGCCCGATGCTGACGCCACTTCTCGGGTTCCTCTTCCGTGTCGCAAGCAATGTCCCAGCGAAGCAGGCCCATCAATCCTGTCGCCAAGATTCCCGCAGCGCTGGTGTGCTCGGACAAGTGAGTGACCCGATGATCCGGCCCAGTTTCCCAGAGCCAGTCGGAAGCTGTCTCGGCGTAGTCGCGAAAGCGCTGCTCGCTTTCGCGCAGCGCGACAAGTGTGTTTTCCAGGCGTTCCCTAGCTGCGTGCTGCTCGGTGACATCCATATGTGTTCCGATCAGCTCGCTGACATTACCATCGCTGCCGAGGACAACGTGTGCAACGGAGTGTATGCGCCTTATCCCGCCATCTGGCAGAAGAATACGAAAATCATACTCGAACCGTTCTTCCACGTGTTCAATCGCCTGCCGCAGCACCTCCTGTAGCCGCGGCAAGTCGTCCGGATGGATGCGCGATCGAATGGTCTCGATCGATACCGGCTCTTGTGGGCTAAAGCCAAACAGACGATCGACCTCGGCGGAGCGATACACGAAATCTAGGCCGTAGACGTCCCAGGACCAGCTGCCTGTGTGAGTGAGATGCTGGGCCTCGGCCAGATAGGCCTCGCTGCGGCGCAGCTGCTGTTCTGCTCGCCTCGCCGCCGTAATATCCGTAGCTGCCCCAACAAACTCGATGTCACCAGAGGCTGTCCTCGTGGCTCGTGCCTGCGCATGAATGTGCTTTACCGAGCCGTCCGGTAGCAGAAGCCGGTATTCGTGCTCGAAATCGCTCGGGTCTCGCATCGCGCGATCGATAATTTCTTTAACCGAAGCCCTATCATCGGGATGAGTGCGCTCAACGACGAGCTGCGGCCCCGGTGGCACTGTCTCAGAATCTAATTGGAAAATCCGAAATGTTTCCTTTGACCAGAAGGCCTCGCCCGTAGCAGGGTTCCAGCTGAAGCTGCCTGTGTGACTCAACTCCTGCGCCTGGGCCAAATGTGCTTCGCTCCGCTGCAGGGCAAGTTCAGTCCGCCTTCGCTCCGTTATATCTTCGCAGGCGACAAGGATAATGGGCCGCTCATCCGCCCAGAGCATGGCTTTGGCGATTTCACGTACCCACAATACCGAGCCGTCCTTCCTGACCTTCTGGACGTCCCACGTGCGCGTTTGTCCGACATCCTCCAGGCACGTCCGAACGCATTCACGAACGAAGGCGCGATCCTCCTCGAGAAATACCTCCAGCACGGATTGACCAATCAGTTCAGCACGAGCATAGCCGAGTTGTGTCGCGCCGAATGTATTGACGTCGAGGACAGTGCCGGCTTCATCGACCATGAAGTACATGGCCGGATTGTGCTCGAAGATGGCGCGCCACCGCTTTTCCCGATCCTCCAAATCGGCCGCACTCCGCTGAAGCTTGGCCGCAGCCACACGCGCAGCCTCGCTTTCCTGGCGCAGCTTTCCGATCAGGTGCGCTCCCACAATCGAGGCAATAAAGAATGCAACAACCACGGGCAGATCTTGGGGGTCATCGATTCGCAGGCTGAACGCCGGCGGCGCAAAATAATAAGCGAGAGCAGCAACGGCTACGATGCAAAGCGCGGACGACGCGATGAAGCTGCCCATCAACGAAAACAGTAACACCACTAACAAATAGGCGAACGCCGTGGGGGCGAAATGCGCGTGAAGGTACAAGCAAGACAGTGTTACCACCGCCAGCGTTATGGAGCCGAAGGTAAACTGAGGGGCTGAGCGCTTTAAACTGCTGATCTGGCTACGCATTTTGATACTGTCCGGCCTGTTCTCCGGCGGGAGAGCTATAACATTTTAGGCAAAAATGGGGCAATACTCGGCACCAGCACCTGCTGTGAGCGGTTCCGAGATCGATTGCTTGCTGAACTGAGCACGCGCGAAGAAAAAACGCATCACAGACATACGTATAGTCGTCCTAAACCTTTCAATATGGCCACTATCGCGCGCTGACACGCCTAGAATCGAAGCTGAGATGTCTACTTTCCTCCGCTGCCGATAACCTCCAGGCAGGCGCTTGAGGCTGCAGCCGAGGACAACTCCCTTACGCCAGCCGGACGAGGACAGCGGCTGCAGTTCGGCCAAGACGTTGAGCCGAAACAATCAGGCGCGCCTCGCCGAACCGGAAAGAACAGGGACAAGCTGCCGGCCGATTCATCTCGCCGTTGCGATCGGCATGCGGAAGAAAGCGCAACCGTCTCGTGCCGAGATACGAAGGCGAAGTTACGCGACTGCCTTGCATGCCCGAGGGCCATCACGCCTAGGTGAGAGGACTTGTCTCCGGTCAGCCGTTGAGCGCGCGCGAACGACGCCGAACCGAACACTAGCCGTGTGCGAGCCGGCATGGCTCCGTCGAGGTGCCATCTAATCCATGCTGATCACACCCATCACGATCTAATGCGGCAGCACGGACCGTAACAAGGGATGACGAGTTGCGTCAGCAAGATCGCTACCACGTCGTTGGTTGGGCGAGGCCAGTGCAGTGACCGCGCGCATTGGCAATTGTAGGCGGAGCAACACCTAGGTCCGTCAGGCTGGACAAGTTCTGTCGCAGTCCTGTTATCTGGCACGGCAAAATGTCGCAGAAGCGTTCAGATGGCGGGAGCTTGACGCGAAAGACGCGCTTGATAATGACCGTTAAAAAGCTCCGGCTCTTTTGCCCGGCTGGCATCTTTTCAGGGCGGCTGCGGGGGGGGGGCGAAGCGGGACAAGATCTGCGCACTGGAGATCGCCCTTGAAAGTTCCGGCTCGTGTCAAGTCGGCTGTGTCTTCGAACTACGAGAAATGTGGCTGCGCTTGCATTTGACGCGTCTTCGAATGGCTGTGGTTAAGATCCGGGACCTATCTCATCGTGCGTCGATAGTGGTGGAAACGTTGGGCTGGTTGAGCCGGGCCTGCAGCGTCGCGTGCTCCAGCTCGTCCTCCCACCAAGATATGAACACGGCCGCGATGCCATTGCCGGTGATGTTAGTAAGGGCGCGCACCTCGCTCATGAACTTATCGATCGAAAACACAATTGCCATGCCCGGCACCAGCGCTGGATTGACCACCGACAACGTCGCAGCGAGCGTGATGAAGCCCGCGCCGGTGACGCCGCTTGCTCCCTTCGACGTCAGCATTGCAACGAGCAGGATGGTGAGCTGCTGGCCAAAGGTGAGCTCGACCCCGAGTGCCTGGGCAATGAACAATGTCGCAAGTGTCATATAGATATTGGTGCCGTCGAGGTTGAAGGAGTAGCCAGTTGGCACCACCAGGCCGACCACGGGCTTGGAGCAGCCCAGCCGTTCGAGCTTCTCCATTAATTGCGGCAGAGCGCTTTCAGAGGACGAAGTGCCGAGCACGATCAGAATCTCATCCTTGATATAGACAATGAACTTGAAGATTGAAAAGCCGACGAGGCGCGCGATCAAACCGAGCACCACCACAACAAACAGCGCCGCAGTCGCGTAAAACAGAGCGATCAGACCGATCAAATTGCCGAGTGCTGCCGGCCCGAACTTGCCGACGGTGAAGGCCATGGCGCCGAAGGCGCCGATCGGAGCCGCTTTCATGATGATAGCGATTACGCCGAACACCGCGTGCGCGACGTCGTCGATCATGCCGCGCAGACGCTCCCCACGCTTTCCGAGCGCCATCAACGAAAAGCCGAATAGAATCGCGAACAAGAGAACCTGCAGAACATCGCCGCGAGCGAAGGCGCCCACCACGGTGTCGGGAATGATGTTGAGAAAGAAATCGACGGTCTTCGAGGCTTCCGCCTGCTTCACGTAATTGGCGACCGCCGCAGCATCCGGCTTGAGCGCAAGACCATGGCCGATTTGGACCAGATTGCCCATAACAAGGCCCAACAACAAGGCAAAGCTGGAGACGATCTCGAAATAGACCAGCGCCTTGACGCCGACGCGCCCGACTTTCTTCGCATCCTGAATATGCGCAATACCGGATGTAACGGTGCAGAAAATAATCGGCGCGATCACCATCTTGATTAGCTTGATGAATCCGTCACCAAGCGCCTTGACCCAGTCGTTGGTCGCGACGGACGGCCATAGGCAGCCGACCATGGCGCCAATCAAAATCGCAATCAGCACCTGCACGTAGAGAATCTTATACCAAGTTTGCGACGCGCGCGCGGGCGCCGCAGTTGACATGGTGGTCATGACGCTTCCTTCCCGAATATAGTCGAATGTGAGCCGCCGCGTCTTTGAGAGGCGACAGCGTCATACGAGACTCATTTTAGCCGTGTGCGATTGAAGACGGTTCCGAGAGTCGGCGCGTCGTTCCAAAGGCAGGCGAGTTGCGTTTATCCTTTCTCTTAAGCAAGATCTGCACCAGATGCCCAAAGTGCGCCGACTAAGCAGTGGCGGACAAACCGTCTGTCTCCGGCGGCATGGGTTTGAGTGCTCGGACCGCGTTCGCAAGGTCGAACAAAAAGTTCTAGCGTGACTCGTAACTTCATCGGCTGGGCGCATTAGCGGAGTCACGTCTCGGCCCCGAAGCTCTAGCGGGATCGATATACGCCGACTGCTGAGATGGATGCAACAGTACGTGACATCGGTAAAATTCATAGTTTGGATCGTAGGCATCCACGCGATGGAAGCCTGGCTTAGGAACTCGATTGCGCGGAAGAATCTTTGATCAATGCACTGCGCTGTCGCTAACGGCAAGGCTCGTTCACGGGGCATTGTCTCCAGGCCTGTGCTAGCGCTGCGCATTAGGCAGATTGGTCGGCAGGCGGCCTTCGCTCTCGGCTCCTCGTGCCTTTTGCCGCGTCGCAGAAGCAGCTTACAGCTAGATCGTTCCCGTTACTTACGGCAGTCTTGCTGAGATCCGTTCCATTGCCAGCGCGGCGAGTGCGGCGGTTGAGCCATCGACGAATCAAACAAGCATGTCTGGGGGCGTCAAAATCTGCCCTTCGTTGCGCGGCGTGTCGCTGTCTGCTCGGCAACAAAGATGCCAGAAATCTGACAGAGCGTTAGGTTCACGCCAGGGTGACGTCGCCGTCTATGCGAATTTCGCACGTTGAGCATAGAACGCGCCACAGTTCGCACGCGGCACAGCAATTGCTGATGACGAACGAGGAGCTTCCGCCGTCGGATGGATGGAAGTGACCCAGTCACAGGAGTTGCCGATGAGGCTTGCGATGCTGCTGTTGCTCGCAGAAACGACGCGCGATGTGGCGGCCGCCACGAAGTGCCGCGCGACTAAAGGGCGATCCGCGCCACATCCCTGGACGAGCCGGACGTGCAGGCGCTCACTCGGCCGACACGGCGACCTGCTCGCACTTTTGGGCTGATCCACATGGATGTCTTTTCGGCAGAGATTTCGCAGTCAGTTGCGCTCACGATTGAGCTCGCCAGCGTGACGACCGTGATCCTCCTCCTGATTGGTGTCCCCCTCGCTTGGTGGCTGGCGCGCTCAAAGACTCTTTTGAGCGAGGCGGTGGCGACGATGATCGCCCTGCCGCTAGTGCTACCGCCTACGGCTCTCGGTTTTTGCGTACTCGTGTTGCTCGGCCCCAACGGACCGGGTGGCGTCCTCGCCTCTTTGTGGGGCGAGCGCACGCTCGCTTTTACCTTCGCAGGAATCGTGGTCGGATCGGTCCTCTCGGCGCTGCCGTTGGTGGTGCAGCCGATCCGTAACGCCTTTGTTGCGATGGCGATTGCCCGTTGAAAACTACAGGGCGCGTTTCGTCGTTGTATGCCTTCATTACCATCAGCGGGCCGCTGGCGCGATTGGAGTTTGTTAAAGCTGCCGTGATTGGGTTTTCTCATACGATCGGCACATTCGGCGTCGTGATGATGATCGGCGGCAACATTCCTGGGCGCACCAAGGTCTTGTCAGCCCACGTCGTAGACTACGTCCAAGCGTCTCGCTGGCGCGAAGCGAGTGTGGTTGCCGGCGGTATGGTGATGTTCGCCTTTGCGGCTATCTTCACCTTAGCCCTCATCGACAGACACTGTGTCAAGAGAGGCATTGAACCGTCCTAGGCTTGCCCGCCGGACACATCCGATCACGACCGAGCAGCAGTATTGCAAGCCGGATCTGCAACCACCGCGCACAGAACGCTTTTACTGGCGGTCTCGCGAGCGAAGAACTCGTCTAGCGAGTTCACCTGGACCGGCGCCTACGGGACACAATTGTTCTGCGACCCAAAGGAGCATCTCGTCGTGGACGGCAGCGCCCGGCCGGATCGCGCTAGTGCTTCAATAACGAGATCGCCTCCGCTATCGAGAAGAAGCTCTTAGCGGGTTTGGTATCGCGATGCGCCAAGACGATCGCGCATTGCTATCGATCGGCTCGCGCGATGAACGCTCCTGTAATAGCTCTGAACATCCAGGCTCTCGCCTAAAATATGCAGCGATGCGGTGCGGCGAGCCGCTTTGAATGAAGGCAGATCGGGTCGATCAGACCTAAAAAGCGAACGCTGCGTGCGCCTCGGGGCTCACATTGCGGCTTCTCTTCGTCGCTCGACAGCCGCTTTGGTACGGGCTGCTTGCGCAGTTGCGACTATGAGCGGCTTTAAGCGCCCCAGGGGCAGTGCGGTCCCCGTCAACTGCACCAATTCTATTCAACAATCGGCATGAGGCATGAGTGTCGCGTCTGCAAGAGCGAGCAGGACGTAGTCACCGTGCAGTGATGAACCATCGTGTCGCTCTGTTGAACTGATCACATCGATGTCCAAAACCGGACACCATTAGCATGACAGATCAATGGCGCAGCTCGTGGCTCGCTGGCTGGTTTCGACTGTCATCAAATCCAGAAGCGGTGGCGTGCCATCTGTCAAGTGTTTCGCTGCTGTGGCTTGTTTCTTGCTGAACGTCAGTAATTCGTTTCGGTCGACGACAACTCACATGGAAGGCTTAATGGGTGGTGCAACAGAAACGTTCTACAGCGTGATCAGACGTCAGGGTATCACGCGTCGTAGTTTCCACAAATTCTGCAGTTTGACTGCCGCGAGCTTGGGACTCGGTCCGCTCGCCGCAGGCAGAATTGCCAACGCCCTAGAGACCAAACCGCGTGTGCCCGTCATCTGGCTGCACGGGCTCGAGTGTACCTGCTGCTCGGAAAGCTTTATCCGCTCGGCCCATCCATTGATCAAGGACGCGCTGCTGTCGATGATTTCGCTCGACTATGACGATACGATCATGGCGGCGGCAGGACACCAGGCCGAAGCCATCCTGGAGGAAACTCGTGCCAAGTACAAAGGCAGGTATGTGCTCGCCGTCGAAGGCAATCCGCCGCTGAACGAGGGTGGCATGTTCTGCATTGACGGCGGCAAGCCGTTCGTTGAAAAGCTCAGGTACATGGCGGAAGAGTCCATGGCGGTCATCGCTTGGGGCACGTGTGCGTCCTGGGGATGCGTGCAAGCGGCCAAGCCCAATCCGACTGGCGCGGCGCCGATCGATAAGGTGATCACCAACAAGCCGATCATCAAGGTGCCCGGGTGCCCTCCTATCGCAGAGGTTATGAGTGGCCTCCTGACTTTCATGACCACGTTCGGAAAGCTTCCGGAGCTCGATCGCCAAGGCCGTCCCAGTATGTTCTATTCCGAGCGGATTCACGACAAGTGCTATCGGCGTTCCCATTTCGACGCTGGCCAATTCGTCGAAGAGTGGGACGATGAGTACGCACGCAAGGGCTATTGCCTGTACAAGATGGGCTGCAAGGGGCCAACCACCTACAATGCTTGTTCGGCCATTCGGTGGAACGGCGGCATTTCATTTCCGATTCAATCCGGCCACGGCTGCTTCGGCTGCTCCGAAGACGGCTTCTGGGATAAGGGATCATTTTACGACCGCCTCACAACCATCAAGCAGTTCGGCATCGAGGCGAACGCCGACCAGATCGGCATGGCCGCTGCCGGCGTAGTTGGGCTAACCGTCGCTGCCCACGCGGCGCTCACCGCCGCGAAGCGGTTGACCCACAAGCGGGATCGCGCAGCCCACAAAAGCAAATCGACTTGAGGAGGGGGCGACGGTGGCCGTCCAGACACCGAATGGGTTCAATCTCGATCGTTCCGGCAGGCGAATCGTCATCGATCCGCTGACGCGGATCGAAGGCCACCTGCGTGTCGAAGCCAATCTCGATTCAGACAATGTGATCCGCAATGCGGTCTCAAGCGGCACGATGTGGCGTGGCATCGAAGTTATCCTGCGCGGGCGCGATCCGCGCGACGCCTGGGCGTTCACCGAGCGGATTTGCGGGGTATGCACCGGAACCCATGCGCTCACCTCCGTGCGCGCGGTTGAAAATGCACTAGGAATTGCGATTCCGGAGAATGCCAATTCGATCCGCAACATCATGCAGCTGTGCCTGCTCGTGCATGATCACCTCGTACATTTCTATCACCTGCACGCGCTGGATTGGGTCGACGTGGTCTCCGCGCTCAAGGCCGATCCCAAGTCGACCTCCGCGCTCGCGCAGTCTATCTCGCCCTGGCCGCTATCGTCCCCTGGCTATTTTAAGGATTTGCAGATCCGGCTCACCAAATTCTTCGGATCAGGCCAACTCGGTCCGTTCAAGAATGGCTATTGGGGGCATCCGGCCTACAAGCTGTCACCGGAAGCGAACTTGATGGCTGTAGCGCATTATCTAGAAGCGCTCGACTTTCAGAAGGAGATCGTCAAGATCCAGGCGATCTATGGTGGCAAGAACCCGCATCCGAACTGGTTGGTCGGCGGCGTGCCCTGCGCGATCAACGTCGACGGAACTGGTGCGGTGGGTGCGATCAATATGGAGCGATTGAACATCGTGTCCTCGATCGTCGACCGTTCGATCGAGTTTGTCGAGCAGGTCTACCTGCCCGACATTGCCGCGATCTGCTCGTTCTATAAGGACTGGCTCCATGGCGGCGGACTTTCGAGCAAAAGCGTGATGTCCTATGGCGACATCCCCGAAAACGCAAATGACTGTTCCGCCAAAAGCTTCAAGCTGCCGCGAGGGGTCATTCTTGGTGGCAATCTCAAGGAGATACTGCCGATCGACCATGGTGATCCCGAGCAGATCCAGGAATTCGTCCCGCATTCATGGTATAAATACCCCAGCGATTGCTGCGGACTGCATCCCTGGGACGGTCTCACCGAGCCGAGTTTTGAACTTGGGCCAAAACTCAAAGGCAGCAAGACAGATATTAAGGAACTCGACGAGGGCGGCAAGTATTCCTGGATCAAAGCGCCGCGCTGGCGCGGCCACGCCGTGGAGGTCGGGCCGTTAGCGCGATACATCATCGGTTATGCGCAAGACAAAGCCGAGTTCAAGGAGCCCGCCGAGAGACTGCTCAAGGGGCTCAATCTTCCCCTGAGTGCGCTGTTCTCGACGCTTGGCCGTACTGCGACGCGAGCGCTCGAATGCCAGTGGGCGGCGCATCAGATGCGTTATTTCCAGAATAAGCTGGTAATCCACATCAAGGCAGGCAATACGGCAACTGCCGATGTCAGCAGGTGGAAGCCGGAAACCTGGCGCAAGGAGGCCAAGGGCTACGGGTTCACTGAGGCGCCGCGCGGTGCGCTTGGGCACTGGATCAAGATCAGGGACGCCAAGATCGACAATTATCAATGTGTTGTGCCGACGACGTGGAATGGATCTCCTCGCGATCCCAAGGGCAATATTGGCGCCTTTGAAGCCTCCCTGATCGGTACCCCGATGGCCGATCCGCAGCGGCCCCTGGAGATCTTGCGCACGATCCATTCCTTTGATCCATGCTTGGCTTGCTCGACCCATGTGATGAGTCCTGATGGCCAGGAAATGGCTTCAGTCAATGTTCGTTAGGGGCATGCCGGACAGGGCTCGGAAGCTCCTTGCCGCCGTCGATGCGGCACCGACTGAAGGCAGGATCGGCGGTGGCATCGCCTCCGCGCCGGTGCGACTGTGGCATTGGGTCAATGCCGCGACCATTCTGATGCTGAGCTTAACCGGCTATCTCATTGGAACCGGGACACCGGCGATGTCGGGAGAGGCAACCGGCAATTTCCTGTTCGGCTACATCCGCTTTGCTCATTTCTCGGCGGGATATGTGCTCAGTACCGGCTTTCTTCTGCGAATCTACTGGGCTTTAATGGGAAATGCGCATGCCATGCAGATCTTTTGGGTGCCGCTCTGGCGCAGGTGCTTTTGGCGCGAGGTCTACCACGAGATTCGCTCGTATGCGTTCCTTACAGTTGAGCCCGAGAGGCGCGTCGGGCGCAACCGTCTTGCTCAGCTCGCAATGTTCTTTATGTTTACGCAGACGATCACGTTCATGGTTGTCACAGGATTTGCACTTTATGGGCAAGGTGCAGGCACTGACAGCTGGCAGTACAAGCTGTTCAGCTGGGTATTTTCAATTTGGCCGAACAGTCAGGACGTCCATACCTGGCATCATCTCGGCCTGTGGGTGATCGTGACCTTTGCGCTGGTCCACATCTACGCGGTGATCCGTGAAGACTCATGTCGCGCCGGAGCATCTAGTCCATCGGGTGAGCGCGGGTCTCGCGATTGACTGGGAGGCGGATGCTGAATCCGGAAACCAAGAAGAGGATTCTGGTGCTCGGCATCGGCAATATCTTGTGGGCCGATGAGGGATTTGGCGTGCGGGTGGTCGAGGAGTTTCATCGCCGCTATGCCATCGATGACAACGTCACCGTTCTCGATGGCGGCACACAGGGGCTCTACCTCATTAGTTTTCTTGAGCAGGCCGATTGCCTGATCGTGTTCGATGCTATCGACTATGGATTACTGCCCGGGCAGTTGAAGCTTGTGCGAGATGACGAAGTGCCAAAATTTACCGCCGCCAAGAAGGTGAGCCTGCATCAGACCGGCTTTCAGGAGGTCTTGAGTGCGGCCGACCTGCTTGGCCGCCGCCCGCGAGAGCTCGCTCTCATCGGCTGTCAGCCGCTGGACCTGGAGCATTGGGGCGGTCCGCTGACTGCCCCGGTACGCTTTCAGATTGCGCCTGCGATTGAACTGGCTTGCAAACTCCTGGCGCAGTGGGACTCGCCGGCAAAACCGCGGACCGCGCCGCTGCCTGCATCAGAACGACTATTGGCGAACAATATCGACCATGCAAATTATGAGATGAGGACGCAGCCGATCTAGCGGCCCGCGAGTGACCATGTGCCTTGGATTGCCAATGACGATTCTCGAGACCGACGGCATCACGGCGCTGTGCGAGTATGGCGATAAACAGCGGCGCGTCTCGGTCATGCTGCTCTCGGACGCCGTGGTCGGCGCAAAGGTGCTCGTTCATATCGACAGCGCGGTGCGGCTTTTGGATGAAAATGAAGCAACGCTGATCTCGCAAGCACTGGACGGGCTTGAGGCCAGCCTCAACGGCCAGGACTGCGATCCCTTCTTTGCGGACTTAATCGGTCATGAGCCGCAATTGCCGGAGCACCTACGCTAGCGATTCCGCTTGCGGATATTGCGCCGATTGCTTGCTCACACATTGGCTTCCAGTCGCACGTAACCTTTGCATGGAAAATGTCAGGCGCTTCGAGCCTCTGGTTCGAGGGGGAGACGCGGCCAGACGATGATTGGCATGCACCTTGCTAATAGCCTGTTAGCAGAAACCGAAGATTTTCAGAAGGCGTGTGATGAAGTTGCAGCCGGCGCAGCGTGGTCTTTCGCGGCCCGCTCCATCCGAGGTGGGGGGCGTCAGCGGAGGTGCGTGCCTAGTCGCACACGCTCCCGTGAGGGCGGACGTGATGCCGCAGTCACCGGCCGATCTCCTATATTTGCTCCGAATCATCAAGCCCGCGTACTTCCGTCCTGAAATGGTCAACTCGTTTCGGCGGCGCATGCAAGGCGCAGTGCCTGCGGGCGGCGTTGGTGGCGAACTGGTCGGCCGGCTCGGCCTGCGCGGCCCGTCGAGCCCGAGCCTGCGCCGTCGGCGCAATACACTCCGCGTGATCGGCAAGAGACCGGTCCGTTTGGTCAGGATCAGCCGTATCTCGGTACCGATCGTTCGGCCACACGCCGGCAGCACTTGTGTCGGCAAGGGCATTGCTCCTCGAGACAGCCAACGGAACATCGCATGATGAAAACAGCGCTCCGCGTTGCATCGGACGGCGACGAGCGGGTGGCGAGCAAGCTTGCCATGGGCTCTGGGAGCCTCGATGTATTCCATGGCGGGTCGAGGAGTGCGCTCGCCAGCGGTTGGCGCGATGGCGACGGGCTTGCAAGGAACTATCCAAATGCCACCGCGCTCTTATCGAATGCCGCTGCTGCCGTTGCCAGCCAGAGAAGGGGCGCTCGGACGCAACAGTACGGACTCGCGAATCTCAGCGATCCCGAGCGCAAGCTGATTGGCGAAGTGCTCGGAGAAGGTGAGATTGCTGGCGTGGTTGCGCTGCCAGATGGCACTTTGGCGCAAATCCGGGAGTCCGTGCTTGCGGGAATCTGGCGCGTGCGCATCGGGACCGATCCGGCGCACGAATATGTCGAGGTCGGAGCGATTCCGCAAATTGTCCGGCGCGCCGCAAGTGACCTGACGTCCGCCGATATTGTGATCCGCGCGGCGCCGGACGGCGCGATGAACGTGCAACCTTTGCTCGCGGAAATACGCGAGCGGTCGCGCGTCTGGCGGTTTGGCATGCGCGCTCACGTCATCAATCTCACGTTGCTGCCGATGAGCGTTATCGATCTGGCATTCCTGCAGCTCAGCCTGGGCAATGGCCCGGTCCAGCTCATCTTCCGCGGTTACGGAACGTGCCGAGTGCAGGCGACCGGGATCAGGAATGTCTGGTCGGTGCAGTTCTTCAATTCTACGGACAACATCATCCTTGATACGCTGGAGGTCGGCGGCGTGCCGATTGTTGCGTTGGCTGCCGACGAGGATTTCCAGGACTCTGCCGAACGCATGCAGGAAATTATTAAGGCGTACGTCACATGAAGAGCTTGGAGAACGTTCGGCGTCCGGGGGGATCCCGTAGACGGCGCGTGCGCAGCGACCGCCGGCATACCTTGCGCAGGATGTTTGCGGAGCGGTGCGCATGAGCCTTGCTGCCCACAACAAGATCGATGTCACCGTATCGCTTGCTGCCGACGTAGTCGCCGCGGTCGAGATCCTGCCGCGAGTCCGGCCGCCGCTGGGGCAGCTGTTCGCTGGCAAACAAGCTTCGTCGCTGCTTAAGGTGCTGCCGCGGCTCTTCGCATTGTGTGCCGCTGCGCAGCAAACCGCACTGCTGTCCGCGATCGAGACGGCGCGCGACGAAGTGATCACACGCACAACAAAACAGCATCGTATTGCGCTTATCGTTACCGAGCGCATCGCGGACTTGCTAAGGGGCCTCTTTGTCGGACATCTTGCGCAAGACGTCATCAGTGCGGCGGCAGTCCGCTCCGTGATGCGGGAAATCTCAGCGCTTGTCGGCACCACCCAGCCACCCTGGGGCTCCACTCAATGCGAAGCAACGGTGCGGATTGTGGCTGCGCTGGCCGCGCTCGGCATACCGAATGAGGGTGGCGCGCTGACATCCGGTAGCCCATTGGCGCTTCGCATTGCAGCGCTTGATGAGATCGACCTGAAGTCAATTCCGGCGGAGCACTCGTTCCTGTCCGTTGCTGACGACCGCAACATCATTAAACGGCTGCTCGTGGATGACGCTACATTTTGCCATTGTCCCGATCTTGACGGACATGCGCCCGAGACGGGTCCATGGGCGCGCCAAATGGCGCGTGATCAACTCTCGCCGAGCCCCTCCGGAGCGGCCGAGCGGCTGAGGGCCAGAATTGCTGAAATCCTCCGGCTATGCGCCTGGCTCAAGGCCGGTGCTCAGATTGAGTCGGCGGAGCATGGGATTATCGAAAGATATAGGCTAGGGCCCGGCCGTGCAGCGGCCGCGGTCGAATGCGCCAGGGGGCGTCTCTACCAAGCGGTTGAGCTTGATCCTCAGGGCCGGATATCCCGCTTCGAATTCCTTGCGCCGACGGAGTGGAATTTCCACCGCCGCGGACCGCTTGTCCGCAGCCTGCAGGGCGCGGTGCTGACGGCTAGACGGCGTCGGGATGCAGTCCATGCAGTGATTGCATCGCTCGATCCGTGCGTCGGATTCACCCTCAATTTTCGCGAAATTGGCGATGCATGAAATGGCGATTTGTCTTGGCATCATTCAAATCATCGAGGAGGAGGCACGTCACCGATCGTTTTCGCGCGTACGGAGCGTCTGTCTAGAGATGGGAGCGCTGGGCCATGCTGCGCCTGAAGCGATCAGGTTCTGCTTTGCTGTCGTTGCAACGCGGACCGTTGCCGAGGGCGCGGTCCTTAATATCGTCGAACGGCCAGGCATTGTCTGGTGCATGAGCTGTTCGAAAAGCGTTGAAATTGCACGGCGCGGTGAGTGCTGTCCTCGCTGCGGCAGCTATCAGTTGCAGGTAACCGCGGGCGAACAGATGCGCGTGAAAGAGCTGGAGATCGATTGATGTGTACCGTTTGCGGCTGCACCGACGGGACGCCGTCGACCGAACGCGCCAAGGCGCATGACGCGGAGAGCCACGCGCGTTACTATGTTGATATGCAGGACGATTTCGATCGCGGTTACCATCCGCATGGCGACCAAGGCCTGCAACGTTCATACCATGTTCGCGACAGTCATAGTCACGATCATCGCTTTGCCCATCACCAGGCTCATGGCGGGCAGGCGCTGCTGAGCGGCGGCGCCGGGCCGGCTGGCTTGAAGGCTGCGGGCATGAGCAGAGAGCGGGTCATTCAGATCGAGCGCGACATTCTTGGCAAGAATAATCGGATTGCGGCGGACAACCGCGCGCTCTTCGTAGCTGATGACCTGCTTGTATTTAATCTTCTGTCTAGTCCTGGTGCAGGTAAAACGACCCTGCTTGTCCGCGCCGTGTCCGAGCTCAAGCGCAGCCGTCCGGTCGGGGTCATCGAAGGCGACCAGCAGACCTCGAACGATGCCGAACGCATTCGGGCCGCCGGCGTGCCGTCCGTTCAAGTCAACACCGGCAAGGGTTGCCATCTCGATGCTGCAATGATTGGCGAGGCTCATCGGCGCTTGCCGCTGCTGATTGGCGGTATTCTCTTCATCGAGAACGTCGGTAATCTGATCTGTCCCGCAGCCTTCGATCTTGGTGAGGCCTGCAAGATCGTAGTCTTGTCGATTACCGAAGGTGAAGACAAGCCGCTCAAATATCCTGATATGTTTGCCGCTTCTTCGCTCATGGTGATCAACAAGATTGATCTAGCCCCGCTGCTCGATTTCGATTTGGGTAAGACGATCGAATACGCCAGACGCGTCAATCCGAAGATTGACGTGCTTGTAGTTTCGGCTCGTACCGGCGAGGGGTTTGGCGCGCTCTACGCCTGGATCGATAGACAGGCGAGGCCCAGAGGCCCATCGTAGAGGACACAAGGCGATGAACGCCGCAACCTCCTGCGACCGAACACGGCTACGCGTGCGCGTGAGTGGGGCCGTACAAGGGGTCGGCTTTCGTCCTTACGTCTATGGACTCGCTATGCGGTACGGATTGGCGGGATTTGTCATCAATGGCCCCGACGGTGTTACGATCGAGGTCGAGGGGCATCGGGCCTCGGAGTTTATCGCCACGTTGCCGCTCGAGGCGCCGCCATTGGCACGCATCGACCACATCTGCGTTCGGGAGACTGCGGCGCTCGCGGCGAAAGACTTTTCGATCGGCACGAGCGAAGGCGGCAAATTGTCAACGCAGATCGTCGCTGATGCTGCGGTCTGCCAGCAATGTCTCAGTGAGCTGTTCGATCCAGAAAATCGGCATTACCTTTACCCCTTCATCAGTTGCTGCCATTGCGGCCCACGCTACACCATCGCCGAACGGCTTCCCTACGATCGCCGCAACACCGTCATGAGGGTTTTTAGGCTGTGCGCAGCCTGCGCGGCCGAATATGGCGATCCGGAGAGCCGCAGGTTTCATGCGGAGGCGATCGCGTGTCCGACATGCGGTCCTCGGCTCAGCCATGAGATCAGCGCCATTGTCGCGGCAATCGCGGGTGGACAAATCGTGGCGATAAAGGGGCTGGGCGGATACCAGCTGCTTTGCGATGCGCGTAACCAGGACGCGGTGCAGCGTTTGCGCAGGAGAAAGCAGCGCCTTCAGAAGCCGTTCGCGGTTATGGTCGATTCGATAGAGCGCGTCAGCGAGATCGCGGAGGCGAACGTGCCCGAGCTTGCGCTGCTCGAATCCGTAGCACGTCCCATCGTCCTTCTGCCTTCGCGAAACAACCTGGCGCCCGACATAGCTCCTGGCTTGTCACGTGTGGGTGTCATGCTGCCTATAGTGCCGCTGCATCACCTCATCTTTCATGCGCTTCGCTCGGCAGGTGCATGGGCGGGGGCCGGCGCGGTCATCGTGGCTACCAGTGCCAATCTTGGCGGCGAACCGCTCCTGATCGACAACGCGCAGGCGCTGCGGCGGCTCGATGAGATCGCCGACCTTGTCGTGACCCATGACCGCGATATCCTGACGCGTGCTGATGACTCCGTGGTGTCAGTGGTGGCTGGCCGGCCACAATTCATTCGTCGTGCCCGTGGCTATGTTCCCGAACCCATCAGGCTTCCGAAGTCTGTGCCCCCCGTGCTCGCCGTCGGCGGCGCGCTGAAATCGACCATCACCATCACGCGGGACAACCAAGCGTTCGTCTCTCAGCATATTGGCGATCTGGATACGGCCGAAGGCGTTCGTGCGTTCGAGGAGACGATCCGACACCTCACATCGAGCCTTGACGTGGAGCCTGTCGTCGTCGCCCATGATCTGCATCCCGATATGGTTTCTACCCGGTTTGCGGAAGCAAATGGCCGCGAGCTGGTGGCTGTCCAACATCACCACGCACACGCTGCCGCAGTGATCGCCGAGCATGGCCATGCGGGACCTGCGCTTGCCCTGGTGCTCGATGGCCATGGCTTTGGTTCCGACGGCGGCAACTGGGGTGGCGAACTATTGTTGTGCGAAGGCCCGAGGTGCCGACGCATCGGGCACTTAGCGCCGCTGCAAATGCCTGGTGGAGATCGTGCAGCTCGCGAGCCCTGGCGCATGGCGAGCGCAGTACTACACGGGCTCGGCCGGGGTAATGAAATCGGGCCGCGCTTTGCGGCGCAAAGGCGGGCTGGATGTGTGTCGGCCTTGCTCGATCAGCCGGGCGGGCCCACCACGACCAGTGCGGGCCGGTTGTTCGACGCGGCAGCGGCGCTGCTGGGGATTGCGAGTTTGCAGAGCTATGAGGGCGAAGCGGCGATGAAGCTCGAGGCGCTGGTGGGGCGGACTGCGATTCTCGAAGCCGGCTGGACGATCGACGGCGGCGTGCTGTCGCTTCGTCCGCTGTTTGCGCAGCTGATTGCACATGACATTGACGCCGTGGGCGGAGCCGGGCTTTTTCATGGCACCTTCGCTGCCGCCTGCGTTGACTGGGTCACACGCTCTGCGCGGACAACCGGCGTTAATACTGTCGTTCTGAGCGGCGGCTGCTTCCTGAACGCGGTGCTGGCTGATGAGATCCCGCGCGGTTGCAGCGCTGCCGGCCTTACCCCGCTCGTGCCACGGCGGGTGCCGCCCAATGATGGCGGTTTGAGCCTTGGCCAGGCCTGGATTGCCGCTCTGCAGATTGCTCAACGGTCGTCCGCCAGGGAAGGAACAGCCTGATATGTGCCTTTCAGTGCCGGCAAGGATTGCGAAAATTCATCCCAACGACATGGCTACGGTGTCCATCGATGGCATCAGCCTGGAGATATCGATTGCTCTCATCGACGAGCTCGAGGTCGGCGATTGCGTCCTTGTCCATGTCGGCTATGCGCTGGCCAAGATCGATCCGACGGAAGCCAAGCGCACGCTGGAGCTCCTGCAGGAGCTAGGCAGTGCAGGAGAACGCCGATCATGAAATATGCCGACGAATTTCGCGACAAGGCCATCGCGCAGGGAATTGCGCGTGCGATTGGCGCCGAGGTCAGTTCGCAAAGAGCCTATCGGTTCATGGAATTCTGCGGCGGACACACTCATGCGATCTCCCGCTACGGCCTGGAGGATCTGCTGCCCGCGAACGTTCGCATGATCCACGGGCCCGGTTGTCCCGTCTGCGTTCTGCCCGCCAGCCGAATTGATATGGCGATCCGGCTCGTCGACCGACCAGAGGTCACTCTGTGCGTCTACGGCGACCTGATGCGCGCGCCTGGGTCGCAAGGACAGTCCCTGTTGCGAGCCAAAGCGCTCGGCGCAGACATTCGGATGGTCTACTCGACGCTCGACGCTATCCGGCTCGCCGAACAGGCGCCGAGCCGCGAGGTGGTCTTCTTTGCCATTGGATTTGAGACCACTACCCCTCCGACGGCGGTGATGATCCGGATTGCCGAGAAGAAGCGGTTGAAGGGCCTCAGCGTGTTCTGCAATCACGTGCTTACACCCTCTGCGATGCACAGCATTCTCGAGAACCCCAAAATCCGCGACACCGGCGGGGTTCCAATCGACGGCTTCATCGGGCCTGCACATGTGAGCACCATTATTGGCACGCAGCCTTACGAGCCTCTGGCGGAACAATTCGGCAAGCCGATCGTGATCGCGGGTTTTGAACCGCTCGATGTGATGCAGGCGATCCTGATGCTGGTGCGGCAGGTGAACGAAGATCGCTACGAGGTAGAGAACCAATACAGTCGTGCGGTGACGCGTGAAGGCAATCGGCGCGCCAAGGAGGAGGTATCGCAGATATTCGAACTGCGCGAGCAGTTTGAATGGCGAGGGCTCGGACTCGTCCCCAACAGCGGACTGAAGCTGAAGCAGGCTTACGCGCAATTCGACGCCGAGACGCGTTTTGCGATCCACGACCTGCGTATCGCAGACAATCCGGCATGCGAGTGCTGCGCGATCTTGCGTGGCGCCAAGCGGCCGGTCGACTGTAAGCTGTTTGGAACCGTCTGCACGCCGGAAACTCCCATAGGATCCTGCATGGTGTCATCAGAAGGCGCTTGTGCGGCGTATTGGGCCTACGGCCGAGTTCGCGATGAACAGTTGAGGCGGACGTCATGAGCGTAAAGGCTTATCAACGCAAGCTCGACATCGAGAACGGACGCGTTGATCTTTCCCATGGATCCGGGGGCCGTGCCATGGCACAGCTGATCTCCGGCCTTTTTCACCAAGCCTTTGGTAATGAATGGCTCGCCCGCTGCAATGATCAGTCCGCGTTTGACGTTGCGGCAGGCAGGATGGTGATGACGACCGACGGCTATGTGGTTTCCCCGCTGTTCTTTCCGGGCGGTAATATCGGGTCACTGGCTGTGCACGGCACGATCAATGATGTCGCGATGTCCGGCGCGCGTCCCCTCTATCTGTCGGCCAGTTTTATCATCGAGGAGGGCTTCCGGTTTTCGGATCTGAAGGCGATCGCGGATTCGATGGGCGCGGCAGCGCGCGGCGCTGGCGTTTACATCATTGCCGGAGACACCAAGGTGGTCGAGCGCGGCAAGGCCGATGGTTTGTTCATCTCTACGACCGGCATCGGGATTGTGGCCGATGGGCTCGATCTCTCCGCCGACAAGGCAAGGGTCGGGGACCGTGTGCTGGTGTCCGGTAGCGTCGGCGATCATGGGGTGGCGATCATGTCAAAACGTCAGAACGTCGCTTTTCAAACCGAGGTCGTCTCGGATTGCGCAGCGTTGCATAATCTCGTAGCGGTCATGGTTGCCGCCGGCGGTAGCAGCATCCGGGTGATGCGCGACCCGACGCGGGGTGGGCTTGCCGCGACCCTCAACGAGATTGCGCATCAATCTGACCTCGGGTTCCATCTGGAGGAAACATCCATTCCGGTGAAGCCCGCGGTTGCAGCTGCCTGCGAGCTCCTTGGTCTCGATCCGATCCATGTCGCCAATGAGGGCAAGCTCGTTGCGATCGTCGCGCCTGATTTGGCCGATGCCGTGCTTGCAGCCATGAAGGCGCACCCGCTCGGGTCCGATGCAGCTGATATTGGCGAGGCGGTGGCTGACGATCGGAAATTTGTGCAGATGGCGACCGGTTTCGGCGGCCGGCGAATCGTTGATTGGTTGTGGGGCGAACAATTGCCTCGGATCTGTTGAACACGTTGCGCATCGTCCAGTTTTTTGGAAACCAAATTTATGATCAATGGTCATTAGCCAAGCGCCATCAGCTTTGGAAACGATCCCTTCTATGGGCAAGTCTACCCAACCGGCACACTGCGACTCGGCTCTTCAAGAAGTTTCGGCGAGGCTGGATTTCGGTTGTTAGCTTTTTCACGAGCCGAGAACGCAATTCGAAACTTCATCGCGATCACGCATTTTCGACGGTTAAGCTCAGCGAGCATGGTCACTCGATCCGCTCGGCACCAGTGGGTTTGAAATCCTGCGAAGCTTGCCAAATATCGCTGAATTTCTGCGTCATTTTGACGGCTGCGTCGCAATATCCCTGCTCGCTTCCGATTAGAAAGGCGCTCCAGGTAGGGAGTTTTCAAATGAAGGTCGGAGTCCCCAAGGAAATCAAGGCGCACGAATATCGCGTCGGCCTTACCCCGGGAGCTGTCCGCGAATACGTGGCAGCGGGCCACCGCGTGATGATCGAGACCAATGCCGGCGCTGGCATTGGTGCAACCGACGACGATTATCGCAATGCTGGCGCAACGATTCTAACTTCCGCAGTTGAGGTATTCGCATCGAGCGAGATGATCGTAAAGGTTAAGGAGCCTCAGCCGTCCGAATGGTGTCAGCTGCGGGAAAATCAGATCCTTTTCACTTATCTGCATCTGGCCCCCGACCCGGATCAGGCCAAGGGCCTCCTGAAATCTGGATGCACCGCGATCGCCTATGAGACCGTAACTGATGCGCATGGTGGTCTTCCGCTGCTGGCGCCGATGAGCGAGGTCGCGGGTAGGCTTGCGATCGAAGCGGCGGGTAGCGCCCTGAAGCGGAGTGCAGGCGGACGAGGGCTGTTGATCGGTGGGGTGCCCGGTGTTCAGCCTGCCCGTATCGTGGTGATCGGAGGTGGTGTCGTTGGTACGCACGCGGCACGCATGGCGGTCGGTCTGGGCGCAGAAGTGACCATCATCGACCGTTCGATACGCCGGCTCCGCGAGCTGGACGAGCTATTCGAAGGACGCGTTCGCACCAGGTTTTCGACTATCGACTCCGTGGAGGAAGAGGTATTTGCGGCGGATGTGGTGATTGGTGCGGTGCTCGTTCCAGGTGCGAGCGCGCCGAAGCTGGTCCGCCGGAGCATGCTGAGCTCGATGCGCAAGAGGGGGGTGCTCGTGGATGTCGCTATCGATCAGGGCGGCTGCTTTGAGACATCGCACCCAACCACCCACGCTGATCCTACTTACGAAGTGGATGGCGTCATTCATTATTGCGTGGCCAATATGCCTGGGGCTGTACCGCTGACCTCGAGCCAGGCACTGAATAACGCGACGCTGCCGTTTGGTTTGGCTCTGGCCAACAAAGGTTTTTCCGCCGTGCTCGAAAATCCGCATTTGCGCGCGGGCCTCAACGTCCATCGGGGCCGACTAACTTACAAAGCGGTGGCCGAAAGCCTCGGGCTGCCCTTCTCACCGATCGAACAGGCTGCGGCCTGATCCCAGAGGCCCTTATGGGCGTTTCCTCCCTGACTTAGGCCACCCCTCGGGGTGGCTTTTTTTTGGCTCCATCGATCTGCTGACCGCCGTCGGCATAAGTGAAGGATCACCAGACGAGCGCCGGCTTCAGTCGCTCGCACGATGCGAGACAATGTACGTTCGCCCATACAGCGCATATGAATGCCGGTCTTGCCAGGTAATCGAAGGCAATTGAGAATGCGTCCCGCGGGTCCGCAGGGGACCCGCAATCACGGGCGACTTTATCTGGCGCGATCGCCGCGACCCTTTCTGGCTGGCTGTGGAACGCCGACCGGACCGGTGATGACTGCGCGGGCTGTTTATCGCGGTGCCGTCGCCGAGGCCGCCGGTGTCCCGTGACTGGGGCTTGGGGTCGACCTGATACACCGGCGGAGAACCTTGTGAAGTCGCGCGGCGCATCGATCATAGCCGCGGCACGACCACCTTAGGATGCATCGCAGGCTGGCTAACGCGGTTCACCTGATCGCTGACTGCCGAGAGATCGACCATGCGCAAACCACGGCATCGAGATCAAGCTGCTGTCATGCGCGTTGTAGGAATTGCGACACCGTGTCGAGGCGGCGACTTGCGTTATCGAAAATAGCCCAGACAAATCAAGGTTAACTGTCTGGCACAAGACTTGAAAGCAAGAAACTGTCGCGCAACTTTTGCTCATGGAATCGCAGTGATGGCCTACAAGATAATCGCATCCCAGTGCACCGTCTGCGGTGCGTGTGAGTTCGAATGTCCCAATGCCGCGATCAGCCTGAAGAACGATATATATGTGATCAATCCGACCCAGTGTACGCAATGTGAGGGGCATTTTGACGCGCCGCAATGCGTGGTCGTTTGCCCGGTGCCCGATACCTGCGTGCCGGCATAGGTGGGGTAGCCGATGAGAGGAGCTCCGGCGCGAAGCATGATGAAGAGGCTATCGTCAGCCGCCGCCGTTTGGATCCGTGTCCTGTTTCTCTCACTCGCTGGCCCAGAGTTGGCGGCGACTTGCACGATCCGCTCAGAGAGATTGCGGCGCTATCCTCGCCGGCGGGAGTTGTCGCTGCGTGAGTGGAGCGGGCAATGGTAGCCGTACAAGAGACGGTCGAGCGCGTGAAGCGCATCGACGTCGACCAGTATCGTTATGGGTTTGAGACCCTGATCGACACCGAGAAGGCTCCCAAGGGGCTGTCGGAAGAGATCGTAAAATTCATCTCACAGAAAAAGAACGAATCCGCCTGGATGCTCCAGTGGCGGCTGGAGGCCTATCGGCGCTGGCTGACCATGCAGGAGCCGACCTGGGCCCGCGTCGACTATCCCAAGATCGACTTCCAGGATCTCTATTATTACGCGGCGCCGAAGCCGAAGAAGACGGTCTCGTCTTTGGACGAGATCGATCCGGAGATCCTGAAAACCTACGAGAAGCTCGGCATCCCCTTGCGGGAAGTCGCCATGCTCGAAGGCGTCGAGCCGAAGGTCGGCGAGGAAGATCCGGCCCGGCGCAAGATCGCGGTCGATGCGGTGTTCGATTCGGTCTCGGTTGCCACCACGTTCAAGGCGGAGCTGAAGAAGGCCGGCGTGATCTTCATGCCGATCTCGGAGGCGATCCGCGAGCACTCTGAATTGGTGCAGAAATATCTCGGCTCGGTGGTTCCGACCTCGGACAATTTCTATGCGACGCTGAACTCGGCGGTGTTCTCGGACGGCTCATTCGTCTATGTGCCGCCGGGCGTGCGCTGCCCGATGGAGCTGTCGACCTATTTCCGCATCAACGAGCGCAACACCGGCCAGTTCGAGCGCACGCTGATCATCGCCGACAAGGGCTCCTACGTCTCCTATCTCGAAGGCTGCACCGCGCCGCAGCGCGACGAGAACCAGCTGCATGCCGCCGTGGTCGAGCTCGTCGCGCTTGACGATGCCGAGATCAAATATTCGACGGTGCAGAACTGGTACCCCGGCAATTCGGAAGGCAAGGGCGGCATCTACAATTTCGTCACCAAGCGGGGCGACTGCCGCGGCAACCACTCCAAGATCTCCTGGACCCAGGTCGAGACCGGCTCCGCCATCACCTGGAAATATCCGAGCTGCATCCTGCGCGGCGACAATTCCCGCGGCGAGTTCTATTCGATCGCGATCTCGAACGGCTTCCAGCAGGTCGATTCGGGCACCAAGATGATCCATCTCGGCAAGAACACGTCGAGCCGGATCATCTCCAAGGGCATCGCCGCCGGCAAGTCGCAGAACACCTATCGCGGTCTCGTCACCGCGCATCGCAAGGCGACCGGGGCGCGCAACTTCACGGCCTGCGACTCGCTGCTGATCGGCGACAAATGCGGCGCGCACACCGTGCCGTACATCGAGGCCAAGAACTCCTCGGCAACCTTCGAGCACGAGGCAACGACCTCGAAGATCTCCGAGGACGTGCTGTTCTACTGCATCCAGCGCGGGCTCAGCCAGGAAGAAGCGGTGGGCCTCGTCGTCAACGGCTTCGTCAAGCAAGTTCTGCAAAGACTGCCCATGGAGTTCGCAGTGGAGGCGCAGAAGCTAATCTCGATCTCGCTCGACGGATCCGTTGGATAACGAAACCTCCCGCGAGCCCCTCGAATGCGGCTCGCCAGACGACGCATTTCAGGGGGCAGATCAGAATGGCGCTACTCGAAATCCGAGATTTGCATCTTGGTGTCGAAGACCGCGAAATCATTCGCGGGCTGCATCTTAGCGTCCATGCCGGTGAAGTGCACGCGATCATGGGGCCGAACGGCTCCGGCAAATCGACGCTCTCGCACGTCATCGCCGGCAAGCCGGGCTATGAGATCACCGGCGGACAAATCTTGTTCAGGGGCGAGAACCTCTTGCGGATGGAGCCAAATGAACGCGCCGCCAAGGGCGTGTTCCTAGCATTCCAGTATCCAGTCGAGATCCCCGGCGTGACCACCATGAACTTCCTGCGCGCGGCACTGAACGCCCAGCGCAAGGCGCGCGACCAACAGGAATTCTCCACCCCCGAATTTCTGAAAAGAGTCCGCGAGGTGGCCGGTTCGCTCAACATTCCCCGGGACATGATCAAGCGCGGCGTCAATGTCGGCTTCTCCGGCGGCGAGAAGAAGCGCAACGAAATTTTGCAGATGGCGTTGTTCGAGCCGAGCCTGTGCATCCTTGACGAGATCGATTCCGGCCTCGATATCGACGCGCTGCGTATCGTCGCCAGTGGCATCAACGCCTTACGTTCGCCGGAACGAGCGATGATCGTGATCACTCATTATCGGCGGCTTCTCGAGCATATCGTGCCGGACATTGTGCACGTGATGTCGAAAGGGCGGGTCATGAAGAGTGGCGGCAAGGAACTCGCGCTGGAGCTCGAGGCTTGTGGCTACGCCCAATTCGAAGACGCGGCCTGACGGCTCTAGGGACTTCCCGATGAAGCAGGTTTTGGTCAAAGCCGACGCCGAACGCGCAATGGGCAATGTTTTCGCTGCGGCGCGTGGACGGCTGCCTGGTGCAGGCCCTGTCCCCCAAATACGGGCGAGAGCATTCGAGGTCTACGAGCGTACCGGCCTCCCGCATCGGCGCATGGAGGATTGGAAATACACAGATCTGCGCGCCCTGATCAGCGAGGTGCTGCCACTCGCTCCGCGGCCGGATGCGGAGGCGCTGGTGCGCGCAAAGGTCTCGGTCAAGCAAGTGGCTGCCGATCAGGCGGTCAAACTGGTTTTGGTGGATGGCATATTCGCGCCGGAGCTATCCGATCTCGGCAGGCTGGAAAACGAAGTCGTTGTGCGGTCGCTGCGAGAGGTTCTGGAGAACTCGGCTACTGGGGGCATGGCCGGTCTGGTGCTGTCGACGACGAGCGACTCGGCGATCGCGCTCAACGCCGCAATGGCGACAGATGGCTTGGTGATTACGGTCGCCGACGGCAATGCGGTGGAGCGTCCAATTCAAATCGTTCACGTCGCAACCGGACTGTCGGTGTCCACCTTTACACGTTGCTATCTGCAACTCGGTAAAGGAGCGCATGCGGCCATCGTAGAAAGTTTCGTCCCGGCTGAACGCGCGAGTGGCTATCAAGCCAACGATGCGATAATCGCCCTGGTTGGTGACGAGGCGAGCCTTTCGTATATCCGCGTGGCAGCTGCTGCCTCTGACGCCGTGAACATCTCGTCGGCGATCATCGCAGTCGGCGCCAGGGCTAAGCTCGACCTCTTCAGCATGACCTGCAGCGGCTCCATCAGCCGCTATCAGGGATTCATCACGCTGGCCGGCGAGGGAACCAAGCTCTCGGCGAATGGGGTTAATCTCATCAGGGACAAGCTCCACGCGGACACAACGGTCGTGGTCGACCACGCCATGCCACATTGCACCAGTCGGGAGAAGTTCCGCGCGGTCGTAGACGATTGCGGTCGCTCGGTGTTTCAGGGCCGAATTATCGTTCGTCCCGCCGCCCGGAAAACGGACGCCACCCTGACGACGCGAGCGTTGCTCCTATCCGACCAGGCCGAGGTCGACAACAAGCCGGAACTCGAAATCTTGGCCGACGACGTGACCTGCGGCCACGGAGCGACATCGGGTGCGCTGGACGACACTCTCGTGTTCTATCTGCGCGCCCGGGGGCTATCAGAGAAGGATGCGCAGATGTTGCTGATTAAAGCGTTCGTTGGCGAGTCGATTGAGGAGATCACTTCCGAGAATCTGCGCGATTTTGTGACGGCGCAAGCTGAACACTGGCTAAAGGCGGGGCGATGAGCGCACATACCGCCGTGAGCAATGGCATTTACGAGGTCAACCGTCTGCGTACAGACTTTCCTGCGCTCGCCATGACGGTGTACGGCAAGCCGCTTGTTTACCTCGATAACGCTGCATCCGCGCAAAAGCCCAACGCGGTGCTTGACCGTATGACGCAGGTGTACTCCAGCGAATATGCCAACGTTCATCGCGGCTTGCACTACCTCGCTAACGCGGCGACGGAGGCGTATGAAGACGCCCGTGCCAAGGTGGCGCGGTTTGTGAACGCGCATTTAAACGAAGAGATCATCTTCACCCGGAGCGCCACGGAGGCAATCAATCTGGTGGCGCAGACGTTTGGCCGTGAACGCATTAGCGCGGGTGATGAGATCGTTCTCTCGATTATGGAACACCACTCCAACATTGTGCCATGGCACCTTCTCAGGGAACGACTCGGTGCAGTGATCAAATGGGCCCCAGTGGATGATGACGGAAACTTTTTGCTCGATGATTTTGAGCGACTGCTGACCCCGCGCACCAAGATGGTTGCAATCACACAAATGTCGAACGTGCTCGGCACGGTGTTGCCGGTGAAAGACGTGGTGAGGATCGGGCATGCTCGTGGTATCCCGGTGCTGGTCGACGGCTCGCAAGGATGCGTCCATCTGAGCGCCGACGTCTGCGACATTGATTGCGATTTCTACGTCATGACGGGCCACAAGCTCTATGGTCCGACGGGGATCGGTGTGCTTTACGGCAAGTCTGAGCATCTGGCATGGATGCCGCCCTTCAATGGCGGCGGGGAGATGATCCGCGACGTCTCGCGTTCCGGCGTCATTTATGGTGATCCGCCACATCGCTTCGAAGCGGGTACGCCGCCGATCGTCGAAGCCATCGGTTTAGGGGCGGCTATCGATTACATCAACTCAATAGGCAAGGTGCAAATCCGCAGGCACGAGCGCGCACTGCTCGCTTACGCGCAGGAGAGGCTGACGGACATCAACTTCGTGCGCATGATCGGGACCCCGGCCGAGAAGGGGCCGATCATTTCCTTTGATATGAAGGGTACGCATGCCCATGATATTGCTACCGTCGTCGACCGCGCTGGTGTAGCGATGCGGGCGGGGGCCCATTGTGCGATGCCGCTGCTCAAGCGCTTCGGCGTGCTGGCGACGTGCCGTGCGTCACTCGGACTTTACAATACACGTGAAGAGATTGATGTGCTCGTGCGTGCGCTTATCAAGGCGCGGCAGCTGTTATCGTGATCGGCGAGCCTACGACGCCGGGTGGCGAGGCAGCTCGCATTGAGATCTGGAGCATGAGGTCATGCACCTCATCGTCATCGTAGCACGTAAGCACCTGTAGATCTCAGCAGGCATAGATAGCATTGGCGAGCCTGTGTAGGCCACTCGGCCTTGCAGCCGGTCTTCCTGTTCGGCCGCTTTCGGCGAGCGCCGATTGCAGAGTATTGCGATCGCGGACACGCTCGAGTATTGGGCGGGCAATTTCACCCATAACCAGCCCTTGTTCCATTTCGAACAGGGCCAAGCCAAGAGTTCTCTGCCCAAAGCGTGATGTCGGGTTCGCAACAACACCCCCTATCACCGCACGAGGCGCGCTAAGCGATTTTGATTGCTCTGTTTTTTGTGCTCACGAGATGCTGGCATGCTGGTTGCAGAAGTCTTGGCAAGAAGCCGCCCTCGCAACAGCTAACCTTTGAAGGACATCAGATGAGTCTCGCCACGACCCAGAGCATCGCAGAAATCAGGGCTCGCAACAAAGAGCTGATCGAGGAGGTGCTGAAGGTCTATCCGGAGAAAACCGCGAAACGGCGTGCCAAGCACCTCAACGTTCACCAAGCCGGCAAATCAGACTGCGGGGTGAAGTCCAACATCAAATCCATACCCGGCGTGATGACGATCAGAGGCTGCGCCTATGCAGGGTCAAAGGGGGTGGTCTGGGGACCGATCAAGGATATGGTTCATATCAGCCATGGCCCGGTCGGCTGCGGTCAGTATTCGTGGGGCTCGCGACGCAACTATTACGTTGGCACGACGGGCATCGATAGCTTCGTGACCCTGCAGTTCACCTCCGACTTCCAGGAAAAGGATATCGTATTCGGTGGCGACAAAAAGCTGGTCAAAATTCTTGACGAAATCCAGGAGCTGTTTCCACTCAACAACGGCATCACGATCCAATCGGAATGCCCGATCGGATTGATCGGTGACGACATCGAGGCCGTGTCAAGAGCGAAATCCAAGGAATATGGCGGCAAGACCATCGTGCCGGTCCGTTGTGAGGGCTTTCGGGGTGTGTCGCAGTCACTAGGCCACCACATTGCCAACGACGCGGTGCGCGATTGGATTTTCGACCAGCTCGAGCCGGATGGCAAACCAAAGTTTGAGCCGACGCCGTACGATGTTGCGATCATCGGAGACTACAATATCGGCGGCGACGCCTGGTCATCACGAATTCTGCTGGAGGAGATGGGCCTGCGGGTGATCGCGCAGTGGTCCGGCGACGGTTCTCTGGCTGAGCTCGAGGCAACCCCGAAAGCAAAGCTCAACATTCTGCATTGCTACCGTTCCATGAACTACATCTCACGCCACATGGAAGAGAAGTTCGGTATCCCTTGGTGCGAGTATAACTTCTTCGGACCTTCAAAGATCGCAGAGTCTCTGCGCAAGATTGCGGGCTATTTCGACGACAAGATTAAGGAAGGCGCCGAGCGGGTGATTGAAAAGTACCAGCCGCTGGTGAACGCTGTGATCGCAAAATATCGCCCGCGCCTGGAGGGCAAGACGGTGATGCTGTACGTCGGCGGGCTCCGTCCGCGTCATGTGATTGGTGCATACGAGGACCTCGGGATGGAAGTCATTGGCACCGGATACGAGTTCGGTCACAACGACGACTATCAGCGCACAGCTCAGCATTACGTAAAGGACAGCACGCTCATCTACGATGACGTCAATGGCTATGAGTTCGAGCGCTTCGTCGAAAAGCTCCAGCCTGACCTCGTCGGCTCGGGTATCAAGGAAAAGTACATTTTCCAAAAGATGGGTGTGCCGTTCCGGCAGATGCACTCCTGGGACTATTCGGGCCCATATCACGGCTATGACGGCTTTGCGATCTTTGCGCGCGACATGGACATGGCGATCAACTCGCCGGTCTGGAAGAAAACGAAGGCCCCCTGGAATCAAGCTTCGAGGGCGAAGCTCCTGGCTGCTGAATAAATCAACTTATCTCGCTCTTTGGGAAAGCCGGGGCGACACCAACCTCGATAGTGAAGGATTTCAACAATGGCGCAGAGTGCCGAACACGTGCTCGATCATCTCGAGCTGTTCCGCGGTCCAGAATACCAGCAGATGCTGGCTAAGAAGAAGATATTCGAGAATCCTCGCGATCCCGCCGAGGTCGAGCGTATCAAGGAATGGACAAAAACGGCCGAATATCGCGAGAAGAACTTTGCGCGGGAGGCGCTAGCGGTAAATCCGGCCAAGGCATGCCAGCCGCTTGGCGCCGTATTCGCCTCTGTTGGCTTTGAGGGCACGCTGCCCTTCGTCCACGGCTCTCAAGGTTGCGTGGCTTACTACCGCAGCCATCTGTCGCGGCACTTCAAGGAGCCTAGCTCCTGCGTCTCTTCGTCGATGACGGAAGACGCTGCCGTATTTGGCGGCCTGAACAACATGATCGACGGGCTCGCGAACAGCTACAACATGTACAAGCCCAAGATGATTGCGGTCTCGACGACCTGCATGGCCGAGGTGATCGGCGATGACCTCAACGCCTTCATCAAGACGTCGAAAGAAAAAGGCTCGGTTCCGGCAGACTTCGACGTGCCATTCGCCCACACGCCAGCGTTCGTCGGCAGCCACGTTACCGGTTATGACAATGCGCTCAAGGGCATTCTGGAGCATTTTTGGGACGGTAAGGCCGGAACAGCGCCGAAGCTGGAGCGCAAGCAGAACGGGGCGATCAACATCATTGGTGGGTTCGATGGCTATACCGTCGGAAACCTTCGCGAGATCAAGCGCATCTTGGCGTTAATGGACATCCAGCACACGATTCTAGCGGACAATTCTGACGTTTTCGATACTCCGACAGACGGCGAGTTCCGGATGTATGACGGAGGCACGACCCTGAAAGATGCGGCCAACGCGGTTCACGCCAAGGCGACAATCTCCATGCAGCAGTGGTGCACCGAAAAAACGCTGCCATTCGTGGCTGAGCATGGACAGGACGTCGTATCCTTCAACTACCCCGTGGGCTTATCGGCAACGGATGACTTTATCCTGGCGCTGTCACGCATCAGCGGCAAGGAGATTCCCGAGCAACTCGCGCGAGAACGTGGCCGCCTGGTCGACGCGATCGCTGACTCCAGCGCGCATATCCATGGCAAGAAGTTCGCGATCTATGGCGATCCGGATCTTTGCTATGGGTTGGCTGGGTTTCTGCTCGAACTCGGCGCCGAACCGACCCATGTGCTGTCCACCAACGGCAACAAGGCGTGGCACGAAAAAATGCAGGTGCTGCTTGCAAGCTCGCCATTTGGGCAGGGCTGCCAAGCCTATCCGGGCCGAGATCTCTGGCACATGCGCTCACTCCTGTTCACCGAGCCAGTCGATTTTCTGATTGGCAACACCTATGGCAAGTATCTGGAGCGCGATACTGGAACGCCACTGATCCGCATCGGCTTTCCCGTTTTTGATCGGCATCATCATCACCGCTCCCCCCTGTGGGGCTATCAGGGCGGCTTGAATGTGCTGGTGAAGATCCTGGACAAGATCTTCGATGAGATGGACAAGAAGACAAACGTTCTTGGCAAAACTGACTACAGTTTCGATATCATTCGTTGATGAGCGACCGTGCGCGTGCCATCGCCAAAGCACTTGAAATGACACAAGCACACGAGGGTTGACCACGCAATTAGTTTGCGCTGAGAGGAAAAAGGATGAATTCACTAGCGGCCACGCTCCAGAATATTTTCGACGAGCCGGGCTGCGCCAAGAACGGCAGTAAGTCGGAGGCTGAACGCAAGAACGGCTGCACCAAACAGCTGCAGCCGGGTAGCGCTGCCGGCGGCTGCGCTTTCGATGGCGCCAAGATTGCGTTGCAGCCGTTCACCGACGTCGCTCACTTGGTGCATGGTCCGATCGCGTGCGAAGGAAATTCCTGGGACAATCGCGGCGCGGCGTCGTCCGGCGCGAATCTGTGGCGCACTGCATTCACAACCGATTTGAGCGAAACCGATATTGTATTCGGAGGCGAGAAGCGGCTCTGCAAAGCGATCAAGGAGATCATCGAGAAGTGCGACCCGCCCGCCATCTTCGTCTATCAAACCTGTATTCCGGCGATGATCGGCGACGACATCAACGCAGTCTGTAAGGCAGCATCTCAAAGGTTCGCAAAGCCGGTGATCCCGATCAATTCGCCGGGCTTCGTCGGCTCGAAGAACCTCGGTAACAAGCTCGCCGGCGAGGCCTTGCTCGAGTATGTGATCGGGACGCAAGAACCGGACTATACCACGCCGTATGACATCAACCTGATCGGGGAATACAACCTTTCGGGAGAGCTCTGGCAAGTGAAGCCATTGCTAGACGAGCTTGGAGTACGGATTCTCTCCTGCATCTCCGGGGATGGCAAATATCGCGAAGTCGCGTCATCTCATCGCGCGCGGGCGGCGATGTTGGTGTGCTCAAAGTCCATGATCAACGTCGCACGCAAGATGGAGCAACGCTACGGGATCCCGTTCTTCGAGGGGTCGTTCTACGGTATTCAAGATTCGAGCGAATCGCTGCGTCAGCTTGCCCGCTTATTGGTTGAACGCGGCGCGCCGACAGATCTGCTCGGGCGCACCGAAGCAGTGATCGCGCGCGAGGAAGCGTGGGCGTGGGCTGCGATAGAGCCGTACAAGCCGCGATTCGAAGGTAAGAAGGCCTTGTTGATTACCGGCGGCGTCAAGTCGTGGTCGGTCGTTGCGGCACTCCAGGAAGCAGGGCTTGAATTAGTCGGAACCAGCGTCAAGAAATCAACCAGGAAGGACAAGGAGCGCATCAAGGAGCTCATGGGGCAGGATGCCCACATGATCGAGGACATGACGCCGCGCGAAATGTATAAGATGTTGAAGGACGCAAAAGCGGACATCATGCTATCGGGCGGCAAGTCGCAGTTCGTCGCGCTGAAAGCGGCGATGCCCTGGCTCGATATCAACCAGGAGCGTTGCCACGCCTATATGGGCTATGTCGGAATGGTCAAGCTGGTGGAGGAGATCGATAATTCGCTCTCCAGTCCGATGTGGGAGCAGCTACGTCGACCGGCACCATGGGAAGCATTGGCCAAGGCGATGGTGCAGATACAATCGCCGATGGCCGCGATCGCCCGCGATCCGGCGCTCGCCGAAACCGCGCGCCGCGCGAGGAAGATCTGCGTGTGTAACAGAGTCGATTTGGGCACGATTGAGGATGCAATCTATGCGCACGGCCTGAAGAGCGTCGCAGCGGTCAGAGAGCATACCAATGCGGTCGGTGGCTGCTGCCAAAGACGCATCGAAGATATCTTGGTGTCCGAACCATCTGCCATGCGACAGGCCGCAGAATAGCGAGGCGTCATGGCAATCGTCACGGCGCCGACAAAAGCGTGCGCTGTCAACCCGCTGAAGATGAGTCAGCCGATCGGCGGCGCATTCGCGTTCATGGGGCTGCGCGGGGCGATGCCGCTTCTGCACGGCTCCCAGGGGTGCACATCCTTCGGTCTCACGCTCTTTGTCCGGCATTTCAAAGAGGCAGTACCGCTGCAGACCACCGCGATGAGCGAGGTCGCGACCGTACTCGGCGGCTATGAGAATCTCGAGCACGCTATACTGAACATCTATAACCGAACCAAGCCAAAGATCATCGGAATCTGCTCGACCGGTATCACCGAGACCAACGGCGACGATGTGGATGCCTACCTCAAGCTAATCCGGAGCAATCATCCGCAACTCGCAAAGTTGCCACTGGTGTATGTCTCGACGCCGGATTTCAAGGGCGCGTTCCAGGACGGCTGGGAAAAGGCTGTGGCGCGCATTGTGGAGGTGCTGGTGGAAGGGCCCAACGCCAGCGGCCTGCGGGATCCATCGAAGGTGAATGTTCTGCCGGGATGTCACCTCACGCCCGGCGACCTTGATGAACTCCGTGTCATACTGGAGGATTTCGGGTTGATCCCGTCCTTCCTCCCTGATCTGGCGGGATCGCTCGATGGGCATATCCCCGATGAGTTTACGCCAACGACCATCGGCGGCATCAGCGTCGACGAAATTGCGAGCATGGGCCGCGCCGGGTGGACAATTGCGATCGGCGCGCAGATGCAGCGGGCGGCAGAGGTCATGCAGGGCAAGACCGGCGTGCCTTTTCGTGTCTTCGAGCGGTTGTGTGGCCTGTGTCCGAATGACGAATTCATGACGTTCTTGAGCGAGATCAGCGGTCGCCCCATACCGTTGAAGTATCGGCGCCAGCGCGGTCAGCTCGCCGATGCAATGCTGGACGCGCACTTCCATATTGGCGGTCGCAAAGTTGCGATCGGCGCTGAGCCAGACCTCCTGTTCGATCTATCCGGCATGCTCCACGATATGGGCGCGCAGGTGACGGCGGCCGTGACGACCACTCAGTCGGGGGTGATCGAGCGGATTAAGACCAAGGAGGTACTCATTGGCGATCTCGAGGATCTGGAAGGGCTTGCCAAAACAAAGCATTGCGACCTGCTGATCACGCACTCGCATGGCAGGCAAGCGGCTGCTCGGCTGAAAGTCCCGTTCTATCGTACGGGTTTTCCGATGTTCGACCGACTTGGTGCGGGACACCAACTATCCGTGGGCTATCGTGGTACCCGCAATCTGGTCTTCGATATCGCCAATCTCGTGATCGCGCATCGTGAGGAGAACGATCGGCCTACGCCCGACAAATGGCGAACTGCGGCCGGATCGCCGCGATGCTCGGGATATCGCAGTTCCACCGGCGCAGCTGAGAGGTCGAGTGCATGAAGGTCGCGTTTGCCACTCAGGACCTGAAACGCGTCGATGCCCATTTTGGTTGGGCAAAGAATATCGCGATCTACGATGTCACGCCTAGCGGGCACGTGTTTCTCAAAGCGGTTGAGTTTGAGGGCGATCTAAAGGAAGACGGCAACGACGACAAGTTGGCGCCCAAGATCGACGCAATCAAGGATTGCGCAATCCTTTACGTCGGCGCCATTGGCGGTGCTGGGGCTGCGCGAGTGGTCGCCAACAAGATCCATCCTATCAAGGTGAACAAGCCAGAAAGCATTCTGGTGTTGCTCGAGAAACTCGAGCGCGTACTGAAGGGCACGCCACCTCCCTGGCTACGCAAGGCTATGGCAAAAGACCGACGGCGAACCTTCGAGTTCGACGAATGAGGTGATATGACCGCTAAAATAGAGCAGCAGGGAAACGCCGCCGACGCGCCGTTCCTCGTGGAGTTGATCAAGGTTTGGCGTGCTCAGGACACCAACGGAGCCTTGGAGGCGAGGAGCGATCTCGATCTGCTCGAACTCTATATTCTGGACAAGGAGAAACGGCGCGCATTGCCGATTATCGGTGATCCTGATCCCGATCCACTGTGGCGGCTTAAGCTTTTCTTCGATGCGGTCGCGCTCTCGATCGAGAGGGAGACCGGCGCGATGACCCAGCCGATTCTGGATCTGCATCATGAAGGATTCGCCCGCATGGTGCTCATCTCAGGCCGTCTGATCGCCGTGAACAAGCAGCTGCGCGATGTGTATCGCTTCGGATTTGATAGTTTGGTGAAGCTCGCGCAGCAGGGCGACAAATGTGTCAGCGACGGAATCGGCCTGATTCGGAAATTTCCGGACGTGGCGAACTATTGGGGATATTCATGAGCGATCGTGAAACACTGAAGGCCGAACTAAGGAAAGTGTCCGCCAAGGCGATACAGGCCAAGCTGGATCTGCACGACCTTTCGGAAGAATTGCCCATCAACTGGACCTCGATCATGGTGGTCGCGCAGAAGGCGTACGATGCTTATGCCGAACTTGAGCGCGAGAGTCTCGCCTTGAAGGCGCTAGAGAATACTTAAAAGGGGCAATGCATGTCGTTCCAAACACGAGACGGACGCGACTGGACGCCACAATACTTGATCACGATCGATGCAAAGAAATGCATCGGCTGTGGCCGCTGTTTCAAGGTGTGCGGTCGAGATGTCATGACTTTGAAAGGAATCGGTGAGGGAGGCGAACTTGTCGACCTCGACGACGAGGACGATGAGATCGAAAAGAAAATTATGGTTCTGAATGATCAAGGCGCCTGCATCGGCTGCGGTGCATGCGCCAGGGTTTGCCCGGCCAACTGCCAGACGCACACTTTGGCGGTACCTGAAGCAGCGTGAGCGAACACACTCGTCCTGTTGTGGCAGGCGAGATATACGTGAGGCAAGGCGCAATTGTGATCAGGTGAACTCAGGTGAGGACGGCATGCCAGAAGGATGTCGACCAAGCATCGAATAGCAAGATCGAGCGGCGAAAGCGTAAGCATTACCGAGGCGATGGTTGGCGCCTCGGGCTATGTCATGCCGGCATAATATCCGTTGCTCACGAACCACTCGTCCCCAAGGTTCGCGTATTCGTAGGAGGCGAGCTGCGCCTCGCGCCGCACTAGGTGGATTGAAGCCTGTCATGATTGAGGCCGAGGAGTCTACTTTGAAAGGCAGTTAGCCACTACATCTGGCGATTTGATCCGAGCGGATCCTGTGCATGTCTGCTTGCGGATCAGGAGAAGCTTATGTTCCCGCCGCGCCGCCGATCGTGGACAATGGTGTCTGCCTAGATGGTCGATTCTACAGGGACGGGATGCGCCGGGAACACCTTAGTTGGTCTTTTGCACACGCCCAGCGGGGACGACATTTCGCTGCCCCACATGGGCATCGAGCGCACATCGCAAAATCAGGACGCGGAACAATTGGCACGCAGGTCTCTAATTCTCGTTGCGGGTTCATGGGTCGATGTACGTGGTCGGGCGGGGTAACCCATCTGCTAATAGGAACGTGCAAGTCATTATCATAAGCATCGGTTTCTTCGACGGATCGTAGCCGCCGATATTACGTGCGATTCCACCCACAGATCGCGGCTAGTCGCAGCTACGCGCAGACTGCGCGGGGTAGCCACGTGTAAACGCTGAGTGCTTTGGTCAGGTTGTGGTCAGCTAGGAATTCTATCCTCGCAGGCAGAGCCGCGCGTGGGCGAGCTCGATTGCGTGCAACTTTTCTCATAGGAGAGCGGTCTGATGTATGGCAGAATCGTTGGCTCATCCAGCCAGTTCACAACCGGTAATGACGATTCGTCAGAAGCGGGAGATAGTCCCCGATTTGCGGAAACAGTTGCAGGGATGGAGCCAAGTGGGTCGTCATCCGAACCAGCGGCGTCATACTCTCTCGTTTCCGAACCGCCCATTAGAGAGATCCCCGACCGCGAAACCTTCAGGAGAGGAGTCGAGAGGTTCTTGCGCAGCGATATCATGCAGATCGCCGAGAACCCACAGGAATACTCAGATTTCGTCTCCCAGAAGGCTGAGCGCGCAGCAACCGTTGCTGGAAGTTACGCCTACACCTACGACGATCCAAATAAGCCAGCACGATTTTACAGCTACCGGTTGGGCGACGAAATTGTCGGGCTATTAAGAGCAGGAGGCCCGGTTCGGATCAAAGGAGACCAATTTCAACAACAGTTTGGGCGGAACGATATCACGTCCGTGGTAGATCTTAGGGTAACTCATCCGCTTGTCGAGAACGCTGGCGACATCTTGCTACAACATCTACTGCGAGAGGACGGCGACCATCCGCTGATCATGTCGAGGCCGGCCTTACCAGGCATGGAACCCCGCCTTGCGGACATGGGTTTTGTTCACGTGGGCCGTAACCACTGGGTGCTTGATCCTCACCAAAATCCCGAAGTGTGGACGAAGAACGAGAATGACAAGTGGCAGCGTGTAGACAAGCCTACGAAGTATCTTTCCAAAGCTGGGGGCAGTGATGTCGGTCCTCAGAGAAGCTACGACTCGGATTCCTCGGACGACGGCGCTTCAATTTACCTGGAGCGCGCTCTTAGGCGAATGCCCCTCGAGTAAATTGGCTGCATAGCAGCACCGGGCCTGAAATGATGGGCTTTCGACCGTTCTATAGCGGACGCAATGGTCTTACTTCAAGGGGCGACGCTCGCAGCGTCGCCCCGGCGGCCGAAACGACCGTCTAGCCCCTCTCCGAGGCTCTTACGATGCTCGCGGGGGATAGGCGATCCGAGGGGCCCTAACGGGGTTGCCACGGCCGTGGCCATCAACGAGCAGCAACGACCAGCCACCGCATGTAGCTATCCGGCAAATCGTGCAGAATGCTTGAAGCCGAAAGCTGTAGCTGGGCGGGCTTCATGGAAGGGCAGCACGGCCCAATCGTCGAACGAACTGGCCTAATTGTGCGTTGGTAATGGGGTGAGCTGCAATAAGCTTGCGCATTGGATTACCACAGACACGATCCGCTCAGGCACTTGCACACTTCTTGCACGTTGATTGCACAACGCAATGAAAAGCGCCTTGCAATAAGCGAGTATGAATGCAGCCAAATCCCATCTATGCAATTTGCGGCTTTAACGACATTCCGAGCCGCCAAGCCATGGGATTCCATCTTATGGTCGTTGAAGATGACGGCAATCACCGGCCGTGGTCCATCATTGTGGTGCGCTGGGGCAAAAAAGTGCTTGGCTATGTCAATAAATGCCCGCACAACAGCGTCAAATTGGATTGGGAGCAGAACCAATTCCTGGATCCTTGCGGCATCCGGCTGATGTGCGGCAAGCACGGTTCGACCTTCGAACTCGGCACCGGGCGGTGCGTCGAAGGTCCATGTCAGGGTAGAGCGCTCACGCCGATCGCGTTGGCAGTTCTGGATGGTGATATCTGTGTCCTCGGCGTGCGTCTTGTCGAAGACGATGCATCGCCAAACAACTGAAGACCGCCTCAGACCGGGCGGTTCTCGTTGCGGTTTTTCACCGGCTCCATCCTCTTTAGCCCGCCGTCGTAAGAGATCTCCTCATAGGACAGATCGAGATCCTTTGCGGCATCGAGGAGGTAATCAAGCTTGCCGCCCGGATCGAGCTTCTTGATGTCGTCCTTGTTGAGCCCGACCAGCTCCATCATCTCCTTCCAAACGGTCGATTCATCGCAGGGCAAGACGTGAAAGTTGATATCACCGAACTTGATTCGATATTTCGCCAGCAAATCGATGTTGTTGCAAAACATGAAGTAGCTGCCGGTTGGGCTTAAGGCGCCGTCAAGGACGGTCGCGACGTCAGCAAGATACGCGAAGGAGTGTAGGTAGCCGGCCAGCACCGGAATAGTGCGTTCTCCGTCCTGCGCGATCGTCAGAACCTGCTCGATCGAATAGTCCGGCGGTCGCTTCTCGTCGGCGACCTGAGTCTGGAACTTCAGTGCGACGTCGCCACGAAAGCCGAACCGGCCCGGCTTGGTAGTCGCGCCTTTGAGTACGGCGTTGAGCAGGCGGCCCTCCTTCTCAAATCTGCCGAGTGCGGTGTTCTCGATTGCAGTCATTAAATTCGTCCTCGATCTAAGCTCTTCACCGACGCCTTGGCCGGTGCCAGATGCGATGCAAATTGCTTGCCGTTGCATGCGTAGCTGCCCGCGCGTAGCTTAGAAAGAAAACGCGTCAGGGGGCCGCGCCTAGTCGTGTCAGGAACCCAACACCGGTTCCAAAGTCAACAGGCGCGGTCCGAAAAAGTGCGCATCATCAAGCGCCTGCGCGCTGGCACGTGACTTGCCCTTAACAGCTAGATCCAAGCTGATGAGGGAAAGCCGTGATCAACCTGACGGACAGCGCAGTGAATGCAATCAAGAGCGCGATTTCATCGTCGGCGCACCCGACCGGCGGTCTGCGCGTCATGATCGAAGCAGGCGGCTGCAATGGATTTAAATACAAGATGGGCCTGGCCGAGGAACCGAAGCCTGACGACACCGTGATCGAATGCGACGGGTTGAAGGTGTTCGTCGATAACAAGAGCCGTGAGCATCTGGTCGGCACGACCATCGATTTCGTGATGGCACTGGAGAGTTCTGGCTTTACCTTTCACAACCCGAACGCCACCGCGAACTGCTCCTGCGGAAAATCGTTCAGCTGATGAAAAAAATCGTTCAGCTGATGAAGAGGACATATCGAAGCATGCCGGCCGAACAACTGAGGCAATCGTCGTCCACTGCGACAGACCTAAAGCGTCGCATTCGCGGGGCTCTCGAAGAGATACGCCCCAATCTGCCACGCGATGATGGCGACTGTCAGCTGATAGGCATCGATGGCAGCAGCAGGATCATGGTCACGCTGACCGGTGCCTGCACGGTTTGTAGACTTCGCGGGTGACGCTGGAAGGCATTCAGGCGCGGCTGGTTGATCAATTCGGCGAATTGAATCTGGTCCCCGTTGCTGCTGCAGGCGAGGCAATGGATGAGCGAGGAATAGAATGCCGATCTACCTCGATAACAATGCAACGACCCGGACCGATCCATCCGTTGTACAAGCCATGTTGCCGTTCTTCACCGAGCAATTCGGCAATGCCTCGTCGACGCATGCCTTTGGCGACGAGGTCGCGGTCGCTGTGAGGCAGGCCCGGCATAGCTTGCGGGGCCTGTTAGGGAACGCATACGATCAAGAAATCGTTTTCACTTCGGGAGGGACCGAGGCGAATAATGCCGCGATCCTCTCTGCGCTTGCGACGCAGGAAGACCGAGACGAGATTGTCACCACCTCGGTAGAGCACTCCGCCGTTCTTGCGTTAACCAAGCAATTGGCGGCAAGAGGAGTCAAGACGCACATCGTACCCGTAGATTCCCGCGGCCGGCTCGATATCGAGGCGTTTCGCTGCGCGCTCGGGCCACGCACAGCGATCGCCTCGGTTATGTGGGCCAACAACGAGACCGGAACGATATTCCCTGTGGAGTTTCTGGCCGGGTTGACCCGTGAGGCGGGCGCGCTGTTTCACACCGATGCAGTCCAGTCCATCGGTAAGGTGCGCGTAAACCTAAAGGACAGTGCGATCGACATGCTGTCGCTATCCGCGCACAAACTGCACGGCCCCAAGGGAATCGGCGCGCTATATTTGCGCAAAGGGACAAAATTCCGGCCGCTGATCTGCGGCGGATCACAGGAACGAGGACGCCGCGGCGGGACTGAGAATATTCCCGGCATCGTCGGCCTGGGAAAGGCTGCCGAGCTCGCGGCGGAGCGGCTCGAACCGGAGCGCGTTCGCATTGGCGCGTTGCGCGACCGCCTAGAGCAGGGAATTTTGCACAATGGCGAGTGCGTTGCGCTCGGCGATATCAGCAATCGGTTAGCGAACACGGCCACTATTGCCTTCGATCATCTCGAAGGCGAAGCCATCGCCCACCATCTCAATCGGGCCGGTATTGCCGTGTCGCTCGGATCAGCCTGCAACTCCGGCTCAATGCAGCCTTCGCATGTTCTGCGTGCCATGCAGGTGCCGGCGTGGCGGATGCGCGGCGCGGTGCGCTTTTCTCTGTCACGTGAAACCTCGTTCGCGGAGGTCGATGAGGTCGTGTGCGCAGTGTCCGACATCGTGGCTCGCCTGCGCGCCACCTCCTGCGTCACAGCCAAGGAGTTGACCACGTGAAAATCATGATCCGCCGGTCTCCGGACGCGGGCCTGTCGATATACGTGCCAAAAAAGGATCTCGAAGAGCCAATCGTGGAATCCGAGCACGAGACGCTATGGGGCGGCTGGATCAAAGTAGCTAATGGCTGGGTGCTCGATTTGCCCGAGATGGCGAGCGACACACGGCTACCGATCACAATCAACGCTAAAAAACGGGGCGAGAACGGGGACGATCCCTGAAGGCGCCCCCGAAGATCGACTTTGTCGATGCGGCCGATGCAAAAGCCACGCTCGTGGACGAGGGCCGCGAGCATTGTTCCCCATCTCGGTCCTGGCCTCGCCGAATTGTGCAGATCCGATATGTCGACCACGCCAGAGGCGTTGCCCGGCTTCTTCGAGCGAGGTTCCGCTGCCGCGGCCGGCTAGGGGCAATGCGTTGGCGTCGGCGCGACAAGTCGAGATCAGCAAAGATCGGTCCGCCGTGACGGCATTGATGGCGCGGGCTTTCGCTCGGCCAGTTCAGCCGACGCGGTCGCGCCATCATCTTGCGTCCCTGTCGCTGCGAGTCATAGTCGACATCTGGTATGATGCCGCCAGGCGCCCGGCGCTGGATAAGCGCGATGGATGGGTCGAAGTGCAGGGTATCACCCGCGTCGGCATTGGCGAAAATCGCTGGTATCGCCTTTACGATTCGCTTGCCGAGAGGTCGGCAGTGCGGTGGCCGTCAGCTGGGCGACGGGGGTGCTGTACAAGTCGCATGGCAGCGTGCAGCCGGCCAACACCTTCCTTATCTCCGACGCGGACTACGTCAGGCGTTGACCGAAATCGACATTCAGACGCCAGTTCCGGACATCCATCAAGGAAAGGCGAACAGACCTTTCTCTTGATCGGCTGTCGCTTCAACGAACAGCTGTTGCGTAGCTATGCGGCGGTAGATCATCAAGCGCTCGGCCAGCACCCACTATGCCATCGTTGATGGGGACGCGCTCTCTCGCAACGAGCTCCGCTTTCTACTCGAGCAACGCCTGACACCGCTTGCGATTGGGTTCCCTTGCACGGTTGAGATACTGCTCACCCATTAGTGGCCTTATGAAGCCCGGATCCCCCAGCTCCTATCGTGGGAGCCGCAACGCGAGAAAACCCGTTCAGATGGAGCCGGTTCCGGCGAGCTTAGCGCGAGCATGCGCAAGCCGTGGAGCTCTGCGTGAGAATGACGACGTATCTGTCGCATCGTCAACAAGCGCATCATTGCTCTTCTTTCGTGCGCCAGCGACGATGGTTTCCGCTAACTCCTTGGCGTATGGCTGCAATTTCATCGTCTGCGCCATGGCATGCAAGTTGCTATCCAGCTTCTTTGATCGTCCTGGGGGGCGATGATGCCAGCAGGGAAAAATGAAAATGAACGCGGAAAGTATGTCAAAGCTGCAGTGGATAGCGGCAAGATGATGCAGCCCGCCCCCGAGCATAAGCGCTGCCGCGCTTCGGCCAAGACCGGACAGGCGAGCTGCGGCTCGCACGCAGGCCAAGGCGATCTGCCGACCGAAATCTGGGAAAAGGTCAAGAACCATCCCTGCTACAGCGAAGAAGCGCATCATCATTACGCCCGTATGCATGTCGCGGTCGCGCCTGCCTGCAACCTCCAGTGCAATTACTGCAACCGAAAATACGACTGCGCCAATGAATCGCGTCCGGGTGTGGTGAGCGAGAAGCTCACGCCTGAGCAGGCGGTCAGAAAAGTGCTCGCGGTCGCGACCAGCATTCCGCAGATGACGGTGCTTGGCATCGCTGGACCGGGCGATGCTCTGGCCAATCCAGCAAAGACGTTCAAGACGTTCGAGCTGGTCGCCAAGGCCGCTCCCGAAATCAAACTGTGTCTGTCAACGAACGGACTCGCACTGCCGGACTATGTTGATACCATCGTCAAGTCCAAGGTTGACCACGTCACCATCACCATCAACATGGTTGATCCCGAAATCGGAGCCAAGATTTATCCGTGGATCTTCTTCAACCACAAGCGATACACGGGTATTGACGCGGCAAGAATACTCACCGATCGCCAACTGCAAGGTCTCGAGATGCTTAGCGAACGAGGTATCCTGTGCAAGGTCAACTCGGTGATGATCCCAAACATCAACGACGACCACCTGATCGAGGTCAACAAGGCGGTGAAGTCGCGCGGTGCCTTCCTTCACAATATCATGCCGCTGATCTCCGCGCCCGAACACGGCACAGTATTTGGCCTCAACGGTCAGCGCGGACCGACGGCGCAAGAATTGAAGGCGCTGCAAGATGCTTGTGAAGGAGAGATAAAAATTATGCGCCATTGTCGCCAGTGCCGGGCCGATGCGGTCGGTCTGCTCGGGCAGGACCGCAGCGCAGAGTTCACCACCGATCAGGTCATGAAAATGGACGTCGAATATGACCTAGAGATGCGCAAGGCATATCAGGGCAGGGTAGAGCATGAGCGTGCCGCCAGAGTCGCGGTCGCCCAAAAGGAGCTTGCGAAATTTGCCGGGGAGATGAGCGCGATCACTCTTCTAGTGGCCGTCGCAACCAAGGGCTCGGGGGTGATCAACGAGCACTTTGGGCATGCAAAGGAATTCCAGGTCTACGAACTTTCTACATCCGGCGCCAAATTCGTCGGCCACCGCCGCGTGGACGTTTACTGCCAGGGCGGTTATGGCGAGGAGGACAGGCTTTCCGCCATCATGCGTGGCATCCATGACTGCCATGCGGTCTTCGTCTCCAAGATAGGCGGCTGCCCGAAAAGCAATCTGATCAAGGCAGGGATCGAGCCGGTCGATCAATATGCCCATGAGTTCATTGAGAAGTCGGCGATCGCCTGGTTCAGATCCTATCTGGATAAGGTGAAACGCGGGGAGATCCAGCACGCGCAGCGCGGCGACGCCGCGATCCCGCAAGGATCTCTTTTCTCCGCAGGCTAAGGGGGATATATGCCATTCAAGATCATCGCCTCGCAGTGTACGAGCTGTTCAGCCTGCGAACCCTTATGCCCGAACGTTGCTATCTCGGAGAAGGGGGGCAGCTTTGTCATTGAAGCGGCGAAATGCACTGAATGTGTTGGCTATTTCGACGAGCCGCAATGCGTCGCCGCCTGTCCGGTCGACAATACCTGTGTGGTTGACACGTCCTTTCCTCGCTACCAGGCGCCAGTCTAAAGTGTGAACCCCATGAACGGCACGCCAAGAGCGGGTGCTGAAAACGTCGCAAGCTTCGTGCTGCGCGTTGGCGGCGGCGCGGACGCCGACGTTCGGTCCTCCATCACGGACGACGACTGCGCTGGCTTGCCCTGCGATCGTGCTGTTGCTGGTCGGCAGCACGGCCCTGGCGGGCATTTCATTCTGCGCGGCGGTCCAAGGCGTTTCGCGATTCCGAGAGCGGCCTTCCTACCCAGCGCTGCTGTCGTCGATGAGACTGACCACGCCGCGCGAGTATGAAGTGATGCAGGATCTCGCCTGCCGTGGGCGAGGCAGCTTCCTACATCTCTAGAGGGAGCGATGCATGAGGAGCGGTACATGAACAGCATTGTTCGCGACAGCGACGTCGTCGAGCTCAGCGACCCGCCCGTCTTCAGCTTTGGCCAAAAGCTGCGAGCCAATCGCACCATCCGCAATGATGGCACCTATCGCGGCAAGGAGATTGGCGACGTCTTAGTCAAGAAGGGGGAGGTCGGTTATGTCGTCTCGATCGGCACGTTCCTGCAGCAATTCTACATCTACGGCGTTGAGTTTTTGGAAAGCGGCTACCGCGTTGGCATGAAGCGCAAGGAGCTAGAGCCGGTGGACACGTGCGAGGAGATCGATGATCTGCCATTCCCGGAGGAGTCATGACTCAGCCCGGCGTTCCGAAATATCAGCGGGGCCAGCGGGTCAAAACCGCAGTCGACCTCATCAACGACCACTCATATCCCGACATGGAGCCCGAGGGAGTCTTGCTCGCGGCCGGAGCGACCGGCGAGATCATCAACGTCGCGATCCATACCGAAGCGAACGTGCCGATCTATATTGTCGATTTTGGTGAGCAGATGCTCATCGGCTGTCTTGAAGAAGAAATCACAGTGCTTTGAATGGAGGCTTCGCGATGAATGCCGCGCTGATGAGAACGGTAAAGGCCGGGCTGGTGCCTCACCCCAACGAACTCGATCGCAAACGGATCGAGCGCGGCTTGAGCTCGCGCAAGCGTTATCTCTACGTCTCGCCGAACGTGACGCCGGTGAGGGGCGGCTACCTCGTCGAGAGCCCCTGTTGCTCGCGCAACATCGACAAGGATGGCGCTCTCATCGATGTCGCACTGATTCATTATGATGCCGTGAGCGGGATCTGGAAGCTGTTTCGCAAGAACCACGCGCGAGGAACCTGGGAATTTTACAGCCTTTACCATCGGTTGACTTCTGCAATCGACGAATTGAATGCGGATCCGGAGCGTCTGTTCTGGCAATGACGCCGCGCCTTTGACGAGTCATAGAGGAGCCACGATGGCGCTCACCGCGGAGGAATTGATCGAAATCGAGCGGCTGCTTGCAGCCGATCGCGCCGAGATGGGTCCGTTTGTCGAGCTGCGGCACCGCTTTCCACAGCTTGCTTGGGTGCGCTGTGATGCGTCGGATGTGGCGGATCAGCCGTTCCGGCAGTTTCCGCGTTTCGACCTTCATCTGATCGATGGATCAGATCACTGCGTGCAGATTACGGCCGATCCGACGCGGGCGACCGGCATCGTATTGGCCAAAAGGAATGTGCGGCGGTGAGCACTGAACTAGCAGAGTATCGGCTTGATGGTGCGCACACTGTGGAGGAGAATACATCATTCATTCCACTGTTCGATTCCGATATCACCTTCTCTGAGCTCTCTGCCGTGGAGACGCTGCTGTGTTCGCCGCAAATTTCCAACGGGCGGATCACTGAGGCGTTTGAGCACGCTTTCGCCGCCTATCTTGGTCGCAAATATGTTGATGCGGTCTCGAGTGGTACCATCGGGCTCCTGCTTGCGCTGAAGGCGCTCGGCATCGGCCCGGGGCAGGAGGTTTTCGCCTCGCCCTACTCCTTTCGCGAAACCGCGCATGCCACCAGTCTCGCGGGCGCACGAGTGGTATTTGCAGATGTCGATTATTGGTCGGGAGCATTAGTCCCAGCGAAGGCCAAAGAGCGCATCACGGCCAACACGCGGGCGATTGTCGCCGGCAATCCTAACGGTCATCCCGCGCCGTGGTCGGAACTGCGTGCGGTCGCGCAGCGCCATCAGCTGCTGCTTTTGGAGGATTACACCGAGGCGATTGGATCGAGCTACAAGGACGGATTGAGCATACGTCGCTTGTGGCAGCGTTGCCTGGTGCGGATCGTGATCCACACAAATGCGGGAGCACGCCGTGCGGTTGGAGGCACGCACTCGTGTTAAGTCCGCGCGAGAAATGCTCCAAGCGGGTGAAGAATACCTGCTCGATAGTACAAAAGGCGCGGCGTCTAAGGCGCGGCTTGAGCCCCCACGCGCCAAGGTGCCCGAGTCGAGATCGTCGGTGTACGGTCGGGATCCTTAGAGTTGCCAAAACAGGGGATCGGTATGAGCTCGCAAGAAGTCATCATCCACGTCCGCTTCGGTCCGGACGGGAGGGTGATCCAGATCAGTGAGCGTCCGGCGAAGCTCACGCCGATCCAATGGTTTGATGTCCTGAACGCCCGTGCCAGCTCGGCTTATCGGCCGCTCGCTCGTGGCCGCGGGATTTTTCGGCTGAGCCGGACTGCGATCGAAGCCTTCAAGCAGGAAACTGCGAGGCCGGGATGAGCGAACCGATAATCGGCGACCTGATGAGCGATAAGACGGAGGTTTTTGCCGTCTGCCCGGCCGATGCCCTCGAGCGGAGTGGGGCCATGGGCTTCAGCCTGTCGCGGATCGATGATAGGGGCGAGAGCCGCCCGTTTCCAATTATTGTGGTGCGCACCTTCGGCAACGACTATTTTGGTTACGTCAATCGTTGTCCGCATGAGAGCGTCTGGCTTAACATCGGCACCGGTGCGTTTTTCTCGTCAGACCGTTCCTTTCTCAGATGCGGCCGGCACGGCGCAAGATTCGAGATCGACACTGGGATGTGCATCGACGGCCCCTGCGATGGACAATCGCTTGAGCCGGTACCGCTCGCCGTGATCGAAGGTGACGTCTGCCTGTGCGGCGTCAGGCTGCTGGAGGACGATCGGTCTGCCGACCCGTTCGCGGACAGCGACGAAACCATGGATATCACGATCCATCCGGACTAACGGGCCTATCGCTTTGTTATGCTCAAGCTGCTTGAGGCGCCTTGCCGTCGGATGAAGCCGTCGTACTCGTGAGCGTTGGCAGATGCGTGTCACGGCTGTTGATTTGTGAGACAAAACGGGCACCTTGCGCGGATTGCAGCCCTGCCACTCCGCGACCTCCGTCGCACCAAGAAGCTGCCCTTGCACTAGCTCGCCAAATCGAGCGGGCAGGCAGGACATGCTTCCTACTGCAGGCGATATGTTGGAGAGGGAAATGCCCCCGGCGGCTGGAAGTTCGCCGAGGGCATCGTCTGGGCTGGGAGAATGTGGGGCCCAGACTGACAGGACCGTTTGGGGAGGAGGAATGACGATCCTGTGTCAAAACTCTTTGGCCGGCGGACGCAGCTGGCGTTATTGCCTGCGCTGCAACTGCCATGCCACTCCGTTCGTGCGAGGCCCTTAGCGGATGTCAGCTAGGACCCGTTAGGAGCAAATGCATGTGAGCAGGTGCTCGTTGTTCGTCGCAAATTTGCCGCTGCAAGCGCGTCTTGACGTGTATCGTGGGAAGCCTGCGGGCCGCTGCGTTGCCGGTTTAACGTTCCTGCCAATCGGGATTGCGGCCGGCTTGGTCTGCAGCCTCAAAGGTGGCTCAGCAATCATCGCTGTCTCGTTGGGCTCTTGCGACAGGCGCTATCTGTTGAGCAAACGATAGATCGGCAGCGACGGAACACAGCAGCAGGCCGAGGCGGGAGGTCAAATGCTATGCGAGTTTTGTCGTGTCCGAAACAGAAGCGAACGACGTTGTCGCAACCTGCGCAATAATTGTGAGTCGCGCCGCGAAAAGGAAGGGATCGTTGGACAAACGAACGTTACGCATCTGGTGTGCAACTTGCTTTGGAGAAGTTGAATGATGAGCAAGTGATGCGGGAGTAAAAAGGTCGCGATGATGGCAGAAGAGGTTGGAATTGATCAAAGAGGCTGATCCGGACGCGAAGGTGTCTATCGCTGATCTTCAGCGATGACAACCACTATGGCACCCGCTCATTTCGCCAGCATTGGCAAGCGCGAGTGGGAATCAGTAGCATCAAAGTCTTCGATGCAGCGTTTAATCGTAAGAGATTGTGGGAGCGACGTGCTCGCACCTTGTCATCTTTTCAGATGAAGCCCATTGATCACAGGACAGGCGCATGAACTCAGAAGCCGAATTCGAACTTCCTCAACTTTATAGGCATCATGTCTTTGCCTGCAACATGCAGCGTCCGCCAACTCATCCGCACGGCAGCTGTGGCGCCTTTGGCGCGCAAGCCCTGTGGGATCGAATGAGCAAGGCGGTCGAAGCGCAAGGCCTCAACGATATTGGCTTCACGATGGCAGGCTGCCTTGGCTTTTGTAACGCTGGTCCCTTGATGGTAGTCTATCCCGATGGAGTGTGGTATCGCGCGACCACGCCTGAGGACGTTGACGAAATCGTAAACTCCCACCTCAAGCAGGGCAAACGTGTCGACCGCCTTGTGATGGTGCTAAAGCGAAGCTAGAGGCTTCGCCCAGCGGCCACGTGCCCGGGCTAGCAAGCATGGACGGCTTGTCAGTCCATGAGCTGGCCGCCCGGAGCTAGGATCGTCTGAGGTTGAGCGGAGGCCTCACGCTCTGGGTCTGCGAACAGCAGGTCATTGACCTCGGCGCGGGTGTTGCCTTTTTTCTCCGGGCCGATCGGCAAATGGCGCCTTTTGCAACGCGAACAAGAATATGAACACATGCTGGGTCGATCTGTTTGTGTACCGTCACTCCATGCCGCGCGATCCGTAGCTTACAGCGAGAGCAATGCTGCGAATGGCTCCCCGCTTCTCGTGAGATGACGCGTCCTTGACGCGTCATCTCGCTCCCTGCTTGCACAGCGGTGAGGTTAGGGGACGCGCTCGATGAGCTCGTACGTCCGGAATGATCAAACGGATTCCCCATTCTGCTCCTGTTCTAGCGTCAGAACCTGTAAGTGACGCCGCCGCTGACGAGCCATGGATCGATATTGGCGCGCCCGGTGACGGCAATCGCATTGTTTACGGTCGCGGAGTACTCCGGCCGCAGCCACAGCTTCTTCACGTCAAAGTTGAGGCCCCAGTGACGATCAAGCATGTAATCGAAGCCGAATTGGACCGCCGCGCCGAATTGGTTGCTGATGTGCAAATCCGTCACCGCAAGACCGGCGGGCGACGTATTGGCTGCCGATTGGTTGAAGAATGCGGTGTAGTTGATGCCCGCACCGATATAGGGTTTGAGCGCGCCGAATTCGGTGAAGTGATATTGCAGGGTCAGTGTTGGCGGCAACAGCCAGGCTTTGCCGATATCGAGGCCAGTGAGCGCGCCATTGCCGCTGATGTGATGGCTGGTCACGCCGAGAATGAGTTCGGCGGCAACGTTTTTTGTGAAGAAATAGGTGATGTCGAGCTCGGGTACGGCTTGATCGCTGATCGAAAGGCCAGAACTTGGTGAGGACAGCGAGGGGGCCCCGGCGATGCTGACCGAGCTGCCTGCGGTATCCGGCAAAACGCCAAGCACGCGCAGGCGGATCATCCATGGATTGAAGGGTTCGATCGGAGGCGCTTTATAGTAGACCGGCGTCCGACCCAGATCCGCAGCCTGTACCGAGATGCTGGCCAACGAGGTCGCGAGCGCGAGGAGCGATGCCCTCGTCAGAACTGTCCTTGTTCTCATCGAATTCTCCATTCCAAAATCGGCGCGAAGAGCCGCGCGAGATCTCTGTGACACTGGGGAATGGCGGAGGATTTGATACCGATCAAATGGGAGCGGCCATAGCGCAATTATGCCGCTAAGTTGCATAAGGATCACGGCCGCGAAGCGTTGTGATCTGTTCTGATCGTTATTCAATTGAATAGAGCAGAATGTCTTCAAGAAACCGCTTCTCGCCTTGGTGCTGTGATCCAATCCGTGCCGCGGAGGTCATGCGCGATAAAGGCGGCAACTGCGGCGGCCTCTCACACACTACACAGGCGAGAAGCGCGGCATTCGAGCGCAATAGAGGCGATGCCCCTTACGGAGCAGTCACTCGTGCGAGCGTCTCAGGGAAGGTCCCGTCGCTTACTACCGGTGAAGGAAGCCGGAAGTGGGAAACGGCATCTCTGCCTCGCTTGATAGCGGTGGGTACCCTCCGCCCGTTTCTCACGTCTGCGGACAACGCGTACGGTTTGCTTCGTGCAAGCATCCGCCGAGATCATCTTGCGTGTTGCCGCCAAGCAGGGACAGCACGGGCTCATGATCGAGTCCGGCACATCGTGCCCCGTCTACGTCGATCAGCGGTCGTCGTATCAGGAGCGGATCGACTATCATCAATGCGAGCGCGCTTGCCGGGTCGATAGTATCGGATTGACTTCGCCTGACTTGATACGGGGGGCAGCTCGGTTGAACCAGGCTTTGACCGGCACATTGCCGAAGAAGCCGCGCAATTTCTCCGCATCCCATGAATCTTTCAAGATGTCTCGGGCGATCACGTCGGACTTCAGCTTGAATCTGACGCGCGTTAGTGGCGCAGCCGGGCTTCTGATAAAAGATGATTGTCGCCACGACATACCTATGTAGGCGCGCTGAGCTGAACGATTGGCATGGCGCGGCTGCTTTCGGGAGCCCATTCGAATTTCTTGCCGATCATCTCCAATGTCAGCGCATCAAGCGCCGTACCGTATTTGCAACACTCGCGGCTGGTCCGCCAGGTTTCGAGCCCGACCGGCATATTCACTGTCCTAGGATCGCCCGGCTTGCGAGAAGAGGACAAAGTGCCGTTCCACACCAGAAGGCATCGGAACAGGTCTCGCCAAATCGGCTTTTCGCGTAGATTGTTGTGGTCGTTGTTAGTTTTCTGACAGTCGCGCAGATCCTGTCAGATCCAAAATAGCCAAGGCCTCACTCACCGGCTGGTGTTTTTTAGAAACGTAATCAGAAGCTTAAGGAGCGCGGTCAAGCGTTGGCACGGCGGTTGCTAATAAGCGACAGCAACACTGAGTGAGGGCTGAGTGCACGCCGACGCGTAACACGAGCGATGCGCTCCTTCCCTCGAACCCGTGTGCCCCCGTTTCTGAGAGAGAAACAAGCTCGCGCGCAAGAAGCGCGCAACTTTTGGCAAATCGGTTGATGGAGAGCAACATGTCTTCACTGAGACAAATCGCGTTCTACGGGAAGGGCGGCATCGGCAAGTCGACCACTTCGCAGAACACGCTGGCGGCGCTGGCCGAGATGGGTCAGAAAATTCTGATTGTAGGGTGCGATCCGAAAGCGGACTCGACCCGCTTGATTCTGCACGCCAAGGCGCAAGACACGATTTTGAGCCTTGCAGCGAGCGCCGGCAGCGTTGAGGACCTCGAGCTCGAGGACGTAATGAAGGTCGGCTACAAGGACATTCGCTGCGTGGAGTCCGGTGGTCCTGAGCCGGGTGTCGGCTGCGCCGGCCGCGGCGTCATCACCTCGATCAATTTCCTGGAGGAGAACGGAGCCTACGAGAACATTGACTATGTCTCATACGACGTGCTCGGCGACGTCGTTTGCGGTGGTTTTGCGATGCCAATCCGCGAGAACAAGGCGCAGGAAATCTATATCGTGATGTCCGGTGAGATGATGGCGATGTATGCTGCGAACAACATTTCCAAAGGCATCCTGAAATACGCGAACTCTGGCGGCGTGCGGCTGGGCGGTCTGATCTGCAACGAGCGGCAGACCGACAAGGAGCTGGAACTGGCGGAAGCGTTGGCCAAGAAGCTAGGCACTCAGCTGATCTACTTCGTGCCACGCGACAACGTGGTGCAGCATGCCGAGTTACGCCGCATGACGGTGCTTGAATATGCACCCGATTCCAAGCAGGCCGATCACTATCGCAATCTTGCGACCAAGGTTCATAACAATGGCGGCAAAGGCATCATCCCGACCCCAATCTCCATGGACGAGCTCGAGGACATGCTGATGGAGCATGGCATCATGAAGCCCGTGGATGAATCCATCATCGGCAAGACCGCCGCCGAACTCGCGGCCTCGTAAAGGTCGCGAGTCGCGGCCTTGTAAAGGCGCGCGACGGATGCCGGTCTCCCTCACCGCCCATCCCGGGAGGCCGGCATTCTGACGATCGACCCTGATCAAAACCAGGATGCGGCACGCAAACCTGACCATTGTGGAAACCCGCAAAATTATGTTCGAAGCGCACTTCCTTCCGTCGCCGGCTGCTTGTGCCGTTGATATCAACAGCCAGATGCACAGGGGAATTGCAACCTATCGCATGCTCACCGGTGTGCCTCCTACAGATGCCGATATTACCATTGACAGCGATCTCGATCGCCATGTCCTGGCGTCTATCCTGGCGGCTGCCACAATGGATGGTGGCTCTCTTCCCGAGAAGGCTGGCCTGTCCGGCCTTGAACTGGTGGCCTTGCTGGAGCAGTACTTTCCCTCGCTTGAGATCAAGCTCGCGGAGCAGCTCTCGGATTTCGAGTGCGAAGAGGACGACGAGATCGCAATGTTGCGCGATCTCTTGCTCGAGCAACGCTCGACGGAAGGGGATATCGGCCGCTGGCTGGCTGCGATGATCGCGCGCCGTGCCATTGAGCCAGACCACCTGTGGGAAGCGCTCGGCTTGCGCAATCGTGGCGAGCTCTCTCGGCTGCTGAGCCGCCATTTCGCGCCGCTCGCCGCGCGCAATGTCAACAATATGCGCTGGAAGCGTTTCTTCTACCGCATGCTTTGCGAGAATGAAGGGCTCGTGATGTGCACAACACCTGTGTGCAAGCAATGTGACGACTTCAACCTGTGCTTCGGCGAAGAAAGCGGTGAGAGCCGGATGGCCGAGCGCCGGCGCGATCTTCTGTTCCGGGCGGCTCGGCCGGTCGTTGCCGGAGACTGTCCATCTGAACTGCCAGGAGCGTCCGCTATCGCCCCGTCATCCGAGAAAGCCTCGCCGGATTTGGTAAGTCGCGCGGGAGGTTGAGGGCGCGGCCGACGCCGCTTCGATGTGAGCGAGTGACCATGTGTCCAAGGCGGCGGCGGGCCCAAGTGGACCGCGACAATTCTCACATCCTGGCGAGCCGCAATTGCTAACGTTCGAACTCGGCGTAGCAACAGGCAAGGCGTCCGCTTCATGACCTGTCGCATTTGCGACAATTCATTTGCTCAAGAAGGTCGAGGACGGAAGGGGTCATTCGTCAATGGGTTGGACGGGATGGCAGGCTGGCATGCTGGTTGCTGAAGCGTAGGTAGGTCAAACAATGAGGAGCTCTCGCGTGATTGCCGCCAGCACCGCCGCCAAATCGTCCTGGTCCGACCAGGTGCGCGCCAAGCCTACCGTGCTCAACGACACGACATTGCGCGACGGCGAGCAGGCACCTGGCGTTGCGTTCACCACAGAGGAAAAGCTGGCGATCGCGCAGGCGCTGGCGCGGGCCGGAGTCACGGAGATCGAAGCGGGAACGCCGGCGATGGGCAACGAGGAGATCGCCGCCATCCGCGCCATTGTCGAAGCAGATCTTCCGCTGACCACCATAGGCTGGTGCCGGATGCGGGAATCTGACGTCGACGCGGCGATCGAAGCAAAGGTGTCCATGATCAATATCTCGATCCCGACCTCCGATGTTCAGATCGCGGCCAAGCTAGGTGGTCATCGCGACCTGGCGCTAGAACGGGTGAAGCGAGTGGTAGGCTATGCCTGTGAGCGCGGACTTGAGGTCGCCGTCGGTGGTGAGGACTCCTCCCGCGCCGACATTGATTTTCTCATCAGGCTGATGGCGACTGCAGAAGCCGCGGGCGCGCGTCGTTTTCGTATTGCAGATACGCTCAGTGTGCTCGATCCCGACGCGACCTACGCGCTGGTCGGAAATTTGCGTGCGACAACCGATCTCGAACTCGAATTTCACGGTCACGATGATTTAGGACTCGCAACCGCGAACACGCTCTCCGCCATCAGGGCTGGCGCGAGCCACGCCTCAGTGACCGTCATCGGGCTGGGCGAGCGGGCCGGAAATGCACCGCTCGAGGAAATCGCGGTCGCACTCAAGCAGCTCTACGGGCGCGAGACCGGCATCATACTCCGGGAGCTCGAGAACGTCGCCACGGTGGTAGCAGCCGCGGCCGCACGTGCGATTCCTATGAACAAGGCGATCGTCGGACAGCATGTATTTACGCACGAATCCGGCATTCATGTCGCTGGCCTTTTGAAGGATCGACGCACCTATCAATCGCTTGATCCCGTTTTGCTTGGCCGCTGCAACCGCTTTGTGTTCGGCAAGCATTCCGGACTTGCGGCGATCACCGCGTTACTCGATGAACTGCAGCTCGTCGCCAGCGACGATCAAGCCAGGCAGATCCTGTCGCAAGTCCGCAAGTATGCGATCGAGCACAAGCTGCCAGTCGAGCGCGAAACCGTGGCGGCGATCTGGCGCGACGTGTGCGGATGCTTGGCAACCCAGCCCGCGTGAAAAGCCGTGCCCAGCAACGTTTGCGTCGACCCTTCGCAAACCGACGCGCCGCAAGGACAGTGTCCCATGTCGCTGATGGCGCAAGCGGCGCCCAGCTTTCGCACGTCAGATCCCTGGCGCGATCTCACCTCCAAATCTTAGTTCCCGTTCCGCCATACATGCTGTGATCTCCTACACAATGACGAGCCGTCCCCGGACTGCCAATCGGCATCTTCTCGCGCGGCTGATTTCCGGTCCGACGACCGTCCTGACGAGCGTCAACCTAGATCGTGGTTTGGCCATTGATCCCGGATCTTCATCGGGACTGGCTTCGTCACCGGCGGACCCGCCGATCTGGGCAGCGAAGTTGAGAGCACCGCTTTCCGGGTTGTGGCGTGCGCATCAGCTGTGCGAGGCAGGACGGCAGCAGTCAACAGGCGCAACCCCATCTCATTGACCGTCCAGAGCTAATCTGAAGGAGAAGTTTCGATGATCAACTCATCCCCGGCAGCCGGTATCCTGGTTCGGCTCAGCAAGGCCTCGTCGGCAGAGGATTTTTTTTCGCTGCTAGGCGTCGATTACGACCCTAAGATCGTGAATGTCGCGCGCCTTCACATCTTAAAGCGCATGGGACAGTATCTTGCCAAAGAGCAATTTGCTGGTGCCGCCGAGCCGGAAATCAGAGCTCGGTGCAAGGCGATGCTGGAGCAGGCCTATGCCGATTTCGTGGCATCGTCACCGATCGACCAGCGAGTGTTCAAGGTTTTGAAGGATGCCGTCGCAGACCCTAAGAAGGCCGCTGCCTTTGTCCCGTTGAGCGAGCTGAAGTGATCTCGCGGTCCACTGCAAGCAAGGTTTGCCGGCGGGGCGCCATGGCAACCCGATGTGCAGCCTTCGTCCTTATCCGGGTCAACTCTCTGCAACCACGACCCGAGCGGCGCCTGTCGTATTCCCGACCCATGTCTGGACTGGTCGTGTCCACGGTATCAGCGGCTATTTCAAGTGTCTCCCAAACCATTACTTTCGACTGACTTTCAAGGGTTTTTGCAACTGGTACGACACTTGCTGTTGTCCTGCCGGTATGATCATCGCTGCCGACAGATGCTAGTCGTCCGAGATGAGATTGAAGGAGACCCATGATGCTGCTTTTACTGCCTGCCGAGCGCTGCGGCATCATCTCGTGGCCTACGATCGCGCAGGTCCGTTCGAAATGGTCTTTGACGCGATCGAAGTTCCGTATCGACGGTCAGATGGTGGTCAATGGATAAGTCGCCCGTTCGCGCTACACCTGGAGAGGGTATGCACAGCGTCATCCCCATCAAATCGGCCCCCGATTCCGCTCAGATTTGTATCCATCTCATGGCGGACAGCACGTTAGGAAGAGGGCCAAGGTCGGCGCATGCGGGTTGTCGGCGCTGGAGGCTCGGGATGGATTGCGTGACAGGTGCGTTGCGGGGATCGCCCTCGCCGTCACAGTCAATGTGGAGCCGCTGGGCCGAAAGTGAGGCGCAGGTATTGCGCAGCGAACGGACACGCCAACTCAGGCATGGAAGCGACCGGTCAGAATCACCGCGGCCGCATTCGTCGAACCCGGCGCGCAAGGGTCCAGTGTGGAAGACCTCTCCAAATCCGGCCGGACCGGTACGTCTATCGCGACGACGGGTCTTGTTGTGCGGCCGGTCGGACCAGGCTGACGGGGCAGAGCAACCGGCCACCTGCTGACCAAAAGTGATCTTCAGTCAACGAAGCTAAAAAGCGACCTGTGGCGCGGGCGCGCCTATCTTTGAGGGGAATTTTGAGTATGAGCAATGTCACCAGAACGGCCATGCCGGCGGCGGCCGGCCGCGCAGCAGCAAAAAAGGAACTGCCGGAGCACTTTAAGGCGTACAAACACGTTTGGGTCTTTGTTGAGCTGGAGCGCGGCCAGGTGCATCCGGTTTCCTGGGAACTCATGGGGGCGGGGCGCAGGCTTGCCGACAGGCTAAAAGTGAATCTTGCCGCTGTCGTTATCGGTCCGGAGGGGCAGCACACACGTAACGCCGCGCTTGATGCCTTTTGCTATGGCGCCGACCTGGCCTATCTCGTGAGCGACAATGTTTTGTCGGATTACCGCAACGAATCCTATACAAAAGCGCTAACCGAACTCGTCAACACATACAAGCCCGAGATCCTGCTATTGGGGGCGACGACGCTCGGTCGCGATCTCGCAGGTTCCGTGGCGACGACCCTGTCGACCGGGCTCACTGCCGACTGCACCGCGCTGGACGTCGACGCCGATGGTTCGCTTGCGGCAACGCGTCCGACCTTTGGCGGCTCGCTGCTCTGCACAATCTATACTTTGAATTATCGTCCGCAGATGGCAACCGTCCGCCCGCGGGTCATGCCGATGCCTGAGCGCGTCGTACGCGATGCCGCTCGTATCATCGTCCATCCGCTCGGTCTTATCGAAGACGATATTGTCACAAAAATATTGTCGTTCCTACCCGACCGCGATGCAGAAACGTCCAATTTGGCCTATGCCGATGTCGTGGTTGCGGGCGGTCTGGGACTGGGATCGCCTGAGAACTTTCGGTTGGTGCGCGAGCTCGCAACGCTGCTTGGCGCTGAATATGGCTGCTCGCGTCCTCTGGTGCAAAAAGGCTGGGTCACGTCTGACCGGCAAATCGGCCAGACGGGCAAGACCATCCGGCCAAAGCTCTATATTGCCGCCGGCATTTCCGGCGCGATCCAGCACCGGGTTGGTGTGGAGGGCGCGGATCTGATCGTCGCCGTCAATACTGACAAGAACGCTCCGATCTTCGACTTCGCCCATCTCGCGATCGTCAGTGACGCCATGCAATTGCTACCCTCGCTCACGGCCGCATTTCGCGCCCGGCTTTTGCCGAATTCGCGCGCCCGGATCGCGACGGCCTAGAGGAGATGATGATGATTGAAGAGAGATTCGATGCGATCGTGGTCGGAGCCGGTATGGCCGGCAATGCGGCGGCATTGACCATGGCCAAACGCGGCATGAAGGTGCTGCAGCTCGAGCGGGGCGAATATCCCGGATCGAAGAATGTGCAGGGCGCCATCCTCTATGCCGACATGATGGAAAAGCTGGTCCCCGAGTTTCGAGAGGAGGCGCCGCTCGAACGTCATCTGATCGAGCAGCGGTTCTGGATGATGGACGATCGCTCCCATGTCGGCATGCATTACCGCTCAGACGACTTCAACGAGGAACGGCCGAACCGGTATACGATTATACGGGCCCAGTTTGACAAATGGTTCTCTTCCAAGGTGCGGGAGGCTGGCGCGACCGTGCTGTGCGAGACGACCGTCACCGAGCTTGTACGGGACGAGCGTGAAAGAATCGTCGGTGTTCGTACAGATCGCCGAGACGGCGAAATACATGCCGATGTCGTCGTGCTGGCCGAGGGGGTCAATGGCCTGCTCGGGACGCGCGCGGGCCTGCGCGCGCGGCCGAGACCCGATAACGTTGCGCTCGCGGTGAAGGAGATGCACTTCTTGCCTCGCGAGACTATCGAGGCGCGCTTCAATCTCAAGGGCGATGAAGGCGTCGTGATCGAGGCGGCCGGTACCATTTCCCACGGCATGACAGGGATGGGTTTCATCTATGCCAACAAAGAGTGCATTTCGCTCGGCATCGGTTGTCTCGTTGCCGACTTCCAGCGCACGGGCCGGACGCCCTACGGCCTGCTCGATCAATTCAAGAGGCATCCTTCTGTGGCGCCCCTGATAGCAGGGTCCGAAGTCAAGGAATATTCGGCGCATCTCATTCCTGAAGGCGGGTACAAGTCGATCCCGCAGCTTTATGGCGAAGGCTGGGTCGTCGTGGGCGATGCGGCCCAACTCAACAATGCCATTCATCGAGAGGGCTCCAATCTCGCGATGACTTCCGGCCGTATCGCCGCCGAAGCGATAGGTCTGGTGAAATCGCGCGGCGAGCCGATGAGTGCAACAAATCTGGCGATCTACAAGAAGATGCTGGACGACTCCTTCGTCATCAAAGATCTAAAGAAGTACAAGGATTTGCCGCCCCTGATGCATACGCACTCACAAAACTTCTTTCTCACCTATCCGCAGCTCATCTCCAAGGCGATGCAAAACTTTGTGCGCGTCGATGGTACGCCCAAGGCTGAGAAGGAGAAGGCGACCCTGAAATCCTTTGCCAAGGCGAGGTCATGGACAGGTCTGTTCGGCGATGCTTATCGTTTTGCACGGGCCTGGCGCTGACCGGGACAGCGTGAAGGCTAACAATGGAAGGTCAAAGCATGAATGTCGAACCCCCAGTGCGCGTCGAAGACAAGCTGTATTACAACCGCTATCTTGTCGACATCGGTCATCCTCACGTCAAGGTCCGTGCGCACACGACGCCATCGCCGCAGCTACTTGCACTTTTGAAAGCCTGCCCCGCGCGATGCTACGAGCTCAATGACGACGGCCAGGTCGAGATAACCGTTGACGGCTGCATCGAGTGCGGTACCTGCCGCGTGATCGCCGAGCCCACCGGCGACATCGAATGGAGCCATCCGCGCGGCGGATATGGAGTGCTGTTCAAGTTTGGGTGATGGTGGAAAAAAGGGCGGGCCGTGGTGCGACCGAGGTTAGGCGATAGGATCTCACCGCATGTGTGGCGCATTCCGCGTCAGTTGCACGGCGCCTGGAATTCGAGCAAGACGCTCTTCATGCGGACGCTGCGCAAGACATGATTTGCAGATGTCCCGCTCGTTCGGGAGCCGCAAAGGGCTCGTTGTGGCGTCACTGAGTGGCGCCACAACGCAGTCGATCGTATGGCAGAAGAAGGATCAGCCCCTCGCCCGAGAGGGGGTGGGCCCAGCGGCCTCGATTGCGATCGCCACTGACTGCATGATCGCGGCAAAGCGTACGGCGGTCTGGATCGCTTCGGAACTGACGCCCGCGGCTCTCAGTGTCTTCTCATGGGCATCGATGCAAGCACCGCAGCCGTTTATGGCCGAGACCGCAAGCGACCACAGCTCGAAATCGGACTTGTCGACGCCGGGATTGCCGATGATGTTCATACGCAGCCGTGGCGGCATCGTCTTGTATTGCGAGTTGGAAACGAGGTGAGCGAAGCGGTAGTAAACGTTGTTCATTGCCATGAGGGAGGCTGCGGCTTTTGCTGCGGCGATCGCCACAGATGTCATCACGGCGGCGGCAGCCGATTCGATCGCGGCAATCAGGGCTGCGTTGCGGGTGGCAATAGCGCTCGCCAGCAGCAGCCCGTATTTTTGCTGTGGCGAAAGCGTCTCATCGGCCACCAAGGAGGTCAAGTTAAGCCTGACATCCTTCGCAAAATCTGGAATCCTGTCGCTTAGTTGTTCGATCGACGACATGCTGCCTCAAGCAACCTTCAAGGTTTCGCCGCCGATTTCGCGGTTGCAGGGACAGAGCTCGTCGGTTTGCAGCGCGTCCAAAACGCGGAGCGTGTCCTTAGGACTGCGCCCGACACTGAGATTGGTCGCATAGACGTGCTGGATCGTATTTTGGGGGTCAACAATAAAGGTGTAACGATAAGCAACCCCTTCAGGTGAACGCACGCCAAGACCATCGACGAGCGTTCCCTTTGTGTCTGCAAACTGCCAGATTGGCAGATTGTGCAGGTCGACATGTGAGCGCCGCCAAGCGAGCTTGCAGAACTCGTTGTCAGTCGAACCACCGAGTACAATCGCATCGCGGTCGGCGAATTCCTTGGAGAGCCGCGCAAACTCAGCGATCTCTGTCGGGCAGACGAAGGTAAAATCCTTGGGATAGAAGAAGATGACCTTCCATTTTTCTGCAAAACTCGCCTCGGTCAGCGTCTCGAATGCACTCTGTCCTCCTTCTTCCTGCGCTTGAAAACCTGGCTTCACGCCTGTGATTTCGAACGGCGGCAACTGACTTCCAATTCCGAGCATGCTGTCCTCACAAATTTGCTTTTGTAGATCGTGATTTCACTGTTGAAGCAAACTATATGCCATCCGTTCTCGGGAGTGGATTCCAGCGGCTTTGATACGAGCATGCTCGCGCGCTTGGAGAGTCGATCAGCGCTAAGTTCTGAAAAATCAGTAGCCAAGCGCTTCGCTCCAACTATTTACGATCACAAGGCAGCAGCGTGCCAACGCCCGCGCTGAAGGGTCGCCAGTCGGCAAGGCATTTCTTCGGAACGGCCGTTAGGACTACGCCTCGGGTGATCGCGTCAACGAATTCGGCGCGCAGGCCCCGGCCAGCTGCTTCTTGTCTGGCGAATTTGTTGGTCATGAGAAGATCGAACTTGTTGCGAAGTGCCTGGGAAAGGACAGCTGCGGCCTTGGCAAGCGCATTTGTACCGAGATTACAGGACCTCCGCTGCTGAGTGGCTGGGAGATCGAGATCTCTTGTCCCGTCGCAACGTCGATTGTGATCATGACGTGCGTCACATTTGCGCGCATCGAGTGTCGCTGCACGATGCCGCCGAAGCGTAGGCCTTGCTGCGCGATATCCTGAGCGAACTGGGCGAGTAGCCTATCGGCATCGTCTTTTGGGCGGTAGTGAATTGCCCCCACACTATACGGACCTATCTGATCCAGATCATCGATCACGGCTGGGATCCTGTTGATGTGTTTCTCTTGTCGGGGAATATCTGTCGAGGTTCTCATGCGGGTCGTGGCGGGTGTTGCAAGCACCGCTCGGCAGCCGCAAGCGGAACGGCGCGAGCGACCTCGGCGAATACGTCCGCTCCATCGCTGAGCCGTAGCGCATCAAAGGACCGGCGCGTGATGCGCGCCAAGAGCTACGCCAGAACGGCCAATTTCAACAGTCAGAAGAAGGTGACCTCTGCCTCGTCGAACGGCAGAGAGGCTTTGTGCGTGCCGGAAATACGTTGAGGATAGAGCTTGCACGCGGGCGCTCACACGCAATGCTGACGTCGCCGGCTGCGATGCGGAGCCGCAGCTGCGCGCCCGGTCTAAGCGGCACTCCAGGTATCAGAAGGCGTGCCCCCTCTAGGCGGAGCATGATCAGCCCATAGCGTCCGTAGCCGCCGACCACGGTATCAAGACAGACTGCCGCGTCGCGGCGCCTGGCAAGCGCCGGTTCGCTCTAAACGACATGGAGCGGCCCTGCCGCAGTCATGACGCCATCTTTCATCATGACAAGATGATCGGCAAAACGCTCGATATCAGCGATGTCATGGCTGATGTAGATCATCGGCAGTGGGAGCTGTTCCCGCAGGCGCTCGAGAAATGGTAGGATCTCGCATTTGGCGGAGCGGTCGAGCACAACGAGTGGATCGTCCAGCAAATGCAGCCTAGGCTGGCCTAACAACGCGCCGCCAAGCGCAAGTCGCTGTCGCTCGGCCGCGGAAAGATGCGATGGCGAACGCTCGAGCAGTGGCGCCAAGGCGAGTAATTCGACCACACCATCAAAATCGATCAGTGTCGGTGTCGATTTTGACGCGTTATGTAGAAGGGTGCGCCGTACAGACCAATGAGAGAAAAGAGTTGGTAGCTGGAATACATATGCGACGGGACGCAGATGAGGCGGTCGAAATGTCGTCTCATCCTGCCAAATCTCTCCATCGACCGCACAAAATGCGTTCGGCAGACGCTGCACGCCCGCGATGCAGCGCGCGAGTGTGGTCTTGCCGCACCCGGGCGGACCAAAAGTCGCTGTGACGCCTTTGGCTGGTACGCTGAATTGCGCATCTAGCGGAATGTTTGCGAGAGAGCCGTTGAACGTAACCTCTATATAGCCCGCTTTTGCTTCTCTCATGAACCTGCGCCGGTGCTGTATCTTCCCATCCAAGACACGAGCACAATCACTGCAATGGAGATCATGACCATGCCTCCGAAAATCCAGTCCGTGCCGCTCCAGCACGGCGTCTCTACTCGGGTGAGGGCATAAGGTGCGGCGGCGAACTGCAGAACGGTGTTAAGACCAGAGGCGTCTTCATCTCCCAGCCGCGAGGATTGTGACAATCGGACGCTGCCCGGTTGCGCTTGCCAATGAGACACCTAGCAACGCGACGTTCTCAGCCTGCTTGGCAAAGCCGAGGGCTTCTGCTGAATGTCCAAATGGCCCGGCTTGAGAGGTTTGACGGTAAAGATGTCGGCTCGCGCCAGAGCTGAATACTGGCTCGGGATCAGAAATCCGCATCAAGCCTCCCACAGCGTTGCTAGCCGATTTGAAGTTTGCGCCGGTCGCCATAGTCGTGGCCCCTGCATTCTCGGGTGCGAGCAGCATCAAAGCTAGATCGATCTGGATGAATCGGATAAGCCTCATTGGAACTCCGGCTCCGCCGTCGCGACTGGTTGATCCCTGCCCAGCAATCCGCGTGCCGCTTCAATGAATATCTGCGCGTCTAGCGGTGAAGGAGGCTTTGTATCGGGCTCCACTCGGCGTAAATCGCCGCATGTCATTGTAGGGCTTTGGACGCTCGCGTCACCAACCGCACATGCAGGAGCTACGAAGTGGAAGCTGAGGATGATCGATCGCCTCTTGCATTGGAGATGGTGCTTTGGCGAACATGCGGCCGTAAAACTCGTCAATGATGCACAAGTCCATGTCACCCGATTTGGCGCACCTTCCGGTGTGCGCGGAGGTGAAAGTCGGCAGCGGGGCGCTTGGGAAAAAGGGCTGATGTGAGATGAGATGCTGTGCCCGCGAGCTACGGGAGAACGTCTTCCTGGCCGCACCGGTCGCGGGCGCATCTCAGGCGCGCGGGCCTTTGTTGCAACGCGAGGTGACCCAGGATTGAGCTGCCCAAGTTGGATACTTTTACAGGCTCCGAAGGAATTCTTGCGTCAGCGACGAACCGTTGGGACTCGAGGCTCGCAATTGCAGCCTGCTAAATGCTCCAGCTTGGACCGCGATATCGCCTGATTTCGCTGCGGCAGCGGTATCTTCCTCGCTAATCACAACGCCGCGTGTCGCTATCGTGAAGGCTTATTTGTCTAGGCAAGGTTTTGGGGTTGCAATGGTCCGCGTTGGCAGCATCGGGTAATCGATCTTTGGCAGCTGCCCGGTGAGCGAATTCAGAAACGCTACAATCTCGTCAGATTCTTCATCACTGAGCTTTGCGCCAAGCTGAACCTCACTCATCACGCCAACCGCTTGCTTAAGACTCCAAACCTGACCGGAATGGAAGTAAGGAGGGCGCAACGCGACGTTCCGCAACGGCGCGGAGCGGAAAACATATTCGTCCCCGAGATCCTTGGTGATGGCAAAGCGACCCTTGTCCTCCCTCGGAAGCAGCCTTTCGGCGGGCTTTTCAATCATGCCGAACGGGAAGTATTCTTGTCCACCGACGTTGATTCCGTTGTGGCAAGAGGAGCATCCCTTTGCGATGAATAGCTTTAGCCCAGCTTTCTGCTGATCAGTGAGAGCATATTCATCGCCCTCGAGGTACTGATCGAATGGGGCGGCGGGAGTAATCAAGGTCGCCTCGAAAGCCTCGATGGCCTTGGCGAAATTTTCAAACGTAATTGGCGTCGCATCGTTGGGAAAAGCCTTGCTGAACATAGCGACATAATCGGTCATTGAATTCAATGTTCTGAGCACGCGATCGGGCGTCGCATTCATTTCGATGCTGGCCTGGACAGGGCCCGCGGCCTGCGCCTTAAGATCCGCCGCGCGTCCATCCCAGAACTGCGCCACGTTGAAGACTGCGTTATAGACTGTTGGCGCACGACGTGACCCCAGCTGCCAGCGATGACCAATCGACGTCGGGCCGGCATCTACCCCGCCCGTCCCAAGGTTATGACACGTGTTGCAGCTAATAACCCCGCTCGCCGATCGCCTCGGATCGAAAAACAAGGATTTGCCAAGTGTGACCTTTTCATGGGTAATAGGATTGTCCTTCACCGCTGGAACGGTTGAGGGAATCGGCTTGAAAATGCGCTTGGCGGCGCTCATCAAATCCTCATTGGCGCCTGCTGCTGGCGAAACCAGAATGGCTGAGGCCATAACACTTAACCTGCCGACCCTGGAAAACTCGCGTACCGCTAATCTCCTCATGTGAAGTCTCGCTTTTCTCCTAGATCGTGGATTCGCGAACATAGCCCTCGGTCCCAGAAAGACCTGTAGCAGTCAACGTCGAATGGTGTCTTCCGTGTTCCGGCTAGGCCGCACCAAGGCTGACGTTCTGCCGGTGTTACTAGCAACCGGTGTGCCAGCGGGGCTCAAGGTCGAAGCTGCTGAGCCGGTTTCAAGCAATTGCGCACCGTGAATAGCAGCAGGCCGCATGAGGCTGTCATGGACGGTACGTGGCAGTTGCGACAATCACCACCAGGCAAGGTATCCTGGCCTGTCGGTCCAAACCTCTGTGCTTCTCGGAAAACCCATCTACCGAACTCTTTTGACTCTGCAAATCGGATCGCGAACAAAAGGAGCTGCGTCGACGCAGTTTGTTACTGATCGTCTCGATGCGTGCCCTTTGCGGCTTCAACCGCTTCACTAAGCTAAGCGTCATCCACCAGCATCGGTAACGTTCCTACCCCGGAGGCAGCCGGTCCGGCGCGCAGTTGTCGGGAGTTCGTCCTGCTGCGCCCAATGAGGGCATGCCCGTCTCAGAGCGATTCACACATGCCGGACGACGCTCAAAGTGCTTGAATCGACCGTAGCGTCAGGTTGTAGGCCTTGCGAAGGCAGAACGCCATATTGGGAGCCAGCATCGCCGCACATGCTAAACAGCCGATCTCTGTTGGACCTCCGTGTCTTCGCAACGAGCGTGTTATTCGTGGCGGGACGATGATTCGGGAGGCCGTAATCATTGCGGCTGCCCCGCAACAGCGCGACCATGGCTGCCGAGGCGCCGGTAAACAGATTGAGGAAAGAGTAATAGTTACCGATATGCGGCTTAAGACAGATTTGGTGGGTCATGAGCGACGAATGAGCTGGATTCCCAATGCGCATCGCTGTGCAGCGGCCCTCATTGCGATCGTGATCGCGATCGCAACGGCGTGGTGCACAGGCTACGCTCGCGCGCGAGATCGGCGGGCCGAGGAAGTCTTGACCTCCTGCAGACCGGACGTGATGCGCTTCTGTAACCGCTTTACAGGGCGTGGCGATGCGGACGTGGCCATGTTTTGTCTTAGGGACAATTTCAAGAACTTGCGCGGAGAATGCCGCCGCAGGATGCCAATCGCGGCGGAGAGAAACGACCGACCGAGACGGCGTCTCAACAGGCTTCCGGTCGTCCTCCATCGAGAGTGAGGCGTCCGAGCGGCAGTCGCAGAAATCGAGCGACAGTTAGGTGTTCCAGACTGACGGGAGCCGGAGTTTGGCCCTTGGCCGAAAGTCGATCGGGCTGAAGCATCAGCCTGCCGAGCCGCAGTTCATTTATCAGGGGCACTGAGCTCTGTGAATCGATTCGCCTCGATCAACGATCGATGTGCGCCCACGCGTGTTACGAGGTTGTAATGCGCTCCGAACTTCGATTTCGTACTGCAGCAGTTGGCGCTTTATTCTGAGCTGCTGCCATTCGCTGACTTTGAGGCCGTCGTGAGATTGCCATCGGCCTAACTGGTCGGAAGGGGAATCTGCGTAAACTGCAGTGGTTGCGGCCGGACATTTGCAGAAATCCGTGCTGCTCATCATGGTATGGCGTTGTGCCCGGCAACCAAGTATTTTCCGGCAGCTGGCTAAATCGGCTACAACTGGCAAAAGATCGCCGGTATCCTCGCGTTGGATGTTTCTTCAATAGCGGTCTTCCTCAGATTTCTCAGCTGGGAATTAGCCTGGTCTTGACTGGCGGGCTCAAGGTACAGATACAGCTAGGAAGCCTCTTAGCCGCCCATCGACTTCCCGGAGGAACCGCTTGATGCCATTGCGGGGTTCTCGATGGGCGCTTCAGGGGAGTCGCTTCGTCCGATCGTGGTGCTCTTGGCCGAATACACTTTAGGGCTCAAAGTCAAAGGAAACGACGTCGACAAGAGCCGTTCAAAGGCAGAAAGCTGTTCAAGCAGACGCCTCTCAACGGCCTTGCGCTCTGCGTCAGGTAGGTCCCTTTTAAGGAATCGACGGCAGCGCCAGACTTCGTTCCGCAGCCATCTGATCTCACTTAATGTATCATCAATTGAAGTCATCACAGATCTAGTTCACTTCGTCCCTGGGGTATCAAGCATATCTATCGTCACCGAGCGGCCATTCCTTGGCTCCGCATTCCTGCCGAATAGTTGATCCGAGAACTTGCGACCTCCCGCCTGTTCTTCGCGGTAGGCGGCGAGCAGTTGGATGTATGCAACTCTATCAATCAATATCACCCTACACCGCGCGTGTGACGAGAAATCGCGGCAGATCCTCGCGTTTTCACGGCGCCGCGGTCGTGTGCCTTGCACAATTCCAGCGCTCATTGATTGGTGCGCCAACACCGGAGAGCAGTTAAGCCCATGCCCGCCACGCAGACGGCTCAAGCAGGAGCTGGTAACACACAACGCATGTCCCCATGGTCGATGGCAGCGGAATATGCAAGCGTTTGACGGCTTTGTTGCCTGTTCAGGCGCTGGGCGCGACCTGACTTAGGCCAGCAGCTCGCGAGCCCGAACGTAGCGATGTCGACCTCTAGCGGCCCAAGCGGCATAAGGCGATGGCGGCTTCATTGCGAGCTCCGATGGTGGTCGGTCCCGCGCTGCTACGGCCATTCGCAGTCGCTTACCCGATGAATCATCGATGGGCCGAGGTGGACCTCATCAACATAATGGGAAAGCCGCGGTGGTGCGATTTTGAGGAAGGCGAGCCAGGCTGACTGCGATCCACGGCGCGCGCCAGCCAATCAAAGAAACGCACGCGCCGGGATTGGATCCAAGGTAAAATGTCGGCTGGACGCAGTGTCGAGCCAAATGAGCATTCCACAGACAATCATTGCTATCGACATCCGCTGTGCACGCCTCAGAAGACCGATTTATTAGCTTGAATCTCACGTTGCGACAGGTTGTCCGCTTGCTGATGCGTTGACGGCGCAACGCAAATGGAGACCGAGAGGACGGCCTGCTGATTGCTAGTTTTCTCGTTTTGCGGGCGATGGCCAGGAAAGCCATTTCCGTCGTCACACGGGGCGCCGGGCCAGCCATTGCCCCTACACTGATCAGTTGGAGTCGCCAGATCGCAATGATGGAATGATGCAGGCAGCAGAAATATGGTTGACCACAGCCGTAGGCGCTTTTAACGCAACAGCGAAAGCGCGCTGGCTAAACAGCCCGCGCTCGCAAGCAGATACTCCAACGGAATAGCCGGTCACTCCGGCCAGAGGCGATGACCCGCAGCACTGATGCCGCGCAGAACGCTGCGGTGAAAGCTCGGAAGGCCTTATGTCCTTTCAAACCACCCTCACGAGGGCGCTAGGCGAAATCGATTGCGCCGGCGACATCGTTAAATGCTCAACAGTGGTGGTCACGCGCAACAAGCAACTGCGCACCGTCGACCTTTCGATGTTCCGGAAAGGGGCGGCGGTTGAGTTTCAATCTAGATTTCTGGAGTTTCGAGGAAAGCATCCGCGTCGGAAGATCGTGGGCTACGCCACGACATGCAATGCGTTGAGCCGAAAGGCCGGAGGCTAGGCCGGCCAGGACGTTTGCCAGAGAATAGCTTCTCGAGTGTCGCATCTTGACGGCGTTCTGATTGGGAAGGTCGGAATTAGGGCCCCTTCCATATTTGTACCATCATTCGGTCGGCACACTCCAAAAGAGCGGAATGCCGCTGTGGAGCTATCAGAATCGTGCAACTCACGCAATCTGAAGCCGTGCGCGTGTGCTGAGGATAAGCGGTCCGAGCAGGTGAGGTAAACGACCATCTCTCGAAAGCAGAGTTCAACGGGCATGAAGCTGCGATGTTGAAGATGACTGTCCGTCGCAGCGACACTCTATGCGATGTGGTCGCCAAAGGAACTGAACAAAAAATCAGAAGGACTAGGTCTTGAGCCAGGCGGAGAATGACGTCGTCGAGCACATGCTCTCGTCATTGACGACCAGCGTGTTGCAGAATCGTATCGCACCCTCCGAGGAGCAGGTGATGCATCATTTTGGGGTAGCCTGCGAGAGAGTGGGGCTGATTGCGACCGAGGAGATAGCAATACGTATACTGAAACGAGTTTCATGCGAGATCAACAAGTCTCAGTCGATGCTCAAGTTCATTGATCGCGGCGCCGCTCGATTACACTGAGCTCGACATATAAACTCTGTCGCATCAGTGCAGATACAGCCGTCCGGTCATTCAGTCGAACGTGCACGGATCAAGAGCGTCTCATGGGCGCTTGCCTGTCGAGGTCTGCGACGGTAAGCCGAGGGGGATGGCCGGTTCACGTGGCCGATGTCAAAAACGCAAGGAACTCGTCATCGGAGAATTTAACGGGCCCGTGTTGTTAGCATTTGAGTGCGCGCGGGTCTCGTAGCCAAGGGCGAGCGGCGTTAGGCGCGATGGGCTGCAAGCTTTTAAGCTCAGCTATAACACAAGCGTTTGAACGCGGGGAGAAGTGGGGCCGCCTCGCCGCAAGCGACAGCAAAGTTGCCGGCGCAAGCGCGCCGCTGCCGGCGTGCCGGCGCCCGGCATCAGTCGGCCCAGCTCGAATTCATTCGCCTGCGGGGCGCTGAGCCTAAGGTTGAGAAATTGATGGGGACCATTCGCCATTTTGTCGCTCCGCGGTCCGTCAGCTTATCGACAGCTAGCTCTCGTATCATGAACGTCGCTACTCGCTTGCAGGCTCGGCTCAATGGGCACAGATCTGGCAGGCGAGACCAGGGTGGACCTCAACATCAACCGATCCAGGAGGCGAGACTTCGCCCGGGTTCGCTGCACCGTCTGCAGTTCCTCGGTGTCGCAGCAGCGTATTCGCGCCAGTCGTGCGTGACGGCCCCGCTCTGTGATCGCAGCTCATTGCAGTTAGCCGGTGGAGCGCCATCCATGGTTGGGGATTACCGGTTCTAAGATGCGCCGCCCCGGCGAGTTCGCTTAATTTTTGCTACCGAAAAGACGACATCGATGAATGCAGAACAGCTCGGCCCTGGTACTCCTTCCGCAACTTCCAATTCGGAAAGCTCCGAACTGGGCTCTGCGGGCGCATCGCAATGGGGAGAGGCCTTGACGGACGTGCAGGCGTCCGCTGCCGAGGCCACTGCCTGGCAGGAGGAGGTGTTGACGGATTGGGCTGCCGAAGACGGGCAGGGGCAAAATGAGGATCGGCAACAGGCGGTCAGTCGAACGAGGGCTTGGCGGCGCGCGGGTGATATCAACGAGCTGCTAGATCTGTCGTCTCTGTCCCTGACCGCCTTGTCTGCGCCCATTCTGGCCGGGGTGCGCCGCCTGAATGTCGATGACAATCAGCTCAACAGCCTGCCCGAACGCCTACCAGCAACGCTTCAGGAGTTGGACGCCCGCGGTAACCGCCTGACCCAACTGCCCGGGCTTCCAGCAGGGCTCCAGCGTCTGAACGTCGAGTACAATCAGCTGACGGACCTGCCCGAACCTCTTCCCGGCGAGCTCGAATGGCTCAGCGCCAGCCACAACCGGCTGACCAGCCTGCCTGAGACGGTCCCGCCCCAGCTGATATGGCTCGGCGCCAGCAACAACTATCTGACCAACGTACCCGAGACCCTGCTGACGCAGCTAAGCAGTGACTCGAGCGTTGATCTGGAGAATAATCCGCTCGCCGAGCGGGTGCAGGCCGGCTTGGCAACGGCGATGCATGCCGGAGACTATGCCGGCCCTCAGGTTTTCTTCTCAACCGCGGATGGACCGGTGGAAGTTCAGCCGCGGTCCCTGCAAGAGGTTGCCGCGGACTGGCTCGAGGGCGAGCCCACGGCAATGGCCACTTGGCAGCACTTCGCCCATGAACCGGGGGCCGCGGACTATGCACGCTTCCTCGACAGGCTCCGGGGCACGGTGAACTATGGCAACGAGGCGTTCCGCCAAGCGGTCGCCGAAGATTTGCGGCAGGCAGCCGTCAGGCCGCATTTGCGCGAGGAGTATTTCGAGTTGGCTTCGGGAGCGAATGCGAGCTGCGAAGATCGCATTACTTTGGCCTGGAACGGCATGCAGACTGCACGCCTGAACGCTGATGTCGAGGACGGCGTCTATGATGGGCGACTGGGCGAACTGCTCCAGCACGGCCGCGTCATGTTTCGCTTGGAAGCTCTGGACGGAATCGCGCGCGAGAGGGTCAACTCGCTTCGTCGTGCCTATCCCGACGTCGATGAGATCGAGGTCTACCTTGCCTATCAGACCCAGCTGCGGGACGCGCTGGAGCTGCGGCACATCGCTCCCGACATGCGCTTCATGAACGTCTCTCACGTGAGCGAGGACGATGTGGCCAGGGCCGAGGCATCGGTGCGGAACCAGGAAGCCGCGGAATTTCCGGACTATTTAGCAGCGCGCTGGCAACCATGGGAAAGCGTGGTGAGGCGCATCGCACCCGAAGACTATGCTGAAATGCAGGAGCGCCTCGTCGACGCGATGGGCGTACAGTTTCAAACCCGCTTGGATGAGCGACTGGCCGAGCATGGTCTGACAGGCGATGCCGATGCCGAGCGGGTGCTCGGTGCCCAGATACGCAACGAGATCGCCCGCGAGATCAAAAGCGCGGTCATGCACCAGGTGCTCGGGAAACTCGGCATTGAGCTAAGAGCGCCCTCCGACGCAAGGGCCCGTCGATCTGCCTAGTCGTCCGTTAAGAAGGCGAATTGAGCGCGGCGCGACAGCCGAACGTGCGCCATAGCTGGAGCAGGATGAGGCACAAGAGTTCTCTGAGCCAGGCGAGGATGCGGCGGAAGTTGTGGCCCACGGCTGAGAGGATGACGTTAGCCGCATCGCCGGCGCGGCCTTTGAGGTAGCAGCGGCCGAGGTGACCATCGGCCTTCAGGTGTCCGATGATGGGTTCGATGGCGGAGCGGCGGCGCAGCTCGCGCTTGATGACACCGAAGACGCCGCGCTTCTGGCCGGAGATGAAGATCCGTCGGGGATTTTGTGCGTCGTGGCCGCGGTATCCCTTGTCGACATAGGCCCGCTCGATCGCGCAGCCGGTGAGTGTCTCGGTGCGGTCGATGACGTCCCGCAAGGTGTGACCGTCGTACGGGTT
>NZ_JBPZPT010000011.1:0-54398 GCF_056156565.1 Bradyrhizobium sp. JHI2711
GGCGCGATCTCGCCGTCGATCCAGTCCCAATCGACCTTGCCGGCGAGCTGAACCAGCTCGTGCTTCATATTGATGATTTGGTCCAGCCTGGCCCGGAACAGATCGCCCGATCCCGTCGTCCTGTGCTCCTTCGGTCGCATCGCCACCTCCGATGCGATGACGGAATCATGGTTGGCGATTCGACGGAATCCCGAAAATGAAATTGCAAGGTTCCGACGCCCGAAGCATCAAACCCCTGCAAACGCAAAACAGTCCACAACGACAAATGCGATTCTAGCTCAATCGGAGCCACTCTTCACGGACGACTGCCTAGCTGCTCACAAGGTCAAGACAGTCATCGATCCTTTCGAGGACGGGCGTGTCTACTTGCGGCATCCGGCGAATGAGCTGACGTCAATTACCGGTCGCGCGGTCCGTGCGGACGATCACGGTAAAGATGCGCGATCCAAGCGAAGAGTCGTATACCGCAATTCATGCGTTCGCGTTGCGAACGCCATTGAAGTCATTGGTCAACGACCACTCATAGGCCGGACGAATAGATGGCGAGCAGACCGAAATCTCAAGTGGTCCTTGTGAAACGTAGGCTATCGATATCCGTCCCCCGCGATCGATAGGACCCTCGCAGCATCACACTCAAGTCCAGATCGCGAAACATGCTGTAATTCCGTCGGATCCATTGATGCAGCTCGGTGGACCAGTCCTTCTCGTTGCGCAGATATCCCGTGAAGGAAAAGCCAAGACGGTCTATATATCTCTTGAGGAACAGCGGAAGTGCGGGAATCCGAATCACCCGCTCGCCATCCATCGGATCAGGTAATCCGCCGCGCAGCACGAATTCATTGTGGACGGTGACCAGCGACGCCGGCGGAATTCGCCGGCGCAGCATTTCATAACCGCGAAAGGAGATACGGTCTGCGCCCGCGACGTAGAGGATGATAGGGGCGACATAGCAGCGCGCCGTCTCCTTCATGAAGCCAATCTCCTCGCACATCTTGAAGAATTCGTCGAAGGCGTGAAATCCGAGATCAATCACCTTGGGTACCCGATCGTGGATGATAAGAGGGTCCATCAGCTGCATCTTGCCGTAAGTGTCGATCACATCCGCGGTTTCCGTGATGTTGGGGAGGTAGTCGAGCAACGATGGCTCTTTCAAGTTGACATCAAACGACAGCGCTGTGCCGTTTTTCAGCAGCAAGAACTCGCTCATCGCCCGAGCGATGAGGGTTTTACCGACCTGCGGGCTAGGAGAGCAGATAATGTAGATTGGGGTCGCTAACATAGCCAGCAGATCAATTTCGTTTCGTACGTGGGCCCGGCCTGAGCTCGCCGAATATGCGATTACTTCTCGCCGGCACGGGTGGCGGACTTGGCGCCGGCCAATTCCGTCAAGTTGATGCGATCAAATTCGTTCCAGACATTTGCCAGCCAGTGCCGGACATAGCCGCGCAGCACGAAGGAGTTGTTCGCAGGTTCATCGTTCCGCCCCTTGTTTGCGACGAAGTCTATGAATGGGACGGATGCGACTTCCACCTGCTCATAGGCCATCTCGTTAAGCTTCGGTATGACCAACTCGGTCGCATGTTTGATGCGGTGAAAATAGGAATTGTATGTCGCTTGATCCCACTGGAAGAATTGAGTGTCGTTGATGAAGTTCTTGACTAGGTAGTACTTCGCGCCGCTCATAAAGGTCGCGGTTTCCGCGATCTCGTCTAGCGAGGCGATGGACGATCCCAGGATATGGAACACGGCGAATGTTATCTGGCCAGACCGCGCCGAGTCCAGAAATCCGATGTCGCGCAAGGAAGCCAGCGCAGAGGACAGTAAGCCTGCGCGAGCATCGATGACAGTGACGGACAGCCCTGAGTTCAGGGTATCGAAGATCTTCATCTGGTCCGCCGTCGTCGTCATGTCGACGATCTCGGTGATCTCGGGATAAAAGCGCTTCAGCGTTCCCCGCGGCGACTCCGTGTCAAATGCGCGTGTTTGCACGTTGTTGACGCTGAAGTAGTCCAGTAGCGTTCGTGATACGGTCGTCTTGCCGACACCTCCCTTGTCCGCACCGACCACAATTACAACTGGCTTCACCATGGAAATCTCCTGAGACACTCGCTATCGCGGCGCGCAAAGTACGCAACCGGCGCGTCTCTGCTTTGGGTGCGAACATGGCAGAAAGAAGGGGCAATGAACCTTCGATGCGAGAGCTCTGCAACCGATGAACGTTTTCAACATCAAGCGAGTGACGTCCTTGGATCGCAACGACGATGCAGGCCGAAAATGGAGAGTAAATCACTTGTACTGGTGATCTACGTGAGGTTTGTAAACGGCTGGAATGCGCGTCACCAAGTATCAACGGCTGCCTGTGGTGATCGTGGCGATTGCCATAGGATATCTATCGCTGCTGCTATGATTGGCATGAAGCGGCCGAATCTTACGTAGCGTCAGATTGCGAGCTCGGTGGAAGCGCAATCGAGGCGGTGCTACGCGGTCCAACTATGACTTGGCAGATCATCAAAGGTATGCTGGATCAGATCGTCGTCTTTTCGGCAGACAGCGAAGTGGCTGGTCAATCACTGAGAGATGACCCTGAACGACCGAACTCTCACTCTGCTGAAGAATATCGAGATATGCGAGCGCTGATGCTGACGCAAACAGCAAGCATGCATCTGTTCGCGCCGAGGCGAGGTATCGTGTCATGGGAACAGGATCGAAGGGTGCACGGGGCTCGCCGGCCGATGGCGGTGACGAAGCGATATCGAGGACGCTTCGTCAAAAGAAAGTCGGCGTCGAGCGACCGGGACGATCTTTGTCTTGGGCACAGATTTCGCCGATGAGGCTACGTGCAGGTCGAGAAGAATCTGCAGGGAATGAACGATGGCCTGGCGCGTGCGCGCTCTCGCTGGGGGGTGCGGCAGACGGTGTACATTACACTTTTGAAGCGCCCACTCTGACCACCTTTTTGATTTGCTAGGCAAGCCCGCCGGTGCGAGATGCGCGTCCAGTTCTCGTTTCTTCTGGTCGGTCGCGCTTTAGATAATTGGTCTGCATATTCGGCCTGGGCGTAAAGCCACGTCATGCTCACCTTCATATCCTTCATGGGGCAACCACCGAAGCTTTGTTAGGCCCCTAGAGCTCTAGGCGGCATCGATCCCGCTGGCGCCACGGTACGCACGCCAGCCGACCAGGGTAACGCAACTCGAGCACAACTGAATGCGATCAAGGCGGATGCTTACTGCAACAATCGAGGGAGGGGTGGAAAACAGGAAGTATCGACCTCATTGCTGCCGCCGAAGGCCGCGGAAAGTAGCGATCCCCTGCCGCCGCGAAGAGCTCCGATCCGGCGATCGCTGGTCAGGCCGGAAATGAAAAGAAATTAAGAACAAGCTATTTGGTAAGCGGTTATCTCCACGTCTGTGCCATTCCTCCAATGGCACGACCACAGTGAAAGCTCTGCCTCAGCGTAGCCCCCGCCGAGGCCGTCTTGCTTGGTGATGGCTCTATTTTTGCATTTCGCTACGCTGAAGACTTCACGCCGGACTGCCGCCTTGTTTGGCAAAGCGATTGAGCAAAAGCGGCACTCGAGCGGCCGCATGGTAACTGCCCGATGATCGAATATCTCCGCGAGCTAAAGGCGGGGGCTAGACACTCTGCGCGCAACAGGGAGGCGCTTGCTAAGCGCCTGGGCTGCTAGAAAGTCAATTCGGTGGCGCCGTCGGGGCGGCGCCTAGCTGCTCGGCGCCTGGCGGGGGTGTTGTCCCCGCTGGCATGGTGTTCGGCCGCGCTGCGTCCTTTGGGGAGCGGCCGACGATAATTGTGAGCAGACCCCCGCCCCACAGCCGCTGCGCTGCTCTCTTGGCGTCCTCCAAACGTCACCAAATCGACCATGGTGTTGTGCTTTTCGAAATAGTCGATGGGCAGCTTGTCAAGCTGACGCTGCAGCAGCGTTCGTGCCAGCTTTGATGATGTGTTGAGAGCCAGCGCTTGCGAGCCCTTCAGGTAGGACTTTGCATCATCGAGCTCCTGCTGAGTCGGTCCTTCCTCGGCGACGTGGCGGACCTGCTTCTCGATTTCTTCGACCGTTTCGTCGGCACGATCGGCGCAGGTGGCGCTATTGCCGAGAAACATGGCTGAATGATCCAGCGGACCAGGTTCTCACGGATCGAATAGACCAGTCCGCGCTTCTCGCGGACTTCGCGGAACAGGCGCGAAGTCAGGCCGGCGCCGCTGGGGACGTCGCCTCCGAGGAAATCCGCTCGATGGTCAAGGAGAGGTTTGGCGCGCCAACCATCAGGTGAACGGCTCGCTGAGCAGATGGTGGCGGCGGCGACAATGCGCACGACGCGTCAGGACAACTTGGCGTCAACTGATAGAATGGTAAACTTGCAGAAAAGGTGGATTGATCGGCGATGTGACGCCGGTGCAACTTTCGCCAGGCTCGCTGCACACATCTCGCTCTACACGATGAGTGGCTTGGCAATATTTCTCATGGTCGCGAGGCGGGAGTCGGCGAGCAACTCCTTGGAGTAAACTGCGCCGAAATAGTCCAGCAGGAAGGTGCCAGAATAGCGTAGATTATCCGACGCGCGGATTAGGTTATCGAGAATTGTGGCGGCTTGGTCGATGCGGTCGCGATAGCGTGCGCGGATAACGTTAACCGCGTTCATCGAGTGGACCGCCTCGTCGGCAATAACCTCCCGCAGCCAATGATGGAACGTGTTGTTCCCAAGGGCATCATAAAATGGCTTTTCTGCTGCATAGGCGCGGCAAGTGCACATCTCATCAAACGCGATTATAACCATTAAGGAGAATTCGTCCTTCAGGTGTTCAACGATCGCACCAAAATCATGCGTGCGGGCGTCCAATCTCGCCCGAAGATCCTTTTCCGACCCGTTAGCGACAAGTTCAATGATTCGGATGAATCCGTCGGTGTGGCGCCGTTCGTCAATCGCCCAAGCGTTGAAGAATGCCGCAGCTTCATCGGAAGCAATAAGATTTCGCGCCACTAATTCTTGTTTCAGATACCGGGCGTCATCTTCTGTGTACAGATCTGGCCACAATTTGTCCCAACGTGCGCGGACAGCCGACGGCTCGGCGGCGAACATCGCTGGCGTAAGAGCATCGAATAATTCTTTTGGACTCCAGTTCCGTCGAAACGGCGTGATCATCAGTGCCCCTAATCGCGTACCGTCCGAGCGCTCCGGCGCAACATTTGTCATCTGTTGTCAGCCGTACGCTCGCACGGCATATGCTACAAACAAACAAGAGAGCCGTCGTCTCCTTGTTTTGGTAGGCTGATGGCCAGAGGCCTTTCGGCTGGCTGACGCGTCCGCTTGAATGGCGCAGTAGCCTTTCGTGATGCACACGGCCGCAAAAACCGGGGACACTCGTCATTGCTAGTCGCCGGTGCAACACGGCCTCACCTGACTCTGGCGGCGCCGCCATGCTGACAGGCACCATAGTTTCAGCAGATCCACGACGCCGCCTGTTGAGGGGGAGGACTGCGGCACGTTTTGAAGCACAATGAGCGGCACACGTGGCATCGGATGGGAGGCCGGGGCGTCAATCGGATGTGGACCAAGGGGTGGTTAGTCTACGTCCCAGGAGATCCCGGCCGTTAGCCTCGTTCGCATAGTCTTTCTTATTTTTCGGAACTTGCGGCGATACTACTTGAGATGAGCATCGATGAGTATCTCTGGCCTTCTTCGATTTCGCTTAATGAATCCCTGTGCACTCCCGCCGTGCAAGCGCACTGCTAGAGCGTTAGCCGATCAAGTTGCGAGTAGCCTGCGACGGCGAAGTAGTTTGTGGATTCTGCGGGCGTATAGGTATCGATGATGCGCCCAACAGCATCCCAGAGGCCGCCGACGGTGCGTTCGGCGGCCTCTCGCAAATTTGCTGTGAGCTTGGCGAAGGCATTTTCGATTGGGATTGAGGTCGGGACTGTACGGGCGGAAGAAAGAGAAGCGTAGCGCCGGCCGCCGCGAGCACCTCCCGTATGCGCGGCCCTTTGTGGCTGGAGAGGTTGATGGGGTGGACGCCCCCTCACGCCATCGCTGTGCCAAAGTGGTGTCGTTGACCATCACTTGAACGGAGGCGTCCATGTCGGAAGTTAGCATAATCGGGTTGGATCTGGCGAAGAATGTGTTCCAGATGCACGGCGCGGATGCATCGGGAACCGTACTTTTCCGCAAGAAGCTGCGCCGGGACCAGGTGCTCAAATTTCTTGCCGCGCAGCCGATTTGCACGGTCGCCATGGAAGCCTGCGCCAGCAGCCATTACTGGGCGCGCGAGATCGGAAAATTGGGGCATGCGGTGCGACTCATCGCGCCAGACTATGTAAAGCCTTTCGTGAAACGGCAGAAGAATGATGCCGCCGATGCGGAAGCGATCTGCGAAGCCGTCCAGCGGCCGACGATGCGTTTCGTGGCGTGAAGAGCGAAGAGCAGCAGGCGGCGGCCGTTGTGTTTCGCGCCCGCGACCTCCTGGTGCGTCAGCGCACCCAAACCATCAATGCGACCCGCGGCCATCTGGCCGAATTTGGGATGGTGGTTGCGCAAGGCCCCTTTCATGTTGCCAAACCTATGTCCGCGATCGACGACCGACATTCCTGAGTTGGCCAGAGCGATCCTGCGGCTACTCGCCGAGCAGTTGCGATCACTGGGCGAGAGGGTGGCGCTGCTCGACCGATAGCTCGCCCGACGCGCCAAGGAGGATGTCGAAGCGAAGCGGCTGATGACAATCCCAGGAATCGGGCCGATCACGGCGACGGCGCTCTTTGCCCTGGCACCGACGGCGCAGGCCTTCAAGAGGGGACGCGACTTTGCGGCCTGGCTGGGGCTCACCCCGCTGCAGCGCTCCACCGGCGGAAAGCAGAAGCTCGGCGAGACATCCCGCATGGGCGAACGAACCCTGCGCCGACTACTGATCATTGGCGCGAGCGCGGCCGTGCGCTGGGCAATGCGCAAAGGCTCGACAGCAAATCCTTGGCTTGCGCGCATGCTTGCCCGCAAGCCGCCCATGCTGGTGATCGTCGCCCTCGCCAACAAGACCGCGCGCATCGTCTAGGCATTGTTGGCGAGAGGCGGAACTTATCGGGTTCCGGCTGCGGCGAAGTAGCTCCGCGGCAGGGACCGTGAGAGTGTGAGAAGGTCAACCGGAGAGTATGGCGCAACGGTTAACGAGACGGGATCGGGAAAACCAGATCATGGATACGCGCCTCGAGCACGCGAGGCTGAATTGGACCAGTTGGGCGTCTGGCGGAAGCATCGGGGATGAGCACCTTTTCGACATAGGTCTCAGAGGCATCGCGGTTGATCGGGCCATCGAGTACCCAGGGGGCGATGATGCCGCGGTTGGTAGAGCGGCTACGCAAGTTATTGTTTTCCAGTGGCCGTGAGGGACGCTGGCCCGCAGGCGTTCTCCGCGCGGGTCAGTCGGAGCGTTGCGGACGGCAAGGAGTTGACGGCAGAGGACGATTTTATCGTTGCGCCCGCCATTGGCGAGGAAGCCATAGTGGCGGATGCGATGGAAGCCGTCCGGCAGGGTGTGCAGGAGAAAGCGACGAATGAACTCACCGGCATTAAGGGTCATCACTTTGGCTTTACGATTCTGCCGAAAGTCCTTCCAGGCAAAGCTCACCTTGTCGTCGGCAAGCGAGATCAGCCGACTGTTGGCGATGGCGACGCGATGCGTATAGCGGCTGAGACAAGCCAGCACCTGTTCGGGCCCGCCGAATGGCGGCTTGGCGTAGACGACCCAGTCGGTCCGTCGAAGTTGGGCGAGGCGCTCGGCGAATGCGGCGGGATCGGCGAGATGGACGAGATCGCCAAAGAAACCCAGCTGACCAGCCGCGAAATCAGCTTGCAGCTCTTGCAGAAACAGGCGGCGGAACAGCCGGGAGAGGACGCGCACCGGCAGGAAGAAGCCGGGCCGGCAAGCGACCCAGTGTGTGCCGTCGAGTGAAGGTCCACCACCAGGTACGACGCAGTGGATATGCGGATGGTGTTGCAGGGGCTGACCCCAAGTATGGAGGACGGCGGTCACACCGAGCTGAGCGCCGAGATGCTTGGGGTCGGCCGCGATGGTGGTGAGCGTCTCGGCCGCGCAGCGGAACAGAATGGCATAGACCACCGCCTTGTTCTGGAAAGCAATCTCTCTGGCCGGCGCCGGCAAGGTGAAGACGACGTGGAAGTATGGCACGGGAAGGAGTTCGGCTTGTCGCTCGGCAGGCCATTGCGCGCGCGCCGAGCCCTGGCACTTCGGGCAATGCCGATTGCGACAGGAGTTGTAGGCGATGCGGGTGGCACCGCAGTCGTCGCATTGCTCGACGTGGCCGCCAAGCACAGCCGTCCGGCATGCCGTGATCGCGCCCATGACGCGCCGCTCGACGCGGCCCAGATGCCCGGCACGGGCTTGCCGAAATTGCTTCGCCGTAGCGGCGGAAGATATCTGCCACTTCCAGAACCGGAGCCATCAGGTCCGCTCAGCCGGGCGGCACGACCTCCAGGCGGAGCCGGTCAAGTGGACTTGGGGTATTGCTGATGGTCTTTGTGGCGACTTGGGTATAGCGCGCCGTGCTGGCCACACTGGCATGGCCGAGCAGCACCTGGATGATGCGTACGTCGGCCCCGTTCTCCAGCAGATGGGTCGCGAATGTGTGCCGAAGCGTATGCACTGTCACCGACTTGCTCAAGCCGGCCGCAGCACAGGCTGAGCGGCAGGCGGCGTGCAGCACATTTGGGACGAGCGGACGCTCGTCGTCGCGGCGGGGAAATAGCCATCGTTTTGGCCGAGTGAGCCGCCAATATGTCCGCAGAATCCTCAAAAGCTGCGGCGAGAGCATTACGTAACGGTCCTTGCCGCCCTTGCCGTGCTCGACCCGGATCAACATCCGTTGGCTGTCAATGTCGACAACCTTCAAGAGGACCACTTCCGATACGCGCAAGCCTGCGGCATAGACAGTGGTCAACGCGGTACGGCTCTTGAGGCTCGGGATTGCTTCCAGGAAGCGGACGACCTCGTCGGCGCTCAGCACGACCGGCAGTTTGCGCGGTTTACGCGCATAGGCGATGCGCTTCGGAACGGTGTCATGACCAAGCGTCACAGCGTAGAAGAACCGCAGTGCGCAGACGATCTGGTTCAGCGCCGGCCAAGACATCCCCGTCGCAACCAGATGAACCTGGAAGGCGCGGATATCCTCCAGGTCGAGGCGGTCGGGAGAACGACCGAAATACCGGCTCAACTTCGCTACGGCGTTGAGGTAGGATTGCTGCGTCGCCGGCGACAGATTGCGGACCGTCATGTCCTCGATCATGCGGCGGCGAAGCGGGCTGATCTCAGCCATCGGAAAACCTCCTGTCTAAAGGGTTGGGCTTCGAAAACCCGCAATCCTCTCAGACAGGAGGCAATCCTTGCTATGCCTCCCTACATGCCGCGCCAGCGGCTTCGTTCAATCCCCGACGATTCAGTCAGATGGCCTAACGCTCTAAATCAAGTAAACCGAGCCGCGGAAGGTTATGCGATTACCTACACGACCTGGTAGATCGCCTAGGGTTGCGAGATTAAGAGGATCTGTCTCTAAGCAGCATTTCGGTTGTCGACCGGCGAGGTAAACAACTGCTCAGTCTCGCTAGCGTCGATGAGACGGAGGAAGTCACAGTTGCGTGCCGTTTGCTGTTTATGGAGGCAAAGGGATGCCGACAAAGCATCGGCCCTCTTCGTCCTTCAAATCACCAATAAACGGATTACTCATTACTTCTGAGGATTCGAAGACAGGCCAGATCACAGTCGTCTGATTGAGATTGCAAGCCGAAACGTGCTTCGTTGCCGTTAGCTATTTCTACATTCCGCTATCCAACCAATAAACTGAGACAACGGGGTGCAGAAGCGCCCGGATGGAGCACTGCCGAGCCGGGTGGATGTGCGCCTTGTGGAAGACGTTCATTATCGGTCCCCCTCATGCCGACAAGATTCTGCCAACCATTCACGCCTTCCACTCCGACTGCTAACGGATCGAAAACGGTTTTCGAGCAAGTTCTTGCCCGGGATAGCAGGGGAGGAGATCCACACATGACCGGACTGGCCGTTATGGAAAACGTGCGCCGCTATCGCGCGATAGCTTCGTTGTGCCGTCAGTCCGCCGCATTTCGGCCAATCCAACGGGACTCATTACTAGTGCAAGCTGCGGAATGGGAGGAACGCGCGATCGCGGAGCTCGAGAGATACTTTAGTTCCTCGGCCGCATGTTTTCGTTAACGGCAGCGGGCGCTTCGCAGATTTACGATCGAACAATAAGTAAGGTTCACGAGGGAGAACGGTGGCCAGGTGATCCGGTTGCGCAAGCCAGCCGTCGTGAAATCATGTCGGCGTTGGCGCTACTGTCTTCAGCTGCGGCAAAGATACAAGCTGCCTGCTGGCGCATTTGGCATCTTTGTTTCTTGTTCCACTTGTTGCCCTGCTTGGCGGGATCAAGCGCCATCATCGAGTCGCTTACCTCAGCAAAACCAAACGCTGCTGCGCGAGCTTTCGCTGGGCGATTGGATGAGGACGAGCGGTTCGTCGCCATTGAGCCGGAGCTGACGTTCCAGGAGGATATCGCCTGGGTTGTTGGCCAACGGTGAGTGACGCTGAGATCTATCGTCGAGGTGCTTTCATCTCATCCAGCAAACTGAAGACTTTGAGATATCAACCCTGGCGGCTTGGAAATGAGCGAGTACGGCGGGGTTGCCATCGAAGATCGACCCGGAGGAAGAATTCGATAGCGCCGAATTCTTAGTAGAGACTATGTCCTGGAAACGTTTGGCCATCAGTTCAGTACGAGACATTGTTCGTGAGTCACCTCATTCATCCGTCGCGGATACACTTGGCGTGTGGTTGGGTTACTGATCCTGGTTATACATGTCGGTTTCATTGTACGAAATGATGTCGCTTCGCAGGATATTTACGTCTTGAGCCTCCACGGCGGCTAATAATCCGCTAGCTGTCGGTAAGCTGACAGACAGGCACTGAGCAGCTGCGATCGGCTCTTGTTCGTTGACTACCTCTAACGGTACGGTGCGTGCCGGCCATCCGCTTGCAGTTGTGGGTCCGGATTGCCGTTCTGCGTCGTCCCTTCAAGGGCGAGCGACAGCTTGAGATTGTTGCTCAACATCGGATTTTCTGGGTCAATTGCCAGAGCTTGGCGGTATAGCGTTTGCGCCTCGTGATGGCGGCCCTCGTGATCGAGCACAACACCTTTGGCATTCAGTGCGCGCAGGTCGCCGGGTGCTGCAAGCAAGATGTTGTCGAGCACCTCAAGCGCCTCATCAGGGCTTTCACGCATCAGCAGGCCCCGCGCAAGAGGAATTGCCGCATCGACATTGTCCGGTCGTTGCTTCAGCGCATCGCGCAAAGCCTTCTCGTCAGCATCCCTACCGAGGGCGTGTGAGATGCGATCGCGCATAGCTGGATCGACCTCCTTGGCCCCAACGAGCTCTGCCGTAGACGTCGGCTGCTGTGAAAGTCCCGACGTGTGCGAGTTAGCGCAACCCGCGAGCAGCACAATAGCAAGCATGGGGAGAAAGGCCGAGCACGAATGGCGACGAAAGTTACGCCAGCGCCGCAGAACATTAATCTTACATGAATTCATAAGCGACCTCACGACCCCACACCTGTGCTCGTCAGCCGGCCGCAGGCAGGAGGTCACGATGCCCGCCTGTAGGAGTCTTGTCCTTGCCAGGCGCAAGTTTGACGGAGCCAATCGGCTGGACGGTGAAATCCGAGGCGAGATCCTGATACGAGAGAACAGGTAGGTCTATTCCATTGCGGGTGAGAAATCCGCGGACGAAGCGGCGGATATCCATCGAGCCCAGGATAACTGGCTGGTTCTGACTGCGCGCGATGCTCGAATGAATCTGGCGAAATTGTGCAAGTAGCATCTCGCTTTGCCGATCCTCCAAAACGAGGTAGGGACCGACAGCGGTCTCGCGCACCGCACCTCGCACGATATCCTCGGTCTCACGCTCGACGATAAAGGCCGCCACAACACGATGGGCGTTGGCATAGCGGTGACAGATCTGCCGCTTCAGAACGGAGCGCACATATTCGGTGAGCAATACGGCACTTTGCTCCCGTTCGCTCCATTCTGCAAGCGCCTCCAGAACCAAACGGGTGTTCCGGATCGGGATGCCCTCGTCCAGCAAGCGACGTAGCACATCCGCGATGCGAGGGATCGGTGTCGTGCGCAGCACCTCCTTCACCAGATCGGCATATTCCTGCTCCATCCGGCTAAGCAACTGACGCGTTTCCTGAATGCCCACCAGGCGCTGAGCATAGCGTGTCAACGTCGACTGGACGCGCAAGGCGATGATTTCGCTCGGACGGTGGTGCCCTATTCCGGCAGCTTTGAGAGCGGGCGCGTGGCCTTGTTCGATCCAGATCCGATTCGTGTCTGGATCCTGCCAAAAGGGGATCCCGCTCAGTTCAATGTTCGCCACGTCGTCGTTAAGTAAGAGTTGTGTCGGGTCAATGGCGCCCTCTTCCACCGGCACTCCTTCGACATCCACCCGGAATTGCGATTGGGCGAGGTGCTGTGCGCTTTGGGCGGGAATGCGTGGAATTGTGATGCCAAGATCAGCTGAAACCAGTGCCGAAACCCGTGCGACGCACTGCTCGAGTTCCCCTATGTCGATTGCCTGCATCAGGCTCGGCGCTAGCAACAGCGTAATCGGAAGTGCCTCCGCGGGCACGGTTTGCTTCTGACCTTGTGCGGAAGCGGCGGCCGAACCGGTGGGACCGGCGCCGGCCTTGGGAGCGGTCTTGCCCTCTTGCACGCCAACCTTGAGAAAGCTGGCGGCGGAGAACAGCGCGGCCAGTATGACAAAGGGCGGCAAAGGGAAGCCAGGAACGAACCCCATCACAAGCAAGACACAGGAGGCCAAGCGTAGCGCTTGTGTGCTGGCCGTAAGTTGCTTGACGATATCGGCGCCGAGATTGAGTCTAGAAGGACCGTTGACACGAGTGACAATGGTTGCGGCTGTAATTGACAGCAGCAGGGCCGGAATCTGCGAAATGAGCGCATCACCGATCGTCAGGATGGTATAATGATGCATCGCCTCCTCGAGGGACATGCCCTTGGAGAGCGATCCGATCGTGATGCCACCCAGCATGTTGATGCAGATGACTATTAGTCCGGCTATGGCATCGCCCTTCACGAATTTCATAGCGCCATCCATCGCGCCGTGCAGTTGGCTTTCTCGCTCCAGCGCGCCGCGCCGGCTGCGGGCTTCGTGCTGATCGATATGGCCGTTGCGCAGCTCCGCGTCGATCGCCATCTGCTTGCCCGGCAGCGCATCGAGCGTGAAGCGCGCCGATACCTCCGCCACCCGTTCGGCGCCCTTGGCGAGAACCATGAACTGCACCATGGTCACGATCAGGAATATGACAATGCCGACGGCGATGTTGCCGGATATGACGAAATCGCCGAACGTATGAATGATGCTGCCGGCATCGCCCTCGGCTAGGATCAGTCGCGTCGTTGCAACGGTAAGAGCGAGACGAAAGACGGTGGAGATCAGGATGACGCCCGGCAGGGACGAAAAGTCGAGCGGCGTGTTGAGATACAGGGCTACCATCAACAGCAATATGGCAAACCCCAGATTGAAGCCGATCAGCATATCGATCACGACGATCGGGATCGGCATGATCATCATTCCGATCGCCAGAAGAAGCATCAACGCGACCATCAAATCCGGGTGAGCCGGCGCGCGCGTGATGAGATTTCGTAGAAGGTTGGCCATGAGAAGCCTTATTGTTGTTTGACTGCAGCTGTGCTGCCCCGCAACAAAACATAGCGTTTGAAGGCGGCTTGCGCTTCGGTCATGCGGCCAGCGTGGCGCAGGGCGTGGCTGCGCATCAGCATCAAGGGCGGACACGAAGACGGCTCGTCATCCAGTTTGTCAAGCCTGTCCAATACCGACAGTGCTTCGTCACCGCGACGCTCCGAGATGAGAGCGTAGGCCAGGATGCGGAGCAGGCCGATGTCTTGAGACTGTTCGTGAGCGACCAGCCGCAACAGAGCCAGGCTCTTGGCGCTCTGTCCGCACGCAAGGTAGACATAAGAAAGCACGCAGAGCAAATCTCGCTCCGGCCCGGAGATCAGCTCGATAGCGCCGGGTTCGGAAACGATCGGCGGCTGTGTAGATGTGAAGTGTTGCACTTTGTCTGGCCCGACCATTGCTAGCCTTTGATCAAGCCGTTGTGACTCTGCCGGAGCAGGATTAAACGTTGCAGCTCCAGTTGGAGAAGGGCGGCCCCTTCACGTGGCACCAAATCCTCTGGCGCGGCTGATAGCGTATCAGCCAAACGCTCCAGAAGAAGGCCGTGTTGCTCTGGACGCAGAACATGCGAATGACGTAAGCGCGGCGTCACGAAGGAGAGCAGACTGTGCGCGAGATTGGGCTCGTTAAGCCAAGCGAGTTCCGAGCTTGGCTCGATCTGACCTGGCGGGGCGCGCGCCTCGTCTAGATTGATGCGCGAAACTGCATCGATCGAACTGAGCTCGAGCGCGCTCTCGATCGTGGCGTCCACCAACCGATCCAGCACGTCACTATGGCGAGAAATTGAGGTGTGGCTCTTGTGATCATTGCCGCGCGTCCGGTCGATCCCGATGGACTTGGCTCGAGAATTGACCCGCGTGATGGCAGATGCATGATGATCAACGTTTGGCTCCTGAAAAGAGGTGGCGGGCTCGACGGGATTGGGGGGCAGCCTAGTCATGGCACTTTGCTTCCTTACCTGCGGCCTAAAACGCTAATAGGGCAGAGTGGCAAGCCGGCCATCCCGGCTCAGCAGAACACGCCCTTCCTCAATCGCGTAGACGGTCCATCCATTGCTCAAGAGCGCGCCGACGAAATACTTTTGACCAGCAATGACAATATAGGGGTCGCTCCCGCGCCAAACAGCTTGGACCCCAATTGCGGGAGGCGTCTTCTCATCCTTGATAGCCACCGCATTGACGAGCGTATAAGCGCCATTGCTATTGTGATCAAACCGCTGCTGGACGTCTCGCCATGTGGCGAGCGAGGCGGGCGTAACTGAGCCATCGGCGGTGACAACGCCCGCCCCAGAGCCGACCTTGATGCCGACAAGTCCCGCTCTGTCAACTTCCTTTTGCAACCGTTCGGCAGCTGCATCGGTGGCCAGAGCATCAGGAGCGCTGAGCGCCAGCTTGGGCGCAATGTCCGGAGCAGGGGACGACGGACTTGACGCCACGGTGGTATCGGTCTGGACAAAACTGGATGAGACTGCGCCAACCGCGGCAGAGCTGATCAGGACCAAAGCGAGAAAGGCGAGCGATATATGCCGGCAGTCGATGGAGCCAGCTTGTTTGTAGTCCTCGATCGTCCAGCGAATGGACATCGCCCCGGCATGCAAAACGACAGGAAGAGGGACAACAATGGATTCGTTCGGTAAAACAGTCTCGTGCCCCTCGATCCTAACGTCCCTCGCAAGGGCCTCGATCTCGATTGAATTGGAATGAGGGGTGACACGAAGATGGTGCGGTTCGAGGCCTTGTTCGACGAAGATTAAGTCAGCATCGAGGCTGCTGCCAATCAGACACGATCCGACCCCCACTTTACTTGTCAGCCCGGAGTAACACCCCGACAACACTTCGAAATGCGGGCAATTTGGTTCATTCACGATCGGTTTCCTGAACAGCGAACGGAACCGTACGGCAAAACCGTACGGCCCGTGCGACTTCACAGACTAAGCAGCCGGGGAAAGTGGGGCGGCGACGTCGCCCCATCTCATCCCTTACTGCACCCGCTCATCGGCCGCTTTCTTGACGGTCGAGAGCTCGGTCGAGACGACGCGAAGTTCAACATCCCTCTCAGCAGCCTTTGTGCTGGTCAAGGTCAGAGCGGCGATTTGCCGTTGGAATGCCGCCTCTCCAGCAACTTCAGCAGCCGTGGAACCGGCTGCAGCAGTAGCGGTGCCGGCTGCCCCACCTGCAGTCGAGGTATGAGACGCACCAACGTTTTTAGACATACTATTCTCCTGTGTGCTCGAATTTCGCCGCGACGTGCGGCTCCTATTTCCTAACGTCGCAATATGCGACGTCAGGAATCCTCCTCTGTCTCGGCCATGACATCGTCGAAATGGCTCATTGCACTATTCGCAAATTGGAGAGCAACGGCTCCCAAAGCGACGCTGAACGCTTGCTGCATAGCGGCTTCTTGCGAGTTGCCGCCCATGGACGCGCCGCCATTTACGGGAATGTTTGCATCAGGCGATCCGGCATGATCGTCGCGCTCGCCAGGCTTGTGAGATCCTTTTTTGCCGCCGCTTTTGCCGCCAGCCGCATGGAGGTCAGCATCAACGTGCCCAGCGACGCTAGAGCTCGTAACGCGCATCGGGTTCTCCTATGTCAATTCGATCGTGCCAATGGAGGCAGTTTCCGCCCTCCACTATGCAAGTATTAGCTTTCGACAAGCTGACGAGTCGTAGAAAATGTAATGAGCCGATGGTCGATCATCATTATATGTCTTCACCAGCCGACCGTATTTGAACAAGTTGCCCGCGAAAGCTGGAGATCAGATGGTTAAGACAAACAATCGTTTGTGGAGCTTGATCGGGTGAGCACGTTGCTCATCGTTTCGAAAGCTTCAATAGCGAAATATCAAAGCCACCACTAACAAAAGCGTTTTGAGGCCGACGTGCTGCAATCTCGAACTCACGTCCCTTGCGATGCCTCCGAGCTCTTTCGACAATTTGCTTGGAGTCAGGCGAAGCGGCATGGAGCTTGACCTGGTCGGAGCGAGGCGGAAAGCCAGAGTGTTGACGGCCGATTCAGCGGCCAAGAGCGGTCTCTCGGTCCTGGCGGGCCCATAGCAGATCCGTCAATCGCGACTTACTTTCAGGGAGACCGAGCAGAAGCCCGCCACTCGAGAAAGAGCCCTTCGGACTTCTACCCGCTCTGGACCAATGTGCTCTCGATCCTTGCGCAACCGGCAGGCTCCGCGGCTGCGGCCGGTCTGTCGCGTAGTGTTAATGCATCGCGGTCTTGACAGGCGGCGTATGCAGTCGATGTGAACTTCACAGCGGCAGACTGGAGTTGAGGTCGGATTCGAACGATCGAGTGCGGCCAACATAGTTTGTACGCAGTGAAGAAGCCGAAATAAGTTCCTCGGATTCGGAGGCGGTCTCAAGTATGCTAGTAGAGCTTGCGCGACCTACTGCTCGGCAGAGAGGCCCAACCGCGCGGAGGCCGCGCAAGCTCGATTAGCGTTTCCAGCGTGATCCTGAGAAGATAGCGTCGCTCCGCCTAGGCATTAGCGCCTGCAGCTTGCAAGCGCTCGGATTCGATGCGAGCCTTCAGGTTATTCAGATAATCCTCCGCGTAGGACTGGGCCACCGAAACCGGCAGGTTGACGCCGGCCGTCGCGGCTTCTTGAATTGCCTGCTTCACCAAGCCTTCTCGCATTGCTAATTTGACTTCAGGTCCGGCGATGCAGCCCACCGCCTGTGCCGCAAGGCTCAGCCCGGCTTCTTCCAGCGCTTGCTTTATGTTGCCGCCACTGATGGCAGTGTGAAGAAGATTTGCAGCTTGCGCCTCGGCTTCGAGCACCATTGACGCCAGATCGGCCAATTCACCCAAGCCTGGAATGAAGCCAAGTACACCGACTGCTGTCGCGGCCCAGTCGAATACCTTAGAGCCAACTTTGAGCACGTCATTAAGTGCGTGCATGAAGGCGCCACCGTTCTTTTTGGGAGACTTGATGTCGGGCTGGTCTGCCACTCCCATCGTCATGTCCGCGACCGCGTCCTGCTCGGCAGGCGTTCGGACGGCATGCGTCTTCACTTGGTGAACGGTGCGGTTCGCACCCGACATGTTGTTGAAGAACTGGTTGAAGTCGGTGTTGCTGATGTTGCCGGAATCGACCGTATGGCCGCCGCCGAAGTCGAAGAACTTATGGTGGGTTTTGTAGCCCGTAATCGCGTTGTTCATCAACCCGAACAACACAGGATCGGAGAGCAGCTGGGAGGCCGCCTTTCGCACCTCGGGCGCGAGGCTCTTGTCATCCACCATGCTCGCCAGCTTTTCCCGGGTCAGATCACCCTTCCCGAAGAAAGCGTCTTGGTTCTTGCTGATCGTATTGAGCGTATCGAGCTCGGCTTGCGTGAGATTCATCGATGATGAAGCAACCTGCAGGAAGTCCTCTTTGTGGACCTTGTCTATCGAGCCTCCGTACAAGTGCTTCCATTCATCCGGGTGGTCGAGGAAGTATTGAGCGGCCGCGAGGACCTGTGGCGGGCATTTGCCGGTCTTAGCTTCGCCGTCGACGATCCGCTTTAAATCCGCAAGGCTCAGGTTCTTAGGCAGGTTGTCGGAATACCGATAGAGCTCGCGCAATGCATCGGTCTGGGTCATCACCGATGGCTCGCCATTCCGGGTGCCGTCGGAAGGGATGTAGTTTTGCGTATAGCTCTTTGCCCGCTGCTCCTGGAAAGCAGAAACCTGAGGGTGGTGATCGGAGAAGCCGGAGAGATCACCTGCTTTGATCTTCCCGCCGCAGCGGCCGTCACCTTGCGAGCCTATCGCATAGAAGAGCTCTGGGTCCTGTTGCAGAGCCTCGATCGCCGCCTTTAGATCCGGCGGTGTGGAGGGATCGTTGGCCAAATCTCCAAGAGATTTCCAATCCAGCGGGCATTTGTCTTTGTGTCGGTTCAGCACCGACACAATCTGCAGCTCGGCATCAGTCAGCGTGCCGCTGTTCCACGTGATCCTGGAGCTTTGTACGGGTGCCTCTGCAATCTTCGGGGCGCTCGCAGCGGAGGAGGACTCCGCGGAGGATGGCTCTGGGGCCTGCTGACATGCGTCCAGTGCAGCCTTGATCTCCGGCGGGAGGATGTTCCGCACCTCCTGCGTGAGTTCCTCCGTCAGCTGCTTGGCTGAGTCTGCAGCCGGCGGATCCTGTGCAGTCGAACGGTCATCGTCTTTCAACGAGAAACTAGCCAGCATCGCCTCGAAGTTTGAAAGATCCCGCGCCGATGAGGGTCCGGGGGCCAGCCCGGACAAGCTCGAGTTGGCGGTTAGTGACAGGTTGTTGACTGACATTATACGTCCTCTGATTTGAGATCGCACCACAAGCCGGTCATGTGGCGCAGCCCGAGAATCGCGACGAACAACGAGCAAGAAATGTCGATGGGCTTCGATGGCTCCTACCACTTGCTTCCGATTGCTCAGTGCGCCCCCAGCGCTCAGTTCCGCTACAATCTATAGGCACATCGCCGTCTAGATATTCACGCCACATGGTAGGTTCGATTAGCTTTCCAAAAGCTGACGGCGCTCAGAGGTTTCACAACGAGACGCGCAATGATGGTGTGAGAGGCGGTGATGGGTTCTCGATATCGGAATTGCCTTGCTTGTTATGCTCGATCGCTCGCCTCCGGGCCCACTAGCTCAAATTACAGAGGCCGAGTCTGCCGCTCTGCGGATGGTCACGTGCGATGATTCGTGAAACAAGGTCGCAGGTCTCCGCAGCATCTTATGGTGGAAATCACCCACGCGTAGCGACCTCGCGCCTGCGCCCCACCAGTTGGCGCTTGCGTAGATGCTCGAAGAGTCCGACGGTATTGTGCGGCCCCTATTGCCCCGAGCGGATCGAAGCTCAGCTGCACTCGGCATTCTTCATGTCATCATGCTTAGCCGCTTGGCGAGTGTTCGCTCGAACCCACAGGCCAAAGGGAAGGGTCCAGCGACGGTATGAGACGAATAAAACCTTCTTCTCGCCATTCCGCCGTGTGAGGCACACCCAGGATGGTGAACGTTGTTGTCCGGACACCCCTGGTAGGTATGAGATCGCGGCTTCTTAGCATTTCGATCTGAGCGGGCGTAGCTGTTTGGCCAGTGAAGACCCAGTCGTCCTTGGCGCGACGACCGTTCGCCATGGCGAAATCTCCAATTTCCGGCGGAGCAACCCCTGCGTGCAACGCGGGCCCAGCTTGAGACGGTCCAGCGTGAGGTGACCCGGCCCGCATGAGCCAAGGCTCAAGATCTTGCCAAACAAGGTCGTTGCCGAAATCGGAGGCGTCCGCGCGGTGTTGAGCGATCGGCTGTTGGGAATTGGACCGCTCGCCGCCGCTCAATGATGGCTCGACACGCGATGATCTGCCTCCGAGTTCCTGCCAAATTAGGTCCTGGCTGTATTCGGGTATTTCATGCAATGCCATTAGTTCACGCTCAAACTCCCTTGGACCGGCGGGCGATGAGGAGGAGTGGGACGCTGGGCTGTTGTCCGCCCGGCTTAGCGCGTTGAAGTCCATCCTGTTCCTCCTTTTGGACAGCGGAGTGGCTTTCATTCTTATGCGACGAAGCTCGTTTGCATGACGGACTTCGTGGAGTTGTTCAAAAGCTCGCATGAGGCGCTAAAGTGGAAAAGCACGCTCACCGATGCTGCTGGCATATTGCGCCACCCTGCGGCATCGGCCATCTACACATCCGCGCTCTGACAATGGCAGCAGTAGCTTTCGAAAAGCTGACAGAGGGCATAAGCAGACGCATTGCATCTCTTCGAGGCCATCTGTTGTCATCAAGTCATTTCTTACCTGCATCGGGTGTTTGGACCACGCCGTCTTGATGTGGTGCCTCCGGCGAAGGAGCGTCATTCGGTCGTCCTTCGCGAATGACCACGCTGGAGGATCCGCGAAACAGCATCAAAACCGACTCGTGCGGCGGCTTTTCGGCACCGCTCGGGTTTCGCCGTGCCTGTGCCTCCGCCGCAAGTCCTTTTACTGTTTGCTCCACAAGCGCGACAAAGCGGGGTGGACCAGAGGCGAAGACGAGGCCATCTCCCGGTACGGGTCTCACGATGTAACGCTCGTCGGAGATGTCGAGCGCATCGAGTGCCGCCTTGAACGCATCAAAGCTGATTGGACTCAAGACCAAAAGGCGGCTTTGCGCCTCATGCGCATCGGATACGTAGAGCACCAGCCCATCGTAGTACCATTGAAGATTGTAGAGATTAATCAGCCGTTCGAGGAACTCTCGCGGTGGTAGATCCGGCATTCGCCCCCGAATCCGACCCTTCACCCCGGTGCTGATATTGACTCTGATATTTAGGTTGTTGCCGAATTCCTGCAGTGCGGCCGCGAGGTCCTGATCCAGAACTGTGTAACTATAAGGCGTCGATGGCAGCGCCAGGGGAGCGCCGAGCGCCTCGACGACGCCAAAGCAAATGAAAACACCAGCATAGAGAACTTTCTTCAAGATGTGCAGCCTTGTGGATGGGATGAGCATTCCTGCTATTTTTACACTTGAGAACAAGCACCGGAATTTGTCCCAAAATTTGGAAGCCGATGCTTCGTCCCAAATTGGAAGCTAACCGTGATCATTAGATGACAGATGCTCGTCAGTTTTTGGTCAGCTTGCTTCTCTAAGGTGCGGCCCATTCGTGTGAACGAACGGCTCATCTCACCACGTGACAGAAATGATTTCCTCCATGTTGTTTGGCGTTACGTCGATCCCTGCCAACTCCGTAGAGTGTGCCTCTAACGGCTGTTCGCCGGCGCACACTCAGTTTGGCGAGAGTCTTGCGCAGGTGGCCTCGAACCAAGGTGTCGTCTCTTCTGTGACCGAGCACGCGCCAGCTCCATCGCTGCCGGAAGTGCAGCGCGCAGTAGCGCCGGCGAGCCCGCTAGGCGATCGCGTCCTTCAGAGCATTTCTGCTATCCACCAGGGCAAACCATTTCCGTCGGGTGCAGTTTCGCCGACGCTCGTCGGCGAGCCTAATCCTACCAAGAGTCTGCAGCTTGGGCCGGCCGCACAACCGGTCTTGCGTGTGCAGCAAGTGGAGGTGCATCCAGTGGGAAAACCGGAGGGTGCGGATCATTTCGACTCGGCGCTGGCGAATCTGCGGGATGTTTACAGCGGCGTCATCCAGGTTTCGCTCATCTCCAAGGGGACAGGTGCTGTCAGTTCGTCTCTGAATAAGCTTCTATCGGCGGGCTGAGCGGGCCGTTGGCTGTCTTGACGAAAGACAAGATCGGTAATGGCCGGCCCGCAAGAAAGCGGCTTGATGCTCTCGTCCTGTTGCTGCTTTTGCTGACCCTCGCCGGTTGCAAAGCTGATCTGTATACCAAAGTTCAGGAGCGTGAAGCCAACGAGATGCTTGGGCTGCTCCTGAGCAAGGGCGTCGATGCCATCCGTGTGGTCGGTAAGGATGGGACCAGCACGATTCAGGTGGAAGAAAGGCAGCTCGCCTACTCAATCGAGCTGCTGAATGACCATGGCTTGCCGCGCCAATCCTTCAAGAGTCTTGGTGAGGTGTTCAAGGGGGCGGGCCTCGTTGCCTCTCCGGTTGAGGAGCGAGCCCGCTACGTCTATGCTCTCAGTGAAGAATTGTCGCGCACGATCAACGATATCGATGGGGTTCTCTCCGCCCGTGTTCATGTCGTTCTGCCGAAGAATGATCTTTTGCGACAGGATGCAACCCCGTCCTCGGCGTCGGTTTTCATTCGACACGCCTCGAACGCGAAGCTCTCAGCCTTGCTGCCGCAGATCAAGATGCTCGTCGCCAACAGCATCGAAGGTCTATCGTACGACAAGGTGGCGGTCGTGTTCGTGCCGGTTGAGCGAGCTCAGCATGAGGTCTCCGTTGTGCCGGCGGCAGCTTCCGCCGCACCAACCAAATTCATCGCAACTCACATTGCGATCGGTGCAGGAGGTGCGCTCGCCGCGTTGGGCATTCTATCTTACGTGCTGCTGAGCACACGTGGGCGACAGCTTCGTCAATCCTGGCGCAAAGTGACAAATCTCGGCAGAGGTGCCAGCAAGCGAGCGGTCCAGTCCGCCGGCAAAAAACCGTCCTCCGATTCGAAATAGGCGGCAAGCAGGTCCGTATCGATGGCATCCACTGACCCAAATCATTCACTCAACCCGCATCCCGATCGCCTGCGCGAGCTTGCCGCTTTGATTCATCCCGGCCGGTTTGCCGGCCATCTTGATGAGCTCCTGTCGGCCGCCACAGTGCTGCAGCTGCAGAAGACTCCGAGACTGCAGCAAAGACTGGTCGAATTGCTAATGGGCAGTGAGCTGGTCTCGAACGGAACCGACTGGGGTAGGGACGTTCTGCTCGGGCATGATCCGCGTCGGGCGGCCCTGCTCGCCGGCAGTATCTGGCATGCCCGTTCGGTGCTCAAGCTTGTGTCAAGGCACGATGTAGCGATTCTGATCGAAAATATTGGTGCGGAAGCTCATGCTTTCGCAATCCGACACTCATCCATCGCCGTCGCAACCACATCGATTGACGATCCGCAGAAGCTCGCGAGCCAGATTGAACATGACGGATGTGCCTGCCTTGGTGCTTGGCTCAAGGACGCATCAGAGCTTGACCGTGTGCGCGTTCTTTTCCGCTTACCTGTGGGGACCACCGCCGAATCCCCAACAGCCGAACACCACAATTCAGCGGGTCAGTTACTGTCTTTGGTGGTGGCCCACTTGGCCACGGAGGAGCCAGCGGCATGACGGCCAACGAAACAGACTTGCCAGATAGCCCGCGGATACGGCCGCTTGGTCCGCTGATACCATGCGCGGAACTTGGTATCTGGTACGATGCGGTGCAGACGCTCGCGCTAGCCGAGCGATATCTGCGGAGGGTTCGCAGTTGGGCAAGGAGAGCCTATCAGCAGGAGCGGGAGCGCGGCCATTGCGAAGGTCTTAGGTCAGGCTCGGACGAAATGGCACAGCTGGTCGCCCGAGCTGCTTCCGATGTGGCCCGGCGAAAAGCCGTTCTGCAACAGGAGTTGCCACAGCTCGTGATTGAGATATTGACCGGTTTGTTGGGCTCCTTTGATCCGGGTGAGATGTTGGTAAGGACCGTTCGTCACGCCATCGAGCAAAGGTATGGCAGCGCAGAAGTATGCCTTCACGTGTCTCCTGTGAATGCTGATGCACTAAGGCGTGAATTCGTGGCGTTCGACGGAACGGATAGTCGGCCGAAAGTCAGAATTGATCCGGACCCGGCCGTGGGGCCTGACCAGTGCGTCCTGTGGAGTGAGTTCGGCAGTGTCGATTTAGGACTTGCCGCGCAGCTCCGCACATTGCGTCTCAGCCTTAATCCATCTTCTCAGGAAAGCGATCCGTGACGACGCAACGATCAGGCCATGATCAATCGGCCGGAGAAGGAGATGTGCATGCGGCGATAGCATCTCTAAGATTCGCAGCAAAGGATGTCGATACGCGTGCCGTGCGGGGACGGATCACGCGTGCGATCGGCACCTTGCTCCATGCCGTGTTGCCGGGGGCCCGTGTTGGAGAACTTTGCCTGTTGCAGGATCACGCTTCCGGATGGTCACTTCAAGCGGAAGTCATCGGTTTGCTGCCGGACGGGGTATTGCTGACGCCCATTGGCGATCTGGTAGGCTTGTCCCACCGCGCGGAAGTGCTCCCGACCGGGCGCATGCAGGAGGTGTCAGTCGGGCCCGACCTGCTCGGCCGCGTAATCGATAGCTTCGGCCGTCCACTCGATGGCAAGGGGCCGATAAAGACGATCCACACGCGTCCGCTCCGCGGCAAGGCGCCCAACCCGATGAGGCGGCGTGGCATCGAGCAGACGTTTCCGCTCGGCGTTCGCGTGCTGGATGGACTTCTGACGTGTGGCGAAGGGCAGCGGATCGGAATCTATGGAGATGCCGGTTGCGGTAAGTCGACGCTGATGTCGCAAATCGTAAAAGGCGCGGCCGCAGATATCACCGTGGTTGCGCTCATAGGAGAGCGTGGACGCGAGGTACGCGAATTCATCGAACGTCATATTGGAGATGCCCTCGCTCGCACGATCGTTGTCGTTGAGACATCCGATCGATCGGCAATGGAGCGGGCGCAATGCGCTCATATGGCGACCGCACTCGCCGAGTATTTTCGTGATCAAGGGCTGCAGGTCGTTCTGATGATGGATTCGCTGACGCGCTTTAGCCGTGCGATGCGCGAAATCGGCCTTGCCGCAGGAGAACCTCCTACCCGGCGCGGCTTTCCTCCTTCCGTCTTTGCGCTGCTGCCTGGTCTGTTGGAGCGTGCCGGTATGGGCGAGCGGGGCTCGATCACGGCATTCTATACCGTGCTGGTCGAAGGTGACGGCACGGGCGATCCGATCGCCGAAGAGTCGCGCGGCATTCTCGATGGTCATATCATGCTTTCGCGCGCGCTGGCCTCGCGAGAGCATTTTCCCGCCATCGATGTGCTGTCGAGCCGAAGTCGTGTCATGGATGCGGTCGTCTCTGGTCCACATCGCAAGGCGGCATCCGTCTTCCGCGATCTGCTCTCGCGCTACAATGAGGCTGAGTTCCTGATCAAGGTCGGTGAATACAAGTCGGGCAGCGATCCACTGACCGATCGGGCAATCGATTCGATCGAGGAACTGCGCGCATTCTTGCGCCAAGGACAGGACGAGCCGTCTAGCTTTGAGGAGACCGTTTCATGGATGTCGCGTCTGACGGCCTAAATCTCGTGCAAGCGTCGAAATTGCGGCTGGTGAAAGACATGAGAGAGCGAAGCGCGCTTCGTGAATTATCCAACATGGAAGCCAGGCGCCGAATTGCGGTCGAAGCGCTGCAGCGAGCGTCTGAGAATCTTGAAGGCGCGGAGAATCGTCGCGCCAAGGTCGAAGCTGAACTTTATCAGGAGCTGGCGTCGCTCAAGACGATGTCCGTGACCGAGCTCGATCGTCGCTGTCAACTCGTCCTTGGGCGACTGGCAGCACAGATCGAATCGGCACGCCAGGCGCGTGAGCAGGCGCGCGTCGCGCATGACCAGGCTCAGCGGTCAGTGAATGAGGCGCGGACCATATGGGCCAAGCGTTCGGCGGCGAGCCAGAAATGGGAGGAGATTGAGGGCGATGTCCAGCGCACCACCGCTGTCCGTTCGGAGTGTGCAGCCGAAATCGATGCCGACGACGAGGTTTTGCTCCGATATCAGGGTGGTTCGCGCAGCCAAGCGGTCGGTGGCTCGAACTGATGGCTTGTTCTCTTATGACGTCGCGAGCTGCCGTGGAACCTGTCGGTAAATGCCGTGGGTGAACCCGCATTATTTCAGCCAGCGGTAAAGTTGTCGCATGGCGTGGTCTCGTGGCTCAACGAGGTCGCCGCACCACGCACGGTTCTGCAGAGCCGCCTTCGCGATAAGCCGCTATCGATCCGTATAAGCCGGCTTGTTTGGCAGGCCGAGCCATATGCCATGTCGATGCTCGACTGCGTATTTTGCGCCGGAGGCGAGACCGCTGTCTTGTCCTTGCCCCGCCTTCTCGTCGAGGCGCTGATTTCAATGGTCCAGTATGGCCTTACTTTACCTTCCGACCCAACCCGCTCGCTGCTTCTAGAACTTGCTCTGGAACCTTGGCTCGCTCGATTAGAGATCATGCTCGCGCGGAATTTGCAGCTGATCCGCATCGAAGACGCGACGGCCAAAGACCCCTATTTGGAGTTCGACGTTACTTTCGGACCGCTGGCAGCCAAGGCCCGCCTGTTCTTGTTCGCGCCACTTGACGGTCTGGTTCCGTCTGCGTTTCGTGTGTTAGGCGAGTTGATCGGCCAATTACCGCGAGACTTAGGCAAGATTTCTTCGGAATTGCCGGTCGTGATTGCGAGAGAGATCGGCTCGCTGCGGGCGCCCGTCAGGCTTCTTCGTCAAGCACAGGCCGGCGACGCACTGCTGCCCGACGTCATTCCATTTGCCCATGGCCAGCTCATCCTCGCTGCGGACAAGTTGTGGGCGCCGGCGCAGGTCGCGGCCGACAGACTTATCCTTCGCGGACCATTCCGCCTGCAGTCCCATCCTCTAAGGTATGCAAATATGACGATACGACCCCAAGCGGAGCAAGCAATCCCGCCCTCGGAAGCCGACATCGACAGTGTTGAGATCACGCTTGTGTTCGAATGCGGCCGCTGGCCCATCCCGCTGGGTACGTTGAGAAGCATCAGCGAGGGGCACGTGTTCGAGCTTGGCCGGCAGCTGGACGGTCCGGTCGACATTGTCGCCAACGGTCAATTGATCGGCCGCGGCGACATCGTACGTGTCGGTGAAGCGTTGGGCATCCGGTTACGTAGCAGGTTGGCGGTCAATGGTTGACATTCAACCGAGCATCCTTGCGCTTGTTGCGACGACCGTCGGCCTTGGCCTGTTGACGTTCGCAGTCGTCACAACGACGGCGTTCATCAAGGTTTCCGTTGTTCTCTTCCTGATCCGCAACGCGCTCGGCACTCAGTCCATACCACCGAACATCGTTCTGTATGGCGCTGCATTGATCCTCACCGTGTTCATAGACGCCCCGGTATTCGAGCAAACATACAACCGCGTGACCGATATGCAACTTCGTTACCAAACCGCCGACGACTGGTTGACCGCCGCCAAGGAGGGCAGCGAGCCGCTGCGCGCCCATCTCAAGAAGTTCACCACTGAGGAGCAGCGCACGTTCTTCCTGTCGTCGACGGAACATATCTGGTCGGCGGAGATGCGCGGCAACGCAACAGCCGATGATTTTGCGATCCTCGTGCCGTCCTTTTTGATCTCGGAGCTTAAGCGCGCGTTTGAAATCGGTTTCCTTCTCTATCTTCCGTTCATCACAATTGACCTGATTGTGACGACAATTCTGATGGCCATGGGCATGTCAATGGTGTCACCAACAATGATATCCGTTCCTTTCAAGCTTTTTCTGTTCGTCACAATCGACGGCTGGTCACGGCTCATGCACGGATTGGTCTTAAGCTACGCATCTGCGGGGAGTTGAGATGCACGAGGCCAGCATCCTCACCCACCTGAGCCGATCACTGGTCCTGTTCATGATCTGGGTTCTACCGCCGCTCCTGGCAGCCCTCGTGGCGGGATTGGGTATCGGCATCGTGCAGGCAGCAACCCAGCTCCAGGATCAAACCTTGCCGCTTACCGTGAAGCTCCTCGTCGTCGTCGCCGTGCTCGTTCTGTTTGCTCCGGTGCTGAGCGCGCCGCTGATCGAGCAAGCCCAGCAGATCTTCACTGAGTTCCCCGCGCTCACAGCGAGGTATTAGAGCGCGGAACGCACGGCTGTCTGAGTTTTAGCTATAGCGCGCGTTTGTCGGCCTTGATCGTGAACCACAAAAGGGCGAGTTCGTCAGCTTATCGAAAGCTCGCCTCACTAGCATGCGACGGATAGGTATCCGAACTGTCCTGTTCGGCTCCGTGAGCCTGCCTTATTCGGAGGAAGAATGACCCTATTTGGAAGTTCTATCCATTCGATTTGGGTTTTGCTTACGACGTGACGGAATTACCTGCTGAGACCTGGTCCTCGATGCATTGCCTGGCGAGTTGTCGACGCAGTGAACGGGCGAACTGCTTTGATTGCAAGCGGCCCCACGATTCTGGCGTTCTGGTGAATGAGCCTGCGAATGAAGGTGCCGCTCGAGCCGATCTCCATAGACTGCGAAATTGATGGAAGCTTTGAGGCCCTCAGATCTCCAAACCGCGCTGCGGCCGGTGAGAGCGGAAGAAGCGTGGCTTGTAGGCGCGCAGCGGCTTTCGCCGGTGCTCTCATCGAATGGTCATACCTCTGCGCCGGATGGCTGTAGTCATATGGATGGTTGAAGCCGAAGTCATCTGCCTTGTGGGAGACCTGTCGCTCTGCAACCGCTCGGACACGAGATCTGCAGAGTTCTTGACGTCTCACATCATGGCGACGTGAGTGCGACGGTTGCATTGGCTGAAGGAACGCCGAGCTGAGCTCAAATGGATGCCTTGTCACCTACCGAGACGCAAACTCTGATTCAGACTGCTGTCGAGTTCGTCGTTGCGGCCGGACTTGGTGGGGCCCGGGCCCTCGGCATTATGCTGGTTCTTCCGGTATTCACGCGACCGCACATTAGCGGGATTATCCGCGCAAGCGCGACGGTTGTGATTGGATTGCCTTGCTTGATGCAGATCAGGAACGGCTTGCAGACACTAGATCCGGGTACCCGTATGGTTGCGGTCTCGCTCCTCGGCTTGAAGGAGATATTTATCGGCCTGCTGTTCGGTTTTCTGCTTAGTATACCACTCTGGAGCATCCAGGCCGTTGGTGACATCATTGATACCCAGCGCGGCATCTCCAACCAGGTGGACGATCCTGCCACACGCAGTCAAGCCGCCCCGATGGGGCTCTTTCTCGGGACTGCCGCGGTTACGATCTTCGTTGTATCAGGAGGTCTGCAGACCATGGTCAGATGCCTCTATGGAAGTTATCTGATCTGGCCCGTATATCGGCTGCTACCGCCCCTGACCCACCACGGGGCAATGGAGTTTATCGGGCTTCTCGACCATATCATGCATACGACCCTCGTGGTCGCCGGGCCCGTGCTGGCTCTGCTGCTTCTGATCGACGTATCCCTCATGCTGCTCGGGCGCTTTGCGCCGCAAGTCAAGCTGAACGATCTCTCTTCGACCATCAAGAATGCCGCCTTTGGCATCATTATGGCCAGCTACGCCGTCTTCCTGATCGAATATATGGGAGCAGAGATCATTCGGTTCAACGGCGTGCTGGAGTGGCTCGAGAAGTTCTTGAAATGAACGACACGAGCGAAGAGAAAAACCTTCCACCAAGTCACAAGAAGCTGAGGGACGCGCGGAAGAAAGGGCAGAGCCCGCGGAGCGCCGACTTTGTTACCGCGGCAAGCCTTTGCGCTGGTTTCGGCTGCCTGTGCTTCAGGGCGGGCCCGATCGAAGACGGATGGCGCGAAGCCGTGCGGTTCACCGACAAGCTGCAGGAACAGCCCTTCAACAGTGCGGCCCGGCAGGCGTTGGTCGGATTGATGGACCTTTCTATAACAGCCGCGGCTCCCATCCTAGGTGCGGCGGTTGCTGCGGCGATTGTGGCCGGTGTCTTGGCCGGCGGCGGGCTGACGATTTCGGTTGAGCCGCTTAAACCCAGCTTTGAGAAATTGGACCCCGTCAAAGGGCTGAAGCGGATTGTCTCCCAGCGGTCGGTTGTCGAGCTTGGAAAGTCTATCGTCAAAGTTTTGGTTCTTGGCGCTACGTTCGTTTTCACTGTGCTCGCAAGTTGGAGGGCACTGGTATACTTGCCCGTGTGCGATTTGAGCTGCTTTGGTTTTGTCTTTAAAGAGCTCAAAGTGCTGATCGCGATTGCTGCCGGCGCTCTTCTGATTGGCGGCTTGGCCGATCTGCTCATTCAGCGTTGGTTGTTCTTGCGCGACATGCGCATGACGCAGAGCGAAGCCAAGCGCGAGTCCAAGGAACAGGATGGTAATCCGCAGATCAAGGGTGAACACCGCAGGCTCCGCCGGGAGTCGGCGAACGAGTCTCCGCTCGGCATTCATCGGGCGACAGTGATACTGACGGGGCGAGCGACATTGATTGGACTGCGCTACGTTCGGGGCGAGACCGGCGTCCCGGTACTGGTGTGCCGCGGCGAGGGCGAAACGGCTTCACAGTTACTGGCGGAGGCGCGCGCCCAACGTCTGAGCATTGTCGAGGATCATGTGTTGGCGCGTCAGCTGATCCGGAAGGGTGCGATGGGCAAGGCCGTTCCGATGGAGTGTTTCGAGAGGGTTGCAAAGGCAGTCTTTGCCGCCGGCCTAGTTTAGCGTCGCGCAAAACAGCGATGCGCTCAAATCTCTGGTCAACGACCCAACTGTCCCAGAACCTGATCGGCAAGCTGCACGATCCCAAGAAAAGGACCGGGCAAAGATTGGATTCCAGGAGGCTCGTCGGCCGATTCCAAGACTGATATGGACAAGAATGGCCAACCGATGTTCATGCTGCTCGGGTCTTACGAGCCGCTTATTGGATTTCTGGCGCAACCCTGCTATGCGTTTCATTCTCCAAATTGCTCCTGTTGCCCGCCGACGTGGCCCCAAGTGCGGTGAAGGGAAGCACTGCACGATCACCACTGGTCGGCATGACAGCGCCATTGCCTAACAAGTCGCCAGGTTCATTGACCATAACCGCAAGGTTATTCCGGACTGAGCAGCCAAGGGTTGGATTGAACGAATTGTCGTTCACTGTAGGAGCGACGATGGAGAGCGAGGGGCAGACCGGAGGATGGGCTTCGAAAGTGATCGCTTCAATCCTCCCCCCGGAACGAGCCGGCAAATCCACACGAGAAGCGGACAGGTGGATGTTGTAGGTGGCAACGCCCATGGCGCGAGCCTCGTGGGCCACCTGTGCAATGAGTCTGGGTGGGCCGATGACACGCACATGGAGGGCATCTCGCCGGCCGCGACTGGTCGCTGCAATAAAGCTTCGCAGCCGATGCCGTTCGGGGCCACGAAGGCTCTGCAGGAACAGCACGCTACTCTTCTGCTCGACCCGGATCTCTTGGTCAGCCGGCGCGGGCTGGATCGAGGCAGTATTTGCGCAGCCCCCCAATGTTGCTCCAATAACGATCGGGTAGCACAGATGTCGCAAAGTCATTTGGCGATCCTCATTCGATAATAAAGCCGGCGCTGCCGGTCAATCCTGGTGTGCTGGCGCGAGGCGCATCGCGATCTCGCGGCGGCCGGGCCACCGTGTTTGTCAAAATCCGCCCCGCATCTGAGGGCGGTGCGATGCGGTCGCTTGGCGCACTCATCTTGTTCGGGTTCGATGCGGGCCGTACGATGTAGGGCGTGACAATAATGACCAGCTCGGTTTCACGTTTTTGAAACGATGAGGAGCGAAAAAGCGCGCCCAGGATCGGCACATCGCCGAGCCAGGGAAACTCGCCGATATCAGTGTTGAAGTTGCGCCTGATGAGGCCGCCGATTGCAAAGCTCTGACCGCTGGCGAGCTCGACCACGGTGCTGGCCCGCCGAGTCGAGAGGGCAGGGACCGCCATGCCATTGATTTTGACCTCGCCTTCGCTCGACAATTCGCTGACTTCGGGCTTCACACGGACAATGATCTGATTATTGTTGAGAACCGTCGGAACGAACTCGAGGCTCACGCCGAACTGGCGAAATTGGACGGACACCTGCCGGTTGTCCTGCATCACCGGAATGGGGAATTCGCCGCCGGCGAGGAAGCTTGCGGCTTCGCCGGACATGGCCGTTAGATTCGGCTCAGCCAGGATTGAGGCGAGGTGCTCGCTCGCGAGAGCGTCGAGAACAGCGCTCAGGTTGGTATTGCCGGCGCTAAACCCAATCCCGATCGTGCCGCCGCCGCCGGCCGCGCCGGACCCGCCCCCTTTGCCGGTCACAAGGAAAGCGCCGTTTGGGCTCGAGGCCGTGAAGTTGATGTTGAGATCCTTGACGGCGCTGCGGGAGACTTCTGCCACCCGTACGCTGAGATTCACTTGCAATGAGCCGGCGACCTGGATCTTGTTGACAACCAGCGCGCCCGCACCAAGAAACTGCTCGGTGACCTTCCTGGCGGTCTCGACGACATCGGCACTAGGCGCCGTACCGCTAAGGATCGCGCCGCGCGGGGTATAGCTGACCTGAATTGGATAGTCGCCGACCTCGGCCTTAAGCGCGGCCCGCAGATCCTCGATCGGTTGGGTAACGACAACACGCAGCTCGGCGAGAGCCTCTCCGTTGTCGTTCAGGGCAAACAGGCTCGTCCGTCCGGCCTTTTTGCCAAACACGAAAATCGTGGTGTTCGATGGCGCCTGATAATCCGCAATCGCCGGGTCGGCTATAAAAATGCTCGCAGCCGGTCCGGTCAGATGAACTGTTTTACCCTGTGAGGAGGTTAGGTTGAGCGTGCCGGTGGTGCTGCCTGGCGCCGCGCGTGGCGGTTCTCCCTTGCCATCCCGCTTTGTCTGAGCTGTGACTGCAAGCGGAAATAGCAGAGCGACTGCGCACAGCACGTAGCAGAGGCGGGGAAAAGCGGCACACTGCAACCCGCTGGCGACCATCGACGGCTCATCAGCGCCGGCGGCATTGTTAATGACGTTCAAGGGAGTGTAGCTTTCAAGTTGGATCGGCTTAGGCAGCCGATGCTGCGCCAATGAGTTCAAGAGTGTAACCGACACCGCGCGCGGTCTTGATCCTTAGCGTTGCACCGGCCTGGCTCAAATGCGTGCGTAAGCGATAAATCCCGACTTCCAGCGCATTGGTCGAGACCTCGTCGTCAAATGCATACAAGCTATCTTCGAGCGATGCGCGCGGCACGGTACGGCCGGCGCGGTTGAGCAGATGTTCAAGAATGCACACTTCGCGGCGCGCAATTCTCAGTATTCGACCACCGACCGAGACCTGTCGCGCGATCGGATCGAAATGCAGATTCCCGAATGTCACTACCGGCGCCATCATCTGCGTTGACCGTCGCAAAATGGCCCGCATGCGAGCAATGAGTTCGTCGATAGACACGGGCTTGGGCAGAAAATCATCCGCGCCCGCATTGAAAATTGCAATCCGCCGTCCGAGATCATTGAGACTGCTCATCATCACCGCCGGCATTGACCGTCCCTCGCGCCGCAGCTGCTTCAGCCAGTCCAATCCGTCTCCATCGGGCAAATCCGTTTCGACCAGGACCATGTGGTAGTTCGCGCAATCGAGCGCGGCCGCCGCCTCATCCAGCGTGCGTGTCACGTCGACGGCGAAGCCGCAATTTAAGAGCGCTTCCTTCACGGCGCGGGCAAAGTCCGCATGATGATCAACCAGGAGAATTCGCATTTCATCGCCTCTCGTCCATCCACGTCAAGACCTGAGCGCGTCACGATTGACCATGGGCTCGATGGAACTGAGAGGCGGCTGGATTGGTGTGAATTTGAACAGCCCGAAACGAGAGGGCGGAACATGTTGACAGTCGATCCGTCTCTGCCGGTCCATTGTCGTCAGATGGACCACGGACCCCTCGGGGCTGCTTACGACCTCGGCGCCGCTCAACATGCCGCTCATGCGAGCAAGAGAGCTGATTCTGTTTGAACCGCGGCAGCTCGCTGACGCGTTCGCAGGCCGATCACAGCCGTTCTTGCGTGCACTGAGCCAACGCCTGCAGTGCGAATAGCGCCAGGCCGCGCAATCTTAACCAAAGCGCGGGAGACGATCGGATTTGTGACTGAACAGATGAGCGAAACCGACATTTGGAAACTTCCCCAATTCGTCTTGGTCTGCGGTCAGTCTTGCTGGGCTGTTGAGCCTGTCGTGTCGTGAAGTCACGACAATGCAAGTCTTTCCGCATTCGAAGACACATCACGCGACGCACCTGGCCAATGGCTTCACAGGCTGAGATGCTCGACGAAACGATCAATGCCCCTCCCGGTTTGAAGAACACCCTCTCGCAGCCGACTCTTTGCACGCAAGACGTCGACCGCCCTGAAGTTCCGTCGCGCCCGAGGTCCCCTCGTCCGCCGCAGCCCAGCGGAAGCTGCGAACGATCCAATCGAGCTCCTCGTGGTTGTCATCGCGCATAGATCCAGGTGACTACACCAGCACCATTTCGTCTTTCGGGGTGCACGGCGCCAGAATGTTCGGGTCTCGCCCAGTAAGGGCCAGATGGCGACCGCCAGCGTTCCGGAGAGGAGCAGTCCAGCAGCGTGAGGGACGGAGCGGCTTAGCATTGTGCTTTTGAGACGTTCGCAATTCTTGCTACCTGTCAGGAAGGGTACACGCGAGCTGGTTCTGTGTCGCGGGGCTGTCGGAAATCCTACAATCTGACGCTAGGTGAGATTCAAGTGCTTTGACCGCTGGTCGTAGCAGTGCTCTCGACCTCGCAAGCATTCTGAAACGATGGCGACCTCTGAAGCCAGACTATCGACCTGCGGAACGCTCGGCCCTCTCGCCAGGGTCATGAGCGTTTCGTCGGTCCAATAAGGCGTAGCTTGAGCCAAAGCCGATGACAGTGTGTGAAGGCAGTCGTCTTTGCTAGGCCTTAAGGCGTGACCTCACGGTCGTCAGAGATCTCATGCGTGTCAATCTAGCAAGGAGACGGTGGCGAGATGCCTCTATGTGACGCACAGGGACAGCTAACTTCTGGGATGCAGACGCCGGAGCGCGCAAGCCGATTTGACCGGAAAGGGACTGAAGAAGGAATCGATTGCCAAGGGACATTCTTGAATGCTGCCTCCATACATCACGAGAGATTATGGGGCTTTAGGCGCGATCGACAAAATCGATTGTTTTGATGGAACGCATCCAGGTAGCGAATAGCTTTGGAATGAGTCGAATAGATTCCGTCAACGACGCGAACGGTCAGCTGGACGGAAGCCGCGCGAAGCGACGGATCATAATAGGGTGCTACCTTGTGCCTTCCGACATTGGTGTTCGATCAGGCCGAGATCGGGTCCCCTGATTGAGCTTTTTCGGACCGCCGCGTCAGGTTCGCTCCACCACCTCATTGCGGACGCGTCATCTAGGGAGACGGTGCACAGCAAGGCGGACGAACTGGCGCTTGCGGCTGGTCGAATTTCTTTCCTGGATCGTCTCCTTATGCAGATGTGAGAACAGCATTCTCTCGCCCGTTAGGACTGCGACGGACAAGCGCAACCGGCTGCCGTTTTGTGGTTTCCAAGCGGAGGAGACGCTGCATCAAATCGTTCAAGTCGGCGCGCGAAGCTAAGTCACTCCAGCAAACCTGACCTACGAGGTTGTGATGTCGGAATAGCCATCACGGCGACTTGCGCCTCGTTGCGACAGGCTGCTTTTGTACCGGCGCGAGCGCGCGTGTGTCTGGAAGCAGACAAACGGCTTGCGAGCACGACGTCCTTAAAAGCGCAATCTGCGGTACTTATCGAGGGAGAAGAGCATATGAAGTTTACTGGCCGAGCACTACCGATCCTATTGTCCTTGCTTTCGGCCGCGAGCGTGAGCGCGCCGGCGAGAGCCGATGAGCCCTCGCCGAAATACACTGAGGTGCTCAGTGCCCTCCAGGCGGGGAAGAATGTAAAGCTCATACTGGACATGAGCCGCTGTACCACAGCGGAGGGTGTCAAGCCTGCGTCCGCGACGCAAGCCGGTCTGGTCATCACTGCCTTCAGGGTGACCGTCCATAACGGCATCAGCTTCGCCAATGCTCATCAAACGGTCGACAGCTCCGGGCATGCCGTGACCGAGTACATCCGCCATAGCCTTAGCCGCGAAGGCAAGCTGACGGTGCGAGCCTCGAAACTTGTCGTCGGGACCACCGAACTCGTGAACCAGGGAGAATTCATCTGCGAACTGCCGGATGGCGCAAAGTTCATCTGGTAACGAAGAGCACAGAGCAGGGGGCGCTTCGAAGACTTAATCCTTTCGTGCGGACACCTTCGCACGGATACCAATCCTTTCGATCGTCAGGAAAGATCAGAGTGTTTCTGACGGTCGTTTCGTCGGACGAGGATCAAGTTGTACGAACTTGCTGCTCAGGTAACTCATGAGGGCCGCCGATCTCCATTCCATCTCAGGGATTGGAAGGTCGGCGGTTCAGGTAGTCGTCTTATGGGCGGACCCAAGGCTCTCAGTTGAACGCTTCAGATGAGTTCGAAGGACGTCCTCACGGCTGCGGTTATCGTAAGAACATTATTCCCAAGTCGCTCCAGCCGCGGGCCCGCAATGATGACGACCTTAGGCCCGGGTGCGCTCTTATCTTTCATCCGCCTCTTTTTGGGATCCTTTCACCTGAAATCTCAGTACTGCCGAATGCAGCCACAAGGTGAATGAACGATCCCGCTTAAGATCATCTGGGCTGGCTGCTATGGGTTTGCTCACCGCTCGTAAACTGCGTTCGGGCGCAGATCTAAGCTCTCTGAGCAAACGATCCGTGGTTTCGAAAGCTTGAGCATCCGCCCGAGGTGCCGACGAGCACCTCGTTCAGCCAAATTGCGGCCAACGGAAGAGAAGAGCGCGGCCGTCGGTTGGGCTGATTTCGTTGTATCGATCCATGCTGCGGTCGGCGGGCATGACTACCTCGTTCTATCGCTACTCATGTTAGCTTCGCAAAACCTGACCTGGCCAGACGGAAAGCTAAAGTGAATAATGATCGGCACGGGCCCTTCCAACCCGAGGATAAGTGGGCGAACTTTAGAGACCATACAGGTTTGGGCTGAAACTCTCATTCCAAGCGCGGAACGCGGCCGGTCGCCCGCGCTGGCCAGTTGGACCGGAGTATTATTGGTAGCGCGAAACGCTGCGTTCGATGTTTCCGAGCGCCGGAAAAGGCAAATCACCCTTTCCGTAGCCCGTACCTCAGCCTTTTGTTCCTGACTTTCTATATGGATTAGATGCGCTAGCGGTCCGATAGTCGTCCAAGTTTCCGCCCAGAAATAGTACCTCACGCTCCTCAGTCGGGGTATCACTCATCCATGCCAGAGCGGGTTCATCATTCTCAGTCCGTCCTCGAGAATACTGACGATCTCTTCCGCCGTCCAAGTTGTGACCCTCGGCACCGTGTAGGTGTGCAACTCATTCGCGTTTTCCGCGATGACTTTGGCGCCATACTCGTTGTCATCGTCCGGCGAAAGGAGCAGTTGTGAGGCCTCCTCTGACAGCGACACAAAAGGCGAACAACTGGTATCGCCCCTCACGTGCTCTGCCGCTGCGCGACCCAGATCAAGTCGTTGGCCTCCCCAGATATTCCAAGGGGCGGCGTCGTAACGCAAAGCCGCCATGGAACGCAAATGGGCCATCGCGCTTAGACGGTCCAACGCATGTGGTTTGCAATGACTGGCGTGGTTTTGAAAGCGCTGCAGCTCCAGGTATGATGATACCATCACGTCGTCGTAAACGCGGCCAATATCGACGCGGTCGACTGACGATCCACTCACTCGTGACCATTTTGCTGATCTTTGCGCAGCGAGTTCGATTTCTCTTCTGAGTTCCGCAATGTTCGCGCACGTCAGCGTTGCGGCAAGTTGAGCGCGCGTTCTGACAAAGGATGGAGCCGTGCACCGTTCATTCTCCAGTATAGCTTGCGCTCTCTTGTTACCATCCGTTACCGTCCGGTTCGATCCAGCCACGGGTGAAGCCGATGCTGCGAGGATTGGCTGAGACTCTTTAAGCCGCTGCTCAAAGTCTGCTTGCGCTGTCTCTTCCTGTCGCGGCTCGAGGTGATGCATCCGAGCCTCGGATCGGTTGACGTCCTCAAATGGGTCCATGCCCTTCTCCCTTTGGTAGCCTTGTCAATATCATTCGTACGAAGTTGATCCGATAAGGATCAGAAACCGCGACCCGCGCAATGTCGATAAAACACACCGAGGCTGTTCTCGAGCGGATCGGTGTGTTGAGGGCGTGCGGGCCGGACTGACCGGGGATCCAAGTCATTCTTCTGTTCCAGAGTTTGGGCCATCAAGTCGGCCTCCTGTCCGGACAAAGTCTTGCCATGCTAGAAGGGTTAGCTGTCGAACACCTGACCAGCCTCATTGAAGAAAATTCGGGGCCCTTCCGACTATGCCAGCGAGCCTGTTGTTCATTGCAGAGCGGAGTTTGGAGATGGGGCCATCGTCGGTATCCGCTCCACGGCAGCGCCGTGTGAAGGTCCGGCAGAAGCAGCGCGGCGGAAGCGCGGCTATCGGTGGGCTTGAGCGGCGTGGAGAAGTATGCCTGGGCCAGCTTGCATCGGCTCCCAGTGGAGCTCCTTTAAATGCTCGTCAAGATGCTAGCTGTGGTCCGAACAGCTTAGTCTGGCCGCAGCCGTCGGGCTCGTGTCCGGGCTGGGATGGCTGAAGCTCATTGTCCTCTGTCGGGACCGCTGATGCGGGGCCTTGCGTCGGTACGCGGGGCGCTGGCCGTAAAACAAGAGCCGGGCGTGCGGCTCCGATCCAGGCATCCGCAACACACGGTTAGTGGCTTAACTCGCAACGTTAACAGGCTGTGCGGCCGCGAGACGTTGAACTGCCAACCAGACGTGGCTGGGGCCACAAACGATTCGGGTGTATAAAGAACGTGGCGGCAAGGACTGGCGCTCGGGCGCCTCAGTTCGGAAAAGAAAAATGGGGCGTTGACGCTTGCAGCCGATGCGCCACACAATGCACCACAACGTTAGTCGCGCCTTATAAACATCTCGCCGCGCAAGCCGTTGGTGTGACCTGCAGGCGCAGCTGAACAAAAAGACCTAGGGCAATCTCGCGGTCGGTCGTATCGGCCCCTCCTTCCTCCGAGCCCGGCGCGTTTCCGGTCAAAGTAGCGATAGATACCAGGCACCGACGCATGAAAATTTGACAAGCATCAGTCTTCCTGGGTTGATCCAAAGCCGGGATGGCCGAAGGAAGCGGCTCTTGGCGCTCGCGGGTTGCACTCCTGTTGCTAATGGCAGGACGGTGATGGCTTAGGTCAGAACGCCGGGGGTGCGGTCGGCCAAATCTGTCGTGTGTTCTCGAGCGCATCAATTCATGTTCCTCGCTTTGAGCCGGCGCCGAGCCTGATCAGAGACCATTTGGGCTAAGCGATGGACAGATAGACGTCGCAATAGAAGGGATGCCAACAGACGATAGTAGATTGAAATACTCAACTATTGCGTTTGCGTGGTTTCGACCTGTAAAGATCCTCTATCGATCCTTGCTCGCTCGCTCGCGAGTCCAAACGTTCCGATCGCGAATGGGCATCAGAACTCCTTCCTGAGAAGCAGCTGGCTTGTTGATGAATTCTGGAGCGCCGACCACCTCGGCATAAGTTATCTCTTTATCTCGCATGATCTTAGTGTTGTTCGTCATATCAGCGATCGCGTCATAGTTATGCGCCGGGGGAGAATCGTCGATAGTGGCCCCACTGAAGAGATATTTCGTAATCCACTGTCTGAATATACCAAGAGCCTTATCGCCGCCATGCCGCGTCTTGTGCGCGAGCAAGAGATAGGTCAGTTATCTACGATCCTCGAAGAAGGCATCGCGTGAATGCCTTCGAATTCGATCCTCTACGGGCATTCGCCTTGCGCGCCGATTTGGTGACGATTGCGCGCTCGATCATCGCTCGACGAGGACAGCTGTGGCCCGGGCTCCCATTTAGATGGACCGGCGGGCGCGCGGAGCAGGACTAGCCGAGTTCGAACACTCGCTAACCGTGAGGTCGGCGATCCGCAAGTGTTGCATTGCAAGTCATCGATGGGTGCCCGCAAGGATTCGCGGCTCTTGCTCTCCGGCAAACGAGCTCGGAATTGTCGCTTTCACGATAGCCTTGCGATGATGGTGCGGTCTCTGACAATGAGACCGTGTTTGTCAGGTTCAAAACATTCGGCGTCAATATCGATTTCATGACGCCTACTCAGCCATTAATACGACTGATGCGGCTGGCACGGTCATTGCTATCAAATTGATGTAATGCCGAGGAAAGGCTGAGAGCAGCGCTGTGAATGGTCACGTTTCAGCCGGCAAGCCGTGGGTCCATTTCTGAAAAAGAAGCAAGACCTTGAATTCTTCGCATTCGGTTTGATGGAGAGCGATGTGGATTTGCCTATAAGAGCTGACGAGCCAAATCGCAACTTCTGGACATATCGGCACTGTCAAACGACCGTTGCGCTGCCAGCGTTAGCCGGTCTCGGTAAACAATGGCAGCGAGCGGCAGTGGGGACGCAAGACGAGAATTCGGCTGACGTGCTCAAGCGTGCCGGCTGCGGAGGCCACCGACACAATAGGTGTCTCACCGACGCATCTTGTCGCCATTTCGCCGACGAGTTCGCCACAAATCGCATAGCGTAACTCCAAGGACTACCAAAAAAGAGGTCAATAACAGGCCCCCCCTAATCCGGGCAATACGGAATCGTCGACATGTCGCAAACAATCGGCGCTGATAGCGAGTGCACCGCGAATGAAGGGGCAGAGCACTGGTCAGAGTCGAAAAACAAACTTTCATCAGATGGCGAGTTTGTTCGGTACTGGAGCCGAGCTGCCGATCGGCTGCGCGCAGTGGCCGCTGTCGGGAGGCGAACCGAGGAGGCGATCAGAATGACTGGAATTGGTTTGCAGCTATCCTCCGAGAACTTTAACGGTCACGACCTGTCAGATTTCCCGTTGCGACGCTGTACCCTCAATCGTGCGCAGCTCTACGGAGCAAAGTTGGATCGGGCAGACCTTTCTGGGGCAAACCTTATCTGCCCAGGGCTAGAGAGGGCAAGTTTCCGCGGGGCCAAGCTCGATTTTGCGTATATGCACGCGATTGCAGCGCAGGTCTGCAATTTCGATGATGCCAGTCTGCGCAGTGTAATTGATGCAACCGGAAGTCTGTTTCACGGTTGCAGCATGAAAAGGACACGCTTTGACAACGCGATGCTAAGCGGACTTCTCATTTACCAGTGCGACGCGAGTGATGCTGTATTTGATGGCGCGGAATTACAGGGTTCGACCATCAATGAATGCTTCCTTCCTTCCGCTTCCTTCCGCTTTGCCAAGCTGAGCCAAGTCACGATCACGAAAGCGCACCTGGCGGCTTGCTCGTTCTTCCAGTCAAAGGGGGACTGTTTATCGATCTTGCGTCCCACCTCGGTCGACGGTCTCACCCTAGAAGGCGCTCATCTTCCGTATCTGAGACTCTCAAAGGTGAGCGGCCGCATTGCGGCGAGGGCTCTGAGCGCTCCCTTCGCTGATGTTCACCTGTCAAATCTTTCAAGTGCGGAGCTTGAGCAGGCAGACTTGACCAAGGCGCGGCTTCTGTCCGTAAGCTTGTCCAACGCGAACCTAATCGGTGCTGTGTTGGACGGTGCCTCTATTCATTCCTGTCAGCTCGATGGAGCGGACCTGTCTCGGGCATCAGGCGAAAGCATTTCGATTACAGAGAGCACAATGCGAGCCTCCAAATTGACGGGCTTTCGTGGCCGCTGTGCCTTTGTGCGCGACTGCGATCTTGAATATGCCGACTTATCCCAGGCTTACCTCTACAGGTCGATGATGACCGGTGATCCCCCGCAATCAATGGCATTGGATCACGCAAATCTCGAAGGATCCAATCTCGTTCAGGCATATCTCGCCGCGGGAATGACCGACACCAACCTGGAGGCAACGCGCGTCGCATACGTTCGCATGAACCAATCGTCCTTGCGCGACGCGAATCTGAGTGGGATATCGCCGTTCCAGGCCAGCTTCGTAAAGGTCGACTTTTCGGGCGCTAAGATAACCACATTCGAGCCACCGTTTTTTGCCGACCGATGTCCGGGACTGCAGACCGCTTTGAAGGCTGATCAGCCGCGCGAGTCATCAAGCTATCTGGCTGAATTCTCATCGTTGATCAGACGTGGTCGAGAAGGCTCGACCTGACGGCTTTGGAAATCGCAAAATAGAAGGGCGTACAATGTCGGTGAGCTTAGAGCAGCTTGGTGCGGTGGTCCGAGCTGTGAGCGGGCGTTAAAGCTCTTTGGGGCTCGGAGGCGTGCGCGGCCAATACGACACCAGGGCCTACCTTCTGCGATCCGACCGATCAGACCACTCTTTCGGGGTCCAAAAGAACTGGAGTAAGAAAATGCATCTGGGATGTCTTTCCGCAGGCAAAGCGTTCATCCGGGAGGTGGCGAGAACAGGTCAGAGTATTGGGACGGTACACACCCTAGGCGCCCTGCATCATGGGCATGCAGAACTGATCAGAAGAGCGGCATCGGAGAATGACGTCGCGATTGTCACAGTCTACCCGAACAAGACTCAGCTTAGACCAGGTGGGAGCTACGATTTCGATTTGGACGCTGATATTGGACTTGCCCTACGTGCGGGAGCAACTGCCGTGATTTCCTCGAACGACACCGAAATGTTCCCGCCTGGCTATCGAACGTTCGTATCGCAAGGCGACTATCATTTGCGTTTAGATGGGCCTGAGGCGTACTTGAAGGAAGCCGTTACGGGGGCAATCCGCTGGATTTGTTATGCGCGACCAACTCGCAGCTACTTCGGTCTCAAGGATATCGGTCAGGCGATCCTGGTGAAGCGCGCTGTCGCAGACTTGCTTCTTGATTGTGAGATACGATTTGTGCCGACCGTGAGATACAGGAACGGAGTTCCCATTTCGTCGCGCTTGCGAAGATTTAGCCGATCCGAGCTTGATGAGCTTTCGTGTCTCTTCACGGCCCTCAACCATTCGAGAAAAGAGATCGCCCAAGGGGCGTCGAGCGTCAAGGATCTTGTCGCGTCGGCTACAACTCAAATAGCGTTCCGACAGTTTAAACTCGATTTTGTTCGCATTGTTGGCGCTGATAGCTTCGCAGACCTGGAGCAGGTCAAGCTCCCCTTCATAATTGTTGCAGCGGCAACGGCTCATGGCCTCAGGGTCTTCGATAATATCTACGTTCCGGATCAGGATACACTCCTGAATGGTGCTCCGGATATCTGGATCGATCTACCTGAAAAGTCCTAGCCAGACGATTATGAATGTCGTGATTTTGACAAAAGTAGTCACTCCGGCCGCGCCTGAACGCAGCGCCTACGTTATGACTGTGCATTCCGCTTTGCGCTGCCCAAGCGCACAGCCATCGTCCCACCAGCGGTGAAGCTCTCACGATCCACTGAGTAGATCAACTTGAAAAGTCAATCCATACCGAACTGCCCAATATGGTAGGGTCGGCTAGCCGCACGTTGAGATAGTCTGCTCGAGCGGCGCGTCGCAGCCAAACGTCACGGCAGCTCGAAAACGGTGAATCGCGACCTTTGGATCCGTAAGCTCTCGAGAGCAGAATCTGCGGAGATGATATGGAAAGGCGATTGGAAGATTATAGAGCTGACGACGCGTGTGTTGTCCCGCTAAGAAATCTGGATGTAAGCGAGGCCAAGCGCTTCCAAGACGACAGCATATGGGGGTGCTTCGAGCGGTTGCGAAGGGAAGATCCCGTTCACTACTGTCAAGACAGCCCTCATGGCCCATATTGGTCCCTGACGAAATACCGGGATATCGTAGCGGTAGACACAAACCACAAAGCATTCTCGTCAGAGCAAGGTGTCACTATTGTTGACGTGCCTGCCGAGCACTGGACCCAGAGTTTCATCAAGATGGGACCTCCTCAGCACGCCGAGCAGCGTAATACCGTGGGTCCAATAGTCGGACCGGAAAGCTTGGCGAAACTCGAAATCTTGATCCGCTCTCGGGTCAGGGCGATTCTAGACGGCTTGCCGCGCAATGATGCCTTCAATTGGGTGGAGATGGTCTCCATCGAGTTGACGACGCAGATGCTCGCCACGTTGTTCGACTTTCCATTTGAGGATCGGCGACTCCTGACCTATTGGTCAGACGTAGCTGTTGGAACTCCGAAAGCAGGGCATGCGATCGACAGCTGGGATAAGCGAAGCACAATCTTATCCGAGTGCCTGGATTATTTCACACGGCTTTGGAACGAGCGCATCAATGCCGAGCCGCGCCTCGATCTGATTTCCTTGATGGCGCATTCGCCCGCCACACGCCATATGGAGCCGAATGAGTTTCTCGGGAATCTGATTCTGCTGATCGTTGGGGGGAATGACACCACGCGCAACTCGATTACCGGCGGCCTCCTGTTCATGAGTCAGCACCCCTCCGAACTGAGAAAACTAACCGACAATCCCAAGCTGGTCTGGAGTGCCGTGTCCGAGATTATTCGATACCAGACGCCGATCGCACATATGCGCCGCACCGCCGCGACCGATAGCATCGTAGGCGGGAAGCAGATCAGGAAGGGCGACAAGGTCGTCATGTGGTACATCTCCGGCAACCGAGACCAAGAGATCATTGAGAACGCCAACAGTTTCGTCATCGACCGCAAGAATGTACGGCAGCATCTCTCGTTCGGATTTGGTATCCATCGCTGTCTTGGTCGACATCTTGCGGAACTGCAGTTGAGAGTCCTCTGGGAAGAGATTTTGGGTGCGGGACTGGAGGTCAAGGTTGTCGGCGAACCCGAGCGAATTGCGTCCAACTTCGTGCACGGCTATTCCGCTCTCCCCGTGCGGATTGCAGCCTAGGCCCTGGTCGCTCCCGGTCTGGCAGCCGGCACGCGGTGGGGTGGGCCGTCCTGAACCATCTTCGCTTCTGCAAGCAGCGAAGATGGTTTGGTCGGCGCGAAACAATGGCTGCATGTAGGAATCTATATCAGCCGGGCAGATGTTCGAAGTACACGTGAGGAGCGATAGTGTAGCGCGCGGACGACTTGCAAAGCGCCTGACGCCGAAAAGCCAACCGCCACGGTAACTCCGATGCCGCGTCTCCGGGCTGCCTTGGGTAGCCGGGACCGCAGAGGCTGATGAATTTGATGTTGAAGATTGTAGCGGTGGCAGCGATTTTCCTTGGAGAAGCGCTTTCGATATTCGCCGAGCTGATTGCCTCACGGCAATTTGGAAAGGCCGGCGGTGATCTGGCAATGCTGTTGCCGATGTTTCTCCTGATATCGTTCGGCGGCATCCTCCTCGTGTTCGGATACGCGCTGGGCTACATGCATCTGAAGAATATCTGGATCATTGTCGCGATATCGATGGGAGCGATTCTGGTAGTGGAACCGATGCTCACCCTCCTGCTCTTTAGAGACGTGCCGACAGCCGGTTCGTTGATAGGCTTGATGTTCGGTGCGATTGGTACCCTCGCTGCCATATTTCTATGAGTGTGATTTAACCGGCCTGGGCGCGGCCCGGCTTTGGCGAGATGTAGTTTGAAGGCTGCGCAACGTCGATTCTGCTCAGTTCGGACCTGGAGAATGTTGTTGCTGATGGCCTCCGGCGTCTCGCCACGCCCGTGTATGGCTGGTGACTTGGTAAGCTCTTCGGTCGAAGTCTGTTTGCTGGATAGCGGGACGCGTGTTGCGAGCGCAGGTCTGCCGATAGACATACGCTAGCCATTCCTGCTTGGCCAAAATTGCCGTCCAGGAGGCGGTTGGGGATGACTTGGCCCAGTTCGCGTGCACCGAGGCACCGCATTGGGGCGGGACTATCTCGCGGGCAGGGCAGGTCGGGCCCCGGTCACGTCCTAGCTGATCACGCCGGCACTGATGCGGCTCGTTCAGCAACACGAGGAGCTGCGATGGAAGTCGAACACAAGGCGAGATCTTCTTTCTTGTGCATCCAGATGAATGCTCTTGGTCAGCTAGTCGTCAGCTGGGGGGCCTATCCAGACAGGCTGCGCACTCTCGACTATTCGGAGATGAAGTATGAAAGGTATTGGCCGAGCTGATTCATCACAGGGTGAGGCGGCGGGAGCCGACAGCGCCGGGGAATTGAGCCGTTCGAGCCTGGAGCCTGGTCTCTTCCCTGGGGAACGCGGTCAATCCTTCGATGCCGTCCTGGAGCGGATGCGCTCCGGGCCTCAAGACAGAACTGCGGCTTCAGATATGGCGGCGCCAACGCGCAACGAGATCAAGGCGGCAAAGCGAAACTTGGACAGCCTGCTTGAGAAGTTTGAAGCTTGCCGTCGAGCGGCCACGCAACGCTGCAACTTGGAAAAGGCGCAAGAGCTGATCGATCGAGTGGTCGAAGCAGGCTCAGCAGTTCTGGAGCATTACGCGAATCTGCCTGCCAATTTGGCGCGTCGTATCCTGCCTGACGATCAGGCTCGCCGGCTCCGCGACGACACGCTGGATGCGGGGAACCAATGTAACAAAGCGGCCACCCATATCATTTACCAACTTGAGAACAGGAGAGAGCAAGCAGCAGCCCTGCTCGACCATGTCAAAGACACCGCTCCGCCCGAGCAGCTGAGCCGCGTCGTTGCGGGCGTCGCCAACCAATATGCTGCCTGCATGGAGTGGTGGGGAAAGAAGGCGCTGCGCTTCGAGCGGATGCAGTCAGTCTGTGCGGCTACTGCCCACTTGCCAAGCAGCACGCCCGAGATGCGCAAGGCCGAAGAGGCGGAACTCAGGCTCAATACAGGCTGGGCGCTCACTACCAAGTGTATGTATCTGCAATCGCGGATCGCTCTCGCGCAGCTCTTGATTGAGTCGCAAGCGAGCACGTTAGCACCAGAGGCGCGAGCCGCCCTCATGGACGAGAGCGGGAGGGTGCGTCTGCTCGGGACTTTTGTTGGAGATGTTTTTCCGGCATTTGTTTCGACGGGCGACGCCGTTCGCGGAGGAGCGGTGCTCGACGCCGAGCACCGCGCCGTTCTGGAAGGAGTGATGGAACGGCTTTCGGAATTTGCATCCCAACTGAGGGGCATGCTTGCCCCCCTGAGGGAGGCTGGAACGCAAGCTGACCTTCCTTTGCAGTTGCTTGGCGAGATCGTGGACGGTGCGTGGGTGACGGCGAACGACGTCATGCGGCTGCTGGCATTGCAGCCAAAGACGGAAGTGACGATTGAACCGCCGGCTTGGGCTGCGCTGCCAGAAAACACTGCCCTGGTGGGTGAAGGCACTCCAGTGCGCAGAAAGGGCAAAGCAAGGCGCGGAGCAGCCGCAGGCGAGGGGAGTTCGACGGCCAGCCCGCCTGCGGCGCAACTCGCCAGGCCCGATGTCACGACGGCCCCCACGGGCAAGGTCATCGTGCTCTCGGATCTCGGTACAAAGAAACTCGCCACGCCGGAGGAGGCAGCTGCGTCATCCTCTGCGACCGATCACCTCCAGATGTGGCAGGCTCCGCCCTCCAGGAAGGCACTGCCGGGATTACTTGAGCGATTGGACGAGCTGCTGCAGTTCGATCTGCGGGCTCAGCAAAGCGCCGTCTCGCAAGCGCGCCAGATGAAGCCCGAGGACGCCGAACATGTCCTGAATCGCGTGATCAAGCGCTTGCAGACGCAGTCCTCCGAGATTGAGGCCTGTGTAGTCGCGCTGGAGGAGCCTCGCCGACGGGGCATGCTCACGGCTGCGCAGGTGCCCGAAGTGCACGAAAAGATAGTCCGGCTTCAAAGGATGGGGTCCGAGGTTCAGGGGCAGGCAAAGTCATTGAGCGCGCGAAAGGCAGCAATCACGAGCGATTGCATGAAGAGCTATGCGTTTCCATCGCAGAAATACCTTGCACAGTTGCGGGCAGCGGGGGAACTGGCGTCAGTGGATCCACCTCGCGCCTTGAAGGGAGAGCCAGGGACGCTGTTCGAAATCAAGCTACAGCCCATGGCGCTGAGCAATGGCGGGACGCCAAGGCCGATGTGGGTACACATCCATACCAAGCGGCCGGTACATGCCTGGCAATTGGCAACGCTGGGCGATCGCGAATTCGCCGCTAGCCACGTGAAGTCTGACGAACAGCGCGGCTACAATCAGCACTGGCAGAACGCTCGAGCCGCCGAGGGGCACGAGAACGTCGTGGTCCACCGCGGCAAGCTTACTCCTGCGTTCTGTAGGTCCTTGTTGAGCACCGCCGCTGGCCAGCCGTGGCAGCCCCTTCCCGACCCGGAGCACGCTTCAGCTCAGATGGCTCGACTGGGGATCTAGTGAGCTGGTTGTCTTGCGGCGGTGAGCCGTCGGCGTGAGTTCATGCCTTTCGGACCGGCTCGGCGGATTGCCTGAGCTGCGCTGAGCGTCGTCGGGCTCCAGCTCACAGAAGGCTGGAGCCTGGGAGAGAACACTGCTTACGGGAGGGGTATCGGCTGGCGATCCGGAGGATGGTGGGTCGTCGTACAAGCAAGCTGCCATTCTCTGCTGTGGCGAACATCGGCGCTCGGACGAGAAGCTGGGCCGCTGACTATTGCAGGCGGGAGATATACCAGATGCTGGCGGCGATACGCCCGGTGTCACAGTGCTTTCACCAGCCTGCCCGCGGCGAACTGGCGCGCAAACTCTTCGGGCGAGCTTCAACGGATCGCGGATGGTCCGGATGTACGGGAGCTGAGCGTCCCGGCCGCTTTGACGAATCAAACCGGGCGGTGCACAACAACGCCGCCTGTTTGCTACTCTAGCATCAGCCTACGACGGCCCCAGCATCACGCCTCCTTGGCCCCCCAAAAGATGCTGGGCTTGTCGTTCTTCGTTGAGCGTCTCAATCCGAGTAAGTCGGAGCTTCTTCGTTTCAACTGCAATGGCGCCGGGCGCCGCGGAGACAATTTCAGTACACCGGCGTATGGTCAGTCATTTCCCTGCTTTTTTCACTCGCCGCCACGAGTGAGCAACGGTGGCACCGTCGGAAGAGCAGGCTGCGCCGCACGATCAGCTTGGTGGGACTGTTCATTGTGTCATGGCGCGAGCTCGCGACAGCAATCCGTAAGACGGGCCTGGCCGAGCTTTTACAGCTGGATGCCGTGCTCCCTAAGCACCCGGTGCATCACCTCGCTTTTGATCTCGCAGGCGATCTCGTTGACGATTTAACCTCGGCATCGTCCGTCAGACCCGCTTCGGCCAGCCGTTGCTTCAGCCAAATTTGAAACTCGTCGCCCATCGCATCGATGAGCCGATCGTCGATTGCTGCATACTTATCCATTCGGTCAATAGATCTGATCAAGAAAATCAATTTTACCGCTTGCAACGTGGTCATATAGACCCTCGAGGGCGGCTGGGGCTAACCTAGGGAAGCGATATCTCGAATGAAAAAGTCTGTGTTAGTGACCGCGAGCGCCCTCGCGCTTGCAACGGCGGTAATGCCTCCTTTTGCTGCAAACGTTGCCGCGCAGCCGGTTGCGGCGAGTGCGCCGGTAGCCGATACATCATATCCTGAGTGCGTGGATGACCCGTTGAATGGTATCTGCGATCTGTTTTTTTGCTTGACGGATCCCTCGTGCGTCCAGCACTGACAGCGGGAAACATATCAAGCAGAGATGAGGATTGACCCTCGTGCGGCCGCTGCTCCGACAGCGGCCGCATCCTCATGCCGTACTTGCGCTAGTAGATAGTACAAGCCGCGCCTTCTTGTTCTCTAAACGACGATCAGAGTGACGGCTCACTTACAGCCTTTCGGTGACATCCGCCGATCGTGCAACTGCCGCATCGGCCAAGATCGGGTAAATGGGGAAAAGTCATTTCAGACGGAGACGCTGCGCTCCGACAGGAGCTGCTGCTCGATGTAAAGCTGCTCGAATTTTCAGGATAGATTCTCTTTTACGTGCTGGCTCCATACCCGTCCTCCGGCTCGATGTTTCGCATTTCGGACATCATAGATGTCATCCTTACCTGTTCGGGCATGACTAGGGCAGCGGTCGTGCCGGTACGGCCATTCGTCTATGGTCGGGCACATAATTGAGTGGCGCCGTCTCCGGCATCATAAGCATGGCACAAAGCGCGGCCGCGCCCGCGAAGAGCATGTACCAGGCGGGCACGAGTGCACTCCCGGTAAGGTGGATGAGCCAGGTGACGATCGGTTGAGCTGTGCCTCCAAAAATCGCTATCGCAAAAGCGTAGATCGTCGCGAACGCGCGACCACGAATGTACTTGGGCAAACCTTCGGCCATGCTCACGTAGAAGGCGCTATACGGAATCGTTCCGATCAGGGTGAGGACGCCGAGACCTCCTAGAAGTGCCAAGGCACTGCGGCTTTCTGCAATCCACAAGAATACCGGATAGGTCATCAGTAATGCAGTGACCTGCGGCCATATCATGATACGCCGACGGCCTACGCGGTCGGCGAGCAGGCCGCCCAGCAGTGCTGCAGAAATTCCGACCGTGTTGCTGATGAGCGTAGTAGCAAAGGCGAGAGGCGTGGAAACGCGGAGGGTGTTCAACGCGTAGGTCGTCATGTATCCCGTAACATAAGTCGTGATCGTGCAGCTGGCCAAGATGACAAATCCCAAGCTCATGATGCGGCGATCGGTAGGTGGTCGCCCCTCGGGCTGGGTGACAAGAACCGGCGCCTCGGGGCGGTGCAGCGTTTCGGGCAGGACGCTCCGCAACCAAAGTCCAAACGGCAACGTAGCCGCGCCGAGCAACAGCGCGACCCGCCATCCGTACGCATTGAGCGCTTCGCTTGTCATGGTGAGCGAGAGTATTTCTCCAACCAACGCTCCGGCCGTCGCAGCTACCTGTTGGCTCGCGGGCTGAAAGGAGACCGCAAGACCGCGGGCTTTGGTGGGGGCCGCCTCCATCAAGTAGGCTGTCGTTGGACCGACTTCACCTCCGAGAGCAAAGCCCTGCAGCAAGCGTGCGAAAATGGCTAGCAACGGAGCGGCAAGTCCTATTGTCTCGTACGATGGCGTGATAGCCAATAACAGGACCGCGGCGCTCATCATGGCAAAGCTGGCGGTCATCGCGGGTCGGCGGCCGGCCCGATCCGAATACGAGCCGAGCACGATGGCTCCGATCGGCCTGGTCACAAAACCTGCGCCGAAGGTTCCGAGTGACAGCATGAGGCTGACGAACTGGTCAGTTGCCGGGAAGAACGCCTGACCGATCTGTATTGCGAAAAAGCTATAGGTCCCGAAGTCGTAGAATTCGATAATGTTGCCGATGGTTGCGCCCAACACCGCGCGGCGTGTCAAGCGTTCGTCTGCCGGACCGAGGACCGGCTCCAGCCCCTCTGGAGTAAATTGCCTCGCCATCCTCGACCTGATCTGGAGCGCGATCCATGGCCCGAACATTTCGACCAGACAGGTCGCGCAAAGTTGCATTCCACTTGCCCGAGCTCGTCCTCACGGCCATCGCCTGTTCACATGTAGGCTGAAGCGTGTCACGACGAACCTCACGGTAAGCTCTGCAATAAAAATGCCCGCCTTTCGTGGCCCATTTTACCCTTGATCTGATCGCTGGCCTTCCCGGCAAGACAAATATGAGACCTGCTATAGTTGTCGGGCACCCAGACATCGCGCTGCTTTGGCGAGTTTGGGACAAATTGGCGGGCGCCGAACACGATTGGCGATGTCTCGCGCCCTTTCAGCCTCGGCCAGGTTGCGTCCGCTCCTTAAGGAGTCAGCGTGCCACGCCCTTCGTCGCCAAGGCGCTTGCCGCCGCTCAGCGCTCCTGCCGCTCTCTCTCGCGCGGCGGACAAGATCCACCAATCATCAGTGCTCCACCTTTGCGTCCCGGCCGGGTCGCCGGCGAGTGGGCGAACGCCTGCTCGCGGGACGCTCGCGTCTGGCGACCATCAAGACCTAGGTCGTCCAGTCATAACGTGCGTTCGGCGCCGCTCGCCCGCATCTTGGCTATCTCCTGCGCGAGGGCATCAGCCGGGACGGGGAGAAGGCCCGGCTATTCGGCCCCGACGCCGACGAGGCCGATCTCAAGTCGTTCGGGGAGCGCTGCCAAAGGTTCAGGGGGCGTACATCTTGGTCAACCACTTAGAGAGCTGTTAAGGCAAACCAGTGACGCATCCCCAGGAGCTACTGTTCGTGCGCCCGCAACGGGCGAGCACGAATGTGGCCTACGGTTCTTCGCCAACGGACGCTTGGAGGAAGCGGACATTTCAGCGGCGACCTCGCCACCGCGCGCACGAATTACGACGATTTTCCTTATTCAGGACACCAGTGAATTCTCTTTCCAACGCCCTGACACGAGTGCCATCTGCATGACGCAGAGCGTCGATAGCAGCCGGGACAAAGTTGGCGGTTCGTATTGCCTCACCTGAGGACGTAGCGTTCCGCTTGACCGATGTAGCTCCGGCTGTCACTCGGATGTTGTATCATGGCGCGCAGGGTTCGAGGCACTGGGGACTTCGCGGACTACCCACTACACGCAGCGGCGGCCGCAGTCCCCGGATCACCGGCACCGCCGCACCTTTAGCCGTGCTCGGGATGATCGTCTCGGCTGGTTTGCGTCTCAGCGATTTCGTTATCTCAGGTGAACACTTCGCTCCGCGCTTGCCGGACTCTCACGTAGGTCTCGCTCTCGTCTGTTCTCGCGCTCGCGCGACTATCGTGGCCATTCTGGTTAGCGGCCCCGAGCATAGGCTCGAAGCGTCAGCCAGAACGACGGGTCGAGGGCAGAGGTCGAAATGCACATGTTCGGTGCAAGACTGAGTCTGGTCGCGGTCCGCATCACCTGGACCTCCTAACCAGCTTTACGCTCAGGTGAACGCAATGCACGACGCAGACCCGCGCGCCGACTGCGAGGCCAGGCGGAATGAGACTTGGCCCGGAGATGATCGCATCAGAGGGGGCAGCTGCGGCCGCGGGTTTGTCTCCTTTTTCGACCTTTGTCAGCTTCTCGAAAGCCAGCCTCTTTAACATTCGAACTTGGCCTCTCGATGACGAAGCCACCCATCTCTGAATTCGTGACGAACTTCAGCTCATTCCCTGGGGGCAGATCTTCAAGAGGCCTTTGTTCTTATAACAGAAAGGAGAGCTTTCTGGATCCGAACCCGATCGATAATGCCCGTTCACCGGAATCGCCAACGGCGCACATCTGGACACAGGAAGATCATGATTTGTTCAGTCAGATCATGAATGAAGCTGGACCATCATCACCTGCCGCACCTGAGGAAGCGGTAGATGTCTCATTCGCCGCTCCACAGAGATTTTCACACGGTTCGCAAATCGCCCCTGACGCCATGGTTGAGAGGCTATTCCACCACGGTCTCTTGCCGGACTCGGACCAGCCGACGATGACCTATGAAATCCAAGGTCACCGCTACACGGCCGGTTTGGATGAGTCCAATCGCGTTCGTCTTGTTCATAACCCCGCGGAGGACCAAGTGGTTGGGGCCGGCCGGGCGGGAGTACCGGACTTCGGAGCCTTCTTTGCGGAGAAATGGCGCTACGGAATGCCGCTAGGACAGCAATGGGCCACACCTGCCCTAATGGACAAGCTGCGCGAAGAAGGTTTCATGCCGACCGCAGATAACCCCGCCACAATCCTACTTAACAATCGGGCCTACAAAGCCGAATTAGTGGAAGGAGGGTTCGTTAGGCTTACAAGGGTATGAGACGCAACCCGACGGTGAAGCGATCGCGCCGGACTGGAGGCCTGCGATCACTTCGGTTGTCCTTACCTGGAGAGACATTCGCCGCTTAACAGTGGACTGTTCGCGCCGCCAGTGGGTACGCATCATTGGACCCCCTGGCAGCCCACGAGATGCACGGTCATCCTTGCCATTTCATCTGCGTGGTGCCGGCCCGTCATCCGGCCTGCCATATTGCGCCCGTATTGCCTCCCCTGCCGGTGTGACTTTCGCTTAAACGATGTAGCTCCCGCTGTGGGCCAGTCCGAGATTCCACGATGGCGCGCAGAATCGGAGGGACTGGAGACGTCGCGGAATGCCCATTACACGCGGCCAGCGTCGCAGCTTTGCGCCGTGCGGGATGATCGTTTCGGCTGATTTGCGTCGGAGCCATCCCAACAAGCGCTGCACGATGGTGTGCTGCGGGCCGAACTGTTTGGGGCGTTGCTCAGCGAGGCGACCGAGAATTGCCAGCGCCCTCAGACGGGGCTCGGCCGCCAACCAGCGCTCGACGTCGGCTGGATTCGCGCAAATTGGGCAGCGAAACCGGTGACCGTGGAGGGCTTACTCGGAAACGGCGTAGGCCCTGCCTGTGCGAGCGTCAATAACTTGCGGACGCGGAGGTATTCTCAAGGAGCTGGCAGCAAAGGTCGCGTAACCGAGAACGACGGTCGCAAGTGGCTTTGCGTGGCAGTGCAATCGCGTGAGCGTATTTATCGGATGGAAATCCTATCAGTTGGCACTACCAGATCTGGGCGTTTTGCAAGCAGCACCTGAACCGTAGGATTACGACACAGTGAAGTGGACCCCGGGAGCAGGACCACTGACGCCGCCTTCTTAGTTGGAACTCTCGCCGCTCCGATTTTCTGATATGAGGCCGCGAGGGCCTCTGTCTGCGTCTGTTGTTGAGGTTGTGGGCAT
>NZ_JBPZPT010000012.1:0-48863 GCF_056156565.1 Bradyrhizobium sp. JHI2711
GGTGCCGAGGCCGTACAAAGGCTCTCTCCCTGGTTGAAGCGGCTCGAGCACTACGCGAACAGCGAAGCACCAGACGAACTCAAGCACTGGGAAGGCATTGACTACGATCAATTCAACTTCCGTGTCAGCGACGCGTCATCGGGCCGCACGAGTGTTGCCGAAGAAAGCGCGAGAGAGCTTCACGATGCAAGTCTTAAAGGTCGTCGCGAGGATGCGAACGGCCGTTCGCTTCGGGTAGATCGGGCCAAGTATCATCTTGAGATCGACCGGGAAGCGACAGCGAGTCTCCTCAGTATTGGAGCCAGATCAGCGAATTGTCAGGACTTTGATGTGTTTCTTGCTGCCCTGTCGGGTGCGTGTGGAGCCCTGTTCGGCAACTATTCGCTCTGGATTGATAGCCTGACCTCGACACGAGGCCGGCTGTTTGACGATTTCGATTCATCTCAGATCATTGGTCTTCTCAGCGAGCTCGTTCCGCTTTCACTGAATGTCACAGGAAGGGAGTCGCGTTCCGACCGTGCTCGTTTGATATACCGGCAGCGCAATGCGCTGCCGCGCGGGGGAATAGGCTTTCGGGCCCTGAAATTCCTAAACCGAGATCCAGCCGTGCGGCGTCGGCTCGATCGCCTGCCACTGCCCAGAATTGGGGTGAATTATCGCGCCCGCTTGCAGCGCCATTTCCCACGCCGTTTTCTAGACACAGAACCTTCTCCACTTTGGATCGGCGAACACATGCATCAAGCGGCGGCGATCCACGTCTTCTGGTTCGATGTCGGATATCAATCGGGCGATCTACAGATTGACACCACGTATGATCCGAGCATGGTCGATTATGAGGTGACCCGCCATCTTTGCACGGTCTTGCAACAGGAGCTGTTGCAGACGATCAATGAAATTCGGAAGATCTCGGGACACCTTCATCCATGAGTGAGCCCGATGCGGAATTCGCCGCCGAGGTCGATCACGATGTGATGCCGAACAAGAACGCTCGCATCGATCTATCAGACCCCGGTCTGTTCAGACTTATCCTACGGCTCGCCATTCCGTCTGTTGTTGGCTTGTCGATCAACGCGTTGCAGCAGGTCGTCAACGCAATCTTTGTTGGGACACTCGGCGCGCCGGCGATCGCAGCCGTCAGCATGACCTTGCCGATCGTGGTCCTGCTCGCGGCGGCCGGACAGGGGATAGGAGTTGGAGCAGCGTCGTTCATATCTCGTCATCTTGGTGCTGGTGAGTACCTAGAGGCGAGTCGAGGCGCCAGTACCGCTCTCGCGCTCGCCGCGCCAGTCGGCATCACGGTCACAGTCGCTCTGTTTCTAAACATGCGAGAGATCTTCCTAGCGCTCGGGGCAACTCCAACCATCATGCCCCTGGCGCTCGACTACGCGACGACGCTTTTGTTCGGATGCACCCTGATGCTTCTGAATATCGTCAACGGCTTCATCGTCCGAGCCGAAGGCGATACGCGATTTAGCATGTGGACGATGATGACCGCCTTCATACTGAACGCTGGCCTTGATCCAGTGCTCATATCCGTGCTGGACCTCGGTGTGCGAGGCGCCGCTCTCGCAACGCTTGTGTCTCAGACTGCGGCTATTAGCCTCTATATCGCGTATTTTACCAAGCGACGCGGAATGGTCGTCGTCAGGATGTCTCACATCTCGTTGCGAGCAGATCGCATCAGACAGATAGCGTTCGTGGGGGCGCCAGCGACCATGACCAGCATCTTATCTGCTATTACTGTCGTGCTCTTGTACGGAGCAGCTGCGCCCTTCGGCGAAGAGTCCATCGCGGCCGTGGGAATAGCGGTGCGACTCTTAACGATTGGCGCACTGCTTATCAGCGGTTTCTGTATGGGGTCTCAAGCTATCCTGGGTTTTGGCTGGGGCGCACGCGATTTTGCTCGCGTACTGAGGGCTGCAAAGGTCATGCTCTCTATCACGGTTGCGCTTTCCTTTGCGTATTCCGCGACCGTTATGGTTTTTGTCCGTCCTTTGGTCGGGCTGTTCAGCGATAGCGATAGCGTCAGGGAAATTGCCGTTTCTGCCTGCACCGTCTTCCATCTCTTTTTTGGACTGTATGGTATTGAGACTGTCGTCACGGCGATGCTTCAATCGCTCGGGAGAGCGCGTCTCAGCGCGGTTGTGTGTTTCGCGAGACATTATCTCTTCATTCCGGCTGTACTGTTCTTCCCTGCCATCTCTGGCTTCAGCGGAGTATTGGCCAGTCAAGCCATCGCGGAGCTAGGCGCCGGGATGATTGCACTGTTTATCATGCGCCGTCAGTTCGTTGAGCTCAGGCGATGCGGCCGACACATTCAGCCTGGAATCGAAAGTGCTCTTTGATCTGATCATCGGAGCCGGCATTTAAGCCTGCATGGCCGGCGACGGGATGGCTCCAAAATTAGGTGTGATGTGCAAGAGCGAGTCGCTATGTATCGGTCTATATCGCTGCGATTGCGATGAAGGCAAAGCCGTCGAACGTCGTGCGCGGGTGGCGCAGCGCGGCGAGGTCGACGTCGCGCCTAGTCTTGGCGAGCACTCGAGCTCAAGCCAAGGATAAGAGAGACCGATCATGAGGAAGCTACATCCGTGGCTTATGATCTGAAATCCGACCGCCCTTCAGTGTCGTGTCGCTCATAGTGAGGCAAGTAGGCAGCCGGAATTTGCGGCTTGCAGTCTGAGAACGCAAAGACGCCTTCGGAGCGATATTCCCGGCTGTGGGCGCTCTGTTTCGATTGTGTGTACTCAACTACCGCGAGGCCAAGCGGCATGCACGCCGTAAGGAAAATCTACGTCTCCGGGTAGAACGAAAGACACGGCATCACGGGGACGACCTGCATTCGTGCCGAGTGCAAATTTCGAAAATCGAGGGATTAAGTCCGTTGTTAAGCTCCGAGCCGAGAGGATTCGGCGGCGAAAACTCTAGCCAAAAATGGTCCAGTTTGACGGCCTCAGATCCCTTGAATCGTACGTAGCGTCAAGTTGTATCTCAGATGGGTGGGACGGCCCCCGACCACGCCAAGGCTATCCAACGAGCGAAAAGGATTGCGAATGTTTCAATTCTTAGACTCACGCCGCAGGACTTCCGTGATCAGCGAAAGCAGGGCGGTTTGAACGGCACGCTCTTCTTTAGCGATGGTGGCGGTGTTGTTCACCCGATGCAGGCCCGTTCCCCTTCGGATGCACCTCGGAGCACCAACACGCCATTGCGCAAGTGGCGGCTTACGAATCGCCGATGCTGATCTCGTTACGAACGCGGCTGCGCGACGAGCGGAGCTGGAGCTCTCCACCGATCCAACAAACGACTAACATTTTGATGAACGAAATGGGAGCCATGATGACCGGCGAATCTATCCTGATTTTGGGCGGCGGACCGCGAGTGCGGACGCAATATCGTGAACAGCGAAACCAACATGTTGGCGCCGACGTCGGCACCAGTGGCAGCGACGCTGCTTCTTGGGCGGGTTGCACAATGGCAGAAATGCCGCTCGATCATCGCCTCTACCCGTTGCGACCGCCTATTCCGCTTTGGACATACCCACCTCCTACTCGGCAGCAGAGCTTCGTGGCCCTAGCGGACGGCCTGCCATGGCGGCCTATGCTAGCAGCCATTTCGCCGCGGACCGGACCGCGCATGGTTTCCGGGGCGGCATGAGCTATGCCAAGAGGTGAGGCTCCCTTGACCGCCTCAGTCAGGCCGCTTGAACGGGCGAGTAATCATGGCTTTTGAGACACAGCATCCAGTATTCCAGGCCTTGCGCGAGCGTCTATTACTGGGCCATTGGCTACCCGGCACAGCCTTGAAGCCTGCCGACATTGCCGATGAGCTTCGCGTCGGAATTTCGCCCGTACGAGAGGCTTTGATACGGCTGACTGAGCGCGATGTGGTGCAAAATGTCGACCACAAGGGGTTCAACGCCAGGCCGATCGACCCACATCAAGCCATCCTGTTCTGCAACATGCTGTCGCAAATGTATGTCGATAGCATCAGCGATTTCACCAAGGCGAAGCTGATTGATGAAGTGGCGGCAAGCTTCTGCGGTGAAATTAAGCCCATCTACGCAAGCAATGAGGATCCCGCCAAACTCTTCTTGAAAGCAGGCGAGTGCTATCGGCGCGCGTTGCTGGTCAAACAGCATCGCCACATTGCGGATCACGTCGCGGACGTCGTTTATGTCTACCTTTCACGCGCAATGGGAACACGTACGTACTACAGCGAGTTGCTTGTCGAAAGTCAAAGTATCAGTGCGTTGATGGTCGAAGGGCAGCACAAAGGCGCAGCCCGTGCCATCCAAGACTTTTTCAGGCGCCGGGTCACGGAAGTTATGCGAGCACAAGCGAGGCTCTCGCGGATGCCGACCACGACAAATCTAGCACGTAGTCACGTGGACTTATCACGCCCCGGCGATGCGTGATTGCTATGATCGTCGTGTCCGACGCGAGTTGCCGAAGTTCGTCGAAGATTCCGCGCTCGGTCTGCTCGTCCAACCCGGAACTGGCCTCGTCGAGGAGCAACAGCCGAGGCCTTGCGATGAGGGCACGGGCGATCGCAAGGCGCTGCCTCTCGCCGCCGCTTAGCAATTGGCCCCGCTCGCCGACGCGGTAGTCCAAACCGTCCCGCAAGGAGGTCACCTTATCAGCCAGATGGACGCATTCTAGTGCGTGGAACACGTCCGCATCGGGAAACGGGCGGCCCAGCAGAACGTTTTCGCGGATACTCAGATTCATCATCATAGGCTCTTGGGGCACGTAACCTACGTGCGCCAAGTAATCTTCCGGATCGATCGTGGCCAGGTCCAGAGAGCCAACGCGTACCAGGCCGCTGTAGCCTTGATGCATTTTTAGCAGGAGCTGCATAAGCGTCGATTTGCCAGCGCCCGAGCGTCCGATGATGAAGTTGATGACGCCGGGCTTGAACTCGCCCGTTATCCCAGAGAGAAGCGGCGAGGCGGCGCGCTCATAACCAAACGAAAGCGCGCTGATGGAAATGGCGAGTGAGCCCGATATCGGCATAGTACGCTTGAGCATAGCGGGTCGTGCCGCTGGGGCATGGGCATCAAGCAGCGCCTGCAGCGGCCGGGCCATGCCACGCGCAATGATGATGTCTCGAATTGACATGCCAATAAGCTCGAAGGGCCGGTTCAGTTGAACCAGGATCATGCTCACCATGACGAGCCCACCTATCTCGCCTGATCGGTCATAGAGCCACAGCGAAAGCCCCAAGATCGAGGCATACTGAACGAACAAGAGGGTCGCTTGCAAAGCGCCATAGCGCAACCGGGCGCCATAGAACGAGAGCCAGGCTCGGCGCGTGGCGGCGGCCTGGCGGTCATACAACTCAGCTATCCAGGGTTGAGCGCGGAACACCCTGATCGAAATGATGTTCTCGATTGCATTTCCTAAAACGTTCGAGCCCTCGTTACTTGAGGCCTGCGCCTCAGCCTGATACACTTTTGTAACTCTATTGCTCTTCCACGTTATCAACACGAGGACGGCGCCGTAGGCTAGAACGAACAGCGCCACAAACCAATTTGCTGCTCCACCGACGGCAAGGAACGAGAACGCAACATCGGCGACCCCGCCCATCAGCACCATCAAATAGAGCTGAATGTACATCTTATTGGACTGGTGCCAACTCTCTACCATTGCCGAAATCTTGCTCGGATTGTTTTGAGAAAACAGCGAGCCCTCGGCGCTCACCAGAGCGGCCATGATCTTCTTGCTGGAGAGATTACGAACGTCCTGTTCCAGCCTGTTCGACAGAACCGCCTTGACCTCCTGCAAGCACCGAGCAAGTGCGGTCGTAACGGCAAACAGCAACAACAAACTGAGCGTAAGAAGCGGCGGCGCGCTGGCCAGCCGGGCGACGGCCCGTGAGAACAAGAGCGGCCCGGCGACCGTGCAGGCAGACGCTGCAATGGTCGTGAGCAAGAAGCCCGCGACAAGAACGCGGGAAGATTGCAGGCTCGTCTTGATGATGTCCCATTGGAGCGGGGGCAAGAGCGGCTTACCCCAGTTCATGAAGGTCCATCCAATCGGCAACAGCGCAGAGACGAACGAGTGCAAACGCTGAGTCGTATGACAAATTGTCGATAGCTGAACGGAGGAGATCGCGGGAGATCAAGCCTTGCCGATACAATGCACTACGCTCGACACGTGACACTAAGGCACCATATTCGTACCGCATTAGCATGTCGCGCCCGGCACCTTTGCCAACCCGATAGTAGATCACGTCGGGCAAATGTTCCCGGAAGGCCTCGCGCTCAAGTGCACGATCAATTCCATTTGAGTGATGATGTCGGCGAGCCGTGACGAGACTTGCCTTGATGAGCGGCCAGAACACAAACGCCTTTCGCTCTTCTACCGCAATGTCTCGTAGTGCGATGCGATTGAGCTCCGCATGACGCATGCCGAAGAACTGAAACAGTCGCGTCGTCGGCAGGTGGCGTAGGGACCTGGCGCCTGGTACGAGCTCTGCACCGAAATCCGGCCGCACTGACGCGACAGGCGACTGCGGCCGATGATCACCGAGCATATGGCGGCGTAAGTCCCGGCCGCTCCGACCGGTGATCACCTCGCGAAGAACACGCCAGACAGACGTTCGAGCCTGAATCGCAAGGCCGGCGAGCTCGCGCAATGCATCTTGTGGCGATCGGGATTCGGCAAGCAGCTCTCTGGCCATCGTCAAGCGGCGCATTCTGAGAAATAGTTGATCGCCTCCGTCTCCTGTGAGCACCAGGCGCGATCCTGCGGCCTGCGCAGCCTCGTGAAGTTGAGCCGTTGTGGCGATCGTGGCCGCTAGCTTACAAGGTCGCGGCGTTGGAGCCAGCAATTCTGACGATAGATGGGTCATCGACGAGCGAGCATTCGTTTCGACATAGGTTGGCGCGCCGCCCACCTGCTCGGCTAGCGCGGCAAAAAAGAAGCGTTCGTCACCATTGACGTCCGTCTCTGAGTAGCTGTTCAGGAGGGAAAGGGGCCTGCCTCGATGGAGGTCGGCCGCAGCCAGCGCCACTACCGACGAATCAAGGCCCCCGGAACATTGAATACTGAAAGCACCGCCATAGTGGCGGGTTTTGTGAGCGACGCTCGCTGAGATCAATTGGCGAAAACTGGCCACGTCATCCTTGAAAGAGAACGCCGAGGTGTTGAGCCTGGCTACGGCGCCCGCCAGAAAATCGACTTGCCGAAAAGTCCCCCTTGAGACGATGAGCGCCGCGCCACTCAGTAGCTCAAAAATCCCACACAACCCTGTTTCCGGGGTCAACCAAGACGCGTTGCGTATCAGGCCAGTCAAATAGCCAAAGTTGAAGGCGTGGCGTTGCGCCAAGGCGGCATCTGGCAGCTTCAGTCCTGCCCAGCACTCAATCTCATCATTTCTGACCTGGTAGAAGATGGAGATCTCCGAGAAAGGTGGGCGTACGATCGCGATGCCACTTGGCGCGCGAACAATGAACGCCGCATCGCCAGCGTACCGCTCCTGCAGCAAGGCGACAATCTCCGGCAGAGACGTGTCTTTGAACTGTGTTGGCTCCAATTCAGTCGGCATGCCGGTCTCGGCGTCAACAATATCGTTGAGCACCGTGATTTCCACGCGGCCGTCTACAATGATGGTGGCAAGCTCCTTCGCTGAATCCAAGAGCCCATCTACATTGAGTCTCATTTCGCGAAGCTCAAGATGACGCTGTAGTCCTCCACAGCACGCTTCGCGTCGTTCAAAATGAGGTCACCAGATTGCAGCCAGGCGTGGGCTCTGAACGGGGGCTGCTTCACACCAACGAGGAGCTCGAGCGATGCGATGTAGGGATAGAAAAACAGATACCCCCCTACGGAATCCTCAAGGCAGCGCGGGCGGCGGAACCGAAGATTGCGCAGATGTTGGAATACGCTGGCGTAGTAATCGATTGTTTCGACTCCCATTGACGCCGGTGCTGTTCCCCGACGCGAGGCACGTAAAAAGTCGAGTTGACGAGCGATGGTCTGGCTGCGAACGAAGCGAGCAGCATGAGCCGCACGCGCATAGTGCCACACCAGATGGAGGGGTGGGAGAAAGGCTGGCGGTGAACTCAGGCAATCGCGCAACTTGGCCGTCGTCTCGGTTAGCCGTTCACGCTCCTCCGGACAAGCTGCAGAAGTGCTCGCCATGCTGTAACGATTGGATTGCAGGTCGAGGCTGATCCAACGCCCGTTAGACCACGCATGAAATATGTCACTCACAGCAGCGATCCCTTGGCCACCGCCTCAAACTGATGGGATGGGCCGAAGCCCATCCCATCAAGACGGTCCGCGTCAATCGGACTCATCCACGAAATAATAATCGCCGGTCGTGTGTTCTGCGCGCCACGAGCCCCCAAAGCCTTTTGTGAGCTCGGTGGCGTCCCCGAGGTCCTGCACCGTGTCATTGATAGCGGTTTCATTGATAGCGGTTGTATTCATCCACTTTCTCCAGAGTGACCGGCATATCGCCAGCGCGCGGAAGCTAGCATCGTGATATAAAATAGGGCTTTTATTTTCTGAGTATGATCTCGAGCGATTTGAAAAATAGTTTGACGTTGCGGAGGATGCGGGATGGGCGACGAGGCAATTAGGTGGCGCGTTTGCGGCCAGCGGCCGAAGGGACGATGATTCAATCACCTATAGCGCCTGAGTAGAGTTACCGGCACGGAAGGCGTCTAGTTCAATGGTAGCAATTCCATGGCCAGCGACCGCTTCGCGCTGACAGACAGTACCAGATCCAGTGCAGGCAGCCGATCTGACTTAAGCAAAGTCTAATCCGACTTCGTCACCGCGCAATGCCGCGACAGTTTCCGTCGCCGTGCGAAAGCTTGCTCAAAATGATCGCGATATTTGCCGAATCAGGCACCATGCTGCTGGGCTTGCAAGCCGCCAACCACTTTTGGCTTGGCATCGGGTCCGGCGCAGCAGCGCACCGACCCGTCTAACCGAACATAGATCTCTCAGCCGGCTTGGCGTTCTGGTAACGCTGCGTGATTTACGGCAGCAACTCCCGCTGAGGCGCGTCACGTTGCGCTTTGAAAGCGACGACGAAGACCTCAAGCCCGGCCGAGGTTAAACCGTTCTCAGTGACGAGACCCAGCCGCATGAGGTTGACCGCTGTCTCCATACATGGAACCTCCGCCAGCCGAGCGGACGCCCAGCGGTCCGCTTGCAGGACGCCTTCCAACAATGATGAGAGAGCTTTTACTGATCGTGTCGCCCCCGTGCAGTGGATCGTGTGACTTTGCCGGGCTGGCCGCGTTTGTTTGGAATTCTGCAGAACGATCTCGGTCAGCGCATATTGTCGCCGTTGTGTCGCCCATTCTTCGCGATTTTGCAGAGAAACAACCTGGCCTTTCGATTAAAAGGAGGGGCCAAACAGGAGATTGCATATGAAGGTCGGGGTCCCTAAGGAAATCAAGACGCACGAATACCGCGTGGGTCTGACCCCTGGCGCCGTCCGCGAATATGTGGCTGCCGGTCACAATGTACTGGTCGAGACCAATGCGGGTGCCGGCATTGGCGCGAGCGATGACACTTATCGCAAGGCCGGCGCGACGATTGTCGGCTCAGCTCGTGAGGTCTTCGCATCCAGCGAGATGATCGTAAAGGTGAAGGAGCCGCAACCTTCTGAATGGACTCAGCTGCGCGAGGAGCAGATCCTTTTCGCGTACCTGCATCTGGCGCCAGACCCGGAACAGGCGCGGGGACTCCTCAAGTCTGGATGCACCGCTATCGCCTATGAGACCGTGACGGATGCGCATAGCGGGCTTCCGCTGCTTGCGCCGATGAGCGAAGTCGCGGGAAGGCTTGCGGTCGAAGCGGCAGGCAGCGCCCTGAAGCGCTATAGCGGCGGGCGAGGGCTGTTGATCGGCGGCGTTCCTGGCGTGCAGCCGGCCCGCATCGTCGTGATCGGAGGCGGCGTTGTTGGGACACATGCGGCCCGAATGGCCGCTGGCCTGGGCGCCGAGGTCACGATCCTCGACCGTTCGATCCCCCGCCTTCGCGAGCTGGATGAACTGTTCGAAAGCCGCGTTCGTACCAGATTCTCGACCATAGATGCCCTCGAAGAGGAGGTCTTTGCAGCCGACGTTGTCATCGGCGCGGTCCTCGTCCCCGGTGCAAGCGCACCGAAACTCGTGAGCCGCAGCATGCTAGGCTCAATGCGCAAGGGATCCGTCATCGTTGACGTCGCCATCGATCAAGGCGGCTGCTTCGAGACATCGCGCCCGACCACGCACGCCGATCCAACTTACGAGGTGGATGGCGTCATTCACTATTGCGTCGCCAATATGCCCGGAGCCGTCCCGCTCACATCGAGCCAGGCACTGAACAATGCCACACTGCCCTTCGGGCTGGCGCTCGCCAACAAGGGTTTCGCGGCGGTGCTCGAGAATCCGCATCTGCGGGCAGGCCTCAATGCGTATCGCGGCCGGCTTACTTACAAGGCTGTAGCCGAGAGCCTCGGCCTGCCATTCTCCCCGATCGAACAGGCTGCGGCCTGATCCCAGAAGTCCCTATGGGACGTTTCCTCCCTCACTTAAGGGCCGCTCCTTGGAGTGGCCCTTTTTTTGTGCCCGGCATGTTCGGCAGCTTGGAGGTGGAAGCCCTCTACTTTTGGATAGCTATGAAATCCCCCACGGGATCGAATCAACGTGAATCATCCCCTGAGCGAACTCGCGTGGATGACTAGTAAGTGCATTACAACCCAAAGATCCGAAGGAGACGCACTCAGACCAAGCCCACGCTTCGCCGGGGGTGTTACGGCTCGATACGTTCCGACCAGAGCGATATCGTCTTCGATTTACCCCGATACTTCTCGCTGGTCGATCAGTTCCTTGCCGGCGAGGGCGAGTTCAGCTTCGTAGACCGCGCGATCAGTCACCTCGATACGCTCGATATAGTCCCACGGGCTCCTCAGTATCGCGGCTCTAACGTAAAGACATCCGTCTCAGACCAGGTGGCAGGCGACGAACCGGCCGGGCGCAACCTCCTTCAAAGGCGGTCTTTCCGCGCAGACAGGCTTGGCTAAAGGACAACGCCCTCTCAGCTTGCATCCAGGCGCGATATCGATAGGGTTTGGAATTTCCCCGGACAAAGCGAAATCGTCGCGCTTTGCGTCGGGATCCGGAACTGGAATGGCCGCCAGCAAAGCGCGCGAGTAGGGATGCAAGGGCTTTGCAAACAGATCCTTTGTGCCCGACATCTCCACAATGCTGCCGAGATACATCACCGCAACGCGGCTCGCCAGGTACTTCACAGTGGCCAGGTCGTGGGAAATAAAGAGGTAGGACAACCCGAGTTGTTCACGCAGCTTCTCCAACAGAAGAATTGCCCGCGAGCGTAGTGATACGTCCAGTGCGGAGGTTGGCTCGTCAAGAACAACGAAGCGGGGATTCGTTGCAATGGCCCTGGCTATATTGACCCGCTGGCGTTGACCGCCCGAAAGCTCGTGCGGATAGCGGTCCAATAGATCGCGGCCGAGCCCCACCTCCTGCATGAGCTCCTCGATGCGGTCGCGCCGCTCCTTCGCCGGAAGCTTGGTATGAAGCGTGAGCGCCTCCTCCACCATCCGTCTCACCGATAGTCTGGGATTGAGCGAGGCAGTAGGATCCTGAAACACCATCTGGATGTCGCGGCGCAAAGGCTTCATGGCATGCGCATCAAGCCTCGCTATGTCCGTGCCATCATAGCAGACAGATCCCGCCGTCGGCTCGATTAGCCGGACCAGGCACCGCGCGACTGTCGATTTTCCACAGCCGGATTCGCCGACCAATCCAACCGTCTCGCCGGCTTCTATATCGAAGGAGACAGAGTCAACTGCCCGCACGACGGGCTGATCCTGACCTCGCAGGCGTGCGAGCGTCCCGGCCATCCCGCCGAGCGGAAAGTGCATTTGCAGATCACGTATCTCAACAAGTGCCACGGCGTTCCTCGAATCCATAACATGCTACAACATGGCCGGGGGCGGCCTCGATCATCGCAGGGCGTGCCGCGCGACAGCGATCCATTACCCACTCACAGCGTCCTGCGTAACGGCATCCGCTCGGCGGGTTGACCAGGGAAGGAACCGACCCCGGTATGGGCTCTAGGACGACGTCCCGATCGACCCTCGGTATCGATCGGACGAGCGCCTTGGTATAGGGATGGGCGGGATTATGGAACAGCTCCCGCACGGGGGCGCATTCCACCACTTGGCCCGCATGCATAACGGCAACGCGGTCGCATATCTCGGCAACAACGCCGAGATCGTGCGTGACCAGCATGATCGCCGCACCTGTTTTCGCGCTCAATTCGCGCAGCAGATCGAGAATCTTGGCCGCGATTGAAACGTCGAGCCCGGTCGTTGGCTCGTCCGCGAGCAGGAGCTGAGGTGAGGTTGCAAGAGCCATAGCGATCATGATCCGCTGGCACATCCCTCCCGAGAGCTGATGCGGGTATTGCTTGGCTCGCTTTTCCGGCGCCGGAATGCGCACAAGGCGCAGCATCTCGAGCATTTTCTTGTCCGCCTCTCGTGCCGACAAGCCGGCGTGGACCATCAGCAAGCGTGAGATCTGCTTTCCAACGGTCAGAAGCGGGTTGAGGGCGGTTCGCGGCGTCTGCGATACCATCGCGATCTTTGCGCCGCGCATGCGCCGCATCTGTTCCTCAGGGAGCGTACCCAGATCAACTCCGTCAAAGTGAACGCTTCCGGAGACGACGCGCCCTGGGGGACGGATCAGGCGCAGAATGGCGAAAGACGTGACTGACTTTCCCGACCCGGACTCGCCGACCAGCCCGAGAACCTCGCCCCGGCGGATCGTCAGGTTGATGTGGTCGACTGCTTCAATGGCACCCTGGTTTATCTGAAAGTGGACGGTCAGATCAGAAATCTCAAGCAGCTCGGTCATCTCAATCCCCTCATGCGCGGGTCAAGCAAGTCACGGAGTCCGTCGCCGATAAGGTTGAATGCGAGAACGGAAATCATGATGGCAAGGCCAGGAAACAGGAACAGCCACCATTCTCCCGTGACGATCTGTGAGGCACCTTCCGCGGTCATCACGCCCCATTCGCTCTGTGGCGGCTGAATTCCAAGGCCAATGAAGGAGAGCGAGGCCATCGTCAGAAGCGCAAAACCCGTCGAGAGGGTCGCCTGCACAATCAGCGGGGGAAGGCAGTTCGGCAGCAGGTGAATGAACACAATCCTCCAGGTCGGATTGCCGAGCGTGCGAGCAGCATCGGCATATTCCATCTCCCGGAGCCGAAGCATCTCTCCACGGGTCAGCCGCAGATAAGCCGGGATTTGTGTGATCGAGATGGCAATTGCGACATTGGTGGTGGAATTGCCAAGCCCTGCCGTGATGCCCATGGCCAGTACGAAGGCCGGGAAGGCCATCAGAGCGTCGACGACGCGCATCGCGATCGTATCAGCCCACCCCCGGCTGTATCCGACGACTGCTCCAAGCAACCCTCCGATTGAAACGGCAACAAACGTTGCTGCAAAGGCAACCAGCAGGTCGACCCGGGCCGCAAAAATGATTCGCGAGAGTTGATCGCGGCCGAACTCGTCAGTTCCAAGCGCATGCTGCCAGGAAGGCGGCTGCAAAGAAGCTGCAGGGTCGGTGGCATCGGGCGGGTAGGGCGCCACGATCGGCGCCAATATCGCAGCCGCCGCGATCAGCACGATCACGCACAGTGCCGCAAAGGAAACAGGATTGCGCTGAAGCCGCTGCCACACCAGAGATGAAGCCGGTTGCGAAATCGAAGAGGAGAATGATGAGGACATCAGCTGAACCTAATCCGGGGGTCAACGAGGCCGTACGCGATATCGACTGCCAAATTGACCATGACACACGTCACTGCGACGAAGAGGATGAAAGACTGGATCGGAGCCGAGTCCTTCGTAAGCAATGCAGTCACCGCGTAATTGCCAATGCCGGGCCATGAGAACACGCTTTCGACGACCGCATTTCCGGCCATCAAGAATCCAAAAACGATTCCGGAAATAGTGATGACAGGTATCAGCGCATTTCGCAGCGCATCCCGATAAATCACCGTTCTTCGCGGCAATCCGGCCGCCCAGGCCGCCTTGATGTAGTCGGACTCGAGGATCTCAAGCATGGTGGACCGCACCATGCGTGCGACTGGCGCGATCGCGCTGAGCCCGAGGGTCGCTGCAGGCAGCATGAGCTGATGCAGACTTGATCGTAAGGTGGTCCAATTGCCGGTAAGCAGGGAGTCGATCACATAAAGTCCGGTTATGTGTGCGGGAGGTTCTATGCCGGATCCGAGGCGCCCCAGCGGTGAGGGGGCCATGTTGAGCATGTAGAAAAAGACGTAAACGAACAGGAGCCCGGTCAGGAAGCTCGGCATGGCGACACCCATGATGCCGACCACTCGTCCGATATGGTCGATCAATGTGTCGCGATGCACCGCTGACAAGACCCCAAGAGGCAGTCCGATCACGATCGCGATGAGAAGGCTCGCCAGATTGAGCTCGAGAGTGGCGGGCAGGCGCTGCAGAAAGTCCTGAGACACCGGCCGTCCCGTCGAGGCACTCTCGCCAAGATCGCCTTTGAAGATGCCCGAGACGTAGCGGTAGTATTGCTCTGGAAACGGGCGATCCAGGCCCATTTGGTGCTCCATTTCAGCGAGATGTTCGGGCGTGGCAAACGGGCCCGCCTTGACCATGGCCGGATTGCCCGGGAGTAGGTAGGTGAGGGTAAAGCAGATCACGCTGACCCCGAACAAGGTCGGCAGAGCCAGCGCAAACCGTCGCATGACATAATTGAAGAAACCCATTGGAGCGCTCTCCCGTTTAATACGAAGATGACGTGCTCAGGCGAGCTTCATGCTGAAAAAGCGCTCATAACTATCCCAACGCTTCTCAATGCCAACGAGGTCGGATCGCATGACGCGGGTCCAGTTTTCGTACCAGAGGTGCCCCCAAACGGCGTCGCCGATGATGATCTCCTGCAGGCTTTTTGCCGCCGCCAGACGCTTGCTGGTGTCGGTTTCATGCATGTTCTCATCGATCAGCTTGTCGACTTCTGGATTGGAATAGAACGAGGTGTTCGTGCCCTTCGCTGTGCTGTGGAAGTTGAAGAACAGGTGATAGAAGGGATCGTTGATCCAGGACTGCCAGGACTCGATCGAAAGCTGGTGATCGCCTTTGGTTGCGATTTGGCGGAAGGTGGCTTCGGTTTCCTTGACGATGTTCACCTTGAAGCCGATCTTCTCCAGCTCGGTCTGGAGCCAGATCGAGGCCTGCTCGTGCGGCTGCCATCCAGCGCGTACCGCAAGGTCTATCGGAACCGGATCCTTGCCGAAGCCCGCCTCGCGCATCAACTCCTTGGCCTTTGCGATGTCGTACTTGTAGGGACTGATCGTGTTGTCGTAACCGGGCGTCAAACTAGGTACAGGGCTCTTCATCTCGGTGCCGAAACCATACAGCACGCTCGGGATGATCGCCTGGACCGGGATGGCGTAGTTGATGGCCTGCCTCACTTTGACATTGTTAAGCGGAGCCTTCTGCGTGTTCATGCAAAGCCAGTGACACAGGGTGTCCGGCACGGAGACTGTCTTCAAACCTGGCTCCGCCTCGAGGCTCTTCACATTGCGCGGAGACAGCGTTGATCTGCCGACGACCATGTCGATGGCTTTGCGCTTGAGCAGCAGCACGCGATCGGCTTCGTTCGGCACATATTTGAGAACGATCCGATCGAAATAGGGGTGACCACGCCAGTGATCAGCCTGCGCTTCCAGGACGACTTCGACGCCCGGCTGGTTCTTGACTAGTTGATACGGCCCGACGCCGGCCGTATTTCGCTTCAACCAGTTGGCGGCCCAGGGATCGTCTGCGTTCGCATTCGCCTTTACCTCATCCGGATCAAGCAGCGCGTTGTTCATAAGCGCCATCATGTCCAGCGCCATCGGGCTTGGCGAGGGCATATTGATCTCGATCGTGAAGTCGTCGCGCACCTTGAACTGCTCGGGCTTGGTTACCCCAAGAAGGCGCGGAAACAGGAGGCGCATATAACCCGGCGACTGCAGCCCGCGGTCGAGGAGATACTTCACGGTCGTGGCGTTGACGTCGCGGCCGCTCGGTAATTTCAGGCCTTTGCGGATGTTCAGCACCAGCGTGGCGTTGCCATTTTCGAAGGACCAGGACTGAGCGATGCCGCCCTCGATCTCGCCAGGCTTTGCTTGCGACACTCCCGGCTTTCCCTCGACCGGCTGCACCTTCCACATCAGCGGACTGTCGTAAACGTTTGCCTGCACCGTGTAGCCGGCCGACGTCTTGAACGAGGCCGGATCGAGCGTGTCGATGTCGGCATCCCAGGCGACTGTCAGCGTTCGCTTATCTTGTGCGGCAGCTAAACGAGCTGTGCCCGTGAATGTGAGCGCCGCGACGCTGGTTGCGGCGAACTTCAAGAAATCCCGACGGCGCGTGTCCCTGTTCATCTCATTCCCCTCCTGACTGTGCGCGAAAGATTTGCCGGTCGTCCGGTGCGCGATGGCTTGCATTATTGTCATCGTCCTGCTATTGTCAACTAAGTTTCAATATACGAAACTATGTGATCAAAAAATGGGCGCAATTGAAAATGCCGCGCAAATCCTTAGACTTTTTGGGCCCGGCAGGCTTGAAGTCTCCGTGACAGAAGTCTCGCAGTTATTGAGTATGCCCAAAAGTTCAGCATCTCGTTTGCTGAAGACGATGCTGGTTGAGGGGCTCCTGTCGCGCTCGGAAAATCCTCCGCGCTACAAGGTTGGAAATTTGCTTTTTGAGATTTCGCGCCTCTACAAGCTGAACTCCTCCTTGATCGACGCGGTCGATGAGGCCGTAAAGGAGATCACCCGGGAGACTGGGCATACCGGTTATGTCTCGATCCTTGATGGTGCGGATGTTCTGGTCATCCGGATGCACCAGGGGTCTCATGCCTTGCGCGTATTCACGCCGCTGGGCCAGCGTGCTCCTGCATTTGCGACTGCGATTGGGCGCAGTCTGCTCTCGCGCTTTCCAGATAATGTGGTGCGCTCCCTTCATCCTGAAGGCGTCACGCCGCCTTCGCCGCGCGCCCCTCAAAATGTCGACGAGCTGGTGGCGGCGCTGGATCAGCCGCGCCGGTTCGGTTGGGCCGAGGCCCTCGATGAAGCGATCCCCGGGGTCGGCTCAATCTCCGTGAGCGTCTCCGATCCAGAAATCCGCGAGACGGTGGGCTTCTGTATTTCCTATCCAGCCTCGCACATGAGCGATGAGGAGAGGAATCGTGCGATCACGCTGCTTACGACTGCCGCTGAGCGTATCGCGCACCGCTTCGGCGATCAGTTTCTCATGCAGCGTGCGCAGCGCGCCCTTGGTGGTGGCGGCCCGGTTGCTGCTTGATCCGGTTTTTTGTCGCCGCAATTGACGCGGCTCGGAGGCTATAGATGAGACAATTGAGTCCGGAGGATATCGAGGCGCTCTCCGTCGGCGCCTGGATTCTCGGAACGGGTGGCGGCGGGAGTCCGTATCACGCGCTCTTGAGCATGCGGAGTTACTACAATGAAGGCGTTCGCGTAGATCTGATCGATCCCGACGAGCTGGACGATGATGATGCGATCGCGGTTGTCTCCATTATGGGCGCGCCGCTTGTTTTCCAGGAGCGTCTGGTCGACAGCAGGCTCATCGCGCGCGCCGTGTCGGCCATGGAGGAGCATCTTGGTCGCAAGTTCAGGGCGGTGATGGCAGTCGAAATCGGTGGCGGCAACGGCATGCAGTCCTTGCTCGCTGCCGTCCACCTGAAAATTCCAGTTGTCGACGCCGATGCGATGGGGCGTGCCTATCCTGAGGCGCAAATGACGAGCTTTGCGGTGGGCGGTCTCGCTCCCTATCCGCTGACCTCCGTAGACCCGCGCGGTAATGAGGCGATCGTTGGCAAAACCTCCTCCTGGAAATGGATGGAACGTGTGAGCCGAAAGCTTTGTACCGAGTTCGGGTCCATCGTCGCGACCTGCAAGGCGCCGCGCACCGGTGCTGAGGTGAAGAAATGGGCCATTCCCCGTACCACATCCAAAGCCATCAATCTCGGGCGGGCGGTTGCCGAGGCCAACCGGCAGCACGCTGACCCGATTGCAGCCATTCTGAAAGCGGAATCCGGCAGGTTCCTGTTCTCCGGCAAGGTCGTTGAAGTCGAGCGGCGGACAACGGAGGGCTTCCTGCGCGGCCGCACAGTCGTGGAGGGGCTTGGCGATGATCACAGCAGCCAGATCCGGATCGATTTCCAGAACGAGTGGATCGTCGTGTGGCGCGATGGGCAGGCGCTCGTCTCGACGCCCGACCTCATTTGCGTTCTCGACAGTGAATCCGGCGAAGCGATCGGAACGGAAACCATTCGCTACGGCCAGCGGACAACCGTGATCGCGCTGCCGGCGGCTCCGGTCTTCCTCTCGCCGCGCGGGCTCGACCATGTCGGCCCCCGCGCTTTTGGTTATGACATCGATTTCAAGTCGGTATTCTGCTCATGAGACGCATTGGGATTGACGTAGGTGGCACCAATACGGATGCCGTGCTGATCGACGGCGGAAAAGTCGTTCAAGGCGTGAAGGTCGCCACCACGGCCGACGTCACCAGTGGTGTGGCTGCGGCCATCGGGGCGCTCGATCTGAGTGCCGAGCATGCGAGCGGTCTCGACGCGCTGATGATAGGTACGACCCACTTCATCAATGCGGTCGTTCAGCGCCGTCATCTGACGAAAGTGGCAGTAATCCGAGTTGCACTCCCCGCCACGAGCTCCCTGCCGCCCTTTACCGACTGGCCGGCTGGGCTTGCCGAGCTCGCCAATGGCGGGGTCTTTCAAATCGAAGGCGGCCACGATTACGACGGGCGCAGGTTCGCCCCTCTGGATATCGCGGCAGCCAAGCGAATTGCGCGCGAAATCGGCAATCTCGGCCTCAAATACGTCGTGGTCAACGCACTGTTCTCTCCGCTTGATCCGTCCGACGAAGAAGCGGTCGCCGCCATCCTGCGCGAAGAAATCCCCGATGTGTCGGTGACCTGCGCACATTTGCTCGGCGGGATCGGATTGCTCGAACGTGAGAACGCCGCAATTCTCAATGCCTCTCTCATTGCGCTTGCTCGGGAGACCATCACGGCTTTTGAGCAAGCCAAGTCAAAGGTCGGGCTGAACGCGCCGCTTTTTGTCACGCAAAACGACGGCACCGTCGCGGAGGCCTCGCGTGCCGCCGCATACCCTGTGTTCAGCTTCGCCTCCGGTGCGACCAACTCGATGCGCGGTGCGGCCTATCTTTCCGGGCTCAAAGATGCGGTGGTGGTTGACGTCGGCGGAACGACGGCGGACTTTGGCTACTTGCGGAACGGCTTTCCCCGTGAAGCCAACACGGTCGTTCATATTGGAGGCGTCAGGACCCTATTCCGCATGCCGGACCTCGTTTCCATCGGACTTGGTGGCGGCAGCCATATCGACCTTGGAGCGGCAGCCATCGGGCCGCTCAGCGTTGGGTATCGCCTGTCCACGGAAGCGCTGGTGTTTGGCGGCAATCGCGTGACCTCGACCGACATCGGCGTTGCCGCCGGACTGATCGACCTTGGCGATCGCAAGCGTGTGGCACACATCACTGCCGATGACGTGAAGAGGGTTCTGCGCCGCTGCAAGGAGATGCTGGAAGAGAACGTCGACCGGATGAAGACAAGCGCTTCAGACGTCACGCTGATTGCGGTCGGGGGCGGCGCGTTTCTTGTTCCGGAAGAATTGCAGGGCGTCGGGCGTGTCGTTCGGGTTCAACACGGGGGCTGCGCGAATGCGGTTGGCGCAGCCATTGCGCAGGTCAGTGGTGAAGTCGATCAGGTGTTCCAGGGGCTGACGCGAGACGAGGCGGTTGCTTCAGCACGCAAGCTTGCCGATTCCCGGGCAGTGGAGGCCGGCGCGGATTCGGAATCGCTTGCCCTGGTCGAGGCAGAGGATACGCCGATCGCCTATCTGCCCGGAAATGCCATGCGCGTGCGCGTCAAAGTCGTCGGCAATATCCGATCAACCCGAATTGGGCAAACAGCCAAGGAGAAAGTCACATGCCAGTCCGTTTCCTGATCAGCACGCTCAAGGAAGGGGTCGACCCAGCGGAATATGAGGCCTGGGTCCGCGAGCGCGACTACGCTCTCGTGCGGAGCCTCGACAATTACGTGAGCTACAAGGTTCATCGCATTCGCCGCCCCATCCAGGGCGCCGAAAACTCGACGTGGCAATACATCGAAAGGATCGAGGTCAAAAGCCTGGAGCAACACGACAGGGACCTTGCCTCACCGGCTGGTGTTGCGCTGCGAGAGGAGCTCTATGGCAAGTTTCTCGATCGCTCGAAGAACATCTATTTCGTCAGCGACGAGATAGAATGATCTGTGCTCCGCGTTGAGCTCTGCCTAGTCCAAGAACGTAAGCGCAAACAGGACACCAACAAGATGACCCTCGACCTGCTGATTCTCGGCAACGCGCCAATGGCCAAGATGCTTGATCGCGTGAAGCTCGCCGAAGCGAGCGGATACGACACGGTCTGGCTTGCCGATGAACGGTTCTATCGGGAGGTCTATTCGTGTCTTGGATATTTTGCACAAAATACGTCTCGGGTCAGGCTCGGACCTTGCGTGACAGATCCCTACGCCAGACATCCGGCGCTGACGGCCATGGCGATTGCGACGCTCGACGAGATTTCCAACAAGCGCGCAATTCTCGGCCTCGGCGCCGGTATTTCCGGTTTTGCTGAGCTTGGCATCGATCGGAAGAAGCCGGCGCGCGCTATCAGCGAAGCGATCGAGGTCATTCGGATGCTCCTGCGCGGCGAGACCGTCACCTACGAGGGAGAGGTCATTCGGTTCAAGGAGGGCAAGCTGAATTTCACCCCTGTTCGCGCCGATATCCCAATCTATGTGGCCAGCAATGGTCCGCTCGGCCAACGGACGGCAGGCGCTTGCGCCGATGCCGCGTTCATGGAGGCCGGCGGCAATGCTCCGGAAATCAAGGCCTTCCGCGCGAGACTGGACGATGGGGCCAGGAAGGCGGGCCGCGATCCCAAATCCGTCAGGCTGATCGTTCGGCTCAATGCCTGTGTTGCCTCAGACGGTCAGGCCGCCCGTGACGCGCTTCGGCCGACGGTTGCAAGACTGCTCGGGGCAGGGCGTCTCAAGTTTGAAACAGCCGAAGAGCAGGGGCTGACCTTGCCGGAGGACGTGCTCGCCTCTGTCCAGGGCGCCCATTACGCCGCCGGGGTGACGCCTTACCTTCCTCTGCTGCCATACGTGACCGATCGCCATATCAACGCCTTCACTTTGGCCGGCAATGTGGAGGAGGTGACCGCGCGTGTGATCGAACTGCGCCAGGCCGGCGTCGACGGGATTATCATCATGCCCTTCGCTCCCGAAGGAGGTACGATCGAGGATACGATCGCCAAGATGGGCTCCGAGGTGTGGCCTGCCGCCCAGGCGCTGGAAGGGAGCAAGCCATGAGCTTTGATCTCCATCGGCCGGCCACGGTCACTGAAGCTATCGACCTTGCTCAACGCTTTGCGCCGACCGCGCGCTATGTCGCCGGCGGGACCGATACGGTTATCCAGATCAATCGGAAGAAGATCGATCCCGTACATCTGATCGATGTCGCCTGCCTGGCCGGAATGAGCGAAATCACCGAGACTACCGAAGCATTCACCCTTGGCGCGTTAACGAGGTACCGCACGATCGAAACGCATTCTGCGTTTCGGGGTAATCTGCGAGCGTTGGTCGAAGCTGCCAGCGTCGTCGGTGGCCATCAAGTACGAAATATCGCAACCATCGGCGGCAACATCGTCAATGCTTCTCCTGCCGCCGACTTTGTGCCGCCACTGCTCGCGCTCGATGCAAGCCTCGACATGACAGGTCCCAATGGACGGCGCTCCGTCCCCTTGCGCGACTTCATCGTCGGCCCGGGAAAGACTGATCTCTTGCCCGCCGAGATCGTGACCAGCATCCGATTTGCCAAGCTTCCGGCCGGATCCGCAACCGCCTTCCTGAAAGAAGGGCGCCGGCGGGCCATGGAGATATCGGTGGTTTGTGTTGCAGCTTGCTTGACGCTGGATGCCTCCACCTCGCGTTGCGCTTCAGTGCGCCTGGCAATCGGAGCCGCAAGCCCAAAGGCGTTCCGGCCCGAACAGGCGGAGAGTTATCTCATCGGCAGATCTGCCGGAAAGGAAAGCTTTGTGGAGGCGGGCAGGATCGCGGCAGAGGCTTCCAGTCCCATTTCTGATGTTCGCGCGTCGGCCGGCTACCGCCGCGGTCTTGTCGCGGTCATGGTCGAGCGCGCGCTCGGGACATGTTTGCAACGAATTCGGGAACAGGATCAATGAACCGGAAAATTCTCAATATCGTTGTCAATGGCGAGAGCCATCAGCTGCTCATTGAGCCTCATTGGACGCTGCTACAGGTCCTGCGCAACGGGATCGGCATGATGGGCACCAAGGAGAACTGCCTGGAAGCAGAGTGCGGGGTCTGCACGGTGCTGCTCGATGGAAGGGCCGTCAATTCCTGCATCCTGCTCGCGGGGCAAGCTGAGGGATGCTCGATCACCACGATCGAGGGGATCGGCGATCCCGAGCATCTGCATCCCCTTCAGGAAGCATTCATCGAATGCGGCGCCGTTCAGTGCGGCTACTGCATCCCGGGCATGATCCTGACGGCAAAGTCATTCCTGGACGAAAATCCGGGCTGCCGCCCCTCGCGCGACGAGATCAGGGAAGCTATCGCAGGTACCCTTTGCCGCTGTACCGGCTATCGCAAGATCATCGATGCCGTGGAAACCGCGGCAGAGCGCATCGCACTTTCGGGAGCCAAGCAATGAACGCTCAAACCCATCGCGTTGCCGGTCACCGCCTGCCCCGGCGGGATGGCGTCGGCAAGGTTACCGGAAAGCACGTTTACGCTGCGGATTTCAAGCTGCCCGGTATGCTCTACGGCAAGATCCTGCGCAGTGCTCGCGCGCACGCTCTGATCAAGAACATCGACATCTCGCGCGCGGCTGCGATCGCAGGCGTGCGTGGCATCATCACCGCCGCTGACATCCCGCAGGTCCGCTATGGAACGGCGGTGCGCGACACGACCGTATTTGCAACCGATCGCGTCCTGTTCATGGGACATGCGATCGCCGCGGTCGCTGCCACGTCATGCGAGATCGCCGAGCGCGCGATTGAAGCCATCAAGGTTGAATATCAGGATCTACCGGCACTGTACGATCCGGAAGAGGCGCTCACAAGCGATATCCGCATCCATCCTGATTGGGAAACCTACAAGGCGCTCCCGATCATTTCGCGCAAGGACAACATCGCAGGTCACGCCCGTATTCACGTCGGCGATGTCGAAGGAGCCTTCGCAAAGGCTCATAAGGTCTATGAGCATCGGTTCACGACCTCGCTTCAGCATCCAGGATACACCGAGCCGCGCGTTGCGACCGCGGATTGGGATGCGAACGGGATAGTGACGGTCTGGTGCAACACCCAATTGCCGTTCGACACGCAAACGACATTGGCCGAAATCCTCGATTTGCCGGCCGCGCGGGTGCGCGTCACCGTGCCGGGAATTGGTGGTGGCTTCGGTGGCAAGCTGAGGATCGGTGTCGAGCACTTCGCAGCTCTCCTGGCGCGCAAGACTGCCCGCCCGGTCAAAGTGATGTCGACGAGCGAAGAGGAGCTTATAGCCGCGCTTCCGCGTCAGGCTTCCGTGGTTCTGCTCAAAACTGCCGTTGACAAGGATGGGCATCTTCTTGCCCGAAGCGGTCGGGTCATCGTGGATTGTGGCGCTTATGCCGGCTCAGGTCCAGGCACGGCTGCTATCGCACTTCAGGTCATGGCAGGTCCGTACAAGACAGGAGCGCTCGCGTTCGAAAGCATCGCTGTCTACACGAACAAGGTCCATTCTGGCTCCTTCCGTGCTCCGGCGGGACCGATGGCGAATTTCGCGATGGAAAGCCAGATCGACATGATCGCAAAGGATCTCGGCCTGGATCCTCTCGAAATGCGCCTGCGCAACATCGTCAAGGAGGGGGATCCAGGCCCTTCGGGCGAGACGCACACCTCTGTGAGCATCGAGGAATGTCTGCGCAAGGCAGCCGATGCGATCGGCTGGCAAGATCGTAATCCCGAGCCAGGACGGGGCAAGGGCATCGCCTGCAGCTGGTGGATGACGACGGGTGGCTCGTCTGGTGTCTATGTCAAGATCAATCCCGATGGGAGTGCGACGCTCGTCAGCGGCGCCGTTGAAATCGGCACCGGCGCGATCACGGGAGCCGCTCAAGTGCTCGCCGAGGAGCTGTCTCTGGACTTGACGGACATCAACGTCACCGGGGTGGACACTCAGGCCGCGCCGTTCGACTACGGCGCTCAAGGCAGCCGTACGACCTTTTCTGTGGGCAATGCGTGCGTTGCGGCAGCTAAAGAGCTGCGGCGTCAGATGTTCGAACTCGCGGCCAAGCAGCTGGAAGCACCGATTGAGGATATGAAGCTGCAGGACAAGCACGTGGTCGTCGGCAACAAGTCGATTTCGATTGCGGAGCTGGCACGCATCTCGCGTCTTGCCGGTGGCGGGCTCATTGCGCATGGCACAGCCATTTCACCGGCACCAGCCTACGATCCGACACGCGTCAAGAACCATCCGCTCCCGGTCTGGAATACGCCGAGCTACCATGCCCACGCCGTCGACCTTTCGGTCGATCAAGCCACGGGCAAAGTGACGATCAATCGCTATGTCGTGGCCCAGGACGTCGGATATGCGATCAATCCGACCTATATTGAGGGACAGATCGAGGGTGGCGTGGCGCAAGGTATAGGCCAGGCCCTGTCGGAAGAGATCGTCTATCAGGACGGTCGCGTCATGAATGCGAACCTGACAGATTACAAGATGCCGACGGCGATGGATGTCCCGGAGATCGAGAGCATTATCGTCGAATGCCGATCCGCTGCCGGTCCTTACGGTGCCAAGGGCGTTGGAGAGCCACCATGCATCGAACCACCGGCTGCAATCGGCAATGCGATCGCGGCGGCGACTGGCTGCTGGCCGAACTCGCTGCCGATGACCGCTGAAAAGATTGCCGCCACAATGCGAGCCCCGCACTCATGATCCGCGTCGAGGTCAATATGCATGGAAATCTCCGTCGGTTCTTGCCCGGCGGGGTTGGATCCATTCAGCTTGACCTCCCCGAGGGAGCGACGATTCTCAACGTGATCGGCTCGTTGAGCGCCGAGCATGATGTCTGGCTGGCCTCGATTGGTGACATGGTCGTGCCGTTGTCAGCTGAAGTCAAAGACGGAGCCGAGCTCAATTTCTTTCCCTATCTTGAAGGCGGCTAGTATGAACTTCTTTGTTCGGCGACGGACCCAGAAGTGTTGACCCGCGATCGAGCCGTCTTTGAACTAATTCGTTCACGTGAAGGAGCGGTGCGACTGATCTATTGAGTGTTCGGCCTGGTGTGAATACGGTCAAGCACGCTCGAGCGAAGCAGAGTTTCACTGTCAAGGCGTCATGCCGCAAGCAAAGGAGTGTAAGCCAAATGTCGAACGCGCCCCTTCCGACTTTGTCGATCGTCGGCGGCACTGGAGATCTCGGATCCGGCCTTGCCCGCAGCTGGAGTCGCGCCGGATATTCCGTCATTCTTGGATCGCGCTCGATTGAGCGCGCTCAGGATGCAGTCGCGCTCTTAAAATCCGACGGGTTCGCCAATGTGACTGGCGAGGCCAACGCTGCCGCCGCGGCGAAGAGCGATATTGTTGTCGTTGCGGTGCCATTCTCCAGTTATGAGACAAGCCTGGCCGAGATCAAGGACGCGGCCAAGGGCAAGATTGTTGTCACCGCGGTCGTGCCGCTCGTGCCGCCGAAGGTCTCTGTTGTTCAACTCCCGAGCGCCGGGTCGGCTGCGCTGATCGCCCAATCGCAGCTTGATCCGAGTTCGCGGGTGGTCGGAGCGTTTCACAATGTCGGCTCACAGAAGCTCCATGCCGGAGGAAAGGCGGACTGCGACGTTCTGGTGTTCAGCGATGATCCTGAGGCCCGCAAGGAGGTGATGTTGCTGGCGGATGCGGTGAGCAATCGCGGGATCGATGGCGGTGCGCTCGCGAACTCCGCTGCAGCCGAGGCCCTCACCTCCGTCCTGATCGCGATCAACCGCAAATACAAGGTGAAGGGTGCCGGCATCACGATTTCCGGCCTGACCTGAATGGAAAACCACACGGGCGTTCGCAACGATGCTCACAGCCCTCGATCCTCTAGACCGCAAAATCCTAAGCGAACTCATTCGGGATGCCCGCATAAGCCAGCTGGCGTTGGCCGAACGGGTCGGCCTCTCGGCAACGTCTTGCGCAAGGCGCGTGCTGCAAATGGAGAAAGCCGGGATCATCAAAGGCTACTCGGCCGAGATCGATGCAAACTCGCTTGGCTTTCCCCTCACCGTGATCGTCCACATCACGCTTGACCGCCAAAGCGAGGGCGCGCTCAGGGCTTTCGAAGCCGAAATTCAGAAATGCCCCGACGTGATCGCCTGCCATCTGATGTCCGGTACGGACGATTATCGGCTTTCGGTACTGGCGCGCGACATGGAGGACTACGAACGCATTCATAAGCAGCACCTGTCACGCCTGCCGGGGGTGGCAAGACTGCAATCGAGTTTCGCAATGCGCACTGTCATAAAGCGGTCAATTTCTCCGGCGGCGCTTCATGGCTAGCCTCTCCGTTGCGAAGCGGAGTTCGGAATAAGGGCAAGAGATAGCACGGAAACGCGCGTCAGCACGCTTGAAGGATGCGAACGTCGAAGACTTATCCAGGAGGTGTGCCAGGGTCTGCTTAAGGGAGAAGCAGATAGGATACAGAACTGATTTCGGGTACGGCGCGTAGAGATCGTATTCGAGGAGAGATGCCCCGCGCCAGAAACAACAAGACGTGTGGGCAGCGGCGAAGGAGGAAAAAGTCGCGATGACGAGGAGCATCACATACAGCGCCCTTCCCGGGATCCCTCTGGTGGGGCCTGGCGACGATCTGGTTGGTGTCATCGCGGATGGCGCGAAGACCGGAGAGATCGCCGTGGCATCTGGCGATATTTTTGTCGTCGCACAAAAGATCGTGTCGAAGGCGGAAAACAGGTACGTCTATCTCGATGATGTGAGGCCTTCCGACCGCGCTGTGGAGCTTGCAAAAACGGTCGGCAAAGATCCCCGGCACATCGAGGTGGTACTCTCAGAATCCACCGAGGTCCTTCGCGCAAGACAGAATGTGATCATCGTTGTTCACCGCCTCGGCTTCGTGATGGCGAACGCCGGCATAGATGAATCCAATATCGAGCAGGATCGCGGCCATCGCGTGTTGTTGCTGCCTGAAGATCCGGATGACAGTTGCCGGCACCTCAAGCGCGGCCTCGATCGACAATTCGGGGTCGATGTCGGCGTCATCATAAACGATAGCTTCGGCCGTCCATGGCGCAACGGCGTCGTAGGTGTGGCGCTTGGAAGTGCTGGAATTCCTGCCCTTCAGAGCATGATCGGCAAGCCCGATCTGTTCGGCCGGCCCATGCAGGTAACAGAGATCGCGGTCGCGGATGAGCTGGCGGCCGCCGCCTCGCTCTTGATGGGACAGGCGGCCGAAGGCCAACCAGTAATCCATGTTCGTGGATTCTCCTCTCGTGCGCCTATCAATTCGGCGTCCGCGCTCGTGCGTGCGAAAGAACGGGATATGTTCAGATGAACGGGCGGTCACATTTGCCGGGAAAAGGGCGTGTTGTGGCGCTCTGCGGGGGCGTCGGAGGAGCAAAGCTCGCTGTTGGATTACAGCACGTTCTCGGAGAACGATTGACCGTGGTCATCAATGTGGCCGACGATTTCGAGCATCTCGGACTCCATATCTCGCCGGACCTCGATACAGTCCTTTATACGCTCGCCGGTCTCAGCGATCCCGAGCGCGGCTGGGGCCGATCCGATGAGACCTGGAACTTCATGGAGGCCTTGAAGCAGATCGGCGGCGAGACCTGGTTCTTGCTCGGGGATCGCGATATGGCGATGCATATCGAGCGGACCCGCCGCCGCTTAAGGGGAGAAAGTCTCACAGCGATTGCCAGCGACATTGCACGACGGCTCGGGATCGCTTCAGCTGTGCTGCCCGTCACCAATGACAGACTTTCGACCATCCTCGACACCACGGAAGGCGAGCTCGAATTCCAGCGCTATTTCGTCGAGCGTCGCTGCGAACCGGTTGTCAAGCAGATCCGGTTCAGCGGGGCGCAAAACGCTCGCCTGAGCGAGGAGGTGCTTGCGTCATTCGATGCCGAGGATCTCCGCCTCATCATCCTATGTCCTTCCAATCCTTATCTCAGCATCGATCCAATCCTGGCTGTTCCAGGGATGGCTGAAAAACTGCGCGCGACCAGCGTTCCCGTTGTGGCCATTTCCCCGATTATCGGCGGTCAGGCAATCAAAGGACCGACGCGCAAGATCATGGACGAACTCGGCCTTGAGCCGTCAAATGCAGAGATTTCCAGGCATTATGCGGGGCTGCTCGATGGCCTGATCATAGATATTGCCGATTCGGCAGGGGCAGGCGACCTGGGGGTCGATGTACACCCGGCGCCTACGCTCATGACAGACATGCAGTCGAAGTTCATGCTCGCAGAGCATGCGCTTGCCTTCGGCGAAAACCTTCGCGCAACGCACGAGCGGCGGGGCAGGGCCCCTTCAAAGGGAGGCGCATCATGACGACACGTGATGCATGGGTAGTCATCCCGGCAAAATCGTTCTCGTGCGCGAAGCAGCGGCTCTCCCCATTGCTGACGGCATCCGAGCGCGCCCTGTTGGCCCGGTCTATGCTGTGCGATGTTCTGAGCGCGGCATGTGGCGTGATAAAACTAAATCATATCGCTGTGGTAACAAATGCTGAGGATGTCGCTCAAGAGGCGGCTCGTCTGGGGACTGTCGTGATTGGTGACGGCGGTGCGGACGGAACCAATGCGGCAGTGGCAGCCGGGCTCGCCGCGGTCGAAAATCGTGGGGACGAACTCATCCTTGTTCTGCCGAGCGATGTGCCGGCTATCTTGAGCGAGGACGTTTCGACGCTCCTCCAAGCCGCGCAAGGCAACGCCGTGATCGTGCCGGCGCCGCGCGATGGCGGCACCAACGCGGTTGCATTCACCGTAGCGCGAGCCTTGCAGCCGTGTTTCGGCCCCGATAGCTTCGCCCGCCACATCGCCGCAGCCGATAGGCTCGGCATTCAGCCTATCGTGTGCCGCAATGCAAGGATTGGGCTTGATCTCGATGCTCCCGCCGATGTCTTTGATTTTCTTGACCTGAACACGTCCACAGCCACCGATCGCTATTTGCGTTCGATTAATCTCGGCCAAAGGCGGCTGGGGATGGGAACGGACGGACGGGGCGCGCAAGCGTCGATGCGGCGGCCGAAGTGAGCTCGGGGTTGGTTGCCCAAAATGCAGAGAGCTCCGACGTTTTTCGCGGAGCGTGAGGAGTTCTGAGAATGGTGGATCGGATGCTTCTGGAATCCTTGAGGCGAAGTGACATTTCCGCTTCCGAGGCCATGTCTCTCGTCAGCGACGTGTCCCTTCCCGATCTCATGCGGATGGCGGCATCAAAGCGGGATGAGGCTCACGGCAGAAAGATCTCCTACTCGCGAAAAGTCTTCATTCCGCTGACCCAGTTATGCCGGGATGTCTGCCACTACTGCACATTCGCCCATCCGCCCCAAAAAGGGCAGCGTGCCTACCTCACCATCGATGAGGTGCTGGCGATCGCGCGTGCCGGTCGTGAGGCCGGCTGCAAGGAGGCGCTGTTTACGCTGGGCGACAAGCCTGAGCTGCGCTACCGCCAGGCCGAGCGAGAGCTGCACGAGATGGGCTTTGCATCGACGCTCGCCTACCTCCAGGAAGCCGCGCGCGTGGTTTTCTGCGAGACTGGCTTGTTGCCGCACCTCAATCCAGGCTTGATGGAGGCCGACGATATCGCAGCTTTGCGCAAGGTCTCCATCTCGCAAGGGATCATGCTCGAGAGCGCCTCGGCACGACTGTGCGAGCCCGGGGGGCCACATTTCGGCTCACCTGACAAGGAGCCTGGAAGTCGGTTGCGGACAATTGAACTGGCAGGCCAGCTCTCGGTCCCATTCACGAGCGGATTGCTCATCGGTATCGGCGAGACGCCGCTTGAGCGCATCTCCTCATTGCTTGCATTGCGCAATTTAGACGAAAGCTACGGGCACATTCAGGAAGTCATTATCCAGAACTTCAAGCCGAAGCCGGATACCCGCATGAGGGGCGCGGCGGCCCCAACAATGGAAGAGCATCTGTGGACCATTGCGCTCGCGCGATTGCTGTTCCGGCCCGACATGAACATCCAGGCTCCCCCCAATCTCAGCCCGGGCGTACTGGACAAGATTCTGGCCGCTGGCATCAATGACTGGGGCGGCGTATCCCCGGTTACACCGGACCATGTCAATCCGGAGGCGCCATGGCCGCATCTGGCACGTCTCTCCGAGGCCACCGTTCAATGCGGCAAGACGCTCGTCGAACGCCTCGCAGTTTATCCGCCCTATGCGCGTCAATATGCTCGCTGGACTGACATGTCGCTGCAGAAGAACCTGCTCGGTCTTGTCGACGGACATGGCTGGCCGCGCCGAGACGAATGGTGCCCTGGAGCGAGGTGCGAGCCGCCTGCCGGGGACCTCGCGATGCTGCGTGAAGATGCCAGCTCGCCCGCCGTCCTAACCGGCAGCTTTCGGAGAATCGTCGCAAAGGCTCATTCTGGGGCACGACTCGACGAGGCAGAGATCGTGTCGCTGTTCGAAGCCGAGGAGTGCGATTTCACGGCCGTGTGCCGCGCTGCTGACGAGCTGCGCCGCTCCGTCAATGGGGATTGCGTTAGTTATGTCGTCAACCGCAACATAAACTACACTAATATCTGCTACTTCAGGTGCCAGTTCTGCGCGTTCTCGAAAGGAAAGCTCGCCGAGAACTTGCGCGGGCGGCCGTACGATATTTCCATGGATGAGATCGGGCGGCGCGCGCGCGAAGCCTGGGAGCGTGGCGCGACCGAAGTCTGCATGCAGGGCGGCATCCATCCCGCCTACACCGGCGCAAAGTATCTTGAGATTTGTCGGACCGTAAAGCAGTTCACGCCCGAAATGCATATCCATGCTTTCTCGCCCTTGGAGGTGTTTCAGGGGGCCAAGACGCTCGGAGTTTCGGTCGATGAGTTTCTGCGCGAGTTGAAGGACGCCGGTCTTGGTACATTGCCCGGGACCGCCGCAGAAATCCTGGACGACGAGGTCCGCGCGATTCTGTGTCCCGACAAGATCAACACCGCGCAATGGCTGCAGGTCATGGCAGCGGCCCATAGAGCCGGATTGCGCAGCACCGCAACGATCATGTTCGGTCATGTCGACCGTTACGAGCATTGGGCAAAGCATCTGTTGCGCATCCGGGATCTTCAGACCGAGACCGGCGGCTTCACTGAATTTGTCCCATTGCCGTTCGTGCACATGGAGGCCCCGATCTACTTGAAAGGGCGCTCGCGCAAGGGGCCGACCTTCCGCGAAGTCGTTCTCATGCATGCCATCGGGCGGCTCGTCTTCCACACGAAAATCTCCAACATCCAAACCTCTTGGGTGAAACTCGGCGAACAAGGCATTCGCGCCTGCCTTGAGGCTGGTGTGAACGATCTCGGCGGCACGCTGATGGACGAAACGATCTCGCGTTCAGCCGGTGCTCAGCATGGCCACGAGATGGCTCCAAAACAAATGGAAGAGCTCATCCGGGCCATGGCACGCCTGCCGCGCCAACGTACGACGCTCTATGGCGAAGTTGCTGACGATCGTTATCTCGCGTCGCTGAACCCTCCGGCGCTCACTCCGATTGTTACGGGACTGGACGACCATCGCGAGGTGCGAAACATCCCTCGGTCCCGCGCGCTTGAAATGACGTAATGGGAGCGCGTCCCGCGCGAGCCTGAGACGATGCCGAAAGGCGTCGGCCGGGAATGCTTGACGCTGAATTTGATTTGTGATCACATATCGAGAACGGAGGGACCCTAAAGTGAGCCGCATTATCGCGCCAGCGCACGCTTCGCCGGGCATTGATCGCGCATCCAGCTTCGATCGGCCGGCGCTTCGCGCCATCTCTTCGTGTTGCTCTCAGCTCAAGCTTGTTGTGGGCGCGCAATGCGCTGTGCCGCAAGAGTCATTGGATCAACTATTCCGCGGCCTATGAGTTGGCTCAGCGTTGCAGGCCATCCAAGTGCATTCTTGGCGCCGTCCGCGTCAGTGGATCACGACGAGCAGCGGCAACGCCCTGCTTCAGCGCTCGAAATTTCGCGTTTCTGGCGCGCGCTCAGCTGAACCGCTCAGAACTGCTGTCCAGAGCGACTGCTAGTGGCCGAGGCGTAAGCACAAGAATCTGCCTCGGTCTTTGACCCGAAGGCCGATGAGGTCGCCAATCTGAGGGGGATTTTCCCGGCGGCCAATTTAACGATCACACCAATCAGGAGCATTCATGCCGACTTTAAATGAGGACCGAGCAGCCATTTTGAAAGTGCACCGCGACTGGTGGGTTGCCAATCACAAGTGGGATATCCCCTTGATGCGAACCTGCTTCCCGAGTGGCACCGCGTTCTTGAATTTCAACCTTAGCGGCGATCCGTACTTTGGGCGGGAGGAACTGACCGCTTTTTGGGAGTCGTTCAAGGACAGGCCGCGATCGAAGCCTGCGGTCATGCACATCTGGCGTCTGGATCTCCATGGCGACATGGCCTACCTGCTTTGCGAAGGCAATTTCGAGGAAGCCGACAAACCGGACCAGTACCTGCGCAGCACCGAAATTTACGTGCGCAACGACGGAGAGGGAAAGCCGGAGTGGAAGATCTGGCACTTCCACTGCTCGGAGATGGCGCCCAAAGACAAGATCCGGCAGCCGTTCGGCGATAGCTACGCCAGCCGCGGCGTGGGTTATCTGCCGCCAGGCTTCGGCAAGAGCTTCTCGGTTACGGACGACCAAAAGCTGTAATCAAAGCGAGCGCCCCGCCGGGCTGGCCGCGCCGCCTACATCCGGCGGACAGGCTGATCCCGCCGGGGCGAAGAACGTCCAAAGAAGATTTTCCAGCTGAACTTGCCGCCCGATGTGACCGCCGAGAAGCGGATGGACCGTAGTGCGCGAGCCTCACTGGAAAGGGAGAGCACACGCAATCGAGCGTCCCTTCGGCCGTTCGGAACGTCGTGACCGTGGAGGACTCATGAGGCGGCTCACTATCAAGCGACCGGTCGGTCCGATCGCCGTTTCTTACCATGGCGAGACCGACGCGAGCAGGCCGCCAATCCTGTTCGTGCATCCTATCAATCTCAAGGGCGCGGCGTGGGCCGAAATTGTTCCGGCATTCGCCGACCGATTTACGATTGTCCCCGACATGCGTGGATTCGGTGACTCGCCGCCGGCCGAACAGTACGACCTTGCGCGGTGGGCGCAGGACTGCATCGATGCCGTGGACCGGGCAGGCATCGATCGCTTCCACGCCATCGGCGGTTCGCTTGGTGGAGCAATTTCGGTCTATCTCGCCGCTGCAGAGCCCAAACGGGTCCTCTCGGTTGTTGCGGTAGGCAGTCAGCTCTACTCGCGAGATTCTGACAATGCGGCTGTTCTAGCCACCCTCGAGTATCACACCGTCACCGAAATGTTTGAGCTTATCTTGCCGAAATATGCGCTGGGTCCACACGCGTCTGCCGAAGTGGTGGCCAAGACCATTGCGCTGCGCAATCCAAACGGAAAGGACGACATCCGTCGCGTGTGGAGAGCCGCCTGCGCGGCCGATATCCGCGCCCATGTGGCCAGCGTCAATTGCCCTGTGACGGTTCTGACCGGGGAGTTCGACCTGACTTGCCCTCCCGCAGCCGGCGCAGAAATGGCAGCCTCGCTGCATGCTCCGCACGTTCTCCTGCCAGGTATCGGTCATTTGCCGATGCTGGAGGATCCGCTGGCTTTGATCGCGGCGATCAAGGCGCACCTCGAGCGTGTGGAGTCTTGATGATGACGTACTCGATTGTCGCCCGGGATTCGGTTACGGGTGAGTTGGGTGTTGCGAGCCAATCGCATTATTTCGCCCTCGGGCGCGTTGTGCCGTTTGCGCGAGCCGGCGTTGGTGTTGTTGCGACCCAATCGTTCGTTGATCCAGCTTACGGGCCGAACGGGCTGGATCTCATGGCCTCCGGCGTGTCGGCGCCGATGGCGCTCACGAGCCTGCTTGCGAAGGACGAGGACCGAGAGCTGCGCCAAGTCGCCTTTCTCGATGCCGCTGGCGGCAAAGCCATGTTCACTGGCGATCGCTGCGTTCCCCACCGCGCTCAGCTCGAGGCCAGCAACGTTGTGGTGCTGGGAAACATGCTGGCCAGCGACGCCGTGGTTCCCGCCATGCTGGCAGCTTACGAGGATACTGCCGGCCCACTTCTCGACCGCATGCTCGCGGCGATGGATGCAGCTGAAGCCGCTGGAGGTGACGCCCGCGGCCGGATGTCGGCCGCGCTCCTCGTTGTGTCCGCCGAAATCGCTCCAGCGCCCTGGGCTAACCGGCTCATCGATGTGCGAGTTGACGACCATCCGGAGCCGCTTGCCGAATTGCGCAGGCTCACCAAGCTCTCTCAGGCCCACACGATCTTCGGCGCATCTGTCTTCACACCCGGGCTGCTCTCGGGCGAGACGGCAGCGACAGGTCCGCAGCTTGCAGAGGCGCTGCGCATGCTCACGAACGCCCAGGGATTGATCGGCTTTGATCCAGAGCCAACCTTCTGGAAGGGCGTGCTGCTGATCCGCGCCGGCGAGATCGCTTCAGGGAGGAGACTCGTTGCCGCCATCGTTGCGGCGCGACCGCAGTATCGGGCCTTCGTGGATGGGCTCTACGCAGTCGGCATCCTTCAGCTGTCATCGAACGAACTCCTCGGTGCGTGAAAAGCTCAATCCTCTTGCCTCCTCTGCGAGGCATTCTGCCGCCGCCAGCCGGGCGGCAATTGCCTCAACGCGCGATTCGGGAATCCCGCCGACGAAGCTTGACGGGTTTTTCATAATGTGATCACATATCTCATATAGGAGAGGGAACTTGGAATCGCGCAACCTCATTGCCCTGCTGCCGTTGCCGTCCCTCGTCCGGGACTCGATGGCGGATCAGGTTTACCGGCATTTGAGAGATGGTCTGATGGCCGGACGCTTTGCGCCGGGTCAGAAGTTGACAATCCGGGGCCTTGCCGAGGCGCTGGGCTCAAGCCCGACGTCGGTACGGGAGGCGCTCCGCCGCCTGCAAGCCGAGGGCGCCTTCGAATTCCGCGATTCGGCGCGACTGAGCGTTGGGAGCCTGTCCGAGGCGCAGCTGCGGGATGTGCGCGATGCGCGCGTGGCGCTCGAGGGGCTGCTGGCCGAGCGCGCGGCTTCGCGTATGACGCGTGTCGACGATGCCGAGGTGGCGCAACTCTACGGCCGGCTGCAGAGCGCCGCTGATGCAGTCAATGGACCCGCTTATCTCTGGACCAACTTCGCCTTTCATCGGCGGATCTACCAAATTGCACAGGCACCGGCGATTCTCGGCGCCGTCGAGCATTTTTGGCTGCTCATTGGTCCGTGCTTCGTGCTCGTTGCTCCCGACGCTGCCCACCTGCAGCGTTCTATGGACGCGCACCGCCAGATCCTCGATGCGCTGTTGAGCCGCGATGCGCCCGCCGCTCGTGCCGCTGTGACAGACGACATCATGCAGGCCGCCAATTGTCTGTCCCGCTTTCTCGACAATGCGGGCATTGGGCGCTCCGTGGCCGTTCCGAGACGCGGCCGGGGAGGTGCACCGGCATGAGCGTGCTGCAGCGTCTTGTGCCTCATCCCGAGCTGCGCGTCCTGATCTCGGCGGGCGCATCCGGCATTGGCGCCGCACTTGCGGGTGCCTTCGTTGAGGCTGGTGCGTATGTGCATATCTGCGACGTCAACGACGATGCGCTTGCAAGCTTCTGCAATCAACATCCGCAGGTCCTTGCCACAAAGGCCGACGTATCGGACCGCGGTGCGGTCGCGGCCGTCTTTCGCGCGCAGGCTGCGCGTTGGGGTGGGCTCGACGTGCTCATCAACAATGCCGGCATTGCCGGACCGACGGGCGGAATCGATGCCATTGCAGAGTTCGATTGGCAGCAAACGATCGATATCAATCTCAATGCACAGTACCGCTTCGCCCGTCATGCGGTCCCGATGCTTCGCCAATCTCGCTATGGACAAATCCTCTGCATGGCCTCCGTTGCCGGCCGCCTCGGTTATGCCTGGCGTACCCCGTACGCGGCAACGAAATGGGCTATTGTTGGGCTCGTCAAATCGCTTGCTGCCGAACTCGGTCCTGACGACATCCGCGTCAATGCGCTTTTGCCCGGTATCGTCGAGGGCCCGCGCATGGAGGGCGTAATCCGCGCGCGCGCCGAGCAGCTCCATACCAGCTACGAGGCGATGCGCCAGGAATACCTCAAGAAGATCTCGCTGCGTCGCATGGTGACGGCTGAGGACGTTGCGGCCATGGCCTTATTCCTCTGCTCGCCAGGTGCACGCAATGTGACTGGCCAGGCGATCAGCGTTGACGGGAATGTGGAATACCTGTGAAACGTGAGAATGGGGGGGATGACTTTGCAGATCGAGATCGTGGCGGATCTGAAGACGACGCTTGGCGAAGGCCCGCTTTGGGACACCGAGCAGCAGCGTCTGTACTGGATAGACAGCATCGATGGTCGCGTTTTTCGTGCGACCGCAGATGGACGCGAGCTTCGCGCCTGGGATGTTGGAGCGAAAATCGGCTCGATGGCGCTTCGTCGCGACGGTACGCATGCGCTCGTCGCGCTGCAATCGGGCCTGCATGATCTCGATCTGGAGAGCGGGGAGCTGAAGCTGATCGCGGCCCCCGAGGCACATTTGCCGCGCAATCGATTGAATGACGGCAAAGTCGATCGCCGCGGGCGTTTCGTGTTCGGTTCCATGGATACACTGGAGGATCAGGCCTCTGGCCGTCTCTACCGGCTCGATCCCGATCTCTCGCTGCACGTCCTGGACGAGAAGATCATCGTGTCCAATGGCCCGTGCTGGAGCCCGGACGACCAGACCTTCTATTTCGCCGACACCTGGACTGGAGAAATCTGGGCCTACGACTATGACATCGAGACCGGCGCTGCGACCAAGCGGCGCCGTTTCGCGCCAGTAGATCGCTCAAACGGCGGTGCTGCCGATGGCGCTACGGTCGATGCAGAAGGATTTCTTTGGCAAGCGCTTGTTTATGATGGAAAGCTCGTACGCTACGCGCCCGACGGCAGCGTTGAGCGCGTTATTCAGATGCCGGTGCGCAAGGTCACGAGCGTGATGTTCGGTGGTCCCAACCTCGACATTCTCTATGTGACCTCCATGGCGAAGCCGCCCTTGCCGCGATTTCCCGATGACGGACAGCAGCGCGGGGCCCTATTTGCAATCAAGGGGCTTGGCGTCCGGGGCATACCGGAGCCGCGGTTCGCCAGCTGACCTCGCGAAAAGCTGCCTCGTCATCAATTGGCAGGCGAGGAGATCCATCGTGCGCAAGCGCGATGGGCACTCCTGATCCGGCTGTCCTGCCATAAAAGCCGAAAATTCCGCGGCCGCCGCCGCTTACCCACTACCGATTAGCTCTTGAGGTTTCACATGGCCAGGCCTGGCAAGGTCATTCTCACTTGCGCCTTAACCGGCGCGATCCACACGCCCTCAATGTCCGCGCACCTGCCGGTGACACCGGAGGAGATCATCGAAGAGGGCGTGCGGGCTGCGGAAGCGGGAGCTGCGATTCTGCATGTGCATGCACGCAACCCGAAAACTGGTCAGCCGGACCAATCGGTCGAAGGATTTGCGAAGATTCTCCCGGAGTTGAGCCGCAGATCGGGGGCCGTGATCAACATCACGACCGGCGGCAGCCCATTCATGACGGTCGCCGAACGCGTGGAGCCCGCCCGGCATTTCCGGCCTGAGCTGGCCTCGCTCAACATGGGCTCCTTCAATTTCGGCCTGTTTCCGATGCTCGAGCGTTATCACGAGTTCACCCATCAGTGGGAACGCGAGCACCTGGAGTCTTCACGCGACCTCGTTTTCCGTAACACCTTTGCCGAGATCGAGCAGGTCCTCGCATTGTGCGCGCCCAGTGGCACGCGATTTGAATTCGAATGCTACGATGTCGGCCACCTCTATAATCTTAAGCACTTTGTCGACCGCGGAGTGGTGCGGCCGCCGTTCTTCATCCAGTCCGTCTTCGGTTTGCTCGGCGGGATCGGGGCGCATCATGAGGACATCGTCACCATGCGCCGCACGGCCGAGCGGCTGTTCGGCGACGACTATGTCTGGTCGGTACTCGGCGCGGGCGCCGCGCAGATGCGCATAGGCGCCATGGCTGCGGCAATGGGCGGCAATATCCGCGTGGGACTCGAGGACAGCCTTTGGGCGGGGCCTGGCAAGCTCGCCACCTCCAGCGCCGAGCAAGTGAGGCTAGCCCGCTCGATCCTGAAAGGACTCGGATTAGAGGCAGCAACCCCGGACGAGGCTCGTGTCATGCTGAAGTTGAAAGGGACGAGCGATGTCGGCTTCTGAGTGCGATCTTGTGGCGACCTTTTGCGAATGAGACCGGCGCCAGCTCAGCAAGGCAGCCAAGGGCCACCGATCAGCGTTCGGGGCGAAGACAGGAGAACTCGGTGAGCTGTGAATAGCGTCTGGCTCTCTGCCGTGAGCGCGTGCGTTGTCGTCGCCTAGACTCCGCTGGGCATAGGCGAACACGAAATGGTCACACGTTCCGCAGGACGAGCCGATGGCGGTTCAATGTGACCAGCCGGCCTAATCGTCGCGTTTTCGGGTTCGAGCATGAGTTCAAATAGCATTGCATGCGCGCGCCGCACCATACGACATATCGCCACGTGTCAATTCGGCGCTTGGACGAAAAAAAGGTGATCGACCGCAAAGAACAGAGGCGTTCTACGCGGCTTAATAGGGAGGGCAGGATGATGCGAGAACAGGCGAAAAATGTCCACCGCTCGCCCAGATATGACGCTGACGGCTGGACCCACTGGCCGGATCATGAGGTCGAGAGCACCCAGCTGAGACGCCTGCTGGGAGATGCTCAAGAGGGCGCAAGCTTCGTGTCCGAGTGCCTCATGATTGCCGGCAAGATCGTTGTCGGCGACGACGAGAGCTGGCTCGAGGAGTGGCGTGCCCTGGCCGACCGGATCGCAAGGCGCGCGCGCCTCTCAAGCGCAGAAGGCCACTTTACGACGGCAAGGAACGAATGGCTGCGCGCCTTGAACTATTATCGCACAGCTTCCGCCTTTCTTGTTCGCAGCGATCCGAGAATTCCCGAACTGTCTCGCATTGCCAACTCATGTGCCGAGGCCTTCCTGGAAGTGCTGTCTCCGCGTGGAGAGGTGCTCGAGATCCGCTTCGGTACCAATTTGCTCCAAGGTTATCTCATTCGTTCATCGGCCGCGCCGCGCAAATCCCCGGTGGTCGTGGCTATCGGCGAGGAAAGAGATACCAAAGAAGACCTATTGGTGAGATTTCAGTCTCATGCCATTGCAAACGGCCTGTCATTGCTCGTTACCGACCTGCCGCGAGAGATCGAGCGCTTCCAGGATCGACCGGTCCACCATTATCAATGCGTGGCTCTACGTCGCTGGTTGGATTATCTACTCAGCCGCGATGACGTCGATCAGAGGCGAATCGCCTTGATAGGCGATGGTCTTGGAGGGGCCCTTGCCACACGCGTGGCGGCAACCGAAACGAGGTGGGCTGCTGCCGTTTGCGACGGCGGATTTTGGGATGATCTCGAGCACAGATATGTCACCGCCAGCCTCTTCGGTCCAGATATAAAACTATCCCCGTTCTGTAAGCTTGCCCGTCAGATCAAATGTCCATCCTTGGTCGTTGTGGGAGAGCACGACTATGTCAGCCTGGAGGATATCACTGCCTTGCATGAGCACTGCCGCGCCGCCGGCGTACCCATGGATCTCAAGATCTTCAAGGGCGAGGAGACCGGTTCATCGCACCGGCAACTCGACAATCCGAGCATTGGGCGGCAGTTTATCTTCGATTGGCTCAGAGACAAACTGCGCATCGACCGAAACGACCAGGCGCCTAGCATTCCAACGCGAAAGAATTGCGTAAAGAACGCTCGGCCGCTGGCGCTCAATGATACCCGCACGGCGTCGAGGGCCTAGGGCGCGAATTCAATTGGGATCAATCGCTCTCGCGCTCGGCGTCCGGTGCGCACAATCTGCTCATAAATCCTTCGGAGCCGAATGGCTCCTGTAATATAGCCACTCACACGTCCGGCTTGCTTGCATCCAGCTCGAGCTGAAGGGCCACTTTCTCCATTCTGCGCTTGATGGTCGAAAGCACTTCTCTGAAATCTTGCAGCCTTTCGTGCCCAAGATCTGCAAAAATCGTCTCATCCAGTTTTCTGCGCTTGGCTGCAAGGCTCGTAATTGCCTTACGAGCCTTTTCGGTCAGCGACATCAAAACGACCCTGCCATCCGCCGGAGAGGCAGTGCGAGATACGAAGCCCCCCTTTTCCAGCATTTTGGTCTCTGCGGTCACGAACGGGGAGCGGACGTTGATCTTCGCCGAAACATCTCCGACGGACACGCCTGCACCCTGATCCAGATCGGCAATCGCCATTAGGATCAGCCATTGGGGGCCGCTGACGCCAAGTGCCTTTGCCCAGGTCCGCCGAATGTCCTCCAGATGCACATTGATGGCCGCAATGTCCCAACCGACTTCTCCTATGATTCGGTCCGACGGAGCGGTTTGTTTGCTTGTCCTGTGACCTTTCGCGCTCAGCGAGGGCTGCTGCCGGGTCGTATCTCGGGACATGATCCGAGACCTCCTCTTCATTATTTCGCCAACTTACCTAACCCGGTTTGCAACACGCAGCAACAATGCGGGTGCGGTGGTGTGTTGCTCGAATACCACGACTCTTTCCCGAATCGACACTTCGCTAACTTATATCAGTTGCATATATAAGTAGCTTATATAATGTCCATCCCGTGACGGAGCGGCCCCTCGGTCGCACGTCAAGCAAATCGATCCATTCGCGCGTGGCGAAGACGTCGAGGTGCGCGAAACGAGAAGCAACAGTCGTGAACTTGGGATCATTCTTCGGCAACCGCCCATAAGGGCCGCAGAAGATGTTGGAGGGCTTTTATGAAGACGTTTAACCGAATGCTCTGCGGTTCGGCCGCTGCGCTCAGCTTGATGGGTGGTGCACAGGCGGCCGACCTGCCGGCCAAGGCAGGGCCGATTGAATACGTGAAGGTCTGCTCTCTCTATGGCGCCGGGTTCTATTATATCCCCGGCACCGACACATGCATCAAGCTCGGAGGTTATCTGCGCGTTGATGCGGCCTTCAACACCAACTCGATCTACACGCAGGGCGCGGTGAATGGTGCGCCTGGAGCGGGCAATCGCCTGCGCAACTCCTATTCCACCAATGCCCGTGAAGATCTGACGATCGATACGCGCACCGCAACACAATACGGTATGCTCCGCACCTTCTTCGATGGTGTGTTCGACTGGGGGTCGGGCGGCTATACCGGTGTTGGGACCAGCGGTGTTAACGGCTCGACGGTTTACGGCGGAACTGGCGTCGCTGGTGGATCGGTTGGTGTCTATCTGGCCTTCATCCAGTTCGCAGGGTTCACGATAGGCAAAACCATCTCCCAGTTCTCAACGCCCTGGATCAATTACCCCGCGAACAACTTTGACGGTCTGCCGGGCGGCGGCGGTGCGGTTACGGGTGTGAATCAGTTTACGTACACCGCTGACTTCGGCCAGGGTATCACGGCATCATTCTCGGCGCAGGATCAGGTCCAATACTACACGACCAACATCTGGAACATCAGCGGCGCGACAGTGGCTGGTCTTGCGACAGGCGCGTACGGCGCGAGCGACATTGCCGGTGCAAGCTCTCCTGACCTTGTCGCTATGCTTCGAGTCGATCAGGCTTGGGGCCTCTTCCAGGCGTCAGTCGCGATGCATGACAATCATGCCGCTTACTACGGCGCCGACGAGACGACCGGTCATCCCGGCGACAAGTGGGGCTGGGCGGGTCAACTGGCCTTGTCAATCAAGAATCTCCCGACCGGTCCGGGTGACACAATCAACGTCCAAGGCGTTTATACGTATGGCGCAAGCCGCTATAATTTCCAGGACCTCGTACCCACCACCTACGCGATGTACGGGGGGGCGGGACTTGCGGGGGTCTACCAGAGCGTCGGCCTTGCCGGTCTCGCCGACTCGGTCTTCGTGGCGGGCTCCCGTCAGGAACTGACCACCACCTACGGCTTCCGTGGCGGCTATACCCACAACTGGGATCCTTACTGGAACACTGGCATCTACGGTGCGTGGGCTGCTGCGCGATATAATAGTGCAGCGAAAGGCTACATCTGCGGTGCATTCGTCGCGGGCCTTGCGCTCTCGAGCGGCGCGGCCGGCTGCAACCCCGACTTCAACTATGCGGTCGCAGGCGTGATCACTCGCTGGACTCCGGTCAAGAACCTGACCTTCTCGGCCGATCTGGCATACAGCGTGCTCGACCAGAAGTATGCGGCCGGCGGCACTGTGGTGTTGCCGGCGCAGACGGGTATTGCCAAGCCCGGAGTTACCTACGAGCTGAAGGACCAGAGCACGGTGAGCTTGCTCCTGCGAGCTCAGCGCAATTGGTGATCTGTTTTGGCAACTAGCACGAAGGAGAAAGGAAGAGGCTTTTAGAATCGAGTTTGACCTCCAGAAGGCCTCCGGCATGCCCGCCGGAGGCCTTTCCAAGAACCGGTTTTTCAGGCCCATGATCCGCGGGACGAACGGTGCTCCGCCGCTCGCGTCCCATCTGAAGTCTCACGTTGACCGAACGACCCGACAAGTCTGCAACCTTAAGTCCAAAATCAAGAATGGGCTGAGCAAACTTGACGTAGACGCGAATTTGTGATCACATATCCGAAATTAAGACTTGGGGGGACCCGCGATGGTGAAGGACAAGAAACCGCTGCCGCTACTGCCGTCCGTTGCCCGGGACTCGATGGCGGATCAGGTTTACCGGCATTTGCGTGACGGCGTAATGGCCGGCCGCTTCGCGCCGGGCCAGAGGCTGACAATTCGAGGACTTGCCGAGGCGTTGGGTTCGAGCCCGATGCCGGTGCGCGAGGCGCTCCGCCGCCTGCAGGCTGAAGGTGCATTCGAGTTCAGCGACACGGCGCGCCTGAGCGTCGTTCATCTGTCAGGCGCGCAATTGCGCGACGTGCGCGATGCACGGGTGGCGCTTGAGGGGCTTCTTGCCGAGCGCGCGGCAATCCGCATGACGGGCGTTGACGATAGTGAGGTCGCTGAGCTCTATGATCGTCTCCAGGCGGCGGCCGATGCAGTCGATGTGCCCGCTTATCTATCGGCGAATTTCGCCTTTCATAGGCGGATCTATGAGATCGCTCAAGCACCCATCATCCTTGGTGCGGTCGAGAATTTCTGGGTTCTGATTGGCCCGTGCTTCGTGCTCGTTGCGCCCGACGCCGCGCACCTGCGCCGCTCCATGGATGCTCATCGCCGCATCCTTGATGCGCTGACGCATCGCGACGGCCCCGCCGCCCGCGCGGCTGTGACCGATGACATCATGCAGGCGGCCAATTGCCTCTCGCGCGTTATCGACAAACCCGTAAAGAAGCGATCGGCGGCCGCTCCGAAAGGCAGGCGCGGAAACGCCTCTGCCTGAGGATCCTGCAGCGGTTCATGCCTTATCCCGAGCTGTGTGTCTGAACACGTCAGGCGCATCTTTATCTCCGCGATCGTCGATTGTGCGGACGCAAGCGGAACTTCCTGGGTCGCTCCTTTGCGGGAGCGCCTTCGAAGACTCGTGCGCACGAGACAGAGCTATCCACGTCATTCGAGCTTGTTCACGCAAATCCAGAACCTACGCAGGGGACTTGAATGTTGGGAAATCAATCACGCCGCAGCTTTCTCAAGCTGGCGGCGAGCGGCAGTGCGATGTTCACGCCGGGCCTTTTTACCGGGTCTGCAAATGCACAGGCTGGTCCGACGCTCACGGTGGCCTGGGGCACGGATATCGATTCCTTCGATCCGGCGCAATTCAAGTCCGACGGCGCTTATATCGTTCAGGCAAACATCTACGACACGGTGCTGAGCTGGGGTGCAGAGCCAGTCGCCGGATCGCCTAACCTTGCGATTTCCAAGCCCGCTGTTTTCGCAAGCGGCATCGGCGAAAGCTGGACGTATGAGAACGACAACAAAACCCTTGTCGTCAACATCCGTCGTGGCCTGAAATTTCCGAGCGGCCGGCCGGTGAATGCGAACGCGGTGAAATATCTCTTCGACCGTGGGCTGCAATCTTCCGGCTACATGCGGCTCATCTTTCCAACCATGATCGGGGTGACGGAGGCAGATCAATTCGAGGTGCGCGACGATAGTACCTTTGCGATCAACCTGCCGGCGCCGAGTGCCATGTTGCTCGACGTGCTGTCCTTGTCCAACAACGCACTTCTTGATCCCGAAGAGATCAAGCTGCACGCGACCGCCGACGATCCTTGGGCCTCTCAATGGCTTAAGCGCAACACGGCCGGGCTCGGGCCCTATAAAGCCGTCAGAAACGAGCCAGGCGTCGAGGTGGTTCTGGAAGCCACACAAGGCTATTGGGGGGCGTCACCCTATTTCAAGCGCATCGTCATCAAATCAACGGCGAATGAGGCTGACCGGATTCTCCTGCTTAAGCGCAAAGCCATCGACATGGTGATCGGACCCAACTCGATGTCGCCGAAGAATCTCAAGAGCCTTGAGGGCGAGCCGGGTCTCAATGTCGTGTCGCTGCCCGACACCAATTGCAATTTTCTCTGCATGAATCTGAAGAAAAAACCGTTCGATAACGTGAAAGTTCGCCAGGCGATCAATTACGCGATGCCGATCCACGCAATCATCCCGAACGTCCTCTACGGTTATGGCGAACAGATGAAAAGCCCGATCGCAGCTCAAACGCCCGGCCATGATGGTTCGCTCTCGCCGTACAATTACGATGTCGCCAAAGCAAAATCACTGATGGCGGAAGCTGGGCTCGGCTCGGAGCCGATCCCGGTCAAGCTCGCGGTGCGTGTTGGATATGCGCCGCATGAGCAAGCAGCGATATGGATTCAGCGCGAACTGGAGAAAATCGGATTCCGGGTCAGCATCGAGAAGGAGACTGACGCGACCTTCCGCCAACTGTCATCGACCGGCGGGCACGAGCTGTCGATTGAATCGTGGCAGTCCTGGATCAACGACCCATTCTATCACCTCTATTGGAATTTTCACAGCAAAGCCAGCGCGACCAACAAGGGGGGCTACGCCAATCCTGCCCTCGACAAGATCATCGACGAGAATATCCGAGAGGCTGATCCAGCCAGGCGCATGGCCGCAGTCAAGGATGCGCAGAAGATTCTTCTGGATGACGCGGCCTGGGGTCTGCTTTGGTATGACAATTGGGCGAGGGTGACTCGTTCCGAGCTCGCGGGCGTTGCGAAGTACTGGGATTCCTTCGAGCGCTTCAACAAGATGAAGCTGAGTTGAGAGCGGCCTGGACGCGCTGACAAGATCATGTCGTTCTTCGCTTTCGTGCTTCGCCAGTCACTCTTTGCTGACGCCGACCCTATTCGGCGTCAGCGTGACCGGCTTTCTTCGTCTATCTGTTGCCCGGTAATCCACCCTCGTGAAGGCCGGCGCCATGGCGACGCCCGAATACGTGGCTCGGCGTCATCGCGCATTCGCCCTCAAGGATCGGATGCCTCGGCTGGTTAGGGACCTGGCCGCGGACCGGCGAGGCGGCAAGTCAAGCCCTTTTTCTTCATCACCTCTCGGCCGGGTCAGCTCGCTTGAGCGCGGAGGGAGGCAACTGTCGGAGACGTTCATGTCGATAGAACTGTTGATGCTCGGCGACCAACCGGTGTCCCGCCTTGCCGCTCGTACCAGGCTTGCCGAAGAGAGCGGATTTGAAACCGTCTGGCTTGCGGATGAGCGCTTCTACCGCGAAACCTACTCGTGTCTGTCCTATCTGGCCGGGCAAACCTCACGCGTCAAGCTTGGTCCCTGCGTGACCGATCCGTTCGCGCGCCACCCGGCTTTGACCGCCATGGCCCTGGGCACCCTCGATGAAATCTCGAAGGGGCGCACCATTCTCGGCATCGGCGCGGGTGTCTCCGGCTTCGCCGAGCTCGGGATCCAATCGCGCAAGCCGCCTCTCGCCATTCGCGAAGCCGTCGATCTGATTCGTCAGCTCATGGCCGGGCAGGAGGTCGACTACCAGGGCGAGATCATTCGATTTCACCGCGGCCGATTGAATTTCACGCCGCCGCGCGCGCGCGTCCCTGTTCGCGTCGCAAGCAATGGTCCGCTCGGTCAGAAATTGGGCGGCGCAGTCGCCGATGGCGTGATGATGGAAGGGTGCGGCTCTGTCGACGAAGCAAAGGCCTTCGCGTCGGCCGTCGCCGAGGGGGCGACAAAGGCCGGCCGTTCTCCGGGCGAGATCAAGCTTGTCGCGCGCCTTGATTGCTGTATCGCCAATGACGGTAAGCAGGCGCGCGATATATTGCGCCCTTCAGTGACGCGGATCATTGCGCAAGCCACTTCGCGGTTCTACACGCTTCAGACACAGGGACTTACATTGCCAAAAGAGGTCGTCGATGCCATTGGTCCAGTCCCTTATGCTGCCGGCGTCGCCCCGTTCGCCGCATTATTTCCTCTCGTCACCGACCGCCATGTCGATGCTCTCACCCTCTGCGGGACTGTCGAAGAGGTGACCCAGCACGTCATTGACCTCCGCCGCGCCGGCGTCACCGGCTTCAACATCTTTCCGGTTCCGGCTCCTGGCGTCAGTTACGAAGACGTCATCATGCGCTTCGGAACGCAAGTCTGGCCGGCCGTCGAGGCGGCTTTCGCGAAGGCGTCGAGCGATCGGCAGGCATAAGCCTCGAGCCAACTTTTTTTCCCAAAAGAGGACTGGCAGTCTCCTCGCGGGCTCTTTGCGCCGCGCTGATCGAAGCCCTGCCAGGGACGTGACGGATGACGCGTGTAGCTTGGCGTCGGAGACGAGCGGGATGGTGAAGACGAGTGGCTCGTGCTTGGCGGACAGCGGTACTTATCGGCGCCCGATGATCCCAAACATAAGGATCTGCCGAAGCTTGGCCTTCAGGCTATCAAAGCTCGTTCGTCCTCTCTGAGCAATATTCATAAGGAGCAAATGATGACGACGGTCGTCTATATCCTGACCGCCTTGAAAACCGGTGTCGACCCGGACGAATATGAACGCTTCGAGCGCGAGGTTGACTATCCGTTTACAGCAAAGCTGAAGACGATCATCAGCTATCGGATTCATCGCCTGACGGAGCCGGTGCCGTTCGACGGCGGCCCCTGGGATTACATCGAGCGCATCGAGGTGACCGATCGCGCCGCCTATGAGGCGGAGCTCGCCACATCCGCCAAGGATCTGATCGACCTGATACACAACAAATATCTGGACGAGTCGAAGCTGAAGTTGATCTGGTCTAGGAGAATCGATCCATGAGTGCGGGCGAATGTGATCTCAACGGCAAGGTCGCCCTTGTCACCGGCTCCTCATCAGGCACCGGCGCTGCAATCGCAGTCGAGCTCGCCCGGCGTGGGGCGCGTGTCGCGGTGCATTGCCGGCGTGCTTTGAGCGAGGGCGAAAGCATTGTCGCTCGCATCGCCGCGATCGGTGGAAAAGCGATGCTGTTTCCGGTTGACCTAAGAGACCCAGAGGCGGCGGCAGCGCTTGTATGCCGGGTCACAGAGCGACTGGGAGCCTTAGGCATCCTAGTCAACAATGCGGGTCCCTATTCAGATACACCGTTTCGGTCGCTATCCTTGTCGGAGTGGGAGACGGTCATGGCGGTGAATCTAAGGACCCCGTACCAGCTTGCTCAAAGCGCGATCACAGGCATGGAGCGAATGGGCTGGGGCCGGATCATCAATGTGAGCGCAACCTCGGCCTATGCGAGGTCGCATTCGGTATACGGGCTTGCCAAAGAGGCTTTGATCCATTTGACGCAGTGCCTCGCGCTCGAATTTGCGCCGCTCGTTACGGTCAACGCGATCGTACCCGGCCAGATCGCCAGCGAGCGTACCAATATGATGGCCGACTACAAGGCCAGCGTCGTCATGGAAACACCGATGGCGCGACTGGTCACCGAACAGGAGGTCGCCCGGATGGTGGCGTTTCTCTGTACATCGGAGTTTTCCGCGGTGACGGGACAATCAATCGTCATGGATGGCGGACGATCGCTGCCGCGCACGCTGAAACTCAACCTCACGACGACCAGTTAGGTCTCCGGCTGCGCCAGAGCGCGCGACATTCGGTGCGGGTGCTTTCCGATGCTGATTCGTTCGCGCGTCAAAATCCATCGTATCTTGCAGGAATCATTCACTTACCTCCAGTCTTTCGTGGAGTTTCACCGCTAGTTTCCAGCGAAGGCAGTCAGATCGCCGAGAAACGACGTCTTCCCGGTGCTAGTTTGCCCGTAGACCCGAGGGGAAATGCAATGGGGCGGGATCCTATGTGAGGCCAATCGGCAGCTGGCCGCAGTACTGGCGCCTGACCTTGAGCCTCATCCGCGGCAAGTGTGAGCTAGCTTTCGTTGCACGGGTGACACGAAGGACCGTATCTCAGCGCGGCGCAAGGCGAGATGTCATGGAATGACGCGCGGGCAACATTGCCTAATCATTCGGACCAGCGGATTGATTGCGGTCGGCGGATCGGACTGACTGGGAGAGCGGCACAGATCTTGGTCGAGAGAGCTTGAAAGGC
>NZ_JBPZPT010000013.1:0-36885 GCF_056156565.1 Bradyrhizobium sp. JHI2711
CCGTCTCGGCGGCTGGGACGGCTACCCATCGTCCAAGCCGCCGGGCCCGATCACCTTCAAAAACGGCCTCGAATACTTCCACGCCGTCTCAGCAGGATGGAGCCTCAGAGATATGTGCATGCCCTAGTGCGGACGCAGGGACGTGGGGTCAGCCGGGGCCGGATCGAACTGCTGATGCGGCGGCATGGCATTCGGGCGATCACGGCGCCGCCACGTCGGGTCCGCACCACCGACAGTCGCCATGCTCTGCCGATTGCGGCGAACCTGCTCGCGCGCGACTTCACCGCCGCAGCCCCAAATCGGATCTGGCTGGCTGATATCACCTACATCCCGACCGCGGAGGGCTGCTTGCATCTGGCCGCCGTCATGGACCTCTTCAGCCGCAGGATCGTCGGTTGGGCGATGCAGGATCACATGCGGGTCAAACTCGTCTCCTCCGCGCTAACAATCGCGGTCCGCCAGCAGCGGCCCGCTCCGGATTGATCCATCATTCCGACAGTACGCTTCACACATCTATCGCAGCCGCGGGCCTTCCCGCATCGATGAGCCGCAGGGCCGAATGCGTCGACAATGCCCCGATGGAGAGCTTCCTCCACACCCTCAAGACCGAGCTCGTTCATCATCGTCAGCATAAGACCCGCACCTACGCCCAACGCGATATCTTCGCCTTCATCGAGGGCTCTACAATCGCACCAGGCTCCATTCATCGGATATATCCCTCCGATCGAGATGGAGCTAAAAGCCGCTTAAACCCTTCCACTTTTTCGGGGGAAGATCAGATCTCGTCAGGAAGACAGCTTTCTGCCACGCACACGTTGCGCGGCGTCTAAAAGAATGGGTTTTCTCATTGATAGTGGGCCTTCATCTTTCCAGTAGATCTGGCTTTCACTTAACCTATCCGCCCATTCGAGGACCTCCTGCCAGTTGAGGTATGCATAAGCCTCCGAGCAGTTCGTCTTCTTCATTGAATGCTCCTTTGTGCGCATCTGCGATGATGTCGTGGTGACTGAAGGCGTAACGCCTGCTCCAAATTTGTTCACTTAGCCGTAAGCAAGACGGCGAAGCCGTCCGGAAGGGAGGCAGGTGCTCCGAGCTGACTCAGCTTCAGTTTCTGCCCGGCAGCATGCACTGCGTTCTGATGGGCATCTGACATGTGCGCAATGCGATCGAGCAGAGGAAGAGCTTCCTTCCACTGTAATTGGCCGTAAAGGGGAGAAGCTGCGAGCATGGATGGTGAAAAAAGAGAGCACGCGGCGGGTCTCACGATGTGAAGTGCACTTGGTCTTTCGAGCGCGCCTGCACTCACACGCAGCAAGCCGCGCGAGATGGCTGAACACTAAAGGGCGGGCTTCGCTGTAACATCTGGTTGTCCCCACGTTGATTTGCAAGACATGCGAGGTCTGCCGCCCAGTTGCGGGTACAACACGGAGGCTTGGTAACATCAAGCCAATCGGTGGTCCTGCACATACGTCAAACGCAGCTCGATCTCTCTTGCATTAAAAGGACTAAACCACCGAATGTGCGACCCGGGCAGCTACCAGACTGGATAGTCCGGAGCACGACGCGCGCGAGATGAGACACGCAACTGCGACGGTAGCGACGAAGGAATATCAAGTCGCTTAGGTACCTCTCAGCGAGGGCAATCGTCGCCGGTTCGGCACGTTAGTTTGCCACCATTAGGAATCCGGATGAACAGGCGTCTGATCCAGTTAGCGTCATAGCCACGGTCGGCAAGCAGCATTGCCCAGATTTCAAACGAGACAACAGTCTTCCGGCAAGTTCGGCGTCGCGTGTCCCGTCGGGGCTCAAGCCAGACGCACCGGCTACAGAACCCCATGCTGGGCGGCGGCGATCAAGGTGAGACCTCTCATCCTGATTGTCGCGCCATACCATGCTGATGCACGCGGACAAGCGTACCCATTCGGCGTAGCTTACGATTACCCACATCTTTGAGTCAGAGCTTCGCTCCCGTTGCGATATCAATGAATCGCGATAGTCCGCGCCACATGATCAGATTCCCTGGTGGCGGATCGTTGGCGCGGGCGAGATAGCCGCCGAGCCTGGCGATCTTGATGAGATAATGCGACAATGTCTTTCGTTGGGTGCTGACTGGATTTTTGTCTTTGACGAGCCGATCAAGCAATTAGCTTTGGTCAACCCAAATTCCGGTGAGACATTTGGCGCTGAACGATTGAGCATCGTCATCCAAAAAATGCGCCAGCTCACAATGCAGAACACCGAGATCAGATTCGTCAATCGCTGAGCAGTCCGCAGTTGCGAGTCCTCTGCCCTACAGCCGGATTTGAGTATCTTGTGGAAGACCTCGATCTTGCATCGCAAGGAATACCAATCGAGCTTCTCGATCGCATCGCCGCGCGATTGCACCGGAAGATCGGTCAGGAGTTTCCATTCAATTTTCTTTCTGTTCTTTGGCGCTCCTCTTTCATCAGCGTGGATCACTGTCAAAGTCAAAGCTGGATACCGCGACTGCTTGCCTATCGGTGGCAAAATACGGATTTTACGATACCGGATTTCAAGAACAGCCTGGTCTGGATTGCCCTTACTATCCTGGACTTCGATCCGGTGGAGACCTTTGACCGCGACCTCGTCCATTATCGTTGCAACGGTATGATCGCCATCGCCTGCCAGGCGATTGACACAGGTCCTTACCAAGAAATGCGTTCCAACCTCTTGGGCGGCGCAAAACAATTCATAAATATCGGCCTCACGATCACCGATATGGATGCACTTCGATGGCTTCTCAAAAAGCTCCGTGGATTGCTTGAGGTTTTCCAGCCACCGAATGCTCTCCTTGGTTTCAATGGGGATCCGTGTCAGGTTGACCTCGCGCCTGAGCGCAGCGACCCCTCTGAATTTCTTTCTGGTCCAGAACTTCACGGCGCTGAGCCCCAGTGGAAGCCCCTCAAGGGTCACCGCAAGGCTCGAATGCATCAATATTCCGCATGTCGTGTACGTTTGGGGTTTTCCGTCCAATCTTCGAGAGTTGCTTTTGGGGATGCGCTTAATCATCCCGATCAGATCCGGGCGCTCCCTTTGATAGGTGAATTCGGTCGTATCATGCAGAACAAGAACAGGCCCTTTCGCAGCCGCGATGCGTTCCCGCGTCGATTTAAAATGACCAGACAGGATGTCGGCCTCGCTTACTCGTTCATTGGAGAAGAAACGATAGGCCGCCTTGGTATTCGCGCAGTCTTGGCAAACCATCGGAATGCTCTGTCCGATGTCTCCACCAATCTGCTTCAGCAGCATGCGAAATCTCTCGCCAAGTCGAGCGTCCTGGAATTCGCACAGCGCAGCTTCACGATCAAACCAACTCACCGCGTCAGACGCCAAACGATGGGCGTTCTCATCCCGGGCGCGTGAAGTCAGTCCCATAGAGCACCTCTTCTCGAATCAGGTGCCCATCAAAGAATCACAAGTGATTCTGGCGACTCAAGTTTTTCGGCTCAGTGCACCTCAAAAAATGTGGGTAATCGTAAGCTTCACCGGGGGCTTACCTTGCGGGTAACTCCCGGGAACGTCGTCGTCTGCGCCGCGGCCCGACCCGCCGCAAGCTCGTCCTCGGTGGAGGCGGCTTCCAGATCTGCGAACTTCAGCGCCACCTGCTCGATCAGCCGCGCCGAACGTTCCGACTGTTGCCCATAGATCTGATGCTCAGCCGGGCGATCTTAGCTTCTGCTGTGGGATCAGCGTCTCGTCTTCCGACGCTTTCGAGCGAGCGACCGCGAGCTCAGCGGCGACCTTCAAACCCTTCGCGCGATCGGCTCCCAGCGCCTCTCTCAGGTTGCGACGTCACCCGCATCGGCGTCGCGGTCGGCATCTATGCGACACAGTGAATCACAGATTAGATGCGTTGGAACTCCCAAAATACTTTGCGGCCGCCAGCTCAAGTGCGGATTCCGCCAATCGATCCCTTCCAGCATATAGGCCCATCTTCGCAAGTGTGTTCCTGATCTGAGGACGCAGAAGATGCCATTGAAGACAGAGGAACGCCACGCGGCTTGTTCGCCAGCAATCGGCTCGATGACAGTCCGTTAATAGTGGGCGATTTCGCTTGCGCTTGTTCGAGCCTTCAGTTTGAAAGCCGGAATCACAGTGGTTCGGCCAAACGCAGCGCTCGCCGCCGGCCCCGGCGCGGCGCTGATGGGCAGAAGCAACATCAATTCTCCCACATTCTCATAAACTGCTAAACATGACGTGCTGGCAACGTTCTCCTCAAGGCATGCATTCACCATTAACATGCATCGCACATTGAAGGCACGATACAAAGTTTACGTGCGACTCTTTGCAAATTGGCTAGCCGCAGAACTAAACGCAGTCAAGCTTGCGCTGTATCCATCCGAAGATGCGATCATCTGAGACCACGAAAACTTTCCACTTCCCCGAACTCTGTCGAGATCGTACGCGGCAGAACCAACTGGAGGTCCACTCGCACGGTCGCACCAGCAGCCTTTAGTTCGATCGCCTCCGATGTGCAACGATACGGTTTCCACCGTTACCTTTCGGCCATCCTCAGTAAGCATAGTCGAGCCCTGCGATCAGCTGAAAATGGCTAGAAAGAAACGAGGGTACGAGCGCACGTTGGATTCGAGTGACGCGGCGAGGATGCGCACCTACCACGGCTTCTTGCAACGTGAACAACCAAGCGACCGTTTACAACTCAGTGAAATGCAGCTAGCGGACTGTTTCCCGAACGACACAACTGAGAGCTGGCTCCGGGAATCTGGACAGGGCGATAGGTGGAGTTTCTGCCTGACGGCGGGCAAGATTGTCCCGCGAATCAGGAGAGACGATGAGCAGACGAGCCCGCCGGCAGCACGCACCGGCATTCAAGGCCAAGGTGGCGTTAGCGGCGATCAAGGGCGAGATGACGCTGGCCCAGCTGGCTGAGCATTTCGACGTGCATCCGAACCAGATCACGCAGTGGAAGTCTCAGCTTCAGGAAGCGGCGGCCGAGGTATTTGGTCCTGGCGATGGCAACAGAACGAGCGAGCCCGCGGTGGACGTGAAAATGCTGCACGCCAAGATCGGGGAGCTGACGCTTGAGAACGATTTTTTAGAAGGCGCGCTCAGCAAAGCCGGCCTGCTGAGCGCAAAGCGATGATCGACCGTGAGCACGACCTGCCGATCACGAAACAGGCGGAAGTTTTGAAGATCAGCCGTGGCAGTGTCTATTATCTACCACGTCCGGTGTCGCCCGCCGACCTCGCGATCATGCAACGGCTTGACCGGCTGCATTTGGAGTTTCCTTTCGCCGGTTCGCGAATGCTGCGAGACCTGCTGGCTGCCGAGGGGTGCAAGATCGGCCGCCGGCATGTCAAAACGCTGATGCGGCGGATGGGGATAGAGGCGCTCTACCGCCGGCCGCGTACCACCAAGCCCGAACCCGGGCACAAGATCTATTCGTATCTGCTGCACGGGATGGAGATCACACGCTCGAACCAGGTCTGGGCGATGGGCATCACCTACATCCCGATGGCGCGCGGCTTCGTCTATCTCGCGGTGGTTCTCGACTGGTTCAGCCGCCGGGTGCTGTCGTGGCGCGTCTCGATTACGATGGAAGCCGCATTCTGCGTCGAGACGCTGGAGGACGCTCTCGCTCGCCACGGCAAGCCGGACATCTTCAACACCGACCAAGGCTCGCAGTTCACGGGCGCCGCTTTCACCGGCGTGCTCGCCAGTCATGGCATATCAGCATGGACGGCCGGGGCGCCTGGCGCGACAACGTGTTCGTCGAGCGGCTGTGGCGCAGCGTCAAATGCGAAGAGGTCTATCTGCGCGCCTACGACACCGTCTCCGACGCCCGCGCCTCAATCGGCCGATACCTCGCCTTTTACAATGGCCGGCGTCCCCACTCGAGCCTTGACCGGGGTACCCCGGATCAAGCTTACTTCAGCCCGCTGCCGTTCCGCGCGGCAGCTTAACTCGGCAGAAGCTCCACTTATCGACGCGGAATTGCTGTTCAGACAACCGATGCCAGCTCTCTGCTCCAGATGCGCATACCGAGAGTTGGCTGAGTTGGTAGCTGTTTACTGGGCGAACTGATTCGCTGGTCGCTCGAGGCCGAGATTCTCTCTTAGGGTTTTTCCGAAGTATTTCGATCGGAATTTCCCTCGCCGACGCAATTCAGGAACTACCAGGTCAACAAAGTCTCTCAGACCGCCAGGCGCAGTCGCTGGTAACACATTAAATCCGTCAGCCGCGTGTTGATCAAACGTATCTACCATGGCGTCAGCAATTTCCTCCGGCGTTCCAACAACCATGAGATGTCCTTTGCTGTCTGATATCAATTGGATCAGTTGTCTCCAGGTAAATTTCTGACGTGCGGCAACGTCGACGAGCAGCTTCTGACGACTCTGGATGGAATTCGTCCCCGGCAAAGTCTCAGGGACCAACGCGTCAAGATTCACCGAACGTAGATCGGTGACTGAGCCTAACCAAAGATCGGCCGCCCCAACTTGAACGTCAATGTGCGTGGTCGCCCTTAACCTTTGAAGTTTCTCAGAGGCTTCTTGCTTAGTTTTTCCAACTATCGGAACAATGCCCGGCATGATTACCACTTGATCCTCATTCCGCCCGAGTGCCCGCGCTTTTTGCTTGAGACCTGCGTAGAATCGCTTACCGTTCTCAAGAGATGGCTCGGCGGTGAACACGACTTCGGCAACTTCGGCAGCGAAGGCTATACCTGTATTGGACGCGCCAGCCTGAACCAACACGGGATACCCTTGCCGGGGCCTTGCAATGTTCAAGGGCCCTCTCACCGAAAAATAGTTTCCCCGATGATTGAGCACATGTAGCTTCGTAGTATCAGCGTAAATACCAGTTTGCCTGTCGCGAACGAAAGCATCGTCCTGCCAAGTGTCCCAAAGGCCTTTGACTATCTCCACGAACTCGCTCGCTCGAGCGTAACGCTTGTCGTGATCTGGCAGTCGCTCTTCACCAAAATTGTGAGCTTCGGGAGCCATGGCGGAGGTAACAATGTTCCAGGCTGCGCGCCCTTTCGATAGATGGTCAAGTGATGCGAACATTCGCGCAAGATTGTACGGTTGATAGTAAGTGGTCGTCGCTGTCGCAACAAGACCGATGTCCCGAGTTCGGGATGAAAGGGCCGACAACAGCGTAATCGGCTCGAGGCCATCGTTACGACCTACACGTGACATGGTTGCGTGACCATCTATTATGCCTTGATGATCAGCGACAAATACGAAGTGAAAAGCGGCACTTTCGGCGAGTCGTGCAAGTTCTTCATAACGCTCGACATCCCCTACTCCACTGAGGGGTACGCTTGGATCGAGCCAAGCGCCTTCATGGTATCCCGCCCGAGTGAGATACAGTCCGAGCTTCATTTCCTCGTCGGCCCGCATGCGTTGTCTCCCTTCATTGCCTGTTCTAGCGTGATGCATTGAACTGTTTGAACTCAATCTCGACCTTTCGCCGTTCCTCGATGTCGATAGAGTGACGCAAGCACTCGCTACAGCTCCACTCGTATGAGCAAGCCCCGAACTCAAGCGGAGCGCCGCAAAGAAATGCATCCACTTTGTTCGCAATTCCGTGAGAAAGGGCCCTAGAGGAGAGAAATACCGCTTAGTTCACGCAGTGTTTTTGTCGTAAATTCACCCTACATAAGAATTGACGAGAACAGACCTACCAAGTGTGAGGGCGTCCTAGTCTAGTGCAGTGCCGCGCCTCTAGACGCGCATTGCTCAAAATTGCAATGTATCAATCTATTTTCTGCTTCGCGGCACTCGGGAACGAGCACCAGGTCACACGAGAACATGACCTTCGCGGTGATTCCAGCCGGTTGATCGCAACATGTGATCGGGCTTGAGCAAGCGTTGTCAGATAGATTCCCGAACAATTGCGATCGATCCCAGCCCGGGCCCCAACCCAGGTAGATACCACCAATGTTAATAGTTGATATTGTTCGCGGAGCGGCATCGGATGCCCAAAGATCGCAGCGATGATCACTGGCATTGTCGTCCTTCAGTACGCGCTGGCGTCGGACGCAGGCTCGACTGACGAATGCCGGCACGCTCTCATTGCTCGGTTGGAAGCCATATCTTCGCCAGGTGATCGACCAGCTGAGCAATAGTCTGCCGTCGCTCCAAATCGGTGAGCGCTATTTCGGCGCGGAAGCATTGAAACGCAGGAGCCAAGCGACGGAGTATAAAGCGAGCAGTCGCTACACGCAGGCTCGGAAGAGCTTCAAACCGGTGGGGCGCTCTAAGCTCTGACGCGCACCGGCCAGTTCTGAAGCGCCCTCCTCGATCGGAGTGGCAAAGAGGGTTCGTCTCGATGATAGAGGGCATCTTTGATAAAGGCTTCCAGAGATAAGATAGCTGAAACAAAACCGACCCCGCATTCTCCACTCGGAGTTAGGAGACAGGCAACAGACGTTCATGAGCTTACTGACGAGCTGCGCGAACTTGCAAGATTCGCGCTGCCGATAATCCTGACGCAGGTTGGGCAGATCGCAATGATGACGACTGATCTCGCCCTAATCGGTCGCATTAGCAGCTAGGCACTCGCAGCGGCGGCACTGGCGGACAGGGTCTATCTGGTTAGCTTCACCTTTGGCGCAGGCCTCCTGGCGGCGGTCGCCCCCCTAGCGGCTCAGGCGTTTGGGGCAGGCAATCTACTTGCGATCCGAGGTACGGTACGCACGCGCTTATGGATGGCGTTGCTGCTTTCGCTTCCGATCACAGCCCTCGCATTGTGCGGAGAACAACTGCTGCTCGCCTTTAAGCGGCCTCCCAACGCGGCGCGTCTCGCCCAGCAATACCTTCTCGGGATCGTATGGGGCATTGCACCGGCGTTTTGCTTTCAGGTGCTCCGTAGCTTCATGAGCGCGGTCGCGGCGATCCCCGTAAATGCCGGCTTAGTTTATCTACTGATCTATGCGACTACCGCATGTTTGAACGTCTTTGGCACTTCGACTGGCCGTTGATGCGTCAGCTGCTGGTGATCGGGATACCGATCTCAGTTGGTTCAATGATAGGAAATGGCCTGTTCGTGGCCGCGGCGCTTTTGGCCGGCCTGATTAGCACCAGCGCGCTCGCTGCCCATCAGATCGCTGTTCAAGTCGATGTTATCCTATTGGTGTTTCTTTCGGTATCAGCATGGCTGCGGCCATACGCGTCGGCCACGCGGTCGGCCGTAACGACGGATCCGGCGTCAAGCGTGCCGGTCTGGCAGCGCTTTTACTCGGCATGGTGACCATCGCAACTTTTTACGATTGCGGTATTTGCCGCGCGTGTTGAGATCGCCGAACTGTTTTTAGCCGAATCGGGCGGCGACGCCGATGAAGCGATTGAACTAGCTGCCAAACTCCTCTTGGTTGGAGCGAGCTTCTTTCCCGCGCGACGAAACTGATAGGCTGGTGGTGCTGACTCGCGAATTTGTCACGAGTGGCTGCGAAGCGGTCATCTCGTTTCACGTCGGAGTGAGAAAAGGCCTCCGGCGGGCATGCCGGAGGCCTTCTTGGAGGTTAACACATAGATGAGCAACAGCGCGTCTTTTCTCCTTCCGTTAGTTAATAGAGAATTAGAAATTGCGCTGAGCTCGGACCACTAGCGTGAACGCATTCTGGTCCTTCAGCTCATACGTAGTACCCGGCTTGGCAATCGAATTCTGCACCGGCAAAGTGACCGTGCTTCCGCTTGCGTACTTCTGGTCCAGCATCGTGTACGCGAGTTCGGCTGAGAAGGTCAGGCCCTTGACCGGAGTCCAACCCGTCCTTGTACCGACAGTGGCGAAGTTGAAATCGGGGTTGCAGCCAGCAAGGCCTGTCGAGAGCGCAAGACCTGGAACGACAGCACCGCAGATATAACCCTTGGCCGTACCGTTGTAGCGCACAGCAGACCAGGACCCGAAGACGCTGCTGGCCCACTGCGGGTCCCAGTTGTGGGTGTAACCGCCGTTGAAGCCGAATGTCGTAGTCAGCTCCTGGCCGGATCCCGGCACAAACACCGAGTCAGACACACCAGCGAGCCCGACGCTCTGGTACGCACCCGCGAGACCCGTGCTTCCGTACATCGCGTAACTGGGCGCATTCGTGTAGTCGTGGAAGTTGTAACGGCTCGCACCCTTCGTATACACAGCTGTCATGTTGATCGTATCGCCGGCACCGGTCGGAATGTTCTTGATCGACAATGCCAGCTGACCGGCCCCGCCCCACTTATCATCCGGATGGCCAGTGAGCTCGGTCGCGCCATAGTAAGCAACATGGTTATTGTGCGCTGCGACCGAGGCTTTGAAATAACCCCAACTCTGGTCAACAGTAACGGATCCGATGAGGTCTGGAGCCCTCGCCCCCCCGAAATCGTTAGCGCCGTACGCACCGGCAGCAAGGCCTCCAACTGACGCGGCGCTCACGTTCCAGACAGCGAGCTGGTTGCGGGAAACCTGATCCTCGGCCGACAACGAGGCCGAGATGCCTTGCCCGAAATCAAATGTATAGGCGATCTGGTTCACGGGATCCCAACCGCCAGCACCTGTTAGCTCGAAGGATTGCGCCGCATATTGGCCCCAAGGAGTACTGAACTGAGACGTCGCTTTGCCGAACGTGAAGCCAGCGAATTGAATGAACGCGTAATAGAGACCGGGGGTACCCTGAGCGACCTGATTACCAATCCCCGTCGTATACGTCGTGCCGCCCGCCCCGTTACCGCTATAGGCACCCCCTGTATAGGTCCAAGCCAGCTCGGCGAACGTACGGAGCACGCCGTACTCGGTCGCTGTACGCGTGTCGATCGAGAGATCTTGGCGGACGCGCGCGCTGTAATATTCGCTCAGGCGGTTGTGCGCGCCACCCACACCACTGTCCGGCGCTGCATAATGGTAGCTCGTGTTGAATGTCGTTTCAGCGCGCAGGTAGCCACCCAACTTGATGCACGTGTCAGTGCCCGGAATGTAATAGAAGCCGGCGCCATACAGAGAGCAGACCTTGACATACTCGATCGCCTTGGCCTTGACAGGAAGATCAGCCGCCTGCGCCACACCCAAGGTGATCAGACCCGCCGCCGAACCGAGAAATAGGCTCTTAGCCATCCTCATAAAAGACCTCCAATTGTTTCACGTGAAGAGTGGCCGCTCACCCCAGAACTTGGCCATCTTCGCCCCCAATCATTCGCGATCGACAGGGCCTTCCCGAACGTCGGCTGCTAGATTTACCGCTGACGTCGCGGCGCGGACCATTCCGCCGCTCGCAAATCTACGTTGACAGATTGCGTTCGATATCGGCGTGAAAACTTAGTACAAAACGTACGAACGCATCGGCGCTCTCGGTCAGAGTGCTCTAATCGCGTCAGAACCGTACGAATGGTACTAAAGATGAAGTTCAAGGTACGTTATGTACGAACTACGACTCTGTCGGTCGGTTAACTCGCATATCAAGTCGTCCGTGAAGAATGCGAATTGACCTGAGAAATAAGCAGAATTGGTCTTGATGTAGTATTCGATTTTGCAGGAAAGCGGGGTATTGGACCTCGCTTTCTTGCGTTTTGAGTTTTGCTTTTAGTTGATTCGTGATTCTCTGACGGCGTCGTCGACATTGGGGATTGCGATGAGCAAGCCGCGGGATGATCGCCAGAAAGACCTGTGCTTCCGGCGCTTGATCAGATCATCGACATGGGTCATCCGCTGGTGCGGTTGGCAGCGCTGATCGACTGGAACATCCTGAATGAGTGCTTCAGTTCGGTGTGCCAAGCAGGGTCGGGACAGCCGGGCTTGCCGACGCGGCTAGTCGCCGGCCTGTTCATTTTGAAGCACATGCACAACCTGTCAGATGAGGTGCTGTGCGCTCGCTGGATCGAGAACCCCTATTGCCAATACTTCTGCGGCGAGCTGAGCTTCCGCCACCGCCTGCCGTTCGATCGATCGATCGTCGATGACGCGCTGGCGGCAGCGGCTCGGCGAGGAGCAGCTCGTTGCGCTAATCCAAGAAAGTCTGTCGGGGGCGCACAAGACAGGCGCCCTCGGCCCAAAGGACCTGGAGCGCGTGGTGGTCGGTCGAGTAGCCCCGGGGAATTGCACCCCGAGGCTCTCACGAAACCGGACGTGAACCTCTCGATTCATCCGGCTTCTATCTTCCAGCCGCAGGTCGAATGCCGACTCGCCACAAATAGAGGAGGTTCGGATCGCGCTGTGCGAGCCGTCCCAACCAATATACTGAGGCGACTTTCCGGCCTTTCAACCGCTTGTATTTCCGCCTCGTCCAACGGGCGAGCGCGTCGTTAATGTGACGAAGGACATTGACACATTCCGTCCGGTAAAACCGTCCGTAATAGTTCAGCCATCCTTGCACGACAGGATCAATCAGCTTGGCGAGTTCTTCAAGACTCCAGTGGTTTCGCGTCGAACCCAGTCGCCATGAGCGAATGGTTTGTCGGATTCCTTTGGCAGCCTTGTTGCTGATTGCCGGGAGGAAGTTGAGGAACTTCTCGCCCTTTCGATCGCGAGCGCTGCGCGGCTGGAAGGTGTAGCCAAGGAAGTCGAACGAGATGTGTTCGCATTCCTTTCTCCGTTTATTATCTTTGCAGTAGACGATCCGGGTTTTCTCCGGGTGGAGCTCCAGACCGCATTCCGCAAGACGTTTCCGGATCGCCTCCATCACGATTCGAGCCTCGCTTTCAGTTCTGCAATGGACTATCGCATCGTCAGCGTATCTTTCGAAACACAAACAAGGGAAGGTCCGCTGCATCCAGTGATCGAATGCGTAGTGCAGAACCAAATTTGCGAGCAGCGGTGAAACCACCGAACCCTGAGGGGTTCCGCGTGTTCTCTCCACAGGGATTCCGTCTTCTTTCTCCACGGGAGCTTGCAGCCACCGCTTTACCGTAGAGACGAATCCAACTCAGTTCCGTGTGGTGGGCGACGGCCTTTTCGATCAGGTGCCAAGGAATCGAGTCGAAGAACGACTTGATATCAAGGTCGATAACCCAGTCGAATTTCCAGCAACGCTTTCGCGCTGTCCCCACTGCGTCAAGCGCCGAACGGCCGGGCCGATAGCCGTAGGAGTCCGGATGGAATATTCGTTCCATCGTCGGCTCCATCACCATCTTTGCAACCGTCTGAGCCACGCGGTCAGCTATAGAGGGTATTCCTAACGGACGCTTCCCTCCATTAGCCTTGGGAATTTCCACGAGACGGACGGGAGGCGGAAAGTATGTCCCCGACGACATTCGATTCCAGATCTTGTAGAGGTTTCTCTTCAAGTCCTTTTCGAATTCCTCGATGGAGACCCCGTCCACACCCGCTGACCCGCGGTTCGCTTTCACCTGTTTCCAAGCTTCCCAAACGAGATGTTTGGGGATCTGATACGACTTTGCCTCAGTCATCGGCTCCTCCCGTTTCCGGTTGGCTTGTGACTTTGGCTGGAAGATCGGGTCCCTTCGCTCCGCCCGTATTACCGGGCCTCATCACTATTACGAACCCGTCCGCCCCTGCGTCGCGCATTGGTACTCTGCCCTCGGCGGGTCCGCCGCCTTTGGGGTCTCCCTTGGCATCGCGACGCAGGTTCCCATGTTCCGCGCAAGAGCCTGCCATCGGGATCGCGCCGCCTCTACACCGGTTGCCGCCCGGCCAATACACAGGCTCTCGCCGCGCTTGATCCCAGGAGGTGGTATCGCCCCTGGTTTCGACAACATCTGAACTGTACTTTCGATGCATCATCGGCGGTTTACTTGCGTTCGTCTTCCCGTGGCTCACCTGACAGGCTGATTGCCCGCCTTTTCCAGCAACGCTCACCACCTCAGCCATTGAGCTAAAGCAGCTTGTGGCGGTTTGGACTCTGATCCTGCAATCCGAGTCCGAGGGGCCTGCCCTCATCTCTTGCGCAGCAAGGCTGCTCGGAAGATGGTCTACATACTCAACCTCCTTCTTCGCGCCGTCATGGCGCACATACCACGGTGCAGCCCAAGGCGGTCGCGCATCCGACTGACGCGCGGCTGCTGCATCGAGCAATCATCAAGCTGGTCGGGCTCGCCAAGCGCAACCGTGTGCCGCTACGCCAGAGCTATTTGCGCTTGGCCAAGCGCGCCGCCATCATGACCGGCCGCTATACCCACGCCCACCAGTTCAAACGCGCCCGGCGGCAGCTCAAGTTCCTGCGGACACGGCTTGGCCGGATCATCCGCGACGTCCGCCGCAAGATTGATGGCGATACGGTACTGGAAGCTCGCTTCGGCCCGTTGCTGGGTTTAGCGCAGCAGGTGCGCAGCCAGGATCAGCATCAGCGCGGTCCGAAGGTCTATGCGTTACATGCTCCGGAGGTTGAGTGCATCGGCAAGGGTAAAGCCCGCGCCCCCTACGAGTTCGGCTGTAAGGTCAGCATCGCCACCCCTGTGACGTCTCCGAAGGGCGGCCAGTTCGTGCTCCATGCCAAGGCGCTGCATGGCAATCCCTTCGATGGGCACACGCTCGGTCCCGTAATCGCCGACATGGAGAAGCTCACCGGGGTGGAGGCTCGCGGTATCCACGTCGACAAAGGATATCGCGGTCACAACCACCCGCAGCGCACCGTCGTCGTCTTCGCCACGGCTCGTTCGGCCGCCAGTTCGTCCTCGGTGGCGTCGGCTTCCAGCTCTTCGAACGTCAGCGCCAACTGCTCCATCAGCCGCGCCGAACGTTCCGACCGTTGCCCATAGATCTGATGTTTCAGCTTGGCGATCTGCAACTGCTGCTGGGCGATCAGCGCTTCGTCTTCCGACGCTTTCGCGCGGGCGACCGCGAGCTCGGCGGCTATCTCCAAACCCTTCGCGCGCTCGACCGCCAGCGCCTCCTTCAGGACGGCAATGTCATCCGGAACAGCGTCGCGGTCGGCATCCATGCGACGCAGTGAATCACAGATTGGACGCGATGGGACTCCCGAAAATGGCAGCAACCGCAGATTTCTTCGCTCAGCCCACACTTTGCGGCCGCCAGCTTAGTTGCGGATTCCGCCAGTCGATGCCCTCCAGCATATAAGCCATCTGCGCCGCTGAGATCGATACCGCGCCGGCCGACGCCGACGGCCAGATGAACTTGCCACGATCAAGGCGCTTGGCGTAGAGCGACATGCCCAGCCCGTCGTGCCAAAGAATCTTGACGAGGTCACCGCGGCGGCCCCGGAAGATATAGAGTTCGCCGGCATGGGATCGCGCTTCAAGCTCTCTTGAACCGTAAGAGCCAGGCTTTGCATGCCGCGACGCATGTCGGTGTGGCCAGTGGCGATCCAAACCCTGACGCCGCTCGGAATCGGGATCATCGTCGCCGCAGCAGCTCAAGTACTCGCTGCAGGGCCTCGCCGTCCACGTCACGGTCAACGCGAACGCGACAGCCGCCGCCAAGCTCGATTTCAATGATTCCAGCCCTTGCGCGCTGCGCAGGCGGTGAAGCCACTGGTTGTGGCGCCTCGCTCGAGATCGGAGCCGCCACGGGCGTGATCTCGACGGGAATGAGAGCTAGCACGGCATCACCGCCCAGTCGACCCTGGCGCGCTTGTCGACGCCAGGTGAACAGCAGGCTGTGAGCCACCCCGTGCCGGCGCGCGACGCCGCAGACCGTCTCGCCAGCCTGCAAGGTCTCTTCGACAAGGCGAACCTTCTCGTCGTAACTCCATCGCCGCCGACGCTCGGCGCCCAACACATTGACTTGCATTCGCCACGTGACCTTAACGCTAGATTTAAGGTCAAATTCTTGGGCCGCCTCTCAAACGACACAAGGCGGCCGCCGCCGGAGGGATACTCTTCTTTGCCATGCCGACAAGAGAATGCGCGGCGCAAGGGCGCCGGAAAGAAGGAAATCCTGCTCTCTCCGATTGCGATCGAGGTCGTGAGGCGGATTGATGCGCTGTTCGAGATTGAACGCTCCATAATGGCAAGAGCCCCGAAGGGCGTCTGAGCGTGCGACAGACGCTGAGCCGCCCCCAGCGGCGCGCATGTGCGATGCCTCGGAAAAGGTCGGAAGGAACGATGCACCTACTGACAAGCGAAAAACGAACACGCGGCTTGTAAGACATAGGCGTCGCGCCATGCGCACGCCGGAAGACGCGAAGCGCATTGGCGACGATGATTTGCCCTCTGAAAAGTCAATCGTATTGTATACTGTACGAATACATTGCGAACCCAAGCCGCTTGGGCGATCGCAATGAGCTGCACCTTGCGTTGCGTGGGAGGCGCCGCTTCAGCATTGTCGTCACGGCGCAAAACTCTGGATAATCGCCCCACACTCTGGAGTACCGGCAACGCGGAGCACTCCGTGTCGAACCGAACACGCGACACGCGGGTCGGCATACTCTCGCTAGAAATAGTAGCCCACACCCAACGTCGCGCCGTTCGTCACCTGGCGCTATGGGTTGGTGGCTGACATTGCGGGTTCGGTTGAGGCGTAGGCGGCTGAAATAAGCTTGTAACAACCGCATGCCCTTTGCTCGAGGCACGAACGTTCTTCAATCCGCAGCACGCCGCGAGTTTTGCGGATCAGTTTTTGTTCTTCGAATCGGATTAGGGTTTCCGTTACCCCAGCGCGGCGCAGTGCCAAGACGGAAGAAAGGTAATCATGCGTAACCGGAAGCACATTAGCATCGAGGGCATCACTCGCCAAACACAGCCAGCACGCGAGCCGTTTCTCCCGATCGTGGCGCACGCCGCACAACCCGCTCTGAGCGCAATGCAAGTCCAACGCATGGACGTACCGGAGAAGATGTTCTCGAATTTCAGAGTGATCATGCATCACGCGTCGCAGATCCTCGACACCAATTCTGTGCGCGCTGCCCGGAAAAAGTACAACAGATTGATGAGTCGCAAGATGCGGTCCGAATAAGAGCGAAGCGCCGATAGCTCCGCAGTGTCCTATCACCGCTGTTTCAAGAACGCTTCCGGCGGCAACTATTCTGAGCGAGACAAGTCCGGACTCTATAAAATAGACATGATCGAGTGGCCTTTTCGGCTCTTGCAGCACCATCCGCTCTTTTAAAACAATCGGCTCGAGGAATTCTCCTATTGCCGCGAGCTCTTGAAGCGAAATCCTCGCCAGAATCTCGTTTTTGAGAAAGCGCCGTGCACTAGAGCGGACGGCACCGGGCCAACGATGTGCATCAGAGGTCCGCGTGAGAACCGCAGCGCTGCGCCCATCAAGCGCGTCGAGGACGGCAAGAACTTGGTCGGCCATGCTGCGGTCCGCCTCTTTGTTAGGAAGATTACTAAGTCAACCGGTTCGACCTTCACGAACTATTGATTCTCAGTCTAGCGAGACGGCACTCCCTCTTCGTGCAATGAGACGCCTTTCGACGAAGAAATCCTGCGACAGAACAGCCTCCGTCGATTCATTCCGACGAACCCCGGTCGCACATACCTGCACCCATCTCCTGGCATATCGTTACTAGAGAGGGAGCTCAGTACATTTTTTGCGTGAGCAACGCTGCTACGCCATGCTGGAACAACCGGCCATGGCAGCATAACTTAAACCAATGGCCTCCGGCAAACCCGGGCCGGTTCACATGTCCTCGCCCATTCTTCAGACAGTTCGCAGTTGCTCGGTGCGCTTGCGCAGAATGTGAGCGCTTGCAAGTAGCGATGCCGTCAGAACAACCGTGATAGTCGACACGGCCGCTATCGTAGGCTCAATCTGGAAGCGAAGATCGTCCCACATGCGGCGTGGCAACGTGACGGCACCTGATCCTGACAGAAACAGGGACACGACCACTTCATCGAATGAGGTGATGAACGCGAACAGCCCGCCGACAAGGATGCCTGGCCGGATCAGCGGCAACGTTATTTGCCAGAACGTACTGCTTGGCGTCGCGCCGAGGCTCAACGCTGCCTGCTCAAGTCTAGGATCGATGCCGGATAGGCTGGCGCTTACGCTGGTGACGACAAACGGCACAGCAAGGCAGGTGTGCGCCAGCATGATCGCCGCCGGCGTGCCGACCAGCCCGTAGCGGGAGAAAGCGTAGTAGATGCCGATCGCAACAACTATCACGGGCACGATCAGTGGCGACAGGATGAGGCCGGCCGCGAGGACCCGAAGCGCCCGCGGCAAGCGGGTGATGCCGACCGCGGCGAGCGTGCCGAGCGTCGTCGACAGCCCCACCACGGCTGTCGCCACCCAGAGGCTGATCCAAGTTGCGCGCAGCCAGTCGACGCTGCCAAAGTAGACGATGTACCATCTGAATCCAAAGCCGGGTGGTGGGAAAGTGAGGTAGTTCGCCGACGAGAAGGACAGGACGAAAACCACTATGATCGGAAAGGCGAGGAACAGCAGGATCAGGCCGACTATCAACGTAGGCAAGAGGCGGAAGGCAGTCATTGGAGGTTCATCCTGAAGGCGCTGCCCACCCCGGGCAGGAGCTGTACAAGGGCGATCAGGCCGAGCGCGGTCGCGAGCAGCACGGTAGATAGCGTCGCCGCATATCCCCAATTGAGCTGGTCGACCTCGTTGGCGATTAGCATCGAGAGGGTGATCTCGCGCGCGTCGCCCACCATGGCGGGCGTAATGTAGAACCCGAGCGCCAGCACGAACACCAGCAGTACGCCGACGGCCACGCCCGGCATGGACAGGGGCAAGATGACCTCTCGGAAGGTGTTCCATGGCGTGGCGCCCAGGCCCGAGGCGGCGAGCGCCAGTGAGGGGTCGATCTGTCGCAGGGCGTTCGCGATCGGCAGGATCATGTACGGCAGCATGATGTGCGTCATAGCGATTTCGGTTGCGAAGGTCGTGTTGAGTAGCCGGATCGGTTCTTCAACCAAACCAAGCGCCAGTAAGGCTTCATTGATCAGACCATGCCGGCCCAGCAGCACCATCCAGGCGTAACTGCGCACCAGCACCGACGTCCAGAACGGCAGCAGGATCACGATCAGAATGAGAGGTGCACTCGAGCGCGCGCGTGACAACGCAAGCGCCACCGGATAAGCCAGCACGAGCGTGCTGAGCGTGACCGAAAACGACGTGCTGAGCGTGATCCAGAAGACCTTGAGGAAGATGACGTCACCCAGCAGCGCCGCATAGTGATCCAGAGACCAGCTAGGATCGTTGAGGCTGCGCAGCAGCATCGATACGACGGGTACGGCATAGAACACCACCATGTAGACCAGCAGCGGCGCGGCAAGCAGCAGCGGAATGATGCATGAGCGCGCACGATTCCACACAGACAATTCTCTTTGGCTTACCGAACGGGCTGAGAATAGTGTTGTGATCGCCTCAGACATAGCTCGCCCTACACAAGGATCGTGTCCGCGACCGACCAAGCAATTTCTGCGCGCTGGCCAACGGCTCGGCGGCGTATGGCCGCACTCGATGCTTCCTTAAGTACTAGAATGGTCCGGTCGTCGGACTTCAGCTGGTAGCGGCAGCGCTCGCCAGCGAACACGGCTTCGGTCACGGTAACACTCATGCGGTTGACGTCTGGTCCGGGTGCGACAAGCCCGTCGGCGAAACGCAAACGCTCGGGCCGGATGGTCAGAGCGACTTCAGCGCCGATTGTCGGACGCAGTGAAGTCACGGCCCGCACCAACACGTCTTCGCACTTGGCCACGACGACGCCGTTCTCCAAACCGCATACGACGGCCGGCAAGAAGTTGGACTGGCCGATGAAGCCCGCCACAAAGCGATTGTTGGGGCGGTCGTAGAGATCCTCCGGACGCCCGATCTGCGCCACTTTGCCATCGTTCATGACGGCGATGCGGTCGGACATGGTGAGCGCCTCGTCCTGATCGTGCGTGACCAAGATGCAGGTGACGCCTAGTTCAGCGTGCAGGCGTCGCATCTCGGACTGCAGATTTTCGCGCAGCTGCTTGTCGAGTGCACCCAGCGGCTCGTCCATCAAAAGCAGCCGCGGCTTGAACACAATCGCCCGCGCTACCGCCACACGCTGCTGCTGACCGCCGGAGAGCTGACGCGGATAGCGCCCGCCATAGTCCGGCAGGTGCACCAACTCGAGTGCCTCCCCCACCAGCCTAGCTCGCTCCGCCTTCGGGACACCGCGCTGCTTCAGCGGAAATCCGATATTTTCGGCTACGGTCAGGTGCGGGAAGAGGGCATAATTTTGGAATACCATGCCGATGTTGCGGCGATAGGGTGGCATGGCGACCACCGAGACCCCGTCAATGGAGATGTCGCCTGCGTTGGGATTCTGAAAGCCCGCGATCATCATGAGCGTCGTGGTCTTGCCCGAGCCGCTAGGGCCCAACAAAGTGAGGAATTCGCCGGAACGAACGTCGATGGACACGCCGGCCACGGCCGCGACACCTCCATAACTCTTCTTCAGATCGGTCAGCGACACCGACGCGCCGCGCATACAACTGCCGTCCTGAGGCAAAGTCAAAGGCATTAACTCACGCTCCATAGAATCTAATAGCTTTTGGGTTTGGCCCTAAGCCCCTCGACACGCTCGGGACGGGCAATCGGCGCATCAGCCCAGCATCCACTTGGTGAACTTGGCTCGAGCCATCTCGCGGTTGTCGGTCCACCAGTCGAAGTCGTAGGGCACGAGTTGCTTCTTGATGTCCGGCGCACTCGGCAGCACCTTTAGGCGCTCGGGTGGGATGTACTTGTTGGACCCTTCGTTGACCGAGCCGTAGGGAATCGCGAGCGCGAAGCGCGCCTGCGGGATCGCCATGGTCGAATAGGCCACGAATTTCATGGCATTCACCTTATTCTTGGCGCCCTTGAGGATGCCCCAAGCATCGCGCATGGCCAGTCCTTGATTCCAGCAAATCGCCACAGGTAGGCCTTGCTCCTGCAACGCCGCCATGCGACCGTTCCAAACCGTGGTCATGACAACCTCCCGGTCCGTCAGCATCTGCGGCGGCTGGGCGCCAGTCTCCCACCACTTGACCACGCTCTTCCTGATCTTGTCGTAGCTTGCCAGTGCCTTGTCGACGTCGAGCGGATAGAGCTTGTCGGCCGGCACCCCGGCTGCCATCAGCGCGCATTCCATCTCGGGATTCATACCAGCCCCGATGCCGTACATGGCCCGATCGCCCGGGAACTTCTTGGTGTCCCAGAAATCCTCCCAGTTTGCAGGTGCGGCACCATTGAACGCGTCGGTGCGGTAGGCCATCACGTTGGCCCACACCAGCATATCCACCCCATATTCGAAGCGGTACTCTTTGCCCACGCCGTCATCGATCAGCGAGTAGTCGATCCTCTCGAAATAGTCGCCGGTCTTCGTCAGCCTCATGATCCCGCTGCGGCTGGTGTGTATGAGATCCCATTCGAGATTGCCCGTATCGACCATCGCCTTGACTTTGGTTGTATCAGCGCTGGGAAACGCGCGAACCTGAATGCCTGTCGCTCTCTCGAATGGCTCGAAATATGCCTTCTGCTGTGCCTCATGCGCCGTGCCACCGTAGTTGGCGACGCGGAGTTCTCCCGAGCCCTTGAGGACATCCGGGACCGTCGTCTGCTCGGGCCAGGCCGGTTGGGCATCTGCCGAGCGGATGATGAAAGGTGTCGCGAGTCCGGCGGTGATCAGGCCGACAGCGCGGCGGCGATTGAGAAGCAGTCGAGAGCGGTCTTTGCGCATGGGCTCGTCCCTCATGAAGTAAAGAAGGTTGTGGCGAAAGTGCTTGTATCGTAGTCAATGCGTATCAGGCTGAGGTCCTGCACCGCCGCATTAGCCCGCTCCATCTCAGGGATGCGCGGCGACTCACGTCGGGCATGGATGAGGTAGTCGCCCTCGCCCATTGCTTCACAGACTCGCCCATGCGCGCGGCGCCCCCGGTCGGATGCACCTCACGAATCAAATTAAGTGAGATTGTCTTGGTATTCCCCCTGCCATTTGGATTGTTTTTTGGAGAGCGCTGAACGCCATCTCGCGCCAAGACTATCAATGCGGGAACAATTGAACAGACGTTTTCTTCGATGCCCTAAATCATTGAGGAATATCGAGCTATGTTTTCTAAAACGAACAACGCAAACGACTGTGCCCTGCGCTTAAAGTACACAAACTTGGTTTTTAGAGCGTGATGGCATTAAGTTCGATAGCCTGAGGTAGTTGGCTCATTCCTCGGAGGTGAAAGCTTCCAGTGCGTGACCGATCGCGGCGCAGACCGCGTCTCGATGAACCATGGCGCATCGATGCGGTCGTGACGCAGGGCCGCCAGGGAGGTCATGGTCTTCCAGCGGCGCCGTGGAGAACCTTGGCCGGAAGTCTGTGCCGCGCGGAGCCCCCGCAGCGGACCCACGTCGGGCCGGGTCCAATCTCGTCGATGAGGGCCGGCCGCTCAGCTTCGACGCGACCTTGATACTTCGCCCGCTAAGCCCAGACTGCGTGCTCTACCGAAACCGCCCTCGGCTTGTGACCGCCCATCCGGCCAGGAGCTCCTCGACCCGCTGCATCCAGCCGACCGATAGCAATACTGATCGCTACCCCAAAACTGCTTGGCGGCCCGATTGCGCGACATCCGCCCTCAACGAGTGACTGCACTCGGCCTCACTTGCCGAGCTATCGCATCGACCAGACCGAGTTGACGCCTGCGCTACCGCCTTGAATCCAGCGCGGCCCTCGCACTGCGTTGACGGTCTCGACTGCAAGGCTCTTGACGAGGCACTTCGCCAATAGCTGTGGTCACGCTGCATCCCAAGCTGTCGACATGCGAATTTTCACGGCCACTTATGGATCAACGCACAGCGGGATCCTGGGGCCGCAGGCGTGAAGAACCGCGTACAGACCAGTGTACGCGCCACTACTGTGGTGGCCTACCTGAGATTATCAGCGACAATACAGAGCAGATCGACTTCCAAAAGAGATTGGCTCAATCGTGCACGAACATAGTGATCAGCGGATCGGAGCCGACCTGACGTGTCGAGTGCCCATGCACTTTCTCATTGAAAGTCGCGCCGGCGGGCAGCGTGTCGGCCGCGTAAAAGCAATCGCCAGGTTTGAAAACGCGCGAGCTCCCATCCTGCAGAGTGATCTCCATTTGCCCTCTAAGAATGAAGACCCATAACGGGCTGCTGGAGCAATGAAAGCTCCAGGCAAAACCCACGGGACTCTGGCGGACCTGATAACCGCTGCACGGAAGTCGTGCCGACAGCTGCATTTGCGACGTGCCTTCGGAGAGATCTATCGTTTCTTCGCGAAAGCGCGCGCGGCCGTCCTTGTCGGTGAACAGGATAATCTTCGTGAAGGCCTTCATGCTTTCCTCGTGATGACTTGGTTAATTATTATGCGCAACGAATGACTGGTAAGGCCCACGATCATCGCTGGCAGCAGGTCGCGTAGCCCAGCGGATCGAAGCACCCTCAACCTTGCGCCACGCCCCAAATCTCCACAGTGGTGTTGGGGCTGTGCATCATGGGCTTTGGTACGAGCGTCATGGGCGGAAGCGCGCCACCCACGCAATCGGCGAGAGTCTTGGCAAAAGCCATCGTTTCGGCCTCAGTACCCGTCGAGGTGAAGTAGCAGACCATAAGCTTCAAATCCGCAGGCCTCCGGCCGAAGGGGCGGAGGAGGTCTTCGATATAGCTCATGGTGAAGCGGGTCTGCGGTATGAGCTGGCCTTCCATAACACACCCACCCGTGTTGCTGTAGGGACGCAAGGGCACCTGTCCACCGAGCCACACAGTATCGCGCAATCGGATGGCTTGGCGGTACGGCCAACCGTGAAAGCCCGCAGGGATCGCCCAGTCCCACACGCGCTTGGGCCAATGGTCCTCGCGCGGGATGTATTTGTCGCGGCCGTTCCACAGTTCGCGCATGGCCATAACTTCGACCTTGGTCAGGGCGCCCTTTGGATTAAGACGGTGGCAGGGAACCACAGTACCGGCCGGCCCAGGCTCGCGAAAGTGGGTCGCCCGCGCCTTGGCGAGCGGCGCCCAGTCCTCGCGCTTTGTGCCGAAATAATAACCCTCCAGCTTGACGCAGTCTTGGAAAGAGGCGCCGAGCGCAGCCAGCGTCTCCGCGTGCCTCTCCATGATGAAGTGGCTCTGGGCCACGCCGTCGTCCGGATGGCGCACAACGCCGTCGGTGTCCTCCGCCGTGCGGTTGGCAACTGCGATGAACTCGCCCGCGCGCAAGCCCGCGGTAATCGCTCGGTCGCCGAACAGCGCCTGCCTCTGCGGTGGCACCGGTCGCGGCACCGCCCGGACATCGGAGTGCGTCCGCCACCCGCGCTGAGCGATGGCCTGTATCTGGATCGTCTGGCCGGAAAACGGCTGCAAGGGTTCAGGCACCGTGCTGATGGCCGGCATGGGGTCTGCCTTGAAGAAGCGGGCCAGTGCCGCGATCACCTCCCAATCATCGCAATCAGCAGTGTAATGCGCTTTGAGTCGGACCACGTCGTCAAGCGTGCAGGATTCGCTGGCGAGCGCCTCCGCCATGTTGGTCACCGCGCCCTCGATCTGCTTGTTGAGGTCGCCCGGATTGAGAATCCGTCCGGCTGTATCGAAGTCAGCCGCGCCGCCGACGAAGCTCAACGCGCCCGCGCTGGCGGACAGATTATGGGTGTCCGCGATCGGCAGATGCCAGATGGTCGATGCAGTCATGTCGTCCCTCATTTCAACTGTAAATCGAAGTCACGGTCGCACCCGTTGAGGCCGCACCACCGCGGAAGCACCGACCAAACGACCAAGAATATTCCGCGGTGCAACGTACACTACTCTCTGTGCTTCAGGCGCGCACGTGCCGGACCATTAGGTCCCGTACCCAGGGCTGATACGATCGAGGCGTCGTTTGAGTGCTGCCCACGTGCGGGAGGCAAAGGTCGGACTCTCGCGATAGCGATTGCTCTGCTCCATCGTGTGCGCGACGACTTCATCGGGCGGCAAGGAAACTTTTTGTCCGCCCTGTGTAGCTGCGATCTGGATGCGGCAGGATTGGTCCAAGTAGTACATATTAAAGAACGCTTCAGCCACGCTACGCCCAACCGTGAGCAAGCCATGATGCTTGAGGATCATTGCGTCCTTGTCGCCGAGATCACGCGCCAGCCGTTCACGCTCCTCCAGGTCATCCGCAATGCCTTCAAAGTCGTGATAGGCAACACGGCCAAAGAGCTCCATCGATATTTGGTTCAACGGCAGCAGCCCTTGGTCCTGCGCTGCCACGGCCATGCCGGCCAGGGTATGTGTGTGCATGACACACTGGGCATTATGGCGATTCATGTGCACGGCTGAATGGATGGTGAATCCTGCGCTATTGATCTCGGACACCTCCGCCTTCTCGACGGCGTGTCCTTCGGGGTCGACGACCACGAGGCTCGAGGCGGTGATTTCATCGAACATCATGCCATACGGATTGAGCAGGAAACGATGTTCCTTGCCAGGCAGACGCGCCGATAAATGAGTGAAGATCAGGTCGTCCATGCCAAAATGGGCTATCAAACGGTAAGCCGCAGCCAGATCGCAGCGGATCTCCCATTCCCGAGTATCAACGGTACGCATGTCTCGTCCTCCCTAATGTCCATCCATTGTGCGCTGCCCCCTAACCCGCTTGGCACGCTTCGGCGAAGGTGGCAGCGCGCAGCAACGTAGCATCGTCGCCTCGCGCGGCGACCAGTTGTAATTCGATAGGCAGGTCCGCAGGACGCCGGCCCACTGGCAGAGTTAGGCAAGGCAAGCGCAGCATCGTCCAAGCTCCGTTGAAGCGGGCGTCGACGGTGTTGCCCAAACCTTCTGGCGCTTTGCCAGCCGCGGCAGGTACCAGGAATACATCGTAATCCCCGAACAGAGTGACTCACGCCAATCGAGCATCATGAGCGCGCGCAAGGCCTTTTTTCGTAGGCGTCCAGTGTCGCGCGCTGCTCATAGTTCTCAAACAAAGAAGCGTGTAAGGGTCTGACTCGTGAGTTGGCGTTGCGCAACTGACGAGCGGCTGCAAGCGCCGTCAATTCCTTCATGAAGGATGTCCGTTGCCAGGCACCCGTGCCGATAACTGAGTGTAGATCAGAACCACGTCATGACAGCCTCAAAGCACAAGCGCGCCGATCAGTAGCCACGCTTCAGGTCGACTACGTTACGCAACGGCTTTCTGTCGAGGAAACGCTGCAGGTTGTCGTTGAAGATCTCCAATGCGCGAGCGTTGTAGTCGCTCAGCCAACCGGCAACATGGGGAGTGACGATGACGTTCGGCATCGTCCATAGAGGACTGTCCACCGGAAGTGGTTCCCGCTCGAATACGTCGAGGAGAGCTCCGGCGATCGTGCCCCCCTGAAGCGCCTCGACGAGCTCGTTTTCCGCAATCACCGAACCGCGAGCGATATTGATCAGAAACGCCGTGCGGCGCATGAGCTGCAGCTCCTTGCGACCGATAAGCCTGGTGGTTTCCGAAACGTGTGGAACAGCAAGGACGACGAAGTCGGAGAGCCCCAGGACCTCGGCGAGCCCCTCCGGCGGGAAAAGCGTGTCGATGCCTGAAACCGGCTGGGTCACATCACGCTTCGAGCCGATCACAGTCATGCCCGCACTCTTGGCTCGGCGAGCGATGGCTGTACCGATCGATCCGAGCCCGACAACACCAAGCGTCCGTTCCGCGAGCGGTGCGATCGATCGTGGACGCCATTCCTTGCGAGATTGCTCCCGCATGAACCGCGGGAAGTCCCAGTGCATCATGGTCATGCCCGCCATGACAAAGTCCGCGATGACTTCGCCGTGCATACCGCGGACATTGGTGACGACGAGGTCGCCGACGCGGTCGCGGATCGATAAGACTGAGTCAACGCCCGCGCTGGCGCATTGGAACCAGCGCAGCCGCCGCGCTTTGTCAAAGATCTCGGCAGGAAAACTGTGGGCGAGGAGAACATCTGCCTCCGCCACGTGCTGATCAAGCGACGCCTGATCTTTCGCGATCAACACGCGAACATGGGAAAAACGCTTGTGAATCGAGGCCGCATAATCATCACCGGCAAAGGCATAGAGGAGGACTGTGACGACATTTTCAGCCGCAGACGTTGATGACATTGTAGTTGGACCTTGATCAAATTTCTTGGATTAAACCCGCGGCATTGCAGGAGCAACAACTGAACCCCGGCATTGTGGCGCCCCATAAACACTATCAGCCACGAGAGTGTGCGGATCGCGTCACGCCACATTGCGCGACAGGACTATCATGGCCACTGTCCTTGAATAGACGTTTTCTTTGATATCGTAAGTCATTGAATATCATTGCTGGTGTTTTCTAAATCGAACACCGCACTCGACAGCGCACGGCCCCGAAGCCGCGCTGATGTTGGTGCCCTGCAACGGGATTGCCAATTTTCGGCCCGACGGATCTCCGATTAGCCTCGGGCGTCGGATCCTGGGCCCCTGGCTACCTCCCGCAAACCGTCCTCATCCTTTACCGCCCTCCTGGTGGGCGGCCGATGGTGTGGGCCAGCCGACACATCGTGATGGCCACGTCATCGATGGCTCGTCGATATCGATTAAGCGCTATGATAAGAGTCTGAAGTTTGCCGCCAGCGTAAGCGGCGTCGTTCGGCCTCAACTGAAGACAGATTCCAGACTATCGGCGCGAGGGAAAACGCCACAATCGATCGGTCAGACGCACAATTACGGCGATTATGGCCCAATGTTGGGGAATTCAGCCTCAAAGCGTGGCTAGAGTTGGCTCATGACGTGCGCGGCGGCAGCCGCCGTTGAAGATGTCGGATGAAGCGCGCCGGAGAGCAAAGCGTTGGAGGGGCCGCCGATGACCGACGGCGCAAATGAAAACATCGGGGCTCGGCTGCGTCACGTCAGGCTGCGCAACGGCCTTTCACAGCGTGCGCTGGCAAGGCGGGCCGGAGTAGTCAACTCAACCATATCTTTGATCGAATCAGGGCAGACAAATCCGTCCGTGGGCGCCTTGAAGCGTATCTTGGAAGCCATTCCGATCAGTTTGGCACAATTTTTTTCGCAACCGGACGAGAGAAGGGAACAGATCTTTTTTAAGAAGAATGACCTGACCGAGATCGGCAAGGGCGGAGTCTCCCTTCTCCAGGTTGGCAGCACCATGGTTGGTCGATCAGTCCAGATTCTGCAGGAGACGTACAAGCCTGGCTCCGACACAGGGAAAGTGTGCCTTACTCATGATGGTGAAGAAGGCGGAATTGTCATTAGTGGACGTTTGGAGGTCACAGTTGACGATCAAAGGCGCGTGCTATGCCCTGGCGACGCTTACTACTTCTCCAGCCGCCGACCACACCGGTTTAGGTGTATCGGCAAAGAAATATGTGAAGTAGTGAGTGCGTGCGCGCCGCCAACGGTCTAGTGAACGAGAGCTGATCAGGCAAGAGTTGATAACGCGCCGTACTGAAGGGGGGTGCGCAAGAGATTTCTAAGGTGTGAGTTTGCTTCGAAACGTGAAGATAGCATCGAGGCGCGGACGACATGTGGATCGCTTCATTGCGATCTTGCGATCCACCAGATTTGGCGAAATAGAAACGGCGCATCTTTGCAGCTATGTGCGCAGTAACCGCCCCAATGCCAGCATCTGAGGCAAAGTGATCGGGTCATTGGCGATACTCGATGCCACCGGGTGTGACGCGAATCGCGCGACCACCATCTCCGCCTTCGGCGCGACATAGAGGCGCTGGCCGTGGATGCCCTTGGCTTCGAAGGCGTCCAGCTCATTGTGGCTCACCCACCACATGCTCCGATACGAATAGCCTGGTAACCACGCGTAGTGGAATTTGTCCGGGTCATCGCCCTTTCGCACCTCGTGCACGACGGAGGCGGGAATGAGCTGCTTTCCGTGCCAGTCGCCTTCGCGACGCATGAGCTCGCCAAAGCGCGCGAGGTCGCGCAGGGTCGCGTTCAGCCCGCCGCCGACCAGCGGCGTGCCAACCGGGTCGACAAGGACGTAGCCATCCTCCTCGCAGCCCAGTGGCGCCCACAGGCGCTCGTGCAGCAGCTGTGCGAACGAGCGGCCGGTCACGCGCGCCATCACCCAAGCCATTACGTCCGTGTTGACGGTCTTATACGCGAACTCGTGGCCGTGTGCCCCCTCCTTCTTCATGGTGCGCAGGTAGTCGCATAATGTCCGCGGCCCGTCGTAACCGACCGGCCGTGGTCGCCCACCACAGGCGCGCGAATACGCCCGAACGCCGGAGCGCTCGTCGTCGTAGATCTCGGTGTATGCCAGACCAGTCTGCATATCCATCACCTGACGCAGCGTGGCATCACCCCAAGCAGTCCCCCGGAGCTCCGGTAGGTAATGTGGGATTGCCTTCCCATCATCGAGCACGCCCTCGTGGACGAGCGCGGCGGCGAGGGTACCAGCGTACGACTTCGTGACCGAGAAGCACGCATGCGCCAACTGTGGCTCGAGCGCCCCGAAGTAGCGCTCATACACAATGCGCCCGCGATGCAGCACCACGATGCCGTCGCAGTAGGTGTCGAACAGCGCCTCGTCGAAGCGGCGGGTGCGGCCGTCCTTATCGGCGAAGGTCAGCGCCTCAATGTTCGCGGCCTTGTCGCTGCGATCGAGCGGCGACGGCCCGCCCCGCCCGCGCCACACGTTGACACTCGCCGCAAGCTCGCGCCTATGCGACAGCGACCAACGGATCTGCGGGAAATCGAAAAACGTGCCGCTCTCGAATGTGATGCACTTGTCTGCTGGCGGCGGCGCACCGCGCATCCAGCAGAGTTCGCGCGGATCGGACGCGCGGCCATCGAGAAAGCGTTTTCCGTCGAATTCGAGAAAGCTCATCGACTACGTCCCTTCCAAAGCGTTTCGAGAAGGACACCCAATTCGAGTTCTCTCATAATCTCTCCCCCATTTGCAGATCAAAGTGCCGTCAACCTTGAGCGACGCCCCAAATCTCCACGGTAGTCTTGGGATTGTGCATCATTGGCTTCAGCACGAGCCGTCATAGGTGGAAGCGCTCCGCCCACGCAATCCGCGAGGGTCTTGGCGAAGGCAATCGTCTCGGTGAAGTAGCAGACCATGAGCTTCAGGTCCGCGAGTGACCGGCCGAACGCCCGCAGGAGGTTCTGGATATAACTCATGGTGACGCGGGTCTGCGGCATGAGCTGCCCCTCCATGACGGAGTGCCCCTTATTGCAGTAAGGCTCCGAGGGCACTTGGCCACCAAGCCACACGGTATTTCGCAACCGGATAGCTTGACGGCAAGGTGTGGGGTAGGTCCAGTCCCAAACGCGTGCGGGCCAATGGTCCTCGCGCGGGATGTATTTGTCGCAGCCGTTGCGCAGCTCGCGCATGGCCAGGACCTCGACCTTGGTCAAGGCGCCCTTTGGATTGAGCCGGTGGCAGGGGACCACGGTCCCGGCGGGACCCGGCTCGCGAAAATGACTCGCCCGCGCCTTGGAAAGCGGCGCCCATTGCTCGCGTGTGTTGCCGAAGTAGTAACCCTCCAGTTTGACGCAATCCTGAAAGGAGGCGCCGAGTGCGGCCAGTGTCTCCGCGTGTTTCTCTATGATGAAGTGGCTCTGAGCCACGCCGTCATCTGGCTGTCCCACCACGCCGTCTACATCCTCGGCTGCGCGGTTCGCAACGGCAATGAACTCGCCCGCGCAAGCCCCCAGGGACCGCTCGCTCACCGAATAGCGCTTGCCTCTGAGGCGGTACGGGGCGCGGGAGCGCTCGGACTTCGGGATGCGTCCGCCAGCCGCGCTGGGCAATAGCTTGAATTTGTATAGTTTGGCCGGAGAAGGGCTGCAAGGGCTCCGGGATCGTACTGATCGCTGGCATGGGTCCGCCTTAAAGAAACGGGCCAGCGCCGCAATCACCTCCCAATCGTCGCGTTCGGCGGTGTAGTGCGCCTTTAGCCGCACCACGTCGTCGAACGTGCAGGCTTCGCTAGCAAGTGCCTCTGCCAAGTTCGCCATCGTGCCTTCGATCTGCTTGTCGAAGTCATCCGGATTGCGAATCCGTCCCGCCGCGTCAAAATCACCTGCGCCGCCAACGAAACTCAATGCGCCTGCGCTACCCGACAAACAGTGGGTATGCGCAATTGGCAGAGTCCAGATGAGAGGCGCTCTCGTTACCATATATCTGCAACCGGTTTCGCCTGCGACGTTGACGCTTTGGCGAATTAGCTCGCCGTAGTAACAGCAGGTTACCTTCGTCCTCAACGTTGAAAAGACGTTTTCTTTAGCCTAGCAACTCGTTGAAAACTCAAGGTAGCGTTTCATAAATCGAACATCGCACTCGTTCACAAGCTTTGGCCTATCCGAAGATTGACGTGCCAGAATCCTCGACGGTCGTGGACTAACGGTCAGCCGATTTCGGCTAACCGTGACAAATCCTGAACATGGGAGTTCACTGTCATTGTTGCCCAAAGCTCTTGGCGGAAGTCTTCGGCTGAGGTCAGCGCTTGCCGTCTAAATCAGCAAACCAGAGCGGGATGAGGGTAGGTTGAAGGTTTTGGAATCCGAATCGGCTTTTCTGAATAATCGTGCTGGTGGGAAGAAGGCGAGCATGGTGGGCAAGCCTTTCCTCTGCATCTTCGCAAGCCTGTCGTGACCGCAATCGAGGGCGGGATGTCCCGCATTAGGCCGCCAAGCATCGGAACTGCGAACAGAACAGCAATCAGCTGGATCATTTAGTCGAGGAGACCGGCAGCGTCGCGCCGGGCCAGACGGACGGTCACAAGCCGAAGGCAAATTTGGGGAGACAACGGTCTAGCTGTCACAACGGATTAAGGACGTCGACACACCGAACGCGAGCTCGTTCGCGATCTTGCCGAACGCACCTGAACGCTACCACCTCTAGTTGCGGGCCTTCGCGCATGCTCAGGAGCCCAACGTCAGCGGCGTGGTGGCAAACGAACGCGAGCGCTTCCGCAGTCGCGTGGAGACGAGCTTAATAGACGAAGTATTGAGGTTGATCCTCGCCAAAACTCCGCGCAGTCGCTGAATGAACATGACTACGCGCCCGCGCTGATCGGAAGCCAACTCCGCAGCTTGCGATATTCGGCAATTGCCGCCTCTACGCGCCGGAGCCCCTCCGCACTGTCCGCTAAAGCGCAATACTCATCCTCATGCTCGGAATTTGGAGCACTGGCCTGGAAAAGTCGATAAAGTTCCGACTGGATTCTCAGTCCTCGCAATCGACCGTGATCCCAGGCAAACCCGTAGCAGTTGAAGCGCACGGCTCACGTGGCCCCTTCGTGAAGCTACCCTCGCAAGAACAACAGCGGTGTCGCCGACCCATTGGTAACCCTCTGGACCGTGCGCGCCGAAAACTACGACCAAAACCTATCAAGAATTGCTGCCTAGCTTCCAAATAGCAATCAGAAAAGTCGGTCCAGCCGTCTGCTTCGCAATGCAAACTCAGCGCCGCCCTATTTCACCTAATGGCTCAGTCAGGCGGCGACCGATCGTGAATGATCGGACCCGACGCACACGAGCGTTCCCCTCTAGTATTGGCAGATACAAGACCGGCGCTGCTAGCAAGCAGAAGGCCAGCGCAACGGGCCTACGACGCTCCCTATCCGGATGGCAGCCCGCTCAACTCGATTGGGCCGCCAGTGATGGCGCGGATTGCGGACTCAGCAACGTGACGCAAAGTCCCTTACAGGACGGAGGCCAACGTCATTCGGCAAAGGGTCGTAATATCGTAGACAGGCAGACCCGTTATCCGGCGGACCGCCGGCGCCGTCAGTGGCATTCCCGTGCACTCGAACAAAAATACCGCAATATCAGGATGTGAGTCCCGGAGTTGAGTGGTGCAGGCGACGACATCCCTTTCGATTTCCGCGATATCGGTCCGCGGCGGCGGTCGCATATTCTCATTTCGCACGAGTGAGCTGTTTTCGATTCCCCCTATGACCACCCTCGCCCGCGCAGCCGGGTCGTCGATCCCGAGCATGTCCTCGCTTAAGTGCTTCGGCTGAGCGACGACAACCGCGAGCTTAGCGGCGGCCGGCAATTGGCGGAGTAGAGCCGGCAGGAGCAGTAGGCTCGACGTAACGACCGGTACGTCCACCGCCGCGGCCACAGCCGCTTGATGTCGGATGAAGTAGCCACAGTTGGAGCTTATTGCAACAGCGCCCCTCTCGACTAAGCGCTTCGCCGCCGCCACGCAGGCAGGCTCCAGCTCTGGCGCGCCAGGAATAACGATATCAGCCCATGCACCAATAACTGTTTCTGAAATGATGGGAAGATCGAAAGTAGCTGAACTCATTAAGGAGCCGCGTAGCGGCGCTGGCGTGTTGGCATCGGTCGTCATTCCCCGTTCCAAATTCAGAATTCCGAGAGAGCGCGGGATTTGCAATGCCATTTATGACTCCGCTAACTTTATGACAGATGATTGCTTGAGCTTAGCGCGATCCTAAGCTGAAATCCCGCAATTTGTTCAGCTTCGCGCAGCAATTCCATGCTCGAACAATGGAAGTACATACTTTTCGCACGATTAGATCTGTTGCGGGAGCTCAGAGATCACCACGTTCGATGGTTGGACCGGATCGCTCAGCTGGCGATTCCGCGAAGCTGGCGGCGGAATGACCGCATAGCGGGGGCGATCGTTTTCAAGTCCCATCAATGCACCGACGCTCGGCGGCCGCGCGTGTTCTATTCGAGCAGGAGTGCGCCGACCAGAAGCGGGATGGCATTTGCCGAGCACCGCCACCTACGCTCAATCACGCCGCTCACGCGTTTGCGAGAAACGCAGCGAACTTGAACAATATTTGGCGCAGTGGATCGGCAATGCAGCATCATCGCGTTTCGCCGCATCGGCGTAGCGGAATCAACCTACGAGCACGACCGGTCCAGCTCGACAGGTTTCCACACCGAGACTGAGGGCCTCGAGTTGAAGCACCCATCTAGCGCACGCCTGGCTACGATTGCGCCGGGCATGCGCGTCTGCTTCGAGGGAGCACTACTAGCGACTGGCTAGTCCATCAGAGAAGAAGGCGGGAAGCATGGGGCTGCCCGCCGGTTGGTACCGCCGAGATGCTATACAGTCGCGGCGCTGACGGCTGCGTGCCAAGGTATTATGCGCGATACAGCGTATGTGGCGTACGGCTAAGCACCTCCGCGCCGCGTCCCGTTACCAATACGGTCTCGCTACAACCAATCATATAACCGTCCTCTCCAAGGAGAATCATTGGCATGTGAACGGTCATGTTGGCCTGAAGGATCTCGGTTGCGCCGGGCTCCAAGCTGATGTTGCCGCGTTCATTCCAGGGGGCGCCGGTTTGGTAACCCACCCGATGATTGAGCGCTTGCGGTCGACCAGAACGCTCGATCACTTTGCGCGCGGCGGTGTCCACTTCGCCAGCTGTCACGCCTGGCTTGATTACGGCGATCGCGGCTTCAAGTGCCTCTTCCGCCAACGCATGCAAGCGTTCCGACTCAGGGTGTCGGCCGAGTACAGCGCCGCGGACCAGTGCTCCGGCGTATCCTTGTTTTACACCGCCGAGTTCTACCATTGCAGGTTCGTTGTTACCCATTGGATGGCGTGTAAGCCTAGTATGTGGCAATTTCGTCCGCTCACCGAACCCGATTGAGACCAGCCTCACGTCCTCACCACCGGCTTTTCTGACTTCGCTCTGGATGGCTACGGCCATCTCCGTTTCGGTGATGCCTTCCCTAAGCGACTGCTGAAATGCACGCACCGCCACATCGGTCATAGTCATCGCATCGCGCATTGCACTGATTTCGAGGTCGCTTTTCACGGCCATCACCGACGGGACCAGACAAGAAGCATCGACGACGTTCATGTTCGGAAGGCGCGCCTGAAGTGCACTTACATCTGCAGGTGCAAGATTCCAACAGCCCAGTTCGAACCCGATTCTCTTGCCTGCCAGGCCCAGCTGGCGGAGAACATCGGCGCACACTCTGGCGAAGTCAGGCTGCTCCGTGTAACCAACAATCTCGTCGATACAGCTTTCGGCACGTACGCCATTGAGCTCGAACTCGCGCACGACATATGTTGGCGCTCTTCCTGGCACGAAGATCAGCGGAAACGGCATGAAGTACGCGCCCATCCCATCGTATCCGCTAAGATACTTGAGATGGCCGTGGGCAGTGACCACGAGCGCGTCAAGCTCAGCTCTGGCCACCGCTTCAAGCACATTCTTCTGCCGCCGCTCATACTCTGATTTCTGAAACGGGGCATTGGTGAAAGGAATTGCTTTAAGTGCGGTCATGGATCGTTCCTTTTAGTAACCACAGACGTTCATTCTAAGCTTGCGCTAGTCCGTCAACCACTCAACATCCGCCCCTTGCCTCGTAGTTCGGCATAGCGAAGCCATCGGATGGCCACTCCAGGAGTCTTTGCCAATCGCATGCTCGCTGAGGTCCAGCGATAGAAGTGAGCCGTCAGGGTCGGATGGGCACTTGACGCGAGACATCACTGGACTTGGCTTTTCGGCAAACAGCTAGTGTCCAGATGTACACCCCTCAAGTGCCTGTCGATGCACCAAGTGCGCTCTCCAAAGAACCATCTCGTTCCAATCCGGTTTTTGGGGATAAAAGTATTGCTTGGTGGCCCTCCGTATCTGCCGCCCGAGTTCCGAATCAATCGCGTCCGGTCTGTATCTGAACAGCCAGTGTTCATCACGCAGTATCGTCGAACCAGTGTAGGTTCCATATTCGAGGGCAACGTAGGTGTGACGATCGCCCAAAATCCGCTGCCAGTATTCGTCTTGCGTGCCGTGCAAGTTGACCGAGGAGGACGTTCCTAGATCGGGCAAGGTTACTGAGGGCCCGAAGATTTTTGCTGCTCGCTCGTACCCCCTTAACCCGGACGGTTGCTCGCATTGCAACTCCCCGTAGCCATAAGGACCGAGCCCGGTATGGTAATCGATGATGATGACATTATCGCGGGCTGCCACGTCAAAGTCGGCTACTATTTTCTCGAGGGTTCGTCGCGCTTCGGTAGGCTCGCTTCCGCCGTAAAACAGGCCACCGGGCCTGGTGTACTGACCACGCGACCTCGCTGAACGGTAAACCTCTTCCCCATGCAACTTGCGATATTCGGCTATCACAGCTTCAGCGCGCCGGAGCCCCTCCTCTGTTCTGTCCGCAGGAACGCAGTACTGATCCAACTCCTCATACTCGGGATTTGCAGGCGCCGGTTTTGAAAAGTCAATAAAGTTACGATTGAGGTCGCATCCCTCTGCAGTAGACCTGCGATCCCAGGCAAAGCCGTAGCAGTTCAGCGCATGGACGAAGAGCACAGCCGTCGAGGGCGGAAGCTCCTCGTGCAACTTTGCCTGCAAAAACAGCAGCTGCGCTGCCGAGCCATGGTAACCCTCTGGACCGTGCGTGCCGGAGACCAGGACCAAGAGCTTCTTTGCATCTGAGGGGCCGAAATATGCCGCATCGGTAAAGAGAGCCTCGCGAGATGGTCCCTTTGCACTGCACTGATACGCCTTCGACTTCGGTGCCGCTGACAAAAATTTCTGCCTGGCCTCCAGATAGGTGTCAGAGAAATTGACCGCAGCAATTTGCTTCACAACGTCAAAGTTCACGCCGCCTTACCTCCACAGTCAATTCGTCCGATGGGGACGAATTGTCCAAACTTACCGTGACCTATCCTGATTGACCGGGACGCGACCCACAGGGCCACCGCGGCGCAATTTCAAATCGGCGCATCGATCAGGTTGTCTACCCTTTAGTAAAGGCTATCGGGTCTCCAAGCCGAATTTCTGCAATGTAAAGCCTTATATTCCAGAAATTCTGCGGCCTACCGGGGACACGAAGCCTTTTCTACTCTAGGCGCTCTAAACAGACCAGACTGCGCTGAACCGGCCCGGGTTTGCCGGAGGCTCCACCTCCTGAGAGATGGAGCCATGACAAGCAGGACGACGAACAAGTTCTCACCCGAGGTCCGGGCCCGACGGGTCCGGATGGTTTTGGATCACGCCAGCGAGCATCCTGTCACTGGGCGGTGAATACTCCCCAAATATGGGCATCGAAAATTCCCTAGCTGGCATCCCAGCCTGAAGGGGCCGCGGCGCGGAGGCCCCACATACCGGAGCGCTGCGGCCCCTTCAGGCTTTC
>NZ_JBPZPT010000014.1:0-28874 GCF_056156565.1 Bradyrhizobium sp. JHI2711
TCGATCACCTCGGTCAGCGTGGCGAGCGGTGGTGGCAGCATCGTCAACAACGGCAATGGCACCTGGACGTATACGCCGGCCGCGGACTACTACGGGCAGGTCAGCTTCAACTACACGGCGTCCGATGGATCTCTGACCGCAATATCCACTGCCAGCCTGACTATTGCAGCGACACAACCGTCGGCTCCGCTCTCAGAAGGTCGTATCGTCTTCGGAACCTCTGGTAATGACGTGTTGACCGGAAGCGGAGCCAGCGACTTATTCGTGGTTTCCAAAGGTTACGGCTCGGATATCGTCAATGATTTCCAAGTGGGCCCTGGCGGTGATGTGCTGCGAGTCCAGAACTACGGGTTCGCAACTTTTGCGAATCTCCTGGCGGCTGCCAAGCAGGTTGGCTCTGATACGGTGATAGCGTTGTCCAGCGCCGAGACTGTGACGTTGAAAAACGTGGCGGTCACGTCCCTGGTTGCAGCGAATGTCCAGCTCGACAATCCTTTGCCCGTAAGCGCGGTCGCGAGCTATGCGCCAGCCGCTGCTGGGACCGGCACGTTGTATGGAACTTCCGGAAACGACAAGTTGCAGGCCAGCGGCTCGGCGATGACTCTCGTGGGAGGCGCCGCCGACGACACCTATGTCATCTACGATCGCACCACAAAGGTCGTCGAACAGGCCGGCCAAGGCGTGGATACAATCCTGGCTGGAAACTACGAGGGCTATAGCCTCGTCAATGCGCCAAATGTCGAGAATCTGACGCTGACCGGGAGTGCCTGGGCGCCGGCCACTGGCAACGCGCTTGACAACCTCGTCACCGGTAACGCCGGCAACAACATGATCGATGGAGGGCTCGGCAACGACGTGCTTCTGGGTGGCGGCGGCATAGACACATTCGCCATCAAGGCCGGAAATGGAAATGATGTCATCATCGATTTTACCGCTGGAGCGGGTGGAGACATCCTTCAGGTTAGTGGCACGAATTTCAAGACGTTTGCCGATGTCAAGGCTGCAATGACGCAAGCAGGCACGGATAGCTACCTTGCCCTCGGAAACGGCGAGAGGATTACCCTTGAACACACCAATCTTCAAAGCTTCGTAGCAGCCAACGTCAACATCGTGACGCCCCAGTCGGGTCTCATCAAGACGTTTGGTGATGATTTCAATTCGCTGTCGGCCGGTCAGGATCCTGGTCTGACTTGGCGCACAAGCTACGCGTGGAGCGGTTCGGCCAGTTATCTGCTGAGCGGGAGCGGGGAGCAGGGCGTTTACGTCGATAGCAGCTTCTCCGGCTTGCCGGGGACGCAGGCATCGAGTTCGCTCGGTCTCAACCCGTTCTCCATCAAGGATGGCGAATTGGTCATCACTGCTCAGCCGGTCTCCTCGTCCATCAGTCCGTATGTCGGAGGAGCTCAATTCTACACCGGTATGATCTCGAGCGAAAACAGCTTCGTTCAGACTTACGGATACTTCGAGATGACGGCCACGTTACCAAGTACAACGGGGGCTTGGCCCGCCTTCTGGTTGCTGCCGATCAACGGGCAGTACAGCGCTGAACTCGACGTGCTGGAGGCATTCGGGCAGAACCCGGATCAGGCTCATTGGCAAGTCCATTCGTCGACCGGATCGACGGCCGCTCCGGGTGCTTGGGCAAATACGGCTGATCTTACTTCGGGAATGCATACATTCGCGGTCGAATGGACACCCTATGATCTGACGTTCTTTGTCGATGGCGCCCAAATTGCCAAGGCTCCCACGCCCGCAGATATGAATACGGCGATGTACATGATCGCGAATCTAGCGATGGGTGGCTGGGCTGGAGCCGCAGCCGCTGGATCCACCGCAACCCTGATCATTGATTCGATCGAGGCCTACCAGCTCCCCGAATACACTCTGGCCAATTACACCCTTCTGTCGAGCGGTACTCCCACCGTCACAATCGCTGGAACAAGCAGTGCCGAAACTCTCACAGGAACGGTCGGCAACGATCTGATGGGAGGTAATGGCGGGGGCGACATCATGATCGGCGGTCTTGGCGACGATACCTACATCGTCACGGATACCAACGCCCAAATCGTGGAGATCGCGGGGGGCGGAGTGGATACAGTGCGGGCATCGACCTCGTACACTCTTCCCAACTACGTTGAGAACCTCATCTTGACCGGGGCTGCTGCTATCAATGGCGCCGGGAATAGCCAAGCTAACGTCATCATCGGCAATTCAGCCAATAACGTCATCACAGGAGGACAGGGCAACGATATTCTTGCCGGCGGCGGTGGGAGCGACACCTTTGTCATCAAGCTCGGGGATGGCTCGGATATCATCACCGATTTCCATCCAGGAAGTGCCATTGATCGTGACGTAGTCAAGCTGGATGGCTTTAGCTTTACTTCGTTTGGCGAAATCACGGCAGCAATGGCTCAGGTCGGATCCGACGTCTATCTGAAGTTGACGTTTTATGAGACACTGGTCTTCCGCGGGACAACGATCTCCGATTTCGTGAGTGATAACTTCCACCTTCCAGGGGATCTGCCCACCAGCGGCACCGCTCTCAGTTATTGGAGTGGTGTCGCCGCTGATCAGTACGTCTATGGCACCGCCATGAACGACAATCTCAAGGCAGGCGGGACGGGTAACACCCTTGTCGGCGGCGCCGGCGACGACACCTATGTCGTCGGTGCTGCAAATACCACTATCATCGAGAAGGCGGGCGAGGGTATCGACACGGTTCAGGTGTGGGGCGTTTCGTTTACGCTCCCCTCAAATGTCGAGAATCTATCGCTGATGCAGGGGGGCTTGACAGGAACCGGAAACGATCTCGCAAATCGAATGGTGGGGTCAAGCGGCAATGACATTCTTAATGGGGCGGGACGCGACGATTGGCTGTTCGGAGGTGGAGGAAACGACACCTTCGTCTACGGCAAGGGAAGCGGACACGATACGATTGTTGACTTCCATGTGTATACAAGCTCAACAGATGAGCACGACAAGTTGCTTTTTCAGGGGTATGACGCAAGCGCGTATCTGGCCGTCGAGGGAGACGAGTTGTCCGTCCACTATGCCGGCGGAGTCGATAAGCTCACCATTGTGGGTGTGACACACCTTAGTGCCTTGGATTATTCATTTGTTGCATAGCTTTGATCGACCTCTCAATTGGGCTTAAAAAAGAACTGAAAGTTGGCGGCAAGGGCGCACGCTCGACGACCAGGCGTGTCAGTGATCAGGCGTTGTTGAAACATCGTTCGTCAGTTTGGCGGCCCCGCGTGCGCTCGCGGGCAGGCCGAATGGTAGTGCGTTGCCTCACGAGGTCGACTGTCGATTGGAAAGAGATTCAGTTGAAGGTCTGATGGCGGTTGATCAAGACAGCCACTACAGATCACCAGCCTCTTGCTGAGCTGCTGATCGTTTTCTGCTTCAATCTCGTCGTGCACGGCCCACCACGCTTCTGAATAGGGACGAAGGGCCAGCAATACTCTCTCTCGTTGCTTGTTGTGTTCGTATGCGATCGGAGAACTGGTCACGCGCCTCGCCCTGTAAGGTAGATTGGGTGCGGCCCAATCCATCCCAAGCAATCGCATAGCTTGGCGCGCGCACTTGCGCAGCCTGTGAGCAAACAGGCTGCACTAACGGCTGTTATGAGAAATCGCCGAGACATGCCGGGCCCCAGGGAAGCGGCACAAGGCACCCGGTTCCGCAGGGGGAACTTGAAGGAAATTGGTTAGCAGGCCCCTCCATCCCTTGCGGAAGTCGACTGGCTTGGTTGCTACCATCAACCGGACAGTTCCGAACGGCCCGATCACCGGCTTGCCTTCAGCGCATGGACGATGGCGCAATCATCGCCAAGTCGGCGCCTCAGCCAACCCGGATCGTGACGCCTTCGGCTTCGATCTCGATGCCTCCGCCATGGCAATGGCGAGCCCGGACATCCGGCTTGGCTTTGCGTTGCGCTGTCTTGCGTTCGTGGGCCAGAAATCGCGACAAACGGCGGATCGTCAGCCATCGGCGGCGGCAACCGGCGTGCTTGCAAGCGCAAGGTGAATACTTGTTGGGGGGCAGCCCGCGTTGCCGGGCAATCTCGGAAACGACCGCGCCAGGTCCAGCGTCTCCTCGATTATCTGGGCCTTGTCGTCCTTGGAGAACCAGCGACGGCGTCCTGTGTCCGTGATCACTTCCAGCCGGCGGGCCGCGACCGACGCTTACAAGAATCGAGGTCAGCAAAGCTTCGGACGACATCAAGCCGGACGGCGGACCATTTGAACGCTGAGATCCCATAGACGGCGGAGACCAAGGGCGACATCGGATCGCAGCCAGAGCAGAATTTGGACAGCTAATCACCCGCTGATTTAATGGGCGGACCGGATCCAGCTGATATTCCGGACGGAACGGGTTTGTGGTTTGTGCTTGTTCGCCAAGCGGCTCAGGGACGGCGTCTTCCGCTGGCCGAAGATCGGGGATGGTGTGATGCGTTTGTCGGCGCGGAATTGTCGGCGCTGCTCGAAGGGCCTCGATGGGCGGCGTGTCCACGCGCCACGGGAGACGATCGTCCCGACGCAAGCCGGTTAATTGTGGGCTGCGTTGCGGCGAAGTGAATCAGGGGCATCGAGCTCGCGTCAGGCGCAAATATGCTCTTATTTTGCCTGCAAGTGACAAGAACGCGCTGTTTGCCGGATCCGACGGTGGCGCCGAACACTCGGCTGTCCTCGCGTCCCCGTCTAGACTTGCAGCTCAACGGCGTAGGCCCGCTCGCCTATTTCACTAACGTCCTGACCAGGATCGCCGACGGGCATCCTAACTGCGACATCGACCAGCGCTGGGCCTTTCGTGCTCCAGCCCTTAAAGGACGCTTGCGCTTCAATGAGGTGAACGGGCTGCGCATCTGCTCATCGCCGTCGGGATGTTTGAAGAAGGCACAAGAGTATGAACTCTTCGTGCGCTCATTCCGTAGCTGCTCTAACCTTCCTGCGTATTCGCGCCGTAGAAAAACTAACCAAACCCGTGCTGCTTGATGAGATCGCAGCGCTTTACGGATCCGAGATCCTCCTACATCATTTCTCGACTAGGCATTCGAACGACGTCTTGGGCTTCCAGCCAAGTTTCTGTTTGGCCTTTGACGGGTCACCAAGAAGCGTCGCGACCTCAGTGGGGCGGAAATAGCGGGGATCAACGGCAACGACTCACCTGCCCATTTTGGCATGATATCCTTTTCTTCGGCGCCACTTCCTTCCCAGCGAACTGGCGTGCCTACTTCGTTGGCTGCGACATTGGCGAAATCTCGGACAGAATGCTGCACGCCGGTAGCAATCACGAAATCCTTCAGCTGGTCCTGTCGCAGCATCAGCTATTACATTTCTACATAATTGCGCGCGGGTTCCCAATCGCGCGGGGCGTCCAGATTACCCAGATAAAGCCGCTCTGGCAGGCCCAAATGTATGCGCACCAATCGCGCCAACCCGAGCAAGTCGGCGAGAGCCACTTAGTTATCTTATCAGCCGCGAACACAATGCCCATTGATCGCCGCGCCGATTTGTCGAAGATCGGGGCAGGCTGGGGGCAGCGCCGGAGGATCGGCCAATGCCGGGAACTCTCCGAGAAGAACTGGATCAGGTTGAACGCGATATAGGAATCTACATAGAGTTCGATGAAGAAGAGAAAGATCGGTTCAATCGCGAGTCTTGCTTATGGACTGCAGAGGAGCGCATTGAGTGGCAGGAAACACAATCCGACAATGCTCAACGGCTCCGAGAACTGAGCGAGCTGCGTGACATTTTGCGCCGCCGGCTGGGCCTTTGAAGCGACAGTCGGATGGTCGCCGAAATGCGCTTTTGCGATCTGCAGAGACCAAATGTGCAGGTTGGTCCACCAGGCTCTTTTTATCTCTCCATGTCGATGCAGACATTCGTGATGAGACCCCAAAGCTGCACGGTGAACTCGCCGCTATTGCGTGCCAACGCATGTGGTTGGGGAACTCCAGGTCATGCCAATCAGTAGGTGTCTTGTGACAGAGCAGACACTCCTGCTTCCGGATGAAAGCGAGGTGATGCTTACTCCGCCGTCTGGGCGGCTCTCTTGGGAGGTCAACATCCATCTGTCCTCCAGAAGGCAGGTTGGCCGCCGTTTTAGTACCCGCGAATATACCGGCAGGTCCCCCTTTGGGTTTGGAGGCGCTGCTGACACGATCTATTTGAATTTTTAGGTTGTGCCGGCAATCTGGTCAGGGACAAATTCAACTTGCGCGGTGGGCGTAAACCAGACCGAACTCGAAGGATAAACCCCGAATTAAATAGCACGTGAGATTTAATCGTCCCATGTGCGGTCGCCGCACTCGCATTCAAACGAACGCAGGGTCTTCTCCCGATCTGGGAAATGCACTACCTTTAGCAGGCGGAGCGTTCTTCCGCAGAATCTACACTTTCTATTTGGCCGGCTTTCGATTTCGCCAACCTTTTCGGCTCTAAACAGCTCCATCCCATCCCCCTCCCCAGGTCTCCCGAGTAAGAACTAGGCAAACACCCTAGATTTGTCATCAAGAATCGACTTAGCCGACTCGCTCAAACTGCGCTGGGCAAACCGAGCCCGATAAGATTGTCACATCACCAGACTAGGCGATAACTTCGGGATACGGTTTTCTCGAACTCCAGTTTGAATGAGGAGTTTACGTACTGCTTCGCTGAACGCTCGATTATTGTTCGACATGTTGACCACGCGGCAGCGTAGGCTGGCGCCTTCGCTAAATACGTAGGGGCAACCTTCCAACTTTCGGCGGTTTATCACTCACTACGGCCAGGATTCCCCCTAATAGACCAAATTTTTGCGCGATCTGCGTCGCTAAATCTGATCGTTCCTTGGCGAGACGTTTTCTTTGCTCAGCCATGTCGTGCCCATCACTTTCCAGTACCTCAATTAGAATAGCTTGGCTTTGAATGTGAAGTTGCTTGGCTGAAATCTCTCGCGCGAGAGAGCTAATTCGTCTTCGCAATGTGTGGTCATGGCATTCTCACGGCTGGCTTGGCGGCGACTGCAGTCGATTTTATCCGCAGACAGCTGCGAAAACGGTACCTGATCTGGTGCAGGCTCGCAGCGACTCTGGGGCGCGACATATCAGGACGCCGTGCACAAGGTATGCTCTTTAGCTCGATCTTTGTGCCAAGCTGCTTACGCCACGCGCTTCGAATGCAGACGCCGAGCCCAAATGATCGAACGCGAAGTGGGGGACTTGCTTAGTCGAACACGCATTATGTTACCACAGGATCTACCTAGCGCTGCGATCCGCCTTAACCAATACCTAGAGACACTCTGGATCGGAGACTGAGGCGGGCTTGCTCACCGTTCAGCCGTTGACCTAGGACTGTGTCACAGGTCAGCCGGGGCGTCATCCAGACCAGTCCGACGCCTTCGCCCATGTCCAGTCACTGACGTACCGAACGAAGCGACGCGGACACGGCTGGTACGGATTTCGAAGCCGCTTCAACGTCAATTAGGCATACGAGAAGCTGAGCAGCGGGCACATGCACCGAGAACGCGGTACGACCAACGTCCGCTCGTAGCTTATGATATTGCTAGCCGCGCATTCAAGAATGCGCTTGAATGAACAGACCGTTTGATGGTTTTTTTGATGACGAACAGCTTTGACGAGGCGCGCTACGATGGGGTGGTGCTGGGCGCTGGAATCAGCGGCTTGGTGGCCACATCGATCTTGCTTCGCGGCGGCGCCCGAAAGGTCATCGTCATCGACGAGTACGCCCAGAGTGGTGGAAATCACATTGATTGCAAGATTGGTGACTACACGTTCGACGTCGGCAGTTACATCTTTCAGGATGATTCCCCGCTATTGGCGCACTTTCCCGAGTTGTTGCCGCTCTATATTGAGATTCACCCGTCTTGGGGGCGTCTCACTCCGCAAGGTGCGGTAAGTCAGTATCCGCTATCCATCAAGGACGATCTGCTCTCAGCTGGTCCGATGGAGTGGCTTCGGATGGTGGGCTCGATCGTTTTTGCCCGAACGTTCCGCCGCAAGATCCGGAGCGCTAAGGACTTTGCAACGTTCTGGATAGGAAAGCGGTTACTGGAGCGCACAGGACTAGGCTTCTATTTGAGCCGGTTCTACGGATTTCCGGCCGACCAGGTCGACGTCAAGTTTGCCGAGAAGAGGATGCTTTGGATCAAAGAGCATGCGACGCTACGAAATCTCGTGGCGCGCGCGTTGCGTCGCGCCCCGGATGTGCCGCCCAATCGACAACTTGTTCGACCGCGGGAGGGCTTCGCATTTCTTTATCAGAAGGCAGTGGAGCGGCTCGAAGGTCGAGGCGCAAGCTTCGTTCTGGGGGCCAAAATAACTGGCGTTGAAAGGCAGAATGGAGACTTTTCGATCGTGCTGGCAAACGAGCGCGCAATTGCGGGCCGGCGCCTGGTCTCCACCGTTCCCCTCGCGCGCATCCAGGATTTGTGCGGCTTGCAAGCTCACCGAGAGATGAAAACTGTCACGTTGCTGACGCTGTTCTATAGCTTTTCCGGTAAGCGGGGCTTTACGCAATCCATCTTATACAATTTTTCAAGAGAAGGTGCTTGGAAGCGCCTTACAATGCACTCCGATTTCTACGGCAAGTGCCATGGCCGAGAATTTTTTTCCGTTGAGATCAATGCGGAGCATGTGGCCCACGATAGGGATAAGGCAGATTGTGACTTTAGAACTCATACCTGCGACAACAGCTTGTTTCTTGGCGACCTGCGGCTTGAGGGGGCGCATGTGCTTGACAATGCCTATCCCATTTACACCGATCAGGCTGACGAGCGCGCCGGAAGAGCAGTGGTCGCACTGCGCCAGTTGGGAATCGAATCCATTGGGCGGCAAGGTAGATTTGACTATCAACCCACCGCCCGCGACTCCACATTGAAAGCAGAAGCCGCACTTCGTTCGGACTAGATTACAAGAGCCAAATCAATGCGAGCGCATCGCAGGTTTTGGTGAATTGCTTTCACGATCCAGGCAGAAGTAGTTGGAGCCGCGCAGAGTTGGCAAAATACGGATCGGCCCCTAGAGCAGCAAAGACGGGTCGTACTGGGGCTCCGAGAGCCGGCCGAGTGGGGTGTCGCGGGCTGATGGGCCATCTTCCTAACCGCGCCGATGAGGCCTCGTAAGCGACCACAGTTCCTGCAAAAGACTGGTGTGTCGTCGAGGGCTCCGTCGTTACACTCGAACGTGACGGCCAACGTCGCGCAGTTTGAGCAGACGGATTCGAAATCCGTAGCGTCGGTCGAGCTCGCGCTCATCATCATTCCTCATTGATACACTTGATGGCTTCAGCGTTGGTTTGTTCGTGGCTCTAACTCCTGTGCAATCGAGCGAAAATCAGAAGGCCGTCTGTCTCGCAGACGGCTTCTGGTTTACGTCAATATGCCGCGTCCTCAAATAAAGCTGGGATGGTCGCCAGCATTATCTTTGTGTCCAGCACGATGGACCAATTGCGCGCGTAGAATGCATCGCAGGCAACGCGCCGGCGGTAAGTGGTTGTACTGCGACCGCTCACTTGCCAAAGGCCGGTAATTCCAGGACGGCAGGCGAGGTAGGCGTCGACCTTGTACGCGTACCGCGCCAGTTCTTCTTCGGTGACCGGCCGAGGTCCGACGATGCTCATGTCACCGCGAATGACATTGAACAACTGAGGCAATTCGTCGAGGCTGGAGCGACGCAGCGCTGCGCCCAACAGCGTGACGCGAGGGTCTGCGCGTAACTTGCGAGTGGCCTTCCACTCGGCTGCGGCCGCAGGATCCGACTCCAACAACCGTTGCAGCCGCTCCGCTGCGTCAGGGGCCATGGTACGGAACTTCAGACAGTCGAAGGTCTGACCATTAAAGCCAACCCGTCTATGACGAAACAGGACCGGTCCTGGCGAGAACAAAATCAAGGCCGAGCAACAGAGCAACAGCAAAGGAGAAAGCAGCAGAATGCCAAAAGCTGCCAATACAAGATCAACCGATCTCTTTACGACTGTACCCACGGGACGCGGTGCCACGTGGGCGGGAGAACGTCTCTTTGCGGAAATGAAAGGCAACTCGCCGCGTGTATCGACCACATTGGCCATTGCGGGAACTCCATAAAACAAAACCTAAAATGCCTTCGAGCTCGTCCCCTCTTTTCTTGCGGTCTCATCGGCCCCCAATGCGAGCAGATTAAATTCTGACGGCGGTGCAAAATTAATACAAGTTTAAAGTTTCGGCAGCGACAGCGGATTTTTTCAGCGTAGTATGAATTGAGCTCGTGATGACTTTGCGATTTGAAAAGGCGGCAGCAGCGCCTCTACCTTCCTTCAGTTTTGGTAATAGGAATAGCGCCGATCGGAATAACCCTCAAAGCGACGCATAAACGCTTCGTCGGTTTTGTTGAGGACGGTGCCAAGCAATCGCTCCGAAACAAGCGGCGATGACTGGATTGCCTTGAGGACCTCGTTGGTGGACGTGCCCCATTCAACCACCATCACAAAAGCGTCAAACAGGCTTGCGACCGCTCTGACGTCAGCGATGGGCAAGATCGGCGGCAAATCGCAAATGATGTAGTCGTAGTCCTCGCGAGCTCGCTCCAGTCCCAGCCTGACCGATGACGCACAAAGCACATCCGAGCTGTTCGAGGGCGATGCCCCGGATGGCGAGGGGACGACATCGAAGTTGAAATTGAGGTCGTTGATGATCACGTCTTTGAGGCGCAACCGATCGACCACCATCCGTTGCAGCCCCAACCGGCGCTCGTAGCCAAGCATTCTGGATAAGGCCGGTTTACGCAGATCGGAATCAATCAGAAGCGTGCGGGCTCCGCTTTTCGCGAGGAATGCGGCGAGCGCCGCGGTGGCGGTTGTCTTCCCTTCACCGGGAAGGGCCGACGTAATGCCGATCACTTTTGGCTTGACCGGATGCAGGTCGATAGCGACCTTGATGTAACGCAACGCCTCGGCCGTAGCTGAAAAAGGAGCGGCTTTGTTGATCTGCTGGAAGGCGCTGGCGTGACCGCCGCGCCATCGTGTCCGCAGCTTTGAAACAGCTGGGAAAGCGGCGAGGCAGGGCGTGCTCAACAGCTTCTCGAGCTGGTCACGTGTATGGACCCTCCGGTACATGAATTGCTCTCGGGCTATTGCTGCGAGCGTGCCCAGGCCGAGCCCGCACATCGCTGCGAAAGCCAAGGCGATGGCGAGCTTGGGCGAGCTTGGCTTTGTAGGTGCCGACGCTTCCGTCACCACGCGGGCCTCGGTCGACGGAAACGACTGCTGTTGCACCGACTGGGTGAATCGAGACAGAAAAGCCTCGTAGATGCCACGATAGGTGTTTGCACCCGTTTCCAGCTCCCGCAGGTGAACCTGAGCTTGCCGCGTCGCCCCGGATTGCTGGAAGATCTCGATCATTCGCCTATCGATCGCCTCCTCCTGCGACTTCGCAATCTGGAGTTCGCTCTTATAGCTCTCCGCGATACGAGAGATTTCATCCCACATCGACCGTTGCAGCGCTGCCATTTCCGATCGCAGATTCCTGGCGGCCTCATGCTCGGCCCCATAGCGCGCGCTCCATTCGGCTTGCTTGTTTTGGTTCTCCAGGTATTTCTGACGTAGCTTGGTAATCACCGGACTGTTGAGCGCATCCGTGACAACCGGATCTGGGATCGTGAAGTTCTCCTTCTCAGGTCGTTGTTCGAGAATGCGTTGTATGCGCTCGAGCTTGGCGCGAGCTTGGCTGGTGTCGGCGCGAGCTTTGGCCAGTGCGACGCCGAGCTGATCGAGCTCAACCTCGCTCGCCAATTTGCCTTCGACGCCAATGATGATGCCGTTTTCGGCCTTGAAGTCCTGCACGGCTTTGTAGGCATTGCTGGCCTGCTGACGGAGTTCGCTGATCCGCTGTTCCAGCCAAACGCTGGCGCGTCGGGTAGCCTCGTACTTTGCCTGCAGCCGGTATTCGATATAGGCGTCGGCGAAAGCATTGGCGATCCGTGCAGCCTTGTCCGGGTCAAGCGAAGTATAGGCGATCTGCTCGACGTAGCTGCGGCCCAAACGGGTGACGCGCAGATTGTCCTTGAGAACGCCAAGCGCGCGTCGCTCCAGCTCGGCAGACGAAGGCCTTTCTTCGGACGGTTTCGTTAGCCGTAACCATCGGGCCAAGCGGCTTGTGATTGCATTGCCCGAGGCGACGAACTCTGGATCATCCGTGAGATGCAACTTGTTTATGACCGCTTTGCCGACCTTTTCGGACCTAGTGGTCTCGATCTCACTCTCCACAACAGCGTCGTCTACGCCTTGATGTTCCTGGGCATTCTCACTTCGTGGCGAAGTAATTCCCTTGGTATCAACGAACATGTCGGCCTGCGCCGTGAACTTGCGAGGCGCCATCCCGACGTAGAGCGAGCCAAGCGCCAACGAGGCGGCCGTCATGAAGGCAATAAGACGCCATTCGCGACGTAAGAAGTCGCGTAGCAGAAGCAGAGATCTTGCCTGATCAGGGCCGGCTTCTGTCGCCGTCGCGTAGGGCCGAAATTCGCCGGCGATGTTCATTCCACGCCCTCAACTCAACTCGTTTTATGAACGCGTACAGTCCAAAAGGAGCGGCTCGCATCTGCTCGCGCAAACAAGAATTGGCATTTAAACAAAAAGCAGTATCGCCCATTAAATTGATGTTACAGAGCCCAAATGCCGTGCAGGCTGTGCTCAAGAAACAGTCAATTGAGAGTTGAGCTCATGTCGAGCGCTTCCTTGCTTTGCTGTCTCCGATCTGGCGCGTTGGGCGAAAAGGAAATCGATATGCGAACGCATCTTGCGGATGAATGGCTCGCGGCCAAACTGCTGGGCGTGAGCAACGATAGCCTCGGGCTCAAAGGTCATTCGCTCGAATCGGGCAATGCTATTGCTGATGGCATCAATGGTCTGCTCGTCGAAGAAGAGACCAGTCAGGTCGTTTGCGACTGTTTCGGTAGCGCCCCCCCGCCCGAAAGCGATCACCGGACGTCCGCTCGCCATGGCCTCTACCGGGACCATGCCGAAGTCTTCTTCTCCCGGGAAGATGAGCGCGCGACAGCGCGCGTAATGGTGCTTGAGTGCCTCGAACGGCTGCGGTCCGAGCACGGAAACGGTCGGGCCGGCGAGGCGGCGAATCTCGGATAACATCTCGCCGCCGCCGATGACCACCAGCTTCAGTTTCAATTCGTTAAACGCGCGTACCGCAAGGTCGGGCCGCTTGTAGGACACGAGTTCGCCGGCCATCAGATAGTAGTCGCCGAGTTCGGAGGAGGGGCACGGCGAGAATGCTGCAGTATCCACTGGAGGATGAATCACGTTGGCGTCGAGACCGTAGTAGCGGCGGATGCGGCCGGCGACGGTTGCGGAATTGGCAACGAAGCTATCGACCCGTGCGGCGGAAGCGACATCCCACAGTCTTAGATAGTGCGCAAGCGAGGGCATGGCCAGGCGCGCGAGCGAACCGGCGCTGGCTCGGTAATCGTGAAACATATTCCAGATGTAGCGCATGGGTGTGTGGCAATAGCAGACGTGGAGGGCGTGAGGAGGAGCAATGACGCCTTTTGCCGGTCCGGATTCGCTGCTGAGAATCAGATCATAGTCGCGCAAATCTAGCTGCTCCAGAGCGAGCGGCATGAGCGGGAGATAGGTCTTGTACATGCGTGGAGCGCGCGGTAGCCGATTGATAAAGGTCGAAACAACGCGGTGTTTGCGAATAGTTTCGGAGACCATTTCTGGAACATAGACGTGCGTATAGATGTCCGCCTCGGGATACATCTCGCAAAGAGCTTCGAGGACTTTCTCGCCCCCGCGCATCCCCACAAGCCAATAGTGAATGATCGCGACTTTCATGCAGTCAGCCCTTCGCGAATTGATCAAAGGTGTGCTGTGATTGCGCATTGGGATCGAGCGGACATCTATGCTTCAGCGTGGTAGGACTTCAGGGGCAGGCGGACAGCCTTCGGCCGGACCAGGCCCGCGCCCGTACACGTGGACATAGTCGACCAACAGCGTGGAAGGATTGGGTGTCTGATCGATCGGCCAACCACCGCCGAGGGCCAGGTTCACGAGAGGGTAGAGCGGACCGTCGAGTTCAGGTGGAGTTGGTTGGCTCCACACCGGGGTTCTGTCGAAGAAGAACACAATGGCCTGCGGCGAGATATCTACGCCGAAAGTGTGGAAGTCTTGCACAAGCGCATCGTTCGGTACCGTGACCTTCTGCCCCTCGCCCCGGGTCTTCTGCGGTTGTTGCTTGTACCAGATGTGCGTGGCGGCCTGATAAGCGGATGTGAACTGCCCATAATATTCGATGACATCAAGTTCGACGTTTCCTTCCGTCACCGTGGCGGGCTTCAGAGCGGCAAGCCAGAATGCGGGCCACGTTCCCGGACCGGGCGGCATCTTCATACGTGCTTCGAAATAGCCGTACCGGGTTCCGGTCCCGGCGCCGGAAGCATCGGCCGCAGCCAGAAGACCCGACGTCCACTTGCCGTTCCGATCCTTCGAAGCAGTGATGGTGAGAACTCCGTCTTCCACCTTGAATGGCCCCCTCGGTCCCGGATTGGCAAATGCCGCGTCGCCGAAATCGCCCGACCAAGGGGTGTGTGCGGTCCAACGGGCTGCGCCCAGGCGGGTCGCTGAGACACTGAGCTCGTTGAAGTCTTCAAGCAAGACGGGATGAAGTTCACACGATGCAGGCTGCTCGGCCGCGATCGCAGAACCGAATGAAATCCCGACCGTGAGCGCGACCATCGTGACTGCCCAGGTCGGGCGTTTTGTTGCATACCCCTTCTCGGTCATCTCGCTCTCCTTGATCCTGCATCGTGCACTTCGACCATCACACCGCCCCTGCGCGGCCGCTGATCCGAACACCAAAGCCATACAGTGCGCCGACATACACACTGGCGCCGAACAGAGAGATCACTCCCAGTTCAAAAAACGCAGCCAGATGGAGCTCAGGCAGCTTGTATCGCAGGCCCATCACCAGAAGGGTCATCACCGCCGATGCGGCGGCGATTGGCCATAGATTGGCTGCCTCAGACGCGACGCTGGTCCCGACCAGTTGCCGGGCTCCCATCAAGGAGAGGGCGAACATGATGAACGAGACCGCGGCCCGTGCCGCCACCACGCCTGCAAGCGAATAGAAGTAGAAACCCAAACACATAAGCAGGATCTTGGCGCACAGCTCGACCAGGGTGAGGCGAAACACCAGATGGGTTCGATTGGTGGCCAGCGCCAACGAATGCAGAGGCTGATAGAACGCGCTGAGGACGGTCGACAATGCGAGCCACCGCAAGTAGAGTCCAGCCTCGCCCCACTGCGGGCCCAGCAGGACCTCGGCGATCAAGTCCGAGGTCAATGACATTCCGATGCAAGCCGGCGCGGCAAGTGACATCGTGAGCCGGGACGCCTTCGAATAGGCGTGACGGAGCCGGTCCTGGTTCTGGTTGATCTGCGACAGTGCGGCCATGAGAGGCTGCATCGCCGGGCCGATCAGGCTCTGGGTTGGCATCACCGATAGATCGCTGGCGATGGTGTATTGACCCAATGTGGCCTTGCTCGAGGAATAGCCGAGTAGGATTCGATCAAACTGCCAGCTCACCGCGATGATGATCTGGGCGCCGCTCAGCCAACCCAGAAAAGCCGAGAACTCCCGAAACTTCGACAGCGAGAGGTTTGGTCTGTAAGGGGCCAACAGGTACGACATCGACGTGGCGCCCAAGGACGCTGCGATGCCGCTGGCGACGATGGCCCAGTACCCAGCGCCAAGTTTGACTGCTGTCGCTGCAATGATCGCTGCGGCAAGTTTGCCAAAGATCTCGGTAACAAAGACTGGCCTGAAAGCCAGGCTGCGGGTGTGCTCGACCATTCCAGGGCTATACAGGCTGCGAGCCAAGGGTCCGATGGCGCTCACGATGATCAAGCTGGCCAAGCGGGAATCCTGGTAAATCTGAGCAAAGGGCCACGCCACGAGCAAAAGCACCAATGTCAAGGCGATGCCTCTGAGAGCGCTCAAGGTGAAGGCAGTGTCCAAGTGCGACTTCGTTACGCTTGGCAAGCGCGTCAGAGCCTGCAGCGTTGGTACCTCCAGCACCATGTCCGCGATGATCGTTACGGTAACGGCGAGGGCGGTGAGGCCGAAATCAGCGGGCGTCAGGATGCGTGCTAGGACCAGAAGCGTGACGAAATCGATAGCCCGGGCTGTTAGCCTGGACGACACAGTCCAAGCGGCGCCCAAGAGGGTTTTGCGGGCAAGCACGACTCAATGCCTGCACGTTGCGACGAGGCATTGCCTGGTCGCCGATGCGGAAAGAGTGCCGGCTCGCGCGGCTTCATGAGGCAGTGGCGTCATCGCGAGTGCCTGTGCTTGGAGATAGTGGTCGCGGGCCCGAGCTCTTGTCGCTCAGTATGATGGTCGCTGCTCGCTCGGGTTCAAGACGGCCTCTCAGAACGTCGGCGAAACCGAGCACGTTACCGCGAAGCCGGCCCCGCCGGTCGATGAAAGGTTCAGGTCTGGCGGCGCGCGCCAGGTTGATGGCGACGTTCCGAAAGATCTGCATGGTTGCCTGCCGAGGCGTCATCGTGCCTTTGCGCAGCAGGTAGATTGGATTGACGACTTGGGAATAGCCCAGGCGATCTCCGGCAACACGGCCCGCCTTCAGTCCCATATGCACGCCTCGGGCGCGGGGGGATTTGATCAGGCGGCCGCCTCGCTTTGCGAGCGCTGCGCCAAAATCCCGGTCTTCCTGCCATCCGTAGAGGACGAGCCGCTCATCAAAGGTAATGTTGCCGATCGCAGACATACGGAAAGCCATGTTGCAGCCGTACGGGCTGAATGGTTCGATACGCGGTGCTTCGGGCGACAGCGTGCCTTCCGTCAAGATGCGCCGCGCTTCATCAAAGCTGAGACCCGGTCCGAGGATGCCGTCAGCATAAAGATAACCAGTGAAGCCGACGACCTCTGGTTCGTCTCGAAACGTTTGCGCGGCCGCGGCCAACCAATCGGGATCCGCAAGAAAATCATCGTCGAAGAACACGATCACGTCGGCCTCATTACTGAGCGCGGCCAACGCGGTATTTCGCTGAGCCGGCAAGCCGCCGGGGCCGGTGACAAGCCGAACGCCGGGCAGCTTGGCGGCATCGCCCGCATCTTCAAGGTTGACGCAAGACACGATGACGGCGTCCGGCTTGAGGGTTTGGGTTTGCAGCAAGTGAGTCAGGGTTGCCGTCACCGTTTCGGGTCGTCCTCGTGTTGCGATTGCCACTGCCACTCTGGGCATGCGTCCAACGGTGGTCTCACGCCTTCTCAGAGCCGATGTAGGCTCTTCCATCAGCTCGACATATCCAGCCGCGGTGCGCGCCCAAGAAAACATCTTGATCCGCTCGCGGCCACGTCCGACCAGTTCATCGCGCAGATCGCCGGATGTCGAGAGTTGCCGAATGCATTGAACCCAGCGTCGTGGATCGTCGGGGGGGGCGAGCAAAGCGGCATCGCCACATACTTCGCTCATGCTGGCGCGATCCGAGGCAACGACGGGACAACCACGCGCCATGGCTTCGATGATCGGAAGTCCGAAACCTTCTGTCCATGATGGAAAGATCAAGCACAAGGCGCGATCCATCAGATAGGCGAGATCGTCATCTGTGACGCGGCCGAGGAGGGTTAAGTCGTATGCTTCCGTTAGAAGCTCAGGGGAAAATATGTCCGCGCCGCCACCGGCGACGATCACGCCGATGTTCATTGCGGCGAGCTCCGGCGCGATGGTGCTAACCAGCTGTAGGTTCTTATGCGGAGCGCGCGATCCGAGCGCCAGCACGAACCGGGCGCCGGCCGCAACTTGGCAATCCTTGCGCGCGAGGCTGGGATCCCAGGCCAAGGCGTGCTCGTGTCCATTTGGAAGCACTGCAATGTCCCCGTCGCGTAGCCGAAGGTGTCGGGCAAGTTGTCGAGCCGAATAGGCTGAGACGGTGGTGATCCTTGCAGCGCGCTTTGCCAACAGCGGTTGCAGCACGCGATAGGTCGCGCGAAACGCTGGCCGATAGCTCTCCGGTGCGTCGAACACGTTGGCGTCGTGAATACACACGACCTGATCCGGTTTGACGGCCGGCGCTGTGTTGCCGAGATTGAGCAACCGTCCGGGCCACCGCCCGGGAAGAACCAATTGCTCCCAGAGGTGTCCGCCGAGCGGCCCCGCCGTAATGAGCGGCATGGCCTGAAGCCGAGGATCGGGGGCGGCCGCGGGGGCAATGATCGGAACGCTTGCGCCGGACCCGACGAGTGCCTGATTCATTGCCGCCGTGACGCCCTGGGCGTAGCGCTGCACGCCGCTCGTGGGCTGAGTCAGATAGCGGCCATTGACGGCAAAACTGCTGGATGCATTCATGCTTTGGCTCCCGATGGTTCGGACGGCGTGAGCAACACTCCTTCGAGGTGATCCCGCGGTGAAGCGCAAGCCAGCGCGGCGAGGGCGTAGAACAGCAGACCTTGCTCCACGGATGGAGCTGCCAACGTGTCGCCAATGATGAGAGCAAAACATGCATTGCGCGCGGCTAGGCGAGCGTCGGTCTCATAAGTCCGCGGACCATTCAGTGGTGCGAACAGGGCTGTTGCCGCGAAAAGGAGGTAGAAGGCAGTTCCCGGAATACCAACGTTGGCAAGCAGTGCGATCGGAAAACTCGATGTGCGGATAGTTCCGAGCCCAACGCCGAAACCAAAGGAGTCATAGAAGTTCTGTAGGGCAGCCGCATTCCAAGAGCTGCGCTCGATGGCCGAGGTCGAAGAGGATTTGTTGAGAATCAACGTATCGACATAGGTACGCGCCGTTTCGCTGGCTCGTTCGTCGAGGAGCACGCCCAAGATCACGATGACCAGGAGGATCGGCGTGCATAGCACGGCCGCGGAACTGAGCGGACGGTTCGGTTGAAAGCCCGATCGCCGCAGAAGTCCGGCGTAGAGGATCAAGCCGACCAGTGGAGCCCCAGCAAATCCTGTCGAGGAGGTTGACAGAACGACAAGCGCCAGCGATGCAAGCGCCATCGGGCCGGTGAGCATTGGCATCCTGCCGCTCAGAAAGAGGGTGCCGGTGAACGCGAACGCTCCGAGAGTGGCGCGCGCGAATGCGGAAGCTTCGGGAAATGAACCGACGATCCGCTTTACGCCGTTGACCTGATCATCGGCGTGCATTGTGTACCGGGCGTTCCGCATGAAATCGAGGAGACTTTGGGTGCCTGTCGCATACGTTCCGATGTCCAGCATGGCGAGCAGGACGTTTCCGGCGCAATAGCCGAGTACTGCGGCGACAACGGCGCGAAAGCCGGCATGAGTCGTTGCGATCGCGGCCGTGATCCCGAAGCAGGCAAGATCCGCTGCCATGTAGACGGACTGAGTAAAATTGCTGGACACGGGCCCAAGCGGGACGGTTGAGCCGGTGTCGGCGTATTCCGACGCGCCAAGCGGAACGATCTGCGTTGCGCCAGCCAGTAAGCGCGGCATCAGGACAGCAGAGCCGACGCCAAAGATCACCAAGCACAACAGCCAGAATCCGGGTTGGCCGAAGCTGATGGCTCGCATCGCAGCGGCAGCCTCGTGGCGCCGAGCGAGCACTGCTGCCATGGCAAAACTTAAGAACAGGTGTGCCGGTTGAATGTTTGCGCCGCCGACGAGGATGGCGGCGGCCGCGCCAAACAGGGCAGTGCCCATCAGCACGCCGAAAGTGGCGCGATAACCGAGCGGCAGGCAGAGCAACCCGAGTAGGATGGTCAAAATCCCGATCGGTTCTAGCGACATGACGCACCGCCGGGGTTTGACTCGAGTACGCTGCGACACGTCCTGACCAGAGTCGCGGAGCCAGCGCGGCTGACCGGAGACGGCACGTGAAGTGCTGCTGGATTCGGCATCGGCTTTTTCAATGCTGGCGAGCCATCATGCCCCTGATAGAATGTATGGAATCAAGCATCGGCAGCAGAGCGTGCTTAAGAACGGGGAATTGCCGAGCTATTGCGCCCTCACGCCAGAGTTCAAATCGCAGCGATGCCAGCCTGCTCAACACCGGCTGGGGCTGCTCGGCGCGCAATGCCTGCAGCACATCGGGTCTGCCAAAGTCGACGGATCGGCCCGGCACTTCGAGGCATCGCAATTCGCCGGCGGTAGGCCGCGTAATGGCCCGCTTGAGCCGAAGCCAGGCGGCATCGGCATCGCGTAATGCCGTTGCCCCGCCGTCGATCGGAAGGCTGTCTACGTAACTGAGCGCGCCGGACAGCAATTCGTTTCCGAGGCTGGCATCGCTGATCCCAAACCGGATGTCGCCGCAATTGGCCGCGACATCCTCTCCGTCGTCGACAAAAGAAGTGACCGAGGGGATCCTTGGCTCGAACAGGCTCTCAATCAGATGCCAATACCGCAGGACTGAGGAACGGACGTCGAGCGGACTATAGCGATTGCGCTCAACCAAGAGACCGAAAACCTGCTTGAAATGTTCTTCGCTGTGTCCCTTATAGTTTGATCGGGCAAACTGAATGGTTTCAATTTGTAGCGCCGGAAAGGCACTGGCCAATAGCCGTTGTGTGCTTCCGTAGAGACCGGTATCGCACAGCAGAATTCGGCGAGCATCGCCCCGGAGTTTGGCAAAGTGCCGCTCGAACAACGCGTTCTGCACGCGGATGTCAGACAAAACCGCCTTCGCGCGATCGTCGAACAACATGGTCAAGAATACGTCTGCACGAAATGGCTGCTTCCATTCCTCTGGCAGCTCGTAGCGTCCTCCACCAAGGGCACAAGCTACATCAAGAAACGAGCGGCCGCGAAACTCACGGGCAATCTCCTCGAGCGCGGAAGCGCTGCGAACCAACACCGCAGCGCGCGCCGCAACGAGGCGTGAGACCATGAAGTTCTGCCGTGGCATGCCGAGCGGCAGCGAAAGCCGAGCGATGACTCGTTCGAAGACTTCCCTTATTCCAACACCGCCCCGGGCGCAAAACAGCAAGGTCGCCTTGTCGCCTGCGTTCACTTCGGCGGCGTATAGCCAAATCAGCAAACAAAACTGAGTGACGATGGGCCCAAGAACAACACGTCCAAACGCGTACGCATTTTCGGGTGGCTCCGCTGCCGAGCGGTTGCCCCGCTTTGGTCGCGACAATGCGGCCCGAGCAGCAACCAAACCGCCATTCGCCTTGCGCAAATAGCTGAACCAGACCGGCCGGGGTGTATGAATGACAGTTAATCCATGTGCCGAGGCGCGACGGACGTCGGCATGCGGATCATCGCCGATGTGCAGAATTCGTCCTAAGGATACCCCTTCTGCTTCGGCGACCCGGACAAACAGGGCACCGTCACGCTTGGTGCATCTCTGATCGGCGCTGCTGTAGATCTGATCAACAACATCGCACCCATGAAAATGCGAGATTAGTCTATCGAGGTCTGCAGACGACAGCATGGTGTCGCTGACGGCGACAACGCGGTTGCCCGCCGCTCGACGTGCGCGCAGAAACCCGGCCAAGGTCCGGTTGGCAACGAGCGAGGTCTTCTCGATGTCGAGTTCAATTGCCAATCGCGCAGCGCTCAAGGAATCCGGAAGACCTAGCAAGCGAAGTTGCCGATCGATCACGTCGGGCAGTCGGACTTCACCGGAACCGCGCACGGCGAGCACTCGGAAGGCAATTCGCTCGGCTTCTTGTCTGGCTCTCGCCAGCAGAACAGGTTCAATTTGCCAGCTGCGCGCCCGAAGAAGGTTGCTGAATAAATGCTCACCTTGCACAATACGTGAGCGAGCGGAGCGCACGGTTCGCAGCAGCAGCGTATCAAAGACGTCGACGGATATCAGATCGATTCCATCGGCGGCTCTGACGCGCTCGGCTAGCCTATGTGACTTCATAAATTACCAAACTCCAACGCACCGAATGACGCAGAACACGCGTAACGGTCGCAAATTGATTTGTGCTAGGCGGGCTCCGCAATTAGATGTTGCTCAGATCAATAAATTGCTTGTAGCATTTTGCGTGCCAACTCTGAGGGGCGTTCATATTTAAGAATTGTATGGACTGGCGAATTACCAGCCGAATTCTCACGATCTCAGCTGATCGTTCCAGCGATGGGTATTTAGAGAATAATGATGCGATCGCTTACTAAGCATGGGATGTCTGCGCTCGCTTCTGTTGCCTCCGGGGCTGCACAAAGCGCGTCGTTGCGCAGGATGATCTTCAATGGCATCCGGTTGCGGCGCCCTGAAGTGGAACGTTTTGGTCGTATGGACGAGATCCGCTTCTTGGCCCATTGCTTTCTGAATCGCGATCGATCGCGATCGCAAATATTTCAAGACCTCTGGGTCAGCTACGAGCTCGGAGAGAAGCAGGGCGGGTTCTTTGTTGAGTTTGGTGCAACCAACGGCGTTACGAATAGCAACACCTGGCTGTTGGAAAAGGAATACGGCTGGCAAGGAATTCTAGCTGAGCCAAATCCAATCTGGCACGACGCGCTCACACAGAACCGGGCTTCGCGCAAGGATCATCGGTGCATCAGCTCTAGTTCAGGCAAGAAGGTACGCTTCTTGGTAACGAACGACGTGGATCCGGAGCTCAGCGGGGTAGCCGAGTTCGCTTCGGGTGACCACTTTGCAGCTGTGCGTTCTGCCGGCCAGGAGATCGAAGTTGAGACGGTTTCGCTGAACCAGCTTCTGGCGGACTGCAATGCTCCCCGCAGGATTGACTACATGTCGATAGATACCGAGGGGAGCGAGTACGATATCCTAAAGAGCTTCGATTTCTCCCGCTACAGCATCGATCTACTCAGCGTGGAGCAGAATCGACAAACGGAAGCTGCGATTCAGGCGCTTCTTGCGACGCACGGATACAAGCGAGTCTTCGCGGAGTTCTCGCAGTGGGACGGCTGGTATGTGCATTCGGAGCGCATGACCTCTCGGCGTGGCACGAATCTTGACGGGCAATTGGCGCAAGCCCCGCGCAGGTAGCGTTGGTCGAGAAAACGAATGGCTGACCAGACCCGGACTGAGCCTGAATGAAAGAGTTTTCAGCACGAGCAAGAATGCCGCACATGTCATCGTTAGGGCCCGCGGCTGAAGCAAAGCGCATCAATGTCGCGATGCTGCTCAGCTGCAGTTCCTTCGAAGGGTTTTTTGGGTGGGTGCAGGGTCAGACGCGCGCTAGCTATCTCGAGCGGTATCGAAACGATTGGGCGTGGTACTATGCTCGCGGTTTGAGCCGAAACGGGATTAGGCCGATGCTCTATATCCCCTCACTGCGGGAGTCGGGAAAGTTTGCCACCGATGTTGGGATCGACGTTCGATTTCTGCCGCTCGAGAATTGGTACCAGCTGATCGAACGGGTGTGGGTCAAGCGCCTGTCGCGCCGTTCGCGCTGGTCCCTATATGCTGAGGAACGGTTGAACACGATTGCATTTATGCGGCCGCTTCGGAAAGCGCTGGCAGCGGATAGAATTGATCTGCTGTACGTGCAGGAATATTGGAGCGGCAGGTTCGATCACCTCGCAGGTCGAATTGATTTGCCAATAGTCGGTGCAGATCATGGCGGCCTGCCGGATCGTGTCGTGAAGCTGTTCAAACGCGATAGCTTTTGCAGGGCGGCGTTGCTCTATGGTCAAACCGAGCAGGAATGTCGCATCGTCAGTCGCTATGGCGGTCGATCCCGTCTCCAGCCGAACGGCTGCGACGTATCGGAGTTCTTTCCGGATGCGGCCGCGAGCCGTTCCAAAACGATCCTGACAATCACGCGTTTAACCAACAGGCAAAAGCGCACGACCGACCTCATTCGCGCACTCGCCAACCTGCCAGAGGAATGGACGCTGGATATTGTCGGCACGGGGCCGGACAAGGACCTGATGCAGGGGCTCGCCGCCAAGCTCGGCTTGTCGCACCGGGTGCGATTTCATGGATTTGTCGACCGATCCAAGGTGCGCTCCTTGCTGTGCCGGTGCGGCGTATACGTGATGCCCTCGTCGAACGAGGCGGTGGCACTTGCTGTCCTGGAGGCAATGGCTTGCGGTGCGGCGGTGGTTCTGAGCCGCATACGGGCGTTTGAGCAATTGGTCACGCACGGAGTTAATGGCGTGCTATTTCCCGTCGGTGACGTAACAGGTCTATCCGCTGCCATCCTCGATGCCTGGCGCAATCACCAATCACTTGGCCGAGCAGCAATCGAAACTGTCCACCAAAGCTACAATGCGGAGAAGCTGTACGCGGAGCTGGCAGATAGTCTGCGAAGATCCGCTCATCACGCTGTAGCCACCGCGGCGGAATCAAGCTTGAACTTGGAGGCTTTGTCTTAGCGGCATGAGGCAGGAAATCATAGGCGACGCTCCCCCATCTTTTGAGAAGGTTTGCGTAATGAAGGAATTGTACGAGGGTGATGCTTACGGAAAGAACAATCCGACATGGCATGAGGAGGATGCGCCGTGGAAGGCGGGTCACGTCGCGCAGATGATTCGGCGAAACAACATCCCGACCCAGCGTATATGCGAGATCGGCTGCGGGACGGGCGAGATCTTGTTGAACCTGGAAAGGACGTTTCCGGATGCGCGCTTATCGGGGTACGAAATCTCGCCCGATGCGTTCAGGCGCGCAGCAGCAAAAAGTACTCAACGTACGAAGTTTCACTTAAGCAACCTCCTCGGCGAACACGATTTAGAATTTGATGTTATCCTCGCGATTGACGTGATCGAGCACGTTGAGGACTATATCTCATTCATAAAGCAGTTGCGTAGGTTTGGAACATTTAAGATCTTTCACATCCCGTTGGATCTCTCCGCGCAATCCATTTTGCGGGCTTGGCCGATTGCCGACCTCAGACGCAATGTCGGACACATTCACTACTTCTTCAAACAGTCAGCGTTGGCCACGCTCGAGGATTGCGGCTACACGATTGTCGATCATTGTTACACCGCTAGTCGGTTGGAATTGCCCAATCAGGCCTTCACAAGCCGTCTCATGCGAGTGCCCCGCCGCCTGATGTTTGCCTTCAATGCGGATCTCGCGGTGCGTTTGCTAGGCGGCTACTCGCTGTTGGTCCTCGCAAAATGAGGACCGGCGCAAGTCGGCTGGGTTGCGGTCATAGGCTGAGCCGGGTGATCGGCCTCAGTTGGAGGCGATCGATCCTGAATTGGAGCTGCGCTTATCCGCTGCAGCCAGCTCGTCTGGCGCAATCAGCTTGCGCTGATAGGCACGAAACAGCGCGCGGATAATGACGCCGACAAAGTAACCGCCTTGCAAGATGGCTTGGGTGGCTAAGACGGCAAGAACGGTTTCAAGCCCGCCGAGGCGCTGATTAAGTGTCAGGAAGATCGTGACAAACAGGACAAGCAAGGCAAAGGGGAGCAATGCCCGAAATCGGAAGCGCAGCCCCAACACCGCTCCGAAAATTGCCAGTCCGATCGCCGCGTATTCCATTACAGTGTCCCGCGATACGCGAAGTCCCCTCGAAGAGCTGAGCTGAAACAACGTCCTTGCGATCGGTTTCGCGCCCCCTCACGCCGGCCGGAGTTCGACGCCTCGCCTCGCTTGCCCAACCGACGAACCCGTCAAGTGACAGATCACCTGTTGCGAGAACGTAAACTCGCAGTGTGGCAAGATCTTGTGGCGGTGCAGCACTCTCGGAGCGCCAAAGCCAGTTTGGTGCATCCGAACACAGCTTAGGTCGGCTTGCCAGGCCAAGCTCTGTGAAAGCCACCGACGAGCCACAATAGCAAGCAGAGGAACCAGATCAAGTTAGAGGTTCCCCCCGTCAACGGATTTTTTTCGGCACAGCGCTTTGGTGTTTCGGCCGATGTCACCTTGGCAGGGTATTTGCAACGCAAGCATCGTTGGTTGTTTTTTTCTTGAGGTCAATCGTCCCGGTGAACGCGCCGGACCAAGCACTGGGGTGTCTTGCATCTTCCCTGGCTATTTGCCGCAGGTGTGCATGCGTATTGTACAATTACTCAATCATACACGCCGGCTGAATGGTCATGTGCATGCCGCCGTGGACCTCGCCTGTGCGCAGGTGAAGCTCGGCCATCAGGTCGCGATGGTGAGCGGCGGCGGCGATTTTGATGCCTTGCTCGCGGACAACAATGTCGAAAACATCCGCATTGGTTTGGAGCGTCGACCTAAGGAGCTGCTGCAGGCCACGCTGTCGCTCTATCGGCTGATGCGCGATTGGCGGGCAGAGGTGGTTCATGCCCATATGATGACCAGCGCTGTCCTTGCCTGGCCAATTTGCAAGTTGCTCGGAATCCCGCTCATCACAACCGTTCACAATGAATTCCAGTCAAGCGCGGTCCTCATGGGCCTCGGAGCGAGAGTGATCGCGGTTAGTGCAGCAGTTGGGAAGTCAATGCGAAGACGAGGCATCCCACAGTCGAGGATCCGTGTGGTTCTGAATGGAACAATCGGTGCAGCGCGTTTCGAGCAAAAGGATCGCACGCCAGCCTCGCTTCAATCACCGGCGATTGTGTTCGTTGGCGGACTGCATCCGCGAAAAGGGCTATCGGACCTCTTTTCTGCGTTCGATATGGTTTACGCGGCGCTCGGAGCAGGACGCTTATATATTGTCGGCGACGGTCCGCACCGCGAGCAATATGCCGTCCAGGTCAGCTCGATGGCATGCGCGTCGGCGGTGACCTTCTTGGGTCCTCAAGATAATCCGTTTCCGTTCCTGTCAGGGGCCGACATATTCGTGTTGCCGTCGCACGCTGATCCCGCTCCGCTGGTGCTGTCGGAAGCGCGGGAAGCTGGCTGCGCCATCGTCGCGACCGATGTCGACGGAATTCCTGAATTGCTTGAACAGGGACAAGCAGGCGTTCTCGTTCCTATGGGCAACCCGCAAAGACTTGCCGAAGTATTGCGCTGTTTGCTCCAAGACCGACAAGCTGTGCTGGAGTGGAAAAAGAAAAGTCAGTTCAATCTAGAGTTTCTTACAATTGAGCGAGTCGCTCGTCAAACGCTGGCGATTTACGAAGAGGCGTCAGGTCCCACTCATGCTCACGCCTGAAGCAAGCGATGTCAGTGACGCAGCTACAGCGACGACGTGCTCGAGAACAGAGGTTAGCGATGCTCCCCAGCTCGCTGTCATCATCACTTGCTTCAATTACGAGGCTTACATTGAGCGAGCGATCAAGAGCGTCTTAGACCAGAACTGCGATGCCTGCGAACTCCTGGTGGTGGACGATGGCTCAACTGACGGCTCCTGGGAGACGATCACGCGCTGTGCGGTGACTGCATTCAAGATCCAAAACCGAGGGCAGCTAGGGGCCTGCCTGTTTGGGCTAGAAAAGACCCAAGCAAGATTCATCTTGTTTCTCGACGCCGATGATGAGCTCAAGCCAGGTTCACTGGCCAGAATCTTGGCCGAACTAGACGAGCGCGTTGCAAAACTTCAATTTGGTCTGGCGCTCATCGATGCCGAAAGCAGGCCTGTCGGATCATTCTCGTCGCTCGAATCGTTTCGGGAGCGCGACCGATTGGTCGATGAGGTGCTCAGACGCGGCGTCTACAAGACGCCACCGACGTCTGGAAACGTATTTCGTCGGGATGTCTGCGAGCTGCTGCGCGAGGTGGACTATGACAAGGCCGTTGACGGAGTGATTTTGTTTGTTGCTCCATTCTTTGGGGACGTCGTCAGCCTTTCCGAAGAGCTGGGAAACTACCGCGTGCACAGCCTCAACGATTCGCAGCTCGGTCAGCTTCCAAGCGCTTCGTTGCTGCAGCGCGATATCAAGAGGTTTGTGGCACGTACCGAGCATTTGCGCGCGATTCTTGCTCGAGTGGCTCCGGGCCGAAGATTGGTCGAGCCGCAGGGCGCCTTTTACTATCGCGAGCGCAGCTTCTGCCTTCAAATCGTATCGGCAAGCAGCTCACGCGCTTCGATGTTGCCGAAATTGATAGCGAGTGTTGGCTCTGAGCCTTTCCCGATCGTTCAGAAAATTGCGCTGATTGCTTTCTTCGTGCTTGCGGCCATGCTGCCTCACGAAGCAGCCAGAGCATTGATGGCCTACCGGTCTCGAAACCGGAGACGATCGGGACGCCTCCGCTTGGTTTCGCGCCGCTAGATAAGGCGCTGCCATTGGCTCAGTTGCGGCCCTTCTCGGTGTCGCCATTCACCCCTGGGAGCCAACCGTTCACGGGCCGAGCTATCGGTTCCACCCATCTATCAAACTAGATCATGGAAGCTGAAGAGTTGGCCGAGCACGTTTCCGATCGCGCCCTGCGGCAGGTTCGTACCGTTGAAGCTGACGGAGTCCACGTAAAGATTGCGGTCAGTTTCGGGGGTGCCGTCCCAGCGGTCGTTGAGAAGGTGGACCAGGACAGTGTGATCGCCGGGTCCCCAATCGCCGTGCACGGCAATGGTCTCGGATTGATTTGCCGCATGCGATGCATGGGCCGTCAATGTCCCACCGACTTGGTTGCCATCGACCGAGATAGTGTAGAGCGCGTCGCCCAGATAGGCATCTTCGCTGATCTTGAACACGAGTTGATCCGGACCGGCGCCGATCGATGTCGATGAGCCGTTTTGTGTTTGGGAAGGCGTACCGGTCGGGTTTGTCTGCAGTACAGGCGTGGTCGCTGGCGCGCTCGTGTCGGGCGTTGCACCATCATGGAAGCTGAAGGTTTGTCCGAGTACGTTTCCGATGGCGCCTTGCGGAAGGTTCGTACCGTTAAAGCTGACGGAGTCCACGTAAAGATTGCGGTCGGTATCCCGGGTGCCATCCCAGCGGTCGTTAAGGAAGTGAACCAGGACAGTGTGATCGCCGGGTCCCCAATCCCCGTCCACGGCAATGGTGTCGGATTGACCGGCCGCATGCGATGCATGGGCGGTCAATGTCCCGCCGATCTGGTTGCCATCGACCGAGATGGTGTAGAGCGCGTCTCCAAGATAGGCATCTTCGCTGATCTTGAA
>NZ_JBPZPT010000015.1:0-26046 GCF_056156565.1 Bradyrhizobium sp. JHI2711
ATGAGGGAGGAGGACGGTGCGGACCATCCCATTAATGGTGACGCAAGCGGCCAAGCGGAAAGCTGTCGCCCATCTCCGTGGAGCCTTCGGGATGAGCGAACTGCGGGCGTGTAAAGTCATCGGCTGCTGCTTTATGACGATGAGCAAGGCGACCCGGGCGGATGATGCCGGCCAACGCCAAGCGCGAGAGGGTGATCGCCGAGGTAGGTCGCCGTTTCGGCTGTCGACGCCCGCACATGCTGCTCAAGCGGGAGGGCTATCTGGTCAACCACAAGGCTACGGCGCCATGGCGGCCGTAAGCGGGCAATTGGGACTATGGCGCTGATATGGCGGCCGATGATCTCCAACGATCGTTGGAGGCTCCCACTTTCTATCGGACCAGCTGACCGACGTCCGTCCCTTCCGTATTCTGACCATTGTCTGGCACTGGTGGCCGATCCCTTGCTCCCGGCACCCGGGTGGCGCGGGAGCTAGACCGGCTGATCACCGAACGCGGGAAGCCCAAGACGCTGGTCAGCGACAACGACACCGAACTCACAGCAACGCAATTCTGACGTAAGCCGATACAGAGCCGCGCTACCTAGCAGTACATCGCGGGGCAAGCCCATGCAGAACGCGTTCATCGGGAACTTTAACACGGCGACATTCGCCGAATTAAGGAGGCTCCCAACTGTGACAGGCCTATGAGTACTGTGGGCAGACCACTGGCAACGGTGCCGCGCCGGGCTTTCGGTGAGGATAACCGGTGCAGAAATTCTTGATGCAGTACGGATTCTTGCCGCTTCCGCACTTTTGGCAGCGGGTGACGCAATCCTCGTAGGTCACTCCGGGTCGTATCTGCTCAATCAGCATAGGTTCTCGCTGAGTTTTCTGAGCCAGAACTGGACCGAGGAGTAACACGGCAAGGAGTAGTCCAATCGGGTATTTCATATGCTCCTCCTCCTGTCGTAAAGGGAGATTCGATGCGGACGGTGATGTCTGCCGAACTCCTGGTCAAGGCAAGCTCACAGCCAAAGTCCCAGCGAGACCGCTCTCTGGGCGGATTCAAGCAGCTCAGAATGACACGTCAATATTCTCGCCAGCCCGCGGAGTATTTGGCGCGTCCCGTCCATCAGCGAAAAAAAGGTCTCACAGATTAATGGCGATCGCAGCTATGCGCAGCCGCTGCCAGATGAGTCGAATTTCGGCGACTGATCCGAGTTAGACGCAGGATTACAGCGACAAAGGGCGAATCGCGCATCAACTAGGATTGCAAACATTGGTATAGTTAGCTTGAAGATTTGGCTGGCGAGGCACGGGGATACAGCGTGCCGCTTCGCCAAGCAGGCGCACACCAGAGTCAACTGTTGCGCCGGTGTCAGTTGATGCAGGCACTTGAAATGCCGACGCCGCACGTGACGTGCGGGCGAGATGCGGCGCCACGACGGTGCGCGGCGACTCTCCGCATGGCATCAGCAGGAGGCGAGAATGCACAACAGCTCTCATAATACCCTCCATGTACAGTAAAGCGCTGTGGCGTCTGCGGCGGATAGTTCGGGCTGATCCGCCACGACTCTTGGCGAACTGTTCTTTGCTCCAGGAAATGCGTGGACCGTTTCACGGCTCGCCGGGAGGCCGACCAGAGATGGTTCGCGGGTCGCACTGGTTTAATGCGCCCCACTCAGTACCAAGCAGACTTTGACGGAGAGCTTAGGAAGGTCCGCACGCAGTTGTTTCATTGAGCGGCTGTGCTTGAAGCAACGCGAGCCTAGTGATTGAAGCTAAAGAAGGACGCGCTATGCGCCGCCGCAAGTGGAGCGCGCGGGGAACGTCGGCCGGTCGCCGTCTGCACCATGGTGGCGCTCGGGACCATTGGCTAAGCTCACCCCGGCCGACCCGCCACTTAAGTGGTCGGCGTTCAGGCGATCGGAGGGCATAGACATGGGAGACGCCCGGCGGATCGGCGCCCGCCCCATGGCCGGTCGTCCGCCGTATAGGCCCAGAGCTGACCCGTCTTGGGGCGCGTGTCGTCTCGTCGGCGAACAGCTTTGGCCGTTGCTTGAGCTTGCCAAGGAGGCGCTCATGTAACGGACGCAGATGGAAGACCGCCTGCCGCACCCGGTCCGCCACGGCCAAACTCAATACCCTGGCGGTAAATCTGGGCCTGCCGATAGAGCGGCAGGTGATCGGCATATTTAGACACCAGAACCTGGGCGACGGCGGCTTCGGTCGGCAGTCCGCCCTCGATCGACCGTGTCGGGGCCGGTGCCTGCATGACACCGTCTTAGCAAGCAGGGCAGGCGTATTTGGGACGCCGCGTCACGAGGATCCGGAACCGCGCCCGAACCGGGTCCGGCCGCTCGCTTCTATCCTCGCCAATCCGATGTAGCTCGCTCTGGCACCAGGCACATGTCTTGTTCTCAATGTCAACGACGAGCTCGATCCGCGCCAGGTGCGTCGGCTAGGCGTCACGGTTGCCGCGGCGCCTACGGCTCGCACCTCACGGCCTTCAGCTGGCGCTGACGTCCTGCGCCATCTCGCTGTACGCTGTCACCTGCTCGACGTCCTCCAGGCCCGGCAGCATCTGATCTTCAGGCAGTGTCTCTGCTGGCCGGCCAAACCGATGCCGCTGCAATTCCTTGATGATCTGACGCAGTCGTTCGCTCTCGCACCGCTCGGCAAGCAGCTTTGCACGTCTCGGGATCGTCAGGCAGGGCCTCGCTAACACCCAATTCAGAGCATATTCGCCGCCATCAGGGCGACGCGTCTGGCGCTTCTGATTCACTTCGCCGCAGCGCCGCCAACAACTATCCAGCTGCGTTGGCGCCGGCGTCTTTCGTCGCGCGTGGACACGCCGCCAGTCGAAGCCTTCGAGCAATGCCGACAATTCGCCGCCGACAGGTACTACGCCATACTCGAACTTCGGCCAGCGGAAGATCCCATCATCGAGCCGCTTGACGAACAAACACGGGCCCGTTCCGGCCCAGAACACTAGCTTGATCCGATCCGCCCGCTTCCGGAACACATAGACAGCTCCCGAGAACGGATTTGCCCCCATGCTCTCGCACGCCGGCTAACAAGCCCCTCCATTCCCATGGAGAAGTCTACCGGTTTGGTCGCCACCATCACCCGGACCGCACCCGACGGCCCGATCACCAGCTCACCTTCAGCGCCTGGATGATCGACGCAATCATCGTCGGGTCCGCACCACGGACGCCCGGATCGTGATGCCGTCAACTTCGATCTCGATGACCCCGGCCTTGGCCTTGCGGCGCACCGCTTTGCGCTCGCGCCCAAGTGCGGCCGCCGGCACTACGGCATCCACCACCGCCGGCACAAACTGTACTTTTTCTGCTTCGAAATGACCGCGCGCTGCTGCTCGCAACTGACGGCGCCAGCAAAACAGCTGCTGCGGCGACAATCCATGCTGTCGCGTTACCGAGCCGAGCCGCCACTCGTAACGATCTCCGCAACAGCCCGGGCCTTGTCCTCGTCGTTCCACTTCCGCCGACGGCCGGCTCGGTTGAAGACCTGGAGCCGCCGCACCGGCTCCGTGATAGTAGTATGCACTGTGCCCATTCTAAACCTAACGGGTCCAAACCGAACCGCAGCCTCGCAGATCACCCCGTCACCCCACCGAACAGCGCTTACCGTTAACCGGCTCGCGGCGTAAGTGTCCTTCTTGACGTGCTCAATCCCGAGATGATTCTGACGATCACAACTTCAGCGGGACCAGACGGGCTTCCTTGGGGTTGCCCGCAGCGACTTCTCATGGGGGCGGGAAGCAGGCGGCGTGTCGAAAACCTTTGCATTTCTTCTTCATTCGGTCGATTTTCTGTATACCGGTGGCATTTATCAATGAAGTTCATCTCCGTGGCAGCAACTATGCGATACGATCGAATAGACGCCCGCATCCTCGAGATCGTGCAAAAGAACAACCGACTGACTTCCGATGTCATCGGCGAAATGGTCGGGCTTTCCGCTACCGCGTGTCAGCGACGACTGAAGCGACTCCGCTCGGAAGGCATCATCGAGGCCGACATCTCGATCGTTTCGCCGAAGGCGGTTGGCAGACCCATTCAAATGCTACTGCTGGTAAGCCTGGAGCGGGAAAGTTCGGAAATAGTCGATAAGTTCAAAAAGGCCATCAAATCGTCCGCTGAAGTCGTGAATGGATTCTACGTTACTGGCGACGCGGACTTCCTTTTATACATTACTGCGCCCACCATGGAGGACTATGAGCAGTTCACCAGGCGGTTCTTCTATACGAACCCAAACATCAAGGCGGTCAAGACGATGGTCGTAGTAGACCGCGTAAAGGTAGGTTTCGCTGTGCCAGTTGAAGCCTCGTCGGAGGATTGACGAAAACTCCGATGTCCGCGCCTGCATCCAGGGGAATGTTGCAAACAGGAATGTAAGAGCTCGCTGAAGTGCGCGACACTGCGGCGAATGACCATAGTGGGGTCGATGCGGATCGCCAGAGTCGTGGTCGAGGCAGCGACCATAGGCATCGCCTCTATGTCCAAGGCGCCGATCGAATTCGTCGCGAAGTCGATGTAGCTCTTTTCAACGTTCTGCCCCGCCGTTCGCAAGTAGAAAATGGTGAGCAGAAGCTGGCGCCTAGCGCCCCGACTGACCTAAGTCGGCGTGATCTTTCACCCCGACTATCTAGCCTGCTAGGTTCACGACCCCCCGTCGTCCGCGCGACAAGTGCGAGTCGTTCAGTCGACCATGCGGGGATTAAGGGGGTATCTCAGCGTTCGTCACGGTCGGGGCAGCCGGCACCAGATGTACTATCCGATAATCGTTCTCATGCAGGTAGCGCAAGAACGGCATCGTGGCGGCCGTTCGGGCCTGGGCGTCGTGCAGCAGAATGACACCCTTTCTCGCGGTCGTTAGCCGCTCGATCAGATTCCGTAGTTCTCGATCTGGGGTTATATTCGCCCAATCGCTCGCCCAAAGGTCAGCACCGAACACAGCAATCCCGCGTGACTTCAAGTGGTCGAGCACCGCAGGGGGCGAGTCGAAATAGGGAAACCGAAAGAAATTTGCCGACGGAGTTGTGATCGAGACGCCGTTGAGCGCCAGTTCATCGGCCGCAATGCCTCGATCGATATCTTCCGTAGCCTGTTCGAGCGGAATCTTCGACATCATAGGATGCGACCAGCTATGGTGCCCAACTGTGTGCCCCTCGGTGGCAATGCGGCGGACGAGCTCGGGGAATGCTGCGGGGGACCTGCCGACCAGGAAGAACGTGGCCCGCACGCATTTCTGCGCGAGTGCCGTCGGCACCTTTTCTGTATTCGGGGGCCGTGGTCCATCATCGAAGGTAAGGACGACCTCATGGTCCGCCAGAGGAAGGGTTTCTGGAAAGCTTCCCAGCCCCACGCGCGGATAGGTCTCCGCATCGACAGCGAGCACGCGCGATGTGCCGAGCGCATACTGCCGCGGGCAGTTGGCGGAATTTGCCACCGCGCTGCCGGCAAACAACGCTGTCACAGCGCCGGCGAGCCGTTTAGCCAATCTGTGCAGGCGCATCCTTCTCATTGCGCTCGGCGCGACCTTGAGGCCAGTGTCGTGCCCGCAGGCTATTCGATGCACGTCGCCGGATTGCTGCGCATTGAGGTATATGGCGCGTAAAAACGTCATCAAGCCTAAGCGATGCGACGAAAGCGACGTCCATAACAATTGAACTCACTTTGGCTGCGTTCCTCATAGGTGGATCCTCAGCACTCCGTATCAAGTGCAATGGTACCAAAGGATCTTGATCAGCTTGCCGCGTTTGCCACGGAACACATAGAGGTCGCCGCCGTGCGGGTCGCACGTGAACGCTTCCTGCACCAGCAAGGCCAGCGAGTTCATGCCGCGACGCATATCGGTGTGAGCGGTCGCAATCTATACCCGCACGCCCGACACAATGGATATCATCACCGCCGTCCATCGGCCAGTGCCGCGACCGCGGCCTTCAGCATCGCCGCGTCGACGGTGCCTGGATCCGGGTATTGTCCAGAATGTTTCGCACTTTTGATCAGGCGATGATCTGAGACCGGCAAACTGGACCATTTTTGGCTAGAGTTGCGCTGCGTAAATCCCCTCGGCTGGGAGAAGCGGACAACGATGAAGGCCTCGAAGTTTTCGGACGCCCAGAAGGCGTTTATCCTGAAGCAGGGCAACGACGGGGTCCCAGCCGGGATCAGCCAGGCGACCTATTTCAACTGGAAGAAAAAGTACGACGGACTGCTGCCGACCGAGATGCGCCGGTTGAAGCAGCTCGAGGACGAGAACGCCAAGCTGAAGAAGCTGGTGGCGGACCTATCGCTCGACAAGGAGATGCTACAGGACGTGATCCGCCGAAAGCTGTGAAGCCTGGTCGGAAGCGCAAGCTCGTCGATGAGGTTTGCGGTGAGTGGCAGGTCTCGATCCGCAAGGCTTGCAAGGCCCTCGAGTTCGATCGATCGACCTATCACTACAAATCTCGTCGCTCCGGCCAGGCGGCCCTCGAAGCTCGGATCAAGGAGATCTGCCATGTTCGCGTCCGCTACGGCTATCGCCGTGTCCATGTGCTGTTGCGCCGCGAAGGATGGCGTCACGGCCAGAACAAGACCCGCCGCGTCTATCGCGAACTGGGCCTGCAATTGCGTAACAAATCGCCAAAGCGCCGGGTCAAGGCCAAGCTGCGCGATGACCGCCGGCCAGCGACGCGGGTCAACGAGATCTGGGCGATGGACTTTGTCCATGACCAGCTGGCAACCGGCGGCAAGCTCCGGGTGCTCACGATCATCGACATTTTCTCTCGCTTCTCGCCGGCGCTGGAGCCGCGGCTCACCTTCCGCGGCACCGATGTCGTGGATGTTCTGGAAAGGCTTTGCAATGAAGTGGGAATCCCTGCCACGATCCGCGTCGATCAAGGCAGCGAGTTTGTGTCGCGCGACCTCGATTTGTGGGCCTACCAGCGCGGTGTCACGCTGGACTTCTCACGGCCAGGCAAGCCGACCGACAACGCCTTTATCGAAGCCTTCAATGGGCGCTTCCGGGCCGAATGTCTCAATGCCCATTGGTTCCTGTCCCTTGCGGACGCCCAGGAAAAGGTTGAGACTTGGCGAAGATACTATAACGAGGAACGGCCCCACGGGGCGATCGGCAATCGGCCGCCGATTTTGCTGCAAAAACACGTCGGCGCTACCAGCCCGCCAACGTGATCAGAGGCGCAAAACTCTAATTCTAGCTGGTCCAAAGTTCGGTCTCGCTGCAGCGACGGCTCCGGTTTCAGAGAGTTGTGGCTGATAGAGCGGTCGCATGTTCATGTAGCATTTGGTCGACCACGCGGTTCCGGCAATGTGCCGCAGCCGGGCCGCCGCCAAGTTGAGACAGGATTGACCGTCGGGGAAGGCGCCGACGACACGGGTTCGTCGCCGGATCTTCTTCATGATGCGCTCGAGCGGATTGTTCGTTCGAATCTTCCGCCAATGGATGTCCGGAAAGGCATAGTAGGCGAGCGTCTCGTGAACCGCCTGCTCGACGAGATCAGCAGCTTTGGCCATACGGCTTGCCCGCAGATCCGCGATGACGGTCCTGGCTTTGTCGTCGGCCGCGGCGCGGCTCTCCTGGGCATGAATGGCCTTGAGCATGTGGCTCACCTCGCGGACCCGGGTCGACGGCACGTGGCTGAAGACATTGCGATAAAAATGCACCATGCATCGTTGATAGCGGGCCTCCGGCAGATAATCCGCAACGCTTTCGACATGACCTCGGCACGCATCGGAAACAACCAACTGCACGCCCCTGAGACCGCGATCGACGAGATGCCGCAGAAACGATGACCAGCCGGATTTGTCCTCCTTGGCGCCCTCACAGAAGCCGAGGATCTCTCGGAACCCCTCGGCATTGACCGCCGAGGCCACCAGCAGCGAGACGTTGCGAACCTCACCAGCCCAGCTGCGCTTCATCACGATGCCGTCGAGATAGAGATATGGATGCTCGCCTTCGATCCTGCGATTCCGCCACGCCTCGATCTTGGTATAGATCTTGTTCAGGTTCGACACTGTGCTCGGGCTGACCCGGGTGCCCCACAGCGCCTCCGTGATGTCTTCGACCCGCCGAACCGAAATTCCGGCCAGATACATCTCGATCAGCGCCTCCTCGACCGAGCTCTCCCGCCTCCGGTAGCGCTCGATAATCGCCGTCTCGAAGGTTTGCCGCCGTAGCTTCGGGACCTTCAGATTGACGTCGCCCCCCTTGGTGTGCAGCGTTCGCTCGTAGCTGCCTGCCCGTGTGTCCTGCCGGGCCGGGCTGCGCTCATACTGCCCAGCCCCGCACAGCTGGTCCGCTTCGGCCTCCAGCATGGCGTTCAGGGTCTCTTCCACCGTCCCGCGGACCATCTCGCCCAGGTGATCTCGAATCCGGGCCTCATCAATTTGGATCACCTGACCCATGGCATTCCCATCGTTCATTCAAAGCCCCTTCATTCTAGAAGAAGCCGTCAATCCTGAAAGTGCGAAAGACTCTGTACGTTATCGTGATCCGCATCCGAACCCCGGCAGCAAACTCGATCTCGATCAATCCGCCGCTGCTTGCCGGCGCGACTGGACAAGGCGCCGGCGCTGATTCCGCGACCACCATCTCCGTTACGAAGCTAGGTTGATGGGCGGCATCCTTCGGCTCAGGCCGAGCGACCGTCGCCATCGCGGAAACAATGAGCGCGAAACAGCGTTGCCGCGACTTGACGCGGCGCCTGTAAACTCTCCAGGACGATCTTGAGCTTCTCATCCTCGGACCAGCGCAGTCGCCGGCCCGTGTCCACCACTTCAAGCCCTTCGACTTGGGCACTGCGCCTATCACTGATGGGGTGGACGCCCCCTCACAGCTTCATTGTGGCAAAGTGGCGCCGCGCATCATTCGAAACGGAGGTTCCCATGTCAGGAGTTGGTACAATTGGGCTGGATCTTGCGAAACACGTGTTTCAAGTACATGGCTCGAGCGTTTCAGGAGCCGTGGTCTTCCGCAAGAAGCTGCGACGGGATCAGGTACTCAAGTTTTTCGCCACGCAGCCGGCCTCTACGGTCGCCATGGAAGCATGCGCGAGCAGCCATCATTGGGGGCGAGAGATCGCAAAATTGGGGCATCAGATTCGTCTCATTGCACCGTCTTACGTCAAGCCGTTTGTGAAGCGGCAAAAGAACGACGCAGCCGATGCGGAAGCGATCTGTGAAGCCGCACAGCGGCCAACCATGCGTTTCGTAGCAATAAAAACAGAGGAGCAACAGGCAGCGTCCCTAGTATTTCGTGCTCGCGTTCTACTGGTTCGCCAGCGAACCCAGGTCATCAATGCAATACGAGGCCATCTGGCTGAGTTCGGGATCGTCGTCGCAAAGGGGCCGTGTCACGTCGCCAAACTCCTGGAAAGGATAGCAGATACTCCCACGATGGCCCAATCGATCCTACAATTGCTCGTCGATCTGTTGCAGTCCCTGGATGAGAAGATCGCACGTTTAGACCAAGAACTTGCCCATCGTATTAAAGCGGATACGGAAGCCAAGCGATTGATGACTATTCCTGGTATAGGACCTGTTACCGCGACAGCGCTTGTTGCATTAGCCCCGACTGCTCAGGCCTTCAAGAAGGGCCGCGATTTTGCAGCTTGGCTCGGTCTAACACCGCTGCAGCGCTCAACCGGAGGAAAACAGAAGCTTGGCGAGACCTCTCGAATGGGTGAGCGAACACTGCGCAGACTACTGATCATCGGCGCAAGTGCTGCGGTGCGATGGGCAAGGCTCAAGGGCTCTTCTAACCAATGGCTCATGAACATGCTGAATCGTAAGCCACCCATCCTGGTGACTGTGGCGCTTGCCAACAAGATGGCGCGCATAGTCTGGGCATTGATGGCAAGAGGCGGAACGTATCGAGCTCCCGCTATGGCGGGCTAGCTTCACTGCTACCCGCGGTGCGAGAAGGTCGAACGGAGAGTATGGCGCAAAGGTCAGAGACGGGATCGGGAAAACCAGGTTATGGACACGCGCCCCGAGCGCGCATCACTGAATTGGACCCGCTCCGCGAACTCCCATGCGGGCCGGCGGCACGTAACGGCCGCATCAGAGGCCGGACACATGTCAGCACCCGACCGCGCTCCTTGCTCGTTCCAAAGATTCTTCTTGCATCATTGGGGGCGTCCACACATGTCCATAAGGACAGTACTCAACAACACGCCTCATTCGGCAACGCGGCCTTCACCGCACGGATACGGAAAGCAGACATCAAGTACGCACCAAACCGGCACTCTCCTGCGCTAAAGCCATCGGTGCCGGTGTTCACAATCCTTCCACGTTAAGGACCGAGCAGCGGCGCCGGGCACGTTCACAGATGGCTAGCTTGTTCCGGGGATGTTGATTGAACACACCGGCGAACCGGGCGTACCCGGTGTCCGACGTCTGAGCACACGCGTCGTCGCATCAGGTTCTCTCGCTGCGGAGAGCCTTGCAACCGAGAGTTTCGCCTCGGTTGGACCGTAGATGTCCTGGCTCCAGCGGAGGACTAACGCTATCTGCCGCCACGTTTAGGATCATCGAGCGGCATTTCGGACGCAGTGCGGTCGGGCACGTCTTCCTTCCATCGCACTGATCCGAATGGGCGCTCCAGCAAGCGGCGGACGCGTACCGGGTCAGGACCAACATGAAAAGCCGAAGCGCGCCGATCTAGCGCGCGCTCCGACTGAGTCGAGCGATTGCGCTGGCGCAAATAGTCTAGCCAAGTCGGGCAGTGATAGCGCTCGATCCATAGTTCTGGGTCGGCGATGTCACGCGCAATCGACCAACCATAGGCCCCGTTGCGTTGTCGCAATAGCTGCACATTCTGCATGACGTTGTGAAAGGCCCGCGCATTCTCCTGCGAGACGCGATATGCGATCTCGACTACCAGCGGGCCACTCCGAGCGGTGAGCGTTAGCCGTACCTCGGGATCGGCGAGCGACTCGGTATCCTGCTCACTTGCCGTGATGGGGGGCATTCGAAGCCAGAGTCCTAGGAGTGGAGAGAGTAGCATGAGTGCCGAGGAAGCCAGCAGCGCGACCTCAACACCGGCGCCATCCGTGAGGCGCCCCCAGACCCAGCTGCCGATCGCAATTCCTCCCGAGATTGCAGCCTGGTAGGCCGCAAGCGATCGGCCAGCCACCCAACGCGGAGCGGAGAGCTGTACGGCAATGTTGAACAGCGTCATCGTCGTCGTCCACACCGCGCCTGCCAACAGCAGAGCGGCCGCCGTGATTATCGAATTATCGCTCAGGGCGACCGCAGCGATGGCGCTCCCCATCGACAGGGCGCAGGCACGCACCGCTGCCTCGCCGCTCATTCGCTTGCGCACCTCGCCTATGAAGACCGCTCCCACAACCGCTCCAAGGCCGAAGGCGCCAAGTATGACGCCATAGGTCTGCGCACCTCCATGCAAGAGATCGCGCGCAATAAGCGGCATCAGCGCCGAAATCGAACCGCCCATCATACCGGTCAAAAACGTGCGCGTCAGCACGATCTTGATTGACGGCGAGTTGGTAATATAGCGTACGCCTGAGACAATGGCGCGGCTCAGTTGTTCGCGCGGCAGCCGCGACGGCTCGGCGACGCGCTTCCAAAGGAACAGTGCGACCAGCAGCGGCAGATAGAAGCATGCATTCAGCGCGAAGGCGGCAACGGCGCCCGCGGTCGCAACCACAATACCGCCGATTGCGGGCCCAAAGCTGCGCGCAATGTTGTAACTGATCCCGTTGAGCGCAACCGCAGCCGGCAGCGTGGCGGGCGGCACCTGCTCGCTGACAGAGGATTGCCAGGCAGGCCCCCTCAATGCCATGCCGCTGCCCATAACAAAGCAAAGCACCAGCAACAAGGTCGGCGTAGTGAAGCCCGACCATTCGACTATGGTTAGCGCGATGGCGCCGCAAAGCTCAATCCAGAGCGCAACCAGAGCGACAATGCGACGGTCGTGCATGTCGGCAATAGCGCCAGCTGGCATTGCAATCAGCATTATCGGCAGCAGAAGCGCCGTCTGCACCAGCGCGACCTGGTCCGCGGACGACGTCATCTGAGTCATTGCCCAGGCCGCTCCGACGCCTTGCATCAGGATGCCAAAATTGGCGAGCAAGCTGGCGAGCCAGACGCGTCGGTAGGTCCGAAAGCGTAATGGAACGATGATCCCGTCGGAGCTGAATGTCTGTGGCCTGGATGGATCGATCATTCCTCTCGACCTCGCCCCTTCCCGCATGATTTCCGGATCAGATCTGTTCCGCCAAGCTTGACCGCAACCAACTGCTCAAGTGCTTTCCCAATTCCGTTTGGGCATTTGCGTTTGGGAGCAGCGCCAAAGAGCCACAGTTCTCGGGCAAATCTGTTTGGTACTTGTCTCCTCGCGCAGCGTGAGTGTGACCTCTCGCTGTGAGCATGGACGCAACCGAGACTTGTGAGTTGCTTGGACGGAGTTGGGCCATCGTCCGGAAGAAGTGCCATGATGTCCCGTGACTGGAACAGAATCGCGGCGCCCGAATACGCTCGTCTGCCGGGTCAGGCGCTTCAGTTGAAAAACGCTTAGGCCGATTGCATGACGTCGTGAACGTGACATTGAGGTCACGATGATTCGGTGTGATGTCGCTACCTTTGTGTCGCAACGGATGGGGCGCGATCCTCGCTTGTTTGACGCTCACTGCTACCCGCGAAATCTGAAGAGAATTCTCAGACCCTCGATAGCAGCGGAAAGTACAGCAGCGAGAAAGCCGGTTTTTCGCGTTCTATGCGAGTGAGCGGTGAAAACGCGCACAAACGGGTCCATCTGTGGAGCAAGATGTCGAGTCCAGCTCACTCAATCGTCTGCAGACTCAATTGGAATTGCAAAGCCAACCTTTACACGGTCTACAATAACCATCGTCTTAAAACCCTTGATGTTTGGGTTCTCATAGAAGAAGCGACGCGTGAACTGCTCATAATCGTCCATGGTGCGCGCTGTAACGTACAGGACAAAATCAGCATCGCCGGTGACGTAAAATCCATTCACGACCTCAGCTGACGATTTGATGGCCTTCTTGAATCTATCGATTATATCCGTGCGCTCCCGCTCGAGGCTCACTAGCACGAGCATCTGAAGAGGTCTTCCTACAGCTTTTGGCGAGACGATCGAGACATCGGCCTCAATGATACCGTCTGAACGAAGCCGCTTCAGGCGTCGTTGACATGCAGTAGCAGAAAGCCCTGCCATTTCGCCAATCACCTCGGAAGTTAGACGATTGTTCTTTTGCACGATCTCGAGGATGCGGGCGTCTGTTCGATCATACTGCATAACGGCTCCAGCCTTGGGGTGAATCGCAGCGCCAACTGCCTGTACGTTGCAGGAAATCTTCCGAACGTCAGGAGATACGACGCAAATATGTGCGTCACATCAGTATCCTGAATGCATAGGCATTTCAACAAAAGGGCGTGCCGGACTTACAGATGGTCTTTCAAACTATCCAGCAGCCGGTGCCCGCGCCGCCGGAAGGAGTAAGGCTGCGCGGAGTAATCCGTCGCAGCGGATGTCGTGCTCGTGGCGTGAGTGAAGGTGTGTTGTTTGCAAGGGAAGCGGCGTTCGAAGTGCCGCCATCGTTCGCCTCGGTGATGAGCGGAAACGCATTGCGGCCGCCGACGAGTCCGGCGTTGGGCGCGCCGCCTTGGTCTTGTGTGCGACTTCGACCCGATTCATGCGCCTGAACTTACGCGAGTATAGGTGTGGGGGCGATCGTCGCCTCAAAGTTGGTTGGCCGATATCCATCCATGTACTGATGGAAGCGGCTGGTCTCGTCCATCAAGACTCAACGTGCGGTCTCGTTGAGCCAAAATACGTTCGCTTCGCGAACCTCGCAGCTTGAACAGAGGGTGGTGCACAATGGCAATCAACATCAAAGAAATTAGTGAAAAAGACAAAAACAGCGTTCTGCATCCTTTCACGCATCTCAAGGACTTTGCGACCGGTAAGCTTGGCGAGCCGACGGTCATCGAAACCGGAAAGGGTATCCGAATCCAGGACGCCAGCGGCAATCAGCTCATCGATGGTTTCGCCGGCATGTACTGCGTCAATGTAGGTTATGGTCGAACCGAAGTCGCTGAAGCGATCTCACGTCAGGCCTATCGCCTCGCGTACTACCATTGCTACGCGGCGCATACGACGGATGAGCTCGCGATCCTCTCCGATCGTCTCGTCAAGATGGCCCCGGGGAAGATGAGTAAGGTCTTCTACGGCATGTCCGGTTCGGATGCCAATGAGACGCAGGCGAAGCTCGTCTGGTACTACAACAATCTTCGAGGTAAGCCCAAAAAGAAGAAGATCATCGCGCGCGAGCGTGGCTATCACGGTTGCAGCGTCCTTTCCGGTTCAATGACCGGTATGAGCTTCTACCATGACTATATGGATCTTCCGCTGTCGCAGATTGTGCGCACTGGTGCCCCGCATTACTACTGGGGCTGCGATCCTGGGGAGACCGAGCGCGAATTCTCGGCGCGTCGCGCCGCTGAGCTCGACCAGCTCATTGAGCGTCTCGGTCCGGACACTGTGGGCGCCTTCATCGCCGAGCCGGTGCTCGGCACGGGCGGTATCACGCCGCCTCCGGTGTGCTACTGGGAAGCAATCCAGGCTGTGCTCAAGAAGCACGACGTTCTTTTGATCGCCGACGAGGTAATCACCGGCTTCGGTCGCACTGGCTCGATGTTTGGCTCGGAGCACTATGGAATCGAGCCCGACCTGATCACGATCGCGAAGGGGCTCACTTCGGGCTACTTCCCGCTCTCCGCAGCGATCGTCGGAGACAAGGTCTACAAGGTTTTCGAAGGCGGCGCTGACAAGGTCGGCGCATTTTCGCATGGCTATACCTATTCGGGTCACCCCATCGGAGCTGCTACGGCAAACGCCGTACTTGACATTGTGGAACGAGAGAATCTTCCTGGCAATGCGCGGGAAGTCGGCGCCTACTTCCAAGCCCAGCTCAAGGAGAAATTCGCGCAGCTGCCGATTGTCGGGGAAGTGCGCGGGGTCGGACTGATGGGAGCCATCGAGTTCGTTGCCGATCGCGATAAGAAGAAGCGGTTTGATGCGTCTCTTAAAGTTGGTGCCCGCGTTTCCAAGGCGGCCCGCGACCGGGGTCTGATCGCTCGCCCGATGCCGCACGGCGACATTCTCGGTTTCGCCCCGCCGCTCGTCACCACCAAGGCTGAAATCGATGAAATCGTTTCAATTGCCGAGAGTGCTATCCGCTCGATCATGGACGAGCTCGTTCGCGACAGTGAGAAAATCTAAGAAAGGCTAAAGAGTGGTGGCCGCAGACGTTGCGGCCGCCATTTTCAAGAAAAGCTCCTGCGCTGAAAGCCGATTGTGAGCATCATCGGATTGTCTCACGCGCTCATGGATCTTTCCGGCGACGGCCTTTTTCCAGGGGTAACGGTATTGGGCATCGTGCCAAGAAATCAACCAAGACACCGAACGGCAGAGCGGCAAGAGACTTATGTCCGACAGCATCAACTACAAACTCTTCATCAACGGAGCGTGGCGCTCAGGCGGAAACGGCACCGATTTGCCCATCATCGATCCTGCCAACGAGCGGGAATTCGGCCGAGTGGCCGTCGCGTCCGCGTTGGATCTTGACGATGCGTTAACGACTGCACAGGCGAGTCTGCGGCGATGGTCGAATACTCCGGCCGCCGAACGGGGAGCGCTCCTCGTTCGTGCCGCGCGGATCCTACGAGGAAAGATCGAGTTTGCGGCGGCGGCACTCTCAAAGGAGCAAGGCAAGACGCTGGCCGAAGCCAAGGGTGAGTACGCCCGCGCAGTCGAAATGCTCGAGTGGAATGGTGCTCAGGCAGGGAAATTGTCTGCTCCATTTCCGATAGACGAAAAGCGGCGGATCGTACCAGAAGCGATTGGTGTAGTTGCTGCGTTTACGCCTTGGAACTACCCGGCAGTCCTCAACGCCCGAAAACTTGCCGCGTCTATTGCCGCCGGCTGCCCTGTCATCCTGAAAGCGGCGGAGGAGGCTCCGAGTGCTGGGGTCTATATACTCGAGGCCCTAGAGGAGGCGGAAGTCCCGCCGGGTGTTGTAAGTCTGGTCTTCGGACATCCACCGATGATCTCGGAGCACCTGCTCGCTTCGCCTGTTGTCCGAGCGTTGTCGTTCACCGGCTCTACACCGGTTGGCAAACAGCTCGCGAAGCTTGCTGCCGGCAATCTGCAGCGCTGCGTGCTAGAGCTCGGTGGCCACTCTCCCGTTGTCGTCTTTGAAGACACGGATATCTCGAAGGCCGCTTGGGCAATATCGGAATACAAGTTTGAGTGTGCAGGTCAAAGCTGCAACGCTCCCAGTCGGATTCTGGTTGCGAGATCAATCTACAAGGAGTTTCTGGCCACGCTTGTCCGCGCGGCGGAAAAGATCAGAGTCGGCGCGCCGGATGATCCTGGAACGGATATGGGGCCAATGGTGAATGCGAGGCGTATTGAAGCGATGGAGCGCCTGACCAGGGATGCTGTCAATCGCGGAGCGAAGATTGAAACCGGTGGTAAGCGCATTGATCGACCGGGCTTTTATTGGGCGCCTACAATTCTAAGCAATGTCCACCCCGAGTCACAGATTCTTCATGACGAACCGTTCGGGCCGATTCTCACGGTTGCCCCGTTCGATACGATTGATGAGGCAATTGATGAAGCGAACGCCACCGAATATGGCCTTGCTGCCTATTTCTTCACCGGATCTCTCGAGATTCAGAAGCGCATGATCCGCAGCCTTGCGGCGGGTGCCATCAGCGTGAACCACCTCAAGGGCGTATCTGCGGATGCACCAAACGCAGGAATCAAACAGAGCGGCTATGGCTACGAAGGTGGTGTCGAAGGGGTGAGGGCCTTTCAGAACCTGAAGCTCGTCAACGGAGTCACAGCCGCTTCCGTGGCATGAGCGACAAAACAGGAAGATCACTGTCCTGCCCCTGACTCGTTTCTGGAGCAGTAGCCAACCGTTTCTAAAGCACGAGTGGCTTGCAATATCCAGATGCTTATCGAAGTCGCCTAAGCGCCGAAGGCCAAGGCTGCTCGTTGAATCTGCGGCCGGAGGTTCGAAGGCCAGTTTGCCATAAGTGATGTAAGGCCTTGGTTTATCGGGATGAATGGCAGTCGAGATGGCTGCGCTTAGATAGAGTGCGCAATGAGAAACTCTCCCACCATAAGAGATGTGATTCTGGCTCCAGGGAACGGAAGCTTCTTCTACGACGATCAAGCTGCAATACGCGCCGGCGCGGCTCAAGATGGCTTTTGTTATTTGGGTGCGCCTCTGACGCCCGGTTTCCCGACCATCCGCATTCCATCGCGGTCGCTCAGCATCGGCCTCGTCATGTCAGACGACACGATCGTGTGGGGTGACATGATGAACGTGCAGTACTCAGGCGCGGGCGGTCGCGAGCCGGTCTTTCAGGTCGACACAGTCGAAGCACTCACGAGATCCGTTGTGATCCCGCGGCTACTCGCTGGCGACGTTTCCAATTTCCTTGGCTCTTGTAACCGTGTTCTCGCACACTATGAGGGCAAGCGCCTACCTCTCGCCGTTGAATATGGTGTGAGCCAAGCTTTACTTCGCGCCGCTGCGTATATTGGCCGGACTACGCTCGCCGAGGTGATCTGCTCCGAATATCGCCTGCCTTTACCCGACAAGCCAGTCCCGATCTACGCTCAGAGCGGAGATTCGAGAGAAATCAACGTTGATAAGATGATTCTCAAGTCGGTTGATGTGCTTCCGCATGGCTTGATCAACTCGCGAGAGAAGTTCGGTCCTTCCGGGGAGAAGTTTCGCGAGTTCGTCAAATGGGTCGTTAAACGCACGAAAGAAATCGGCCAGCCTGGATATCATCCCGTTTTGCATTTCGACGTTTACGGTTGGATCGGCCTCGAGATTGGAATGCAGGCGCAGAAGATTGCCGATTTCATTGCGCGCGTTGCGGATGACGCGCCGGGATACCGACTTCATATTGAATGCCCGGCGGACTTTGGATCAACGGAAGCTCAGCTTGAGGAGTACGCCAAGATCGTCGCACTTCTCGATAGCCGCGCTACCGAAGCCCGCGTCGTCGTCGACGAGCAATGCAACACGCTTGACGACATCCGGCTATTCGCCGAAGCAAAAGCGGCTCATCTGATTCAGATCAAGATGCCTGACGTGGGCTCGATCGCTGACTCCGCCAGGGCCGTGCTGGTCTGCAAGGAGAATGGCGTGGGCGCGTATATGGGTGGGAGCTGCACGGAAACGGATTTGTCGGCAAGGGCGGCAGTTAACATTGCAGTGGCAACACAGGCCGACATGATGCTCGCAAGACCTGGGATGGGCGTTGACGAGGGCATCTCGATCGTCGGAAATGAGCAGAGCAGACTGCTCTCCGTTCTTGGCTACCGCCGGTCGCAGAACTCCCGTCAGAATGTCGGAGGGGCGTCCGTATGAGGACGGCGTTAGTAGGTATTACCGTCGTTGCCGTCGAGCAGGCGGTAGCGGCGCCTTATGCGTCGTCCCGCCTCGCCGATGCCGGCGCTCGTGTCATCAAAGTCGAACGCCCTGAGGGCGACTTCGCACGAAATTACGATAAGCTCGTTCACGGCCAAAGTGCATATTTCGTCTGGTTGAACCGCGGAAAAGAATCCATCTGCCTCGACCTCACGGTCGAGCAAGATCGTGCAGTCCTCGAAGCGATGGTCGCTCAGGCTGATGTCTTCATTCAAAATCTCAAGCCCGGCAGCATCACGAAACTTGGATTTGGATCGGTGGATCTTCGGAAGCGCCATCCCCGGTTGATCACCTGTGACATCTCCGGCTTCGGCTATGGCGGTGCTTTGTCGCATCTCAAAGCGTATGACCTGATCGTGCAAGCCGAGACCGGGCTTTGCGCGATCACCGGAACAGCGGAGGGCCCAGCGCGCGTCGGGGTCTCCGTATGTGACATTTCGGCCGGCATGACCGCTCTCAACGCCATCTTGCAGGCGCTGCTCCTTAGGGAGCGAACCGGGGAAGGAACGGCCATTCAGGTCTCACTATTTGACGCCATCGCAGACTGGATGAACGTTCCGGTTCTTCAGTTCGATTACAGCGCCTATCATACAGCGCGCGCGGGCGTGAACCATCCATCTCTCGCGCCATATGGGGCGTACCGCTGTGCGGACGGCAAGGACGTCATCTTCTCCGTTCAAAACGACCGCGAATGGGTCAACTTCTGCACCAAATTCCTCAAACGACCGGAACTCATCCGCCACCCCGATTTTGCCGAGAACATGGACCGTATCCGCAACAGGACCAGTTTGGATGAAATCGTGGTAAATCGGTTTGCTCAAACGCCGAGCGACGAAGCCATGCGTGAGCTGGAAGCCGCCGGACTCGCGTACGGACGGCTGAACCAGATAGAGGACGTAGCCAAGCACCCACATCTCCGTCGAATACCTGTGTCAACGCCAGCAGGCCATGTCGACGTGATCGCGCCGGGCGCGATTTTTGACGGTGAGATAGCGCCGGTGTCGCGACCGGTTCCTGCTCGCGGAGCCCATTCTGAAACGTTGCGCAAGGAGTTTCGGCACTCCTCCTAGCCGCGGACGGCCGTCTGGCTGCTCATTTGTCCACACAATGAATGTTGCTTGTCGATCGCATCGTCCAGAGTCGCTGCCGCTGCAGTCAAACGACAGCCTTAAAGCTGGGACGAATCGCAATTTGGCAAATCGCGTCGTTGTGTTGCTTCTACGAGCGTAGACACAAGTCGCGGGTGAAAGACACGCGGCGATCGCATCTCTTCGCCGCTTCTACGATTTGAACCGCACGCGGGAGGGCGAGTGGCGCAAGGTCCGCGCGACGTGCAGCCTATTTTGGCCGGACTTCGCGACGCTGGCAGTCCGGCTCCTCGATCGACGTCCAGGGCCGGATCAGCATGGCCCGCGACGCCGACGTGCGCCGCGCGCTGTACGAGGCGGCGAGCGCGCTGCTGAGCCGCTACAAGAAGTCGTCGCGGGTGACTTGTGAGGCCAATGGAGGGCTCAAAGATTGCCAACAGCCTCGCCCGTTCGATCGCGCAAATATCGCCGATTGCGCTGGAAGGGCATGGCTCGCCACACGTCCATTTCCCAATAGTCACCGACAGGGACGCCAGTCGACATCCACTCGGCCATTACTTTGCCACCGCCACCAGAAGAGTCGATACCGCATGAATTGAACCCTGCGGCCACGTAGAGGTTGGCGATATTCGTCGACCGGTCCATGGCGGCGGGCTCGTGCATCACAGCGACACGCCGACCTCGATCTTCAGCGCGGCGTCCTGCCTGGCGCGCGTTGACAGCTTGGCGAGATCGAGCCGTTTGGCCACATTGGCGTCATAGGTCGAGGGGCGATCGGCAACACCTTGCAGTGGGCGCGGGCCGTGGCGCAGCTTCGAGGCCGTCGAGCTCGCAACCCTGGAATGGGTGGATTGTTCAACAACCGAAGGCTCCTCGAGCCCATCGGCAACATACCGCCGCCCGAAGTTGAGCAACGCTGCTACACCATGCTGGAACAACCGGCCAGGGCAGCATAACTTAAACCAAATGGCCTCCGGCAAACCCGGGCCGGTTCAAAGACCCGCGCGCTCGGCGCTTTGAGTCGGCCGGAGGTGACTCGAGGAATGGAGGAAACAAAATACGCGTGACCACGACGCTCAGGAAAGGAGATGATTCGCTATGATCCGGCCGCAGCGAGCGTGAGTGGGGTGGCAGTCACTACCTGCAGCGTTCATGACTAGAAAGCTCACGTTGCTCGATAGCGGTGGCAAGGAAGAGCTCTTATGGAATTCCTAACGGCCACTGAGCGGCTTCGGATGGCGAGATACCGGTGCCTTGCTTCCGTGAAGCAGGGGCGAAAGCCTAAAAGCGTCGCAATCGTGCAAATCAATGGGCGTTTCCAGCTGAATAAGCCTCTACATTGAAGAAAATCGGCTCTGAACACTCCTAATATTCACGCAACAAAAATGATTCAAATTCCGAACGTCACGCAATCACACTAAGGGAGCGAAGCATGAGTCTATTGATGAATCGCAGACGCGTCCTGCAAGCCGGCTCTTCCGCCGTCTTGGCAGGCGCCATGAATTCGATCGCCGGCAGTCCCGTGGCGGCGACAACGGACGAGCTGCGGGTCGTGGTCTATGGTGGGGACATAGCGAAGACATACATTGAGTGTTTTGTGAAGCCATTCGAGGCGGAGACCGGGATCAAGGTAGTCCCGATCACCGACCAAATTAGCTCTGCGCAGCTCGAGCTTATGGTGACCAACAAAAACGTGACGGTTGACGTTGCTCCCATGACTCAGGGCGCTACCATCATTGGTGGCGAGAAAGGTTTGCTCGAGCCAATCGACTATTCCAGCTTTAAGAAGGAGGAGGTGGATGGCCTCTTTGATTTTGTCAAACACCCGTTTGGGGTAGGGCAACTGATCTTTTCCTACGTGATGGTTTACAATACCGAGAAGTATCCAGCGGGAAAACCGCGACCGAACACGTGGGCTGAGTTCTGGGATACCAAGACATTTCCTGGCGTACGGACCTTGGTCTCAGGTCGATATGGGGGTGAGGGGCCTTGGGAGGAGGCGCTGCTGGCGGATGGCGTAGCTCCGGACAAGATCTATCCCATGGACATAAATCGCGTTTTCGCCAGTCTGGATAAAATCAAACCGCACATTCGGAAATGGTGGACTGTCGGCTCCGAGATTCAGCAGATTATGACAGATAAGGCAGCCGACCTTATGCAATCCTATAGCGGACGAACGGGTGTGGTGATTTCCCGGGGCGCGCCTATGGAGATGAACCGTAGTCAATCCAAGCTGCAGTGGGACAGTTGGGTCATCCCAAAGGGCAGCCCCAATGCCGCGAAGGCTCAAAAGTTTATTGAATTCGCTACCCGCGCCGAGCGCCAGGCTGCTTTGGCAAAGCTTTGGCCGGAAGGTCCTACCAATCGGAACGCATTCAAGCTCCTGCCTGAGGAGCTTGCCCGTAAGCTTCCTAGCCATCCTGACTACTTGGCCAGTGGCATCGTCATGAACGGGAAGTGGTACAGCGAGCGAGGGGCCGACGGGAAAACCAATTCCGACAGGCTCCGCGAACGCTGGAACGAGTGGATCCTTAGCTAATTCTGGATCTCTTTGAGGCTATGTGGCATGGCGACGACGGACCTCGTCGATCGCTATGCCGCTTTCCATGTTGATGGAGCCAGCATGCCTAACCGTTTCGACAATCAAGATCTAGTTGATGGGCCGGCGAATGCGCCTCTCGTTCCCATTGCCGGCAATGAAGCGATGGAGAAAGACGTGCACTTCGCTCAGATCGAATTTCGGAACGTCACGAAGACGTACGGATCAGTTACCGCAGTCAAGGACCTCTCATTGAGCGTTCGCCGCGGCGAGTTCCTGACAATTCTTGGTCCTAGCGGCTCGGGCAAGACGACAGCCCTAATGCTGCTCGCTGGCTTTCAGACACCAAATCAGGGCAACATCTTTATCGCTGGAAAATCCGTCGCCGCTGTTCCTTCCTACCGACGCGATCAGGGTATTGTCTTCCAGAGCTACGCGCTGTTCCCGCACCTCACCGTGCGCCGAAATCTTGAATTTCCGCTCGAAATGCGCGGCGTGATAGTTGCCGAGAGGGCAAAGCGCGTCGATCGGATTCTAGCGCGTGTGCATCTCAATGGATTGGACAACCGTATGCCGTCGCAACTGAGCGGGGGGCAGCAACAGCGAGTGGCACTTGCTCGCGCGCTGATAGCCGATCCACCGATTCTTCTGCTCGACGAGCCGCTCGGCGCGCTTGATCGCAACCTGCGCGAGCAAATGCAGACCGAAATCAAGAGCCTGCACAAAGAGTTTGGCATCACTACTGTCTGCGTTACGCACGATCAAGACGAGGCGTTGACGCTGTCGGACCGTGTCGTTGTCATGCAAGCCGGTCGGATCGAGCAAACTGACACGCCGGAGGCCATCTACGACCGGCCCACCACGAAGTTCGTGGCGAAGTTTCTGGGCGAGGCGAATATCCTTGATAAGGCTGGTTTTATGATCGAATCCGACGCCCCGCAGCCGGAGGGCACTATTCCTATGATTCGGCCAGAGCGAATCTGCGTCGCCCCACTTGACGCGCCGAAGCGCGTCGATGCGGACCAGTGTCAGTCCGTCAAGGGAACCGTGGACAACATGATCTATGCTGGCCCGCTGAGGAAATACCATGTGCGCGTCGCTAGCACAGTGCTTGTCGTGCGCGAGCACGTTGCATCGGGGCGACGGGCTCTCCAGCCGGGCGAAGAGGCGCGGCTTGAATGGCTTCGCTCCGATGTACGGTTCGTCAGAGCCTAGGACCAGAGCGAATACGACAAGAGAATAAGGCTAATCAACATGCTCCACAAGCTTGGCCAGATAACCATTGCGCTTACCGTTCCGGCTTTTGCCATTTTGCTCGCGGTTTTTGGTATACCGGCCGTTCTGCTATTTCTGACCAGCCTCAATGCGCCGGCCTTCTCGCTTGCCAACTACGAGGCGTTCTTCAGTCGCGGGGCGAATGTGCGCGTGCTCCTGCAGACCGTCGAGGTAAGCGTCGTGGCTACGTCCATGTGCGTAATCATTGGCTATCCGATGGCTTATCTAATCGCAGCTGCCTCGAAGGGCTTGCGTACGGTACTTCTCGCGCTCGTGGTCATTCCCTATCTTACCAGCTTTCTGGTGCGCACCTACGCGTGGATCATAATTCTTGGCGATGGCGGCTTGATCAACAATCTACTGCTCGACCTCGGACTCATCTCTAGCCCCATATCGCTCATCTACAACCGCATGGCTGTCTACATCGGCATGGTCCACATCATGCTTCCTGTCATGGTTCTCCCTCTGGTCAGTGTCATGCTAGGCATTGATAAGTCCCTCACTGCCGCTGCCCGTAGCATGGGTGCCCATCCGTTTGCCGCTTTCTGGCGCGTATTCTTTCCGCTTAGTCTGCCGGGCGTCCGCAGCGGCTCGCTGCTGGTCTTCGTCCTCTGTCTTGGCTTCTATATAACGCCCGCCGCCCTGGGCGGGTTGGGCGACGCCATGCTATCGACTTTCATTGCAACTCAGGTCGAAACCTCTCTGGACTTGGGGCGTATTGCCGCCTCAGCTTTCATCCTCCTGGGGCTTGCCGTGGTCATGCTTGCCATTTTTGGGCTGGACCTTTCTGGTGCTCAAGGTCGAGCCGCGACAAAAAGATGGAAGTCTCCGCAGCAGAATTGGCTACCCTCATTCAGTCCGTCGATCCGCTACTTCGAAGAGCTTGCTACCCTGTATCGGGCAAAGCGTTGGGCGGCTACGCTCTACCAAGCCGTTGGCAGCAAGCATCTATGGAGGATAATTGGTGCGTCTTTCGTCGCGCTTGTCATGTTCTACCTGCTCTTTCCGAGCCTTGTCGTCATCGTCATGTCGTTTAGCGCAGGACCATCACTACAATTTCCGCCGGCAGCCCTTTCGCTCCATTGGTACCAAAGCTTCTTTGACAATCCGTCCTGGACCGACGCTGCATGGACCAGCATCCAGATCGGTATCGCCGTCGCCCTTCTCTCGACTGTTGTTGGTACGCTTGCAGCCTATGGCCTTAGTCGCGCCTCTTCGACGCTACGTAGTATCTCGACAATGGCGCTCCTCACTCCCATTACCATTCCGAGCATCATTGTCGGCATCGCCGCGTACCTCGGCTTGCTCAAGCTTGGCCTCATCGGCACACAAGTCGGCATCGTCCTGACACATAGCATCGGTGCTACAGCCTATGTCGTCGTAATCGTCTCAGCGACGCTAGCAAATTTCGACCGGCGCTTGGAGCTGGCGGCGAAGAGCATGCGGGCCAATCCGCTGCAGACCTTTACGAAAGTGACGCTGCCGCTGGTCCGGCCAGGCGTCATCGGCGGGGCCCTGTTTGCCTTCCTTCACTCTTTTGATGAGGTTGTCAAAACGTCTCTGGTCAGCGGATTTGCGATCCGCACTCTCCCATTGAAGATGTGGGAAAACATACGCCATGAGATCGATCCGACGATTGCGGCAATAGCATCGATGCTGATGCTTCTGCCTGTAGCTTGGCTAATTGTTCTCTACATCACTTGGTGGAGGTCGAGGACGATAGTTCCGAACGCGCTCCAAGAGACCACGCCTTGAACCTGAGGTTTGAAGATTGAAGGCGCTCTTGTTCCCCGCTGACCCGCCACTGAGTTTTCATCCAGCGGCGGTTAGGGCCTCGGCGCACTTGTAGCGAGACCGAAGTTTGGAGCAGCCAGAACTAAAGTTTTGCGCTCTGATCCCGTTGGCGAGCTGGATGCGCCGACGTGGTTTTGCAGCAAAATCGGCGGCCGATTGCCGATCGCCCCGTGGGGCCGTTCTTCGTTACGCTATCTGCGCCAAGTCTCCACGTTTTCCTGGGCATCCGCAAGGGACTGGAAGCAGTGGGCGTTGAGGCATTCGGCTCGGAAGCGCCCATTGAAGGCCTCGATGAACGCGTTGTCGGTTGGCTTGCCGGGCCGTGAGAAGTCCAACGAGACACCGCGTTGACAGCTTGGCGGGATCGCGCCGTTTGGCCACATGGGCGTGATAGGTCGGGGGGCGATCGGCAACACCTTGCAGATCGGCTCGGCACCATGCGCCCCTCGATGATCGTCAATGAAGGCGATCATGGCTTGGACCGGCGGTCGAGCTCCGCCATCGCAAAATAAGCGGTGGCCTTGCGCAGGATCTCGTTGGCCTGCCGAAGCTCTCGGTTCTCCCCCGGCTAGCAGCTTCTCGGCGGTATCGGCGCGGAACGCCGGCCCGCTGCCCGCTGTCGACCTCGGCTTTCTTGACCCACTCATGCAGCGTCTGGGGCGTACAGCCAAACTTGGCCGCAATCGAGGTCACCGCGGCCCAGCGCGAGGGATGCGTGTCAACGGGCAGCGAACTTTCCGTGAGAATGGGCTTCCAAATTTCCCTAGGTGACGGCGATTGTGGTTCGGGGATCAGCCGCTATCGGGATCGTCATTGGTCCTTCCAGGCGGGCGGCCGCGGCG
>NZ_JBPZPT010000016.1:0-14754 GCF_056156565.1 Bradyrhizobium sp. JHI2711
CACTTCGATAAAGCACATCGTATTGTCCGCCATCATACGGATTCGGCAGGAAACAGCGGTCAGTCCGATCTTGATCCTGCCAATACCCAGCGCTCAGACAGCGGCCCGCGATGCACAGTTCGCCGGAGGCTCCAACAGGCACTCTCTTCAATCGTGCATCGAGCACGTAGAGTTTTACGTTGTCGATTGGCCGTCCCACTGGGATAAGCGCCGAGTTGCCATCCGCATCCGATGTTTCGTGCACGGCTGCATTGGACGCACATTCCGTCGCACCATAGAAGTTCCACAAGGGCACGCCCGGAAAAGACCCGCGCCAGCGAGCAGGCAGCGAGGAAGGCATCGGTTCGGCGCTGCTTGTGACCAATCTCAAGGCGGTCCTTTGCGGTTGCCGTTCCTGGGACCCAATGATACCGGACAGGAGTGGCGGAGAGGCAAAAAAGCGTGTCACACGATGTTTTGCCAAACTGCACAACAACAGATCCGGATCTAGCACCTGCCCTTGGGTGAGGATCAGCGTGGGCACACCTCTCAGAAGCCCACCAAAATACTCCCAAGCGGACGCAACAAGGGAAGCGGACTTCTGGACAACCATCACGTCGGTACTATTGAAGGGAAAGCGTCGCCACATCCAGTTCAGCCGATTGAGAATGGCCGATTCCGGAATAAGAACCCCCTTCGCCCGCCCTGTTGAGGACGACGTGTATATAAGATTCGCAATTTGGTGATCTGAGGGTGAGTCGCTGGATTCGAAATTATCCGTCAGCGCCCTGCACCTGTCTAACGTCAATAGAGAAATCGAAGGTATGTCAAAGCCAGTCTCCGTGGTATTTGCGTGAACCAACACCTTTGCCTGACTATCTCGCAGGATATGTTGGATCCGATCAGGGGGATAATCTGGCGGTATCGGCACGACAATAGAGTGCAAAGCTCGCGCCGCCAGCATAACAGCGGCAACGTCAGGCGACCGGTCGACAAGCATGCCGACCATATCGCCAGCGCCCACGTCCAAATCCAGCAGGAAGGACCTGATAGCTGCTACGCGCTCACGCAGCTGGCTGAATGTGACTTCCCCGAACTCGCCAAAATATGCTACCTTGCTGTGATTGGAGACACTGATCTGCTCGAAAGCTTCAACAAGCAGACATTCAGAGTCATATGGCTGCCTGGATCCTTCCAGCGAGTTCAGTAGAGTGACGTCTGACGCGCTGAGGCAGCTCAGCTCCTCAATGGGCGCAAGCGGTTTGTCAACGCAGGCGGCAATCAGACAGCGCAGATTATTGGCCATGCGAACAACTAGATCACTCGAAAATATGTCTTCTGCATACGCCAGCTGGAGCGCAATTTCATCGCCCTGATCTTGCGCGTACAATGTTAGGTCGAATTTGACATAGCCTGTGTCGTATTCGCGGAATGTCAGAGCCAACTCGTCTTGACCAAGTGGCTCGGCAGCTTCGGAGTACATGTTGAACATGACCTGGAAGATCGGTGATCGCCCCGGTTCGCGACATAACCTTGTGTCCTTGACCATCCATCCGAATGGATAGGCCGAATTTGCGATAGCATCGCTGACCAGGCCCTGGATGCGCGTGGCATGAGCAGCAAAGGACTGACCGGCATCCATCGCGGCACGGATCGGTAGCATATTCAGGAAAAAGCCGACGATGTCGGCGCTGCCAGGTTGATCCCGTACAGCGTGTGGTATGCCGACGACAATGTCGTCCTCACCGCTATACATTCGTAGCAGCAGCTTGAAGCACGCCAGCAGTGTTGTCGACGTGGTGCAGCTGTTTCGGCGCGCAAATTCTCTTACGCGACTGGAGAGATCACTGCCAAGCAGCACTGGATGCGAGGCGCCGCGGTATGAATTTGTTTGCGGGCGCGCCCTTCCAAGCGAAAGCGCTGGCGGATCATCACCAATTTGACGACGCCAATAGTGACGTTGGTTCTCCAGCGCCTCTGGAGAAACGTGTTGTTTTTCCCACGCCGCGTAGCCCGAGAGTGACGCACGGTTCTCTGGGCAAAACGCCACGGCATCTACGTACCTTTGCTGAAGATCTCTGAGCAGAACAGAAATCGACCAGGCATCGAGGATGATTTCATGAGCGGTGATCAATATGAGATGATTGTCAGGACCAAGCCGGACCATGCGCGCGCGAAACAAGTGGCCCTGTCCGAGATCGAAATTGTCTTTCAGCTCCGTTCGCCGAAACTGTGCGATGAGCTCCTCAGCCTCGGAGGAGGTGAGATGAGATACATCGATCAATTCAAGATTGGTGCATGGCGGAGCATCAAAGCATTGAACCGGACCGTCTTTGTCGATAAAGCGCGCCGAAAGTGCCTGGTGGGAATGAATGACCTCGGTCCAGGCGCGATTGAACCGAGCTAAACTGATGTTTCCCTTAATGCGCAGCCCGCCTTGAATGATGTAGTTCCGGGCAGATGGATCGAGCTGCGCCAAAAACCAAAGGTGCTCCTGGAGGTGCGTCAGAGGTGATCGGTTTAGCTTTCGGCATGTCAAAGCCGTACACGGATTGAGCTCAGTGCGCCCCTCGATCGAAGCGGCAAGAGATCGAATTGTGCCATTCAGGACCAGTCTGAAATCCGCTCTCACTCCTAGCAAGGTCTGCAACTGTCCCAATATAAGCATTGCGCGGAGCGAGTCTCCGCCAAGGCTTATGAATTGGTCATTTACACCTATGTTCTCGATACGCAAAATGCCGGACCAGATTTGACGTAGCCGGACTTCGAGGTCTGATTGCGGCTCCGCGAAGGGCGTTGACAATAACGGCCGAACACTGGCCGGGTCAGGCAACGCTGCAAAATCGACCTTTCCGTTCCTGGTCAGTGGAATATCGTCCACATGGACGATTCTTTCCGGAAGCATGTAGCTGGGGAGTGCCTCAGCAAGAAACTTCCGAAGATCGCTTTCCGCCAGTTCAGCTGGAGCCGACACATACGCGACCAGACGCCGCGATTCGGCTTGCGCCTCCGACCCAGCTATATCTCGCGCCGTAAGCTTTACACCTGCGCAGACAGAGGCGACTGCGACGGCGCCATGCACCGAGGGATGAGCGGACAAACGAGCTTCGATTTCTCCCAGCTCGATTCTGTGCCCGCGAATTTTAACCTGACGATCCCGTCGACCGAGACATTCCAGAAGCCCGTCGGAACGAACGCGCCCAAGATCACCTGTCCGATATAGGCGCCGGAAAGATAGGTCGTTTGAGAACGGGTTCGGCCCAAACGCATCCTTGGTGCGGACATGGTCATTGACGTAACCGGCAGCGACACCGACGCCGCTAACACAGATTTCGCCGACTTCTCCTACACTGCAGAGTCGTGGTCCGTCCGCGACATAAACCTCAACGTTTTGAATTGGCCTGCCGATCGGCACATAAGGCTCAGCCAGCGCAGGCGGAACGGAAACCAGATGATGCGTCACGCCGTCGGCGCACTCGGTCGGCCCGTAATGATTGAGAATGGAAACGCGGGGATACAAGGCCAGCCACGCACGCGCCAATCCGGGCGTTAGAGGTTCTCCGACCGTAGAAATAATCCGCAAGCCGTCCATGGCTCGCTCTGCCGCGGCAAGCGATTGCAGATATTCAACAAACACTGCCAGCATCGACGGAACGAGTTGGACGATCGTAGCGCCGCATCGTTGAATTGCTTGAAGGAGCGATGAGGGCGATCTCAGTGTCGAATCATCGATGATTGATGTAGAGGCTCCGACGCAAAGCCCAGAAAGAAGCTGCCAAAGCGAGATGTCAAAGCAGTGCGATGCCGTTTGCGCGACGCAATCCGTCCGAGTGAGACTTAGGGCATCGATCTTTGCCGCCAAATGATTGTTTAGGCCGTCGCGCTCGATCATTGCGCCCTTAGGCTGGCCCGTCGAACCAGACGTAAACAGAATATAGGCAAGTCCATCCGCGTTCGGGGATGGCACAACAGACGAGGTCTGCACCCGGCGCAGTGCCGCCTCTATAGCTACGAATTGCGGAGCTGCTTTGCTGCTCTTCTGGAATAGGCTGAGCGAATCCGGCCGGTCTCGGCCCATCAACAAAGCGCAGCGGCTCTGCTCGATCATGAATGATGTACGGGAAGCCGGCAGCGATGGATCGAGCGGTAGGTACGTTGATCCAGCTTTCAAAATTGCGATGACCGCCGTCGCCCAGTCGAGGTCCCGCCCTCCCCAATAGCCGACAACCGCGCCGCGAGCACCCTGCTCTCGTAAGGTCCTTGCAAGGGCATCCGATCTTGATCGTAGCGCCTCATATGTGAGTTCGTCTGCGCCGTGCCTCAGCGCAACTCTCTCCGGATCCGAATCTGCAAGCCGATCGATCGCCGTGACCGCGTCAACCGGTTGACGTTCCATAGACTGCTCCTTGCCTGATTGATTTTCCGTAGGCACGCGCCCCGCCATTCGTCGCCTTCTTCGGCGCCCAAATCGGAACGCCGGAGCTCGTCATCGAGGTGACATGCGCAGCCACCCTGATTCCGCACGTCGGTTTTGTCCGTATGACCTTCTCGCTGTTCGCTTCTGGCTCGATGATCGGCAGAGGAACAGGAGGACGCTAGGACCCCGCGTCCACTTTGGCACCTACCTACTCTTGTAATGGACCTGCCATCGTCTGCATGGCACTCGCGATCGACGCGCCCACAGGCTCGTTACGGCTTGTGATTAGCGTAATTGTCCGATTTCGCGGCACTTGAGCCGGCACCACCAACCCATCGAGAGCGTGTAGGCCACCCCGGCGATACAGCTTGTACGGACGAAAGGCTTCTTACCGTAACCACCGCCAGACCGATGGTGTTCAAGCCGGTGATCGTCGCCACAGGGACCCGGCGGCGCCTCAACATTCCAACGAGTTATCGAAGCTCGCAGCAGCAGTCCCAAGCACGGCCTTGAGGTCATCCAAGTGCTGGCACCGGCAAACAAAGCGCCCGATCACCTCGTCACCTAAATCCGAATAGCTCCGCTTATTTGGCCGTTAGTCAACGGAGATTTATTTATGACGATGACAACGCGAGCTGGAAATTGAGGCGTCGTGTCATCGCCCAAACTGGTGTGGATAGGCGCCGAGGGCACATTTTCCGGGCGGCGAACGGTTGAATGGCTGGCCGTCCGCAGCGACGAATGGCTCACAGAGACTTCGATCGACAGAGACGCAGCCTGCCCACGGGCCCTCTGCGTGAGGATTAATCCATCGCAATGCGCTCGCCAGACTTGCTTGATGAGCTACTCGACCATTTTCCACGACCTTTGCGGTTTCGGGCGCGGCAAATTCCTTTCCGCTTAAGATCATCTGGTGAAATGCGAGCGTCGCGTCCTTGCTCCCGATCGGCAGACTTTACCAATCAAGCACTCCGATTTTGCGCTCTCCGCTCAGCTATTCGGGCCCGTCAATTGACGATGTTGGGCTGCATGAGCAGCATCATCCACGCCACAAATCTCATCCTGCTGATGCTGCTAACGGCGAGCACTAGTTCGGCTTGTGCGGTCTGCTCAGCGTATTTCCAGGCGCCATTTGTGCCCCCGGGCAGTCCGCCGGTACTAGATGTGATTGCGACCTTAGTGGCCTGGGGGAGACTTGAGACGTTTGGCGTTAGACTGAGATTTTTTGTCCGCCAGCCAACACAACGTGGTGGCAGGTTTGGTGGGGCAGTGCCAGCGCTCGCATGAACGGTGACCGATGTCACGAGGCCTAAATGCCGCAGCGGGACCTCTCCTGAGCGATCGTGACCGCGGCAAGGCCGAACATCACGTCGCGGTTGATGCCGAAATGGAGGCGATAGAGCCACCAGATTGCGCAGCACCGGTCGAGATCGGAGAGTGCCCGAGCGCGGTTTATTGCTGCTGCGACCCGCGCTATTGGCTTCATGACACGTCTCGTCTGGAAACCTGAACGTCTCGGGACCAGTGCTCTAAATTTGGTGAGTTCTTGATCGGTGACGGTCGGCTGTCGCGCGCGTGCGTCGGCAAAGGATTGGAAGCTGAGATTCATGTTTGCCATGGCATTGCGCGTCTCGAAGCTTGATGGGAACACGCATATGCGTATCCGGCCTTTCCGTAACCTTACGAGGCAAGTACTGCTTCCCCAAACACCCAGATCTGGTAGCGACAATTGACAGCACTCTTATGCGGTAGTTACGCGGTGGCGCGCGTTAGTTCGCAGACCCGATGCTGTCGCATCGAAGCGATCGGAGTCGATGGCGTTGGCTGCACCTCGGAAAACGGGGCGGCGCGGCCCGGAGCCATGTGATATTGCCTCGACTCATCGATGGCAGGTAGAGCTCCTGAGAGAGACGGTGATGCACTGCGACTTCCTGCCGCTGTGGGGATGCAGTCAACGAATGTGAATTCGTCATTTGAACAACTCGCCAGCCGACCACCTAACGGATTGACACGCGACATAGCCAGGGTAGCAAAGCTACCCGCCCACAACACTAGTTCGGTACGGTCGACAGCACGTTGCGCAGCCTGTTGCGGCCTTCTCGAATATGAGGCCGAGCGAATACAAATTTGGCGCGCACCACCCACTCTCTGAGGACGATCCTTCAACTGAACAGACTACCAATGCATTATCATGCTGTGGGCACACGCATGCTCTAAGACCAATTTCCCGGTCGCGATGACCGGGTTTGTTGAAGTCTGTACTTGCCCGCCTACTTCATTCTTCTCCATGTCAGCCAGCTCGAAGAAGCCCCGCCGCGCATGGGCAATGCAAAACGCCAGTGTAATCGGCCGCACCTTCTTCTGCGGGTCGAACAGCGGTTCGAACCCGCTGAAGCACCGGCGTACAGCATGCCGGCGAACGCGGCCAGCTTCTTCTGGAGATGCTCGCCTCGTCGGTTGCTCGAGGCGTACTAGACTGCCGCGGCCGGCGCAGGCCCGGTGGCCGGCCACCACACACAAGTGCAGAACCGCCCGGTTGTACCTTGCCCTTCGCCGGGATACGGATGGTGTGGTGAAAAGGCCGGCGGGATTTCACCTCCAGCCTCTCGCAGAACCGGGCGTATTGGACGGAATGCGCGCCGTTTCTAATCCGCAAGGGACGCTGCTGAGCACGGTTCTGACCGAGCTTTTGTAGATGGTAACCGCTTGCTGCTGGGTTAGCTACCCACAACGAGCTTTCATCCCGCTCGACTGAGCGCTTGTTATGTTCGAGACCAATGTCGGAAAGTTGACGATACGCACGCTCAGACAAAGCGCAAAAGCAGCGATGTCAGTTTGGTATGCGGATTGCTTTGTTAAGGTGTCATCACCGATCGCTTCCAAGGCGACGGCTAGGTAGAAACATTTAGCAGAGGCCGGGCTATGTCGCAGGCTGAGGTAGAACGGTTTGTCAAGAATCTAGCGAAAGAGGGTAGTCTGCTCGAACACGTTAAGCAGAGTGCTACAGGTCTTCGCGATCGGAAAGAGCCACGGCTACGATTTCACGCTTGATGAGGTTAGGAGCAGCATCCGAGTGCCACGCCGACATGCGTTGATGCAGCTCGACGCGATTGTCGGCGGCAAGCAGGATTTGAGCGGTGTAGGCTTGAGGAGGATTGTGCATACCACTGCGTTGGCTAGTTCCACGTCGGAGGCACCTACGAGCGCCGTGCAAGCCGCGGAAGCGGGCCGTGACCTAGTCGCTATCGTTTTGCTTATTGTAGTTGTTGTCGCTGTCACGGCCTGACGTATTTTCACTCTGATCGCATTGGCTCGTCCTGAAGGAAACGATCCGGTGCGAACAGAACTGAAAGCACGCCTCGTCAGGAGTCAGATCATTGCTTTCAGGCCTAGAGATGCGGCTTCAGGGCGTACCCGTACCGTATGACGCACACTGCCACCGAACACTGCCGACGGATTTTTGACCGGCGTACCCCCGAGCAACTGCGCACGTTGTCACACGTCAAGCGCTTCATGGAGCGGCTGGCCGGTGACTTGGAGTTCCGCAGGGCGCTTTCGGAGAACGTTCATTCTCCTCGAGCGGTAACAGAGCGCTACGGCATCGAAGTTGCCCCAATGAAGATGCTTCCTCTCTGGCGCGGCGGCTACCTGAAATATCGCTTCAAGCCGGAGTCTACGCCCTGGCCCCTGGCTATGATGTGGGACGAGTTTATCTGCGACATGTTGCGCGATCGCGACCTCCTGCGCGAAGAGGGCGAAATGTCGACGATCAACCCTCGCTTTCATGCCTGGCGTGAGCGCCACATCCGGCGCTGCAACGACGAATTGGGCGGAACGGCGGCCTCGGTCACGTACCCCATCATCGCTTTCGAGCTGAGCGACGGCTGCACCATCGGTTGCTGGTTCTGCGGCCTCTCGGCCGACCGCTTCAAAGGCTATTACGAATATAGCGAAGAGCATGCAGCGCTTTGGCGCGCCGTGGTCGGTATTGCGAGCGAGATGTTTGGTTCGGCAGCCCGTACTGGTTTCTGCTACTGGGCCACAGAGCCTATGGACAACCCCCATTACGACCGCTTTCTATTCGACTATTATCAGATCACGGGCGCATTGCCACAAACAACGACGGCGGCCCCGCTCAGGGATCGCGCACTCACCACGCGCGTGCTCGAACTGTTCCAGCGCTATCGCACCGTGACGAACCGTTTCTCCGTGCTGAGCACAACACATCTCGACCAGATTCACATGGCGTTTTCGCCTGAGGAGCTGATCGGTGTCGAACTCGTCCTGCAGGGCAAGGAGGCGCTGACTGCAAAGGCTTTTGCCGGGCGCGCGCCCGGAGCGAGAAACTTAGGGCTGGCAACAAAGATGATGCAATCGCCTTGCTGGAGAGCGATCACACGACCATCGCCTTTGTTTCCGGCTTTCTCGTAAATATGCTGCAGGGACGTTTACAATTGGTGACGCCGGTGCCCGGTAGCGAACGCTGGCCTCTTGGCTACCGCGTCTTGAGTGAACGCTTCTTTAGGAGGTCTGACGAGTTCCGCGAGGGGCTGCAGCGCATGATCGACCAGCATGTGCTCGAGGCTGGGAACCGATGCTTTCATCTCCGGTCACGCAACATGGAACACCGGGTGCTGGACGACATCGCTCCGACTTCCGTTGGCCATCTAATCGCCTATGGCAACTGCACAGCGTCGGAGCTGGTTAGGCAGGTCACGACTGACGGAACGAGCGTGCTCGCAGTAGCCGACCTGCTCGATCAGTTATGCACGGCCGGGGGTGATTGAAGAGGACTTAGACGACAGCTTCGCCTGGCAGACCAGCTCACCTGTTACTGCGCTTTCATCGGGCAGCGGTTAGAGTTTCGGATTTTGTACGCCAGTGAGTCCGCCGGAAGAATTTCATTCTCGAGTTGCCCAGGCGAACGGTGCGTGATGCCCCTGCAGTTCCACCGCGCTGTCGAAAACATGGAAATTTGGAGTGCGCGCAGCGGCGGCTACTCGTTCGTTATAAGCTTGCAGAGCCCGACCGGTCCTGGCTTCCGCGGAAGGTTCGGCTACGTCGCTTCGTGGCGTCCGCTTGACCAGAGCCGTGGCGCGATCAGGGTGCTCGGCTCGCCGCTGCAGAGCTTGGCTGAGGCCGAGGACGCCTGCAATAGTATGCTCAATTACCTGAGAGACTGAACTGATTCCTGGTCGCGGAAAATGGAAGCATCTTAAAGATGCTGCAGTCGCGTCGGGTGCTACCCAGGATGTTCACGGGGTCGAGACGTACTTTGTAGCGGCTGAGATTATCGCGCCCGATTTGAGCGGGCGCTACACGTTCTATCCGTCGGACGGGCTTGCTTCCAAATCGAGCTCATCTGGATTATCTTGAAGATCATCTGCCGTCCCTCACGCCGGTCGGAGCAAACATGTTCGTCGAAGGCTCGACAGATTTGTTCGCGTTTCCCAATCCGGTAGTTAAGCCGTACATCAGGATCGTGATCCACAAGACGCCCCTAGCGAACGGCTGCGCCCTACCGGATCTATTCACGAAATGATCATCACGATCCGTACACGGATGCGAGCCAGAACAGCTTGATGACAAGGGCGGGACAGGTCGTAACACCGTAGTCTCAATGACTTCACTGATTTTGCCGTCCTGCCACGCCTGTTTGCAGCGGCTGCGGTAGTCGCTCCTCAATCGCGGTAGCGCTGACAATGCTGCTAAAAAATACCGTCGCGCTTAAAAATGCTTTCAGCACAGCCAGGACCCTTTAGATTAGGAATAATCAAGCGGTACAAAGGCGATATTACCCTCGGGCCCAGACGATCGCCGTAAAGCGCCCCGGCCATTTCCGGAAACCGCGAAGTGAAGATTGAGCCGCCCATTCATTTCTTGCACAGAAAATGTCAAGTTCGGGTGTGAGCCTGAACGAACATCAAAGATCGTACTGAGTTGAGTGGTGACATCGTGGAAGACGACATAGCCAACTTTCATGCCGGTGTGAAAAGACGGTAGGTTATCCTGGTCAGCTAGTATCTTCTGAACGATTTCTTTTCGCTCTAAACCAAAGTTTGAGGCAAAGCCGGTTGCAAAACAGTCGACTCTATCGTCGTTGAGATTATTGCGAACAACCAACACATCATGTCGTGTGCAGGTCGTAATGTTCGAAAGAAGATCGTTCGACGGCTGATAGTTCTGTCCTCTGAGTATCACGTGCAGCGTGTCAGGGGACCATCGAAACCCTTCCTTACTTATCGAGCAACCAGCCACAACGCCGCCAATACCGTGCGTCTCCAGTCCGTTTAAAAAGATAGCGAGGCGTTGTGAGATACAAACTGTACAGACAAGACGGCCCGTCACGTCAGCTCTGTTTGGGGGGTATTGTAGCACCGAGTGAATATAGTCTTTGTCTTCTGGACTGTCGCGCGCCATGGAAAACTGCCCCCTCATATTGCCTCAGATGACAATGTTACCGAGCGCCCCCAGCTGTCGCGCGAATTGGACCCCGCGGGTCCGAGCAAGCCGCTCGCGAAGCGCGCCCTCCAGAGCGCCGTAGCGAGAGAGCGGCTTGCGGTGATTCGGCAAAGCAACACGTGGGATTTAGACAGCGAGGGAAGCTTGGAACGATAGTATGGTTTCGGTGCTGCTGATGAGCTGTCGAGCGACCTTTGATCGCCAATTCTTCACCAACCGCTGCACCGTACGCCGCTGATGGCCACTGAACTGACCCGGCGCATGCGCTGCCAGCCGGGAGAGGAGATCGACGGCGGACAAGTGCGGAGCCGCGGCGAGCCATTCCTCGATCATGGGAATGTATGGGTCGAGCATCGATGGCCGACGTGGCGCAGGTTTGCGCCGCACATAGCGGCGCCGATGAATGCCGCGCTGCTCACCCTGCTTCCAACCGTCGCCGAGCTCTCGGGCAAAGGCGGTCAAGTCGCTTTGCACCGGCGCGACGGTCATGGCTGGCTTTCCGGCCCGCTGATCAACACGCTTGCCCAGCTCATTTTGAGCGTCCCTCATCTGTGCCAGCAATGCCACCGGATCAAGCGTGCGGTAAATCTCACGCAGCCGACGTTTGAATGCCTCGTTGCGGGTGGACCAATGCTCTTTCGTACGGTGTAGCGGGAGGAAGATAACGCTTGATCACCTTGGCACCTTCGCGGTGCTTCTCCTTCAGCTTAAACGAGGGCTGGAAGAAATTGATGTGCAGCCGTGCCGCGGCAAACAGGCGAGCTAATGAGCGAGCGGCATCAATGCCTTCAAAGCGCCCGTAGCCCACCAGACGTCGAACGATAGCTCCATTCTTCTGTTCAACGAACGCTTGATCGTTCTTTCTGTAGGCCCTGGAACGAGTGACTTCGACATCGTGAGAACGGCACCACGAGACGACCGTGTCGTTCATGAAGGCGCTGTCGTTGTCAAAATCGAGCCCGCAAACGGGCCAGGGAAATAGGTTCTGGGCGCGCTCGAGGGCCTCGACCACAAGCGCTGCTTCACGCACAACAAGCGGAAAGCATTCGGTCCACCCCGTTGCGACATCCACCATTGTTAGCGTCTGAATGAAGGCCCCGGATACGGACATGCCGCCGTGCGCAACCAGATCCGCTTCGCAGTACCCCGGCGGAGGTGATCCCCAGTCATTGAATGTACGCACCGGGACTTGCCGCCGTACGGCACTGGAAAAGCCCGCCCGCCGTCGGCGTCCTCCGGCTGCTGCGATCCTTACGTCGCTCAGCAGGCGATCGATCGTCGACGCGCTCACCCTCAAAACCTTAGACCGCTCATCAGCAGAAAGCTTCAATCTGCCGTGCCGTTCAAGAGCCGGAAGCAAGAACGGGATCATCGCGACGAGCCGCTTACTGCAGAGCCGGTCAGACGAGTCCCATAGCACAATCAGTGCCATACGAATGGAAGCTCCGTAGGTCCGGCCCCGCCGCCGCGGCACGGCCGACCCCGATGCCCCGTCCGCTGACAGCGCTCGGATCGCGTGCTTGCGATGCCATCCCGCAACGGCGCACAGCTCGTCTAGGATCCGTCCCTTCTCGAGCCGCCCGCTTGCCCGATAACGCTCGGCCAGCGCTGATGTGATCTCGCGCTTTGCGCGCATGCTGATCTTCCCTGCCATAGCCGCCACCGATCTGATTCGGCAGCTCCGCCCCAGACACGACAGGGAAGTTGTCCGGTAACATTTTTAGCGAGGCAATATGGGGGGCAATTTCCCATGTCGCCCGACAATCTACGATGGTGTGGTCCTCAACCGACAATGTCTCACTGATCAGCAGCCTAAACCGTCCGGGTGATCCTGAAGTCGTGACGACTGACAGCACAGAGAGCACGTCTGAGTGGTTGCAGGAATTTCCGTGGCGGATTGAGGGGTGTTGATAGCCCATTATTATTGACCGACTGCGCAAAAGGCCTGTCAGCTTGCGGTAAGCTATGACAGATACAGAGCCCTTGGGATTAACGGGATGTGACAGGGACAGCGTTATCGCTCCAGATCGATCGGCGCCGAGTCACTTTTCCGCTAGTCTCAACGGCAGTGCGGATGTGGTAGGGACTAGTTGGCCTGGCTTCAGCCCCCGGGTCGGTTAGCACCGAGCCGCGCCCGCACTGTTTCTACATCTTGCCCCGACCAATCCCGCTGCTATCTCCGACAAGTTTCGCGGGTACTCTGGCGAAGGTCGGTACATCACCTGAAAAGGTGAGGGCCACGTACTTCCATTCTGCCGCGACGCGCGCAATGAGTGGCGTTGGACACTACATACCGCCACGAGAGCCGCCTGAATCGCGAGTTCGGCCGCAAGCGCTTCGGCGATGAAGGCTATGCCATGGAAAAGTTGGTCGCAGAGCTTGGCGCGGCCTTTCTGTCCGCCGATTGGGCCTGATACCGGAGGTGAGGGAGGGGCACGCCTCCTATATGCCCTCTTAGATCAAGGTGCTGAAGAACGACAAACGCGCGATCTTCAAACTTCGTCCAGCGGGCGGCGGACTTCCTGTATCGGTTTCAGGCCAAAAATTCCGCCGCGGCCTGAGCCGCGGCGGAAATAATCGATCTGGACCTCGTCATTTTAACTCCAAATAGCTCAGATCAAACTCGCCATGAAAGTCGGGGGTGAATACAAGCTCGCGCCATGAGCCCCTTCGGCGAAAAGGATTACCCTCTCCTTGGTGAATAGCCGATGAGAGAGCGAATGAACGAGGAACGAATCGCGGAAGGCGGATTTGCGAGAACGATTCGGATCAACCGTGGCTTGGCACCCGTGCGTGCACCTGCGGCGCCGCCGGTATGCCGTTTTGCAACCCGAGCAATGACCAGTCGTCGGCTCCCATGCCGCCGCAAGACTTCATCGGCCGGGAGGAAGGCGGGTCCTGAAACCCATGAAGCCCCACGACGATCGAGAGCCGCAGGGCCGTTTCGTTCTGCAGATGTCGCGATGCATTGCCTCACGAGCGACGGCCTCGTCAGCTTCTGGAAAGCCTATCCATAATAGGATCAGCTCCGATGCTCAGTCAGCGCCGGTGGGTGGGGCTGCCGCCAGACCGCCGCTCTTCACCGAACCGTCACAGCCGGTGTCGGATTTCTTACTCGATGTCCTCCCTATCCGCATCCGCACTGCCAATGAAGTTAGCCAGGAGATCGAGAGGCTAACGCACCGGCTTTGCCTTGAGGGCTGTTCACACGAAATGCCTGGTGGGTATTAACGAGAAATCGGCCTTGGACTGATAGGGTAGACTGAGGGCGTAGCTGATCGCTCAGATTCATCCCCGGGGAGATACCATCGTCCGCCGAGAATGAGCAAAGACGGGCTTGCTGACGCCGCTGCCTGCTCCGGACGAACTCGATTCAAAGTCGATTGCGCGCGCCATCGGGCTGGGATGCGCTCGATGCACGATTTCTAAATTCCGCAGCGGGATCTCTCGTGGGCAACCGAGACCGCGGCGAGCCCCAACATCACGTCGCCGGTGAATCCGAAATGGAGACAATAGAGCCACCAGATTGCGCAGCACCGGTCGAGATCGTACATGGCGAGTGCGCGCCTCGTTGCTGCGACCATCCGCGCCATCGGGTTCATTCCGCGTATCATCTGGAAACCTCGGCGTCTCGGGGCCAGCGCTCTCCGTTCAATGACTTTTAGGGCGGTGATGGCCCGCTGTCCGGCGCGTGCACCTGCAAGAGATTCGGAATTAAGATTGATGTTCGCCATGGCGTTCTTTTCCGCGTTTCGAAGCTGCATGCGATCTGTGAAGTGGCCCCCGGATTTGGGACCGGAAGCCTAGTTGGAATGTAGCCGTTCCGTTTGGTAAACGGAGCGGACGATGACGAAGAAGACGAGACGGAAGATCGACGCGGCGCTGAAGGCGAAGAT
>NZ_JBPZPT010000017.1:0-10124 GCF_056156565.1 Bradyrhizobium sp. JHI2711
GCTGGCTCAACGGGCTCCAAGCTCGGATGCATCCGAATAAGGCCGTTGTCGCACTAGCCGCCAAGATGGCTCGCATTGTCTGGGTGGTCTTGAACAAGCCAGGAGCACTCTACGAACGCAGGGATCCTGCTTTCAGCTGACGACTTCTGGCGAGATTGCAAGGCTCGGGAACAGTGATGACGAAACAGTGGATCAACATGCCGTAAGCCCTGTGCAAAAAAGCGGGCTTCGTGCCCGAACCATTTATTGGGAACGGCCTGCGCGGATCTCATCATGGCCTGGCTGCAACAGCAGTCCGCTCGCGAGAGGCCGGATACATTTATGCAACTGGAAGCGTCATTTTCGCTGTTACGACCCTTGCACGGACGGTGCGGACCATACATTCTTTCTCAGCAAGTCCTTCAGCGCGACATTGTCGAGCATGGCAGCCGCCCCAGCCGCGTGTTCTCATCCTCCAGCGCCTTCAGCCGCTTGGCCTCCGACACCTCCATACCACCGAACTTCGCCTTCCATTTGTAGATGCTCGCGTCGCTGACGCCGTGCTTGCGGCGCCGGCCTCGTGCTCCTTCAAATCCCGATGTTCTGCTCTTCCGAAAAGCGGCTGCCTTCATGCTCTGGTCCTTCTCGTGGGCCAGAACCAACTTCAAACTGGATTAAGCCCGTGGGGCAAGGTCGGCGGCTCGGTTACATGCGTCGTCGACGAACTGTGCTGCCGGATTCAGTGCTTGGAGAGGTCGAGGCTGGAGCCCGTGTCGCGCAATGCGGCGTCCCACAACTCAGTGCGCTCCTTCGGCACGTTAATAGAACCTGGTCTTTCGGCGATCTAACGGTCGATGCCGGTGGGCCGATCGGCCCACCGCCCCAAGTCGCCCAAGTTTGCTCTTAATACAGCTTTGATCGAAGGAAGGAACGGTAGACTCGCTCCGACGAAGCTATTGACGCACGCGTTAAGTTGAGGGCTAAAAGCAACCCGTGACCTGCCACTGCGTATTTCCTCCAGAAGGAGTTAGAGTCCGGCCGAAGAAGGACGGACAGATGAAGCGAGCAAGGTTCACGGAAGAGCAGATTATCGCGGTATTGAAGGAGCATGAGGCTGGGGCGAAGACAGCCGACCTGGCTCGCAAGCACGGTGTTTCCGAGGCGACGATCTACAATTGGAAGGCCAAATTCGGCGGCATGGACGTTTCCGAAGCGAAGCGGCTGAGGGCCTTGGAAGAGGAGAACGGGAAGCTGAAGAAGCTTCTGGCCGAGCAGATGCTCGATGCGGCCGCACTTCGCGAGCTCCTTTCAAAAAAATGGTAGGGCCCGCCGCCAAGCGCGCTGCGATCGCGCATCTGCAGGCCGTCATGAGCCTGTCGGAACGGCGGGCCTGCTCGATCGTGGGGGCGGATCGGAAGATGATTCGCTATCGCTCCAGCCGCCCGCCGGACGCAGTTCTGCATGGCCGATTGCGCGATCTTGCCAACGAGCGGCGGCGTTTCGGCTATCGCCGGTTGTTCGTCTTACTGCGGCGGGAGGGCGAGCCATCGGGGATCAACCGGATCTACCGGCTTTACCGCGAGGAAGGGCTCACCGTCCGCAAACGGCGGGCTCGCCGCAAGGCCGTGGGGACCCGTGCCCCGATCCTGGTCGAGGCGAGGCCGAACGCGCGCTGGTCGCTGGACTTCGTCCACGACCAGTTCGCCAATGGCCGACGCTTCCGCATCCTCAACATCGTCGACGACGTCACCAAGGAATGCCTGGGCGCCATTCCGGAGACGTCGATCTCGGGGCGGCGCGCGGCCCGCGAACTGACGGCAATCGTCCAGCGACGCGGCAAGCCAAGAATGATCGTGTCCGACCATGGCACCGAATTCACCTGCAACGCCATGCTCGCTTGGTGCAAGGACGCAGCCATCGATTGGCACTTCATTGCGCCGGGAAAGCCGATGCAGAACGGCTTCGCCGAGAGTTTCAATGGCCGGATGCGCGATGAGCTACTCAACGAGACCCTGTTCTTCGATCTCGATGACGCCCGCGCCAAGATCGCCAACTGGGTCGCCGACTACAATCTCCAGCGTCCCCACTCGTCGCTGAAATACCTGACTCCCGCGGCCTACGCCGCCCACCTCACCGCAACGGACGATCGGCTGCGCAACCCCGACCAGCTCCGCCGATCGTCCGTTGCTCCACCCGCGCCACTTGGCGTACAAAACCCCGAGACTCTAACTGCCGCTGGATGAAAATGCAGTGGCAGGTCACCCGGCTCCCAGAGTTTCTGAACCAGGATGCCTTAGATCGCCGTTCCGTTCGCATGTTGGTGGATCGTCGTGATCATCAGGAGCCAGCATATGCTCGGAGCCACGCGTTTCAACGTGTCTGCGCGCTGCGGCACATGAGGAGACTGCTACGGTTTGGAGAGCGGTCTTGCTTACCAGGTGCAAGGGCAGCCGTACAGCTTTGCGAAGGGCGGACTGCGCTTGCAAGCAGACCACCTTAAGACAGAAGCGTGACGCACAGCCTCACACGGCGTAATAAGCTTCAAAAGTCGACGTTCAGCCGTAGGACGCCACCGACTTGCGCTGCTATCGTTCCTAATGCCCATTTCATTTCGTACGAACTGTGACGGGTCGCCTATCACGCTGCGACGGCATTCCAACAGGCGAGGGGTCCGTGCGGCAACGCTATCCAATTGATGCCGGACATTCGATAGATAGAACTCCTTGTCGCCACAATGTTACCAGCATGACTGTGCAAGTCCGACTTCAGGTCCACCAGAGAACCACATCTGGGCTCGCAAACCCAAAAAAACAGTTCAGCAGAAGGCGAGGCTTGCCATTGCCTGATTGGCCGGTCACCCCATGAACGTAGCCGCCGTCGATGAGCGCGATATCTCCTGCTTTGAGCTGAAAATCGTGATAAGGAAGGTCCTCAAGATAAGCTGTCGAAAAGGGATAGCCTGTAGTCTCCAGGCCTTGCGATTTTCGGTCACTCTCTGTCGGTTTGTGGCTCCAGATGCGCAGATTGCCACCTTCATCGGGCATGCTGGGGTAGAAATTCAGCGCTACAACCGTTTTGTTCGCCACCGGCCGAATCTCGCTATCGGCACATAGAACTTGGGCGACGTCGTCGTGGGGCTCTAAGCAATACATCCCTGCGCCAGACCAGCAGATGGCACGACAAAGATTAGCTTGACCGTGCTCCGAGCGAGCCAGCCGCAACTCAACTCCCTGTTTGTGAAGCTCGCCTTTCAGCGCATCGAATAACGCGCGGACCGGATCTACCAGATCCGCAAAAAGGGCTTCCACGAAAGGACGCGCACTTTCCGCATCGGCAAAATAGGTGGCTGCATTCCTCCTGTAGTGCGATGCGCCGACATATCGGCCGGGAACGCCATCTTTGCGCTCCTCGAGACCGGGGTTTCGATTAAAGTTCGTCGTGATGTCCTCGGCCAGCTCGGGACTGAATGCCTGTTTGATGTGCAGGCCGGTGATCTCACCCTTTAGGATTGAGATGATCTCCCCAAGTTTGATGGAGCCGGTTCGTTCCTTGGTCGTGAGAAGCGAGATCGCTGGTACTTGAGACAGCTGTGCAGTTGCCATTGCCTTACTCCTGTATTGCCTGCTCGAGGATCGCGATGCCACGGTCGAGCTCGGCATCCGAGATTGTTATCGGCGGGAGGACTTTGATGACGTCTCGGTTTGGTCCCGAAGATTCAATCAGCAGTCCGTTTGCGAACGCGATATCGTGTGCGCGGTCGACAATCGCGTGTGAGCGACACTTGAGACCCGCCATCAGGCCGCGGCCTCGCTTTTCTTCAATGCAATTCGGGAATTTCGCGACGAGATCATCAAGGTGTCGTTGCAATTTGGCAGCTGTCCGCTCGACGCCAGGAGTAAATTTGGTGTCTGACCACATTTTGCACATGGCGCCTGAAGTCACGAAAGCAAGATTGTTGCCTCTGAAGGTGCCGCTATGTTCTCCGGGTTTCCATACGTCTAGGTCGGGGCGAATCAAAACCATGGAGAGCGGATTTCCCGAACCGCTTAGCGACTTTGAAAGACAGACGATGTCTGGTTCGATCTTTGCAAATTCGAAGGAGAAGAAATCACCTGTTCGGCCTGATCCTGCTTGAATGTCGTCGACGATGAAAACGATGCCGTGGTCACGGCAGATGCGCTGAATATCCGTGAGCCAACGTGCCGATGCAGTGTTCATGCCGCCTTCTGCCTGGATCGTTTCCAGAATGATTGCGGCGGGTTTTTCTATGCCACTCCCGAGGTCGCCCAGGACGTAGTCGATGTAACTCGCTGAATCGAAAGCTCCGTTTGCATAGCCGTCATAGGGGACGCGGATCACATCGTGGCGAGCCACGCCGCCGAGCTCCCTGGTAGAGGCTGAACCTGACACAGCCAGGGAGCCAAGTGACATCCCGTGGAACGCATTTGTAAAGGCCATGACGCTGGAACGGCCGGTATATTTTCGGGCCAGCGCAAGCGCCGCTTCGTTAGCGCTTGTTCCAGTCGGTCCAGGAAATTGCAATTTGTACGAAAGACCCCTCGGCTTCAGAATCGTATCAACAAACACTTCGATAAATTCACGTTTCGCCGTTGTGTGCATATCAAGCGACAAAAGAATGTTCCCGCCCGCGAGATAATCAATTGCCGGTGCAAGGATATTGGGATTGTTGTGCCCGTAGTTGAGTGCGCCGGACCCCACAAGGAAATCAATATAGCTCTTGCCGCCCTCGTCCCAAATCGTCGCCCCAAGCGCCTTCGTAAAGACAGTGGGAAACGAGCGGCTATAGCGACGAACATTAGATTCATGAGCAGAGAAAACGTCAACATTCATCTTGCGGATCCGTGTGCATGCATCTCATTGAGCGAAATGGACTGAACACGTTCAGTTTGCGACAAACGTCCAGACTGCAGCGACTGGTTCATCACGGTGCATTCCAGACCGTTGTCTCGATTCAGCTCCTGGCGAGTCTCTATCTAAGAATCTGCGAACAAAGAACCTACTAAGGCCGGCAGTTTTTGTTGCAGAGGCACTGACACTGCCCCGCAATATGTGGAACGGCCGGCGTGCAAGAGCTTCTTCAGCCGATTTCACACATTAGGACCGTGCCGTCATATCCCCGGCCTTTGCGCGCGGCACGTGGCCGCTGGGCTCGATGAGATCCGCGCAACGGGGAACTAAATCAAGTTCACGCGTTTTAGCGCATGGGGGGCAGTAGCTTCACTCGCTTCAGGATTTCGTGCCGTGGTTCATCGGCTGTTGTTGCACCTTGCCCTCTGCCGGCCTGCGCCGGTCAGATCGCCTTGGCGACTGGCGTCCATCGGACGGCGGCCGCAGTAGTCGACAGCGGGTTGGGGTGCCGGTAGGTCCCGCCTTTCGCCAGAAGGGCGCAAATGATCCGCGAAGTCTTGTTGACTTGCGCAAGCGCGACAACCTTGAAAGACGGTCTGGCGAATAGCGCCTTCAGCCAGGGTCGCACCTGAGCGTCCTCTGCCGCTTGTCGATGGGGCGTTGAAAGATCGAATCCCATCAGTCGCCCTGCTTTCTGGATCGGCTGATGGCGCTCGGGTGGTCGCAGGAAGAAGTGATCGATGATGATCTGGGTCGTTCAGCCACCGGCGGCGACCGCCGGATTTGAGCGAATGGTAGCGGAGTTTGCCTCGGCAAGGCTGGTGCGGTTTGCTCCCGCAATATCGCGCTTCGCCAGCAACAGCCGGGACGGGCAGCAGACGCGTGGGCGATACCGTTCTGGTCGATCAGGAGACGATCTATGCGCCGAGCCACGGCACCGCCCCCTCCAGCTCGGGCTCAAAGGCTGCCTCAATGAGTACGAGCTGGATTCGTTGCGCCAGCGCTCGCTCTCGGCCCGCTACGAGAAGACGCGCCGGGGCGAGTTGGTTGTGGCGGCGCCATATCCCGCACTACAACTGCGCCTGGATGGATAACGACGGCCCTCATGGCTTCCGCGGATTGCGCGTCGATGATGCAGTCGATACTGCTTGCTTTTCCGTCGGGGCGCTACGCCGCTGCAACCGCGGCCGCCAAGGAAGCCGGCGAACGGCGCGATCAGATGCGCGATGCTCTCAGCCGCAACGTCGAAGCAGCGTGCTATGGCGCCGACCGGGCCTTGCAGCAATTCGATGCGGCTGCCCCTGCTAGCCGGTTGGTGGCGAGGAACGCAAGACACCGTACGGCCGATGGCTGCCGCTGATCCAGCGACGCCTTGCGTCGCTGGCCACTGATCTAAAGACTGTCTGAACGGCGCCTACAACCAATGCACGGCTGAAGAAGTGCATCGTGGGCATCCCGATCGACAAAGTCGTGGCCGATGTAGCCTCGGAGATCGTTCTCGTCGTCCACTACGAGGTGACGCCACAGCGAGCTGCCCTCGCCGACGCGCCGGCGCGGACAGCGCGGCAGCACCTCTGCCGAGCCATCCAAGCCGTGCGTCAGCTGGTGCTGATCGGTAGCGACGAACTGATTGCGGCTTCCTCAACCGCAACGGCCGCTAGACGGGCAACGGCAAGCGCCGGAGCCGCGTGCGCGTCACATCAATGAGCTCGAAGTACCGTGTCCCGGTGTTCAAGCCCGCGGAGGACGGGATCAAGCCTTGGCTCATCCTGAAGATTGCATCCAAGACGCTGCGGCTCGCGCCTAAAGCGGGAGAGATCCAATATCTTCATCCTCTGTTGGATGGTCACTGGGTCTTCGCCCGCGCCGCCTCAGAGCGTCCGCCGTTCAATCGATCACCAAAGGGCGCGGCAAATCCAAAGCCTCCGCAGGATCGCCTCCCAACCAGCGAAACCTCTTCTCATCAATCGCATAGCCAGACGGGTACTCCGATGCAGGTTTGACAATTGCGCCAAGTCTCCACATTTTTCCGGGCCTCCAGAAGGGGCATGAACCAGTGGGCGTTGAGGCATTCGGCCAGGAAGCGGCAGTTGGAGGCTGGATAAAGGCGTTGTCGGTCGGCATTCCGAGCCGCGAGAGGCGAGAAGACCAGCGTGGCGCCGCGCTGATGGGCCCACAGGTAAGATCGCGCGAAAACGAACTCGCTGCCTTGATCGACGCGGATCGTTGCCGGAAACCCACTTTTAGCTGTAATCGAAAGGCCCCGTGGCACCGTCGACTACCGCTGAAGTCAAGGCATGTGGCGTACGCCGTTCTGTTGGCTAAGCGCAAGCACGCGCACGGCTCTCAATATGATTGAGAAGGGCAGTCGGACACTTGGCGCAGCTGTTCGTCTGGTATTTCTTAAGGGCGGTTCCCCAAGCAGTTTCTAGGTCAAACCCCGGGTACCGGACGTTTCCGACAACAAGTTTATGGCTGTCGGGATCACCGATCGCGCAGGAACAGGGATAGAGGTCGCCGTTCGTAGAGAGATAGCCCGAAGCGAAATAACAGTTGCATTCGGTGAATCGAACGTTCGGCGGCTGCTTTGTCACTTCGATGAGAATTGGCGTTAGCAGCTCAAGGCGCGTCGAGCCCTGTGCAGCCATTGCGATTAGTGCCGTCTGAAGTTCTCTAACTTCCTCAGCCGAGTCCAAACATTCGTCTTCGTAGTCGAGAGCGGCACCTACAGCGAACATCGGCATGATTCTGAAAGTGTCGACGCCGATCGATGACAATGCGCGATAGGCGTCTAAGGCCCCATGGATGTTGTGCCGATTCACAATCATCCTAGCCTGCACCAAGACCCCGCAATTAACTGCCTCTGCCATCTGCCGGAGTGCCGTTTTGTGAACTCCCCGCTTTGTCTGAACGCGGTCAAGCGCCTGCGCGTTTGCAGCATCACAATTGAATTGAAAGGCAAGCTTGTCGCGATCGTCGAAGATTGATGCGACATCACGAACTGGCACCTGACCAAGTCCACCAGTGTTCAGCTGGACATGAATGCCCCGTCTGTTTGCAGCGTGTGCCATCAGGGCTGCAGAGCGCGGAAACACGATTTTGAGAAGCGGCTCACCACCGGTTACGATGACTTTTTCCAACCTATGTCGTTCAACGAGGAGGTCCACGAAATTTGTAATTTCCTTGATAGTCAACTGTGATGGATCCCGGCGTCTCCTAGATTGATTTCTATACTGTTCGGGAACATAGCAGCGTTTGCAATGAAGATTGCAGTAGGAGGATACACTTATTTTGACTTGGCCAAAAACGAGCGGAGGCAAGTTGCGAAACGGCATGAGGTCCTTCCAACTTTTCTGAGGGCGGAGCAGGATTTATGCCAGCAGGAGGCCAACGGAATGTTGCCGGCCTTTGGGCACAATGTCGCGATCTGCTCCTATCGAATCTGTGACCAGGATCCCTTGCCGTAAGCATCGGGTAGCGATGATCACCCACTCGGCATTCTCAGATCCCGTTGCCGCGCCATTCCTCCAGCGCGAACCGGTACCGCTGGCGGCGATGCCTTCACTCTCAGTGAAGCCCCTAACTCCAACCGCGAGAGCGAGTCGACACAGGCCGCGCACGTAAGCCAACGGCTCTATCGTGCCGGGGGCTTGTCGAGCAGCGCACCAGTGTTATTTTCGTCGCTGATCGTCTTGCGCGTCTCGTCCGCACTATTGCAGCAACGCTGCTCGTCCATTGGCTCTCGATTTCCTGCAACCCTTGCCTCCAACGGCACAATGCGGAGTACCGGTGCTCTCACCTTCGCATTCCTAGTTCGATCAGCCGTTCACCCAATGGTGAGCCCAGCACTTCTACTCGGATATTGCGCATGCTCCACGTGCCCGCGTTAACCAGCCCGCCCCCGAAGCTCCAACCCCTATTTTGGATGCTTCTGGCACAGCGACCTGCGCACCTCTGTCGGCAAGATGTAGGGCGGCAGCAAGGGTCGCCCGGGCAGCGCTACGCCGAGCGGCACGGTAATTTCTGCGCGCCTGCTCACGGGAGCCACTACGCTTGCCGGTGACGCTGGACTGACCGCGCCCCACTGATGACTGCATTCGATCATTCACGAAATGAAAGCAGCAACACCATTTGCCCGCCACTCGAGCTCGCACTCGGCTCGCACATGATGCAAATATCCTACCCACGTCACTGCGACGGTGCCATTCCTCTGGAGGGCGCGGCTAACAGACCACTCGCGCTGACCGTATACCGGCCGGACTTTGGTAGTCCCCGCGCTCTGCAGCAGTAATCATCATTGCGCGCCCACCGATCTCATCCCTCGGGCAAGTCGTCCAGCCAGCAAGCATCCTCCACGTGCGGCCGGGAAAAGATCCTCCCGATCTTTTCGGGCATCTTATTTTGATGATATCGCATATACACGCGACCATCATCTCCCAGATCGAGGATCTCGATCTTTCCCGTGTAGTGGGACATGATGTATTTGAATGTCTTCTGGATGCCGCTGAGACGTTGGTTGATGCCGCGCGTAATCTCTAGTCCGCGACGCAATGAAACCTGAAAGTGCGAAGCGCCTTTGACTGGCCTGCCCTGAAAAAGATAGTAGGGACGCACTCCGATTTGATGACATTTGGCAAAGGTCGCCGCCAACACCTCGGGATCATCATTGACTTTCGCGAGAAGAACGGACTGATTGAGGAATTGTACGCCCTGTGCGCGTAAGGACTGAATTTGGCGTACCGCATAGCCCGAAATTTCGCCGATGTGATCGAAGTGTGTGACGATTACTGCAGTCTTACCCGTTTTTTGGAGTCGTTGGAACAAGGCCGGTAGAGCGGAATCGTCAAAACGCTTGGGCTCATAGGCCACCATTTTCGTCCCGAATCGAATTGATTCCAAATGTCTGATGGGGAGCAAATGATCAAGAATCTCATTGAGCTTGGCAGTGCTGAGCACGAATGGGTCCCCTCCAGATAGCAGCACGTTCGTCATTTCAGGGTGGTCGCGAATATATTGGGCGACCCTTGCGAAATCGGGCGCAATTTCATCGGACTCCTTGCCGACTAGGCGCTTGCGAAAGCAATAGCGGCAATATGACGCGCATCGGTCCGTTACAAGCAACAAACCGGTCTGGGGATACTTGTGCTGGTGATCTGAGGCCGGCAAACTGGACCATTTTTGGCTAGAGTTGGCGCTGCGTAAATCCCTCGACTGGGAGGAGCGACGACGATGAAGGCCTCGAAGTTTTCGGACGCCCAGAAGGCGTTTATCCTGAA
>NZ_JBPZPT010000018.1:0-6185 GCF_056156565.1 Bradyrhizobium sp. JHI2711
ATCTCATCATGGCCTGGCTGCAACAGCAGTCCGCTCGCGAGAGGCCGGATACATTTATGCAACTGGAAGCGTCATTTTCGCTGTTACGACCCTTGCACGGACGGTGCGGACCATACATTCTTTCTCACGAGGTCCTTCAAGGCCGCGTTGTCCAGCATAGCGTCGGCCGGCAACCGTTTCAGCCGCGTGTTCTCATCCTCCAGAGTCTTCAGCCGCTTGGCTTCCGAGACCTTCAGCCCCCGAACTTGGCGTTCCATTTCTAGCTGCTGGCGTCGTTGACGCCATGCTTGCGGCACAGATCGGCCACCGACACGCCGGCCTCATGCTCCTTCAATATCGCGATAATCTGCTTCTGTATTCGGTCTGCTTCTGTCAATCCCTTAAAAGCGCGTGCCGCGGGTACCTTGCTTCTGTTCGTGGTCGGCAAAGCCGCGACACGATGGGATTCGGTTGAATGGTCGGCTCTTCGGCGTAGTCACCCGCCTGGAGGCGGACGCTACGACAGATCATACGAACTCGACCATCCCCACGCCGAGCGATGCGGGCCCGTCGACCAGGTCGTGAAATTCTTGCCCGCACTCACGATCCACCGTGAGACGGTGGATGAAGGTCTTGAAGTGTTCGAGCAAGCTTTGGCCGAAACTCTGGTAGAGGTGAGCGTGCCGACGAAATAAGCAATTCGATCTCAGTAGCACCAGAATGCATCTCGCCGTCAGGTAAGTTGACCGCTGACTCTCACCGCCGCCGCAAGCAGGAATTGCATCGCGCTCTCGACTGAATCCTCTGCCGCTACCGTCTCTTGAATGCTCTGAGGTGTTCCACTCATGGTGTCTCAGGATGGCTTTGCGGTCGGATCTTCTTCGATCATGTCGGGACACGTCAGCGAGTCGAAATCAGTGCTGGCTCGATCGGCGTGCGCAGGATGGGCTGTGATCTGGCCGCGAGATGACCGCTCCAGCTTTGGCTCACTTCGCGAGAGACGTCGGACAGGTTTTAGCTGGTCCGGCGGACCGGCGAAAGAGCGACCTTTCGCCTCCGATGTTCCTACCAGATTCGGTCGTCTCTAGTGATTTGATGATGTAGTACAAACTCGAATAGCGAGCCGGAACGCCACGGCTCGGTTCGTCGGCATAGGAGGCCGGGCAACAATGAAGTGCATAGTGGATCAGTTGCAAGCATCTCGCTTTCTCCAAGTGTATGACCGCGCCGCCATTCGAAAGGGCGTTAAGATCTCGATCGGCTTCGATTTTCATGAGTATGTCGCGATCACGGAGCGCACTCCGACAAAAGGCAGGACATATCCGATTTTTCGGCCTGACACATCACCCATCAAAGCAGGCGAGGGATATTGGATCGTGGGGGTTGACAAGAACAACGACGTCGTCCTCGTGGAGGCTGCTCGACTGTATGACCTATCGAGCAGCAATCTAAAGGAACATCTTGAATCTCTGAGATTTTTCTACGCTGATCCGAGCAAACATGCACATCCTGATGATTGTTGCATTTGCAAAGCGCCGATTGCGCGCCAGATCACTGGAAGGGTGGTCTTTCGCGGGGACATTTGGGTGCGCGGAGACTTTAGGAGGCAGGGTATGCCCAAGATCATGGAAGGGATAATGCGCGGTGTCTCCTTTGCCATGTGGGCTCCTGATTTCATGTGTGGTCTTGCGGGAACGTGGTCTGTCGAGAAGCGTGTCTACGACATAACGCGTTGCGAACCAGGTGGTTCGATATTGCGATTGGTAAACGAAAACATTGTGGACGACGATTGGCTTTTCTGGACGCCAGGTGAGGAGTTAATCAAGTTAGTCAATGGGTACGACGGAAGCGCAGTGGTATTTCCTTCGTGATCGTTGCTGGCACAAAGCCCTGCTCACTACGTTAGCGACTTAGGAGCAGCGATATGCCGCAAGCATCTAAGGAAGGCCAAGTAGTCCGACGGACGTCTCCGAGGCCATGCGGCTGAGCGCTAATGGCGGACGCCATGTTGGACAACACGGCGGGCCGACGTTGGGATGGAAGTGGGCACTCGCGAAGAGGCGGAGAGCTGTCGTCCATTTGAAGGAACTTCGGGATTATCGAATACGGCTGGCGTGTAAAGTCTTCGAAGGCTGCCGCATGGCGGGCATCACGGACGGTTGACGGTGCAGCAAAATCGCGCGGGGGCTTGGTGAGATGTGTCGGTGCACTACCGTCTTGACCGGGGAGCGCCTCGTCGCCTAGCACACAAGGCAAGCCCGTAAAGACGCGTTTTATCGAGGGCTTATGTATAGAGGGCCGAAAAATGATTGCGGCAGCACTTTAGATAAAGGTCGGTTGCGTTCATGTGCACCGGCATTCGTGTGACCGATGGCATGAGTGCTGGTCCTGAAGGAGAGCGCGAATTGACGCCCCATCAATACGTGGCGTATCTCACCCACCTTGCTCGGCGTGAGATGATTCTGTCGTATATAGTGAGGGTCCCAATATGCTTGACTATATAGTTGACGGCTCAGAGCCGGGTGGATAACCAGTTGGAGCGAGGCGGCAGCGGCGGTGGGGCTCTGCGGTCAACGGTCAGACGGACTCAAATGCGCCGACCATAGGCGCGTTGAGGCGGGGCGCAGGCTCGACCTCCCACCGCAACACCTGTTTGCTGGTCGCAAGGCGCGAGTGCCGGTCTGCTGAGCTTGCCGGAGGAGGGGCGGCGATCTTCGTTCCGGTGATGTTGGAGCTGCGCACGTTGGATCTGCGCGAAAGTGGCAATGCAGGATTACAATCGACATCGAGATTGATGATGCGCTGGTGCGCGCAGCGGTGGGGATCTATCCGATCGGAGTGCGCGGGATGGGCTGTCGGCGTACATGATGGCGGCTCGGTGGTCGTGAAGATCCGCGACGCAACTCGTAAAGATGCCGCTGGGTCTCCTGGCTGGTGCGCGAGCAACTCCACTATGACCCGTTCGAGGTATTGACTTTCGTGCTCAGAGCGAGTGGACCGTTTGAAGAGTTTTGCGTGAGGCGGGTCCGAGAGTAGGTCTCGGTTGTCTGAACAGCAATTCCGCGTCGATAAGTGGAGCTTTTGCCAGAGTTAGGCTGCCGCGCGGAACGGCAGCTGGTTGAAGTAAGCTTGATCCGAAGTGCCGCGTCAAGGCTCGACTGGGGACGCCGGCCATTGTAAAAGTCGAGGTATCGGCCGATCGAGGCGCGGGCGTCGGACACGGTGTGGTAGGCGCGCAGATAGACTGAGACGATTCCGACTTTGAGACCGAGCGGACGCAGAAGTCCGCGGATGACTTGCTCTGCGGCAGCGATGGAGCGGATGATATGCTTGCGAGCAGCCGCCAGCGTCCGCGCCCTTTGGCTGCCGATGCTCTTGACGTGAACAGGCTTGAACCAACCCGTTCTCACCACCTGCGCGATCCCGCGGGCGTCGTTGCGATCGGTCTTCACCGGCATGGCCGAAAGTGCCGCTTTGACCTGGCGGGCTTCCATACTGACGGCCGGCAGCCCCAGTTCGATTAGATTTGCGGTCAGTCATTCTGACGTCGGTCCTGCCTCCAGGCCCACCCGTTCAACTTGACCAGCCCATGGTTCGAGGTACTGCACAATCGATGGCGCGTCCGCGAACGTCGTTCCCTCCCGGATAAGCTCTCCGGTCCCATCCACCGCACATACCGCATCGGAATTCAGCGAAACATCGAGGCCGACGTAGATCATGACTTTTCTCCTTCGGATGCAGTTGGTCCATGATCGTCAGTCAAAACGTGCCGCGCGGCAAATAGGTCAGGCGATCGGGACCGAATACTCCATCTCTTCCGAAAAGCGGCTGCGCTTCATGCTCTGGTCTTTGTCGTGGGCCAGAACGAACTTCAAACGGGATTAGGCCCGAGGGGCAAGGTCACCGACCAAGGCTCGCAGTTCACGGGCGCCGCGTTCACCGGCGTGCTCGCCAGTCATGGTATCGCCATCAGCATGGACGGTCGGGGTGCCTGGCGCGACAAACGTGTTCGTCGAGAGCGGGAGTACACCCGACTGCATCGTCTGGTTCTGAAGGTCGTGCGCAGTGACCCGGCTTGTCGGCTCTTGATGACGATGCCGGGGATCGGCCCGGTCTCGGCGTTGACCTTCCGATCGACTGTGGACGATCCCAGGCAATTCCTGCATTCCCAATCCGTGGGCGCCTATCTCGGGTATTGCTGCAAGCCATCGCAATGCCTGGCACGACGGTCAAACCCTCCGGAGAGTCATCGATCGGACCAAGACACCCGCCGGATGTCAAATTGAGTGAACCTATGTAGACAACAGGTGCCGCCGGCAACAAGCGCAAATGAACAATCGCTCAGATTCACGGCGACCTTGATAATTCGTTCACTGGGCTGGCTGTGGAATGAGTTTGGGGCGACCGCACTCGCCATCCACGACGCGTTCGTGAAGCCAAGCTTCTTGGTCGTTCACAGAGGACCACAAGCGCCATGCCGTTGAACTGGCGGTATCGAGTGGTCAATCGATCGGGGCGGTCGCCAAGGAGCTCGGTCTGCGCGACTCGGTGCTGCGGCGCTGGGTGGATAAGCTCCGGCAGGAGCCGGCATCGGCGGCGAGGCGCCCACCACGCAGGCGACACCGATGCCGGCGGACCAGGCTTCGGAGATCGCCCGGCTGCGTCAGGAAAACGAACGACTGCGGATGGAGCGCGACATTTAAAAAACTGTCCCGCACCGTGGCGCGCCTGTGCGCAGCGTAGAAACAGCCTTGTGCCATGCTCGGCGGCCGGGAGGGTAGCGGCCGCTCGATTATTGGAGGCACAATCCCCGTTAAAAAACATGGTCCATGGGTGCTTGCGAACTTGAGAGCGGTGCCGCCGCCTGGCGGCGATCCCGATTAAGAATATGACGATTGGCATCGCCCAGCGCTCAAGAAGACGAGCGGCGGCCGACCGGAACTGAAGCTGGTCAACCTCGGGGCCGCCGCCATCGACATTGGATCAAAGATGCACATGGCTGCGGTGAACCCAGCTTGCACCGACGCGCCGGTGCGCTCTTTCGGTACATTTACGCAAGACTTGCATCAGCTGCCGAGCTAGTTCGGAGCCTGCGGCGTGACGAGTATCGCGACGGAATCCACTGGGGTCTATTGGATCCCGGTTTACGAGATCCTGGAGCAGCGCGGGTCTGAGGTGATCCTGGTCAACGCGCGGCACGCCAAGAACGTGCCCGGGGTGATCCGAGTCATTGTTGCAGGCGAGCGGAATCCTGACGTCTTGGCAACCTATCGGGACGTGCGATGCCATTCATCCATCGCGACGATCCGTGCGGCACTGGTGGGCAACGACTGGCACGAAAATGTCTTCGCGTGACCCAATCGCTGGAACTTTACGACGTCTACCGGGCCAAGATACTGGACTGTGACCGCAAGCTCGAGGTCCTGATCGCGGCACTGAACAAAAAAGGCGCAAAGGCCACGCATCAAGACCAAACAGGTCAATGCGCCTACCTTCGATGTCAGGACTGCGCTGTAGGGCGTGCTCGGCGTCGATCTGATTGAGATCCACGGCTTGGGTCCATCACTGGCATTTGAACACAGCGCTCGGCGCATTCTATGCGTCGGCTAGCCTCCCGAGCGGGCAAGTCCAAAGCCGTAACGGCGACCGCCCGCAAGATTGCGGTTTTGGTCCACAACACACTCCGGCATGGCATGAGCTACAAATATCCGGGTGCCGCCCATTATGAGCAACAATATCGCAGCCGCGTCCTCGCCAACCTACAACGCAGAGCCAAATCACTGGGCTTCGTGTTACAGACCATTCCAGAGGACGCCAATCCGGCTGTTTCTTAGGGAGTCGATCGCGATCTTTGCTGGAACTCGGACATGACCTCCCGCTTCATCGAGGACCATCGCGACGGTACGGCTGATGTGTGCCGTCCTCGAGGTGTCGCCGGCCGGCTATTACGCTTGGGCGCGCGTCCGGTGAGCACCCGCGCAACCTCCGATGCTGCGTTGCTGGCGGAGATCTGGCAGGTCCATCGCGAGAGCGGCCAGCGCTATGGCAGTCCTCGGGTCCACGCCGCCCTGCGGACGCACTAGGGCATGCACATATCTGGTGCGACGGATTGACTCGGGTCCGCCGCGGGGATTCCAGAATCGGGAGTCTGTGTGATTCGTATTGCGGCACTCCATGGTTTGGACGGGGGTGCCGCGATGTTGTCA
>NZ_JBPZPT010000019.1:0-2935 GCF_056156565.1 Bradyrhizobium sp. JHI2711
TATGGTTTTTGTCCGTCCTTTGGTCGGGCTGTTCAGCGATAGCGATAGCGTCAGGGAAATTGCCGTTTCTGCCTGCACCGTCTTCCATCTCTTTTTTGGACTGTATGGTATTGAGACTGTCGTCACGACGATGCTTCAATCGCTCGGGAGAGCGCGTCTCAGCGCGGTTGTGTGTTTCGCGAGGCATTATCTCTTCATTCCGGCTGTACTGTTTTTCCCGGCCATCTCTGGCTCCAGCGGAGTATTGGCCAGTCAAGCCATCGCGGAGCTAGGCGCCGGAATGATTGCACTGTTTATCATGCGCCGTCAGTTCGTTGAGCTCAGGCGATGCGACCGACACATTCGGCCAGGAGGAATGGAGAATGCTTCTTGGCCTGATTAGACATGTTCGGAGCCAACATTAGGCCGGTGAGTACTGGCTTCAGGGTGATGACGAGTGTGATGTGCGAGACTGAGGCGCCATATGACACTCATTGTCAGAATGAAAGAAAAAGCGGGTGTCGCGCGGGCCGGAAGCTAACGCTGGCCGAGAGTTTCGGGCCCGTCAAGACTGAGGCGCGCTTGACTGGCGAGACCAAAGTCACGATTACCGAGTGGTGCAAGTAGCCGCTGCAGAGTTCCGCGTCGCTGCGTGACGGAGTTACTTGGTGCTCCGTTAACGAGGCTCATGAGCGGGATGGGAGGGCGGAACGTGCGCGATAGCTTGACCAGAATGAGGCACAAAAGTTCTCTGAGCCAGATGAGGATGCGACCGAAGTTGTGGGCGACGGATGAACTGATGACGTTAGCCGCATCGCCGGCGCGGCCTCTGAGCTAGCAGCGGCCGCAGTGACCATCGGCCTGCAGGTGTCCTCGTGCCTCCTAGCTACGACATTATCGAAATCGGCCCGCTCGCTCGCGCACCGTAAATGTCCTCGAGCAGCAACGGCCCGATGATGGAGCGGGTTGCGAGTCCAGGCCGGCCATTCTCGGTATAGAGCGGCGCGATCTCGCCGTCGATCCAGTCCCAATCGACCTTGTCGGCGAGCTGAACCAGCTCATGCTTCATATTGATTGACCACCGAGCCGAACCGCGCCGGCCAAACAATCGGGTCAGTCTGGCCCTGAACAGACCGCTGGGTCCCGTCGCCCTGTGCTTCTTGCGTCGCATCGCCACCTGCGATGCGACGATCGAATCACGGCTGCCGATTCGACGGAACTTGAGGGTTCCGTGAGGTCGCCGGGCCAAGGCCAGCTGCGCGCTGCGTCGTGGATGGCTCACGGAAGCGAGATTGAACGAAGCCGTCGCCCCGCACCCGCTAGACCTCAAGCGTGGCATCGAGCTTGCAATCGAGGCCGTTGCTGCAGACCTCCAGAATAACTCCAAGAAGGTCACCTCGAACGAAGAGATCGCCCAGGTCGCCACCATCTCCGCCAACGGCGACGCGGAGATCGGCAAGTTGCTCGCCGCGCCATGAAGAAGGTCGGCAACGAGGATGGCGACACTCGCAGGCCCTTCTCCGGAACCCAGATGTAAGGAACGCGACAGTTGGAGTTTTGCGAGCGGCCCAGATCCGCTCGTCCTCACATGAACCTCAGCGTGGACCTTTGGACATTGGTTGCGAACCCGACATTGTGGGTACGACGTATTGCTGTTGAAGATGAGTGGCAGGGGAGGCTGTGCGCGATCACCTGTTGGACCCCTCCTCGAAAAGATCGTCCGGAACTCGGGGAAACATGTCGGGCCGCCAGGCCTGACATTCGTGCCGACAAGGTACGGTGCGGCTCACCATTGCGATCTCCGATCCTTGTTAGAGGAAAACTCGATGCTTATGCGACTGAACACAGCAGGCCCCTCGAATCCATCGAAACCGCAGCATTGATACGAACATACTCGAAGCCTTTATTCGCACTGATCATCGAAAGCGGTCGGACCGGGTGCGAAGGTCAAAGTCGACCGGATCTCACCAGCGACAACACTCGCAACGTTCGGAAAGTTCACGCCGATGTTTTCAGACTTGTTGCTCCCGTCCGCGGACGAGAAGGCCATCCTCTGAGACCCTGCGCGATTTATCTCGGCTTCAATCTTGACGACCGAGATCATGCGGAGCTTCGCGACGGGAGGAACTCGTTAGACTCTTTCTTCGCTATTGGAGGCACTAAAGCAGCGACGACGCTTTACCTGCCGCGGTTCGCTCATTGGTACAGCGAGCGGATGTGCCGCCGACGTCCTCTTCCGAAGCCAGCATCGGCCGGATTATTGCTCGGATGAATGGGAAGCTGATCGTTACTGGAACAACCGAGAGCGTTGGTGATTGGCGTCAGATCAACTCGTCGGACGAGACCGGTGACGCGCCGAAAAGCGTCCGGAAGTGATCCAGCCACAGCTCAGAAACGCACCGCTGCTGTCGATAGCAGCTACGTGCCGACCTCGCTTCGGTCGGCATATAATTCCAATGTCTTCACCAAGTTAGGTAGGTTTCGATCCATTGTTCCCCGGGTACTATCGGTGAGTAAATGGCCTGCGGGTCAGGATGCAGTTCATCACGATAGGACAAGATGTAGCAATGACGAGCGCAGCTAATTCCCTGCCCGTTAGAGGGCATGTCATGAAATTCATCGAAGGGGCGCGGGTCGTCACTGAGAGTGAATTGCAAGCCAACAACATCACCCGTCACCACGTCACGAAATACTACCGCAATCAGATTACAAACGGTGGCTACTACGAGCAGCTTAAAAACATTGTGGAGCCCTCAGTTCAGGAGTTCGAGAGTCGTGGCAGTTTAGATACGAGCGGCGGCACGATAACACGGTCGTGCTCGGCCTCCAGTGACCTGCCACTGCATTTTCATCCAGCGGCAGTTAGAGTCTCGGGGTTTTTGTGCAGCGAGACCGAACTTTGGACCACCCGGAACTAGAGTTTTGCGCCTCTGATCACGTTGGCGGGCTGGTGGCG
>NZ_JBPZPT010000020.1:0-2362 GCF_056156565.1 Bradyrhizobium sp. JHI2711
CCTGTCACTGGGCGGTGAATACTCCCCAAATATGGGCATCGAAAATTCCCTAGCTGGCATCCCAGCCTGAAGGGGCCGCGGCGCGGAGGCCCCACATACCGGAGCGCTGCGGCCCCTTCAGGCTTTCCGCATCCGATCCTGTCCCCGAAGTGATTCGGGGGCGGAACGGATGATCCAGCTTGGAGATCTCATCGTGATTTTGGACCTTCACCGTCAGGGCTTGTCGATCAGCGCGATTGCCCGGCGCACGGGGCGCGACCCGAAAACGATCCGCAAATACATTGCGCGGGGTCTCGAGCCACCCGCCTATGGCCCTCGGCCGGCTGGCCGGCCGAGCAAGCTCGCACCCTATCTCGACTATCTGCGAGAGCGCATCGCCGCCTTCCCGGACTTGAGTGCTGTCCGGCTGACCCGAGAGCTTCGGGAGCGCGGCTATACCGGCGCCTATACAGCCGTAAAGCGGTTCGCGGCGGCGATCCGTCCCGATAACGCACCTAAGCCCTTCGAAGTACGGTTCGAAACCCCGGCTGGCCAGCAAGCGCAAGTCGACTTTGCTCGCTTCGTGACCATCTTCACCGACGAGCCCGATGTGACACGGATCATTTGGCTGTTCTCGATGGTGCTCGGGCATTCGCGCTTCATCTTCGCCCGCTTCGTCATGCATCAGGACCTGCAGACGCTGCTGCGCTGCCACATGCAGGCTTTTGCGGTCATCGGCGGCGTGCCGATCGAGATCCTTTACGACCGCATGAAGACGGCCGTGACGGGCGAGGACGGCGATGGACACATCGTCTATAACCGGTCGCTGCTGGCGCTCGCACAACATTACGGCTTCCATCCGAGGGCCTGCCGGCCGTACCGCGCCAAGACCAAGGGCAAGGTCGAGCGTCCGTTCAGCTACATCCGGCAGGACTTCTTCCTCGCTCGCAGCTTTTGCAATCTCGACGATCTCAACACCCAGCTCGACGACTGGCTGGCCAACGTCGCCAACGTGCGCGTACACGGCACCACGCAGAAAGTCGTTGCCGAGGCGTTTGCCGCCGAGAGACCCGAGCTGCAGGCGTTGCCAGCGGGGCCGTTCGACGCGCTGCTCAAACTCGAGCGCCGTGTCAGCCACGACGGGCTCGTGTCGATTGGTGGCAACTATTACAGCGTCCCGGACCGCACGCGCCGCATTGTCGAGGTGCAGCAATTGCCCGATGTAATCCGCATTCTCGATCAAGGCGAAATCGTCGCCGTCCATCCCGTTCTGGAAGGCCGCCGGCGAACTCGCGTCGCACCCGAGCATCGCCAGGCGGTCAACCGGTCCAGGTCGCGACCTGGCGTGTCCGAAGCCCTCGTCGGTCGGGCCGGCGATCACATCCCACGACGGTCGCTCGAGTTTTACCAAGCTGTCGGCAAACGGCTCGCCCAATCGGGAGGCCGGCCATGACCATCCACACGCAGCCGGCAGCGATCGACAGCGTCAAGAAAAGCCTGGTCGCACTCAAGATGCCACGTGCGCTGGAAATACTGGACACCACGCTGCGGCGAATCGAACAGGGTGAGGTAACCTGGATTGAGGCGCTCGATCAGCTGCTTATCGAGGAGCTGACGCTGCGCGACAATCGCCGTGTCAGTACCGCGCTGAGAATGTCTCGTCTGACCACCGTCAAAACGCTCGCCGGCTTCGACTTCGCGTTCCAGCCCTCGCTCGATCGCAATCGCATCCTGGCGCTTGCCGAATTGAAGTTCATCGACCGCGCCGAGGTGGTCCATCTGCTTGGGCCGCCCGGCACCGGCAAGAGCCATCTCGCGACAGCACTCGCGGTCGAGGCCGTGAAGGCGGGAAAGAGCGTCGCGTTCGCCACGCTCGCCGACATCGTCACCACCCTCGCAAAAGCCGAACGCGAAGGCACTTTGCGCGAGCGCCTGCGGTTCCTCGCCCGCGCCTCCCTCCTTGTCGTCGACGAGATCGGTTACCTCCCGGTCGTGCCCGGCGGCGGCAATCTGTTCTTCCAGTTGGTCAACGCCCGCTATGAAAAGGGCGCGATGATCCTCACTTCGAACCGCGGCTTTGCTGAATGGGGCGAGGTCTTTGGTGATGCCGTCGTCGCCACAGCATTGCTTGATCGCCTGCTTCACCACTCCGTTGTTATCCAAATCGAGGGATCGAGCTATCGGCTCCGCCAGCACGCCGCCCTCGTCCCGGAAAACGTCCGCTCGCGCCCGCTCACAAACCCGCCGCAGCCCAAGCGCCGCGGCCGCCCGCCTGGAAGGACCAATGACGATCCCGATAGCGGCTGATCCCCGAACCACAATCGCCGTCACCTAGGGAAATTTGGAAGCCCATTCTCACGGAAAGTTCGCTGCCCGTTGACAC
>NZ_JBPZPT010000021.1:0-2059 GCF_056156565.1 Bradyrhizobium sp. JHI2711
GCCCGCAGCGAACACGACGTCGCGGAAATAGTTTGCATTCTGATAGACATTGGTGGGGAAGGCGCCCTTGGACAGGTCGAAGACGCCGGCACCCACTGGGGCGTTCAGGCCACCATTGCTGATGGCTGAGGCGAAGCCCTGCGTGGTGGAGACGTAGTTGCTGTTGATGTTGACGGAGACGATGTAGGTCGTGCCGGCCTGGATGGTCAGGGGCGTGGCGAGCGCCTGCTGCTGCCAGCCCGATGCGCCTTCGTTGGTAAACGTGACCGTCGCCAGCTCCTGGCCGGTAGCCGACCAGATGTGGCCGATATGCGTGCCCGTCTCGCTCGGAGCCTTGTAGTACCGGATTGCCTGGATCGAGCCGGAGGTGTCGCTGGTGAAGCGCATCCCCAACTCATAACCTACTCCGTCGCTGGCATTGGTGATGACAGGCGTCTGGGTGGTGAACAGCGTAGTGGTGGCACTCGCAGCGGCAACCGTCGCCGTGGCCGCGCTGGTCACATCCTCGCTGGCGCCGAACAGGTCGGTGTAGGTGGCATTCACGCGGATCCGCTTGCCGACCAGGCTGCTATCGAGGGTGAGGCTCGAGGTCGTGGCGGCCAGGTTCGTCCAAGTGGTGCCGTCGGGGCTGCTCTGCCAGTGATAGGTGATGCTGGCAGGCGCGCCGTCGGGGTCCGTGACGCTGGCCGTCAGGGTCTGGTTCTGGGTCGCGGTGCCGTTGATCGTGACAGCGCCGGGGTCGTTGACGTTGGCCACTGTCGTGGCGGTCGCGGTGCTCACCGGGGCCTCGGTGCTGCCCGAGAGGTCCGTGTAGCTGGCGGTGACCCGTATGAAGCTGCCGACCTGAGCCTGCCCGAGGACCAGCGTGCTCGCGGTCGCGCCACTGATGTTGCTCCACGAATTGCCGTTCGCACTCTGCTGCCACTGATAAGAGACGGTGCCCGGCACTCCGTCCGCATCGCTCACGGTCGCGGTCAAGGTCTGGTTCTGCGTCGGCGTCCCGCTGACGCTTACCTCACCGGGGCGGTTATTGGGCTGTGACGAGCCCGCAGCGAACACGACGTCGCGGAAATAGTTTGCATTCTGATAGACATTGGTGGGGAAGGCGCCCTTGGACAGGTCGAAGACGCCGGCACCCACTGGGGCGTTCAGGCCACCATTGCTGATGGCTGAGGCGAAGCCCTGCGTGGTGGAGACGTAGTTGCTGTTGATGTTGACGGAGACGATGTAGGTCGTGCCGGCCTGGATGGTCAGGGGCGTGGCGAGCGCCTGCTGCTGCCAGCCCGATGCGCCTTCGTTGGTAAACGTGACCGTCGCCAGCTCCTGGCCGGTGGCCGACCAGATGTGGCCGATATGCGTGCCCGTCTCGCTCGGAGCCTTGTAGTACCGGATTGCCTGGATCGAGCCGGAGGTGTCGCTGGTGAAGCGCATCCCCAACTCATAACCTACTCCGTCGCTGGCATTGGTGATGACAGGCGTCTGGGTGGTGAACAGCGTAGTGGTGGCACTCGCAGCGGCAACCGTCGCCGTGGCCGCGCTGGTCACATCCTCGCTGGCGCCGAACAGGTCGGTGTAGGTGGCATTCACGCGGATCCGCTTGCCGACCAGGCTGCTATCGAGGGTGAGGCTCGAGGTCGTGGCGGCCAGGTTCGTCCAAGTGGTGCCGTCGGGGCTGCTCTGCCAGTGATAGGTGATGCTGGCGGGCGCGCCGTCGGGGTCCGTGACGCTGGCCGTCAGGGTCTGGTTCTGGGTCGCGGTGCCGTTGATCGTGACAGCGCCGGGGTCGTTGACGTTGGCCACTGTCGTGGCGGTCGCGGTGCTCACCGGGGCCTCGGTGCTGCCCGAGAGGTCCGTGTAGCTGGCGGTGACCCGTATGAAGCTGCCGACCTGAGCCTGCCCGAGGACCAGCGTGCTCGCGGTCGCGCCACTGATGTTGCTCCACGAATTGCCGTTCGCACTCTGCTGCCACTGATAAGAGACGGTGCCCGGCACTCCGTCCGCATCGCTCACGGTCGCGGTCAAGGTCTGGTTCTGCGTCGGCGTCCCGCTGACGCTTACC
>NZ_JBPZPT010000022.1:0-1488 GCF_056156565.1 Bradyrhizobium sp. JHI2711
CTAGGGCATGCACATATCTGGTGCGACGGATTGACTCGGGTCCGCCGCGGGGATTCCAGAATCGGGAGTCTGTGTGATTCGTATTGCGGCACTCCATGGTTTGGACGGGGGTGCCGCGATGTTGTCACGGATTGACTGGACGCTGGGCCGGTTCGGGGATCGTCGTCTCGATAAAGGGGGGCGGCGCTCGCTGAACGCATGGTTGCAGGCAGAACTGTCTGCCTTCGGCAGCTCTCCAGGGGGAACCGCGCGCTGGAAGTGCGGTTCAACCGCTTTCTTGGCCATGAAAAGGTAACGGCGGAGCGGATCATCGAAAGCTGGAGCGAAAGCACGGTCACTGCGGTAGAAGGCCGCCACGTGCTGGCGATCCAGGACACCAGTGAGATCCACTTCAACACCACATCGCAACGCCGGCGTGGGCTCGGAGAAATCGGAAAAGGTAATAGCCACGGCGTGCTGCTGCATCCGCTGCTGGCTGTGGATGCCGACGACGGCAGCTGTCTTGGGCTTTTGAGCGGACAGATATGGACGCGCAAAGGCCGCCGCACGACCTCGCACGACGAACGTGAGCTGTCGGACAAGGAATCGCAGCGCTGGATATCCACTGCCGTGGCGGCAAGGCCGCTGCTTACCAAGGCCGCGGCGGTGACGGTGCTGGGCGACCGCGAGAGCGATATCTTTGCCCTTTATGCCAGCTCGGCTGAGCAACACTTCCACGTCATCGCGCGCAGCATGCATGATCGCAAGCTTGCCGACCGCAGCAGCCTATATGAGGCCAGCGATGTTATGGCCGTGGTGGACCGGCGTACGATCCAACTGCCTGCGCGCGCCGCGCGGCCAGCTCGCCTAGCCCACCTCGAACTTCGCTTTGACGCAATCGAGCTCGCCCGCCCGCAGAGTAAGTTCCTGCACCATCTGCCGAAAAGCTTGCCATTGGCGGTGGTCGATGTGCGCGAGGTCAATGCCGAGGCCGGCGTAGAGCCGCTGCACTGGCGGCTTCTCACCTCTCACGAGGTTACCGGCACCGAGGACGCCTGGCGCATCGTCCAATGGTACAAGCAGCGCTGGATCATCGAGCAGTTCTTCCGTGTCCTGAAGACACAAGGCCTCAAGCTCGAAAACAGCCAGATCGGATCCGCCGATCGTCTTCTCAAGTTGGTTGCGATCGCCGCCAAGGCGGCCGTCATCACCATCCAGCTTCTGCAGGCCCGCAACGGTAGTCGCCAGCTTATTGTCGCGGCCTTCGATAACCGCCAAATAGGCGCGCTCATTGCCCTCAACCAGCAACTCGAAGCCGCGAGCAAGCGACTAAAGAACCCGCATCCGCCCAACAGCCTCGCCTGGGCCGCCTGGATCATCGGCCGTCTCGGCGGCTGGGACGGCTACCCATCGTCCAAGCCGCCGGGCCCGATCACCTTCAAAAACGGCCTCGAATACTTCCACGCCGTCTCAGCAGGATGGAGCCTCAGAGATATGTGCATGCCCTAG
>NZ_JBPZPT010000023.1:0-1288 GCF_056156565.1 Bradyrhizobium sp. JHI2711
TGATCTGAGGCCGGCAAACTGGACCATTTTTGGCTAGAGTTGGCGCTGCGTAAATCCCTCGACTGGGAGGAGCGACGACGATGAAGGCCTCGAAGTTTTCGGACGCCCAGAAGGCGTTTATCCTGAAGCAGGGCAATGACGGGGTGCCGGTTGCGGATATCTGCCGCAAAGCCGGGATCAGCCAGGCGACCTATTTCAATTGGAAGAAGAAGTATGACGGGCTGCTGCCGACGGAGATGCGCCGGTTGAAGCAGCTCGAGGACGAGAATGCCAAGCTGAAGAAGCTGGTGGCTGATCTGTCACTCGACAAGGAGATGCTGCAGGACGTGATCCGCCGAAAGCTGTGAAGCCTGGTCGGAAGCGCAAGCTCGTCGATGAGGTTTGCGGTGAGTGGCAGGTGTCGATCCGCAAGGCCTGTGCGGCCCTCGAGTTCGACCGGTCGACCTATCACTACAAATCTCGTCGCTCCGACCAGGCGACCCTCGAAGCTCGGATCAAGGAGATCTGCCATGTTCGCGTTCGCTACGGCTATCGCCGCGTCCATGTGCTGCTGCGCCGCGACGGATGGCATCACGGCCAGAACAAGACGCGTCGCATCTATCGCGAATTGGGCCTGCAATTACGCAATAAATCGCCCAAGCGCCGGGTCAAGGCCAAGCTGCGCGACGACCGGCGGCCTGCGACGCGGGTCAACGAGACCTGGGCGATGGACTTCGTTCATGATCAGCTGGCCACCGGCGGCAAGCTCCGGGTGCTCACGATCGTCGATATCTTCTCCCGCTTTTCGCCCGCGCTGGAGCCGCGGCTCACCTTCCGCGGCACCGACGTCGTGGAGGTGCTGGAAAGGGTTTGCAATGAAGTGGGACTCCCGGCGACGATCCGCGTCGATCAAGGCAGCGAGTTTGTGTCGCGCGATCTTGACCTGTGGGCCTATCAGCGTGGCGTCACGCTGGACTTCTCACGGCCTGGCAAGCCGACCGACAACGCCTTCATCGAGGCGTTCAACGGCCGCTTCCGAGCCGAATGCCTCAACGCCCATTGGTTCCTGTCGCTTGCGGATGCCCGGCAAAAGGTGGAGACTTGGCGTAGATACTATAACGAAGAACGCCCCCACGGCGCGATCGGCAATCGGCCGCCGATTGTGCTCCAAAATCACGTCGGCGCCACCAGCCCGCCAACGTGATCAGAGGCGCAAAACTCTAGTTCCGGGTGGTCCAAAGTTCGGTCTCGCTGCACAAAAACCCCGAGACTCTAACTGCCGCTGGATGAAAATGCAGTGGCAGGTCAC
>NZ_JBPZPT010000024.1:0-1200 GCF_056156565.1 Bradyrhizobium sp. JHI2711
GGATCCCTGCGTTCGTAGAGTGCTCCTGGCTTGTTCAAGACCACCCAGACAATGCGAGCCATCTTGGCGGCTAGTGCGACAACGGCCTTATTCGGATGCATCCGAGCTTGGAGCCCGTTGAGCCAGCTTCCAAAGCGATCGCGCGTTCGGTCCAGATGCCGGAAGCAGGATCGCGCGCCATGCACTAGAAGTTTTCTCAAATAGCGGTTGCCGCGTTTGCTGATGCCAAGCAACGTCTGTTTTCCGCCGGTCGAGTATTGTCTGGGCACCAACCCCAGCCAGGCAGCAAGGTCGCGAGCCTTGCGAAACTGCAACCCATCACCGATCGCGGCAAGCACAGCGGTCGCACCTAATGCGCCGATACCAGGGATTGTCATCAGCCGGCGTGTAACGTCCTCTCGGTTAGCGACCGCTTCGATCTCCTGTGTCACTTGGCGGATCCGTTCTTCGAGGCGGCAGAGATCGGCGTAGAGATCGCCGACCAGACGCCGCATCACCGGTGATATACCGTTTCCTTCGTCTTTCAAAGCGAGCGGTAGCTCGAGCTTGAATATTCCGGCCCCCTGACGCAAAGGTACGCCATACTCGAGGCAGAAAGCCCGCATCTGATTGATCAGGCGTGTCCTCGCGCCGACCATCTGGTCACGGATTCGATGCAGCGCTTGAAGATCGACCTGGTCCTCCTCCTTCACGGCGACGAAGCGCATTGTCGGTCGCGTCGTGGCCTCAGCGATCGCCTCGGCGTCGATGATGTCGTTCTTGTTTGACTTCACGTAGGGCTTCACGAATTGCGCGGGGATCAGGCGCACCTTGTGACCAAGTGCCTGTATCTTCCGGGCGAGCCACTGTGAACCGGCGCAGGAATCCATGCCAACTATGCTTGGTTGTGCGCGAGCAAAGAACTGAAGAAGAGTGTCCCGTCGAGAGCGAACTTTCTGAACAGGTGTGCCGTCGCAGCTCAGGCCAACGACGTGGAACAGGTTCTTGCCAATGTCGATCCATAGACAGCCGCAGGTCGCGGCAAATTGCGATGGGCCATGATACTCTTCTCTATTGATCTGACCTCCCCCATGATGAGGGAGGAGGACGGTGCGGACCATCCCATTAATGGTGACGCAAGCGGCCAAGCGGAAAGCTGTCGCCCATCTCCGTGGAGCCTTCGGGATGAGCGAACTGCGGGCGTGTAAAGTCATCGGCTGC
>NZ_JBPZPT010000025.1:0-1000 GCF_056156565.1 Bradyrhizobium sp. JHI2711
CAGTGAAGTGGACCCCGGGAGCAGGACCACTGACGCCGCCTTCTTAGTTGGAACTCTCGCCGCTCCGATTTTCTGATATGAGGCCGCGAGGGCCTCTGTCTGCGTCTGTTGTTGAGGTTGTGGGCATGTGGGCAACGCCTCTTCGGCGTTGTCCACCATGTCCAGAGCCTTTGCTGTAGCGCCGGCGCGCCAGACCGCCATCGGCGTGCGATAGCCGTGTGCCTGGTGCGGGCGCTCCTCGTTATAAAAGGCGATCCAGTCGGCGAGGCCCGCGTGCAGCTCTTTGCCGTCGGCATAGAATTTGAGATAGACGTCCTCGTGCTTGAGGCTGCGCCACAGCCGTTCGATGAACACGTTGTCCATCCAGCGGCCGCGACCGTCCATCGAGATCCGAATGCCGGCGGCCTCCAGCACGCCGGTGAAGGCCGCGCTGGTGAACTGGCTGCCCTGATCGGTGTTGAAGATTTGCGGCTTGCCGAACCGCGCCAGCGCCTCCTCCAGGGCGTCGATGCAGAACGACACGTCCATCGTATTGGACAGGCGCCAGCTCAGCACGGCCCGGCTCGCCCAATCGATCACAGCCACCAGATAGAGGAAGCCGCGTCCGATCGGGATGTAGGTGATGTCGGTCGCCCAGACCTGGTTCGGCCGGTCGATGGTCATGCCGCGCAGCAGATAGGGATAGATCAGGTGCCCCGGCGCAGGCTTGCTGGTGCGCGGCTTCGGCCCCAGTGCCTCGATCCCCATCTTGCGCATCAGCCGCTGCACGCGCTTGCGGTTGATCGGGACGCCATCCTCGCTCAGCAGCCACGCCATCCGCCGCGAGCCCAGAAACGGCCGCGCGGTGAACAGTTCGTCGATCTGGCGCATCAGCGTCAGATCGTCGTCATTGGCCGGCTGCGGCGTTCGGTAAACGCCCGAGCGCGACAGCCCGAGCAGCCGGCACTGGTGGCGGATCGACAGCACGCCATGCGCGCGGTCGAGCTTCGCCCTGCGGTCC
>NZ_JBPZPT010000026.1:0-793 GCF_056156565.1 Bradyrhizobium sp. JHI2711
TGCAGCAAGAGCGTTGTATGCGTCCTCCAATGCTTCCAGGAATAGCCGATAGCCCATCCCATCCACTACGAAATGATGCACCAGTACCAGCAGATAATAATCGCCGCTTTCCGAAGCACGGAAGGCCGCGACGTGAACAAGAGGCGTGTGGCCGTCAAACCGAAACATGTGTTGACGTCTTGCCGAGACGCTCTCGATTGTCCTGCGCTGGTCTGGGCCGGTCATCCGGACGAGATCGATCTCCTCCACGATGCGTGCGGCCGGACAAGGGCCAATCCCCAGCCGGAGTCCATCTTGGGTTCGGGCAACGCGGAGCCTGAGGCCTTCGTGCCTCTCGATGACATGGGCCAGAGCGCGGTCCAGGATCTTGATGTCCAGGATGCCGCCGCGCAAGAAGAACAGATCGCCGAGGTTAAAATGCTCGTCAAAGCCGACAAGAGAATTCCAAAACGATATTACGGGGGGCACAGGCAGTAGGCCGTCCGCGGAAGCCACGTTGTGGGGTGCCGCCTCCGCTTGCCCGGCCGCCAACTCCCTGATGGTCGGTGTTCGATAGAGCAGGTTGACAGTGAGATTCAGCCCGGCTTTGCGCGCCAGCGTGACGCAACGTACGCTCAGAAGAGAATCGCCGCCAATATCAAAGAAACTGCTGTCGATTCCCACCCCCTCGGCGCCTAATAGATCCTCCCAGATCCGAGCAAGAACCCGCTCGTTCCTGGTGCGGGGCTCAGCAGATGGACTAGTTTCTATCTCGCGGTAAGGAACGGAGGAAAGGCGAGCACGGTCTATCTTT
>NZ_JBPZPT010000027.1:0-637 GCF_056156565.1 Bradyrhizobium sp. JHI2711
CGCCGCGGCCGCCCGCCTGGAAGGACCAATGACGATCCCGATAGCGGCTGATCCCCGAACCACAATCGCCGTCACCTAGGGAAATTTGGAAGCCCATTCTCACGGAAAGTTCGCTGCCCGTTGACACTCGCCAGACGGTTGAGCCCCTTGATCGCCGCGTGCAAGAGCTTGGCATCGGTCGGGAAGGTGATCGCCTTCGGCTGCACAGTGGTATCGACTGTGACCCGCTTGATGTCCTGGCTGCGTAACGCGCCGGCCTCGTGTGCCACCCGCAAGCTCTCGGCCAGCAACAGCTCCAGCTTGTCGCCGAGCCGCTTGCGCCAGTGGCTCAGGTCCGAGCGCTCGTGCGGGAATGCGTGCTGGAAGAACTCTTCGCCGGTGAAGTACTGGAAATATGGGGCGTGGACCCAGCGCTCGCACACCCCCTCATCGGACAGCCCGTAAATGTGCTTGAGCAGCAACAGCCCGATCATGAAGCGGCTCGCGATCCCGGGCCGACCATTCTCGCTATAGAGCGGCGCGATCTCGCCGTCGATCCAGTCCCAATCGACCTTGCCGGCGAGCTGAACCAGCTCGTGCTTCATATTGATGATTTGGTCCAGCCTGGCCCGGAACAGATCGCCCGATCCCGTCGTCC
>NZ_JBPZPT010000028.1:0-433 GCF_056156565.1 Bradyrhizobium sp. JHI2711
CGTCGTGGCCGCGGTATCCCTTGTCGACATAGGCCCGCTCGATCGCGCAGCCGGTGAGTGTCTCGGTGCGGTCGATGACGTCCCGCAAGGTGTGACCGTCGTACGGGTTATCGGGTAGCGCCCTGGCGTGCAGCACGAACAGGCCCCCGGGAGAACGGCGGTTGTTGGTGACGATGGAGGCTTTGACGCCGAACTCGTAAGGCGCGGCTGCTTTGCCCTTGCCGATGCACTCCATCTCCGGGGCGTGGAAGGAATAAAGCTTGAAGCCGCGCTGGCGCTGCTGCTGCGAGCGGATCTGCGAGGCCCGGCTGAGCGGGAGGGCGAACGTGTTCTCAAGCACAGCCTGACCTTCGATCTTGCGGCGGATATCGCGGATGATCCGGCCCAGTCGGCTGCGCAGGATGCGCAACTGCCGCTGATGCCGCTTGAATTG
>NZ_JBPZPT010000029.1:0-413 GCF_056156565.1 Bradyrhizobium sp. JHI2711
TTGCGGCCGAGCAGGTGTCCGGTGGCGGCTACGACGTGGTCTGGAAGAACTCGGCCAACGGGCACTACTCGGTCTGGAGCACCGACAGCACCGGCAATTTCGTGACGACGCTAGCCGCGGCTCCCGAAGTCCTGGGGAGCGATCCGACCCTGAAAGCACTGGAGCCGACGCTCCAGCAGGATCTCAATGGCGATGGCGCGATTGGTATACCCGCAGGCAGCCTTGTCACGATCGAGGCGTTGGGATCGACCAGCGTGGTGGTGTCCGGCGGCAATTACTATCTGACCAACATCTCGACCGGCGTCGGCCCAACGCTGAAATACCAAGGCAATGTGGTGGACACGGCCAATTACACGACGTGGTCCGTCATTGCTGCCGAGCAGGTGTCCGGTGGCGGCTACGACGTGGTCTGG
>NZ_JBPZPT010000030.1:0-360 GCF_056156565.1 Bradyrhizobium sp. JHI2711
GCCGGCCGGGCACCCACGGTCCACTGTGCGAAAGGTGGCAACGAAGAATTTGCACAGCGGCATACAGGTGAAGCCAAACATCCGGCCTTCCCTGCGCAGTGGCTTTACGGCTTATGTCGTGCTCTCCTCGGGGAGCGATGCACTATTGCCCCCGTCGCCCCGCGGATGGCTGATGCGCTTGCCCGGTTGGGCCGCAACATCACCGCAAGACTTGACGCACAGACCCCGGGCGTCAGGACCACACGATTTTGCCGTACGCCGATGACACCGGTCGTATGCGCGAGGTCTTTGCTCACGGCTCTCCGCCCTGCAAACCCTTTCGCGCCAACGCCATCAGCGTCCACCGCCCCCCGGCCCGCG
>NZ_JBPZPT010000031.1:0-344 GCF_056156565.1 Bradyrhizobium sp. JHI2711
GGCTATTAGCCTCTATATCGCGTATTTTACCAAGCGACGCGGAATGGTCGTCGTCAGGATGTCTCACATCTCGTTGCGAGCAGATCGCATCAGACAGATAGCGTTCGTGGGGGCGCCAGCGACCATGCCCAGCATCTTATCTGCTATTACTGTCGTGCTCTTGTACGGAGCAGCTGCGCCCTTCGGCGAAGAGTCCATCGCGGCCGTGGGAATAGCCGTGCGACTCTTAACGATTGGCGCACTGCTTATCAGCGGTTTCTGTATGGGGTCTCAAGCTATCCTGGGTTTTGGCTGGGGCGCACGCGATTTTGCTCGCGTACTGAGGGCTGCAAAGGTCATGCTCT
>NZ_JBPZPT010000032.1:0-319 GCF_056156565.1 Bradyrhizobium sp. JHI2711
AGCACGGATATGAGCACTGGATCAAGGCCAGCGTTCAGTATGAAGGCGGTCATCATCGTCCACATGCTAAATCGCGTATCGCCTTCGGCTCGGACGATGAAGCCGTTGACGATATTCAGAAGCATCAAGGTGCATCCGAACAAAAGTGTGGTCGCGTAGTCGAGCGCCAGGGGCATGATGGTTGGAGTTGCGCCGAGCGCTAGGAAGATCTCTCGCATGTTTAGAAACAGAGCGACTGTGACCGTGATGCCGACTGGCGCGGCGAGCGCGAGAGCGGTACTGGCGCCTCGACTCGCCTCTAGGTACTCACCAGCACCAA
>NZ_JBPZPT010000033.1:0-319 GCF_056156565.1 Bradyrhizobium sp. JHI2711
GAAAGCCTGAAGGGGCCGCAGCGCTCCGGTATGTGGGGCCTCCGCGCCGCGGCCCCTTCAGGCTGGGATGCCAGCTAGGGAATTTTCGATGCCCATATTTGGGGAGTATTCACCGCCCAGTGACAGGCGAGGAAGCACGGGGTCAAGCTGCGGCAGTCCTATCTGCGCATTGCCAAAACCGCGACAATGATGGCGGGACGCTACGGCCATGCCAAGCAATTCAAGCGGCATCAGCGGCAGTTGCGCATCCTGCGCAGCCGACTGGGCCGGATCATCCGCGATATCCGCCGCAAGATCGAAGGTCAGGCTGTGCTTGAGA
>NZ_JBPZPT010000034.1:0-293 GCF_056156565.1 Bradyrhizobium sp. JHI2711
GGACACCTGCTCGGCAGCAATGACGGACCACGTCGTGTAATTGGCCGTGTCCACCACATTGCCTTGGTATTTCAGCGTTGGGCCGACGCCGGTCGAGATGTTGGTCAGATAGTAATTGCCGCCGGACACCACCACGCTGGTCGATCCCAACGCCTCGATCGTGACGGGGCTGGCAATCGGCACTCCGATCGTGCCGTCGCCATTGAGATCCTGCTGCAGCGTCGGCTCCAGTGCTTTCAGGGTTGGATCGCTCCCCAGGACCTCGGGAGCCGCGGCTAGCGTCGTCACGAAAT
>NZ_JBPZPT010000035.1:0-289 GCF_056156565.1 Bradyrhizobium sp. JHI2711
GGTGCCGAGGCCGTACAAAGGCTCTCTCCCTGGTTGAAGCGGCTCGAGCACTACGCGAACAGCGAAGCACCAGACGAACTCAAGCACTGGGAAGGCATTGACTACGATCAATTCAACTTCCGTGTCAACGACGCGTCATCGGCCCGCACGAGTGTTGCCGAAAAAGCGCGAGAGAGCTTCACGATGCAAGTCTTAAAGGTCGTCGCGAGGATGCGAACGGCCGTTCGCTTCGGGTAGATCGGGCCAAGTATCATCTTGAGATCGACCGGGAAGCGACAGCGAGTCTCCT
>NZ_JBPZPT010000036.1:0-283 GCF_056156565.1 Bradyrhizobium sp. JHI2711
CGGCCCAACGCTGAAATACCAAGGCAATGTGGTGGACACGGCCAATTACACGACGTGGTCCGTCATTGCTGCCGAGCAGGTGTCCGGTGGCGGCTACGACGTGGTCTGGAAGAACTCGGCCAATGGGCACTACTCGGTCTGGAGCACCGACAGCAGCGGCAATTTCGTGACGACGCTAGCCGCGGCTCCCGAGGTCCTGGGGAGCGATCCGACCCTGAAAGCACTGGAGCCGACGCTGCAGCAGGATCTCAATGGCGACGGCACGATCGGAGTGCCGATTGCC
>NZ_JBPZPT010000037.1:0-269 GCF_056156565.1 Bradyrhizobium sp. JHI2711
GGCCTTCCGTGCTTCGGAAAGCGGCGATTATTATCTGCTGGTACTGGTGCATCATTTCGTAGTGGATGGGATGGGCTATCGGCTATTCCTGGAAGCATTGGAGGACGCATACAACGCTCTTGCTGCAGGCCATGATGTGAATGGTGCCGAGGCCGTACAAAGGCTCTCTCCCTGGTTGAAGCGGCTCGAGCACTACGCGAACAGCGAAGCACCAGACGAACTCAAGCACTGGGAAGGCATTGACTACGATCAATTCAACTTCCGTGTCA
>NZ_JBPZPT010000038.1:0-255 GCF_056156565.1 Bradyrhizobium sp. JHI2711
TTGCAACAGGAGCTGTTGCAGACGATCAATGAAATTCGGAAGATCTCGGGACACCTTCATCCATGAGTGAGCCCGATGCGGAATTCGCCGCCGAGGTCGATCACGATGTGATGCCGAACAAGAACGCTCGCATCGATCTATCAGACCCCGGTCTGTTCAGACTTATCCTACGGCTCGCCATTCCGTCTGTTGTTGGCTTGTCGATCAACGCGTTGCAGCAGGTCGTCAACGCAATCTTTGTTGGGACACTCGGCG
>NZ_JBPZPT010000039.1:0-255 GCF_056156565.1 Bradyrhizobium sp. JHI2711
GAATGTATGGTCCGCACCGTCCGTGCAAGGGTCGTAACAGCGAAAATGACGCTTCCAGTTGCATAAATGTATCCGGCCTCTCGCGAGCGGACTGCTGTTGCAGCCAGGCCATGATGAGATCCGCGCACGCCGTTCCCAATAAATGGTTCGGGCACGAAGCCCGCTTTTTTGCACAGGGCTTACGGCATGTTGATCCACTGTTTCGTCATCACTGTTCCCGAGCCTTGCAATCTCGCCAGAAGTCGTCAGCTGAAA
>NZ_JBPZPT010000040.1:0-255 GCF_056156565.1 Bradyrhizobium sp. JHI2711
GCTGGCTCAACGGGCTCCAAGCTCGGATGCATCCGAATAAGGCCGTTGTCGCACTAGCCGCCAAGATGGCTCGCATTGTCTGGGTGGTCTTGAACAAGCCAGGAGCACTCTACGAACGCAGGGATCCCGCTTTCAGCTGACGACTTCTGGCGAGATTGCAAGGCTCGGGAACAGTGATGACGAAACAGTGGATCAACATGCCGTAAGCCCTGTGCAAAAAAGCGGGCTTCGTGCCCGAACCATTTATTGGGAACG
>NZ_JBPZPT010000041.1:0-255 GCF_056156565.1 Bradyrhizobium sp. JHI2711
TTTTGATCCCGCTGGGGAGGCGGCGGACGTTGGTCGCGACCGTGAGATCGAGAAGCTGCATGCCAAGATCGGGCAGTTGGTCGTGGAGCGGGATTTTTTAGCGAAGAGGTCCGGAAGATGAGCGTCCAGGACCGCAGGGCGAAGCTCGACCGCGCGCATGGCGTGCTGTCGATCCGCCACCAGTGCCGGCTGCTCGGGCTGTCGCGCTCGGGCGTTTACCGAACGCCGCAGCCGGCCAATGACGACGATCTGACG
>NZ_JBPZPT010000042.1:0-250 GCF_056156565.1 Bradyrhizobium sp. JHI2711
CGACCAGCGTGTTCCGGTCCGGCGGCAACTATTATCTGAACAACATCTCGACCGGCACCGGCCCAACGCTGAAATACCAAGGCAATGTGGTGGACACGGCCAATTACTCGACGTGGTCCGTCATTGCGGCCGAGCAGGTGTCCGGTGGCGGCTACGACGTGGTCTGGAAGAACTCGGCCAACGGGCACTACTCGGTCTGGAGCACCGACAGCACCGGCAATTTCGTGACGACGCTAGCCGCGGCTCCCGA
>NZ_JBPZPT010000043.1:0-250 GCF_056156565.1 Bradyrhizobium sp. JHI2711
GGACACCTGCTCGGCAGCAATGACGGACCACGTCGTGTAATTGGCCGTGTCCACCACATTGCCTTGGTATTTCAGCGTTGGGCCGACGCCGGTCGAGATGTTGGTCAGATAGTAATTGCCGCTGGACACCACCACGCTGGTCGATCCCAACGCCTCGATCGTGACGGGGCTGGCAATCGGCACTCCGATCGTGCCGTCGCCATTGAGATCCTGCTGCAGCGTCGGCTCCAGTGCTTTCAGGGTCGGATCG
>NZ_JBPZPT010000044.1:0-235 GCF_056156565.1 Bradyrhizobium sp. JHI2711
AGCGTCGTCACGAAATTGCCGGTGCTGTCGGTGCTCCAGACCGAGTAGTGCCCGTTGGCCGAGTTCTTCCAGACCACGTCGTAGCCGCCACCGGACACCTGCTCGGCAGCAATGACGGACCACGTCGTGTAATTGGCCGTGTCCACCACATTGCCTTGGTATTTCAGCGTTGGGCCGGTGCCGGTCGAGATGTTGTTCAGATAATAGTTGCCGCCGGACCGGAACACGCTGGTCG
>NZ_JBPZPT010000045.1:0-211 GCF_056156565.1 Bradyrhizobium sp. JHI2711
GCGGCCGGCGTATACGTCCAGGTGCCATTGCCGTTGTTGACGATGCTGCCACCACCGCTCGCCACGCTGACCGAGGTGATCGAGAGCGAAGAGCTGTCGACGTCCGTGACTCCAGCGAGCAAGGTCGTTGCGCTGATCGTGTAGACAATGTCCTCCGTACCTGCGGCCAAGGCTATAGGGCTTGCAACTGGCGCTTGATTCGCAACCTCAT
>NZ_JBPZPT010000046.1:0-205 GCF_056156565.1 Bradyrhizobium sp. JHI2711
GGGCTGGCAATCGGCACTCCGATCGTGCCGTCGCCATTGAGATCCTGCTGCAGCGTCGGCTCCAGTGCTTTCAGGGTTGGATCGCTCCCCAGGACCTCGGGAGCCGCGGCTAGCGTCGTCACGAAATTGCCGGTGCTGTCGGTGCTCCAGACCGAGTAGTGCCCGTTGGCCGAGTTCTTCCAGACCACGTCGTAGCCGCCACCGG
>NZ_JBPZPT010000047.1:0-200 GCF_056156565.1 Bradyrhizobium sp. JHI2711
GGCAATCGGCACTCCGATCGTGCCGTCGCCATTGAGATCCTGCTGCAGCGTCGGCTCCAGTGCTTTCAGGGTCGGATCGCTCCCCAGGACCTCGGGAGCCGCGGCTAGCGTCGTCACGAAATTGCCGGTGCTGTCGGTGCTCCAGACCGAGTAGTGCCCGTTGGCCGAGTTCTTCCAGACCACGTCGTAGCCGCCACCGG